>NZ_JAGKSD010000002.1 GCF_017942225.1 Corynebacterium sp. Marseille-P3884 | reverse complement strand
CGCGGCCGGGGCGTGTCATCGTGGCCGACCCTGCGCGCCGGGCGGACGGGCGGCGCATCACCGACCCGGCGAAGCTCATCCCGCCGCTACCAGACCTCATCGCGGCGTACCCCGGTGCGGCCATGGCCATCAAGTGCGCCCCGGGGATCGACTACTCGGACTGGCACGGCCTTGTCAGCGTGGTCAGCGTGAACGGGGGAGTCAAAGAGGCATGCCTGTACACACCGGAACTCGCTGATCCAGGGCACACGCGCGAAGCAGTGGTCATCCGGGAGAGCTTCACGGAGAGGGTGGAGGACTGTGGGGAAGGGGTGGACGTCGATAAGCCGAAAAGCTTCATCGTTGAGCCGGATGGTGCGGTGATCCGCGCGGGGCTCGTCCAGCAGTGGGCCGCGCGGCACGAGCTCGCGATGCTGGACCCGCACATCGCGTTCCTCACCGGCGAGCGGGTGCCGGACGGGTATTCCGGATTTCCATTCATCGAGGCGGTGCCGTTGAAGAAGCTGCGGCCCGCGCTACAAGCGCACGGCGCGGGCTCGCTGGAGATCCTCGTGCGCGGTGTGGACGTCGATCCTGACCAGCTTCGCGCCAAGCTGAAACTCAAAGGCGACCGGCCGATGGCGGTGGCGATCGCGCGCATCGGCGACCACGCGACAGCGTTCATTTGCGGCGCTCGCGTGCGCTAGGCTCGTGTGAGCGAAACTGACAGATGGAAGGTGAAAATTCATGCCCACCATTGCTGTGCTGGTGAAGAACGTGCCGGACACGTGGTCGACGAAGTCGCTCGAGGCGGATAACACGCTTGACCGCGCGAACGCCGACAACGTCATCGATGAGATCAACGAGTACGCCGTTGAGGCGGCGCTGCGCCTGCGCGATGCGGGCGACTACCGCGTCGTGGCCGTCACGATGGGGCCCGAGGGGTGCGAGGAAGCGCTGCGCAAGGCCCTTGCGATGGGTGCGGACGATGCGATTTCGCTTATCGACGACACCCTCGCCGGCTCCGACGCCATCTCCACCGCGTGGGCCCTTCACAATGTCTTGAACACCATCGACGATCTTGCGCTGGTGGTGGCCGGCAACCAGTCCTCCGACGGCGGAACTGGCGCGGTCGCCGGGCTGTTGGCGGAGTACCGCCAGGTTCCGGCTGTGACGCAGGCGCACAACCTGCGCATCGAGGGCGGCGAGATCCTGGCCACGCGCGAAGACGAGCGCGGCACGTGGGAGCTCGCGGCGCCCTTGCCTGCCGTTGTCGCTGTGACCGAGCAGTCCGATAAGCCGCGCTTCCCGAATTTCAAGGGCATGAAGGCCGCCAAGAAGCACGAGATCACGCGTTTGACCATCGCTGATATCGGCGTCGATGCCGGCCAGGTCGGCCTGGGCAATTCCGCGACGAATGTGACCCACGCGACCGAGGTGCCGCCGCGCACCGCCGGCGAGCTGCTGGAAGGCCCGGCTGACGACATCGCAGCGCAGGTCGTCGAGCAGCTGTCCGCCCGCAACCTTCTCAATAACTAAGGAGCCGATCCGACATGCACGTTTATGTACTGGCAGAACACACCGGCTCTGAGCTGAGCCCGATCACCGGTGAGCTGATCACTGCGGCGCGGGGGCTGGGGGTGGTCTCGGCGGTGGTCGTCGGTGCGCCTGGCGATGCGGAAGCGCTCGCACCGTCGCTGGCGGCGTTGGGTGTCGCTCAGGTGATCGACGCGTCCGCCGAGGACTACAGCGAGCGTCTCATCCTTCCCGAGGTCGACGCCCTGCAGGCGCTCGGCGCCGCGAACCCGGCTCCGATCGTCATCGCCGCGACCGTGACCGGCAATGAGATCGCCGGCCGCCTTGCCGCGCGCCTCGGCTCCGGCGTGCTGACGAATGTCGTCGGCATCGAGGACAACCGCGCCGCCCACCACGAGATCTTCGGCGGCAGTTACACCACCACCGCGATCGCGGGCGGCGAGTGCCCGATCTACACCCTGCGCCCCGGCTCCGTGAAGGCCGAGCCGCAGGAAGCTGCCGGCGAGCTCGCGCCGATGCCTCTGCCGGCCGCGACCGAGCGCGACGTGCGCGTTTCTTCGTTCACGCCGAAGGTGCGCGCTGACCGTCCCGAGCTGACTCAGGCGGCCACCGTCGTGTCCGGCGGCCGCGGTGTCGGTTCGGAAGACGGCTACAAGGAGTACGTCGAAGCGCTTGCCGACGTCCTGGACGCCGCCACCGGCTCCACCCGCGACATCGTCGACCTGGGGTGGGCCTCACCTGAGACCCAGGTCGGCCAGACCGGCGCGACTGTGTCTCCGGACTTGTACATCGCGCTCGGCATCTCCGGCGCGATCCAGCACACCTCGGGCATGCAGACTTCTGGCACCATCGTCGCTGTCAACCAGGACCGCGACGAGCCGATCTTCTCCATCGCCGACATCGGTGTTGTCGCCGACATTGAAGAATTCGTGCCCGAGCTGATCAAGGCCCTTAAGAACCGGTGACGGTAAGCGCGCCCCGCTATTTCGACCACGCGGCGACCACCCCGATGCGGCAGGTCGCCGTCGACACGTGGGCCGAGCATGCGCATTTGCTCAACCCCGGCGGGCAATACGCGTCTGGGCGCGCTGCCAACGCAGTGCTAGCTCAGGCGCGCGAGACCGTCGCGGAGATTCTCGGGGCTGATCCCGTCGAGGTGATCTTCACGGCCTCCGGCACAGAGGCGGACAATGTGGCGCTCCGGGGTCTTGCGGGTGAGCCGGGCGCTCGTGTTATCTCGACACCGATCGAGCACCCCGCCGTCCGCGAGACCGTCGCGGACCTGGAGAAGCACGGCGCGGATGTGCAGATGCTGCCCGCCAGCGAGGACGGGGTCGTCGAGGTCACGGACGTGCTCGACGATCCGGCAGCTGTCGCGACGTGCATGTGGGCCAATAACGAGACGGGCGCCATCCAACCGGTCGAAGAGATCATCGCGCGGGCCAATGCCGCGGGCACGCCTGTCCACGTGGACGCGGTCCAGGTCGTCGGGCACCTGCCGGTGAATTTTCACGCGCTTGGCGCGACGACGCTCGCGGCCAGCGCCCATAAATTCGGTGGTCCGCGCGGGGCGGGAATCCTGCTGGCGAAGCGCTCGCCGGCGCCGTCACCTGTACTGACGGGCGGGGGACAGCAGCGCGGGATCCGACCGGGGACGGTCGACGTAGCGACAGCTGCCGCGACGGCAGCCGCGCTGAAAGAAGCCGCCGGGGAAATGGACGCGGAGGCAGCACGGCTGGCGACGCTTCGCGACGAACTCCTGCATGCCGCGATCGCCACGATCCCGGACGCGCGCGCGACGGTGCTCGGACGCGAGGGCGTGCAGGTGCTTCCGGGGCACGCGCACCTGATCTTCCCGGGAGCGAATGGCGACGCGATGATCATGCTGCTCGACAGCCAGGGCATCGAGGCGTCGACGGGCTCGGCGTGCAATAACGGGGTCAACCAGCGCAGCCACGTTCTCGAAGCGATGGGGCTGCCGGACGATCACGCAGACGGAGCTCTCCGGTTCACGCTCGGGAGGACGACGACGGAAGAGGATGTGCAGTTTCTCCTCGACAGGCTGCCGGAGGTGATCGGGAAGGCGCGGGACGTCGCAAAGCTGTGAATTGTGTGTCGCGTGTGGTTTGTGTGACGAATGTGAGTTAAGGTGCTTGCCATGACTCGTTCTTTGCGTCCTGCAGCCCTTATCGCATCCGCGGCCATTGCCTTCGGCAGCATCATGGCCGCTGGTTCCGTCAACGCCGATAGCCGTGCCGACTGGGTCAACGGCGTCGATGTTTCCCACCACCAAGACACCGGCGGCAACGCCATCGAATGGAATTCGGTGCGCGGCGACAACCACCGCTTCGCCATCATCAAAGCCACCGAAGGCACTGACTACACCGATGACGCGTATGCGAAATTCGCGCAGGGTGCGCTCGATGCGGGCATGACCGTCGGCGCGTACCACTACGCGCGCCCGGCCAACGACCCTGTGGCGCAGGCCGACAACTTCGCCAACGTGATCAACACCGGCCCGGCGACGACCCTGCCGCCGGTGCTCGACCTCGAGGTCGACGAAGGACTGAGCCCCGAGCAGCTGCGCGAATGGACGCGCACGTTCCTCACCGAAGTCGAAAATAAGACGGGCCGCCGCCCGATGATGTACACCTACCGCTATTTCTGGCTTGAGCAGATGGGCAACACCGGCGAGTTCGCGGACTACCCGCTGTGGCTCGCCGCGTACCAGAACAAGGCGCCGGGCCCAGTCGGCGGATGGGACAAGGTCGATATCTGGCAGCGTTCGGAATCGGGGCGCGTTGCGGGCATTAACACGCCTGTCGATTTGAACCTCTTCAACGGCAACCAGGGCCAGTGGGTGCGGTTTGTCGCCGGCGACCACAACGCCACCGGCGGTCTGCTCGAGCAGCTGCAGGACAAGGACATCGACAGCGGCATCGCCGATTCCCTCGCCGTCCTCGAGCAGTCCAACTCGGCGCTCGCCGCGGCGATCCTCGGCCTGGCATCTGGCGCACTCTCGCCGCAGCACGTCGAGGGCGCGGCACAGACCTTCGGCTTCGATGCTGGCGACGCCCAGAACATCGCGGACACCGCGCGCCGCCAGGTCGAAAACGGCACGCTGCCCGTCGATGACCTCAACAACATGATGGTCGGCAACGACTACTCCGTCGGCGACCTGCTCATCCTGCTCGACAACGCGAATAAGCAGGGCGCTGGGTCGAGCGAGTAGGAACTAAGCGTCAGCGTCGTGGCGCGGCGTGGCGGATGCAGCCATGGCGCGAGCCCACGCATCGTCTTTGAAGTGCGCGGGCACCCCACCCCCGAGCAACCTGCGGGTCAGCTCGGGGGTTTCGCGTAGCTCGGACTGCGAGCCGAGCAAGATGATGTTGCCGTAGCGGCGCCCTTTGAGCATCGGCGGGTCGGCAATGACGGCGAGGTGGGGGAAGACTTCTGCCATGCCGGCGAGCTCTTCGCGGGCCTCGGTCAGGTCGCCGCGGGACCCGCAGTTGGCGACATAAAGGCCTGTTGACGAGAGGGAGCGGAGGCAGGAGTGGTAGAAGGGGAGCGTCGTCAAGCTGCGCGGCGTTGTCGCTGATTCGAAGACGTCGCGGATGATGACGTCGCGGGATGCGTCGACGAAGCCGTCGGTGACTTCACGCGCGTCGCCCACGCGGATTTTGACGAGCGGGGAGCGCGGGATGTCGAATTTCTCGCGCGCGAGCTGCGCCAAGTCCATGTCCCATTCGACGACCGTGTTGCGCGAATGCGGCCACACGTGCGCGAAATAGCGCGGCAGCGAGCACCCGGCCCCGCCGAGATGCGTCAAGCGGGGCTTCTCCCACGAACGCGTCTCCTCGATCGCGGCTGCGATCCAGCGCATGTACGAGAAATCGAGCCGCTCCGGCTCACCCGGCACGATGTGCGAACTGGGCACGCCGTTGACCATGAGGAGCATCGACCCGTCCGGTTCGTGGATGATTTCCGCGATGCCGGTGTCGATCTCGAAGGTCTCGCTTTTCTGGGCCATAACCGCCGAGACTACAGACGCACGTCCGTCGCCCGGAGATAGGCCGTGGCGGAGAGCCATCCGGCCAGAGCGAGGAGAGCAGAGGCGACAGCGACTTGGACGACCGTCGCCGCGCTGATCGCGCCGGCGTCTGCGACTGCGCTGCTTCCCAGCCACAGGGTGTCGGAGAGCAGCCCCGGCGGCAGGACGAAGCGGGCGAACGTCGCACCTGAGGCGAGAATGCCGAACGAGATGATGCTGGCGACCAGAGCGATGGCGACGGGGCCCGCGAAACTGCGGATCACCATCGACAGGAAGGACTGCCACGCGGCCACCGCGGCGGCGGGCAGCAGCGAGAGAAACGCCACCGCGACAAACGAGCCGGGTGGGGTGCCAGGGACACCGACAGCAAGTCCGACCACGACGGCCAGGACGACGAGCAGCGCCTGCATCGCTGCGGCCGCGATCGTGATCGCCGCGATCTTCGAGGCGGTCAGGCCGCCCGCCGAGCGGGTGGAGGTGAGCAGGGAGTGCCAGTTGTGGCCGCGGTGCTCGACGCGCCAGGCGGCGGAGGCGATGATCGCGATGCCTGCGGTCATGAAGATCATTCCGTAGAAGAGCATGATCTGGGAGAGGTAGCTGGTCCAACCGGCCTCAAGTTGGCCTTGGTTGCCGAAGTAGTTGCCGGCCCCCATCGCCACCGCGATGAGCGGAACGAGGGTGAGCACAGCCCACATATGCGACCGGCGGAATTTCAGAAGGTCGTTGCGCAGAAGATCCATGGTTCTAGAGTTCCTTCCGGTCGAGCATGCGGGTTGCAGCGAGAAAGACTGCGGCGGCCGCGAGGATGAAGACGCCCCACGCGAGCCAGTGCGGAGCAGTCGGCACGATGCCTGTGTCGGCGAAGGTGAACGGGGTGAGCATCGCGAAGTAGCCGAACGGGTTGATGGCGGCCAACCACGTCGGCGAGAGCAGTGCGGCAATGCCGAGGAATCCGCCGACAACGCCGATCGCGAGGACGACGATCTGCGAATCGGTCACCGCAGCCAGCCACAGCATCACAGCGAGCAGGGCAAGCGAGGTTCCGAGCGCGCCGAGTCCGAAAAGCGCCCAGGTAGCCAGCATCTCGGAGCTTGGAGTTGGGGCGCCCAGGAGAAGAGGCAATGCGAGGACCGCGGCGAATTCGACGAGCTTGAGTACGGCCACGAGCACCGCCGCCACCACGAATTTGCGCACGATCAACGTGCCCGGCGGCACCCCGGCAATTGCGTTGAGGCGCCACCCGCCGCCCACGTTCTCCGTGTCCGCCACGCGGCTGGCGATGATCGCCAATTGCAGCGGCGACAAAAACTCCAGCGCTATGCAGAAGCCGACAATGTGACCGGCCCAGTTCGTCCCGGGGTCCGAGAGGAAATCGTCGACGCGGCCCCCGGCGAAGAGATTCATGCCGGCGAACAGCACAATGCCCGCGGACAGCAGGAATCCGAGCAGCACCACCTTGGTGCGGCGCAGCTTAGCGATCTCGGTGATCATGCGCTCAGACCCTCCCGTCCCGTCAGTCCGATGAAGATTTCCTCGAGGCTGCGGCGCTTGCGCACCACCTGGTGCAGAGGAACGCCGTGGCTGACCAGGTGCGCGCAGACATCGGCGACCTGGCCGTCGCTCAGCCCGTGCAGTTCAACTCCGCCATCCACAGCAACGGGGCGCAGGGCGGCCAGTAGCGAGGCTGCGGCATCTGCGGAGGGGGTTTGGATGAATAGGTCGGGGAGTTGGGCGTCGTAAAGCTGTTGCTGCGAGCCCTGGAAAATGAGCGTGCCGCGGTCGATGATGGTCAGATTCGAGGCCATTTTCTCGATTTCGGAGAGCAGGTGGCTAGACACCAGCACCGTGCGGCCTTCGTCGCGGGCGAGGCTCACGATGAGCGCGCGGATTTCCTCGATGCCGGCGGGGTCGAGGCCGTTGGTGGGCTCGTCGAGAATGAGCAGCTGCGGGTCGCGGGCGAGCGCCATCGCGATGCCGAGGCGTTGCTTCATGCCGAGCGAGTAGTTCTTGACTAGCTTGTCCATGTGGCCGCTCAGGCGCACGAGCTCGATGGCGCGTCGCGCATTGGCTTCCGAGGCGCCGAAGAGCCGCGACGCGATCTTCATGTTCTCGCCGCCGGTGAGGTGCGGGTACGCGGACGGCGCCTCGATGAGCGATCCGACGCCGGCGAGCACCTCGGACCGGTTCGTACGGTTCATGGGCCGCCCGAGCATGTTGATCTCGCCGCTGGTGGGCGTGACAAGCCCCAGCAGCATCTTCATGGTGGTCGACTTGCCCGAGCCGTTCGGACCGAGCAGCCCGTGCACGGTACCGGCCGCAACGTCCAAGGCAAGATTGTTGACGACGGTCGTGCCGCCGTAGGTCTTCGTCAGACCTTCTGTCCTGATGATTGATGATGTCTCCATGCCCTCAAGGTTCCCGCACAACCAGCAGGTTCCGCGTCGGCGCGGGGCATGATTTCCGCCGTCCTACCCGGGTATGACGCGGCTTAAGAATCCAGTAGGTCCGCGCGCGCGACGAGCCCAGTCCGGTACGCGAACAGCGCGGCATGGACGCGGTCGCGCGAGTGCGTTTTGGCGAGCACACGCCCGACGTGCGTCTTCACAGTCGGCATCGAGATGAACATCCGCTCGGCGATCTCCGTGTTCGTCCAGCCACGGCCGACGGCGACCAGGATCTCGGTTTCGCGTTCGGTCAACTCGTCCAATGCGAGACGGTCGGCGGGCGACAGCGGAATATCGGCCTCAGCAGAAGAAGAGCTGAGCTTATCGACGATCCGTTTCGTCGCCCTCGGCGAAATCACCGCATCGCCTGCTGCTGTGGTGCGGATCCCGCTTAGAAGCGTGTCCGGTTCGGCGTCTTTGAGCAGGAATCCGCTCGCCCCCGCGGACAATGCCCCCATGACGTAGCCCTCATCGTCGAATGTGGTCAGGATGATCACCTTCGCGCCGGGAAAACGCTGCGAGAACTGGCGTGTGGTCGCAATGCCGTCGAGCACTGGCATCTGGATGTCCATGAGCACGATGTCGACGGGGTCCGCGGTCATCGCCTCCAGGGCTTCCTCACCGTTGCCGGCAAGCCAGCTCACGGACAAATCCGGCTGGGAGTCGATGACAGCGCGGATGCCGTGGAGGAAGAGCAGCTGGTCGTCGACGAGACCAATGGAAAAGGTCATGGTTCGACCCTATCTGTACGCTGCAGGGGCAAGCGAGCTTCGGTGACCCAGGTGTGGTGGTCGGAGGGGGAGGAGGTAAGTGTGCCGTCGATAAGCGATGCTCGCTCGCGCATGCCGCGCAGACCGTGACCGTGCTGGTGAGCGGTGCCGGGAGTGAAACCGTTTTCAAGGTAGACGGCGACCTCGTCCGGGTGCCAGGACACGGCGAGCCGCGCGGTACCGTCGCCGTGCTTCATCGCGTTGGTGAGCGCCTCTTGGACGATGCGGTGGATTGTCAGCGTCGTACCCGGGTCGAGTGCGGGTGGGGTGCCGTCGACGCTGTAGTCGATGTCGAGTCCGCCCGCGCGGCTGGTGGCGACGAGTCCGTCGATGTCAAGCGCCGGAACAAGCGGCTCGACTGGGCGCTGCTCCCCGCCACGCAGTAGCCCCACGACGCCGCGCATCTGGCGCAGCGACTCGCGGCCGACCGAGCTGATGGTGCGCAGCGCGTCGTCGGGCGAGGCACCGTAGCGTGCGCCGTCGGCCTGCGCCACGATGACGGTGAGCGAATGCGTCACGATGTCGTGGATCTCCCGGGCGAGATGCGCGCGCTGTTCCGCTGCCTCGCGCTCGAATTCCTCCCGCTGGCGCGCGAGCTGGATCTGCACTTCCTTTGCCGCCGCTTCCTCCGCGCGGCGCCGCAACTCGCCGACGAGGAACGCGACGGTGAGCAACGTGACGCTCCACGCGATGTACTGCGCGCGCTCCGCAAGCGGCAGGGCCGGGGCGATGAACACCGTCGCGGCGATGTCGCCCGCGAGGAGCGTGGCGGCCACAATGTAGCGCGCGGGTGCGGGAAGGTGGCGCGCGACGATGTAGGTGGTGAACATCGCCACACCGATCGTCCCGGTCGGCAGGCTCTCGGGGAATGCGCAGGCCGCTAGCACCGCAGCACAGATTGCGATGGTCGCCCACGGCCAGCGCCCGCGGGTGAACGGCGCGGCTGCCGCGCACACGAGAAGCGCCCCGTCGAGCACGCTGAAACCGTCTGCGAGTGGACTGATGAGGCACATCGCCGCGAGCACGAGCGCCAGGGCGACGTCTCGGGGCCGGACACGCACGGCCGCGATATGTTTGGTCATGCTTCGCCAGCGTAATTTCCGCGCGCACCGCTGTCGTCGTACCGTGGTACCACTTTGCGCGCCGGGTATTTTTCGTCCTGCGGTGACGCGACTACACTCACGCCACGTGCGAGTTTTGGCAGCAATGAGTGGCGGCGTCGATTCCTCTGTGGCGGCGGCGCGGCTTGTCGATGCCGGACACGACGTCGTCGGCGTTCACCTCGCCTTGAGCAAGGACGCGCAGCAGACCCGCGAATCCGCGCGCGGATGCTGCTCGATCGAGGATTCCGCTGACGCGCGCCGTGTGTGCGACAAGCTGGGCATTCCGTTCTACGTGTGGGATTTCTCGGACCGCTTCAAAGAAGACGTCATCGACGATTTCGTGGACAGTTACGCGCGCGGCGAGACCCCCAACCCGTGTCTGCGATGCAACGAGAAAATCAAGTTCGCAGCACTCCTCGAGCGCGCGGTCACGCTCGGCTTCGACGCGATCGCGACAGGGCACTACGCGCTTATCGACGACGCCGGCAACCTCCGCCGCTCCACCGACGCGCAGAAGGACCAGTCCTATGTGCTCGGCGTGATGACCCGCGACGAGCTGGACCGCTGCATCTTCCCAGTCGGCGACACCGAGAAGCCGCAGATCCGTGAGGAAGCCGCCGCCTATGGTTTCTCCACCGCGTCCAAGCCTGATTCCTACGACATCTGCTTCATCCCGGACGGCAATACCCAGGCGTTTTTGGGGAAGTCCATCGGCATGCGCCCCGGCATGATCGTCGACCAGGACGGCGCGGAGCTCAAGGAGCACGACGGTGCGTTCCAGTACACGATCGGGCAGCGCAAGGGGCTGAATATCCGCGTGCCCGCCGCCGACGGCAAGCCGCGATATGTCACTGATATCGACGCCGACACCGGCACCGTCACCGTCGGACCGCGCGCCGCCCTCGACGTGACCACCATCCACGCCGACCGCCTCAAGGTGCTTCACCCTTCGATGGAGGGGGAATTCGACGCCAACGTGCAGATCCGCGCCCACGGTGGTGTCGTGCCGTGCCGCGCGCACGTCGATGTAGATGCCGACACCATGACCTTGGCTCTCACCGAGCCTCTTTCCGGCGTCGCGCGCGGCCAGGCCGCCGTGCTTTACCTGCCGGACCCGGACGGGCACGGCGATATCGTCCTGGGTTCCGGCACGATCTGCGGGACGGAGTCTGCTAGTTAGTGAAAGGCAGTTACGGAAGAGTCGAGGCCCTAAGCGCTCAAAACGCAGCTCGCGATGAGCCGGTCGATTGCCCGGATATCGATTCCCTTGGAGAGATTGATTTTGATGTGACCAGCTCTGGTCCACATTTCTAATTCGGCATTCCAGTCGAGCATCTTTCCTGCATTTTCAGTCGACCACATTGTTACGTTCTTGAAGGGGATGGAGTACATCTCGACTTTCTTGCCCGACAGGCCTTGTGAATCTCTCACAATAAGCCGTTTGTTTGTGAAGATTGCCGAGTCACGTACTGTTTTGAACGCCTGAAGTGGTTGCTCGCCAGGGGCCATCAACTCATGTACATCGTTCGGAATCGGGCAGGGAGAAATGAATGTCCACCCGGAGAATTGTTCAAGTGCCATGGGGAGCATATTAACCGGGCACCGTAATCTATAGACTCTTTCGTGTGAATATGCCTCCGGTTTCGCGCCGCGAAATGACAGCCTTCGGGCTCGGCTCGCTTCCCGGCACCGACTTCGCTCAAGCGGCAGACGTTGTGCTCTCGGAATCGCCGACGCCGCACATCCCGCAGCTTCCTGCACGCGGTGTCGGATCTGATGCGGTCGGCCGCACCGCGGCGCTGTTGCCACTGAACCTGGACATCGGGCCACGGTCGTGGCGGGTCACGCGGCGTCCGCAAATCGCAACCATGCGCGCACGCGACCAATTCGAAAGAGATCTCGACGCGCTCGAGGAGCTGTGGGCCGGCAAGGTCACTGAACTCAAAGTTCAGCTCGTCGGGCCGTGGACACTCGCCGCCCAATTGGAGATGGGCAACGGCCACCGCATGATCACCGACCGCGGCGCGACACGGGATATCGCCGATGCGCTGCTACACGGGGTGGAGGAGCATAGGGGAGACGTCGAAAAGCGTTTCGGCGTGCGCACGCTCCTGCAGCTCGACGAGCCGATGCTCGGGCGTGTTCGGTGCGGCGCGGTGACAGGCGCGACCGACTACGAGGAGATTCCCGCGGTGCCGGACGAGCGCGTACTGGACGTGCTCGGGCGTTTCGGCGAGCACCTGCTCAACAGCCCGGAGCCGTTGTGTGGCGCGGATTGGTTCACCGTCGATCTGGCAGGCGACGTGGACCTCGACGGGTTGGCCGGCGCGCGAGACCGCGGCGCCCGGATCGCGGTGCCGGTGATGGAGCCGCGCGAGGTCTTTCGTATCTTCGACCGACTGCAGATCGACCCGGCGGAAACCGCGATCGACGTGTATGCGGAACCCGGGCGCACGCTGATCGCGACCGCCGCGAACTACCGCGCGGCGGCGGACATGGCTGAAGCCATCGCGCCCACGCCTCATTAGCTATGGGGTTGGACACATAAGCTTTCGTAATAGGTCCCTTATCATTCGAAAGTTCTAAAATGGAGGCATGGGCAGCAACGAGTTGAAATGGGAGATGAAAGAGGAGGACTGGACTCTTGGCCTCGGGACGGCGCTCAGTTTCATGGTCGTTTTCGGACTGCTTTTCGACGATTACGTGATCGCACTCGTTATCGGTCTCGCCTTGGGTGTCGTGCTGATTCCGTTTGGTGAGAAGCACTCCGTCGCCATCAATGATGGAACGCTGACCTACGATGCCGGTGACGGCGAGAGCAAGGTTCCCGTTTCAAAGCTGGCCGCACTCCACCAAGAGCCGAAAGCCGATGTGCTCGTGCTCGAGTTCGTCAACGGCGCGAAGGTCGCGATCGATACCGGCGGCGATGAAGCTGGCGTCGCCGAGTTCGTCGAGCAGGTGCACAACACACCCGAGCTCAGCCACATCGGCTAACACTGAGTGCGCGATGGCCTATCCGCCCCGGACACGGAGGGCATGGGTTCAGAACTTTCGCTACGCTAAGTGCCACGCATTATTTGAGACAAAGGGGCTGGCATGAAGTGGGAGCATAACCAAATTCAGTGGTACTACATCCTGTGTTTCGCTGTAGCATTCGGCGCTCCCATGTCTTTGGTCTTCAAGAACGTGGCCATGGGCATCCCCCTCGGTCTTATGTTTGGCTTGGCCATCGCATTGGCGTTGGCGCAGAAGCACCGGGCGGCCATCGAAGGAGATGACTTGGTGTTCGGTGTGGGCGAGAAAACCCAGACCATTCCGCTAGGCCAGATCGCGCGTCTTGACTTCGATGAATCGAAAGGTGAGATGACGGTACGCACCCACGACGGCACCGCGCATTCGCTCGACGCCGGTTGGGATAAAAAGGGCCTTAGCCAATTCGTCGGCGAGGTGAAGCAGAAGTATCAGCTGTAGCCAGCTAGCTGATCATCGGCCAGGCGGTCGTGATGCTCGATGTGTCGCGGCCGCGGGACTCGCAGTATTTGCGGAAATCCGTCTGAATTTCGAAGTGTTTGACGGCCTGGAATTCCATGAGCTCGTCGAGCTCTTTCGCGGATAGTTCTGGCCAGACTTTCTTGACCTGCTTCCACGCGATGCGCGCGGCGGCCATCGCGTCGGAGGTCGCTTCGTGGGCGTTTTCCAGCTGGACGCCGTAGAACTCGGACAAAGCACCGAGGTTGCGCTTGCCGCCTTTGCGGTAGCGGTCCATCGCGCGATCGATGAGCAGCGGGTCGTAGACGGGCCCGGTCACGGTGAAATCGCCCGTGAGCGCGCGCAGCACAGTCAGGTCGTAGGGCGCGTTGAACACGATCAGGGTGAAGCCGTCGTCCCACGCCTGCTTGATCGTCTCGACGGTCTCGCGCAGCACGTCATCGTGCGGTCGGCCTTCGGCGCGAGCCTTTTCCGTTGAGATGCCGTGAATCGCGGCGGCTTGCTCCGGGATCTCCACGCCGGGGTCGGCGAGGTGCTCGGTGGCGGTGACATCGCGGCCGTCGATACGCACGAGCGCTGAGGTCACAATGCGTGCCTCCCGCGGGTTCGCCGAGGTGGTCTCCAGGTCGAAGGAGAGCATCCGCGAGGCGTCGAAAGTAGGCATGGGGTTCATTCTAATGAGCGCGGCGACACGTTTTTGCGCGAGCGCTTGACCTTGACCCAACGGCAACGTTCACACTGTGGTCATGGGTGATTACACGATCGGAGAAACCGCCGCGCTGCTCGGAGTTTCCACGAAGGCATTGCGGCATTGGGAGGAGCGCGGTCTGCTCGAACCGTCGCGTACGGCGACCGGGTACCGCATGTACGCGGACGCAGATATCGAACGGGGTGCGGCGATCGCGCTTTACCGCGGCGTCGGCATCCCGCTTGAGACAATCGCGCAGCTTATCGACGCCCCCTCCCACACCCTCCGCAACGCCCTCACCCGTCACCGTGCGGAATTGGCAGCGCAGCTTTCAGCCGTTGCCGAGCAACTCGATGCGGTGGACGACCTGATTGAACAGACTGAGAAAGGACACATTGACATGGATGCGATGAAGAAATATCTGGGCGAGAAAATGCCCGAGTACCAGAAGGAAGCCGAAGAGCGCTGGGGCGATACCGCCGAGTGGGCGCAGTCCCAGGAGAAATTGGCGCAGATGGACGAGAACGATTTCGCCGCGCTGCAGCGTGAGCACGATGCGTTCGTCGCCGACTTGGCCGCCGCGCGTGATGCCGGCGTCGAAGCTGGGTCGGAAGAGGCCGAGGCGCTCGTCGCGCGCCACCGCGAGATGATCGGCCAGTGGTACGAGGTCACCCCGGCACGCCAGCTCATCCTCGCGCGGATGTACGTCGGGGACGAACGTTTCCAGGAGGCGTACAAGGGGACGCAGGGCTACCTGCTGGGGCTCGTCGAAAAGCATGCTGCGGATAAGGGCGTGGATACGGCCAACCCGCAGTGGTGAAAGACCTCTAAACTTGGGGCCTGTGACTGAGAACAACGCCCCTGCGACCGACGGCACCGTGGACAAGGACCTCCTCCGCGAATGGACTGACCTGGCGAAGGAGGTCCGCCACCACCGGGATCTGTATTACAACGGCGACCCGGTGATCACGGACGCGGAATTCGACGAGATGTTCCGTGCGCTGCAAAAACTCGAGGAGGAGCACCCGGAGCTTGCCGTTCCGGATTCGCCGACGAAGGAGGTCGGCGCGCCGACGGCGAATACGGCGTTCGCCGACGTCGAGCATCTCGAGCCGATGACGAGCTTGGACAATGTGTTCTCCGCCGAGGAGCTCGCGGACTGGCTGGCGAAGACGCCGGGGCCGTACCTGACGGAGCTGAAAATCGACGGGCTGTCGATCGACTTGGTCTACGAGAACGGCACGCTTGTCCGCGCGGCTACGCGTGGCGATGGACGCGTGGGCGAGGACATCACCGCCAACGCGAAGGTCATCGAGGACATCCCGCATGAGCTGACGGGCGATGTGCCGGCGCTGGTGGAGGTCCGCGGCGAGGTGTTCATTCGGCCGGAGGATTTCCCAGAGCTCAACGAGCTGCGCCAGAAGGAGGGCGGCAAGCCGTTCGCGAACCCGCGCAACACGGCTGCAGGAGGCCTACGGCAGAAGGATCCGGAGGCGGTGCGCAAGCGCAAGCTGCGCATGATCTGCCACGGTATCGGTGCGCGTGAGGGCGTTGAGTTCGCCACGCAGCACGACGCATACGAGAAGCTCGCCTCGTGGGGGCTGCCGGTCAGCGAGTACACCAAGCGCGCCGAGACCGCCCAGGACGTCCAGGACGCGGTGAGCTATTGGGCGGACCACCGTCACGACGCGATCCACGAGATGGACGGCGTGGTGATCAAGGTCGACGACATCGCGCAGCAGCGCCAGTTGGGGTTCACCTCGCGGGCGCCGCGCTGGGCAATCGCGTACAAGTACCCGCCGGAGGAGGTGACCACGAAGTTGCTGGATATCGAGGTCTCCATCGGGCGCACCGGCCGCGCGACGCCGTACGCGGTCATGGAGCCGGTGTTCGTCTCAGGCTCGACCGTGTCGATGGCAACGCTGCACAACCAGACGGAGGTCAAGCGCAAAGGCGTGCTCATTGGCGACACGGTCGTGGTGCGCAAGGCCGGCGAGATCATTCCGGAGGTGCTGGGCCCCGTTGCGGATCTGCGTGACGGCACTGAGCGCGAATTCGTCTTCCCGAAAGAGTGCCCGGCGTGCGGCACGGAGCTCGCGCCCGCGAAAGAGGGCGACGCGGACTGGCGCTGCCCGAATACCCGCTCGTGCCCGGCGCAGCTCGGCGCACGCCTGGAGTACATCGCCTCGCGCGGGGCGTTCGATATCGAGGCGCTCGGCGAGAAGGGCGCACACGACCTCATCGCATCGGGCGTGCTTATCGACGAATCCACCCTTTTCTCGCTGTCCTCCGACGACGTGGAGAAGTCGTCTACGTACACGCGGAAAGACGGGCAGATCAACGCGTCGGGCAAGAAGCTTTTGAAAAACCTGCAGGAGCGCAAGACCACGGACTTGTGGCGGGTGCTCGTGGCGCTGTCGATCCGCCACGTCGGCCCGACGGCAGCACGTGCACTGGCGGCGCGCTATAAATCCATGGACGCGCTGCGCGCGGCCTCGGTGGAGGAGCTCGCGGAGACTGACGGAGTAGGCACCATCATCGCCGAATCCTTCAAGGACTGGTTCGAGGTGGACTGGCACGTGGAGATCGTCGATAAGTGGGCCGCTGCCGGCGTGACCATGGAAGACGACGCCGAAGACGCCGCACCCCAAACGCTTGAGGGCTTGACCGTCGTGGTCACCGGCACCTTAGAGAACTACTCGCGCGATGCTGCCAAGGAGGCGATCCTCACGCGCGGGGGAAAGGCGTCGGGGTCCGTGTCCAAGAAGACCGACTATGTCGTCGTCGGTGAGAACGCCGGCTCGAAGGAGCAGAAGGCCCGGGACTTGGGCATCACGATTCTGGATGAGGCCCAGTTCGAGCAGCTGCTGGAAACCGGCACGGTGTAGTGGGCAACCGCGTTTAGCTGGTGCGGCGCTCACCGGTGCTCTAGGAGCGTGCCGCCACACGGGCGGCCTGGAAGCCGACGAGGGCTGCGCCCCAGAGAGCGAGCAACCACCACGCAAATATAGGCAGGTCGGTATTCCAGCTCATTCCGCGGGCCAGGAGGAAGACGATGAGGACGGTGAAGACGGCGTCGATAAGCCCGACAATGGGGGAGCGCACTCCGCGCACCGCAGTGAACGTTGCGAGCGCGAGAATAGCGATCGTGAGTAGCAAATTGATCATCGCTGGGTTCCTTTCAACAGTTTGATGCCGAGGTCGTCGACGCTTGCTTCGCTGGAATTGGCCACGAAGGCGGCGCGCCGGGGATTCGCCGGGTCCCAGACGAGCATCGTGCTGTAGCCCCCGGTGCCGCCGTTGTGGAAGGTGTATGCCGTTCCGTCGTCCTCCAACTCAGCCCAGCCGAGATCCGGGCCACCGTGCGCGGAGATCCAGTCGACGTATTTCGCGATGTCCTTGGCAGTGGAGCGAATCGCGCCAGCGGGCGCCCAGCCATTCATTTCCCACCGTTCCGCGGGACGGCCGGCCAAAGTGAGTCCTTGCGGATGACCGTCGGCGGTTCCGGGCAAGGCGAGGAACGTCGAAGTCATGCCGGCGGGTTCGAGGATCTTCGTGCGAAGGAGCTCGTCATAGCTCATACCTGCGTTCTTGGCGAGCAACTGACCGAGCAGCGCATGGCCGAAATTGGAGTAGTTCTCCTCGCCGCGGCCCTTTAGCTTCAACTTCGGATTAGTGGCAGCAGCGAAAATATCCTCTGGGGTATCTCCGCGGTACGGGTTCCCGCCGTCGCGCACCATCATGGAGAGGAACTGCGGGAGACCAATGCTTTCGAGCCGCGACAATCCGGATGTGTGGTTGAGAAGCTCTTCGAGGGTGACATCAGCAATGGGCGTGCCGGCGGCGTCAATAATGTCTTGGACTTGAGTGTCGAGGCGCAGAGTGCCAGCCTCGATCTGCTGGCGGGCGAGTTCGCCGTTGAATGTCTTGGTGAGAGAGCCGATTTCAAACTCAGTGTTCTCGTCTGCACCCAGCCCGCCGAAGCGGACCTCCCCGTCTTCGCTGACGAAAGCGGCGAGCTCGTTGGAGCCTGGGTCGGCGCCTGATTCAAGTAGCGTGGAGATTTCTTCCTCGCCGGTATGCTGCGTCGCCAACGCGATGGGGCGGGGCCCGAATGCGATGAGCAATGAAAGTGTCGAGAGAGCGGCGACCCCGGCGACGATGAGTGCGGTAGGACCGAAACGCCTTTGCTGGTTGCGGGTGTTCTGCTTCGTGGTCATTAGTGATCTTCTCCTGCTGCGATGATGGTCAACAGTGGGACGACGCGGGCGGGGCGCACCTCGAAGTGGCCGTTGAGCTTGGCGACCCACCCCGCGTCCTGAAGGGCCCCAAGGTGGTGGTAGCCGGTGCCGGTAGAAGAAACGATTGCTTCCTCCACGAGTTCTGCGACTGACGCAGGTTTGGTGAGGAGCCGGCGGAGGATCGCTCCGCGGATAGGGTGCGCGATAGCGGCGATCCGCTCGGTGTATTCGTCCCATTCGTGGTCCAGCAGATAATCAGTTTCGCGCTGCCACTGGTACGCGTATTCGCGGCCGTTGATACGGACGGAACCACCGAAGACGAGTGCGCCATTGTCTGGCTCATTGTCTGCTCCTGCCTGCGCTCCAGATTGCGGCCGGGACGCCTCCACTCCGTCGACGATCCAGTACTCGCCGGTGGTGCGGGTGAGCGGGGAGGTGCCGCCGGACGATGACGCTTGGGATTCCAAGGCCGCGACGCGCCCTTCGAGAGCTCCTAGCCGTTCCAAGAAACTGGAATAAGTTTGAGTCAGTTTAGAAGTCTGCTGGTCCACAATTCCAAGATTATAAAATATTGTTGCAATTGTCGAGGATTCTTGAACTGCTCGGTGTCGGGGCAATAAAAAGCGCGCCGGAGCGCGCTTTGAAATCGCTTGTGTGGGGCGGTGGCTCCCGGGGGGTGCGGGCCTAACGCGCCAAGGCGCCGACAATGGCGCCGAGGTCGCCGATGTGGGTGACCTCGGAGGCGAGGAAATCGGGGCTGCCGGTGCGGCCGACCACCATGTAGGCCGGTCGTGCCCAGGGGAGTGACGGCGTGGGCACCTCATCGTCGAATCCTTCAGGGACTGGTTTGAGGTGGACTGGCACGTGGAGATCGTCGATAAGTGGGCCGCTGCTGGTGTGACCGCCAAGGAGGCGATTCTCACGCGCGGAGGTAAGGCGTCGGGATCCGTGTCCAAGAAGACCGACTATGTCGTTGTCGGCGAGAACGCGGGCTCCAAGGAGCAGAAGGCCCGGGACTTGGGCATCACTATTTTGGACGAAGCCCAGTTCGAGCAGCTGCTGGAGACCGGAAAAGCAGACTAGAACGAGCCGGGCTGCTACTGCATCGGCTGGTCGTCGACCTTGATGTCGAATTTCGCATTGTTGCCCTCGACGCTGGTGACCTCAACGCCGACACCGAACTTCGTGTCTCCGGCGGTCAGCGTACAGCGCATCGTGGCGCCAACCTCGCCATCGAGATCGCCCGGGCACTCGACGGAATCAGGGCGCTGGCCGACTTGCTCCTCGAGGCTATCGGAAATCTGGGTTTCGACCTCCGCCTGGTCAATGGACTGTGTGAACGAGCAGCCGGTCAGTGTGAGGAGGGGAGCAGCGACGATGACAAGGGTGGCGAAGCTGGTGCGCATTTTCGACTCCATGGTGTGAGGTGTGTTTGGGGGAGAGAGTTTCCCTGTCCATAGTAAGCATGAACGGCCGGTCACCGCGGGCGAAAATTACAGATGGATGCGGTAGCTCTCGCGACTTCTACCGGACGAGAGCACCGACAATGGCGCCAAGGTCGCCGATGTGGGTGACCTCGGAGGCGAGGAAGTCAGGTCCGCCGGTGCGGCCGACCACCATGTATAGGCCGGTCGTGGCCAGGGGAGTGACGGCCAAGGTGGAATCGAGCATCCACCAGGATTCGGGTACCCACGTGTCGGTGTCGTCGCGGAGGATGCGGGCCTCGGAGACGTCGATAAGCACGGGCGCGGAACCGTCGTCTCCCGGGGCTGCCTGGGATGCGGCGACGCGCTCGCTGCCTTCACCTGTGTCGCGCAAGACGATGGCCCACGAGGAAGTCAAGGCAAGGGGCATGACGGAGACGAGCTCCTGCATTGCGGCGGGAAGGTCGCGGACCTGGTTGGCGACGCGGGCGAGCATCTGTACTTGCTCGCGACGGTCGACGCGGCCGGTGAACGGGCGGATCGAATCGACCTCGACGCCATCGACGGACGCGGCGGCGGTGATGAGCGAATCGACCATGGTTCCGGTGGGCAGCTCGACCACGATATCGTCTGTTACCACCGCTTTTTCGTCGGCAAAGGTCGTTTCAACGATGTCGACGGACTTGATATTCGCGTCGAGCATGCCGAAGGCCTCGGCGAGCTCGCCGAGACTGCCGGGGGTGTCGGGGAGGACGACGCGGATCAGGTAGGACATGGCCCTATTTATAGCAATGAGGGGTACCGGGCGCGGGCGTACCATCGGGTGACGGACTGAACGCACTTTCGATAGGAGGCAGAAATTGCATACCGATGAACTGCTAGAAACCTCACTTGCAGGGACTGAACCCCGGACTTACGGAGACAATCTTCTCCGGGGCGGAACGAAGGTGGCAAAGGACGGTGACGAGGTCGTCGTCGCCGGACACGATCTTGCCCGCGAGGTGGCCGAGGACCCGCAGCGCTATTCCTCCGCAGTGTCGCGCTTCATGCAGCTGCCCAATGGCCTTGACGGTGAGGAGCACACCAAGGTCCGCGCGATGATCGAGCAATACCTCGACGCGCCGGCAGTCGAGCACCTCGAACCGGACTTCCGTGAGCTGGCCCGTGAGATCGTCCGCGACGCGGCTGCGAAAGATTCCGTCGACGCGGTCGGCGATATCGGCGCGCAGTACGCCGTGCGCGCGATGACGGCGTGGCTGGGCTGGCCGGAAGACATCAACGACGTGCTCGTCGCGTGGGTCGCGGACAATAACGCGGCGACGCGATCCGGACAGCTTGAGCGCACTGCCGCGGTCGCGGAGCGTTTCGACGACATCATCCGCTCTGTCGTGGAGCCTTTGCTCGACAACCCCGATGATTCGGTCACGTCGCACCTCGTGCGCGACGAGAGTCTTGGCCGCCCGCTGGAATTCGAAGAGATTGTCTCCGTGCTGCGTAACTGGACGGCCGGTGATCTGAGCTCCATGGCGTATTGCATTGGCGTCATTATCGAGGCGCTGATTGAGCACCCAGAGCTGAAGGACCGTTTGTCCCAGGGTGTCTCCCGTGCTGAGTTCACGGCGATCGCCGACGAGATCCTGCGCGCGGATTCCCCGTTCGTGAGCAACCGTCGCGTCACCACGTGCCCGGTCTCCCTCGGCGATGTCGAGCTGCCCGAGGGGCAGAAGGTGCGCATTCACTGGACGGCCGCCAACCGCGACTCGGACACCTTCGCCGACGTCGACGGCTTCGACCCGGACGCGAACGCCGCGCAGAACCTAGTGTGGGGCGCCGGCCCGCACGCGTGCCCCGGCAAGGAACTGTCGGTGATTGAGCTGCAGGCATTCACCGAGGAATTGTGCGCAGCAGTGGAGCTTTCCCGCGCGGGCGAGGGAGAGCGCGAGATCCATCCGGTGGGCGGCTGGGCATCGCTACCGGTGCGTCTTACCGCTCGCGGGTAAGTCTCGTGGCGTGACGTAAGATAAGGCGCGTTAACCGCAACCCGAGGATTGAAGAAGGTGGGACAACGTGGCTGAAGCCTCAGGAATCTCCCGCGAGGAGGTCGCAGGCATCGCGCGGTTGGCGCGCATCGCCGTCAGCGACGAGGAGCTGGACCAGCTGGCAGGACAGCTGGACACCATCGTGGAGGCCGTCTCCGCAGTGCAGGCAGTGGACACCGAAGGCGTTGAGCCGATGAGTCACCCGCACAGCGTGGAAGCGGCAATGCGTGACGACGTCCAGCGCACCACCCTCACCCAGGCGCAGGCCCTCGACCAGGCGCCCGAGGTGGAGGATGACCGCTTCATGGTTCCGCAGATCCTGGGGGAGGAAGACTAATGGCCGACTACACCATTCCCGCCGAAGGCTTGACCAGTCTGCCGGCGCATGTCCTGGCGGAGAAGATCCAGGCCGGTGAGGTGACCTCCCGCGAGGTCACCCAGGCATTCTTGGACCGCATTGCCGAGACCGATGAGACCATCGGTGCCTTCCTCCACGTCGGTGCAGAGGAAGCGCTGAAGACGGCCGACGAGGTCGACGCCGCTGTGAAGGCTGGCGAAGCTCCGGCGTCCCCGCTCGCCGGTGTGCCGCTGGCGCTGAAGGACCTGTTCGTCACCACCGACGCGCCGACGACGGCTGCGTCGAAGATGCTCGAGGGCTACATGAGCCCGTACGACGCGACGATCGTGACCAAGATCCGCGAGGCAGGCATCCCGATTTTGGGCAAGACCAACCTCGATGAGTTCGCCATGGGCTCCTCGACGGAGAATTCGGCCTACAAGGTCACCCGCAACCCGCACGACCTGGACCGCACCCCGGGTGGTTCCGGCGGCGGCACCGCGGCGGCGCTCGCTGCGGGCCAGGCCCCGCTGGGCATCGGCACCGACACCGGCGGTTCGATCCGCCAGCCGGCGTCCCTGACCGGCACCGTCGGCGTGAAGCCGACCTACGGCGCGGTCTCGCGCTATGGCATGATCGCCAATGCGTCCTCGCTCGACCAGTGCGGCCCGTGCGCGAATAACGTGCTCGACACCGCGCTGCTCCACGAAGTGATCGCTGGCCACGACGAATTCGACGCCACCAGCGTCGACCGTCCGGTCAGCCCGGTCGTCGCCGCGGCCCGCGAGGGTGCCTCCGGCGACCTGTCCGGTGTCAAAGTCGGACGCGTGAAGCAGTTCGGTGGCGAGGGAACGCAGAGTGGGGTGGCAGAGGCCGTCGATAAGGCGATTGCGCAACTGGAATCCCAGGGTGCGGAAATCGTCGAGGTCGATTGCCCGAATTTCGCCCACGTCATGGGTGCGTACTACCTGATCCAGACCTCCGAGGTCAGTTCGAATCTCGCGCGTTTCGACGGCATGCGTTACGGCCAGCGCGTCGGTGACGACGGAAAGCACTCCGCTGAGGAGGTCATGGCGCTCACCCGCGGCGAGGGCTTCGGTGAAGAGGTCAAGCGCCGCGTCATCCTGGGCACCTACGCCCTGTCCGTCGGCTACTACGACGCGTACTACCTGCAGGCGCAGCGTATCCGCACACTCGTGGCGCAGGACTTCGCCAAGGCCTTCGAGCAGGTGGACATCATCGCCGGCCCGGCGACGCCGACCACGGCGTTCAAGCTCGGCGACAAGGTCGACGACCCGCTGGCGATGTACAACTTCGACCTGTTCACGCTGCCGCTGAACCTGGCTGGTCTGCCGGGCATGTCCGTTCCGGCGGGCACCGCCACCGACACGGGTCTGCCGGTCGGCCTGCAGCTCATCGCTCCAGCATTCGCCGACGAGCGTCTCTACCGCGTGGCTGCTGCTTTTGAAGCCCGCCGTTAATCCCTGGAATACCCTTGCAGCGCTCGCTGCGGGGTATTTTCTGGTTCTGATCGATCAGGGCTTCATGCCCGTGATCACTCCGCTGCTGCCATTCGACGTCGGCGATGCGGTGTGGCTGACCAGCATGTACCTCCTGTGCACCGTGGCGCCCATGCCTGCGACGGGCAGGCTCGGCGACGCCTACGGGCAGCGCCGGGTCTTCCTGATCGGGTTGGCGGTCTATGTCGCCGCGCTCGTCTTCGCGGGTGCTTCCTGGTCGTTCGGCTCACTCGTCGCCGCGCGTGGCCTGCAGGGTTTCGGTGCCGCGGTCTTCCTGCCACAAGCTTTCGGGTTGATTCCGCGGGTTTTCAGCGAGGATAAACAGGGGCGCGCATTTGCTGTGTGGGGCGTGATCGGCTCGGTCGCTTCGCTCATCGGGCCGGTAGCCGGTGGCTCGATCGCGGAATTCTCCGGCTGGCGCGCGGCATTTGTCGTGCAAGCGGCTCTCGGTGCCGCTGCTCTGGTCGCGGGACTTGCCGCCTTACCGAAGCTCCCGGCGGGGCAGCAGCGGGTGTACCTGGTCCCTGTGCTGTTGTCATTCGGCGGGCTCGGGTGCTTGGTCTACGGCATCCAGTTCGGGCAGTGGATCGTGCTCGTCTTGGGCGTGGTCTCGCTTGTGGCGCTCGTTGTGGCGGCGCGCAACGGGGAGGACCACGGCTTCTTGCCGGTGGAGCTTCTGCGCGACCGGTCGTTCGCCCTCGGCGCGGTGGGTGTGGCGGCGATGGGGTTCACCGTCGCGTCGATGTTCATTCCGCTGATGTACTGGCTGCAGACCGTCGCTGGCGCATCTCCCACGGCTTCCGGTCTGATTACCGCGCCGATGTCGGTCTTCGCGCTCGTGCTCACCCCAGTCGCGGGGTACCTGACGGACAGACGCGACCCGGGCAAGCTCTGCATCGCCGGATTCACGGTCTGCGCGGCGGGCCTGGGGCTGGCGATCGCGTTGATCGAGGCGTCGGCGGGCGTGTGGTGGTTCATGGCCGTCACATCGCTGCTCGGCATCGGCGGGGCCTTCGTGTGGGCGCCGAACGCGGCGGTGACTATGCGGGGCATCGCGGAGCACCAGACTGGCGCCGCCTCGGGGCTGTACAACACCGCGCGGCAGGTGGGCAGCGTGCTCGGTGTCGCGCTCGTCGGCATGGTGCTGGCCGGTGGGGAGATCGCGGACACCGCCGGGTGGGCAGTGGCGCTGCCGCTCGGGGCGATGCTCGTGGGCGCACTCGCGTCGGTTCCGTTGCGGGCCCGAAGCTCGGCTGCGGCCTGAGAGCCGGACAGCACCGCCCAATCACGCTAATCTGGGTCCCATGCGTCTTGCCACACTCACTTCCGGCGGCGATTGCCCCGGTCTCAATGCTGTCATCCGCGCCATTGTCCGCACCGCTAGCTCGGAGTTCGGTTCCACTGTCGTCGGTTATCAAGACGGCTGGGTGGGACTCATGGACGACCTGCGCCAGGACCTGTACGACGATGCATTCATCGACTCGATTCTGTTGCGCGGCGGAACGATTCTGGGCACCGGTCGCCTGCACCCGGATAAGTTCAAGGCGGGCATCGACCAGATCAAGAGCAATCTCGCAGACGCGGGCATCGACGCGCTGATCCCGATCGGCGGCGAGGGAACGCTCAAGGGTGCGAAGTGGCTCTCCGACAACGGCATTCCGGTAGTCGGCGTGCCGAAGACGATCGACAATGACGTCAATGCCACCGACTACACCTTCGGTTTCGACACCGCGGTGTCGGTGGCCACGGACGCGATCGACAGGCTGCACACCACTGCGGAATCGCACAACCGAATCCTCATCGTCGAGGTGATGGGCCGCCACGTCGGATGGATCGCACTGCACGCGGGCATGGCCGGCGGCGCGCACTACACGGTCATCCCGGAGGACCCCTTCGATATCGAGGACATCTGCAAGGCGATGGAACGCCGCTTCCAGATGGGGGAGAAGTACGGCATCATCGTCGTGGCTGAGGGCGCAGTGCCGAAGGAAGGCACGATGGACGCGGGCCTTGGCGAAGAGGACGAGTTCGGCCACAAGACGTTCAAGGGCATGGGCCAGATCATTGGCGACGAGATTCACCGCCGCCTGGGCTACGACGTGCGCACGACGGTGCTCGGTCACACGCAGCGCGGCGGCACCCCAACGGCGTACGACCGCGTGCTGGCCACCCGCTACGGCGTGCATGCGGCTCGCGCGGCGCACGAGGGCAATTTCGGTATGACCGTCGCGCTGCGCGGCGAGGACATCACGCTCGTCCCGCTTGCCGACGCGGTGGAGAACCTCAAACGCGTGCCTGAGCGCCGCATTCGGACCGCGCGGTCTATGTTCGGATAGCCGTCGGTTAGAATCACCGCGTGCGCACTCTCGTCACCGGCGGTGCCGGCTTCATTGGATCTCATCTCGTCGATCAGCTCGTCATGGCAGGCCACGAGGTCGCCGTGCTGGACAATTTGAGCAGCGGGCGGCTCGATAACATCAGCCACCAGACTGCAGTGGAGCTCGTCGAGGGGGACGTGGGGGATAAGGGGCTAGGGGATGTCGTCGATAAGCTTGCTCCTGAAGTGATCTTCCACCTCGCCGCGCAGATCGACGTGCGCAAATCCGTCGACGACCCGATCCTCGATGCGCAGGCGAATATTCTGGGCACGATCAATGTCGCGGAAGCCGCGCGGAAGGCTGGCGTGCGCAAGATCGTGCACACCTCGTCTGGCGGATCGATTTACGGCGCGCCGAGCGAATTCCCGGTGGACGAGTCCTTCCCCGTCGATCCGCACTCGCCGTATGCCGCGTCGAAGCTCGCTGGTGAGCAGTACCTGGGCACTTACCGCCACCTGTACGGAATGCAAGCGAGTTTCATCGCGCCGGCGAATGTGTACGGCCCGCGGCAGAACCCGCACGGCGAAGCCGGGGTCGTGGCGATTTTCGCGGAGAATCTCCTGCGCGGCAATCCGACGAAGATCTTCGGCGGCGGAACGAATACCCGTGACTACGTCTATGTCGGCGACGTTGCGCGCGCGTTCGTTCTCGCGGCAGGTGAGCGCGGCGACGGCACACGCTTCAATATCGGCACCTCAGTGGAGACCACCGACCGCGATCTGCACAGCTTGGTAGCGAAACATGCGGGCGCGCCCGATACGCCGGAAGATTTCCCGCCACGGCTTGGCGACGTCCCCCGCTCCGCCCTTTCCTATGCCCGTGCACGGGAGGTTCTCGGGTGGGAGCCCACCGTCACTCTCGACGAGGGCGTGGCGCGCACCGTTGAATTCTTCAGGAGGTCCCGATGAATTTCAGTGACAACCCGACAATGCGCAATGAGTGGGTCACGCTGGAGCCGCTCAGCCTCGACCATGCCGATTCTTTGGCTTCGTGCGTCGGTGACTTGTCTGAGCTCTGGTACCAGGACCACATCCCGACGCCGGATGGCGTGCCGGAATACATCGAGAAGAACCTCGCCGATCAGGAGCGCGGCGAGCGCGCCCCGTGGGCGATCGTCGACCCGGCCGGCAACGCCATCGGCGTGACCACGTTCCTGCACCCGGATCCCGTGAACCGGAGCATCGAGATTGGGTCGACGTGGATCACCAAAGATGCCCAGGGCGCGCCGTTCAATAAGGCTGCAAAACTGCTCATGCTCCAGCGTGCTTTCGATGATCTCGGTTGCTTGCGCGTGGAGATCCGCACCCACTTTATGAACCGCCAGTCGCGCGCCGCCATCGAGAGCCTCGGTGCCAAGCTCGACGGAGTGCTGCGCCGCCACAAGATCCTCAAGAGCGGTCTCGTGCGCGACACGTGCGTCTACTCCATCTTGGACACCGAGTGGCCCGAGGTGAAGACCTCGCTCGAGGCGCGACTGGGTGCCTAGACCGTTTCTGGTTCAGTGGGTGTTTCCGGGATATCGCGGCGGCCGATCTTCCGGCTGCGCAGATAGAGCCAGATACCGGCCACCCATTTGAAGACGAGAGCGGCGAGAAAACCGATGACTGGCGCTACGTCGCCGGGCAGTTCGGCAACAGAATTGAAGACGGCGTGGATGCCGTAGCCGAGCGCGTACCAGCCGACGAGTTGGCCTACGCGCCAGCCGATGGATTTGTCGGTGCGGCACAGGAAATTGCCCAAGCCCCAGGCAGCTAGACCGGAGTAAATCGAATGTCCCCACGGTCCGGGGAGCGTGCGGATACCGATGCCGATAAGTGAGCCTTCGAGATCCGAATTCAGGTTATTAAGCGCGGCGCGCATGATGTACGTGGCGTTCTCCGCCGCGGCGAAGCCGAGCCCGACAGCGATCGCGATTGTCACAGCCTCAATCGGGCGACGGATGCGAAACACCATGGTGCACAGCACGAACACCACAGTGAACTTCAGCAGCTCCTCAGTGACGGGGGAGAGGAGACCGAAGACCAGGTTGTCCAGCCCCAGCCAGTCCTTGAAAGCGATGGCGGAGGTATTCGTCGTCAATGCTGGGGCGAGCAGCGTCGCTCCGGAGAAGAATCCGGCAAGGATGAATGCTGGCGTCGAATGATGGAGCCTACCGGGGTGGCCGCGCAAGATCAGCCAGGCAAGCAGCAACCAGAGCGCCACGCCGACCACGCTCATTGCGGCCATGCTCCCGTTGATTGGGAGCTGGGACAGATACAGCGCCGACCACGCGCCGGAGGCGAGGAGAATCACCGCGGCTGCGATGCGCAAGAAAAGAGCATTCTTGTCGGTCACTTGGAGTCCTCCTTGGGGTGGGAGTCGTCGGAGTTGGCGGGGGCGTCGTCGATAAGTCGTTGTGACAGTTCGTCGGCTTCGGGGCCGCCGAACGTGAAGTACTGGGTTGTTGCTCCGTCGGTGACGGAAACAGAGACGAACCTGCCGTCGCTGTCTTCGCTGCTCTTGACGTAAATGCCAACGCGCGGGGAGTCGACGTCGCTCGCGTCCACGGTGCGGGTCAGCGTCATCGCGCGGTGGTGGCGGGCGAGCGCCCTTTCGCTATCGTCGGGGGTGGCCTCGGAGCGGCCGGCGATGCGTGTGTCACCGCAATCCCACGTGATCGTGTTGCCGGTGAATCCGGACGGGTTCGAACAGCTCAGCGTGCCGCCTTGGCCGTCGGGAACGCCGATTCCGCCCAGCTCCACCGGGTTTTGTTCCGCGCGGGATTCACTGTTGGAAGTGGTGGCGTCGACAATGCGGGGGAAGGCCAGTACTGCCATAACCAGGACACAAAGAATAAGCCCGAGCGCAACAGGTGCCCGGGAGGATTTCAGATCATTCATAACGCCGATCAATATACATGCCGTGCCTATTAATTCGGGTGACGCTTCGGTGCGATACCGCTCGCGGCGAGGTGGACGCCTAAACGGAGCTATCGTCTCGGCGGCGGCGCAGGGGCACTACACTTGGCAACCATGACTGCGTACGACCTGATGGATTACAGCGACGTCCTGGAAAAGTACGACCCGGTGATGGGTCTCGAGGTGCACGTGGAGCTGTCCACGGAGACCAAGATGTTCTCCACCTCGTCCGCCCACTTCGGTGCGGAACCGAACACCAATGTCGACCCGGTCTCGCTCGGCCTGCCGGGCGCGCTGCCGGTGGTCAACGCCAAGGGCGTGGAATGGGCCATCAAGATCGGTTTGGCGCTCAACTGCAAGATCGCCGAGTCCTCCCGCTTCGCGCGCAAGAATTACTTCTACCCGGACCAGCCGAAGAACTACCAGATCTCGCAGTACGACGAGCCGATCGCCTACGACGGCTACCTCGACGTCGTGCTCGACGACGGCACTGAGTGGCGCGTGGAGATCGAGCGCGCCCACATGGAGGAAGACACCGGCAAGCTGACCCACCTGGGTTCCGCCTCCGGCCGCATTTCCGGTGCGACGGCATCGCTGGTGGACTGCAACCGTGCGGGCATCCCGCTGATCGAGATCGTGACCAAGCCGATCGTGGGCGCCGGCGAGCGTGCCCCGGAGGTCGCCCGTGCGTACGTCGGCGCCCTGCGTGAGCTGGTCAAGGCGCTCGGCGTGTCCGATGCGCGCATGGACCAGGGCTCGATGCGTTGTGACGCCAACGTTTCGCTCCGTCCGAAGGGCCAGGAGAAATTCGGTACCCGCACCGAGACCAAGAACATCAACTCGCTGAAGTCCGTCGAGCAGGCTGTGCGATACGAGATGCAGCGTCACGCCGGTGTGCTCGAGGCCGGCGGTGAGATCGTCCAGGAGACCCGCCACTACCAGGAGTCCGACGGCTCCACGTCTAAGGGCCGCCCGAAGGAAGAGGCCAGCGAGTACCGCTACTTCAACGACCCGGATCTGCCGCCCGTCATCGCGAAGCCGGAGTGGGTCGAAGAAATCCGCGCGACCCTGCCGGAGCTTCCGTGGGTGCGCCGCGCACGCATCCAAGAGGAGTGGCAACTGCCGGAGAAGGAATTCCGCGACCTGGTCAATGCCGGTGCGCTCGATCTCATCGTCGACACCGTCGAGGCTGGCACGACGCCGGACGAAGCCCGCGCATGGTGGGTTTCCTATATCGCCGGCAAGGGCAATGAGCTGGGCCGCGACCTTGACGCACTCGGCGTCACCCCGGCCGATGTCGCCCGCGTGGTCGAGCTGGTCAAGGAAGGCAAACTCACCACCAAGCTCGGCCGCCAGGCCATCGACGGTGTCATCGAAGGGGAGGGCAACGTCGACGAGGTCGTCGAAAAGCGTGGCCTCGAGGTCGTGCGTGACGACGGTGCCATTGAGGCCGCCGTCGACGAAGCCCTGGCCGCCAACCCGGACATCGTGGAGAAGTACAAGGCCGGCAACACCAAGGTCACCGGCGCGATCGTTGGCGCGGTGATGAAAGCGACGCAGGGCAAGGCCGATCCGAAGTCCATTAACGAGATCATCGCGAAGAAGCTCGCGGACTAGTCGCTGAGGCTTCGATTCGGCGAAAGGTAACAATCAAACGGTAATAATGCTCGAACCTGAGCCGGTGTGTCCGAAAAGGTGCACCTAACAGGGCGGGGTTACCGTTTGATTGTTACCTTTCGCGTTTTTGGGGGAATGGTTGCCTTGGCGGTAGCGGGGGCAGCCATGAAAAACGCCGCCCCCGAATCAGTGCAGGGGGCGGCGTCGAGAAGCGAAAAGCTATTTCTTCTCGGGCTTGATGGCCGGGAACTCGCCGGTCTTGTACATCTCCTCGTAGGACTTCCAGTCGATGGAATCGCCCTTCGATTCGGGGGCGCCGCCGTATGAATCAGAATCCGGGTCGAGGGCGGGAACATTCTTCAAGCTGAACTCGTTGGAATCGTCCGCGTCGAGGTCGGCGGCGACCTCCTCCTGGACGGAGTGCCAGAGGTTCTGGTCTTCGATATTCGAATCCTTAGTCAGGTCGTCGACCTCGCTGCGCTCGTCGGCGGACAGGTTGTCGGATTCGGGGCGGAGCTGCGTTTCTGCCAGCTCGGCGAGACGCTCGCGACGGCCGGTCTCGTCCTGGATCTTCTTGCGGTCGCGGAACCAAGCGACAGCCATGACGACGCCCAGGATGAGACCCAGGTAGCCCAGGAGCGGGTACACCCAGCCGACCAGGTCTGCGAAGCCGATGAAGGACAGCGCGAAGCCGATCGCCACAACGATGAAGTAGTAGGGACGGAATTTCTCCGGCTTATCGTGGCTCAGGCGGCGTCCGAGGGCGTAGAACAGGCCGACGGCGGTGTTGTAAATCATGAGGTAGATGACGATCGAGACCCCGGTGCCGATGGCCGGGTGCATGGTGTCGAAGACCATGAGCAGCGGCAGGTCCGCGCCCATGATGTGCTCCATGTTGAAGAACAGGATGAACACCAGGATCATCAGCAGGACCGCGAAGATAATGCCGCCGAGGAGACCGCCCTTGCCGGTCTGAGCCGGGTTCATGTGGGAGCCGGCGAAGACGAGCATCATGGAACAGTCCATGATCATCACGAGCGTGGCGTAGTTCATGGCGGTGATGAACCAGTTGCCGAAGGTGCCCGATGCATGCTGGTTAGTCTGGGCAAGCTCATTGAGTTCGCCGAGGTTGTCCGGCATGTTCATCATCGTGATGATGAATGCGCCGATGATGCAGACGACCAGAAGAGGCGTGATCAGCGAGATGACGTTGGTCAGCTTGTCCACGTCGAGGAACCCGGACAGCACGAGCAGCCCGACCATGATCGCGGACCCGATCCAGGTTGGGAAGCCGAATTGCTGCTCCATGTTTGAGCCCGCGCCGGCCACCATGACGAAGCCAATGCAGAACAAGGTGAACATCGTGGTGTAGTCCATGTACTTCGCCAGCAGGGGGCGGGACACACTTTCGAAGACGACACTGTGGTTGTCGGCCAGATAGTAGGAGCCGAGCTGGTAGACGAATGCGCTGAAGATCGCGATCGCGGTGCCGGCGACGGCGGCACCGACGATGCCCCAGTAGCCGAAGGAGAGGAAGTATTGGATGATTTCTTGGCCGGAGGCGAAGCCGGCGCCGACTGTGAGGCCGACGAGCGCCATGGCCACTTTCAGGGTTTTCTTCATCGAAGAACCTTTGTGTAGGGGGATTTAGAGAAAATAACGATCGGAGTGAGAGTAACAAAGTTGTGGCACAATGGGCGCACATGGATGCCTACACTGCAGCTCAGGACCGTTATGACCGTAATAGGGACGACTGGTTTCGCCGAGTGGGCAATTCTGGCCTGAAACTCCCGCCGGTCTCATTGGGCTTCTGGCACAACTTCGGTGACGACAAGCCGATTGAAAACCAGCGAGCAATAATGCGCCGTGCCTTCGACCGAGGCGTCACTCACTTCGACCTCGCCAATAATTATGGCCCACCCGCCGGATCAGCGGAACTCAACGCCGGGCGCATCCTCGCCGAGGACTTCGCTGCGCACCGGGATGAGCTCATCATTTCGTCGAAGGCGGGCTGGTACATGCACGAAGGCCCGTACGGTTTCGGGGGTTCGCGCAAGTACCTGATGTCCTCGCTGGATGCGTCGCTCGATCGGCTCGGGCTCGACTACGTGGACATTTTCTACCACCACCGCCCGGACCCAGATACCCCGCTGGAGGAGACCATGTACGCATTGCGCGACATCGTGGCATCGGGCAAGGCGCTGTATGCCGGTATTTCCTCTTACGGACCGGAGCTCACCGCCGAGGCAGCTGAAATCATGGCAGGGGAGGGCTGCCCGCTGCTGATTCACCAGCCCAGCTATTCCATGGTCAACCGGTGGATCGAGCAGCCGGGCGAGGACGGATACTCCCTGCTTCAGTCCGCGGCGGAGAGCGGGCTGGGCGTCATCGCGTTCTCCCCGTTGGCTCAGGGCCTGCTCACCGACCGTTATTTGGACGGAATCCCGGCTGATTCCCGCGCCGCGGCGGGCAAGTCGTTGAGCGAGGGCATGCTGAGCGAGGACAATATCGCCATGGCGCGCAAGCTCAACGAGGTTGCTGCCAAGCGCGGCCAGACGCTCGCGCAGATGGCCATCGCGTGGGTCTTGCGCGACCAGGCAGAGTGCACGGTCACCAGTACACTCATCGGCGCGTCCAGCGTGGAGCAGCTCGACGCGAACCTCGACGCCGTCGACAACCTCGAGTTCAGCGAGGAGGAGCTTTCGCTTATCGACGATATCGCCCACGACGCCGGCATCAATATCTGGGCTGGGGCGACGGCCTCGCGCACCCGCGGCTGACCGTGGGGGGATTATTTCTGGATCTGTCCACGTAGAAGTCCCTGCGTGGCAGTCCGATCGCGGTGTTTTCCTGCCTTAAATTTGAAAGCATGAGTGATAAAGGCAGCAAAAAGCCCGTAGACACGTCCGCGAACAAGGCGCGAAAGCTCGAGGACGTCACCGATCTGGACCACCTCGATGATCTGGACGATTTGGAGGTGGTGCCGGCCTCCAATGTCTATACCCGCACCGGTAAGGCCGCCCCGACGGAGGTTCTTCCCGCGGCGCCGAAGAGCGCACCGCGCGACAAGCCCGTTGACATTAGCGTCGATCGGGTCGACGAGCCGGACGTCGACGCGGCCGCGAAACCTGCCACCAGCGCTGAACCTGCGGTGAAGCAACCGGTTGAAGAACCGGTGGCAGCCAGCACCGTGAGCACGGCGGGCACACTGCACACGACGGAGGGGGCGGAGAGCCTCACGCAAGAAAGCGCTGCTTCCACTGCGGATGTCGCGGGCGCATCCCAGCCGCAGCCGCCGATCGGCCGCGGAACGATCGATGTCGGCCTGCTGATTCTGCGTCTCGTGCTCGGCGGCGTGCTAATCCTGACGTCTCTGGCGGTCCTGTTCCAGCTCGGCGGCAACGCGGGGCTCGCGGGCCTGGAGGACGAGCTGGCGTCGTACAACTACCCGCATCTACTCGCGATCGCGCTGCCGTCCATGGGGCTGGGTGCGGGCGTGTTCCTCGTTCTCGGTCTGCTCACGCCGGTCGCGTCGATGGTCGCTGTCGCCGCGACGGGCTTTACCGCCATCAACGCGGTGATGACATCCGAGTCCACGAGCGATATCTTCGCGTGGGAGCCGTCGGTCTGGCTGGCGATCGCCCTGGCGGGCATGGCGCTAGCTGTTCAGTTCACCGGCCCGGGCCTGTTCGGCATCGATTTCAGCCGTAGCTGGACGCGCCGCCCGATGGCCAGCTCGTGGATCTGCGCCGCGCTCGGCATCGCCGCTGCGGTCCTGCTCTGGGTCTTCGCCTAGCACTTCGGCGCTGAAGCGCCCGCCGATCGCGAGGACCAGGTACGCCACGAAGATTGCCAGGCCCATCAGGCCGATGACATTGCTGTTGAACCACAACGGCCACTCGAAGTTCTGCGCCTCTTCCTCGGCCACCAGTTCGTAGCCCGGCACGATCCATGCACCCGCGGCGACCGCGAGCAGGACACGCAAGCCCTGCTCGCGCACCGCGAAGATGAGCGGCAGCACCAGCACGATGCCGGCCCAGTGGTGGGACACCGCGAACGGCCCGCCCAGGGAGATGCCCAATACTGTCACAAGCAGGGCCTCGACGCTGCGGCCGCGCTCCTCCAAGCGGTATGCGATGAAGATCGTCGCCGCAGCGAAGACGAGGAGAAAGACAGGGGAGAGCTTGTCGACGATTCCCACGTCCACCAGCCCCCTCGACAGCATCCCGCCGAGGCCCTGGTTTGGCGGGTAATGCACATCGCCACCGCGGTCGGTTTTGAAGAATTCCTCCGTCCAGAAGTACAGCGATTCACGCGGGCGGAATGCGAAACCGATGAGCGCGGTGAGTAGGAAGAAGCCCGCTGAACGCGCGACCGACCACCAGTCCTTGCGTGCCAGGAAGATCACTGCGTAGGCCGCGGGGGTGAGCTTGATTCCGGCGGCGATGCCGATGCCCAAGCCCCGGATCGCCTTCGGGGTGTAGCCCAGTACATCCGCCGCCACCAAGAAGACGAGAAATATATTGATCTGCCCGTAGTACAGGTTCATGTACACCGTGTCTAGGCAGGTGGCAAAGCCTGTCAGAGCAGCTGCCCACGCCCACCACGGGCGCAAGCCCAGGCGGTGGCACGCCATCGCGATGATGCCGAAGAGCGCGGCGATGATGGAGCAGTTCCACATGATGTCCATCGCGACTTCCGGAACCCAGGTCAGGGGAACGAAAAGCAGGGCAGCGAACGGCGGATAAATGAACGCGAAACCGCTTCGGGTGGGGAAGCCCTCGTACAACGGGTCGCCGTTGAGAAAGGCTGCGCCGGCATCGCGGAAAACGCCGACGTCGAGAAGCGTCTCGTTGACCGCAAAGTGCAGATTTTGGCCGAGATTGATCGCGCCGAGCACGACGCCGAGCAAAAGAAGAAGCGGCATGTTGTGATCCTGTGGGTTGTACGGGGGCGTGCGCTACAACGCTAGTCCACGCGACGCACTGCACCCTTATCGGCCGATGTGGCCATCTTCGAGTACGCGCGCAGCGCCTTGGTCACGTGGCGGGTGCGGTTCGGGGTGAACGGGTTGTCCCGCAGCTCCATCTCCGCACGGCGGCGGTCCAGGACTTCGTCGTCGACCTCGAGTTGCAGCTTGCGGTCGCGCACTGAAATGCGGATCGTGTCGCCGTTTTCGATCAAGCCGATCAGCCCGCCCTGGGCTGCCTCGGGGGAGATGTGCCCGATGGACAGGCCCGACGTGCCGCCGGAGAAACGGCCGTCCGTGATCAAGGCACAGACCTTGCCCAGACCTGCGCCCTTGAGGAAGGACGTCGGGTGGAGCATCTCCTGCATGCCCGGTCCGCCGGCGGGGCCCTCGTAGCGGATGACCACCACGTCGCCAGGTTGGACTTCGCGGGCGAGAATCATGGACACCGCCTGCTCCTGCGAATCCACAACGCGTGCGGGGCCGGAGAACTCCCACAGCTCTTCCTCGACGCCGGCGGTCTTGAGGATCGCTCCGTCCTCGGCAAGGTTGCCGCGCAGGACGACGAGGCCGCCGTCGGAGGTGAAGGGGTGCTCGAAGTCGTGGATGACACCGCCAACCGGGTCGGTATCCAGCTCATCCCAGCGGTTGGACTGGGAGAATGCCTCAGACGAACGCACCCCGCCGGGGGCGGCGTGGAAGAGCTCGATGGCCTCCTCAGTCGCATTGCCGCCGCGGATATCCCACTCGTCGAGCCAGTCCTGCAGATTCGAATACGCCACGGAGTGGACATCGGTGTTGAGCAGTCCGGCGCGGTTCAGCTCGCCCAGGATGCGGGGGATACCGCCGGCGCGGTGGACATCCTCGATGTGGGCGTCACCGTTCGGGGCGACCTTGGAAATGCAGGCGATCTCGTGGGAAAGCTCGTCGATGTCCTTCAGGTCGAAGTTGACTTCGCCCTCCTGGGCAGCGGCCAAGGTGTGCAGGATCGTGTTAGAGGATCCGCCCATGGCCATGTCCAGAGCCATGGCGTTGCGGAAGGCTTCGCGGGTGGCGATGCTGCGCGGCAGCACCGACTCGTCGCCCTCACCGTAGTAGCGGCGCGCGATGTCCATGACAGCTTCGCCGGCGCGCTCGAACAGGCGGCGACGTGCGGTGTGGGTGGCCAAGGTGGTGCCGTTGCCCGGCAGGGACAGACCGAGAGCCTCAGTCAGACAGTTCATCGAATTCGCCGTGAACATGCCGGAGCACGAGCCGCAGGTGGGGCAGGCGGATTCGACGATGCGGTCCAAGTCTTCATCGGAAATCGCGTCGTTGGCGGAGCTGGACATCGCGTCAACGAGGTTGGTCTTCGTCCCGGTCTGCGCGATGCCGTCGATGACCACGGCCTTGCCGGCCTCCATCGGGCCGCCGGAGACGAACACGGCGGGGATGTTCAGGCGCATTGCCGCATTGAGCATGCCCGGGGTGATCTTGTCGCAGTTGGAGATGCACACCATCGCGTCGACGGTGTGGGCGTTGACCATGTACTCGACGGAATCGGAAATGATTTCGCGGCTGGGCAGGGAATACAGCATGCCGCCGTGGCCCATCGCGATGCCGTCATCGACGGCGATGGTGTTGAATTCCTTCGGAATGCCGCCGGCCTCGCGGACGGCTTCCGCGACGATATCGCCGACATTCTTCAGGTGCACGTGGCCGGGCACGAACTGGGTGTACGAGTTGACGATGGCTACGATCGGCCTACCGAATTCATTATCCTTCGTGCCGGTGGCTTTCCACAGCGCGCGGGCGCCGGCTGCCTGGCGGCCGACAGTGGTGACGCGGGAACGAAGCGGGATTGAGTTAGGCATGTGTGTCAGTCCTCGTCCTCTTTACAGTTCTTTCATTCTTTGCGGCTTTCGCTGGTGCCTGTAGCAGGCTTCGAAAGCTTTTCGCCGGCGGCGGTGCGCTCCTCGTATTCCTCAGGAGTGACCAGGATGGAATTTCCTTCCTGGTCGGTGACCTCCATCATTCCGTCCGCTGCCTCAGAGGCCTGCGTGATCACGTCCGCGATGCGGCCCGAGGAGGCTTCCGCGAGATCCGGCAATGAATTGAACGTTACTCCGGGCAGCGTGTACTCCTCGCCGTTTACGGTGGCGACTTTGGCGCTGGACCCTTCGAAACCGATTCCGCGGAGCTGGTCCCACGGCAGGTGCGCATTCTTCTTGAACAGGTAGGACACGGTGATGCCGCTATCGTCCACCCGGGTTTTAGCGGTGAATACCCACACGATGAAAATAATCGGGAAAATGAGCAGCCAGCCGAGCTTGAGCGGGGCCCAAGAGATTCCGATGAGAGCGATGCCAGTCATGAGCACCGCCGCGAGAACGTGGGTGCGGTCCGGGGTGAATGTCATGGTGTCATGCTATCGGGGGTCTGGACTCGCGTTCTCCCCCGGGGTAGAAGCGGGGGCGCTTTGCTCCACTGGTTCGCTGGCCGGCTCGGAGGGCTCGGCGCTTTCAGTCGGTTGCTCCTGCGAACGCGGCTGCACTGATTCCTGCGCTCCGGAAGATGCAGCCGGGGCAGGTGCGGGCTCAGTGGAGTCCCCGTTTCCCGGTTGTTCAGTGCCGGTGGTTTCTTCGTGTGGCGCATCTGTCTGGGTCGGCTCATCCGAAGAATCGCTGGGAGGGGGCGTGGTTGCCTCAGCCGACGAGGTAGTCGGGCGCGGCGGCGCGAGAATGCCGGAGCGAGCTTCGCTGGTCTCTCCCTCCAACATCATGCCGCGAAGGAGGAGCAGGCCGAGGAGCAGTGCGATGAGCAGGCCCGTCGATGCCCTCACACGGCCACCGAACGTGCCGAGTGCATGATGCGTTTGCTGCTTGGTGGGATTCGCGGCGGGATCTTCTTCCGCTGGGACTTCCTCGTGGTCGCTCAGTTCAGGGTCCGGGTTCGTGCCCACACCGGAACTCAGCTCGGGGATGTCTGTGGCCGGCTCGTCATTGACAGCAGACGTCACAGCGGTGCTCCCGGCGCCGGCTTGAGCTGCTTCGGAATAGTCCTCGGCCCAACCGGACTTGTAGCGGCTGGCGGAAACGGCGGGGAAGGCCTCCGTGGCATCGTCGTCAAGCGGTTGCGTCGCTGTCTGCGAACCGTATTCGTCGAAGAATTCCTCGAGAATATGGACGCGCAGTGCACGCTCAACGGGGAACTGGTCGCCAGGCGCGCACCGCACCATGAAGCGAACATCCAGCGTCCACGGCATACCGACCGTGTTTGGCGGATTGATTTGGATGCCCGGCTGCGACATCAACTCGCCGCGAATCAGCGGTGCGATCTCCGGGTTTGCCAACGCCTTTCGCGCGGCGCGTTCGGCTCGCGCGATCACTTCATCGACATCGCGCGAACGAGCAAGTGGGACAGGCACGACGACCAGTGCCCGAGACCAGATATTGGAATTGTTGATGCACACCTGCGCCGTCGAATTCGGGATGGTCACCGTGTTCTGCTCGAGCGTGCGGATCTGCGTGGCGCGCATCGTGATCTGAATGACGTCGCCCGTGATTTCCGTGCCGTTGATTTGGAACGTGACAAGGTCGCCAACGCCGTATTGCTTCTCCGTGAGAATAAAAAAGCCCGCGAAGAAATCCGAAATGATGGACTGCGCGCCGAAACCGACTGCGGCGGAAACAACCGTGGCCGGAATGGCCGCGCCGGCGAGCGAGAAGCCGATCTGCTGGAGGAAGAAAACGAGGATCAAAAAGAACGCCAGCAACTGGACGATATAAATGACCACACCAGCGATGGCCAGCGAAGACTTGCCTTCGTCCGAGTCCTTCGAGTCCGCTATCTGGCGCTCGACATAACGGTTGGCGAGACGGCCCGCACGCGGCACGAGCATCGCGACGATAATGAGGAGGGCGAGGTTGATTCCGGTGTCGGCCAACCACCGCCATATGTTTTCGAGAATAAGTGAGAAAGGCATAGCAGTTCCAGATTATCCTCATTTTCCCTATAGATCCCTGGGAAATGTGTATCCTCAAGTCATGATCTTCATCGACCTAGTAGCAGTGATTCGCGCGGCGCTTGTCCCTCGCGCGACGTACTTGCATACGTAGACGTCGAACGACAAGCGCCCCCGCCTAAGGATTTAGAGCGGGGGCGTTTTTCGTAGATCACCAGAGTGCTGACAACTCATCAAAGGAGTTCGGAAAAGTGGCAGCGTCACAGAAGAAACAGGTAGAGCGGATGACAGGCGCGGAAGCCATCGTCCGCAGCCTCGAAGAGCTGGGCACCGAGATCGTTTTCGGCATTCCAGGGGGAGCGGTCCTTCCGCTTTACGACGCCCTGTTTGCCGCGAAACAGCTGCGCCACGTTTTGGTACGCCATGAGCAGGGTGGCGGACACGCCGCTGAAGGCTACGCGTTGGCGTCCGGAAAAGTCGGCGTGTGCGTGGCTACCTCAGGCCCCGGGGCGACCAACCTCGTTACCGCACTAGCCGATGCGTACCTCGACTCGGTGCCGATCGTGGCCATTACTGGTCAGGTGGGAACCCCACTGCTGGGAACCGATGCGTTCCAGGAGGCCGATATCCGCGGCATCACCATGCCGATCACGAAGCACAGCATCATGGTGACCGACGTGGAGGAGATCCCGCAGGCGCTCGCCGAGGCCTTCCATCTCGCCAGCACCGGTAGGCCAGGACCCGTCCTGGTCGACTTCCCGAAGGATGTCCAGAACGCCGAGATCGACTTCGCGTGGCCGCCAGTCATCGACCTGCCCGGTTACAAGCCGACGACGACTCCGCACGGCCGCCAGATCTCTTCGGCCGCGAAGATGATCGCCAAGGCAAAGCGCCCGGTGATCTATGCCGGCGGCGGCATCATCAAGGCAAACGCTTCCAAAGAACTGCTCAAGTTCGCGGAGCTCACCGGTGTTCCTGTCGTGACTACGCTCATGGCGCTCGGTGCATTTCCGACGAATCACCCGCTGAACATGGGCATGCCCGGCATGCACGGCACGGTCCCCGCCGTGGCAGCCCTGCAGAAGGCGGACCTGTTGATCACCATCGGTGCGCGTTTCGACGATCGCGTCACCGGCGACCCCGAGCACTTCGCCCCCGACGCCAAGGTGATCCACGCCGATGTCGACCCCGCTGAGATCGGCAAGATCCGACCCGTGGACGTCCCGATCGTCGGCGACGCCAAGGAAGTCCTGAGTCAGCTCGCCGAGCCGTTCAAGAAGGGCAAGAAGGTCTCCGCACCTAAGATCGGGGAGTGGAAGGACTACCTGGGCGATATGAAGGAGCGCTTCCCGCGCGGCTACGAGAAGCATGCCGACGGAACGCTGTCGCCGCAGTTCGTCATCGAGACCCTGTCCAAGGAAGTCGGCCCAGAGGCCATCTACGTTGCCGGTGTCGGCCAGCACCAGATGTGGTCCGCACAGTTCCTCGACTTCGAGCACCCGCGCACCTGGCTCAATTCTGGTGGATTGGGAACGATGGGCTATTCCATCCCGGCCGCACTCGGCGCGAAAGCCGCCTGCCCCGACAAGGAAGTCTGGGCCATCGACGGTGACGGTTGCTTCCAGATGACCAACCAGGAAATCACCACCGCGGCTGTTGAAGGCTTCCCGTTCAAGGTCGCCCTGATCAACAACGGCAACCTGGGCATGGTCCGCCAATGGCAGACCCTGTTCTACGACGGCCACTACTCGCACACCAAGCTGCACCAGGACGAGACCTACATCCCGGACTTCCTCGGCTTGGCCAGCGCGCTCGGTGCTGAAGCCATCCGCGTCACCACCGAGGAAGAGGTTCTGCCCGCCATCAAGCGCGCCCGCGAGATCAACGACCGCCCGGTCCTCATCGACTTCGTCGTCGGCGAGGATGCCCAGGTGTGGCCCATGATCTCCGCCGGCAGTTCCAATTCGGAAATCCAGTACGCGCGCGATTTGCGCCCGCTTTTCGACGAAGACATGTCCGCCGGCGAATCCCCCGCCGACATCCACGAGACCGTGACCGAGAGTTTTGCCGATGCTCCGACCGAAGCGGAGGAAAAATAATGATGAACAACAATCCCATCTATGACGATGTCACCCGTAGCGTCGTGTCCGTTCTGGTGCAGGACGTTGACGGCATCATCACCCGCGTGACTGCGATGTTCACCCGTCGCGGTTTCAACCTGGTCTCGCTCACATCCGCGAAGACCGAGACCGAGGGCATTAACCGTCTGACGGTCGTCGTCGACGCCTCCGAGCACGCCGTCGAGCAGTTGACCAAGCAGTTGAACAAGCTGGTCCAAGTGATCAAGGTCGTGCGCCTCGAGGAGGAGAACACCATCGCCCGCTCCTTGATGCTGGTCAAGGTCAACGCTAATAACAGCAACCGTCCGCAGGTCGTCGATGCCGCCAACATCTTCCGGGCCCGTATTGTCGACGTCGCTCCAGAGTCTGTGGTGATTGAAGCGACTGGCACGACGAGCAAGCTTCGCGCGTTCCTCGATGTGCTCGAGCCATTCGGGGTGCGCGAGCTGGTCCAGTCTGGTCGTGTCGCTCTGAATCGTGGACCGAAGACGATGGCATCTTCCAAGTAGCGGCCCTTTAGCCCGGGGCCTCCTAAAAACGGGCCGAGATCCCACACAAACTCGTCCGTGTCCCGTATAGTGAAACTTGTCGCCCAATATGCGGGACACGTTCTATAAAACTCAGAATGTGCACAGCGCTCCGGCGCACAGCAATCAACAGAAAGGTGAGTGCTTCGCTCATGGCAATTGAAGTCTTCTACGACGACGACGCTGATCTGTCCATCATCCAGGGACGCAAGGTCGCAGTTATCGGTTACGGTTCCCAGGGGCATGCGCACGCGCAGAACCTGCGCGAGTCCGGCGTCGAGGTGGTCATCGGCCTGCGCGACGGCTCCAAGTCTGCCGACAAGGCACGCGAGGCCGGCTTCGAGGTCAAGACCAACGCTGAGGCTGCAAAGTGGGCCGATGTGATCATGCTGCTCGCCCCGGACACCTCTCAGGCCGAGATCTTCTCGAATGACATCGAGCCGAACCTGAACGACGGCGATGCCCTCTTCTTTGGCCACGGCCTGAATATCCACTTCAAGCTCATTGACCCGGCCGACAACATCACCGTCGCCATGGTCGCCCCGAAGGGCCCGGGCCACTTGGTTCGCCGCACCTTCACCGACGGCAAGGGTGTTCCGTGCCTGATCGCCGTCGAGCAGGATCCGACTGGCAACGGCCAGGCGCTGGCTCTGTCGTATGCCGCCGCCATCGGTGGCGCACGCGCCGGCGTCATCCCGACGACCTTCGAAGCTGAGACCGTCACCGACCTCTTCGGTGAGCAGGCTGTTCTCTGCGGTGGCCTGGAGGAACTGATCAAGAATGGCTTCGATGTCCTGACCGAGGCCGGCTACGAGCCTGAGATGGCCTACTTCGAGTGCCTCCACGAGATGAAGCTCATCGTCGACCTCATTTACGAGGGCGGCCTGGCCAACATGAACTACTCCGTCTCTGACACCGCGGAGTTCGGTGGCTACCTGTCCGGTCCCCGCGTTGTCGACGAGGGTGCCAAGGATCGCATGCGTGAGGTCCTCAAGGATATTCAGTCCGGTGAGTTCACCAATCGACTGATCGCGAATGTCGACGGCGGCAACAAGGAGCTCGAGGGTCTGCGCGACAAGGTTGCTCAGCACCCGATCGAGAAGACCGGTGCTCAGCTGCGCGAAATGATGAGCTGGGTTCAGAATCCTCTGAACGACACCGCCCGCTAAATCACAGGCAACGCTGGTGAATCTGTTTACATTTTCCACCAGCACAAATTTCGCTGAAAGCTGTCTACCTAGTCTCATGGTGCGGAGCGCATAAGCGCGATGTAAACAGATTCACCAGTGGGATGTGTGATGGGGCGATCTGGGGGGGCAGAAATGAATGAACCCCGCGTCCCTAGAGCGGGAAGCGCGGGGTGGTTGCCGGAGAACCGGCTAACCGTTTTTAGTTGGTGGCGTTGCCGACTGCATCGCCGACAGCACCGGTTGCGTCGCCAGCTGCATCGCCAGCAGCGTCAGCAGCGTTGCCGGCAGCGTCGCCAGCGCCCTCAACTGCGTCGCCGACAGCGCCGGTAGCGTCGCTAGCTGCATCGCCAGCAGCGCCGGTTGCGTCGCCAGCAGCATCGCCAGCGGTGGTGGTCACGTCGACGGTGGTGGTGCCGGTGACCTCGGTGGAGCCCCCGGTGGACTCGTCGTCGCCGCCGCCCTTGACCAGGGACCAGATCAGCAGGCCGAGAAGCACCAGGGCCAGCAGGCCGAGCAGCCACTTCCACCAGCCGCTGCCGCCTTCGCTCTCCTCGACAGCGGTGGAGCCGCCGGTGGTTGTCGGACGGGAGTTGGTGCGGACCTCGCGGGTAGCGGTGTTGTCAGCCGGCTTAATGCGCTCCTCGCTGACGCGAGTCTCGTTCAGCTTGTCGCCGATGCGGGTCTCGTCGATCTTGTCGCCGATGCGGGTGTCGTTCAGCTTGTCGGTGACGCGCTCGCCGTGTGCGAGACGGTCAGCGGCTTCCTTCGGCAGCTTGTTGGTCGGGTCGTTCGGGTTCTTGCTGGTCATAATGTGACCACCTTTCTAATAAGGTTGTTATCTAACAGACCGTGCTTGAACAGTCAGCGCCCCACAGTAACAGCATTTCGGAGCCGTCGACGTGTTCTGTGTCACGTTCATGTCGATCCAGGTCATGTTTGAAGTGGTGCACACCATGGTCTGTGCAGGTGAGGCGAAAGATCGCGCGATCAGCGCGTTTTCATTCCCTTTTCATTAAGCGTCAAACTGTCATACAGTGGTAACCATGACGGAACACAGTCACGGCCACGGGCACGGGCACGACCATGGACACAGCCACAGCCACGACCATAACGCCAGCGACGCCCCGCTATGGGCGCTGGGGACGGCGTTGGCGATTACCGGTGTGGTGTTCTTCGCGGAGTTGATCGGTGGCTGGCTGTCCGGGTCGATGGCGCTCATGGCCGATGCGATGCATATGTTGTCGGATGCGACAGGGCTGATCATCGCGTTGGTCGCGGTGGCTGTGGGGCGGAAACCGGTGTCGCGATACGCGACATTCGGGTACCGGCGTGCGGAGGTTCTTGCCGCGGCTTTCAACGCTGTGATGGTGGCGGCGATCTCGGTGTGGATCGTTGTGGAGGCGGTGCAGCGGATCGGGAGCCCGGAGGAGGTCCAGACGCGGGCGATGATCATCGTGGCGGTGGTCGGCCTGATCGCGAATGTGGTGTCGGCGCTGGTGCTGCAGTCCCAAAGAGAGCACTCGGTGAATATCGAGGGGGCATTCCTTCACGTAATGGTCGACTTGCTCGGGTCAGTCGCTGTGATCGCCGCCGGTGTGGTCATCGCGGTGACAGGATTCACCGGTGCGGACGTTGTGGCCTCGCTCATCATCGCTGGGTTGGTGCTGCCGAGGGCGTGGGGGTTGCTGAAGGCGTCGATAAGCGTGCTGCTTGAACGCGTCCCGGCGGGGATCGATCCCGTCAACGTGGGGAACGCGCTGGTCGCGTTGGATGGTGTGGATGCGATTCATGACCTGCACCTGTGGTCGGCTGGCGGGCGTGACGTGCTGTGCACGGTGCACCTGATTACGCGGGCGGATCACGGACAGTTGCTGGATCGTGCGCAGGGGCGGTTGCGGGAGCTCGGCATTGAGCACGCGACCATTCAAATTGAAGGGCCCGGGCACTTTGAGCACGAGGTTTATTGCGCCCCTCACGGTGACCGCGAGTGATCTAAAGTTGGGGTCATGGGGTTTACCACGCCGAGCTACTCCTTGACCGATCTGTTCGCGCGCGCTGAGCGGGGCGAACTGCAAACGCCGGATTTCCAGCACACCTACCTATGGGATGTGGACCGCACGCGCACGCTATTGGCGTCGGTGCTGCGCGGCTACCCGGTGGGAACGCTCTTGGCGCTGGACACGCGCAACGAGCCCATGCGTTTTCGTCCCCGTCCCTTGCAGGGTGCGCCGGAGACCGGGGAGCAGCCAGGGCTGCTGCTTCTTGATGGGCAGCAGCGACTGTCCTCGTTGTACCTGTCTATGCAGGGCGACGGGCGGATTGAAGTTCTCGACTTTCGTGGGCGACGCATTTTCCGCCGCTTCTTCGTCGACGTGCGCGCGGCGGTCGCTGCAGACCCGATGCCGACGGAGGCTGTGTTCGCAGTCGACGATGACGGTATCGTGCGCTCGCATTTCGGCCCGCTTATCGACGGAGGCGTGACCGGCCGCCAGACCATGCTCGATAATTTCATCGTGCCGGTCTCCTCGCTGTTGTGGGAGGAGGGCAACGACCTGCTCTTCGATATGGCTGCGAGCACCGACGACCCGGCAATCCGCGAAGATGTGAAGGAATTCCACCGGCGCATCCTGCGTCCGCTCGCCGCTTACGACCTGCCCATGACGCGCCTCGATCGCGGCACCTCCCAGATCGGTGTGGGCCAGATCTTCGCGCAGGCGAATTCGTCCGGCGTGTCCATGGATGTTTTCGAGCTGCTCACTGCGGTGTTCGCGCTCGAAGACCCGGAATTCTCGCTCGCCGCCCACTGGGAGAAGACTGAGGCGGTGTTGCGCGAACATCCTGCGCTCAACGAGATCGACCGTGTGCGCTTCCTGCGCGGCGTCTCGCTTCTGGTCACCAGTACGACGGGGCCGGCACGTGGCCACCGCGGCGATATTTTGAACCTGAGCCTGCACGACTACCTCTGGGCGTCGCGCGATTTGCTTGCGGCTTTCGAGCGTGCCGCCGAATTCTTGTCGGATCGGTGCATTTTCACTGTCGACCAGGTGCCGTACTCCCACCAGCTGGTGCCGCTGGCAGTGATCTTGGCTCGCCTGTCCTGGGAGGAAGGGTGCCTTGAGCAGCAGACCACGTGGGACCGCATCAACCAGTGGTACTGGAATGGCGTTTTCGGGGAACTCTACGGCGCTCATGCTCCGTCGATCCGCGCCGGCTCGGATGTCGATCAGGTCACCCCGTGGGCAAAGGGGGAGACCGATACGGTTCCGAAGACGGTCGAAGATGCTTTCTTCAATGAGTCCCGCTTGATCAGCGCCCGCGCGGACTCCGGTGTATACCGCGGCTTGTTCTCCCTGTTGATGGCGCGTGGTGCCCGTGATTGGCGCACCGGCAAGACTTTCACCGCCGAGACAGTCGAGGAATTGCAGCCGGGCTTCCATCAGGTTTTCCCGGACGGTTTCTGCCGCGGCAAGGGTGTCGATCCGGACTTGGCAGAGTCGGTGTTGAATCGGACCCCGTTAGGCAAGCGCACTGAGGCGATCATGGAGGATGCGGACCCGAAGCGCTATCTCTCCCGCTTGCAGTCCAAGGCGATCATGGAGGACGAGGAATTCGACACAGTCCTTGCCACCCACGAACTCGAACCGGATTACCTGTTCACCTCTAACTGGCAGGCCTATTTCGTGGATCGCCGCGACCGCTTGGTGGGGATCATCGAGTACGCGATGGACAAACCCGTGATCATCGATGACGCAGGGGATGGGGCAGAAAGCGGCACTGAATGACCGGAACCAACAAACGCGGCGGTATTCAGCTCGCCGCAGTAGTGGCATCCGCGTCGTTGCTGCTGGCCGGGTGCGCCAGCGATGACGGGGAAGATGAGCCGCAGGTCGACCGCATGCTGCAAGATGCCCGCACCGTGAACCAGTCGCGGCATGTCTCGGAACGCTTTGAACCGCATCCGGTGGTGATGGATGATCCAGATGGTTTCGCCACCAGCGAGTTGTTCTTCCCGTCCTCGGAGGTGCTCATCCTCGCCGACGAGACTCCCGCTGCGCAGCTGCGTGCAGCATCGCTGGCGGTGGTGGCGCATGCGCCGATGCTGATCTATCGGAGCGAGAAGCATTCGGATGTGATCCGCGAGATTGAGCGCATGTCCACCCACACGGTCTACGCGGTGGGGAAGGTACCGGTGCTGGGGTACACCGAGAAACTGACGGTCATCAAGGACCCGGGCGATCAGGAAGCGCTGGAGGAAGCGACTGCTCTGCAATTCGCGGAGCGCGAGGTCCAGCGCCCGGAGGACGCCGCAGCAGCTGTGGCGGGTTTGGCTGACGGTGAGCCGATGTGGCTCCGCGCCGGATACGGTCCGGCCCAGCATGTCGCCGAAGACGCGAAACCCGGCGTGGTGCCCGTGCGCTCCCGACAAGACGCGGCGATGGCACCGCAGGTGATCGCGTGGCCGGAGAGTTCGTTGGCGGCGATTGCCACGGCGCGAGCTTTCGGGGCGACGGTCTATATGACGGATGAACCGGATCCACGGGACAGCCACTTGACGCTCGTGCTCACTGCCGGGCTTGCGGAACGGCCGTTGGTCGCGTTGGGCAAGGCATTTGGCACCAGCGTGGAGCTCGCGCAGCGGATCCGGGAAGCGGAAGAGAAAATTCAGCCGGGAGATTTAAATAATATTTCCTCGCTCCCGCAATCGCCGGATTAAGGTTTAATGAATCAATACTCAATATCAGCCACTACGCAGTAGGAGATGAGCACCGTGACCGCACCCGTGTCCAACCCCGAAGCCAAGCCAGTCGTTCTCATTGCCGACAAGCTCGCCCAGTCCACAGTGGACGCTCTGGGGGATTCCGTGGAGGTGCGTTGGGTTGACGGTCCGAACCGCGAGGAGCTGCTCGCGGCGGTGCCGGAGGCGCAGGCCCTGCTCGTGCGTTCGGCGACCACGGTGGACAGTGAGGTGCTCGAGGCTGCACCGAACCTGCGCATCGTCGGACGTGCAGGCGTGGGTCTGGACAACGTCGATGTCGATACGGCAACGCAGCGCGGCGTGATGGTCGTGAACGCGCCGACATCGAATATCCACTCGGCATGCGAGCACGCGATCGCTCTGTTGTTGTCCACGGCCCGCCAGATTCCGGCCGCAGACAAGACGCTGCGCGATGGCGAGTGGAAGCGTTCGTCGTTCAAGGGCGTGGAGATCTACGGCAAGACGGTCGGCATCGTCGGCTTCGGCCACATCGGCCAGCTGTTCGCGCAGCGTCTCGCCGCATTCGAGACCGAGATCATCGCCTACGATCCGTACGCGAACCCGTCGCGCGCGGCACAGCTCGGCGTCGAGCTCGTGGAGCTGGAGGAGCTTGTCTCCCGCGCAGACTTCGTCACCATCCACCTGCCGAAGACCAAAGAGACGCAGGGCATGTTCAACGCGGAGCTGCTGGCCAAGGCAAAGGAAGGCCAGATCATCATCAACGCCGCACGCGGCGGGCTTGTCGACGAGCAGGCGCTTGCCGACGCCATCTCAAACGGTCCCATCCGCGGCGCCGGCTTCGACGTGTACTCCACTGAGCCGTGCACGGATTCTCCGCTGTTCGCCCTTGAAGAGGTTGTGGTGACGCCGCACCTGGGGGCGTCGACAAGCGAGGCGCAGGACCGTGCGGGCACGGATGTCGCTGGTTCTGTCCTGAAGGCGCTGGCCGGTGAATTCGTTCCGGACGCCGTCAATGTCGTCGGCGGTGCCGTGGGTGAGGAAGTCGCCGTGTGGCTCGAGCTCGCGCGCAAGCTCGGCCTGCTGGCGGGCAAGCTGCTTGACGACGCACCGGTGGCCCTCCGCGTCACCGCCCGCGGCGAGCTGTCCACCGAGGACCCGTCGACTCTGGGCCTGTCCGCTGTGCGCGGTCTGTTCTCCGGCATCGTCGAGGAGCAGGTCACCTTCGTCAACGCACCGGCGATCGCCGAGGCCCGCGGCCTCGATATTGAGACTGGCGTGGCTAACGAGTCCCGCGACCACCGCTCTGCTCTTGAGGTGCAGGTCGTGTCCGCGAATGGTGAGTCCGCCACTGTCGAAGGTGCACTGACGGGACTGGAGCGCGTGGAGAAGATCGTGCGCATCAACGGCCGTGGCGTGGACATGCGCGCGCAGGGTCGCAACCTGTTCCTGTCGTATACCGACAAGCCGGGCGCTCTCGGCAACGTCGGCGCGCAGCTCGGCAACGAAGGAATCAATATCGAGGCCGCAGCCTTGACTCAGTCCGCGAAGGGCGATGGTGCATTCCTCATTCTCCGCGTCGAAGCTGAGGTTCCGTCCGAGCTCGAGGCTGCTATCGCGAATTCCCTCGAGGCGGATTGCTTCCAGCTCGTGCTCGACTAGGCATATACGACGTTTCGCGCATAACAAGCAAGGAAAGTAGGGAAGCTCGACGTTGAAAATTGCGGTTATTGCAGGGGACGGCATCGGTCCCGAGGTGATGGAAGAAGGGCTCAAGGTTCTGCGCGCAGTGCGCGGGGACGTGGAGCTTACCGAGTATGACCTCGGTGCGCGCCGGTACTTGCGCAACGGCGAGCTGCTGACTGATGAGGACCTGGCCAGCTTGCGCGAGCACGACGCGATTTTGCTTGGCGCGATCGGCGACCCGGAGCGCGTCCCGGCTGGTGTGTTGGAGCGCGGTCTGCTGCTGCCGCTGCGTTTCAAGTTGGACCATTACGTGAACCTGCGTCCGTCGAAGCTGTACCCGACGGCGACAAGCCCGCTGGCGAACCCGGGAGAGATCGACTTCGTTGTCGTCCGCGAGGGAACCGAGGGCCTGTACGCCGGCAACGGCGGAACCCTGCGCCAGTGCACACCGGCCGAGGTCGCGTGCGAGGTCTCGCAGAACACCCGATACGGCGTCGAGCGCCTCGTCCGCCACGGTTTCGAGACCGCGATGGCGCGCCGCAAGAAGCTCACGCTCGTGCACAAGACGAACGTGCTCACCAACGCGGGCGCACTGTGGCAGAACACCGTCGACGAGGTGTCGAAGGAGTACCCGGAGGTCGAAGTCGACTACAACCACATCGACGCCGCCACGATCTACATGGTCACTGACCCATCGCGCTACGACGTGATCGTCACCGACAACCTCTTCGGCGACATTCTCACCGACCTTGCCGGCGCGGTCGCCGGCGGCGTGGGTCTGGCGTGCTCCGGCAATATCGATGCGTCCCGGACCAATCCGTCGATGTTCGAGCCGGTCCACGGTTCCGCACCGGATATCGCCGGCAAGGGCCTGGCTGACCCGACCGCGATGATTCTCTCCGTGGCCATGATGCTTCGCTGGCTTGACGACGAAGCATCTGCCGTCCGCATCGAAAACGCCGTCGCCGCGGATGTCTCGGGCCGGAAGGATGCTGCGGATGAAACTGGCAATGATGCTACGGAAACTAGAAGCTTCACGGAAAGGGTCGGAACCCGTATCGCGGAATCCCTGAAGTAGGGTTTTCGTTATGCGTTCGACTTCCCGGTTCACCACGACCGCCGCAGTAATGGCGGCCACTACGATGCTGCTTGCAGGCTGTTCTGCCATCGGGGGTGACGGGAAACAGGGGGAGGACTCTTCTGCCACCGCCGAGAAGGACAGCTTCGCGGCTTCCTTGGTGTCGGACGGGTCCGCGGTCATTGCCGACCCGGATGGTACGGGAGCCGAGGTGTCCCAGAAATTCTTCCCCGAATCCGACACGGTCGTTGTCGCAGAGCCTGACCGGGAGAATCAGCTGAAGGCGGCAGCCATCGCTGTCGAACTCGGCGCGCCAATGCTCATCCGCTACAGCTCCGCCGAGGCCACCGCGGCGGTCGACGCGGAGATTGAGCGCCTCGGCGCCACACGCGTGATCAACGTGGGGCAAAAGGCTGGCGAAGAAGTAGATGGCGAAGACACTCAGCTTATCGCCGACACCCAGCCGGTGACGGCGGACAAGGATGCCGAGATCACGGCGATCGTCGACCATGCCCGCGCTCATGCAGGTGAGGCCGACAAGAGCGGTGAGGGTGAAGTTCCGATCTTCGCCACCGAGCTGACCTCGTTCGCTGCAGCGGCGACAGCGGCAAACAAGCTTCCGGTCACGGTGCTGTCCTACGCGGATCCGCGCGTGACCAAAGAATCGATGGATCAGGTCAACGGCAAGAAGGCGCTCGCGCTCGGCCGCCAATTCGGCAGCAGTGAGCGGTTCCGGAGCACGATCGAATTGGCCAAGAACGGCGAGTTGCCGGGCGGCGGTGGACTCGTGTTCCCGGGGCGCCGCATGATCGCCACGTATGGTCACCCGTCCGGTCCGGCGCTGGGCCAGATGGGCGAGAAGCCGCCGGCCGAAGCTGTGGGCGTGGTGAAGGAATGGGCACGCCAGTACCAGGAGCTCACCGACGAGAAGATCATCCCCGCCTTCGAGGTCATTGCCACTGTCGCGTCCTCGGCGCCGGGCGATGACGGAAACTTCACCAACGAATCGGATCCGGAAGAACTGATCCCGTATATCGACGCGATTACTGAGGCGGGCGGCTATGCAGTCATCGACCTGCAGCCGGGTCTGACGACCTTCAAGGAGCAGGCAGTTCGCTACGAGGAGCTGCTCAAGCGCCCGAATGTGGGCTTGGCGCTCGACGCTGAGTGGAAACTCCAGCCGGGGCAGCAGCCGGCGGCGCAGGTCGGTTCCGCATCCGCTGCAGAGATCAATGAGGCCACGGAATGGCTGGCGAACCTCACTCGTGAGAACGGCCTGCCTCAGAAGGCATTGATCGTGCACCAGTTCCAGGTGGCGATGCTGCCGGACCGTGAGAATATCAATACGTCTGCGCCGGAGTTGTCGTTCATCCTGCACGCAGACGGACATGGCTCGCCGGGGCAGAAATTCGATACGTGGAATGTGATGCGCGAGGATCTGCAGCCGCAGTTCTTCATGGCATGGAAGAACTTCATCGATGAGGACATACCGATGTTCACGCCGGATCAGACGTACAACACGGTCAATCCGCGCCCGTGGTTTGTCAGCTATCAATAATTCAGAATTGAAAGGCTATCCCTAAGCGGTGAGAGTCCACGGTGGCGTATGCTCATTGGCATGCGTTATGGACGAATTGCCACACCTGAGGGAATGACCTTCGCGGTCATCGACGATGACGCGACGACTGCGAAGCAAATCAAGGCGACTCCGTTCACGGAGCCGGAGTACACGGGCAAGGAATGGGCGCTCGAGGACGTGCGTCTGCTCGCCCCGATGCTTCCCAGCAAGGTAGTGGCAATCGGCCGTAACTACGCCGACCACGTGGCCGAGGTGTTCAAGCAGTCCTCGGAGCACCTGCCGCCGACTCTGTTTCTCAAGCCCCCGACAGCAGTGATCGGGCCGGATGCGGCCATCAAGATCCCGGAGTTTGCCACCCGCGTCGAATTCGAGGGCGAGCTCGCTCTCGTCATCGGCCGGCCGTGCAAGAACGTCAAGGCAGAAGACTGGAAGTCAGTCGTGCGGGGCGTGACCATTGTCAATGATGTCTCCTCCCGCGATCTGCAGTTCACCGACGGTCAGTGGGCCCGTGCAAAGGGCATTGACACGTTCTGCCCGCTGGGTCCGTGGATCGAGACTGACCTGGATAAATTTGACTTCGACAACCTGCCGATCAAGGCACACCTGACGCACGACGGCGCCACGGAGACGAAGCAGGATTCGAATTCGAACCAGATGATCTGGAAGTTGGGCAAGATCATCGAGTTCATTACGTCGGCGTACACGCTGCTGCCGGGCGATGTGATTTGCACGGGTTCGCCGGCGGGCACCGCGGAAATGGTGCCGGGGGACACGATCGAGGTCGAGATCGAGGGCATCGGCACACTCCGCAACCCGGTGGAGCGCGCCTAAGCGCTGGTTAAAGGCCGAGCGCGCGCTGGATCGTGCGCAGCTTCGCGGTGGTTTCAGCGAGCTCAGCCTCCGGCTCGGAGGCAGCGACGAGTCCGCCGCCTGCCCATGCGCGGGCAGCGGTGCCGTCGCCATTGACTTCGGCACAGCGGATAGTGACCATGAATTCGCCATCGCCGCTTCGATCGCACCAACCGACGGTCCCGGCGTAGAAGGACCGGTCTGATTCGGCAGTGGTGATCAACGCCTCTGCAGCGTGTTGTGGGGAGCCACAGACAGCCGGGGTGGGGTAGAGCCGGGCGGCCAAATCCAGCGCATTCGGGGCGGGATCGCGCAGTGTGCCGGCAATCGGGGTGGCCAAGTGCCACATCTCATTCGTCTTGGTCAGTACAGGGCGGGAGGGGATGGAGAGTTCGTCGCAAAGCGGGGCGAGGATGTCGCGGATGTGCTCGACGACGTACGCGTGCTCGTCCAAATCCTTGGTGGAATTGGCCAGCGCTTTACCGGCGGCTTCGTCGGCGGCGGGATCGTCGAAAATACGCGCGGCGGATCCGGCGAGGGGATATGAGGAGATCGTGAGTCCCTTGCGTTTGATCAACAGCTCTGGGGAGGAGCCGACGATCATGTGACCGTGTTTTCCAGCGGGCGTGAGGTCGGCGATGAAACCGTCGCGGGTCCGGGAGAGGTCGATCAGGCGCGCGGCGACCGTCCGGGGGTCGACCGGTTCGTCGAAACCGATGTCCACGGCGCGAGCGAGCACGACCTTGTCCAATAACGAGTCATTGATCGTGGCCACGGCAGCTTCCACGCGGCGGAGATGCTCATGCGGTTCCGGGTCATAACCCGTGAGTCGGGCGGAAAGCCGGGCGCCGTCGCCGGTTCGGTAGTAAGCGTGGGGCTCAAGGGGTCCGGGTTCGCGAATGATGCGCTGGGGAACGGTCAGCGCGGCGGGGGCATCGCGGTCGAAGGGGAGTGCGCCGACGACAATGGGGACGTCGCCGCGGTCGAGGGCAGCAATGGCGTCCCAGGCGTCGATAAAGCTCATCTTTGAGCCTTGTGTGCGCACAGAACCGTCCGCGCGGGACAGGAGAAAATCAGGCGCGGAGTCGGGTCTGGGGGATGACATGTGTGCCGATTCTAGTGCGGGGTCGGAGATCGGTTCAGGGGAGGGGGTCGGGTGAGAAGAAGCTGGTGCAGGCCATCAAGGTTCACGGGTCGAACCACTTCTGGTGGTACAACCCGTCCACCGCGAACGATATGTGGGCAGTGCTGTCCCGCGTGAGCAAATAAACTGCCCACGAAATCAGCCGACCTCTAGCGCGCTACAGTTGGGTGCATGACTGACGCACCTGTACGAGTACGTTTTTGCCCTTCGCCGACCGGAACGCCCCACGTGGGGATGGTCCGGACGGCGCTTTTCAATTGGGCGCAAGCTAGACACACCGGCGGCACCCTGGTGTTCCGTATCGAGGACACGGATGCCGCCCGTGATTCCGAGGAGTCCTACCAGGCGATCATCGATTCGCTGACGTGGCTCGGCATGGAATGGGACGAAGGTGTGGTCAAGGGGGGACCGCATGAGCCGTACCGCCAGTCCCAGCGCATGGACATCTACAAGGAGATCCTGGACAAGCTGATCGAGGCTGGCGAGGTCTACCCGGCGTACTCCACGGCCGACGAGGTCAAGGAGCGGCACATCGCCGCCGGCCGCGACCCGCAGCTCGGCTACGACAATTTCGACCGCGATCTCACTGACGAGCAGGTCGCGGCGTTCAAGGCGGAGGGCCGCGAGCCGGTCTGGCGCCTGCGCATGCCGGAGAAAGACTGGAAGTGGCACGACCTGGTTCGCGGCGACGTGGAATTCAAGGCATCCACCCAGCCGGATTATGTCGTGGCGCGCTCCAATGGTGCACCGCTGTACACCCTGGTCAATCCCGTCGATGACGCGCTCATGGGCATCACGCACGTGCTGCGCGGCGAGGACTTGCTCTCGTCCACCCCGCGTCAGCTGGCGCTCTACGAGGCCCTGCAGCGCATCGGGGTCACTGACTTCACGCCCGAATTCGGTCACATGCCATTCGTGATGGGGCAGGGCAACAAGAAGCTGTCCAAGCGTGACCCGGAATCGAACCTGTTCAATCACCGCGACAACGGCATCATTCCCGAGGGCATGATCAACTACCTCGCCCTTCTCGGGTGGTCGCTGTCGGCGGATCAGGACATCTTCACTGTGGAGGAGTTCGTCAATGCCTTCGACATCAACGATGTGCTGGCCAATCCGGCGCGCTTCGATCAGAAGAAGCTCGAGGCCATCAACGCCGACCACATCCGCATGCTCGAGCCGGAGGACTTCAAGAACCGCCTGCGCGAGTACTTGAGTGAGTACACGGACTTCCCAGCGGATTACCCGGAGGATAAATTCGCCGTCGCAGCCGATCTCGTGCAGACCCGCATCAAGATGCTCGGGGACGCTTATGACTTGCTGAAGTTCTTGGTCATCCCGGATGCGGAGCTCACGCTCGACGAGAAGTCGGCAAAGAAGAACCTCAAGGAAGATGCCGTCGAACCGCTCGACGCCGGTATCGCCGCACTCGAGGGCATCAGCGATTGGACGACGGAGAATATCGAGAACGCGCTCAGCGGCGCGCTTATCGACGATCTCGGCCTCAAGCCCCGCAAGGCCTACGGTGCACTGCGCGTGGCTGTGTCCGGTGCAGCTGTTTCGCCGCCGCTGTTCGAGTCGATAGAGCTGCTCGGCCGCGAATCCACCCTGGCTCGCCTGCGTTCCGCGCGGGAGCAGACTCCCTTTGTGCCGGCCTCCGGCGAGTAGGGCGCGCAGCCTGCATTGCTAATCACACCGGTGTGATTACTGGTGGCCTTTTCACTGCTGTTGACCAGCTGATTTGGTCCCGTATCGCCGGTGTGGTTATAGTAATCGTCGTTGTTCAGAGCAACCCGCACAACGCAGGAAGCGCTGAGAAACGATGGCCTATGGTGTAATTGGCAACACTACGGTTTCTGGTACCGTCATTCTAGGTTCGAGTCCTGGTAGGCCAGCTGCAGTTCAGTAGAGATGAAACTTTATTGAATTGCTGGACATAAAGTCCTTTGCCCCGTTCGTCTAGCGGCCTAGGACGTCGCCCTCTCACGGCGGTAACACGGGTTCAAATCCCGTACGGGGTACAAAATACAAAACGAGACCTCCGGTCAGCTTCAAAGCAGAAGCGGGCCGGAGGTTTTCGTTATGCTGGCCGCCATGCTGCACACGAACGAACTCGTTATCTCCCAGTCCAAGGCGATCGGCCGCGACGAATTCACCATCAGCGACCCACGGGGCACACAACTCGGCCTCGCGCGGCAGACTCTGAAACTCAGTGATTTCTTCAAAGCGTCCCGCGGGGTCGAAGTATTCGATGCGGCAGGTGCACCGGTGCTGGCGATCGAGGATCCGGTGAATTTCATTCGCGACCAGTACACCGTGCACCGCGTCGACCCCCAGACCGGAGGCGACGCTGTACTCGCGCACATCACCAAGCGCTTCGCCTGGATCGGCGCGAAATACGATGTGGATATCGTGGGCTACCCGCAGGTGGAAATCAAAGGAGAGGTCTTCCAACTCAACTACGCGCTGACGTCCCAGGGGCGCACGATCGCTCGCGTTGACGCGGAATTCTCCGGCATGGGCAGGGCGCTGATGGGCAAGACGACATACCGCGTCGCCTTTGAACCGGGGCTCGACGAGAATGTCCATGCTGCCGTTATCGGCATCGCTATCGCACTGGACATGCGCAGGCAGAAGATGCGTGACAGCGGTATGTAAGAGACCTGCGTCACTTGGCGAGCAGGGTGGGGCGGTCGGTGCTACGGTGAGCGCCGTCTGAGAACTATCTGAGAGGACGACACTGTCATGCGCATTTCCCGTAAGCCCTTGTCCCTGATCGCCGTGTGCGGCGCCGCAGCAATCGCTCTGGCCGGCTGCTCCGAGCCGAGCACCGATGATGCTGCCGCAGGCGGCAACGGCGATAGCACCGCAGAGAAGTCCGGCGAGAAGACCGTCATCACCGTCTACACCTCCGAGCCGGAGGAGAAGGTCGATGAGATCAACCAGGCGTTCACGAAGGCGAACCCGGATGTCGAGGTCGAGGTCTACCGCGCGGGCACTGGCGATCTGAAGGCGCGTATCGACGCGGAGAAGTCCTCCGGTAAGGTCGAGGGCGACATCATCTGGGCCGCTGACGCACCGACCTTCGAAGGCTTCAAGTCCGAGGACCTGCTGGCCAAATTCGACGATGTGAAGACGGACGGCGTGCTCGAGGAGGTCGTCGACGCTGACGGCTTTTATGTGGGCACCCGCCTCATCCCGACGGTCATCGCGTACAACACCGACGTCATCGACCAGGCTGATGCTCCGGCCTCCTGGGCGGACCTGACGGACGAGAAATTCATGGACAAGATCGTCATGCCGGACCCGGCTGTCTCCGGCGCCGCGGCATTCAACGCGACGGTGTGGATGAACAACGAGAAACTCGGTGAGACCTGGGTGGAAGACCTGGGCAAGAATAAGCCGATGATCGCGGCTTCCAACGGCCCGACCTCGCAGGAGATCGCCGGCGGCGGCCACCCGGTCGGTGTCGTCGTGGACTACCTGGTGCGTGACCTGGCGGCCAAGGGCTCTCCGATCAAGGAGGTCTACGCCACCGAGGGCTCCCCGTACATCACCGAGCCGATCGCCGTGTTCAAGGATTCTGAGAAGAAGGAAGCAGCCCAGCGCTACATCAATTTCATCCTGTCGGAAGAAGCGCAGAAGATCGCTGTCGAGCAGAACTACCTGCCGGTCGTCGACTCCGTGGGCACCCCGGGCGACGCACCGAAGCTCGAGGAGATCGAGCTCATGACCGTCGACGATGAGACTCTGTCGAACGACCGCGAGCGTTCCGTCGAGTTCTTCCAGAACGCAGTCAAGTAAGTCAACGGGAAGGCCATCCCAGGCCTTCCCGTGCATCTGTCACGGTCACTCAAACGGACGAGTCGAAACATAGTGGGCACACGTTTTTCTTCCGGCGGCGTCGCTTTCGCGCGGCTGGGCATCTGGCTGCTGGCGGCAGCGATCTTCATCGCGCCGCTGGCGATGGTCATCTCTCTCGCGCTCGGTGGCAACCAGTTTCCGGTCTTGGTGGAGCAGGGCCTAGCCACGGCGACGTGGAATTCGGTGTACACGACACTGGCGTCGTCGATAAGCGCCGTGCTCGTTGGAACCGTTGTCGCGATCCTGCTGGAACGAACCGATATTGCGGGCGCGGGCACGCTGAGGTTGTTTCTGCTTTCGCCGCTGCTCGTGCCGCCGTTCGTCGGCGCGATCTCGTGGCTGCAGCTCTTCGGGCGTAACCAAGGGCTCAACGCGGTGTTCGGGCGCCCGCTGTGGGACATGTACGGCGCCGACGGCATCATTTTCCTGATGATGCTGCACTCGTACCCGCTTGTGTACGTGATTGTGGCGGCAGCGCTGCGGTCGATTCCGTCCGACTTGGAGCTCGCCGCGCGCGTCGGCGGCGCTGGGACGTGGACGGTGCTGCGCACGGTGACGATTCCTCTGCTGGGCCCGGCCTTGCTGAGCTCGTTCACGCTGACGGCGGTGGCGAACCTGGCGGATTTCGGCATTCCCTCGATTCTCGGTTCGCCCGTGCGCTTCGAGACACTCGCCACGATGGTCTACCGTTTCATGGAATCCGGGACGGTGAGCAATCCGCTGCAGGTCGTCTCCACGGTGGGCGCTGTGCTCATGCTGCTGGGCATCGGCGCCGTCGTTGCCGACTACCTGGTGTCTAGGCGAGCGTCGTCGACGGTGAGCGGAGGCGGGACGATGAAGCTCTCGCTCGGCAATGCGAAATGGCCAGTGACCGTGGTGACGTGGATCATCGCGTTGGCGATCACCCTGGGGCCCGTGCTGGGCTTGGCGCGTCGCGCATTCCTGCCTGCCCCGGGCGTGCCGCTGACGTGGGAGACGATCTCCCTGGATAATTTCTCGCGCACGCTGGCGAATCCGCGCGTGCAGGAGGGCTTCATCAACTCGGTGACCCTGGCCGCCGGGACGGCGCTGCTGTGCGGGCTTTTCGGCTGGGCGATCGGGCTGTTGGTCACCCGCACCCAGGCGCGGTCGAATACGGCGCTGAGCTTGGTCACCCTGCTGCCGTCGGCGCTGCCCGGATTGATCATCGGTGTCGGTTGGGTGATCGTGTCGCGCTACACGGACATGTACAACACCCGCTGGGTGATTCTGTTCGCCTATGTCTGCGCGTTCACCTCCATGGTGCTCCAAGCCGTGCGCGCGCCTTTGCGGAAGGTTCCGGCGGCTGTGGAGGAGGCTGCGCAGGTCTCTGGTGCGGGTCGGCTGCGGGCGATGTGGGACACCTCCGGCCGGATGGCGTTGCCCGCGGTCGCCTCGGGCGCTGTGCTCGTCGCAGTGACAGCCGTGCGCGAGCTGACCATTTCGATCCTGCTCGTCGCCCCCGGCACGACCACGATCGGTGTGCAGCTGTTCAATCTGCAGCAGTCCGGCAATTACAACCAAGCGTCCGCACTCGCGCTCATGTTCGTGGCGATCGGCATCGCCGCGCTCGCGCTGACCGTGCGCAATCCCGCTAAGGAGTCATGATGAGCGACATCGGTATCGACAACCTCGGAGTCACATTCCCGGACGGCACACGCGGCCTTAACGACATCACGCTGCACATTCCCAGCGGGGAATTCGTCGCGCTCGTCGGGCCGTCCGGCTCGGGAAAGACGACGCTTCTGCGCACCATCGCGGGCTTCATTGACCCGTCCGAGGGCACCATCGCGCTCGGCGGGGAGGACGTCTCGGCAACACCGCCGGAGAAGCGCCACATGGGCATGGTCTTTCAGCAGCACGCCGTCTGGCCGCACATGAGCGTCGCGGACAACGTCGCATATCCGCTGCGCCGCGCGGGCGTGAAGCGCAGCGAGATCGCCAGCCGCGTGGAGCGCACACTCGAGACCGTCGGCCTCGCGGGGTACGGAAAGCGCAAACCGTCGACGTTGTCGGGCGGCCAGCGGCAACGCGTGGCGCTCGCCCGCGCGATTGTTGCGGAACCGCGCGTTTTGCTTCTCGACGAAGCCCTGTCCGCCCTCGACGAACCCCTGCGCGATGCGCTGCGTCGCGAGATCGTCTCGCTGACCCGTAACAATGAGCTGACCACGGTGCATGTCACACACGACCGGAAAGAAGCCATCGCGATCGCTGACCGCATCGCTGTGCTGCGCGACGGAACACTCGAGCAATTCGACACCCCACACGCCGTGGTCACCCAGCCCGCAGGCGCATGGGTGGCATCGTTCATCTCCGACGCCACGCTTCTCGACGGCACGGTGCGCGGGGGAGAGGTGGTCGTCGATAAGCCAGCTCTGACGTGGAAGCGTGGCGAGGTGAGCGCCATGAGCGACGCAGCAATGCGTGACGACGGCGCGGCGGTCACCGTCGCCGTTCTTCCCGATGCAGTCGACGTCGTGTCCGCCGCTGAAGGCGATGTGGAGGCGACCGTGACATCTGTGCTGTTTGAGGTGAGCAGCTATTCGGTGAATCTCGAGGCCGGTGGCGTGGAATTTCGCGCCCGCATGGCGGCTGATCCGAAGCCTGAGGTCGGCGATCCCGTTGGCCTGCGCATCACCACTCCGTTGGTGTACCCGAAATAGATGTTCTGACCAGCCGATTTGGTTCTTTGCTGGCTGTCCTTTACATTTATCAAGTCGCAATCAACAGCGAACGCGCCCCGTTCGTCTAGCGGCCTAGGACGTCGCCCTCTCACGGCGGTAACACGGGTTCAAATCCCGTACGGGGTACAAAGAAATACTGAAACAGTCCGGCACCACGCAGTCTTCACGGCTCAGTGGTGCCGGACTTTTCGCTCGCTGTAGCCGGTGCCGGATTGCCTGACGAGTTGTCGGACAAGATGGCGGTCGTGGACGGGACGATGGAGACCTATTTCATCTCCGCCAACGATCTGGTTGCTCAAGACGGGATGAGCATCAAGCCTTAGGCCCGAGCTCGTCTTCGAGCACCTGCTGCGCTACCTTCATCGCAGAAAGGGCAGCGGGGGCGCCGCAGTAGCCGGAGGAGTGGATGATCGCCTCCGTGATCTCTTCGCGGGTGAGCCCGTTGGCCAGTGCGCCGCGGATGTGCCCGCGCAATTCCTCCGTGGCCCGCAAAGCGACCAGCATGCCGATATTGAGCAAGCTGCGGTCCCGGCGACTCAGCCCGTCGCGGGTCCACACCGAGCCCCACACTGTCGCTGTGATGTGCTCTTGGAGCTCCTCGCCGTCGGTCCCGGCGGAACGGTTTAGTGCCGCGTCGACGAAGTCATCGCCCATGACCTCGCGCCGGATCTGGATGCCGGCGTCGTAGCGGCCATCGGCCGAAGCATGTGGTCGTCCGAGGTCGTGGCGGCTTGCTTCTCGTTCCTCCATGTCGAGATACTGCGCGTACTTGTGGGGCCTCTCCAACCGGAAGCGTTCTGCCTCGGTGCTGTCGACGGAGAGGTACCGAAGGTGTGATTCCTCCACGAGTACCGATGTTCCGGACGGCAGGAGCCAGCGTGCCGCAAACTTTCCCGTGTCGAGCTTGATGGGGTCCGGCGCTGTCCCCAAGGTGTCCTGAACGAGGCTGATGACGTGTCGGATACGTGCTGCTCCTGCACCTTGGGATGTGTCGACATCCAAAGCCCAGCGTGTGTGCATTGCGTTGATCGTCAAGGTCCATGCTTCACCGCCCACGACTGAAGCTGGCATGTCCCCGTACTTCATCGACAGGTCATCGACGATGATCCATCCCAGAGACGCCAAGTGGCGTTGGGTGGCGTCTGAACCCTGCGCCCAGTCCAGGTCGGCTCCGATGGAGCAGAACTCTTGAATCAGTGCATCAGGCAACAGCTTGCGCATGACATCTCGGCTCATGATCCAGGTTCTCCTTATGTATACCCAACGAATGGTGTTCTGGTGATGGACCCGCTTCTGGGTGTTGCTTCTGTCATGCCGGCAAGCCTAGTCCCCGCGATTCGCATAAGATCTGCTTTATGACTACGACAGGGTGCGGCATTCTCGATGCGATCGGCACGACCCCGCTAGTTCGGCTGGGAAGCTTCGGGGAGACTCACAGTGGCGACGCACGGGCACGCGTATGGGGGAAACTGGAGTCGTTCAATCCAGGCGGTAGCGCGAAAGACCGTACTGCTCATGCTCTCGTGCGTGCGGCCGAGCAGAAAGGTCTTCTCAAGCCCGGGATGAGAGTCGTGGAGTCGAGCTCCGGAAACCTGGGAGTCGCGCTCGCACGTGAGGCTGCCGTCGGCGGGTGGGAATTCCACTGTGTGGTCGACCAGCGCACGAATGCTTCCACGCTGGCGATGATCACCGCGCTCGGGGGCATCCTTCACCCAGTCGACGAGCCTGACCCTGAGACGGGGGACTGGCTCGTGGCCCGACGGAAACGTGTCGCTGAACTCAAAGACGAGCTCGGGGCGCTGAATCTGGACCAATACTCCAACACGGCCGCATTCGATGCTCACGATGGAGGGACGATGGCGGAAATCGTCGATAAGCTCGGGCGGGCTCCCGATGTGCTCGTCGCAGCGGTGAGCACAACGGGAACGATCGGCGGTTGTATGCGGCATATCCGCAGTCACGGGTATGACACATCAGTGGTGGCGGTCGACGCTGAAGGATCGGTTCTTTTCGGCGGTGAACGCGGGCCTCGATTGCTTCCCGGATACGGGGCCGGGGTGACACCAGATCTTTCTCGTGACGTCCATCCCGACCGTGTGATCCGCGTGCGAGCTTCAGAAGCCGTGCGGGCAGCCCGGAAACTAGCAGGCTCGTCTGGATTCGTTCCAGGAGCATCCGGGGGAGCTGTCGCCCACGCAGTCGAAAAACTTGTGGGGGAGGGCGCATCAGGCGATGTCGTGGCAATCTTTCACGACGATGGCCGCGCTTACCTCGATACGGTGTACAACGACGAGTGGGTGGCAGAAAACCTAGGAAGCGAGGCGCTGCAGTGAAGGTAGCGATCATCGGCGCAGGCCCCCGGGGCCTGTGGGCGGCGGAGTCACTGATGGAGCGTGCACGGCAACGCGGCTGTGCAATCGATCTGACTGTATTCAGCGACGTGCCGTTGTCCCATGCTTCTGCTCCTGGTGCATTTGCTCAGGATCTTCCCGCGCAGTGGATCCTCAACGCGCCGAAAGGCATCGTTGAGACGCAGCATGGGCCGGTCGATCCTCACGACGACTATGCGGGGGATTTTCCGCCAAGGTGCATCGTCGGCACGCTGCTCGAAGACTCTTGGAATGCATTGGCCGAGCGCGCGCCACGGCGCAGCACCGTGAGCTTTAGTTTTGAGCGAGTCGACTCGGTACGCCCGGACGGGGACAGCGTCGAGGTGCAAGGGCATTTCTATGACGAGGTGCTCATCGCGACCGGCCATGCGCACGATTGGCCCGGCTCGTTTACACACGAGGAGATGGGGGACCTTCGCGTCATCGCGCCGGCCTACCCGGCCGCCAATCTCGATCAGGTTGGGGAGGAAGATGTCGCGCTCGTGCGCGGTGCAGCACTGACCTTCATTGATATTGTCCGCTACGCCAAAGCGGGAACGTTCTACCCGGTGACGCGCTCGGGCAGGTTCATGGAAGTGAAGGCGTATCTCGATTCGCAGAAGGAGCGTCAGGCGCGCCCGCATTTAGAGAGGACAGCTGAGGCGATTCTGCGCTGTGTTGATCTCACCGAACTGAAGCAGATCCTCGCAGCGTGCTCGGCGCAGATCGCACGGATCACCGGCGGTGACGCGACTACGGCGGATATTCACGCGGTGCTGGACGGCACCGACTTCACGGGAGATCCCGTCGCAGAACTGCGGGAGTCGTTGGCCGCAGCGAAAGGCGAACGACCGTGGACGGCGGCCCTGGCTGTCGCGCTCGCGTTCAGGGACACATACGACAGCTTGATTGAGCGCGCTTCATTCGGCGGCCGCGAGTCTCTCGGCGGAGCCGATTTCCACGCATTCACCCGGACCATGGAGCGGGTGGCTTTCGGCCCGCCGGTGAGCTCGGCGCAGGAGGTGCTCTCGCTCATTGACAGCGGCAGGATCCGGTGCGACGCGATGTCGCGCGGCGGCGAGGATCTTCGGACCGTGGCTGCTGGTGTCGGTGCCACAGTCGTCATCGATGCAGTGCTTGCCCCGCCCGGGGTCGTGGAGGGAACGTTGGTCGGCAATCTCGTCGAGCAGGGCATCGGGCACCGCTACGCCGGCACGAATGCGCTCCACGTCGGCCGCGACGGAACGCTTGACGGCCAGTGGCACATTGCTGCGGCGGGACGAATGAACGAGGGGTTGATTCTCGGGCACGACACGCTGCGGCGCAGTGAGCACGACGTGGTGGAGAAGTGGGCCGACCGTGTCAGTGCGGCAGCGCTGGAGAATGCCGGTCGAGTGCACGGCATGCCCCCGTTGGAGGCGACCACATTCGAGTGGTCGGAGAAGCTGCTTAGCGACGAAGACGCGTGCGCGAGTCTGCTGGACCGCTTCGGCAGTCCCGTCAACGTGCTGAATGCGGGGTCGATGAGGTCGAATATCGATGAGCTCGTTGGAGCCGGCGCAGCCGCGGGGGTGGAGACGAAGGTGTTCTATGCGCGGAAGGCCAATAAGGCGCTTCTTTTCGCTGACACCGTCCGCGACACGGGAAACGGCGTTGATGTAGCCAGCGAGAACGAGCTACGGCAAGTTCTCGAACGCGGTATGCCCGGTGACCGCATCATCTTGTCCGCCGCCATCAAACCCGCCCGGTTGCTGCAATTAGCCGTCGACAACGGAGTCGTCATTTCCGTTGATAACCGCGATGAGTACGACCGCATTGAGCAGCTAGCTTGCGTGGCGGGTTCTGTTGCACGGGTCGCACCCCGGCTCGCGCCTGATCCGGACTCAATGCCGCCGACTCGTTTCGGCGAAAGGCTTAAAGCGTGGTCATCGCATCTCAAACACAAATCAGTCCATGTGGATGTCGTCGGTGTGCATGCGCACCTGCACGGATACGCGGCGGCAGACAGGCAGGCAGCGCTGCAGGAATGCATGACACTGTGCGACCGTTTACGGGAGTCCGGTCACGTGCCGGAATTCATCGACATTGGCGGCGGCGTGCCAATGAGCTATCTCGCTCATGAGGAGCAGTGGCACGACTACCAGCACGCGATTGAGCAGCAGCGCGATGGCTACGCGACGCCGTTCACATGGAAGTCTGATCCGTTACGAAACACCTATCCGTACTGGCAGAACCCGACGCGAGGTGAGTGGCTGGACGAGGTGCTCTCCGGCGGGATTGCGCAGGGCCTGCGTGAGCGTGGGCTGCGGCTTCATTTGGAACCGGGGCGTTCGCTTCTCGACGGATGCGGTGTCATTCTCACCCGCGTGGCTTTCACCAAGACCCGCTCTGACGGCCTGCCGCTCGTGGGAGTGGAGATGAACCGGACTCAATGCCGGACCACCTCCGATGATTTCCTCATTGATCCAGTGCTTGTGAAGCGGAACAAGGGAAAAGACGATGGACGCGAGCCAGTGGAGGCCTTTCTTGTCGGTGCTTATTGTATCGAGGACGAAATGATTCTCCGGCGGAAAATCCGTTTTCCAGAAAGCGTCGCGCCGGGCGATATCATCGCCATTCCGAACACAGCCGGGTACTTCATGCACATCCTGGAGAGTGCGTCCCACCAGATTCCGCTGGCGAAGAATGTGGTGTGGCCTGAAGCGGAACTCGACGCGATTGACGCAAATTAGTCCCCACCGAGGTGGATAAGTGGGGGTGCATGTGCCCTGGACAGACCTAGATCACCTAGATCGCTTGCATGAGTTTCTTCGCAGCAGCAAGCAGTTCTTTGCCCCACTTGTCGGCGGGGGAGGGCTTGAGGCGCTCGACGGGGCCGGAGATGGATAAAACAGCGAGCACGGTGCCATTCTTGCCGAAGATGGGGGTGGAGACACTGGCCAGGCCCACTTCGCGCTCGGCGACGGATTCAGCGAGCCCGGTGGACCGCACAGTGACCATTTCTTCGTCGGGGAAGGGGGCGTCGACAAGCTTATGTGCGGCGAAGATCTTCGCGGCGGATCCGCGGTCGAGGGGGAGCTGGGAGCCGACGGGCACGGTGTGCGTCAGACCGCTCGGCGGTTCGATTGCTGCGACGCAGGTGCGGGACGAACCGGTGAGTTCATAGAGCTGCACGGATTCATTGGTGGCATGCACAAGGTCGGCCATGACCGGTTTGGCGGCATCGATGATCTGCGACGGGGCAGAGGCCGCGTAGCGGGCGAGCGCTGGGCCGATTGTCCACGCGCCGGAGTCGGTGCGGACGAGGACTTGGTGGATTTCCAAGGCCGTGGCGAGCCGGTGCGTCGTCGCGCGCGGCAGGCCGGTGTCGGCGCTGAGTTGGGAGAGGGTCTTCTCGCCGGCCGCGATCGCGTCGATAATCGCGATTGAGCGGTCGAGAACCTTGATTCCCGAGCTATTTTCTGTTGCATTCTCCACTGAATCTCCCTCAATAATTCCCACGGCGTGGATCATAACATCTCACTATATGGTCCCTGGTCTGTTTGAAAACTTCGCGAGGTCGCGTGCGGGAGGGGGCTGCCGTGTATTAGAGTGTCCCATTAAATGGAAACGTCTATCCCGCAATGTGGAATATTGCTGGGTGTCTGAGAGGAGAGACTATGACGGAACAGTCACAGCCGTTGACGCTGGCGGAAAAAGTCTGGCGCGACCATGTGATCACGAAGGGCGAGAACGGCGACCCGGACCTGATCTACATTGACTTCCAGCTCCTCCACGAGGTGACCTCACCGCAGGCATTCGACGGGCTGCGTATGGCGGGCCGCACCATCCGCCGCCCGCAGCAGCACCTGGCTACCGAAGATCACAATGTCCCCACCGTGGGCATCAAGTCGGGCAACCTGCTCGAGATCGAGGAGCTGACGTCCCGCACCCAGGTGTCCACTCTGCGCAAGAACTGCGAAGAATTCGGTGTGCGCTTGCACTCCATGGGCGATGTGAAGCAAGGCATCGTGCACACCGTCGGTCCTCAGCTGGGCATCACCCAACCGGGCATGACCATCGTGTGCGGCGATTCGCACACCTCCACTCACGGCGCATTCGGCTCCATCGGCATGGGCATCGGTACCTCCGAGGTCGAGCACGTCATGGCCACCCAGACGCTGCCGCTCAAGCCGTTCAAAACCATGGCCGTGGAAGTCTCCGGCGAACTGCAGCCGGGCGTGACGGCCAAGGACCTGATCCTCGCGATCATCGCCAAGATCGGCACCAACGGCGGCGCTGGCCACATCATCGAATACCGCGGTGAGGCCATCGAGAAGCTCTCCATGGAAGCGCGCATGACCATCTGCAATATGTCCATCGAAGGCGGCGCGCGCGCCGGTATGGTCGCGCCCGACGAGAAGACCTTCGAGTACGTCAAAGGTCGTGAATTCGCGCCGAAGGGCAAAGACTGGGACGATGCTGTCGCGTATTGGAAGACCTTGCCGACGGACGAGGGGGCGAAATTCGACACCGTCGTCGAAATCGACGGCTCCGCGCTGACGCCATTTGTCACTTGGGGCACGAATCCCGGCCAGGGCCTGCCGCTGGCGGAGTCCGTGCCGGACCCGGAGTCCTTCGGCGACGATACGCTCAAGGCAGCAGCGGAAAAGGCGCTGACGTACATGGATCTCAAGCCGGGCACGCCTCTGCGCGACATCAAGATCGACACTGTCTTCCTGGGGTCGTGCACCAACGCCCGCATCGAGGATTTGCGCGCGGCAGCTGAGGTGATCAAGGGCAAGACCATCCACCCGGAGACCCGCATGATGGTCGTTCCTTCTTCCGCCATGGTGAAACAGCAGGCTGAGGAAGAGGGCCTGGACCAGATCTTCCGTGACTTCGGTGCGGACTGGCGCACCGCCGGCTGCTCCATGTGCTTGGGCATGAACCCGGACCAGCTGAAGCCGGGGGAGCGCAGTGCATCGACGTCGAACCGCAATTTTGAAGGCCGCCAGGGCCCCGGCGGCCGCACCCACCTTGTGTCCCCGCTCGTCGCGGCGGCCACCGCGATCACCGGCTACCTTGCCTCCCCGGCGGACCTTTAAGGAGCAATCATGGAAAAGTTCACCACCCACACCGGCGTTGGCGTTCCGCTGACCCGCTCCAACGTGGACACCGACCAGATTATCCCCGCTGTGTACTTGAAGCGTGTCTCGCGCACTGGGTTCGAGGACGGTCTGTTCTCCAACTGGCGTAACAACGAAGCAGACTTTGTGCTGAACCAGGATGCGTTCAAGAACGGCTCCGTGCTCTTCGCCGGCCCCGACTTCGGCACCGGCTCCTCTCGAGAGCACGCCGTGTGGGCGCTCATGGACTATGGCTTCAAGGCCGTGTTCAGCCCGCGCTTCGCCGACATCTTCCGCGGTAACACATCCAAAGCAGGCCTGCTCGCCGGCCAAATGACTGAATCCGACATCGAGCTGATCTGGAAGCAGCTCGAGCAAAACCCCGGTATGGTGGTCACGGTGTCGCTCGAGGACCGGACTGTGACGGTGGGGGAGAACACCTTCACCTTCGAGATCGACGACTACATCCGCTGGCGCCTCATGGAAGGCCTCGATGACATCGGCCTGACCCTGCGTGATGAGGGCGCGATCGAGGACTTCGAAGCGAAGCGGCCCGCGTACAAGCCAGCTATCGACGTCTAGAAAAGGCCAGAGAATGAACGAAACGCCAAGCGCGAGAATGCTCTCGCTCGATGTTATTCGCGGTATCGCACTGTGCGGGATTGCTTTCGTGAACTTTCAACAACAATGGCTCCTCTATCCGGGGCCGGACGGGGATAAAGGGGCGTTCTGGGCGCTAGAGCTCCTTGCTCACCAGCGCTTCTTCGCAGCGTTCACATTTCTCTTCGGGATTGGATTCGCACTGATCGTCGATGGGGCTCGCCGACGCGGGATGATGGCGCAGTCCGTCATGTGGCGGCGGCTGCTGCCTCTTTTTCTGCTCGGAATCGTGCACCAGATCCTCCACCCCGGGGAGGCGCTGCTGTACTACTCAGCCTTCGGCTTTGTGTTCTTGTACCCGCTCACTTTCGTCTCCGATTTGAAACTCAGACGCACATTGGCCACCGTCGGAGGGATTGCGCTGACTTTGCTCGGGGCGCCGTTCGGAGGAATCGTTCTCATTCCCGGCTTGCTCTTGCTCGGATTCGCATTCGCTATGTGGGGGCTACCGCAGGCCCTGGACGAGAACCCGAAACCGGCGGCGATGGCACTGCTGGTTCTGGTTCCGCTGACGCTGGGAATGAGCTACCTCCAGTACCGGAGTCTTGGAACGGTCGCATATAGCTACGTTGCTGCAGCGACTGGCCTAATCTACGCAGCCATGTGGATGGCACTGGTGTATGTCCTGCTGCGCACGCCCCTGCGGTCCGCGCTCGGAGCGATGTTCGCGTCGCTGGGCCGAACGGCTCTGACGAACTACATTCTGGCGACGTTGGTGATCATCGGAAGCGGCCTGCTGTTGGGATATCCACGTGAAGATGCGGGAGCAACGAACGAAGACTTCTACACAGCTTTCGCGGTCGCCGCAGTGATGCTCGTCATCCAAGCTGTGCTCAGCTGGCTGTGGCTGCGTCGCTTCGGCCAGGGGCCGTTGGAGAAAGGCTGGCGCTACCTCACCTGGGAAGCGTTCGGCGGGCCGAAGAAACTGCAGCAAGCCGAGACAGCGCACCCAGACGCTTAATTTCTACCGCACCGGCAGCGCCGACGGCAGATAGTCGGCGCCGGTGAGCCGGCCCTCGTTGAAGGACAAAACCCAGACGGAGCCCTTCTTCGCCTTGATGTCGCCGTCGATGGGCAGACGGCCGGTGGCAGACAGCCACGCGACCATATTGGGGATGATGTCGCCCTGGGCGCACACGACGCTCACGCCACCCTGATCGATGATGTCGGTGATCGCCTTTTGTGCACCGACCATATCGGACAACCACGCCTCATCGCCGAAACACTCATCCACCTCGACGGGCAGATTCAGTTCGTCGGCAAGCGGTGCGACCGTGGCCTGGCAGCGATCCGGAACCGCGGAATAAATGCGGTCTGGGTGGAACGGCGCGAGCATGGGCACGAGCATCTCCGACTGGCGGCGGCCCTTCTTGTCCAACGGCCGAAGGTTATCGTCGCCGGACCATTTCTCGCGCTCGTGGGCGCGGGCATGGCGCACGTACAGAATGCGGGCGGTGGCGGGCACACCGAAGCGCTTCTCCGCCTTTGCCAAGACCTGGCGGTCGAGGTCATAGGACATGAGATCCTTGGCCTCTGCCATCGACAGCCACCGGATCTCGTCGACCTCCTCATTGGCCTCGAAGTCGCCGCCGGTGACCTCGCCCGTCCAGTAATAAACGACCTTGGTGGTGTCTTTGACCGGGTAGATGGTCTTGCCGAGCAGTTTGCCCAAGCGAATGTCGTAGCCGGTCTCCTCCTTGATTTCGCGGACGGCGGTGGTCACTAAGGACTCACCCGGGTCGGCCTTGCCTTTGGCGAGCGACCAGTCGTCATAACGCGGGCGGTGAATGCACGCGACCTCGATCGTGCTGGGATCGTCGAGCTTTCCGCGCCACAGGACAGCGCCCGCGGCGAGTGTGGTGCGCTTGAATTCCTCGTCCGGTTTAGCCGGAATCCCCTGGTGGCGGCCAGTGAGGAACATCTCTCCCTTGAGGTCTTTATCCTCTTCGTGCATATGTGACTTCTTGCCCATGGTGGCCATTGTCCCGCATCTGGTGCGGGTGCGCATAACCCTGAATTCGGTTTCGTGGTGCTTTACACTGTGACGAGCACAAATCCGTTCGGGCCCGAAACACGTGCCGGGGCCGTGCGGACGACTAACGAGAGTAAGTGAAAAAGAAAGGCGGCGCGCGCATGGTCAAGGTTGCAGTCTTGGGCGCAGGTTCGTGGGGCACGTCGTTGGCGAAAGTCTTCGCTGACGCCGGCAATTCCGTGAGCCTGTGGGCACGCCGCACGGAATTGGCTAACGCGATCCAGCAGACGCGGATCAACGCAGACTACTTGGACGGGATCGTGTTGCCGGAGGCCATCGAGGCGACCGACGACGCCGCAGCCGCCATCGAGAACGCGCAGATTGTCGTTCCAGCGGTGCCGAGCCAGACGATGCGCGAGAACCTCGCTAATTGGGCGCCGCACATTCCGAGCGAATCGACTGTGGTGTCCATCTCTAAAGGCATCGAAGCGGGCACCTTTAAGCGCATGAGTGAGGTCATCGCGGAAGTGACCGGCATTGACCCGTCCCGCATCGCGGTGCTGACCGGACCGAATCTCGCCCGTGAAGTCGCCGACGAGCAGCCCGCCGCCACCGTCATTGCCTGCTCGGACCTGAACCGAGCAAAGCTCGTCCAGGCTGCCTGCGCCACGACTTATGTGCGCCCGTACACCAACACCGATGTAGTCGGCTGCGAGATCGGCGGCGCGTGCAAGAACGTGATCGCTCTCGCGTGCGGAATGGCCGCCGGCAAGGAAATGGGGGAGAACACCCAAGCCACCTTGATCACCCGTGGGCTGGCGGAGATCACCCGTCTCGGCATCCAGCTCGGCGCGGATCAGCGCACATTCGCCGGCCTGGCCGGCTTGGGCGACCTGGTCGCTACCTGCGGTTCGAAGCTGTCGCGCAACCGCACCTTCGGTGAGCGTCTCGGCCGCGGCATGACCTTGGATGAGGCACGCAAGGCCACCAACGGTCAGGTCGCGGAGGGCGTGACCAGCTCGCAGAGTATCTACGAGCTTGCCCTTGACAATGGCGTGGACATGCCGCTGACGGAAGCGGTGTTCTCGGTCTGCCACAAGGATCTGCGTGTCGACGACATGATTGCCGCGCTGATGGGCCGTTCCAAGAAATCCGAATAACGGCTTGTAGTGTGGTCACCATGATCACACTCGCCGTCATTTACGGTGGAATGTCCTCCGAACATTCCATTTCCTGCATTTCCGCCGGCGCCATCATGGCGGAGCTTCCCCGTGAGAAGTACGAGATTTTCCCGGTGGGGATCACCAAAGACGGCACGTGGGTGGCGGGCTCGACTGATCCGGTCGGGGATTCAACACTGCCCACCGTCGACGGTGGGCGCGAGGTCGCCCTGTCGGTGAACTCCACGCGCCGCGGCGAGTTCTACGACCCCAATACCGGCGAGGTTCTGGCCACCGTCGACGCGGTCTTTCCGGTGCTGCACGGCACCTACGGCGAGGACGGAACGATCCAGGGATTGCTCGACCTCGCTGGCGTGCCGTATGTCGGCCCGGGCGTGTTGTCGTCGGCGTGCTCCATGGACAAGGAGTTCACCAAGACCATCGCGCGTTCTGCCGGGGTGCCGGTCACGCGGGAATTCATCCTTCATGACGGCGTTGACACAGCAGCAGTCGACGACGGGGTGCGCGAGTACCTCGGGCTGCCGGTCTTTGTGAAGCCGGCGCGAGGAGGCTCCTCGATCGGCATCACCAAAGTCACGGCCTGGGAGGACCTCGATCGCGCGGTGAATGCGGCGCGCGAGTACGACACCAAAGTCATCATCGAAGCCGAGCTGATCGGCGACGAGGTGGAGGTGGGCGTGCTGGAGCGCCCCGACGGCGAGCTCGTCGCATCCCCGCCGGCGAAGCTCAACGGCACAGCCGACTCGGACGAGGGTTTTTACGGCTTTGAGACCAAATACCTCGACAACGTTGTCACCGCGACCATTCCCGCGGGCTACGATGAGGAGCTCAACGAACAGCTCGCGGACCTTGCGCTCACCACATTCCGCGCACTGAGCTGCCAGGGCCTCGCCCGCGTGGACTTCTTCGTCACCGAATCAGGACCGATGCTCAACGAGGTCAACACCATGCCGGGCTTCACGTCGATTTCGATGTACCCGCATGTCTTCCTCGCCGCCGGCATGACGTACGGCGAGCTATTGGAGACGCTGATCGCTACTGCGCTGGAACGGTCTGCGAAATAGCGTCCGAGAGGTTCGTCAGCGCGCCATCGCCCGCACCCACAGGGACGGATACGGCGATCTCAGCAGCGCGCCCCAGCGCATACAACACAGTCGCCTGCGACGCGGCATTGCTGCTGGTCTCTTCGAACCACGGCACATCGTTGACTTGAGTCAACTGCGCGCCAGCTTCGTAGCTCGGCGGCGGGGCGACACCGCACTTCAGCACCACAGGCTCCAGCCCGTCAGCGCCCCACGCGGCAGCATTTTCCCCGAGCCCGTCCACGCCAGAGACATCGAGACGCGTATAGCCGCCAGCGAGATCAGCGGGCAACGCCGCCACCAACTCACGGCAGACATCGCCAGAGCCATCGCTTATCGACGCCTCCAGCTCCGCCAACGGCGCCTTCCCCGGCGCGGGATCTGCCTGAGGCAGGGCACTGAGATCTATATCCTCCACTGGCGAGCCTGATTCAGCGGGGTTATCGGCAGTGACCGCAACAACGGGGGAGCGGTCCACGGTGAACCACGTGGTCAGGTTCGACTCTGGTGTCGGGTCACTGACCTTCATCCATTCCACGCCCCGGATCTTCTTCGTGGAGGTGAGTTCAGTGAACTGCACGGGGGCATCGACGCCGCAACGCAGTGTCACGCGGTCGGTCGAAGACGTCTGCCATGCTGCCGCGCCAGCTGGTTTGGGGTCAGCCAAAGTCGCCCGCCGGTGGCCGGTGACTTCGTCTGGAAGAGATTCAATCAGGGACGCGCACTCGGGTGAGTCAGCGTCGGGCGACGGTAACTCCGTCAAGGCCACCGGCTGGTTGTTAAGCTGCTTGAGGTACAGCTTGGAGCCGATCAGCACACCGGCGACGAGTAGCAGAGCAAGCCCGAGGCTGAGAAGGATGAGCGGGCGCCGCATGACTGTGTCGGTGTCCTGGTTGCTGTGGTCGGCGGGGAGTTCCGTGGTCGTCCTGCTGGTGGTCATAGCGGCTCATTGTATTAGTGCGTTCCGCGGCTGGAACGTCGCATCGCAGCACCAACGAAGGAAAGGCGCTCATCGACCGTGATTCAGACTGGTTTTCCATCGGGCGGACCTACGCTCGGGGATGTCGGGGAGCGTGCCGTGATTCAGTCCATCGTGGACGTGACACCGTCGTCGATCAACGGTGATGATGCAGCGGTGCTGCACAGATCTTCGCCTAATTCGCGGGTCGTGGCCACCACTGACATGCTCGTGGAGGGGCGTCACTTTCGTTGGGATGTGACCACGCCACGGCAGGTCGGCCGTAAAGCGATCGTGCAGAATTTCGCGGACATCGAGGCGATGGGCGCACGACCGCTCGCGGCGCTGTTGTCCCTTTCAGCTCCAAAGGATTTGCCCGTCGCGGTAGTGACCGATCTCGCCCGTGGGATTGGCGATGAGGTAGGTAAATATGCTGCGGAACTCGTCGGCGGCGATGTCACCTCGGGCGACAGCTTGGTCCTGTCCGTCACCGCGATCGGTTCGCTGGGCGGCAACCGCTGGGCCCTGACCTTGGACGGCGCGCGTGCAGGCCAAAAACTCGTTGCCCACGGAAAGATCGGCTACTCAGCCGCCGGCTTGGCGCTGCTCGAGTCCGGCCGCGACATCCCAGAGGAATTCGTCCCGCTCGTTGAGGCATATCAGGCCCCAGAGATCGCGCCCGGCAGCGGGGTGATTGCTCGCTCCGCTGGCGCGACGAGCATGACTGATAATTCCGATGGTCTGCTTCATGACCTGAAGCTTCTGGCGGCGCGGTCCGGCGTGAATATTGATATCGATTCCTCCACGATCGCCCCGGACGAGCTGTTGGTCAACGCCGGCGAATTCCTTGACTGCGACCCGTGGAAGTGGGTCTACGAGGGCGGGGAGGACCACACCTTGCTGGGAACGATCAGCGGTGATGCCCCAGTCGGCTTCCGCACCATCGGCACCACGTCGAAGCCAGGCTCTGATGATGAGGTCGCAGTGACAGTCGACGGCGAGACCCCGGAGTACGGCGGGGGATGGGAGAGCTTCGCATGAGTCTGCCGGTCCATCCGTCGTGGGCGGAACCGCTCGCCCCAGTAGAAGACGATATCCACCAGCTTGGCGATTTCCTCCGCGCCCAGCCCGCGTACCTGCCAGCGGGCAACGATATTCTCCGCGCTTTCCAGGACCCGTTTGATGACGTGCGCGTGCTCATCGTCGGCCAGGACCCGTACCCGACACCGGGACACCCGATGGGTTTGAGCTTTTCGACGCAACCAGGAGTCGCCCCGCCCCGCTCGCTCGTGAATATTTACGCTGAATTGAAGGATGATTTGGGCATTCCGCCGCGTTCCGATGGCGATTTGTCGTCGTGGGCGGGGCAGGGCATCTTGCTGTTAAACCGCGTGCTCACCGTCGCACCCGGTCAGCCTGGTTCGCACCGCGGCAAAGGGTGGGAAAAGGTCACTGAGATGGCGATCCGCGCTCTCGCCGAACGCGATGCACCGTTGGTAGCCATTTTGTGGGGCCGTGACGCGCAGACAGCGAAGCGTTTCTTGGGCGAGACTCCCTGCATCGAATCCGCGCACCCGTCGCCGCTGTCGGCACGCCGGGGCTTCTTCGGCTCCCGCCCGTTCTCCCGCGCTAATGAAGCGCTGCGGGCGCAGGGCGCGGACGGTGTGGACTGGGCACTGTAAAGTTAGGCCCCATGACTAGTCCTGCGGTGATCGATGGTGCCCAACTGCTGTCGTGGGCGCGCCGTACCGTGCAGGTATTGAAAGTCCACCGCGAGGAGATCAACAGGCTCAATGTCTTTCCGGTGCCGGATTCGGACACTGGCTCGAATATGGCCCACACGATGTCGGCGGCCCTCGAGAACGCCGAAACAGTGGAGTCCCCGGCGAGTTCCGCCGATATCGCATCGGCCTTGGCAGTAGGAAGCATCAAGGGGGCACGCGGCAATTCCGGAGTCGTGCTCTCCCAGGTACTGCGCGGCGTTGCCCAGGCAGCAGCTGAGGGCGACTTAGACGCCGCGAGCGTGGCCGACGCGTTGAGCAACGCCGTTGTTTACGTCGAGCGTGCCATCACTGATCCGGTAGAAGGCACCATCGTGACTGTGCTGCGCGAGGCAGCTACCGCGGCACAGGAAGCGTTGAGCGAGGCTGGCGAAGCTCCGCTGGATGCGGTCACTTCCGCCGCCGTCACCGCGGCAGAGGAAGCATTGGAACAGACTCCGTCGCAGCTCGCTGAACTGCGGGACGCGGGTGTCGTTGACGCTGGCGGCCGCGGTTTGGTCTTGTTGCTCACCGCGTTGCGCGATGAAGTCGCAGGGCGCGGGTCCGATATACCGGACCCTTCCAGCCTCGCATCGATGACGGCCTCTGCAGCGGCTTCTGCGATGGATTCTGGGGCGGACTCTGCGGCGGAGGGCGAAAATGAATCGGGCGAATCGCACGGGCATGCCGGCTGGCTTGAGGTCATGTTCTTCTTCACAGGCCCCGTCGACGAGCTGGAGAACACTCTGGCGGGCATGGGAACGAGCCTCGTCATCGCCCGCGCTACTGACACCGAGGCACAGATCCACATTCATTCGCTCAATGCCGGGGCGGTCATCGAGCGCGCCTACGAACTCGGTGCGGTGTCGGATCTCCGGTTAGAAGTCCTGCCGGATGCGCTTCCTGCCAGTGATTCCCCGGCCTCCGTGCGCATCATCGTCGCCATGACTCCGGAAGGGTCCATCGCGGAACTCTATCGCCAGGCAGGGGCCGTCCCCGTCACATCTGAAGGCGGCTTGAGCGAGGCGATCACACAGGCGATTGCAGCTGCAGATGCTCGCGAACTCGTCGTGCTGCCCAATGGTCATGCAGGGCCAGACGAGCTGAAGCAGATCGCGGAGGCTGTGAAATCAGAGGGCGCGCAGGCCGCCATTTTGTCCACCATGAGCCTCGTCGGCGGCATCGCGGCACTGGCTGTCCACGATCCGCGCCTACCGCTTGAAGCAGCAGCCGCACAGATGGACGAAGCGGCAGCGGACATGCGGGCTGCTGACATCGTGCGTATCGCTGGTGGGAACATCACGGTGGTCGCACCAGTCGACGAGGTGCTGGCGGAAGAAGAAACGGTGCAACGCGCCGTCGATAAGGCATGCCGCGCAATGCTTGACGCGGGCGGGGAGCTGGTCACGCTACTGCTCGATTCTGATGCTGCTGAGGAGCTGGACCCCGACGCGCTTGCGGAGACCCTCGACGCGGAAGTACTCGTGTACCCGGCGGATGGTTTGGGCACCATCGGCCAAATCGGGGTGGAATAAGCAGTGCTGGGGATCAACTACACCACGCCGCTGAACCTGATCATCCCAACGCGTCCCGCCCGCGCGATCGCGAAAGCTTTCGGCATTGAGACGGCCGAAGGGCTCCTCGAGCACTATCCGCGCAAATATCTGCGCTACGGCAATGGCAGCGCGCTCGAAGGCGCTCTTCCTGATGACCGAATCACCTTTATCGGCACCGTCGTGTCCACGCGCACTATTCGCGGTAAGAAGCCGATCTTCAAAGTGGAGATCTCTGACGGGTACGACACCATTTCCGCGACGTTCTTCAGTGCGCGCTACGCACCGCGTGCGCTGTACGGCGGTGTCCGCGCGATGTTCACCGGCAAGCTGAGCTATTTCAACGGGCAGCCGCAGTTGCAGCATCCGGACTTCCTCATTCTCGACGCGCCTAAGTTCAAGGGAGGAAGCGGGGAGCGGCCGCAGCCAAAAGGCGGGGCGACGGGCTCGATGAAGCAGCTTTCTGTCTTCGGCGACCCGGACGAGATTCTCTCCGGCCGCGAATGGCTGCCCGTGTACAAAGCCACGAAGAACCTCTCCACGTGGACGATCATGGGCGCGGTCAACGCGGTGCTCGACACATTGCCGCCCGTGGAGGAACCACTCGGTTTCACACCGGACGGCTTCATTTCGCTGGACGACGCGATCCGCCAGATCCATAATCCGATGTCCGACGGGCCGGACGCAGCCCGCGAACGGCTCAAATACAACGAGGCATTGCGTGTTGCGCTCATCATGGCGCTGCGTCGCGTGGACGCCAGTCACCGCACGGCGACGGCACTGCCGCGCGTGGACGGGGCGTCGCAAAGCCAAATGCTCTCTAACCTCCCGTTCGCGTTCACCGACGGCCAAGAGCGTGTCTTCGGCGAGATCTCTGCCGATATGGACAGCACCACGCCCATGAGCCGCCTGCTGCAGGGCGAGGTCGGCTCCGGCAAGACCATCGTGGCGCTCGCCGCCATGCTCCAAGCCGTGGACAACGGCATGCAGTGCGCACTGCTCGCGCCGACAGAAGTGCTCACGCTGCAGCACGAGAAATCACTGCGTAAAACTCTTATGCGCACGGGCGTCCACGCTCGCGTAGTGGCGCTGACCGGCTCGATGTCGACCGTGCAAAAACAGGAAGCACTGCTCGCCATCATGAACGGCGACGCCGACATCGTCGTCGGAACTCACGCGATCATTCAAGACAGCGTCGACTTCTTCAAGCTCGGTTTCGTCGTCGTCGACGAGCAACACCGCTTCGGCGTCGAGCAGCGCGACCGACTGCGCGACAAAGCGGGGGAGAGTACACCGCATCTGCTGGTCATGACGGCGACGCCGATTCCGCGCACCATCGCCATCACCGTCTTCGGCGACCTTGCTGTGTCCACGCTGCGCGAGTTGCCCGGCGGCCGAAAGCCGATTCAGTCGTCGATCGTGCCCGAGTTCATGGACACGTGGATCGAGCGCGCGTGGCAGAAAATCAAGGAGGAGGTCGCCGCCGGGCACCAGGCGTACATCGTGTGTCCGCGTATCGACGGCCCCGGCGGTGTCCTCGAGATCGCCCATCTGCTTGGGCGGACCCATTTCAGAGGCTTGAATATCGGCGTTCTCCACGGCCGGATGAAAGGCGAGGACAAAGACGATGTCATGTCGGCCTTCGCCGCTGGCGAGATCGACGTGCTGGTCTCCACCACAGTCATCGAGGTCGGCGTCGATGTGCCGAATGCGACCGTGATGATGGTGCGCGAATCGGAGCACTTCGGGGTATCGCAGCTGCACCAGCTCCGTGGCCGCGTGGGCCGCGGCGGGCACCAGTCGTTGTGCCTGTTCCACACCTTTGCCGAGGCAGAGACTCCGCAATTCGAGCGCGTCCGGCAGATCGCAGCGATCTCCGACGGATTCCAGCTCGCCGAACTCGACCTGCAAAACCGCCAGGAAGGCGATGTCCTGGGCACACATCAGTCCGGAAATGAACGTCAGTTGAAACTGCTCAACCTCGTTGAGGATTACGAGATCATTCAGCGTGCCTACGATGACGCGGAAGCCGTCGTCGCCAGCGATCCGGAGCTGGCCCGCACTGTCGCCGACAACGAAATCCTCGAAGAATTCGAGTACCTGGAGAAGAGCTAAGGGGCCTGCGCGTTAAAGTTGAGCCCATGAACCGAATCATTTCGGGCGAGGCCCGCGGACGCACAATCAAAGTTCCCCCGGAGGGAACGCGGCCCACATCCGACCGCGCACGGGAAGGACTGTTCTCTTCGCTACAGGTCCGTTTCGGTTTCGCGGGGCAGAGGGTGCTCGACTTATTCGCAGGTTCCGGTGCGCTCGGGCTCGAAGCCGCATCCCGCGGCGCCGACGAGGTCGTGCTCGTGGAATCCAACCCGAATGCAGTGGACATCATCCGTCACAACATGAATGTCGTGGGGCACCCGCATGTGACCGTCGAGCAGGCGAAGGTCTCCGACTACGTTCCGCGTGCCCCGCGCGAGCACTTCAGCATGGTGCTCGCAGACCCGCCGTACGACTTGCCGGACGACGCAGTCGCTGAAATGCTCGACGCCCTGATCCCTCTGCTCGCCGATGAAGCAGCAGTGGTGATTGAACGCCACCGCGAAAGCCCGGAGACGAATTGGCCCCGTGGCTTCACCCCGACTGGCCAGAAGCTGAAGAAACGACTGTACGGTATAGCACGTATGGACATGGCGACGTTCAGCCGTGCAGAACTAGACGACAACTAGACACGTACTCAACGAGAAAGAACAACGATGACGAAAGCGGTCTGCCCCGGTTCCTTCGACCCGGTGACCAACGGCCACCTGGACATTTTCACTCGCGCCGCGCGAAGCTTCGACGAGGTGATCGTGCTCGTCACCGCGAACCCGAATAAGCAGACTGGGTTGTTCTCCATCGAGGAGCGTATGAACTTCATCCGCGAGGTCACCGCAGATTTCCCCAATGTCTCGGTGGACACCTGGGGCGGTCTACTCGTTGACTACACCACCGCACATAAGGTCGGTGCGCTGGTCAAAGGTCTGCGATCCTCACTGGATTACGATTACGAGCTGCCCATGGCACAGATGAACCGCCACCTGTCGGGCGTGGACACGTTCTTCCTCATGACCGATGAGAAATACGGCTACATCTCGTCGTCGCTGTGCAAGGAAGTCGCCAAATACGGCGGCGATGTTTCCGGTCTCGTCCCCGACTGCGTGGTCGAGGCCATGAACGCCAAGTACAAAGGATGAGCGCGGGACTGACTGTCCTCGCTGTTTTCCTGTCCGTCGGAATCGGTGCGTGCTTCCAGCGCATCGCCGGTATGGGCGTCGGACTCCTCGCCGGCCCGGTGCTTTCCCTGATTCTCGGACCCGTCGAGGGCATTCTCGTTGTCAACGTTCTCGCAGCCACGAATGCGTTGATCACGAGCGTGAACATGCGCGCCGACATCGACTGGCGCAAGTTCTGGTTGATCGCCCCGGCACTGATCTTTGGTGCGGTTCCCGGAGCGCTTCTCATCCGCGCTGTGGAACCTGACGTGGTGCTCGTGCTGGTCGGTGCGCTGCTTCTTTTGGCTCTTGCGCTCGTGACTTTCGGCAGGCGGCTCGTCCCTGAGCCACACGGTCCCGTACCGGCGGTGATCTCGGGTGTGATCGGCGGATTCATGAACACTCTCGCCGGCATCGCCGGACCAGCGATCACGGTCTATGCGCAGGCGGCGCGGTGGGAGCAGCGGGTCTATGCCGCGACTCTGCAGCCGATTTTCTTCGTCAGCGGGATCATCTCGTTCACCATCAAAGAATTTTCCGGCGCTGCCGACCTCGCTGGAGTGAATGCCTGGATCTGGGGTGCCGGCGCACTTGGCATGGTGCTCGGCATCGTCACCGGAGTAAAGCTCGTGCCCCGGATCTCCAGGAGCACCGCCCACCGCATCGCACTGCTGCTCGCAGCCCTCGGCGGCGCGACCGCACTGGTGCGCGGCGCCGCTGGTCTGTTCGGGTAGGACGACGTCGCTGCTTAGCTTTCCTGCGCGATCTAGAAGATCGAGGACAGGAATTCTTTGGTGCGTTCGTGCTGCGGGTTATCCAGCACCTGCTGCGGCGATCCCTTTTCCACGATCGTGCCTTCCGACATGAACGCCACAGTATCGGCGACCTCGTGGGCGAACGCCATCTCGTGGGTGACCACGATCATGGTCATGCCACTGGCAGCGAGATCCTTCATCACACGGAGCACCTCACCGACAAGCTCGGGGTCGAGGGCGGAGGTGGGTTCGTCGAAAAGCATGAGCTTTGGATCCATCGCGACCGCGCGCGCAATAGCGACGCGCTGCTGCTGGCCACCGGACAGCTGCACGGGAAAGGCATCTGCCTTGTGCGCGAGGCCGACCTGCTCGAGGAGCTCTAAGGCCTTCTTCTTCGCGTCCTCAGGTTTTTCGCCCTTGACGTGGATCGGCGCCTCAATGATGTTCTCTAGGACGGTGCGGTGCCCGAAGAGATTGAAGGACTGGAAGACCATTCCGATCTCGCGGCGCTGCAGGGCGGCGTCTTTCGCGGAAATCTCGTGGAGCACGCCGTCTTTTTCGCGGTAACCGATCAAATCGCCATCGACGTAGAGACGGCCTGCAGTGACCTTTTCCAAGTGGTTCACGCAGCGCAAAAATGTGGACTTGCCGGAGCCGGACGGGCCGATCAGACACGTGACTTCACCGGGCTGGACCTCGAGATCGATGCCCTTGAGCACGTCCAAGGAGCCGAAAGACTTCCACACGTCGACCGCCTGGACCATCGGGGTGCCGGAAGTGGGGGAGCTAGCAGTAGCAGCCATGGTTAACGGTTCCTTTCCACGACGGTGACGTTGTTCGGGGCCTTGCCTTCGGCATCAGTCAGGGCAGCCAGCTGGCGGGCGGTCAGTTCGCGGGTGACGCCGCGATCGAAGTAGCGCTCCAAGTAGAACTGGGCGACCATCAGAATCGACGTGATCACCAAGTACCAAGTGGCAGCGACAAGCAGCATCGGAACCGGCTCGAACAGTGCCGCAGCGATGTCCTGCGAACGGCCGTAGAGCTCCAAGGAGTAGGGGATAGCGACGACGAGGGAGGATGTCTTCAGCAGGGAGATGAACTCGTTGCCCGTCGGCGGAATGATGATGCGCATCGCCTGCGGCAGTACGGTGCGGCGCATGGTCAGGCTCCAACCCATGCCTAGGGCCTTGGATGCCTCGATTTGGCCTTCCGGCACAGAGTTGATGCCGGAGCGGACGATCTCCGCCATGTAGCCCGCCTCATTCAACCCCAGTCCGATGACGGCGAGCGCGAATGCTGAGGAAGTCAGGGCTTCGAGGGACACTTGCGTGAAACCGAGGTTGACCGACTGGTAGATCGCGCCGAGCAAGCCCCAGAAGACCAACTGCACATAAATCGGGGTGCCGCGGAAGACCCACAGGTACAGCCACGCGATGGACTTGAATACCGGGTTCGGGGACATGCGCATGACCGCGAGGATCACACCGAGCACGACACCGATGATCATGGACAGCACGGTGATGGCCAGGGTGTGACCGGCGGCGATCAGAATCCGGGTGTCGAAGAGGTACGTCCAGTACGTGCCCCAGCCGTAGGCCTCACGGCGTGCCGCGTCGAAAACGAACAGCGCGAACAGCACGAGTAGGACCGCGGCGGCGACCCAGCGGCCTGGGTGGCGCAGGGGCTTTGCTTCGATCCGCTCGGGTTTCCGGCGCGATGACCGCTTCGTTATCGGGGTGCTCATTCTCACTGCCCTCCTACAGGCTGTTCGTTGATCTGCGCCTGCTCCAGCAAGCCTGTTTCCACGCCCCATTGGGCGAGAATGCGTTCGTATTCGCCGGTGTCGATGAGGTGCTGCATGGCAGCGGCCATCGCCGGCCCCAAGGGGGAATCCTTCGGCACGGCGAAGCCGTACGGCGCTGCGTCGAACATGTCACCGACCAATTCCATCTTGCCGTCGGAACGGTTCACAGCCCACGCCGTGACAGGGGAATCGGCGCTCAAAGCATCAGCGCGGCCGACGAGAGCGGCAAGCGCCGCGTTGTCCGACGTGTCATACGACAGGATCGTCATCGGATTGCCTTCTTCTTCGCACTTTTCCGCCTTAGGGCGGACATCGTCTGTCTCCGAGACAGTCGTGCGCTGGACCGCGACGGTCAGGCCGCACGGATGTGCAGGATCGACGTCGGTTCCTGGCTGCGCCGCCCATTGAATGCCGGCGTAGAGGAAATTGACGAAGTCGAAGTTCTCCCGGCGCTCGTCCGAATCAGTGAAGCCCGACATTCCCGTATCCAGCGTTCCAGCCTGAACAGCAGGGAGAATCATGGCGAAGTCTTGCTCCTGCGGGGCGAATTCGAGTCCCATGACGCTCGCGACGGCGCGACCGAGATCCATTTCCATTCCGATGAGGTTGCCCTGGGAGTCCTTGAACTCGAACGGCGCGAATGGGGGATTGGCACCGGCGGTGAGACGACCGGAAGCTTGAATATCTTCCGGCACCATCGCCGCGATCTCGGGAACCGCGGCGGGGGTGATCTCCTCCCATCCTTCAGGGTTCCCGCCCTCGGCATTGGTCACGCAGCCAGCGAGCATAGCCACGGGGAGGAGGCTGGCGCACACGGCAGCGGTCTTGACACGGGTGAACATAGCGGAAAGCATACTATGCTCCGTAGTGAAAAATTAAAAAGGCCGCGCGGATGTGCGCGGCCCTTCACGGCGATGAGCCGTCGGTATCTTCCTAGCGTTGGTTATCGCGGCATATTCGCCATGACCATCTGGATGGCCTGGCCGATGACGGTCACGCCCGCGGCGATGATGACGTAGTTGATGATCGTGCGGGTCACGCCCTGGGAGCTGGTCTCCAGGTCGCTGTTGAACATCTGCTTGTAGGGCTCGAAGATCATCTTCATGAACCCCTTGAAGCCGGAACCTTCCGGAATAGAGGAGGACTCGTTCGGGTCAAAGGCCTTTTCGATGCCGCGGCCTACGGCGTCGCTATTGGCCTTGGCGCGGTCACCAGCGGCGCCGGCTGTAGCAGCGAGGTTGGTCTGAGCGGTGGCGGTGGCCGGAGCAATTGCCGGGACCGCGGCGATGGTGAGGGAAGCAGCGATGATGGAGGAAGCAATCTTTTTACGCATGGCGGTGAGTGTACCTGGGATTACCGTTGTGTGGAATTCGCGTGAACGGTGCCTTATCAGCGGATAAGACCACCTGAGAGCCCCCAGCCCCACGCGCGTCTGTGCGCTGCGGTATGTCAGGGTGTAGTTAGTGTAGGGATTCAAAATGTCTTAAGATAAGCGACGCTTACACAGGAAAATTTACAAGCGCTCTTATTCGCTCTTTCCGTCTTTTCAAATCAAGGAGCTGCCCTCCATGTGGAAGAAATTCGTCGCCGCGGCTGCCGCGGCTGTCGGTCTCGTTGCTGCGTGCGCGACGCCTGCCCAGGCGCAGGACCTGCGTTCCTTGATTGAATCTCCGAATGTGAATAAGTGCTCCGACGAGTTCCTGATCACCATTCCGGGCGGTGGCAATACTGCGTCGTTCCTGCCGGAGAAGGCGCCGATCGGGCCGAAGGTGACGGAGGTGGCCACCCGAGTTCACGGTGCGACCCGCGGCAAGATCCAGCCTGTCTGGATCACTTATGCGGCCAGCCCTTTCACGCTGTACAGCTACAACGATTCGTCGAATAAGGGCTACTGGGAGGCCTCCGGAACGATGCGCCGTCTCGCGCGCATGTGCCCGAAGGCGACATTCAGCATCACCGGCTATTCCGAGGGCGCAGATATCGGTGCCAAGCTGATCAACAATATCGGCCACGGCCGCGGCCCGGTGCCGGCGAAGAAGGTCAACTCCGCCGTGTTGATCTCCATCCCGCACCTCGCGGACAACGGCGGCTCCTTCGCAGCTGGCGCGACGCGCGATGACCGCGGTGCGCTCGAAGAACTGAAGGGCGGCTACGGCGAGCTTGGCTCGCGCGTGCTCGATGTGTGCCGGAAGGACGATCCGATCTGCTCGCTTCCGGCTGAGTGGCGCAACCACGTCAACCCGTTCCTGCGCATGGCGGCGTTGCGCGGCCAGGTACCGATGACGGAGTTCGCTTCCATCGTGGCCAAGCGGTCGCCGACGACGCTCCCGCTGCTGTTCAGCGTGTACAACCACACCCAGTACGGCGGCCCGATGCTCGAAGACGGCGCGCAGTGGATCATTTCGCGCAAAGCACCGATCCGCGAGGACCGTCCGCAGCCGCGCGCAGAGCATCCGTCGCAGGAGCAGGCTCCGGCACCCGCGCCGGCACCAGCCCCGCGTCCCGCACGCTAAGGCAACCCCCGAGCCTAGATATCTTCGGGCAGCGGTCCTGAGGACATGTCACCGCGGAGCCGTTTGATCACGTTCTCCGCCGAGATGAGGCACATCGGAACGCCAACGCCGGGCAGCGTTGTCGCGCCGGCATACAGCAGGTTGTCGATTTTCCGCGAGGCGTTGCGCCCGCGCAGAAACGCCGACTGCTTCAAGGTGTGAGCGGGCCCGATCGCACCGCCTGACCAGGAGTGGTAGCGCTCCGCGAAATCTGCCGGGCCGAGTGTCCGGCGTACGCAGATGCGTGATTCGAGATCGGGGATTGCGCACCATTCGGCAATTTGCGCGATGGCCGCGTCCGCGATGGCATCGACGCGAGGGCTGGCTTTTTCGCGGTATGCATCGCCGTGCCCGAGGTCGGGCGCCGAAGGCGTCGGGATGAGTACGAAGAGGTTCTCGCACCCCGCAGGGGCGGTCGAGGAATCGGTAGCGGAGGGCTTGGACACGTAGATCGACTGCGAGGCATCGAGCGGACGCGCGGCATGCGGCCCGTCGAAGACCGCGTCGAAATCGACGTTCCAATTCTTACTGAACAGCAGGTTGTGGTGCGCGAGTTGCGGCAGTTCGCCGTCCACGCCGCACATCAGCAACACACAGCTCAAGCCTGGGTTCCGGGCCGCGAAATAGCGTTCGTCATACGTGCGCTTGCTGCGCGGAAGCAAACGAGTCTCGGTGAATTTCAGGTCGGCGGTGGACACAACGAGATCAGCGGCGAGCTCCTCGGCAGTGCCGTCGGACCGTCGTACACTCACGCCCGTCGCGCGCCGCCCGTCGACATGAATCGCCGTCGCTTCCGTGGAGAGCTGGATATCGGCGCCGTGCTCGCAGGCCAGCGACTCGAACGCGCGCATCACCGCAGCGAAGCCGCCCAGCGGGTATTTCACGCCCTGCACCAAATCAGTGTGGCTGAGCAGGTGGTACAGCGCCGGGGTGCGCGCGGGATGCGACGACAAGAACACAGCCGGGTACGCGAGCATCTGCCGCAAACGCACATCAGCAAATTGCTTATCGACGAACCCTTCCAGCCCTTCCCCCAACAGCCTCACCAGCTTCCTGTAGTTGGTGCGGATTTCCGGCGCTATGAATCCCGCTGGGGTGGAAAACGTGGTGTAGAGGAAGTATTTGAGGGCCAGCTCGTACGTCTCACCAGCGCTGGCGAGGTAGTCCCGGAGTTTCTCGCCCGTACCGGGCTCGATGGACTCGAACAGGGAGATGGTGTCGGCGGGGGAGGACGGGACGTCGATAAGCTCCTGCTTTTCTGGAAACAAGCGGTAGGCAGGGGAGAGATCCACGAGCTCGAGCATGTCGCTCGTGCGTTTGCCGAACAACGCGAAGAAGTGGTCGAACGCGTCCGGCATGAGGTACCACGACGGGCCGGTGTCGAAGCGGAATCCGTCGACGGTGAGTTCGCCGGAGCGCCCGCCGATCTCGTCGATGCGATCGATGACCGTCACATCGATTCCCTCCCGACCGAGCAGCGCGGCAGTTGCGAGTCCCGCTGCTCCCGCCCCGATCACGATCGCGGTTCGCGGATTAGCTGGTGTCGTGCTCATCGCCACCTTCTTCCCGCCGCTTGTGCGGCAGCTTGAACAGTGAGCAGAGCCTTGCGGTGCGCAGGCACGCTCACGCGGGTCGTGGTCAGCTCGCTGGCAGGCATCGCGTCGATCATGTCGGTGAGCTCAGCGAAGAGATTCGCGGCGGCGAGCACCGCTGCGCGCACCGTGACGGGCAGCATGTCGATCGCATCTGATGCTGCACCCAGGTCCTCGCGGATCTCGGCGACGATGGCTGCCTTCGCCGCGTCGTCGATGCGGCCGAAAGACTGGAAATAGGACCGGCCCAAATCGTGCGTGTCCTCAGCGAGGTCGCGCAGGAAATTGACCTTTTGGAATGCGGCGCCGAGCCGTCGCGCACCGTCTTCCATCTGCGCGCGCTGGTCGGGTGCGACTTGCCGGTCCGCGAGAAAGACATCCAGGCACAACAAACCGATGACTTCCGCCGAGCCGTAGACATAACTGTCCAATTCCGCTTGCGAGTAGCGAGTCGTGTCCAGATCGCGCCTCATGGAGGCAAAGAATGCTTCGATGTGCTCGTCGTTGAAGCCGCAGCGTCGTGCGGTGAGCGCATAAGCGTGCAGGATCGGGTCGGTGTGAAAGCATTCGTGGGGCGCGGCCAGGACCTGGTTTTCGTACTCGTCAAGCATGACCCGCACGTTGTCAACGCCTGCTTGTCGTGCCGTTCCGTCGACGATCTCGTCGGCGATACGCACCACCGCATACAGGTTGCGGATATCACGCCGCTCCCGCGCAGGCAGCAAGCGGCTGGCCAGGCTGAAACTCGTGGAGTATTCGCCGATGACTTCTCCGGCGGCGGCATGACTCATCTCGTCGTACCGCCGCAGCCAGCTCGTTGTCCGCGGTGCCACGGTATTCAACCCTAGCCCGCGCATCATCAGAGCCCGTCACGAGGGGAGCGGTGGGCGTCAGCAGAGGCCCGAACGCTTTGCATAGATTTCATGTAACTGCAAAGAAAAATTCTCAAAACGGAAAAGTTGGAGTCCTCCCAGGGATATATTCAAAAGATCGAATTCGCCTGAGCACGGAGGCCCATGCCATGGAAGAGATCATTAACAGCGTCAACACCGCGATCTGGTCGAACTGGCTCGTGTTCTTGTGCCTCGGCGCCGGAGTGTACTTCTCGTGCGTAACGCTTTTCCTCCAGGTGCGGTGTTTCCCGGACATGATCCGGCAGCTGAAGTCGGGTGAGGATTCTGCGGCCGGCATTTCGTCGTTCCAGTCGCTGATGATCTCGCTGGCGGGACGCGTCGGCGTCGGCAATATCGGCGGCGTGGCCACTGCGATCGCGTTCGGCGGCCCGGGCGCGGTGTTCTGGATGTGGATCGTGGCTTTCTTAGGCTCGGCGACTTCCTACGTCGAGTGCTGCCTGGCCCAGATCTATAAGGAGAAGGACCAGGACACCGGTGAATACCGCGGTGGCCCGGCGTATTACATCGAGAAGGCGTATCGCCATACTGCCGCGCGCCCGTTCGCGTTGGTCTACGCCATCGTCTTCGCTGTGTCGATGATTTTGGCTACTTCGTACTTCCTGCCCGGAGTGCAGGCCAACGGTCTGGCCACCTCGGTCGAGCACGCCTGGTCCGTTCCCACCTGGGTGACCGCCGTGGCCATGGTGGTTCTGCTGGGCATTATCATCATCGGCGGCGTCAAGCGCATCGCCTGGTTCGCGTCCATGGTCGTGCCGTTCATGGCGGTCATCTACATCTTCGTCGCCATCGTCGTTCTGTTCGCCAACGGGTCGCAGATCCCGGAGGTCTTCGGCCTGATCATCCGGTCGGCCTTCGATAAGGAAGCGGCGTTTTCGGGCATGCTCGGAGTCGCGATCATGTGGGGCGTCAAGCGCGGCATCTACTCCAACGAAGCAGGGCAGGGAACCGGCCCGCAGTCCGCGGCCGCGGCGGAGGTCTCCCACCCGGCGAAGCAGGGCTTCGTGCAGGCCTTCGCGGTGTACGTCGATACGCTTCTGGTCTGTTCCGCGACGGCGTTCATCATCATCTCCACCGATATGTTCCGTGTGCACAGCGGCGGTGACGAAGATAGTCCGGTCATCTACAACGGCTCGATCGACGGCGGTGTCGAGGTGGGCCCCGGATTCGTCCAGTCGGCGCTGGATTTCTATACGCCTGGACTCGGCGGCAGCTTCATCGCATTCGCTGTCCTGTTCTTCGCGTTCACCACGATCGTCGCCTACTACTACATGGCCGAGGTGAACTTCACGTACCTCAACCGTTGGATCAAGAGCGAGAAGGCCCGTACCGCGGTCATCTGGTTCCTGCGCGTGCTCATTCTCGTCTCCGTTTGGATCGGCGCCACCACCACGCCGGGCACCGCGTGGGCGCTCGGCGACATCGGAGTGGGCACCACCGCGTGGCTGAATATCCTCGCGATCCTCGTGATCCAGGTCCCCGCGATGAAGTGCCTGTGGGATTACCGCCGCCAGAAGAAGGCCGGGTACGAACCGCAGTTCGACCCGGAGGCGCTCGGCATCCGCAACGCCGATTTCTGGGTGGAACGCAAGGCTTCCATGGTCGCCGCGGGCACATGGGAGCAAGCCAAGCTTATCGACGGCACCCCCGCCCCCGAACACCACTAAAGACTCCGCGCCAGGGGCGCATACGAAAAGTCTCGAGACTGAACCGGAAAGGTGTCTCGAGACTTCACTTACTTTGGGGGGGGGGACCCGGCGTGGCGTTAGTCTTCCGCCTCGGCGTTGAGCCGCGCCTGGTCGCGCTGGCGGCGCTTTGTACTGATGGGGCCGACGATGGCTCCTGCGAACAGCGCACCGACCACCGCACCGACCACTGCGCCGATGGCGCCGGCGTTGTCAAAGCCACCTGAGGGGTCGAAGCCCCCGGTGATGATGAGACCTGCAAGCCACACGGCACATAGTGCGAAGTAGGTGATCAGCAAGCTGCGTGGGATGTCGAGAAAGCGGGCCACCGGCGACGCGACGTACTTACGCATCCACTGGGCACCAGCCACACTGCCGATGATCGGGATGACCAGCACGATGCCCGACCAGAGCGCCTCCTGGCCCGGCAGCACCCAAGCGAGAACCGCGCCGGCAAGTGCCATGCCGATTAGCGAGGTGTAGAACCCTACCGAGTTCGCCTTGTGGTACGTCGCGGCCTCGAACTCGTCGGTGGCAGTGTCGTCTACGTAATTGACTATGGAGTCTCCGAATGTCTTGAACATTATTTCTCCTCTTCCTGGCCAAAAATCTCTTCGACTGATTTTTCAAACTCACGGCAGATGTCGAGCGCTAAGTAGACGGAAGGCGAGTAGTTGCCCCGCTCGATATTGGCGATGGTCTGCCGGGAGACGCCGACGCGGTCAGCGAGCTCCTGCTGTGACAGCTCGTGCCAGCGCCGCCATTTTCGGACTGTGTTCATGTGGCCTCCCTTCATTTACAAAGTGTAAATGGAACGCTTCATAATGACAAGGGGACTTTACAATGTGTTAATTGTATACGACAAGAACTTCGGGATTTAGAAAAGAAAAATCCCGGGTCACCGTGTGTTTCAGTGACCCGGGATGGTTTTGAGCACCGGCGAGTACCGCGGTGGCCCGGCGTTTTATATCGAGAAGGAATACCGCCAGGAACCCTTAGAGAAGCTTCTTCAGTGCGCCCCGGCCAGCGACGAGGATGATCAGGGACACCGCTAGTGCTGCAGCACCCGCCCAGTAGGGAACGCCGGAACCGAAGGCCACTGCGACCGGTCCGGAGATCGCCGGGGCAATGGCGCCGCCCAAAAAGCGCAGCCCCGAATAGGTCGACGACGCCACATTGCGCGGCAGGTCAGTAGCTTCCATGACTGCCTCGGTGAGCACGGTGTTGAAGATGCCGCTGAAAAAGCCCGCGAGAATGACCAGCACGATCAGTGTGCTCAGATGATCCACCGCGAAGCCGAGTGCGGCAAGCAGAATCGCGAATCCGATGAGCACCGTGCAGATGACCGGCATCAGCCCAAAGCTCTGCGTCAAACGCGGCGCGACGAATACCGACGACACTGCCAGTGCCAAGCCCCAACCGAAGAAGACCCAGCCAAGTTCGGTTGCTCCGAATTCGCTTCCCGACGCAGCCGCCGCCTCGTCGATCGGGTACGGCGAGTAGGCGAGCAGGGTGAAAAAGCCGTAGTTGTAGAAGAATGCTACCGCGCCCAGTGTGAGTAGTGCCGGTTCGCGCAGGGCCTTCAATCCTGCGGTAAACGTTACGGGTGCGGGCTTATTTGCAGGTTTGCGCAGCAGCGTCGCGATGGCGATGAAACCGATCGCCATCAGTCCTGCCGTGCCGTAGAACGGCCCGCGCCAGCTGATCTCACCGAGCAGCCCGCCGAGCAGCGGTCCCACAGCCATGCCGATGCCGATGGCTGCCTCGTAGAGGATCACCGCTTGGCTCGCACCGCCTGATGCTGCACCGACGATCGCAGCCAGCGCCGTCGAAATGAACAGTGCATTGCCCAGGCCCCAACCCGCGCGGAAACCGATGATTGCATCCACCGATCCAGCCGCGCCCGATAGGAACGCGAAAACGACGATCAGGGCGAGCCCTGTCAGCAACGTCTTTTTCACCCCGATGCGGGAGGAAATAAAAGCGCTGAAGAACATCGCCAGCGCCGTAATCAGCAGGTAGCTGGTGAATAGCAGCATCGTCTGCGTCGGCGATGCATCGAGCTCCCGGCTGATCGCCGGCAGAATCGGATCGACGAGGCCGATCCCCATGAACGACACCGCACAAGCGAAAGCGATCGCCCACACAGCGATCGGTTGGTTGAAGATATTTTCCGGGTTGGTCTTACTCATTCACGTCCTTTCGTGACCGTTCTGCGGTTGTGCGGAGGCGTTGCGACAGGCCGGGAAGAATCTCCGCAGCCTGGATTAAAGCGTCAATTTGGTCAGGGGAGAGGTCCTGAAAAACAGGCACCAGCTCGCGTACCGACGCTTCCCGGAATTCCCTTACCGCCGCACTCCCGGCATCGGTGATGGTGAGGTCGTAAGCGCGGGCGTCGATAGGCGATGGCTCCCGCGCAACGAGCCCTTCGGCGACGAGCCTTTTCATCACCTGACTCATGGACGGCTGCGCTATTCCTTCGCGCCGCGCAAGTTCGCCGATGCGCAACCCTGGCTCACGCTCCAGCGCCGCCAGCACGCGCAACGCGACGTACGACAGCTTGCTTTCCGACGCCTGGAACGTCGCCCGTGTGAAATGGCTGCCCGCCGCCACAAGGTCAATGGCGAGGCGAGAAAGTGTTTCGTCCGAATGCATAGGGGCACTATATAGCTCGTCCGGATGTCTAGTCGCATTGGGGGGCAGTCGGTCGCTCCCAGGACTGGCACACAACCCTGAACACACCTTTCGGGCATCGTTTTGGGCTACTTTTCAAAGAGCGCTGACACCCCGCGCCACCTGCTCACCGAGCCCGGCGTCGGCTATCGCCTCGTCAGGTGACATCCAGCCGAGCCAACCAGCGAAAAACCCGAGACACAGCCAAATCGGTGTCTCGGGTTATCGTGTTGTGCCCCAGGTGAGACTCGAACTCACACTGGACGGGTTTTGAATCCGTTGCCTCTGCCAATTGGGCTACTGGGGCGTGCTGACTAACAATAGCGCAGGGGTTCTCAAACGAAGAAATGCCCAGCAGTTAAGGCGCACTTGCCGGAGGTAGAGTAGGACGGCGTGAGTACCGCTGATAGTTCTTCTGCACAGAAACGCCTCCTGCTCATCGACGGCCACTCGATGGCTTTTCGAGCTTTCTACGCCCTGCCGGCGGAGAATTTCTCCACCTCCGGCGGGCAGCACACGAATGCGGTGTACGGCTTCTTGTCGATGTTCTCGAATATTTTGGCCGACGAGCAGCCCACGCACGTCGCGGTGGCGTTCGACATCGGACGCCAGACTTTCCGCACGGAGCGTTTCCCGGAGTACAAGGCGCAGCGCGCGGCAGCACCGGAGGAATTCAAGGGGCAGGTGCCGCTCATCCAGGATGTGCTGGGGGACTTGAGCATCGTCACGCTCACCAAGGAGAACTACGAGGCGGACGACATCCTGGCCACGCTCACCACGCAGGCGCAGGATGACTACGAGGTGGTCATCGTCACCGGCGACCGCGATTACTTGCAGCTTGTCAACGACAAAGTGACGGTGCTGTACCCGACGCGCGGAGTGTCCACCCTGACCCGCTTCACACCGGAGGAAGTCGAGAAGAAATACGGCCTCACGCCCGCGCAGTACCCGGATTTCGCGGCGCTGCGCGGCGACCCGTCGGACAACCTGCCGAATATTCCGGGCGTGGGGGAGAAGACCGCCACCAAGTGGATCGTCCAGTACGGCGACTTGAATAGCCTCATCGAGCACGCCGAGGAGATCAAGGGCAAGGCCGGCAACAATTTCCGCGAGCGCATCGAGCAGGTCCAGCTCAACCGCGAGCTCACCCAGATGGTGCGCGACCTCGAGCTGCCCGTCGGTCCGGACGAGCTCGAGCTCAAGCCCGCCGACGTCACTGCCGTGGCAACGGCATTCGACGACCTCGAATTCGGCGTCAATCTCCGCGAGCGTGTGCTCGCAGCGGTGCCCACCGACGGCACCGCGGCCGAAACACAGGCAGAGGAATTGCCGGAGCTCACCGTCGACGACGAGGCGCTCGACACATGGCTTGCAGCCCGCGAGGGTCAAGGCCTCGCCCTTTTCGTCCAGGGCGACGCCACGCCGGCGGGCGGGGACGCGTGGGCGCTGGGGGTCGTCGATAAGCAACGGCACGGCGTTTCCAAGCGCTTGAGCGACCTCACGCCCGAGGAGGACGCCGCGCTCAAGGCGTGGCTCGAATCCGACGCGCCGAAATACCTCCACAGCGCCAAGGCCGCATGGCACATGCTGCGCGGGCGCGGGATCACGCTGCGCGGTATCGCACACGACACCGCCATCGCCGCGTACCTGCTGCGCCCCGGCCAGCGTACATACGACCTCGCCGACGTTTATCAGCGCCACCTGCAGCGCCAACTCGCGGCATCCAGCGACCAACTCAGCCTGCTTGACGACGACACCGCCGACCTCGATTCAGCCCTTGCCATCCTCGAACTCGCCGCGCATTTGAGCGAGGAGCTCCGCACGATCGACTCTTACGAGCTCTACGCCGACCTCGAATTGCCGCTCGTGACCATCCTCGCCGAGATGGAAGAGACTGGCATCGCCGTCGACACCGATGTCTTAGAAGCCCAGCTGAAAGAGATCGCGCAGAAAGTCGCCGACGCCGAAGAGACAGCACGCACGCTTGTCGACGAACCCGATCTCAACCTCTCGTCCCCCAAGCAGCTCTCCGTCGTCCTCTTCGACAAGCTTGAGCTGCCCAAGACGAAGAAGACCAAGACCGGCTATTCGACCGCTGCGAAGGAGATCGAGGCGCTCGCGGCGAAGAACCCGCACCCGTTTTTGGACCAGCTACTCGCGCACCGCGAATGGCAGAAGCTCAAATCCACCATTGAAGGCCTCATCAAGACCGTCCACGACGACGGTCGCATCCACACGACCTTCAACCAGACCGTCGCGTCCACCGGGCGCCTGAGCTCCACTGAGCCGAACCTGCAGAATATCCCGGTCCGCACCGAGGCCGGCCGCCGCATTCGTTCCGCATTCACCGTCGGCGACGGCTATGAGTGCCTGCTCACCGCCGACTACTCCCAGATCGAAATGCGCGTTATGGCGCATCTTTCCGAGGACCCCGGCCTCATCGAGGCGTACAAGAAGGGGGAGGACCTGCACAATTTCGTCGGTTCCCGCGTTTTCGACGTGCCGATCGACGACGTCACCCCCGAGCTGCGTCGCCGCGTCAAAGCCATGAGCTATGGCCTCGTCTACGGCTTGAGCGCATACGGCCTGTCCAACCAGCTCGGCATCCCCGCCGGCGAGGCGAAAAAGATCATGGAGTCCTACTTCGAGCGCTTCGGCGGCGTGAAGCGCTACCTCGATGACGTCGTCGAACAGGCCCGTCGCGACGGTTACACCTCCACCGTCTTCGGCCGTCGCCGCTACCTGCCGGAGCTCACCTCCGACAATCGCATCGCCCGCGAGAACGCCGAACGCGCCGCGCTCAATGCTCCCATTCAGGGCACCGCGGCCGACATCATCAAGGTCGCGATGATCCGCGTCGACGCCGCGCTTAACGACGCCTCCCGCGCCGAACCCCTGCAATCCCGCGTCCTCCTCCAAGTCCACGACGAACTCGTCGTCGAAGTCGCCCCCGGCGAGCTCGAGCAGGTCCAAGCAATCGTCGAGGAAGAAATGGACCGCGCCATCACCCTGCGTGTCCCGCTGGAAGTCTCCGCCGGAACCGGCACCAACTGGGACGAAGCAGCACATTAGCCCGGGAGCCTGCGCCAAAAAGCGCGGCACCCCGGGCTAATAGAAAGGGGAGGGGAGACCTCCTAGATCTTCGTGGAGCCTGAAGATTCAGTACCGCCAGCGGTCTCTTCGCTGACGTCTTCGTCCTCGACCTCGGCTTCGAGAGCTTCGTGGAACTCGTCGTCGTCAAGCATGGATTCCTCAGCCAGCTCGTCGAGCGACATGTCCGCGAACTCGCTGTCCGGATCGAGATTCTCCTCGTCGGTGACCAGGTCGACAGCCGCTGTTCGCAGCTCGCCCTCGCGGTCCAGACGGTCGCGGTAGCGGAAGTACTGGTAGACCAGCACCGCGATCACAAACAGGCCCAGATAACCCAGGATCGGGTACAGGTTGGCCACGAGCGGCTTGAAGCCAATGAAGGACAGTACGAAGCCGACGAGACACGCGCCGACGTAGACCTTGTAGAAATTGTCCGGGTTCTTTCGCGTCAAGCGCTTCGCGAGCGCGTAGATCATGCCCAGGCACGTGTTGAACACCATGAGGAAGATGACCCACGTCATCACCTGGCCAAGTGCCGGGTTGATATTGAACAGCACGGTCAGCAGCGGCAGGTCGTCGCCGTTGATCTTGTCAGCCTCCATGAACAGAGTGACCACGAGCAGCGCCAGCATCGCCGCGTACAGGAAGCCCGCGATCAGGCCGCCGATGCGCACCGACTTGTTATCGAAATTATCGCCGCCGATCACAATCGCCATCGACACAGTGCACAGTGCGTTCAGGCCGGTGTGGTTCAGCGCGCCAAGCCACCAGGTCGGAGCGCCCGTCGCGCCCTGGACGTTCTCCTGCGCCCAATCGCTTTGCGACGCAAAGTCCACGCTCGTGTGCGTGAACGTCCAAATCGAAGCAATCAGGACGAAGATGATGAGCAGCGGCGTGACCAGCCCCAGGACCACGGAGATCTTGTCCACATCCAGGCGGCCCACCAGCAACATGATGATCAGCATGGCTACACCGCCGACATAGATCGGCCAGCCGTATGCTTGCTCAAGGTTCGAGCCGGCACCCGCGAACATCACGAAGCCCACGCTGAACATGCAGGCGATTGCCGACCAGTCCATGATCTTCGAGGACAAGCCATCCGAGACTTCGCCGAACACACGCGTGTGCTCATTCGCCTGGAAATAGGAACCGAAGGCGAGGAAAGCCACCGCCGCGAAAGCCATGACCACACCGGCGAGAACAATGCCCCACATGCCCATGTCGCCGTATGAGACGAAGTACTGGAACGCCTCCATGCCGGAAGCGAAACCGGCGCCCACAACGACACCGATGAAAGCGAAGCCGATACCGATACCGCGCTTCAACATAAAAACACCACCTACGTGCCCTGTGGGCACTATCAAATTTGGTTGACTGTTTAAGAATAAAGATATTGGTGGGAAAATGGTGAATGCGCGCCACGCATCCTATGCATGACCGCATGAAAATCCCCCGCGCGACGCACCAGATCAAAGTTTGCCCAAGCTGGGGAAATCAACTAATCTCGCAAAGGCGTATCTACGCTGCCCACGTGGCCCCGGTCGTAATAGGAGGGCCGCCCACGGCGGGAGCGAGATCGAAATCCCAGCTAGTAAGGCCTCTTTTGGGGCGTCGATAAGCTGCTTTTTTCGAGAGATGCGCTCATGTCCAACCGCTATCTCCTATCCATTTCGGAGCAACATAACCTATGCCCACTTCTACTACCCCGCAGGTTGCCATCAACGATATTGGCAGCACTGAGGATTTTCTCGCCGCAGTTGACGCGACCATCAAGTACTTCAACGATGGGGATATCGTCACCGGCACCGTCGTCAAGGTCGACCACGACGAGGTCCTCCTCGACATCGGCTACAAGACCGAAGGCGTCATTCTGACCCGCGAGCTCTCCATCAAGCACGATGTCGACCCCGACGAGGTCGTCGAAATCGGCGATGAGATCGACGCACTTGTCCTGACCAAGGAGGACAAGGAAGGTCGTCTGCTTCTGTCCAAGAAGCGTGCGCAGTACGAGCGTGCCTGGGGCACCATCGAAGAGCTGCAGAAGAACGACCAGCCGGTCACCGGTACGGTCATCGAGGTCGTCAAGGGCGGCCTCATCCTCGACATCGGCCTGCGCGGCTTCCTGCCGGCATCCCTCGTCGAAATGCGTCGCGTCCGCGACCTGGACCCGTACATCGGCCAGGAGCTCGAAGCCAAGATCATCGAGCTGGACAAGCACCGCAACAACGTCGTGCTGTCCCGCCGCGCATACCTCGAAGAGACCCAGTCCGCAGTCCGCTCCGACTTCCTCCACCAGCTGGAGAAGGGGCAGGTCCGCAAGGGTGTCGTTTCCTCTATCGTCAACTTCGGCGCATTCGTCGACCTTGGCGGCGTTGACGGCCTGGTCCACGTGTCCGAGCTGTCCTGGAAGCACATCGACCACCCGTCCGAGGTTGTCACCGTCGGCGACGAGGTCACCGTCGAGGTGCTCGACGTCGATCTCGACCGCGAGCGCGTCTCCCTGTCGCTGAAGGCCACCCAGGAAGATCCGTGGCGTGTCTTCGCCCGCACCCACGCTGTGGGCCAGATCGTCCCGGGCAAGGTCACCAAGCTCGTCCCGTTCGGCGCGTTCGTCCGCGTCGAAGAGGGCATCGAGGGCCTCGTCCACATCTCCGAGCTGGCTCAGCGCCACGTCGAGGTGCCGGACCAGGTTGTCAACGTCGGCGAAGAGGTCATGGTCAAGGTCATCGACATCGATCTCGAGCGTCGTCGCATCTCCCTGTCCCTCAAGCAGGCTGACGAGGACTACTCCGAGGAGTTCGATCCGTCTCGCTACGGCATGGCCGACTCCTACGACGAGCAGGGCAACTACATCTTCCCGGAGGGCTTCGACCCGGAGACCAACGAGTGGATGGAAGGCTACGACGAGGCTCGTCAGGAGTGGGAGGCTCGCTACGCCGAGGCTGCTCGCCTGCACGAGGCTCACACCGCTCAGATCGAGCGTCACCGCGCTGCCGCCGCAGAGGCAGAGGCAGCCGGCGAGGGCGAGACCAACTACAGCTCCACCTCCGGCGAGGCTGCAGCTCCGGCAGCTCCGTCCGCTGGTGAGGCTGAGCAGGGTGGCTCCCTCGCGTCCGACGAGCAGCTCGCAGCTCTGCGCGAGAAGCTCGCAGGCAACTAACGCATAGCATCACAGGCCCGCACTTCACGGTGCGGGTCTTTTTGCATGCTTATCGACGCCTCCTGCCCTGGTTTTGCCCCGTTTTCACGCCCTGTGACCTGCCCGTTTAGGCGATGTCTACTGAAGTAGCCATCGTTTCGTAGACGATAGGTTGCGGGGCGTTTAACGTTTGTGGCATGAACCAATTCGCGGCGCATGTGGGCGCAGGCAATGCCATCGACCTGCTGGGGAGTTTCGACGCCCAGCAGCTTGTCGACGCTGGTGCCAACCCCACCCGCGTTGCCGATTGGAAAGGCGTCTACGAGGTCTACTACGGAAAGACTCGGTTTTCCCGGCAACAGGCTAATGCTGTTCGTGTTGCCCGCCAGACTGCGAAGTCTCTGGATCAATTGGTGCTCATCGAACAACGCGTCCGCCCCCTGGGTACCGAGAAGGAGAAGTGGAAGATCCGCCTGGCGTTGTTGTCGGTGCGCGGGAATTACGAGACGTTGAAACGCCGCGCCAAAGACATCGTCCCCGAACCAGACGCACCAGCACCTGAGTCGGCGGTGCGGTTCGGTAAGGAACGGAAAGGCAAGCGCACTTTTAGTGCTACTGGTGATGCGCGGGATATTGCTGCTCTTGAGTACGCCCTGCGCCAAAAACTCGACGCCACCCGCCCTGAGGGCCCGCAAATGTACGAGGCATTCCACGACCTGCTCCACAAGGATGGGGCTGTCGCTGATGCTGTCCCACGCCCGCTGGTTCAAATCCCGCTGCCGGATTACATCTCAATCCTCGGCGGCCAAGGGGACGACACCATCCTGGGGTTGTCGGATGGCACGACGATGACGGGTGCGGAGTACCTAACCCACCATCACTCCAAGGACTTGGAGGTGGCGTTGTTCCACCCGCAGGTAGGTCCGGTGAACCTGTACAACACGAAGCGGTTCGCTAATAAGAAACAACGCGACCTCGCCCGGGCAACACTGACGACGTGTCCTGTACCGGATTGTCGGCATGCTGCTGATAACTGCGAGGTCCACCACATCGAACCCTGGGTCCGGGGTGGGCCGACGAACATGAGCAACCTGTCGGTGTTGTGCAGGTATCACAACCGCACCAACGACGATGACCCCGACAGGCACAACAGGGGTCGAATACAGGTGCGCGATGGGACACCAACATGGGTTTCACCGCGCGGAACACCAGTACCGAACAGCACACACCAATACGGTGCCATGCACCTACTGTTCGGGACATAGCCGAGGGGCCACCACACCCCACGGCCACTTCCGCACGCCTAAAGGTCTATGAGTCTTTTCGCTTGTAGCGCTCCACGAGGCGTTCGATGAGTTCATCGGTGAGTGCTGGATCGGAGAGGATGATATCCAGCATGTCCGCATGCATTGCCTCGATCTCGGCTGGGTCAGGCTCGGTGTTGTCGGCATCGTAGGAGTCACCCTCGATGTCGACGCCGATGCCTTCGAAGATGTTCTCTTCCTCTGCCGGGATTTCCACGCCGGCCTCGGCGAGAGTCTCAGAATCGATGACAGGGAACTGGGTAGTGAACTCGGTGAGAAACTCGTCTGCATCGTTCCGAGCCTCTGCCGGCCGCTTGCCTTTGCGGATCTCAGCTTCAATGCGGCGTTGGAGGGCTTTTTCCATCTGGCGGTGTCGCCAGGCACGCAAGCCTTTCGGTTCTAGTTCTCTAGCCACCGCGCGGGAGCGGTTCTCGGCCTTTCGAGCTAGAGAGACGACCTGAGTAGCGGTCGCGTTGACAGTGGCGTTCACAGGTGCGAAGTCCGGGTCCTGGCTGACTCGCCAGTTTCCGTAATAGCCGAAGAGGAACAACGCGAAGCTGGTGACCGGGCCCAGCACCATGGACAGGGCGAGGTGCCCGGTCGAGTTGCCAATCAGGACGGTCACAGCGCATGCGACCGCCGGAAGCACGGTCGGCTGGTTGCCGCCGAAGACGCTAGGTTCACGGCCCGTCACGACGTCGCGGATCATGCTGCCGCCGGTAGCAGTGAACACGCCCATCATGATGGTGGGCAGAACGGGCAAGCCGTAATGGATCGCCTTGTATGCTCCGGTGGCCGCCCACAGGGCAGAAACGATGGCGTCGCCGTGAGACTGGAGAAACTCCCACGCTTTGCCCTTGAAATAGACGAAGCGGGCGATCAGCGCGCCGGTGAACGCCAGAATCAGATACTCGGGCTTGGTCATTGCCGCCACGGAGCTCTGGTTGATGAGGACGTCGCGGATCATGCCCCCTCCAAGCGCCGAGAGCATGGCGATGAACAAGAACCCGACGATGTCATAGCCGCGCTGACGTGCGAGTGTGCCGCCGATGATGCCCATCAGCAGCACACCGGAGACATCCATCCATTCGTATATCGAGCTGATGAGCGGGTCGACTTGGTCCACTGGCATAAGTGGCAAGTCTAAAGGTGTCCTGGGAAGAAAGCAGGTTGGCGCTCAGCGGGGGCGGTTCAGGCGACGTATTTCTTGGTTTCGGCCAGCCAATTGTCGAGTTCGCCGGCGTCTTCCCACAGGTCGTAGAGCTCGGAATTGCCGGGGCGGAGGGCCTGGTTGGCGCGGCGGCGGATCCAGCGGCGGTCGTCGAGGGTGAACGGGAAACGAAGCGCTGGCGCGAGAGCTTCGGAGGGGACGTGCCCGTTCAGAACGGCTGCTAAAGCGATGACGGATTCGGCTTCATCGGTGCCCAGTGGGCCGCGGCCGCAGTCGAAGCGGAACTGGTCCATGCTGAAGGAGCCGTCGGCAAGCGCTGCGACGGCGTCCACTGCGGGGTCGTTGTCGAACGGCCCGATGTCCCACGTTCCCATGGCGAGTGACATTAGAACGAGGAGATGAATGGGACGTAGCGTGGCTCTGAACGTTATCCGACTAATGGGCGAAACTTCAGGCCTTAAGGCGCGCAATCAGCTCATCGACCTGCGGTCTGAGCGCGTCGATAGCGCCGTTATTGTCGATGATGACATCGGCTGCGGCCTTGCGCGTGGCATCGTCGATTTGCTGCGCGATGCGCGCGCGGGCATCGGCTTCATCGAGGCCGCGCGAGCTTACGAGACGACGGACGCGCTCGTCGGCGTCCACGTCCACGACGACGGTGAAGTCCATGTCGCGGTGCATGCCGATGTCGACGAGCAGCGGCATGTCGTACACGACCGCAGGTTCGCCGTCAGCTTCCGCGTCGGCGAATCGACGCTCGGACTCCGCGCGGATCGCCGGGTGGGTGATCGAGTTCAGCTTCTCAGTAGCACGCTTATCGACGAACGCCCTTCCCGCCAATTTCCCCCTATCCAACGTTCCGTCTTCCCTGATCACATCGGCCCCGAACGCATCAGCCACGTCGTCGAGGACAGGTGAGCCCGGCTCCATAATGTCTCGGGCAATTTGGTCGGCGTCGACAACTTCGAAACCGGCTTCCGCCAGTAGCTTCGCCACCGTCGATTTGCCGCTACCGATCCCGCCGGTGAGTCCAATCTTCTTCATTGTCAGCTCAACTCCTCGCAAAACTCCCAGAACAGAGCAGCTGCTTTGCCGAGATTCGCGCGGAATTTCTCGGGTTGCTCAGTGGAGGTGGTGTTCCAGGAAATACAGAACTCGGTGTCTTCGGGAAGTGGGGTGTAGGAGATACCGAAGCCTTCCGGAAGCGTCGGCGCGAAGCAGTAGCGCACGACTTGATTCGCGCCTCCGATGGAGGTGGTGGACAGGAAATCTCGGCGTGCTGCGGTCGCCGCGCGGTCCGTGAAGAACGGATCAGAAGAGCCAGGGTCGTCGATGGTGGCCATCATCTGGATATGCCGGTCGACACCGTTGCCGGACTTGCAGCGCTTCACCCAAGCGCGGTGGGCGTCGAGGGCGGAGCGGAGGTCGCCGGGGGAGGCGGTGCCGTCGATAAGCTTTTCTGCGAAAGCGACCGCTTCGGGCGTGGCGGCGCGCAGACATTCGGTGCGCCCGGCGCGGAACTCGCGCATGTCGACGGCTTCGTACACCGCGCGGACGTGCCCGTAGGTGAGCTCTTGCGCGATGGTCATAGTGAGCTGGGCCGACGCGTCGCGGCTGAGCTTGAACGGCAGGTCCTCCGGAATGTCGTGCGGAACGGTGACGATGTCCGTGCGGAGGGTGCCAGCCTGCGCCTTGAAGGTCTCCAGGTGGGTCGTGATCTGCTGCGTCGTCGTGTCGTCGAGCTCCCAGAGCAGCTCCTCAGGCTCTGCCTTGACGGACGCTCCTGCGGGAAGCTCGGCGTCCTGCATGCGCGTGACAGCGGTGACCAGCGTCGCGCCGTCCTGGCACGAGTGCTCGACGTGGACGGTGACCCAATCGCTGTCGAGGTCGACGAGATAGCTCAGTGGCTTGTACACCCATGCGCCGCGCGGGGCGAACGTGGCTTCGCGGATGCGCTCGGCGTCGCTCGACGTTGCGGATCCGTTCGACTGCAGCTCGACCGTGAAAAGCATGTCGGTGAGGCGCTGGTAGGTCGCGCGGTTATCACCCTTCTCGAGGATCGCCGGCAGCAGGTCCGCGAGGACACCGGAACCGAGCAGGGACGGTGCGTTGAAATCGAGGGCTGCAGCTTCGTGTGTGCGGACTTTTTCGAGGCTAGCGCGAAGAGCAGCGGCAGAGACTACGACACCGTCGGCGTCGCTGACGGGGAGAGCGAACAGACGCCCGTCGACAAATACGCCGATCTCGCGGTTCGCAGCGCCCAATTGCGTAGCGACGACCGCGTCTTCCCCTTCTTCCGGCTGCCTGATTCCTCCTGCGTAGACGAACCACTGGTTCATGGTGATGCGGTTGCCGCGGCTGTCGACATCCTCTGGAGTGTCGCCCGACGCAGCCGCGAGGTGCACGGTCGCGGCGCGGCGAATGATATCGACGGCACGGTCGAGACCGCTCATGTCATCCGCGCCCGGGAAGGCCAGTTGGAAACCGACATTCGACGCCAGAGTGAGGGGGGAGCGGGTGGTGAGGTAGGAGGAATACCATTCGTCGTCAAGCCAATTGGTGCCCGCTGCTTCGCGCTCGGCGGCGCGCTCGCGCAGCTGTGCGTCGAGGCGCGGACCGGCGCCTGTGCGGAACGACTCGACAACCGCGCGGGCGTGCTCGAGTTCGCTGCCGTGGAGCACCGCTTCGAGCGCGTGGCTGTACGCGTTGAGGGTCTCATCGAGCGGGGGAACCGGCAACGGTTTGAGATCAGTCGTTGCGGGGTGGGGGATGGGGGGTGCCACGGCGTTATCCTCCTGTTTTCGCCTGCGGATATACACTTCCCACCCTACCCAGCGGGCGACGGGATATTCGCGAGCAAGCTGCGCGTGTATTCGTGCGTCCTTGCGGTGTTCGAGGGCGTGGTCGCGTCTCGAATGTGCGATCTTGCCTTTGCGGACTGGTCCTGGACAGGGTACTTTCGATCAAGCCTGCAAATCGATATCCCAGGCTGATTGAGGTAGGGAAGAGCAATGACAACTCTCAACACCGTTGCCAAAGAACAACTTTGCCCTTTGGTCACGCTCTTGCGGGACGCGTCAAAGCCGATTCCATTCGAGGAATTCCCGGCCCTGTACGAGCAACTCAACTGGGAGAAGAATCGTAGGCGCGGTGGATTCACCAACTACGACATCAATTTGCCACTAGCGGCCGTGAACGAGATGCGCGGTGAGCTTTCGCGCTTCAATGCGCGTGTCTCTGACACGATCAAAGAGCGAGGTGCCGCGACCCAGGCTGCGGTACGCGCGGCCTTCCCCGAAGTAAAACAGAGCATTACCGAATGCATCGGCTTTGCACCGACGGGAACTCCGCTGTACGAGGAGGGCGCCGATTGGGACCTGGATGATGGCAGCGTTATCCGGCTGGCGGTGGGAGAAAATGTGCTTGAGTTCATGTTCATGTCGAAAATGATTGCCGATCTGGAACGCTACGAGCGCCGTACCGGGGATCGACCTCGACCGTCCGATGGACGAGATTGACACGTAGACCAGGCCGCCTCATGTAGCCGCCGCGGTCGTTGAACTTGCGCTGGAGATCCTTGATCTATTCGCTGCGCTCGCGGTCGTCGACAATGCCGCGGGTGGCCTCGACGCATTGCGGGGTGTGTGCCACGGCGTTGTCCTCCGCCTGCGGATATACACACCCCGCATTACCCACGGGGCCCGGCGGCTAGAGCGACGGGATATTCGCGAGCAAGCTTCGCGTGTACTCGTGCTGCGGGTTGTCGAGGACGTCGTCGACCGGCCCGTCGTCGACGATGACGCCCTTGTTGAGCACAGCCACACGCGTCGCGATATGGCGGGCGAGCGCGATATTGTGCGTGACGAACAGCAGCGACAGACCGCGCTCGTAGCGGAGCTCGGCGAGCAGCCGCAGGATCGACGCCTGGACCGACACGTCGAGCGCTGAGGTGATCTCGTCGCACACCAGGACCGACGGGGCGTTGACGAGGGCGCGGCCGATTGCGGCGCGCTGGCGTTCGCCGCCCGACAAATCGCCCGGGCGCCGGTCGTAGAAACTCCGGTCCAGCTGCACAGCTTCGAGGGTTTCCTCGACGATGTCGCGCTGCTCATCGCGGGACAGCTCGCCCGCCATGACGAGCGGGACGCTCATCGATTCGCCGATCGTGCGCCGCGGATTCAGCGACGAGAACGGCGACTGGAAGATGTACTGCACGTCCTTGCGGTGCTCGAGGGTGCGGTCGCGGCTCGAATGCGCGAGTTCTTTGCCGCGCAGCAGCACGTCGCCGGTGTAGCCGGGGTTGAGTCCGGCGATCGAGCGCGCGAGAGTGGTCTTGCCGGAGCCGGATTCACCGAGCAGCAGCGTGGATTCGCCGGCCTCGATGGCGAGGTCGATGCCGTGCAGCACCTTGTTGTCGCCGTACGCCATTTCGAGGTCGCGGACTTGGAGGAGCGGGGTGTCAGCGGATGCCTCGGGGTCGCCGTGGACTTCGGCCCAGGAGTTGTCCCAACGGTCGTTGCCCGCGATGTCCTTGTCGCCCTCCAAGTCGGGGATCGCGCCGAGCAGTTTGCGGGTGTAGGCGTGCTTCGGGTTGTAGAGGACTGCGTTGTAGGGGCCTTCCTCGACGATATCGCCGCGAAGCATCACGATGACGCGGTCGACGAGCTCGCCGACGACAGCCAGGTCGTGGGTGATGTAGAGCGAGGCGACGTCGTTCTTCATCGTCATGGTGCGGATCGTTTTCAGGACATGGTTCTGGGTGGTCACGTCGAGGCCGGTGGTCGGTTCGTCGAGAATCAACACATCGGGGTACATGGCGAATGCCATGGCGATGCCCACGCGCTGCTGCTGCCCGCCCGAGAGCTGGTGCGGCCAGCGCGCCAGGTACTCGTCGGTGTCGGGCAGATCGACGTCGCGCATGACTTCGCGGACGCGTTCGGCGCGCTCAGACGAGTTGGAACCGTAGTTGTGGATGTCGAGAACTTCGCGGATCTGGTCGCCGACGCGCATCGCCGGGTTGAGGCTGAGAGCCGGGTCCTGCGGGATGTATGCGACGCGGGTGCCGCGCATCTCGCGGACCACGTCCTCGCTCAGGGAGAGGACGTCGGTGGTCTTCCCGTCGCGGGAATGCAGGGTGACGGTGCCGTCGGTGATCCTCAAACCGGTGCGGACATGGCCCAAAGCAGCGAGGCCCGCGGTGGTCTTGCCGGAGCCGGATTCGCCGACCAGGCCGACGATTTCGCCCCGGTACAGGTCGATGTCGACGCCGTGGAGGATCTCGGTGCCGCTGTACGTCGCCAGGCGGAGATCGCGGATGCGCAGAACGAGGGTGTCGTCGTTACGCACGGGAGGCACGTACTCGCTTTGGCGGCCTGTCGACGCCCATAGCGACTCCTTCTTCGGCCCCTTGCCATCCGCATTAATCGAGGTGGTCATGCGTTCTCCTTCGGGGCAGCCTTGGTGGTTCGGCTGCGGGTGTCTTCATTGATGATGGGCTGAACCTTGTCGTGGCGCTCGCTCGGGGTCGTTTCGCCGGTGCGTTTGACGGGGGTGGCGGTGGAGGCGGTGGCGCGGGCAGTGGCGTCGGCAAGCATGTTCGTGCCGATGGTCAAGATCGCGATGGCGATGACCGGCAGGACCACGCCCCACGGCTGAATGGACAGGGCGATGCGGTTCTCATTGATCATGAGGCCCCAGTCCGCGGCAGGCGGCTGGATGCCGAGGCCCAGGAAGGACAGGGAGGCGATCGAACCGATGGAGTACGTCAAGCGCAGACCTGCCTCGACGGACAGCGGGCCGGTGATATTCGGCAGGATTTCCTGGGTGAGGATCTTCCAATGCGGCACCGAGTACATCTGGGCGGCGCGGATGTAGTCCTCGTTGGTGACCGACTGCGTTGCCGAGCGAGCCACGCGGGCGATACGCGGCGCATGGGTCAACCCGATCACGAGCACCAGGACAGTGGCGGACGGCCCGAAAATCACGATCGCCAGCATGGCGAAGATCAGCTGCGGGAATGCCAGCAAGACGTCGTTGATGCGCATGATTACAGCGTCGGTCACGCCGCCTGTGTAGCCGGCGATCATGCCGAGGACCGTGCCCACGACCATGCCCAGCACCGTCGCCAGGAAAGCCGTGATGAGCAGAATCAGGCCGCCGCCGACAAAGCGTGAGGCGACGGAACGCCCGAGGTTGTCGGTGCCGAAGACCCCGTCAGACACAAAAGGCAGGCCCAAGAACTCGGTGGTGGAGTAGCCGGTGAGCTGTTCGGCGAAGAAGTAGCCGACGAGCGTGACGAGGAGCACTGCGCCAGTAAGCACCATGCCGACCTTGCCCTCCGGCTGTGCCCAGATGCGCTTGAGCAGCGGGTCAGGTTTGGACAGGGAGGCTTTGAGCTCGTCGCCCGTGCGAACGTCGGTGGCAGCGGGTTCGGTCGCCGCTGCCTTATCAGCTCGCAGCGTTTCCGTTGGCTCGAGCGACTCTACGGACTCGGAGCCAGGGTTGTGTGGCTGGGTCATTAGTTGCTCCTTAGCTTCGGGTTGGCCATGATGCCGATGACGTCGGCAAGCAGGTTGACCACGACGTAGACGGCGGCGATGAGGAGGGTGACTGCCTGGACAACTTGGACGTCGCGGTAGTTGACGGCGTCGATCATGGCGACGCCGAGGCCCGGGTAGCGGAACAAGTACTCGACGACGACGATGCCGCCGGCAAGCCATGCGAGCTGGATCGCGACGACCTGTGCGATGGGGCCAATGGCGTGGGGGAGTGCGTGGCGGAAAATGACGCGCCGCTCAGGCACGCCTTTGAGGCGGGCCATTTCGACGTAGCCGGAGTCGAGGGTCTCGATCATCGTGGCGCGGGTCATGCGCGCAATATATGGACTGACGACGAGCGCCAAGGTCAGCGTCGGCAAAACGAGCTGCGACGGATACGACCACACCGACGCGCCCGGTTGCGACATCGTCACAGCCGGCAGGGCCTGGAAGACCGAGGTCGCGAACACGGTGACGAGCAAGATACCGATGACGAACTCCGGCATCGCAGCGAGGATCAGCGTGACCCACGTGATGGCGCGGTCGCGTCGGAACCCGCGCCACCAGGCGGCGTAGATGCCCACGAGAATGCCGAGCGGGATCGCGACGAGGGCAGCCAGCACCATTAGCACTAAGGAGTTGACCAGGGGCTCACCGAGGAGTTCGGAGACTGGTCCGCCAGTGGTGGTGGATGTGCCGAAGTTGCCGGTCAGCACTCCGCCGAGCCATAGGAAGTAGCGCTCGACGGGGTTTTTGTCCAGGTTCATTTCGGCTTCCAGCGCGGCGATGCGCTCCGGTGTGGCCTGTTGACCCAGGATGGCGCGGGCGGGGTCGCCTGGCAGAAGCAGCGTGGCGCAGAAAATGATCACCGACACTGCGAGAAGGATGAAGATGCTCAAGCCGAGTCGGCGAGCGATGAGTTTGCCCATTGTCTATGCCTCCGCAATCCACATGTCGTAGAACAACGCCTGGGACAACGCCACGCCACTTGTGTGGGGTCGCGCTCCGACCACGTAGTTGTGGTACGCATCCACCTGGTTGGGAAAGCCCCAGATGATGTAGCCGCCGCGGTCGTAGAACTCGCGCTGGAGCTCCTTGATCTCTTTGCCGCGCTCGCGGTCGTCGACAATGCCGCGGGCGGCTTCGACGCGGGCAGTGAACTCGTCGTCGACCCAGTGCGTTTCGTTGAACGGCGCTTCCTCGGTCGCGCAGCGGTTGACCTGCTCGAGGAAGTTGCGTGTGTAGTAGAAGGTCTGGGAGAAGGGGTAGGACAGGTAGTTGCCGTCGGCCCAGAAGGTGGTGGAGTCGACTTGGTCGATCTTCACGCGGATGCCGGCGTCGCGCACCTGCTCCGTGAATACCTGCGCGGCGCGGACAGCACCGGAGGCGATCTCAGAGGTGGCGAGGGTGACGTCGATGCCGTCGGGGTAGCCGGCGTCGGCAAGCAATTTCTTTGCTTCTTCGATGTTTTGCTCGCGCTGGGGGAATTCGTGCGGGTACGCGGGGTCGTAGAGCGCGAACATGTCGTTGCCGACCTGACCTTCGCCGGAGAAGACTTGGTCGACCAAGCCCGGACGCGCGCACGCGAGGCGCATGGCCTGGCGGACGCGTTCGTCGTCGAAAGGCTCATGGTCGACGCGCATGGTGAAGGGGAGCCACATGCCTGATTCGGAGCTGACGACGTGCATGCGCGGGTCCGCTTCGATGACACGGACAAGCGCGTGGTTGAGCGCGCCGATGCCGTCGACCTGCGATGACAGGAGCGCGTTGAGCATCGCGTCTTCCTGGTAGAAGTCGACGACCTCGACGCGATCCAGGTTGGCGGGGCCGAGGTAGTAGTGCTCGTTGCGCTCCATGATGGTCTCGCGGCCAGCGGAGAAATTGACCAGCTTGAAAGGGCCGGCACCGATCGGGTTCTCCGGATCGTAGTCTTCAGGGACGATGCCCATCTGGTACTCGGCGAGCGCCTCCGTCAAGGTCGCATCGGGGCGCGATAGGGAGATCGTCAGCGTGCGGTCGTCGACGACGTTCATCGCCTCGATGTGCGCGATGGAGCCCGCGCCGTTCTTCGGGTCGTCCGGGTCGGCGACGCGTTCGTAGGTGGCAATCACATCCTCAGGGCGCACCGGTCGGCCGTCGGAGAATTTCACGCCCTCACGCAGCCGGATGGTCCACTCGGTCGCGTCTTCATTCGGCTCGAGGCTCTCGGCGAGGCGGTTTTCCAGCTCGTATTCGTAGCCGCGGCGAACGAGGGGCTCGTACAGATTGACCACACGTGCGGCGTCGCTGGCACTGGCGGGAATGTGCGCGTCTACGGTGTCGGCGGTAGAGCCGCCCACGAGTCCGACGCGCAGCGTGCCGCCTTTGCGCGGCGGGCCCGACGTGTCGATGTTTTCAGTCGGCAGCGTCGGCGAGCACGCCGCGAACGCGGTCGCTGATCCTGCCACCGCCGCGGCGCCGAGCAACTGCCGGCGCGAAAGTTCAACCATGTCTATGCGTTCTCCTTCACAGAGACAGCAGGCGCTGTCATCCACGTATTCAGATAGTCCGTCACTGCGGCTGCGGCGTCGCTGGCGGACAAGGCACCGGTGAGCATGCGCACACCGAGTCCGTCGATCATCGCCGTGACTGCGCCCAACATCTCGTCGGGCTCGTCGACGGCGAATTGGCCGGACGCCATGCCCTCGAGCACGATGGCGCGCAGTTGCTCGTCCCAGCGGCTGTACGCCAGGGCGGTCGCTTTTTTCGCGTCGTCGAACATCGGTGACGATGCCCAAAATTGCGCCCACGTCGTCCACTCGCGGGTGGCTTCCGCCGAACCGTCGAGCTGGATTTGCGCGAAGCGCACGAGACGCTGGGCAGGATCGCTTATCGACGCCACCCCTGCCCTCCTTTCTGCCGCCTGCTCCGAGCAGAGATCGAGAGTGGCGAGGAAGACATCATTCTTGGAGCGGAAGTAGTAGTGCACAGCGGAGCTGGACACTCCTGCCTCCCGCGCAATGTCAGCGACCTTGACCGCCTGGTAGCCGTTCGCGGCGAACAGCGGCCATGCGGCTGCGGCAATGGCGCGGCGACGGGCAGCCCACTCGGCCTCACGCGAGTGAGCAGCCGAGTCGTGATCGGAGTGAGACAGCGGCTTCAGGCTGTCCACGGTGACACCGGTGATCTCCGCCAAGCGCTCCAGTTCGGCGTCGTTGAAGCGCCGTACCCCTGAGAGCGACTTGGAGAGCTTGCTGGCGTCGATCCCCAAATATGAAGCCACATCCGCGTGCCGTAGTCCCGCCGCCGTGATGGCGGCGCGAGCTGCGGTGTGCGAATGTCGGAGGACCATACACACAACCTTAAGTGCAGCTGAAAGTAAGTCGCAACATTTTGACTGGGGGACGAAGGGCGTCGCAACTGGCGCGGGGCGTCGATAAGCGAAAAGCGAAACTGACCTAGACTGGCGTGCATGGCTTTTGCTGCTGAGCACCCCGTTTTGTCGCACTCTGAATTCCGCCCGGTGGGGGAGGTGGAGCGCACCGAGAAGCTCTTCAAGGTCGAGTCCGAATTTGAGCCGTCGGGCGACCAGCCGAAAGCGATCGCCGAGCTGGATAAGCGTCTGCGCGCGGGGGAGCCCGATGTCGTGCTCATGGGTGCGACCGGTACTGGTAAATCGGCGACCGCGGCGTGGCTGATCGAGCAGCAGCAACGCCCGACGCTGGTGATGGCGCCGAATAAGACGCTCGCGGCGCAGCTGGCTACCGAGCTGCGCGAACTGCTGCCGAATAACGCCGTCGAGTATTTCGTCTCGTACTACGACTACTACCAACCTGAGGCGTATATCGCGCAGACGGACACCTATATCGAGAAGGACTCGTCGATCAACGACGATGTCGAGCGTCTCCGCCACTCGGCGACGTCAGCGTTGCTCAGCCGACGCGACGTGGTCGTTGTTTCCTCCGTGTCGTGCATTTACGGCCTGGGCACGCCGCAGTCGTACCTCGACCGTTCGTTGCTGTTGCGCGTCGGCGAGGAGATCGAGCGCGACCGTTTCCTGCGCCTGCTTGTCGACGTCCAATACGAGCGCAACGACGTCGACTTCAAGCGTGGCACCTTCCGTGTGAAAGGTGACACCGTGGATATCATCCCGGCCTACGAGGAAGTCGCTGTGCGCGTGGAGTTCTTCGGCGACGAGGTCGACTCGCTGTACTACATCCACCCGCTCACCGGTGACGTGCTCGAGCAGCGCGACGAGCTGCGGATCTTCCCGGCGACGCACTATGTGGCGACTGAGGAGCGCATGGAAAAGGCCATCGAGGCGATCAAGGAAGAGCTCGCCGACCGCCTGGAGGATCTGGAGAACCGCGGCAAGCTGCTTGAAGCGCAGCGGTTGCGCATGCGCACCGAATACGACCTCGAGATGATTCAGCAGGTGGGGTTCTGCTCCGGCATCGAGAACTACTCGCGCCACATCGACGGCCGTGAGGCGGGGTCTGCACCGGCGACGCTGATCGACTATTTCCCGGAAGATTTCCTCACCATCATTGACGAGTCCCACGTCACCGTCCCGCAGATCGGCGGCATGTACGAAGGCGACATGTCCCGCAAGCGCAACCTCGTCGAATTCGGGTTCCGCCTCCCGTCGGCGGTGGACAACCGCCCGCTGACCTTCGACGAATTCGAGGATCGCGTCGGCCAGACCGTCTACATGTCGGCAACGCCGGGCGACTACGAGCTCGAAGCCGCCGGCGGAGAATTCGTCGAGCAGGTCATTCGCCCGACCGGCTTGGTCGACCCGAAGGTGTCCGTCCGCCCGACAAAGGGCCAGATCGACGACCTCATCCACGAGATCCGCGAGCGCACCGAGAAGGACGAGCGAGTCTTGGTCACCACCTTGACCAAGCGCATGGCGGAGGACCTCACCGACTACTTCCTCGACAACGGAATCAAGGTGCGGTACCTGCACTCGGATATCGACACGCTGCAGCGCGTGGAGCTGTTGCGCCAGCTGCGTCTCGGCGAATTCGACGTGCTCGTGGGCATCAACCTCCTTCGCGAGGGTCTCGACCTGCCCGAAGTCTCCCTCGTTGCCATTCTCGACGCCGACAAAGAAGGCTTCCTCCGCTCCACGAAATCGCTCATTCAGACGATCGGCCGTGCCGCCCGCAACGTCTCCGGCGAGGTCATCATGTACGGCGACGACATCACCGAATCCATGCAGGCCGCCATCGACGAGACCGAACGCCGCCGCGCTAAGCAGATCGCCTACAACGAAGAGCACGGCATCGACCCGCAGCCGCTGCGCAAGAAGATCGCGGACATCCTTGACGAGGTCTACGAGCGCAGCGACGACGAGGAAGCGTCCAGCTCCAGCGAGACATCCATGCTCGAAGGTCGCGACACATCGTCCATGGCACAAGACGAGATTCAACAGCTTATCGACGACCTCACCACCCAGATGACCAGCGCCGCCCGCGAGCTGAAATTCGAGCTGGCCGGGCGACTGCGCGACGAGATCGCCGATCTGCGCAAGGAGCTCCGCGGTGTGAAAGAAGCCGGTATATAGTGGCCTGGAGTACCGCCTTCGGGAACACGGCGCAGCCGGACCACGAAAGGCGAGGACAACGTGTCAATCCGGAAGGTGCACCATGGCTATGAACTACAACACCGTCGTTGTCGGTACGGACGGATCTGCGTCCTCCCTGCTCGCCGTTGAGCGCGCTGCCGAGCTCGCTGGAGCATTCGGTGCCAAGCTCGTCATCGGTTGCGCCTACTACGAGTCCGAAGAAGAGGTCTCGTCCGCTCTGCGCCAGGATTCCAACACCATCCTCGGCGACGACACTGCGCGCGAGAACCTGTCCTCCGCAGTCGAGCGCGCGAAGGAGACTGGCCTGGACAACGTCGAGACCGCAGTGCGCCCCGGCACTCCCGTTGAAGCTTTGATGAGCATCGTCACCGATTTCGACGCCGAGCTGCTCGTCGTGGGCAACCGCGGCATCAACTCCCTGACGGGCCGTCTGCTCGGTTCCGTGCCTGCTGATGTCGCCCGCCAGTCGGATTGCGACGTGATGATCGTTCACACCGTCGCCTAGCTAGCCCCGCGCGTCGGCGAGTACAGCCGCGCGCTTATCCCGCGCGTTTCGCCGGCTGTAGCCGAGCCGAACTGGGAAAAGGATGCGCGCTAACCGATGAGCGTCAGGGTCTGCGTCGCGCGCGTGACTGCGACGTAGAGGTCCTGCCACCCCTGGGGCGAGGCGTTGATGATGGTGTCGGGATCCACCACGACGACGTGGTCGTATTCGAGTCCCTTGACGGTGCCGACGTTATCGACGGTCACAACAGCGGTCAGCCCGCCCCGCGACTCGAGTTCGGCGCGGACAGCTCCTGGATCGGTTCCTGCGGGGAGCAGGCGCACGGGTTCGCCGGTGGAGCGGACGGTCACGGCAGGAGCAGCGCCGGGGTCGATTTCGGCGAGGATATCGTGAGCGTATTCCATGATCTCGGCGGGAGTGCGGTAGTTGACGGTGAGCTCATGGAAGCGGAACCGGTCGCCAATGAAGGGGGAGAGGGTTTCGGCCCAGGTCTCCACACCAGCGGGCGAGGAGGTTTGCGCGGGATCGCCCACCAGAGTCATCCACCGAGACGGGCAGCGCCGGAACACCATGCGCCATTCCATGGGCGTGAGTTCTTGGGCTTCGTCGACAATGACGTGGCCATACGCCCAGCTCAGATCGGCTCGCGCGCGCTCAGCGGTGGAGCGGACGTCGGTTTCGCGTTGGCGGCTGGCTAGGGTCTCAGCGTCGATAATGTCGTGGGCGGAGAGCACTTCGGCTTCGAATTCGTCGTCGGTATCGGTGTTGGCGGAAGAGGCAAGGATGTCCAGCGCGTCTTCGGCGTCCGCGACGAGTTCCCGCCACTTTTTGTCGGCTTTTTCGGCTTCGTCCGAGGGGGTGGGAAGGCCGGTGAGGGTGAAGAGCTCGTCGATAAGCGCTGTGTCCGCGGGCGTGAAAGCCCACCCGTCGGTGCGGAACAACGCGTCGCGCGTGAGGTCGTCGTAGTCGTGCGCGGCGGCCGCGATCGCGTCGCGCGAACCCAGGAGACCAGCGAGAACGGCAGGAGCGTCGAGTTCAGGAAAATGCGTGTCGACGATCCTCTCAACCTGCCCTTCCTCCGCCAGATCGTCGTGCAACTGGTCGACGTCTGCCTCTGAAAGAAGGTTGGTCCCGCCCAGGGGATCCGCACCGATTCTCTCTGCGAGCGCCTCCGCGATGAGCTGGGTGAGGTGATCGGCGAAATACGCGCGTGCCTCGTTGTGCGGCTTGCGCGAGCGGCGTGCACGAGTGCGTGCGGCGGTGATCATGGCGGGCGTGACGGCGATGTCAATGCCGTCGATGCGCAGATCAATATTGTTCTCGGGAACCGTCTGGAGGTTCTGCACGGCACGTTTGAGGATGATCGCCATGTCTTCGGTTCCCTTGACTTCACGTGCGACGAGCGAGTCCGAGCCAGTCGGCGTGATGCCGGGGACGAGGTCGGCGACGGTGCTGAGCACCACGCCCGTCTCGCCGAGTTCCGGCAGGACGCGGGAGATGTAGTCCAGGAATGTCCGGTTCGGGCCGACGACGAGCACGCCCGTGCGGGCCAACTGTTCGCGCCACGTGTACAGCAAATATGCCACGCGGTGCAGCGCCACAGCTGTCTTGCCGGTGCCGGGGCCGCCGCCCACGACGAGGACGCCGCGCGTCGGGTCGCGGATGATCTCGTCTTGCTCGCGCTGGATGGTCTCCACGATCGACTGCATGTGGCCGGTGCGGGGCGAATTCATCGCGCGCAACAGAGCTGCTTCGCTGCCGACGTCGGTGGTGCGGGTTGCTGTGTCGGCGTGGTCGCCGGAGAGGATTTCATCGTCGACAGCTTCGACCGTGCGGCCGCGCATGCGGATATTGCGGCGCTTTTCGACGCCTTCCGGATGCGCCGTCGTCGCCAAGTAATAAGGGCGAGCCATGGGTGCGCGCCAGTCGAGCAGGAGAGTGCGGTAGTTGTCCGCGCGGTCATCGATGCCCATGCGTCCGATATAGCGACGGTCCAGGTCGCCTCGGCTGGGGACGGGGTTTTCAGGGTCGTCGTCGGCAATGTCGATGCGTCCGAAGACGAGGCCGGTTTCCGCGACATTGAGATCGTCGAGCTTCGCGTTGAGCGCGTGGTACTCGGTCTCGCGGCGCACGAGAGCGTCCGCGTCCGGGTTATCAGGGTCGACGGCGCCCTGGACTTCCTCCAACCGAGCGCTGGCCGTGGCGACTTCAAGGTCCAAATGCGCGAAGAGCGTGTCCACGTGGCGTTGCTCTTCGGCACGTGTGTCCGGCGCTGATCCCATCTGCGGCAACCTGAATCTCCTTTCACCGCGGGTTGTGCGTTCCCAAATAACGAACGGCCCCGGGACAGGGAGTATTCCCTGCCGCGGGGCCCGAACGCTGAAGGTCAGTGAACGCCAGGCTTAGCTGAGCTTCTTCTCTGCCTTCTTCACGAACTTGTTGGCCTTCTTCTCGGCCTTCTTAGCCTTCTTCTTCCACTTGCGCTTCTGCCACCAGGACGGGGAAGCGTCGAGCTTCTCGAAGGCCTCCTGCAGGACGTCGATGGCGTTTTGAGCCTTGTCCTGTGCCTTGTCGGCAGCCTTGTTCACCTTGCGCTTGCCCTTGAACTTCTCCCACTCGGAGGGGCCCAGATCGTCGAGTTTGTCCTGCAGATCGCTGACAACGCTGTTGACCTTGCGCTTCGCCTTGAACTTCTCGATCTTGGAGGGGAGCAGGTCGTCGAGGCCGCCCTCGACATTGTCCTGCAGGTCGCCCACGAGGCCCTTGACCTTGCGCTTGGTCTTGAACTTCTCGATCTTGGACGGCTTGGCGTCCTTGTAGGTGTCCTCGGCCCAGTTGGTGGCTTCGTCTGCGAGGGAAGATGCGCGGTCAGCTGCCTTGTCGGCGAACTTGGTGGCGGTCTTCTTCCAGTCGTCCTTGTTGTCGTCGACGTAGTCGGTGACCTGGTCGGCGACTTCCTGAGCACGCTCGGAGACGGTCTCAGCGGTGTCCTGGAACCACTCGGAAGCCTTCTTCTTGGCCTTGTCGGTCTCGGACTGGGTCGGCAGTGCCTGCTGGATATTCTTCTTGCCGCGCTTCGCAGCATCCTGCGCGCGCCATGCCAGGCCCGGCTTGCCCTCGGTGTCCGCGCTAGCGAGCAGGACACCGCCGAGGAGAGCGACGTTGGTCATCGCGCCGTTGCGACGACGCTGCTTGTCGTCCTCGTTCTTGGCCTCCCAGAAAGCATTGCGGCCCAGCAGGGTGCCCACGGTGGAGGCGGCGAGCAGACCAGCAGACAGGCGCGGAGCCTTGCCCAGGGCGAAGGTGCTGCCGGCGCCAATCTTCAGGCCACCGTTGATCTTGGCTACGGTCTCCGGGTCAGACGGGATGTACTGCGCGTACTGGCTGGGCAGCACGGACTTAATGGTGTCGACGACACGCTCGGCATCGCCTGCGTACTCGGACGCATTCGTCACCGTCTTCACGCCGTCTGCGATGTACACAGAGGCGAGCATCGGACGAGCAAGTTTGCGGATCATACTCACTTTTTCCTTACTTCATTCAGCGGATGTTCCCCCTCCACTGTAGACATTGTGGAGGGTCAGTGGTGCTGGAATTTTCACCAGCGGCGTGACCACCAGGCATCCAGGTTGGGGCGTTCGGTGCCGAGAGTGGTGGGATCGCCGTGGCCGGGCCTGACGATGGCGGAATCGGGATAGACGTCGAAAAGCCGTTCCTTGACGTCGTTGAACAGGCGCACGAAATCACCTTCGCTGTGGGTCTTGCCGACGCCACCGGGGAAGAGGGAGTCGCCGACAAACAGATTGATTTCACCGTCGATCTCCGCGACGACTGCGGCGCCGCCGGGGGTGTGCCCGCGGAGGATGTGGACGGGAAGTTTGTGGCCGGCAAACGAAAGCTCGTCGCCTTCGTTGAGCTCCTCATCCGGTGGAACAGGTAGGGCAGGGGCGTCGAGGTGGGAGGCCCAGTGCGTCGCGCCAGTCTTGGCGAGCACCTCTTCCAGGGCGCCGACGTGGTCCCAGTGACGGTGCGTCGTCAGCACGTCGGTGATCTGCACCCCGGCGGATTCGGCCATGGAAAGAAGGGTGGAGGGCTCGGCGGCGGCGTCGATAAGCAAGCCCTGGTCACCTGAACTGATGAGGTAGCAATTGTTGTCCATGCTGGACACGGAAACGTGGTGCAGCTTGAGGGAATTCATGGCACCCAAGAGTAGTTGGAATGGTGTTGGTAGGTTTGTTCGAAGAGACGCCGTGGGAAGGACTGAACGTGGCTGAGAAATTGACGGTGCGCGGTGCGCGCGAGCACAACCTCAAAGGTGTCGACGTGGAGCTGCCACGCGACAAGATGGTGGTGTTCACGGGGCTGTCGGGTTCCGGCAAGTCGTCGCTGGCCTTCGACACGATCTTCGCGGAAGGGCAGCGGCGCTACGTCGAGTCGCTGAGCTCGTACGCGCGCATGTTCTTAGGGCAGATGGACAAGCCGGATGTCGAGTACATCGACGGGCTTAGTCCAGCCGTGTCCATTGACCAGAAGTCGACGAACCGCAACCCGCGCTCCACGGTGGGCACAATCACGGAGATCTACGACTATCTGCGTCTGCTGTATTCGCGCGCTGGCACGCCGCACTGCCCAGTGTGCGACGCGGTGATTGAGCGCCAGACGCCACAGCAGATCGTCGACCGCGTCATGGAGCAGCCGGAGCGCACGAAATTCCAGGTGCTCGCACCGATCGTGCGCAAACGCAAGGGCGAGTTCGTGGACTTGTTCGCGGACCTGTCGGCGCAGGGCTACGCGCGCGTCACCGTCGACGGCGAGACGCATCAGCTGTCTGATCCGCCGAAGCTGGAAAAGCAGGTCAAGCACAATATCGACGTGGTGGTCGACCGTTTGACCGTTAAAGAGAGCCAGAAGCAGCGCCTCACGGATTCTGTCGAGACGGCGCTGAAGCTCGCCGACGGGCTCGTCGCCTTCGACTGGGTCGAGCACGAGCAGGACGACCCGGCGCGCGTCGAGGTCTTCTCCGAGAAGACTGCCTGCCCGAATGGCCACAAGCTGTCGGTCGAGGAGTACGAGCCGCGCGCGTTCTCCTTCAACTCGCCGTTCGGCGCGTGCCCGGCATGCGACGGCCTAGGTACGCGTTCCGAGATCGACGAGGACCTCGTGATTCCCGACCCGGATGCGCCCGCGGTCGATGCGTTTCAGCCGTGGAATTCCTCGCCGAATAAGGGGTATTTCGAAAAGCTCGTCGTCGCGTTGGCGAAGGCGGAGGGCTTCGATCCGCACGAGCCGTTGTCGTCTTTGCCCTCGAAGCACCGCAAGGCGCTTATCGACGGCACGTCAACCAAAGTCTCCGTCCGCTACAAGAACCGCTACGGCCGGCAACGTTCTTTCACCTCCGCCTTTGAAGGCGTGAAGGGGTATTTGCAGCGCAAGATCGAGCAGTCTGAATCCGAGCACGCCAAGGAGCGCTACCTCGCGTACACCCGTGAAGTGGCGTGCCCGACGTGCAAGGGCACGCGTCTGAAGCCGGAGATTCTCGCGGTGCGCTTGGATTCCACTACCCACGGCGAGAAGTCCATCGCAGGGTTGACGGAGCTGTCCATCGAGGACGCTTCGGAGTACCTGGACAACCTGGTCCTGGGCTACCGCGAGGAGATGATTGCCGGTGCCGTCCTGCGTGAGATTCAGGCGCGCCTGCACTTCCTGCTTGATGTCGGCCTGAACTACCTGACTCTGTCGCGTTCCGCGGGAACCCTGTCTGGCGGCGAAGCGCAGCGCATCCGCTTGGCCACACAGATCGGATCTGGCCTTGCGGGTGTTCTCTACGTGCTGGATGAGCCGTCGATCGGCCTGCACCAGCGCGATAACCAGCGGCTGATTGCCACGCTGCAGAAGCTGCGGGACATCGGCAACACCCTCGTCGTGGTCGAGCACGACGAGGACACCATCCGCGCCTCCGACTGGCTTGTCGACGTTGGCCCCCTCGCCGGTGAATACGGCGGCGAAATCGTTTACCAGGGCGAGCCGAAAGGCATCGAGAAAGCGAAGAACTCGCTCACCGGCGATTACCTGTCGGGCCGCAAGGAGATTGAGGTGCCGGGGGAAAGGCGCGGCGTCGATAAGCAACGAATGCTGAAGATCGTCGGTGCGCGCGAGAACAACCTCGATAATGTCTCCGTGAATGTGCCGCTCGGCGTGCTGACTGCCGTGACGGGCGTGTCTGGATCCGGCAAGTCGACGCTGGTGAATCAGATTCTGGCGAAGACTCTCCAGAACCGCCTCAACGGTGCCCGCCAGGTTCCGGGACGCGTGAAGAAGGTCGACGGGCTCGAGCACCTAGACAAGCTCGTGCAGGTCGACCAGTCGCCGATCGGCCGTACCCCGCGGTCGAATCCAGCGACGTACACGGGCGTTTTCGACAAGATCCGCACCCTGTTCGCTGAGACGCAGGAGGCGAAAGTCCGCGGGTACAAAGCTGGGCGCTTCTCGTTCAATGTGAAGGGCGGTCGCTGTGAGGCGTGCCGCGGCGACGGGACCATCAAGATTGAGATGAACTTCCTCCCGGACGTCTACGTTCCGTGCGAGGTGTGCGGCGGCGCGCGCTACAACCGTGAGACGCTCGAGGTGCACTACAAGGGCAAGAACATCTCCGAGGTCCTCGACATGCCCATCAGCGAGGCCACCGAATTCTTCGAGCCCATCACCTCGATTCACCGCTATCTGCAAACGCTTTGCGACGTCGGCCTGGGCTACGTCCGCCTCGGCCAGTCCGCCACGACTCTGTCCGGTGGCGAAGCCCAGCGCGTGAAGCTGGCCGCCGAACTGCAGAAGCGCTCCAACGGTCGCACCATCTACATTCTTGATGAGCCGACGACCGGCCTGCACTTCGAGGACATCCGCAAACTGATGCACGTCCTCAATGGCCTGGTCGACAAGGGCAACTCAGTGCTGGTCATCGAGCACAACCTCGATGTGATCAAGTGCGCTGACTGGATCATCGACATGGGTCCCGAGGGTGGCTCCGGCGGCGGAACCGTTGTTGCCCAGGGCACCCCGGAGGACGTCGCGAAGGTCGACGGTTCTTTCACCGGTCACTTCCTCGCCGACGTCCTTCCGGGGAAGTAGCCCCGCCCAGCTAGCTCGGCTGACCGTCCTGCTTGTCTGCGGGGTTGTTCTTTGTCGCGGATTCCTGCGGCTCTTGCTGCTCCGGTTCCGGTGCGGGCTGCTGCGGAGGCTTCTGTTCGGGAGTTTGATCCGGCTGTTGCTGCACTGGTTCCGGTGCGGGCTGCTGCTCGTTTTGCACTTCAGGCCCGGGCTCGGTGCTCACCTGGATCGGGGCGTGCTGGCCGTGAGAGTCGACGGGAGCCGGGGCACCAACAGGTTGTGGCTCTCCGGCGGGGCCAACCGGTGGAATCGGAGCACCGTCCATGAACGGGGGGAAGCTACCGCTCGGGCCGGGAGCGTGTCCGCCGTTACTGTTACGCTGCGCCCCGAGCACAGCCACCGCGATGAGCAGAAGACCGCAAACCACGAATGCGATGACGCGCGGGACACCGTTGAGCGAGGCCATATCGAATAGGACGAGTTTTCCTGTCGCAACGCCCGCGAAGACGAGGCCGGTAACGCGCGCGGCCTTCGAGTCAGAGCCTGGCTTCGGACTTTTGATCAGCAACCAGGATGCAAGGGCCATCAAGGAGATCGAAATGATCATGTGGCCCACAAAGAAACCGACTTCATACCCCTGCGGGGAGGGACATACGTTATCGGGTTCATCCGAGGTGCCCTGGAAAATGCTGCGGAGACAGCTCGGGGAGATGAGTTCGCCGAGGGCTGTGGACGCCGTTACGACAGCAATGGTGGAGAACCAAAGAGCCGCGCCGGCAAAGACTCTTCTTTCGATAGTTTCGATCTCGCGCCACTTCCAGATGTGGATGGCTGCGAAAACAAGGAAAGCGAGCAGGGCCAACCCGACAATTAGGTTTTCAACTGTTGTCGCGCGCGCAAATTTTGGACTCAAAGTGCCCGGGAGCAGATATGCGGTGATGAACAAAAGGCTGGTTAACCAAGCTGAGAGAAGCGGAACGCGGAGCAGAAGAGGGCGAAGGCGCAGTAGTACCAGTACCGCGGCGAATGCGAGAAGGAAGAGGACAACCCCGGTCGCTTGCGTACTGCCGTGGCGTGAGTAGGGGCCCGAAGCGCGAAGGACGACCGGCAAGAACGTGAACGCGAAAAACCCCAGCCACGAAGCAAGGAAAATATTGCCAAGGCGCATTTGCTCTTGGTCTTTGACGTCGAACCAGAGCACTGCGACGGTAACCGTCGCGGCGAACGTGACCGCTACGGGTATCCACAGGGATACCTGTCCGATCACGAAGTAGGAAGTGACAATCAGGATGACAGGAGCGAGGACGGCCATCGAAATGCGTTCAGTTTGCCCTGTAAGTCGGATCGGGAAATAGCGCTCGCCAATAATGAAAAGAAAGACCCCGACGTAAACGACAAGGCTCGCGAATGTCACGTCATAGTCCAACGAGGAAAGAAACGAAAGCACCACGAGGTCGCGGAACATCAAAATGCCCGTGGCAAATCGAGTGGACAGCGCTAGTTTTGGAGTCCTATCCGAAGGAAAGAACCACGTTAAGGCCAGAGCTAACAACGGCGGGACGAAGGCGAGGACATTGATGACGTCCCCGTCGAAAATCGGGACTCCATAGAAGAAATATGCAATGCACATGTTCAGCACGAGCCACAGGTTCCTCCGCCACATGGCTAGCGCAAGGAATGCTGTCCACACTGTCACGCTCGCGAAACATAAGCCAGTGAATGATAGCCACTGCTGCGAGCCGGTCATATAAAGCAAGTCGGCGACGATGATTAGGTACGACGTCACATAGAGAGCAGTGACACCCGGCTGTGCGCCTCGGCGGAGATCGATCCTGATGCCGATACCGAGGAGCACGAGCGCGAGGAGGAACGCACCCACGGTCCGCCCGATAGGGCCGAGGAGCCCGGACTGGATAGCGAGGGCGACACCGAAGCACGCGCCGATGAATGTGATGATCGAACCGAGCACGGCCGCCGCGCGAATGACCTTCTGTTCGGTGGTCAAAGGCGGGGCCACAGGTTTGAGCGGCTGCCAGGGAGCGAACACGGGCGGCTGGCTATGCGGAGGAGCTGGCTGCGGAGCTAATTGAACGCCTTGTGGAGGCGGACTTTGCTGCGGCTGTTGGTCCGGGGTCACCGGCGAAACCGGGCGAGGACCCTGTTGCGAAGGGCCTTCCTGCGGACCCTGCCGCGAAGGACCTTCCTGCCGGCCCTGCTGCGTAGGACCTTCCTGCCGACCCTGTTGCGGATGTTGCTTCGGGTTTACCGGCGGAACCGGGCGAGGACCCTGTTGCGGTGGGCCCTGCTGTGGACCCGGACGCGGACCCTGTGGCGGCGGACCTTGCTGCGGACCCCGCGGCGGTGGACCCTGCGGCGGTGGACCCTGCTGCGGTCTCGGGCGGGGAGCCGGACGAGAACCCTGTTGCGGTTGGCCCTGATGCGGACCCGGACGCGGACCCTGTGGCGGCGGGCCCTGCTGAGGACCCCGCGGCGGTGGGCCCTGCGGCGGACCCTGCTGTGGCCGCGGGCGCGGACCTGGACGCGGACCCTGCGGCGGTGGACCCACCTGCGGCGGCCGGTAAGGGTTAGGTGGCAGATCTTGCCGTGGAACCGCGTGACCGGGAAGTGGGCGGCCCACCGGACGTGGGCCGGCGGGCCCGGCGGGACCCTGGCCAGGGACAGCGGGACCTTGGGTAGGAGCGTGACCAGCCGGACCGGGACCGGGGTGAGCAGGACGTGGCCCGCCCCTCAAGACCTTCAGCGAAGTTGAGCCGCCCTGTTGGGAAGGGGGAACGACTGGGCCCCGAGGGCCCGGTGGAGTAGGTGGACGTGGTGGGCCGGGTGGAGCACCGCCGCCGGGATGATCAGGTGTGACGGGGGAGTTGAGGTGGGTGAGGGTGAGAGAGATGTCGTCGATAAGCTGTTGCGCGTGGACTGTGGTGGAGCGCAACTCAGCTAGTGAGTGCTTGATGTGCGCGATGCGCTGGTCGTTGATATTCATGATCCTCCTCGCAGTTAAATATGTATCTGTTAGACGGTGCGAGTGGGGCAAAAGGTTCCCGGCTCACCGAGAAATTTACGAAGATTTTGATCAGCGACACAAGGGTGCTATCCTTTAACGCACTACCGCCTGACGCGCCGCAAAGCGCGCGGGTTGCAAGTGGAGTTTCTCCCACCTGATGCCGCCAGTGATGGAAGGCTAAGGGTCAAAACAACGGTACGAAACGCACGCGTTGTGCGCTGACTGCCGTGTTGAGGATAAACTCCCACGTCCCACAGCAAAGCTGATGGAACGTGGGTTTTTGTTGTGAGGGAGCGCTGCACAAGCGATTCGGTAGCGAACAGCACACGTCTTTCTCACCCCTAGGAGTTCTCATCAGCGCTGAAGCTCGGATCAACGAACGCATCCGCGTTCCGGAAGTTCGTCTTGTCGGCCCGTCCGGCGAGCAGGTTGGAATTGTCCGTACCGATGATGCACGCAAGCTCGCGTACGAAGCCGACCTCGATCTGGTCGAGGTCGCGCCGAACGCGAAGCCGCCGGTGTGCAAGATCATGGACTACGGCAAGTACAAGTACGAGCAGGCCCAGAAGGCCCGCGAGTCCCGTAAGAACCAGCAGCAGACGGTGGTCAAGGAACAGAAGTTCCGCCCGAAGATCGATGAGCACGACTACCAGACGAAGAAGAGCAATGTTGAGCGCTTCTTGGAGAAGGGCAACAAGGTCAAGGTGACCATCATGTTCCGCGGCCGCGAGCAGTCGCGTCCGGAGCTGGGCTACCGCCTGCTGGAGCGCCTCGCCGAGGACATCCAGGAGGTCGGCCAGGTCGAGTCCCGTCCGAAGCAGGATGGCCGCAACATGACCATGGTTCTTGGGCCCGTTCGCAAGGGTAAGAAGTAGAGTTCCGCTGGCCCAGCCGGCGTAACGAGTAAAGCTAAAGGATTTACCACTATGAAGCAGAAGACCCACAAGGGCACCGCAAAGCGCATCAAGGTCACCGGTTCCGGCAAGCTGCGCCGCGAGCAGGCTGGTAAGCGCCACCTGAACGAGAAGCTGTCGGCGAAGCGTCGTCGTAAGCTCTCCGGCACCACTGACGTCGCTAAGGGCGACGTCAAGCGCACCAAGCGTCTCCTCGGCAAGGCTTAAAAGAGCGCCTGCCTTCAGAAATAAACACCTACATCTCTCACAAGTAAGGAAGTATCACTGTGGCACGTGTTAAGCGCTCAGTTAACGCCAAGAAGAAGCGTCGCGACATTCTGAAGTCCGCTAAGGGCTACCGCGGCCAGCGTTCCCGCCTGTACCGCAAGGCGAAGGAGCAGTGGCTGCACTCCCAGACCTACGCGTACCGCGATCGTCGCGCCCGCAAGTCTGAGTTCCGCAAGCTGTGGATCCAGCGCATCAATGCTGCTGCCCGCATGAACGACATCACCTACAACCGTCTCATCCACGGCCTGAAGCTGGCCGAGGTCGAGGTGGACCGCAAGATCCTCGCTGACCTGGCTGTGAACGACTTCGCTGCGTTCTCCGCTATCTGCGAGGTCGCAAAGAACGCTCTGCCGGAGGATGTCAACGCTCCGAAGGCCGCCTAAGAGCTTTTCGCTTATCGACGCCCCGTTGCTCCCGGTTTCGCCCCGGGACAGCGGGGCGTTGTGCTGTAATTGTCTGTGCTCGGCTCAGCGTGCTGCCGTGGGGCGGGCCGATTAGCGATTTTTAAGTGGCGGCGGGAAAGACTGGGCACTCATGGCGTTGCGCGTAGGGAAACCGCCGTCGGCTGGTGCGTGGTTTTTCTTTGAGCGCGCGGTGCAGGCCTCCTCGCGGGATCCGGAGCGATTCGACCCGGCGGATCCTGCCGAGAAGTGGCGCCGCATTGAAGCCGCACAAGCGTCTCTGCGCTTCAACGTCAAATACCATCTCGCCGTTTTTGGGCTGTGGGCTTCTTTCGCGCTGATAGTGAATCTCATTGCTTTTATCGTCGACGCCGGGTGGGGGCACTGGCTTTCTCGTGGATTCATGGCTGTGGTCACGATTGTCGCCCTCGGCTTCATTCTGCGGTTCCAATTCTGGCGGATGAAAAAGCGCGCACGGAATGCACAAAGCGTCGAGAAATTGAGTCCGCTGGTGAAGCAAGCTCGGCGCGGAACATTCAACGGGCTTGATGCTGACCCGCACATGAAGACGTACGCTGAGGCGTTCTACCGCCGACAGCAGGTCGGGTTGGATCTGGAGAATGCGCTTCCATTCGAGGTGCAGATTGCCCACGATGTCGATATCCGCCCGGGGAAAAGCTCTTCGTTGACGCGGGTGCGGGAAAATGAATTGCGGGCGGTCAAACCGGTCATCTTCTCCGGTTTGGATTTCTCTACTCCTCAGGCGCGGGAAAGGAACCGTTTTCTGGGCTCTCTGATCGAGCAAGCCGAGAAGGAGAAATCCCTTCAGGTGGGCGAGATTATCTCCACCCGTGGCGGAGTCGTCGTCGCGGACATTAAATATTGGAACGGCACTTTGAGTGTGACGCAGCAGGGCACGTTTGTGGATCACAACCTCGGTCTGAAGGAGCTGTCCCGCCACCGCTCGATCAATGCTCTGGCGGAAGCGGCGCGGTTCGTCAACGATGGGGACATCGCTTTTGTGCTCGTGATTGTCGCCGGAGGAAATGTCGACGGAGGCCTGATTGAAACGACGATGAAGGGCCACCGGGTCGTAGTTGCGGAATGGACAGAAGCCATGGGCGAGCTCATCCACTTAGACGCGAAAAAGACAGTCGTGCCCGCTACGGCCATCGCCGAGATTTTGGACCGGACTCCCGTAGCGGACGACTAGCCATCAATAACGCGAAAACCTGCCCACACGCAGTGCGTGCGGACAGGTTGAAGCAATCTTCGCGGGGTGGAGCTCCCCTTAGATCAGCGCCTTAGAACAGGCCGTTGTGCGGCTTGCCGAAGTCGTTGACGGTGGCCTTGCGGGAGTCAACGTTCTGGTCGTTGCCGGTGGAGTTGTCGCCGGCGAGACGACCGGTCTGGGTGACCGTCATGTAGTTGGACAGGCGGCCTTCCTTGGTGTTGCCGTCGCCGAAGGAGAAGGCGCCGAGCAGGACGTCGTCACCAGCGTTGACCGGGTTGGACAGGGTGACCTCGAAGGTGCGCACGCCCTTGTCGTGGTTGTAGCCCATGTCGCGGATGTGAGCGCCGTTAGCCTTGGTGGTGGTGATCAGGCGGTCGACGCCCTTCGGGCCGTCCTCGGTGCGGACCTCGACACGGAAGGTGATCGCCGGGAACTCGCCCCAGTAGCGGTCGGTGCCGACGTTCTTAGCGCGCAGAGCGACGGAGCCTGCGAAGCCCTCAGCCTTGGAGCTGGAGGTGGTGAAGTACGGCTCGATGTCGAGCTTCTGGGCATCAGCTGCCGGCTTGTTGGAGTCCTCGACCTTCTTGGTCTCAGCGTCGGCGACAGCCTCGACGGTAGTGTCCTTGTCCGCCTTGGCGTTCTTGTTCTCCTTGTCAGCCTTAGCGTCCTTGTCAGCCTTAGCGTCCTTGTCAGCCTCCGGCTTCGGAGCGTTCACGTCGATCTTCTTGTTGGTGACGTCCTCGGAGTCGTTGTCCTTGACCTTGTTGACGTCGTCGAGCGTCTCGCCCTCGTTCATCTTCTCCACGTCGGAGTGGTATGCCGGGTTCGGGTTGTCGACCGGCTCGGTGACCTGTGCGCCCTTGTTCGGTGCCCAGGAATCAGCCGGGGTGTCGTAGTTCTTGACGCGGACTTCGTTCTTGACCGGCATGTTGGCGACCCAAGCGGTCGGGGTAGCCCAGGTGCCGTTCGGCTTGCAACGCTGCTGGGTGCCGGTCATGGTGACGGTGCGGAAACCGTAGGATGCCTCGCCGGTGTTGCCAGCCGGGACGTCGTACGGGCCGATCTGCTGGCCGACGGTCCAGCTCAGGGAACCGGAGACATCCCAGCCGAGGGACTTAGCGAGGGAGTAGCCGATGCTGCCCTGCATGCCCTTCTTGGAAGCCTGGCCGCCGAGCTCGAGGGTCTCGGTCTTGGAGCCGTTGATGCTTGCGGAGATGTTCTGGGTGCGGGACAGCTCCTGCTGCAGCGGGATGTCCTTGTCGGACAGGTTGGTGGTGGAGATGGTGCCAACCGGCAGGAAGTTGTCGGTCACCTTGTAGACGACGGTGCGGTAGTCCTCGGTGGAGTTGCAGACCGGGCGCGGGTTGAGGACGTTTGCCTTGAGGTGGTCGCTGCCACGGTAGGTGTGGATGATCGGCAGCTTGGCGTTGGTTGCCGGGGTCTCCGGGGCGGACTCTTCGAGGGTTGCAGCGGTTGCGGGGTTTGCAGCGGCGGTTGCGGTCATCAGTGCTGCGAGTGCGGCAGCAGCTGCACGGCGGGTGTAGCGGGCCATGACAGGTTCTTCCTTTCTCGTGTTGAATACTTCGGCAGCGCGTACCGGGGTGGTCCCCCGGCTGTGATCGTTGTCAGTGATCGGTTGGACGCTGATGACGTTCAACCTAAGCCGTGCACAGAGCACAAACAAGGAAAAACAAGCCTCTTGGTACCTAAGTTTGCAGGTCAGAGACTTTCGTTCCGCGCGGCTGCAGAGCGACCTGCGGAAAGGAACGAAAGTGTAAGTAGAAGTCGGCCCGTGAATGCGGGTGAGTTATTTGCCGCCGAGAACGTGCACGACGAGATCGAGACGCGATGACACTCCGTAGAGAGTGAGCAAATGCGAAACGTGCTTTTTCACCGTCGACTCGGAGTAGTTGAGACGGCGTGCGATATCGGAATTGCTCAACCCTTCGCAGAGGAGCTCCAAGACATCGATTTCACCGTCGGTGATGCCGTCGGGGTAGGTCCGCTGTTGTGGTGCGGATTCGACGGGCGTCTCTTCGGGAGAGATATAGCGCACGAGTTTCGTCATCGCGGCGGGGGACACGACTGTTCCGCCGGTGACGGCTTGGCGCACAGAAAGAACGATCTCTTCCGGCGGCTGGCTCTTCAGGATGTATCCGCGCCCACCCTGGGCCAGAACATCGAGCATCTTCCGGTCGTTCTCCAGCGAGGTGATCGCGAGAAAGGCCGGCGTCTTCGGAAGTTGATTGAGGCGACCGAGCAGGGTCGGCCCGTCCATCTCGGGCATGTAGACATCCGAGAGAACGAGGTCGATCTCCTCTGGGTCGATGAGCTCGAGGGCCTCCGGGCCACTCGATGCTGTGCCGACGACATCGATGCCGTCAGCAGAAGTGAGGTAGCGGTTCAGGACATCGCGCACGAGCGGGTCGTCGTCGACGAGGAAGACTCGGATGTGCTTGTCGATACCGCTGCTCATGAAAACCTAAAGAAAAATCAAAGATGAAGATCTACTTCGAACTACTTCTTGCACCACAGTCGACCGATGTAGCCACCGCAATTCAGCATGTCGCCCATTGCGCCGGTGTAGAAGGAGAGAGCCGGGGCATCGGACTCGCCCTCGACGGCGGCGTTATCTGCCTGAATCTGCTCCGACGTGATAGGCGCGGTCTCTTCCGCATGTGCGGACGGCGCAAGGATGAGAGCAGCGGTGGCGAGGACAGACGCAGTAAGCGCGGAGATCTTCTTCATGATGTTTCCTTTCGGAGAAATGGCAGAGGTAGAAAAAGTACTTCTAGTAGCTCCAACGATTATGAATCCGTAAGAAGCTGAGAACAAGCTTTTAGGCGATGATTCGAAAAGACGGTACGAAAGTACACTAGTGCGACCTGGTGAAATCTACTTTCGTTCCTTGCTGTTGCCGCGTTTTGCGAGAGGGAACGTGAGCTCGCTTCTCCAGGTGGAGTCGACCTTGGAGAAGGACAAGGTTCCGCCGTCCCGCTTTACCAGTTTAACTGCTTCAGTGAGACCGATCTCTGTTGTCATGGCCACATCTGGTGCATAATCGGCGACGGTGTTCTGGATCGCAATGGTCACGACTTCTTCGTCGCGAACAGCAGCAACGATGATTGGTTTGGTTTGGTCAGCATACTTCAGGATGTTCGTCTGCAACTCTCTGAATACGGCGTAACCATTTTGGATCTGAATTCCTGATAGGACAGCCTCGTTGATTCCGGACTCGATGACGGAGAATCCGTGGCTGCGAATCTTGCCGACGATAATCAAAAGGTGATTGAGCAGGTCCGACGAGCCTTGATAATCATCCGATGCGAATTCAGATTCGTCGTTGGTTCGCATGAAACGGATCAGTTCTCGGACTTCGCGCATGGCTCGGCGCGCGTCTTCGGCGATAAGGAGAGAATCCTGCCGGGAGTTTTCCGGTGCGTTCATTGCCATTGACTCGCTGCGAAGAACCACGGAGGTGAGCGACGCAGCGACGGATCCGTGGAGTGCTTTAACTGCACGGTCGCGCTCGTCCTCAATCTGCTGCTGAAATTTCTCCGAGTCTCTTCTTTTGTTGATCAAGGTTTCGCGGATGACTAGTCCGCCAGTCCACACCACGATGATGAAAGCACCAAGGATCGCACTGGGTTCAACATCATCGGGGATAAATTCCCCAGCGCTCACTCGTGTGAGCGCGAGATACCAAAGGGCAACTGCGCATAGTCCGCTGGCCGCAGGACTCAAACAGAGAGAAAGGTTCGTTGCCACGGCGAGTGTGCCGAAAAAGACTACTGGGCTTTGCAACTCTGTATTTGTTGCCGCAACCTGCAATAAAACAGCAAACGCAATGGTAGAAGGAAGTGGGCTAATTAGTGTGCACACCGCAATGACGAGAACTCCTACCCGGAGAGCTGTGGCGCTGGCTTCTACAGGGGCACCGGCCAGGAGGAGTCCCAAAACTGCGAGAACAGCGCACACGACAAGGGCGCTCCCCGCGAAAAACCACCGGCGTGGTGCCGGCGACTCGGGGAACGCCTTGATCCACTGGCGCAACGATGTCACACGGATAGCGTAATAGCGCTTGCGTGATGCTGCTTATACGCTGGGTCAGCATGAGCCTCGATTTCTCTCAGCCTTTCACTGAACGCACTCCTCGGGTGGTCAACGCGGGGAAGTTGAATAGGGCGGCTGGGCGTCGTAAAGCGAAAGCTTTTTTGGCGGAAGGGGAGAACTCCGTCGAAGCGGCTGTGGCGACGGGTGCTGCGACGGATTTGTTCGTGACGGAGGCGGCGGCGGACCGTTTCGCGGACGTGGTGACGGCGGCGGGATACATGGATGTGTTCACGCACGCGATCACGGACAAGGCCGCGCAGACGCTGACGGACACGGTGCACACGACGGGGATTTTCGCGGTGTGCAAGCCTGTGACGTGGACGCTCGGCGCGATTTTGAAGGGACGCCCGAAGCTTGTCGCGGTGTGCGTGGAGACGAACGACCCGGGCAACGCTGGCACGATCATTCGGCTCGTGGACGCGCTGGGCGCCGATGCTGTCGTCTTCGCCGGCGATACCGTCGACCCGGAGTCTCCGAAGGTTGTGCGATCCTCGGCTGGTTCGCTCTTTCATGTGCCGGTTGCCCGGGAGCGCGACATCAAGGGAGTGCTCGGCCAACTGCGGGCAGCAGGCTTATCGACGTTCGCGACCACCATGCACGGCGAGGTGAACCTTGCCGATTCCGGTGATGCGCTGAACCAGCCCACCGCGTGGCTGTTCGGCAACGAAGCCCACGGACTGCCCGAGGACGTGCTTGAGGCAGCCGACCACACCGTTTCGATCCCGATCCAGGGCTCCGCCGAATCGCTGAACCTGTCCACCGCCGCATCGATCTGCCTGTGGGAGTCGGTGAAGGCGCTGGGGGACTAAACCCTGATCGTCGCTCTTGTGTAAGGGGGCTAGCGCCCGGGACAAAAATGACAGTATGCTGTCAAATATGACTAAGTTGCTAGCTTGTTACGCCACTGACACCATGGCCGACTGGGAGTTTTCCTACCTCACAACACTTGTCGCTAGGGCCCGGCAAGCGAAACCGGGGATCGGCGAGATCCGATTCGTCGGAGATGGAGTGGAACCCGCTCACACTCTCGGCGGCCTGCCTCTCAAGCCAGATGTCGATCTCGAGGAACTTGACCTTGACCAGTTAAGTATCCTTGTCATCCCGGGAGGGGACACTTATAGTTCGGGCCATGAGCCGCTGCTAGAGATAGTCCGTGAGTGCGAACGGCGCAGAGTTCCAATTGCCGCCATTTGCGGCGGAACGCTCGCACTTGCGCGGGCTGGAGTGCTTGATCATCGCCAGCACACCTCCAATGCGCCAGAATTTCTGGTCGGGACCGGTTATCTAGGGGCCGACAACTACTTGGATGCGCCTGTGGTAAGCGATAGGGAAGTGATCACAGCGTCCGGCATTTACCCGGTACAGTTTACCGCCGCTGTTCTACGCGAGATTGATCTGCTCTCCGCTGAGCTCATCGACTTATGGGAGAAGCTTTACTTGGGCGATCCTGAGACATTCCCGGAGTTTATGGATGCCTGGCAGAACGCCTGAGGGGGACACGCTCACAGACCTGGTCCTGCCCCTCTTCGAGGTCGCTGCGGAACTGGAGGACGCAGCAACGTCCATCACGAACGGTACGAGGTTGTCGCCAGCGATGTGGAAGGTTCTGGGCTTGATTATCAACGAACCATTGACGGTCGCGGAGATCGCCCGTCGGTTAGGAAATGCACGTCAAAGTGTACAAAGACTGGCCGACGTTGCCGTCGAAGCCGGAACGGCCCAGTGGCAGCGGAACCCAACCCATAAACGATCGCAACTGCTTGCGCTCACTCCTGTAGGCAAAGCTGCCCTCGCAGCACTCCGGCCGCGTCAGCACAAGTGGGCGAATGCAGTTGGAGGGAAGATGGGGAAAGGGGAATTGATCGACCTCTCACGCCACGTTGAGGAACTACTGACTGCCTTGCGGGCTGTGAGGAGAGATGAGTCGCAGTAGATTTTCAGTGCTACGTTCGTAACGGCCTCGGCGCAGGGAAGCTTGAGCGCACGGGTATGCTGGTGAGCGTTTTGAAATCGTCTGTCTGGAAAGGCGCGGGTGAACGGTAGCGTGGCTGATCAGAGCAACCCCACACCGGAAATCGAACTGACCGAAGAGAACCTGAACGCGGCGGCTGACGCGGCGATCGAGGCGTTTGAGGCGGCGCCGGACCTGGCATCGTTGGAGGAGGTCAAGCGCGAACACCTCGGCGAGCAGTCGCCGATCATGCAGGCGCGTAAGTCGCTCGGTTCGATCCCGAAGGACCAGCGCAAGGACGCCGGACGTTTCGTGAACATGGCGCGCGGCCGTGCGGAGAAGCGTTACAGCGAGCTGCACGCCGAGCGCGAGGCGGAGCACCGCGAGCAGCAGCTGCGCGAGGAGAAGGTCGATGTCACGTTGCCGACGTCGCGTGCGCAGGCTGGCGCGATGCACCCGATCACGACGCTGAGCGAACAGATCGCCGACATCTTCGTCGGCATGGGTTGGGAAGTCGCCGAAGGCCCGGAGGTTGAGGCTGAGTACTTCAACTTCGACGCGCTGAACTTCATCCCGGATCACCCGGCGCGCACCCTGCAGGACACGTTCTACGTTGGCGAGGAAGGCTCCCGCCAGGTCATGCGTACCCACACCTCGCCGGTTCAGGTGCGCACGATGCTTGAGCGTGATCTGCCGATCTACATTGCGTGCCCGGGACGTGTGTTCCGCACTGACGAGCTCGACGCTACGCACACCCCGGTTTTCCACCAGGTTGAAGGTCTCGCCGTGGACAAGGGCCTGACGATGGCGCACTTGCGCGGCACGCTCGACCACCTGGCGAAGGTGCTGTTCGGCCCGGAGACCAAGACGCGCATCCGCACCAACTACTTCCCGTTCACTGAGCCGTCCGCGGAGGTGGACGTGTGGTTCCCGAATAAGAAGGGCGGCGCTGGCTGGATCGAGTGGGGCGGCTGCGGCATGGTCAACCCGAATGTTCTCCGTGCTGTTGGCATCGACCCGGAGGAGTACGCCGGCTTCGCATTCGGCATGGGCATTGAGCGCACGCTGCAGTTCCGCAACGGGCTGACGGACATGCGGGACATGGTCGAAGGTGATGTCCGCTTCACGCTGCCATTCGGTGTTCAGGCGTAACAGGGAAGGTTGAAGGAGAGTAGAAAATGCTGATTTCTCAAAAATGGTTGACGTCCCTGCTGAACAACGCCGGTAACCCTGGCTGGTCCGTGAGCCCGGAGGAGCTCGATGCCGGCTTCGTGCGCGTCGGTTTCGAAACCGAAGGCTACGAGCCGCTGCCTGAAACGACAGGCCCGCTCGTTGTCGGCCGGGTCGAGGAGATCGAGGAGCTCACTGACTTCAAAAAGCCGATCCGCTACTGCCAGGTCAACGTCGGCGATGCCAACGGCACCGGCGAGCTGCAGGGCATCATCTGCGGTGCGCGTAATTTCAAGCTCAATGACCTCGTGGTCGTGTCCCTGCCGGGCGCTGTGCTGCCGGGCGGCTTCGAGATCTCCGCGCGCAAGACCTACGACCACATCTCTAACGGAATGATGGCCTCCGAGGCAGAGCTCGGCTTCACCTCCAAGAGCGACGGCATCATCGTTCTGCCGGAGGGCGCGGGCGAACCGGGCCAGGATGCCCGCGAGGTGCTCGGTGGCTTCGACGACACGATCTTCGAGGTCAATGTCACGCCGGACCGCGGCTACGCTCTTTCCGCACGCGGTTTGGGCAGGGAAGTGGCTTCGGCCTTCGGGTTGGAGTACACGGACGTGGCGGAGGAGCCGTCGATAAGCGGCATTGATCTGTCTGCCGTGCCGGAGCCCACAGGCGACGCTCTGCCGATCACCGTCGAAGAATCGACGAAGGCGCTGCGTTTCGGTGTTCGCAAGGTCGAAGGCATCGACCCGGCTGCGCAGGCGCCGTTCTGGATGAAGCGTGCGCTCATGCTCGCTGGCATCCGTTCTGTCAACGCCGCGACCGACGTGACCAACTACATCATGCTGCTGCTCGGCCAGCCGATGCACGCCTTTGACGCGGATAAGATCGCTGGCGGTCTGCGGGTGCACAATGCTTCCGGTGGCGAAGAATTCGAGACCCTTGACCACGTCAAGCACACGCTCACCCCGGGTGATGTGGTCATTTCCGATGACAATGGCATCCAGTCGCTCGCCGCGATCATGGGCGGCACGACCTCCGAGATCGGTGACGACACCACCGACGTCTTCTTCGAGGCCGCGACGTGGGATGCACTTACCGTCGCGCGTTCTGTACGCCACCACAAGTTGAGCTCGGAAGCTTCTCGACGCTTCGAGCGTGGCGTCGACCCCGCCCTCGTCGAGGTAGCCCTGGATCTGGCATGCGCGCTGCTCGTTTCGATTGCGGGCGGAACTGTCACCGACAAGCGCACGATCGTCGGCGATGCACCGCAGCCCGACGCGATCCGCCTGCGCGCGGCGCAGCCGTCGGAGCTGATCGGTGTGGATTACTCGGTTGAGACCGTGGTCAAGCGCCTCGAGGAGGTCGGCTGCTCTGTCGAGCAGACCGAGGAAAATGGCGAGACCGTTCTTTCCGTGACTCCGCCGACGTGGCGCACCGACCTGAACGAGCCGGTGGAGTTGATCGAAGAGATCGTCCGACTTGAGGGTCTCGACGAAATTCCGCTTGAGCTGCCGACCCCGCGCGGAGGCCGTGGCCTGTCGCCGCTGCAACGCCGTCGCCGTGCTGTCACGCACTCGCTGGCTTACTCCGGCTACGCGGAGGTCATCCCGACGCCGTTCATGTCCAATACGGTGCTCGACACCTGGGGTCTGGAGGCCGACGACGACCGTCGCCGCGTTGTCACGGTGCAGAACCCGCTCGACGCTGACTATGGCGTCTTGGCGACGACGCTTCTGCCGGCAATGCTTGAAGCGGTCGGCCGCAATGTCGCACGTGGACGCAACGACCTGTCGCTGTTCTCCGTCGCACAGGTCGCTTACAAGTTGGCTGCTTCTTCGCCGATGCCGAGCGTCGCTCAGCGTCCGGCTGATGCCGAGATCGAAGAGCTCATCGCTTCGCTGCCGCTGCAGCACCTTCACGCCGCGACTGTGGCGACGGGCAATACGGAGCTCGAAGGTCCGTGGGGTGACGGGCGCGCCTACACATGGTCGGATGCCGTCGAGTCCGCACAGGTCGTCGCGCGGGCCGCGGGAGTCGACCTCCAGATCTCTTCCGCCGAGGAATTGCCGTGGCACCCCGGCCGTTGTGCCGCACTGTCTGTGGCGGTCGAGGGCGGCGACCTCGTGGTCGGCCACGCCGGTGAGCTTCACCCGCAGGTGCTTGAGGCAATGGGTCTTCCCGCACGCACGTGCGCGATGGAGATCGACCTGACCGCACTGCCGTTGGCGGAGAAGCTTCCTGCGCCGGTGCTGTCGTCCTTCCCGGCGCTGCATCAGGATGTCGCGCTGGTCGTGGACGAGGAGATCCCGGCTGAGTCTGTGCGCCGCACGCTAGAGAACAATGCCGGCGACCTCATCGAGGGCGTGACGCTTTTCGACGTCTACCGCTCCGAGTCCCTGGGTGAAGGAAAGAAGTCGCTCGCATTCGGGCTCGTGTTCCGCGCACCGGATCGCACCCTCACCGAGGACGAAGCATCCGAAGGCCGGCTTGCCGCAGCAGAGGCAGCGAAGAAGGAATTCGGAGCAGAGATGCGCGCATAAAATTATTTGCGCTGAATTATTTGCAAAGGGCGCGGGTGCTGTGTAGCCTGACGCTATGACCATCAAAGTCGCAGTCGCAGGCGCCACCGGTTACGCGGGCGGGGAAATTCTCCGCCTGCTCGTCGGGCACCCGCGCTTTCTCGATGGAACCTTTGAAATCGGTTCGTTGACCGGAAACTCAAATGCCGGTCAATTAGCTGCTGACGTGCTTCCGCACGTTCCGCAACTGGCTGACCGCGTGATCGAGGAGACCACCGTCGAGGTGCTGGGCGCACACGATGTCGTCTTCCTTGGACTGCCTCACGGGTTCTCCGCTGAAATCGGTGCTGCATTGCCGGAGTCCACGCTCGTGCTGGACTGCGCCGCGGATTTCCGGCTCCGAAACGCGGAAGACTGGACTGCATATTACGGATCCGATCACGCCGGTTTTTGGCCCTACGGAATTCCGGAAATGCCGGGCCACCGCGAGGAGATTGCGAGTGCCAAACGGATCGCCATCCCCGGGTGCTTTCCCACCGGCGCGACGCTCGCAGCGCTGCCCGCGGCTGCCCGCGGCTTGGTTGAGCCGTCGTTCAGTATCGTCTCGGTGACCGGTGTGTCCGGTGCGGGGAAGAAGGCCAACGTGGACCTGCTTGGCGCTGAGACGATGGGATCGGTGAAGGCGTACAAAACCGCCGGCAAGCACCGCCACACCCCGGAGATGGTGCAAAACCTCTCCGAGGTGACCGACGAGGAAGTGTCGGTGAGCTTCACCCCAGTGCTGGCGCCGATGACGCGCGGCATTCTCTCCACCATCACCGCGCCGTTGAAACCGGGCGTGACTGAGGAGAATGCGCGTGCTGCCTACGAGGAGTTCTACGCGGGCGAACCATTCGTGCGACTGCTGCCGCAGGGGCGCCAGCCGCAGACCCAGCACATCGTAGGAACGAATATGTGCCTGATGCAGGTCGAGGTCGATGAATCGGCTGGTGTTCTGCTGGTCACGTCAGTGATCGACAACCTCACCAAGGGGACCGGCGGGGCAGCGGTGCAGTGCATGAACCTCGCCCTCGGTTTCAACGAAACGGACGGTCTTCCCCTGGCGGCGGTAGCGCCATAGACGGGTCGATGCCTTTCATCGCGCGGCTTATTTTTAAGTAAAGGAATGTGACATGGCTACGACAGGTGTGACAGCCCCCGCCGGGTTCTCGGCGGCTGGAGTCACAGCAGGAATCAAGCAATCTGGCAAGCCGGATATGGCGTTGGTGGTCAACAATGGCCCGCGCTTTGACGCGGCTGCGGTGACTACCCGAAACAAGGTCGTTGCGGCCCCCGTCAAGGTCACTCGCAACGCACTGAATAACGGCTCGCTTTCCGCCGTGGTTTACAACTCCGGCAATGCGAATGCCTGCAATGGCGCACAGGGCGACCGGGACGCAGTGGAGATGCAAGAGGCCACGGCGCGTGAGCTCGGTGTGAAACCAACTGAGGTCGCGGTGTGTTCCACGGGCCTGATCGGCGATCTGCTCCCGATGGAGACGATCCGCTCCGGCATTTCGAAGCTGGGGGAGAACCTGGGCGATCACGGTCATCTCGCGGCGGAGGCGATCCTGACGACGGACCTGGTGTCTAAGGAAGCCATCGTCACACGCGATGGATGGAGTGTCGGTGGCATGGCGAAGGGCGTGGGCATGATGGCGCCGTCGCTGGCGACCATGCTCGCATGCATCACCACCGACGCTGTGGTGAGTTCCGCTGTGCTGGATTCGGCTCTGCGTGAAGCGGCCGGAGAAACCTTCAACACACTCGATATTGACGGTGCGACCTCCACCAACGACACAGTCATTGCGATGTCGTCGGGCGCATCGGGTGTGCAGCCGAGCTCCCAGGAGTTCACCCAGGCGGTCATCGAGCTGTGCGAGGAACTCTCCCGCCAGTTGCAAGCTGATGCGGAAGGCGTGACCAAGCGTGTCGTCATCACCGTGGAAGGCACCGCAGACAACGTTCAGGCCCTCAACGCCGCGCGCACCATCGGGCGCGACAATTTGGTCAAATGCGCCATGTTCGGTTCCGACCCGAACTGGGGGCGCGTGCTCGCCGCCGTCGGCATGGCGGATGCGGAGATGGTTCCGGAGAAGATCACTGTCTCCTTCAACGGCACCCCGGTGTGCGTCGACAGCACCGGCGCACCCGGCGCGCGGGACGTGGAGTTGAGCGGGGCAGATGTCGAGGTGCTCGTGGATCTGGGCACCGGCGGCCCGGGCAGAGCCAGTGTGCGCACCACGGACCTGTCGTACTCGTACGTGGAAATCAACTCGGAATACTCGACGTAGGAGCGGAGGTTCACTGTTGAATTTGAGCAATCAGGACCGCGCGCACGTCCTCGCTGAGGCGCTGCCGTGGCTGCAGCACTACCGCGACAAGATCGTCGTGGTGAAATACGGCGGCAACGCCATGATCGACGATGACTTGAAGTCTGCTTTCGCCGCGGACATGGTCTTTTTGCGCACGGTTGGCGCGAAGCCGGTCGTCGTGCACGGTGGAGGCCCGCAGATCACCGCGATGCTGGGGCAGTTGGGACTCGATGGCGGCGAGTTCATCGGTGGCTTCCGCGTGACCACGCCAGAGATCCTCGATGTCGTGCGCATGGTGCTCTTCGGCCAGGTCGGCCGCGACCTGTTGGGGCGCATCAACTCGCATGGTCCGTATGCGGTAGGCACCTCCGGCGAAGACGCCGGTCTGTTCACGGCGCAGAAGCGCTACGTCGAGGTCGACGGTGAGAAGAAGGACATCGGTCTGGTCGGTGAGATTGTCGACGTGAACCCGTCGGCTGTCATGGACATCATCGTGGCAGGCCGCATTCCAGTGGTGTCCAGCATCGCCCCGGGCAATGACGGCAATGTGTACAACGTCAATGCAGACTCGGCGGCGGGTGCGCTCGCCGCGGCGCTCAAAGCAGAACGTCTCGTCGTGCTCACCAACGTAGAGGGCCTCTACACCGACTGGCCGAATAAGGATTCGCTGCTGTCCAAGATCACGTTCAGTCAGCTCGCCCGCATGGTGCCGGATCTGGATTCGGGCATGATCCCGAAGATGGAAGCCTGCATGACTGCGGTGGAAAGCGGAGTCAACGCAGCGCATGTCATTGACGGGCGGATACCGCACTCGGTGCTCCTGGAGCTGCTCACCATGGGCGGCGTGGGCACAATGGTGCTGCCGGACGATTATGAGAAAGAGAACTATCCGGACGGAACTGTGTTCAGGAAGGATGATCCGCAGTGATGAGCAACCAGGATGCGCTGAATAAGTGGACCGACGTGTTCATGAATACGTACGGCACACCGCAGCTCCACCTCGTCAAGGGGAACGGCGCGACGGTGACAGACGCTGACGGCAACGATTACGTCGACATGCTGGCCGGCATTGCGGTCAACTCGCTGGGCCACGGACATCCAGCACTTATCGACGCAGTGTCGACGCAGGTGAGCCAGCTCGGACACATCTCGAATTTCTTCGGGTCGGATGCGGCTTTGACTGCGGCGGCGCGGCTGCGCGAGAAGTTCGGTGACCCGGAGGCCAAAGTCTTCTTCTGCAATTCCGGCGGTGAAGCGAATGAGGCGGCATTCAAGCTCTCCCGCTTGACCGGACGGACGACAGTGCTAGCGGCCGAGAACGGCTTCCACGGCCGGACGATGGGCGCGCTCTCGCTCACTGGCCAGTCCGGGAAAAGGGAGCCTTTCGCGCCGTTAGTGCCGGGAGTTGAGTACTACGCTTACGGCGATATCGGGCATGTGCGCGAGCTCGTCGACAAGCATGCGGGCGATGTCGCGGCGATCTTTATGGAACCGATCCAGGGCGAAGTGGGAGTGATTCCGGCGCCGGAGGGCTTCCTTAACGATGTCCGCGCATTGTGCGACGAGCATGGGATTCTCATGGTCGTCGATGAGGTGCAGACCGGCGTCGGCCGCACCGGAGATTTCTTCGCGTTCACGCAAGCGGGTGTGCAGCCCGACATCGTCACCATGGCGAAGGGCCTGGCTGGCGGCATGCCGATCGGTGCGGTGGTCGCCAACGCGAAAACAGCGGCGCTGTTCACCCCCGGCGCGCATGGCACGACATTCGGCGGTAATCCCATCGCCTGCGCGGCAGCCAATGCGGTGCTGGATATCGTCGACGACGCATTCTGCGTGGCGGTGAAGGAGAAGGGCGAGGGGCTGGCAGGAGCCGTCGATAAGCTTGCTGGCGTCGACCATGTGCGCGGCCGCGGGTTGATGCTGGGCGTCGTCTTGTCGGCGCCGGTGGCGAAAGACGCGGTGCGCGTCGGCTTGAAGCATGGCGTGATTCTGAATGCGCCGACGGATAATGTGCTGCGCCTGACTCCGCCGCTGACGATCACGGACGAGGAGCTTGACCGCGCTGTCGCCGCACTTGAGGCGACGCTGAACGAGTGTGTGGAGGAGACACGATGACAACACCGAATTCACGCGCCGTGCGCCAGGCGAAGATCCTGGCCATTCTCGATCACACACGCGTGTCGTCGCAGGTGCAGCTGTCGGAGCTGCTGCTGGACGAGGGCATCGACATCACCCAGGCGACGTTGTCGCGCGACCTCGACGAACTCGGGGCACGCAAGGTGCGCCCCACGGGTGGTGGGCGCTCGTACTACGCGGTGGGGGAGGAAGCCCAGTCCTTCCAGGCTTCCCCGAAAGGCCCGCGCGACAAGCTGCGCCGCATGCTCGCGGAGCTCGTCGTGTCCATCGACCACACCGGCAATATCGCCGTGCTGCGCACCCCTGCGGGCGCGGCACAGTACCTGGCAAGCTACATTGACCGAGTGGCACTAGAAAAAGTCGTGGGCACAATCGCGGGCGACGATACGGTGTTCGTTCTCGCGCGCGAACCGCTCACTGGCGCCGACCTCGCCGCTGAATTCATGGGCGAGGTGCAAAACGAGCCCAGCGATGACGACTAGCTGGAAACCCCACGCTAGATAACTGAATTCTTAGACCTGAAACTTCACACTGCTGAATTAAGGAGCATTGACTGTCATGACCAACCGCGTTGTTCTCGCGTATTCCGGCGGCCTGGACACCTCCGTGGCCATCCCGTACCTGGCTGAAATGACCGGCGGCGAGGTCGTCGCTGTCTCCCTCGACCTGGGACAGGGCGGCGAGGACCTGGAGTCTGTGCGCCAGCGCGCGCTGGATTGCGGCGCTGTCGAGTCGATCGTCGTGGATGCCCGCGACGAGTTTGCCGAGGAATACTGCCTGCCGACCATCAAGGCGAACGGCATGTACATGAAGCAGTACCCGCTGGTCTCCGCGATCTCCCGCCCGCTGATCGTCAAGCACCTCGTCGACGCAGCCAAGGAGCACGGTGGCACGCACGTCGCGCACGGCTGCACCGGTAAGGGCAACGATCAGGTCCGCTTCGAAGTCGGCTTCGTCAACCAGGACCCGGATCTGGAGATCATCGCTCCGGCCCGCGATTACGCGTGGACCCGCGACAAGGCCATCGAGTACGCCGAGGGCAAGGATCTGCCGATTGAGCAGTCCGCGGCATCGCCGTTCTCCATCGACCAGAATGTGTGGGGCCGCGCCGTCGAAACCGGCTTCCTCGAGGATCTGTGGAACCCGCCGACAAAGGACCTCTACGCCTACACGGAGGACCCGGCGCTGGGCAACGCTCCGGACGAGGTCATCATTTCCTTCGAGTCCGGCAAGCCCGTCGCGATCGACGGCCGCAAGGTCACTGTCCTCGAGGCCATCGAAGAGATGAACCGTCGCGCCGGCGCCCAGGGCATCGGCCGTCTGGACATGGTCGAGGACCGTTTGGTGGGCATCAAGTCCCGCGAGGTTTACGAGGCACCGGGCGCAGTCGCACTCATCACCGCGCACGAGGCGCTCGAGGATGTCACGGTTGAGCGCGAGCTCGCCCGTTACAAGAGGCTTATCGACGCCCGCTGGTCCGAGGAGGTCTACGACGGCCTCTGGTTCGCCCCGCTGAAGCGCTCCCTGGATGCCTTCATCGAGTCCACCCAGGAGCACGTCACCGGTGATATCCGCATGGTGCTGCACGCCGGCTCCATCACTGTCAACGGCCGTCGCTCCAACCACTCGTTGTACGACTTCAACCTGGCCACCTACGACACCGGCGACACCTTCGACCAGACTCACGCCAAGGGCTTTGTCAAGCTTCACGGCCTGTCCTCCCAGATCGCCAACAAGCGCGACAGGGCAGCAGCTAACGCAGCTGCCCAGGAGAAGTAAAGATGAAGCAGCACGGCACGAACGAAGGCGCACTGTGGGGCGGACGTTTCTCCGGCGGCCCGTCGGAGGCGATGTTCGCCCTGTCGGTGTCCACCCACTTCGACTGGATTCTGGCCCCGTACGACGTGCTGGCCTCCAAGGCGCACGCCACGGTGCTCAACCGCGCGGGCCTTCTGACCGATTCCGATCTTGAAGCGATGCTCGACGGGCTCGAGCAGCTCGGCCGCGATGTCGCTGACGGCTCCTTCCGCCCACTGCCGACCGACGAGGATGTGCACGGCGCGATGGAGCGCGGCCTGATCGACCGCGTCGGTCCGGAGCTTGGCGGCCGCCTGCGCGCGGGTCGTTCCCGCAACGACCAGGTCGCCGCGATGTTCCGCATGTGGGTGCGCGATGCATTCCGCGACGTTGCGGCTGACGTGACTGATTTGGTTGAGGCTCTTTCCAACCAGGCTGCTGCACACCCGGATGCCATCATGCCGGGCAAGACCCACTTTCAGGCGGCGCAGCCGATCCTGCTCGCGCACTCACTGCTGGCGCACGCCCAGCCGCTGCTGCGCGACCTGGAGCGCATCCGCGACCTGGATAAGCGCGTCGCTGTCTCGCCGTACGGTTCCGGTGCGCTCGCGGGTTCGTCGCTGCAGCTCGACCCTGAGGCGATCGCGGAGGAACTCGGTTTCGACTCTGCCACCGATAACTCCCTCGATGGCACGTCCTCACGCGATTTCGTCTCCGAGGGCGCGTTCGTGCTCGCCCAGATCGCCGTGGACATCTCCCGCCTGGCCGAGGAGATCATCGCGTGGTCCACGCCGGAATTCGGCTACGTCACGCTTGACGACGCCTGGTCCACCGGCTCGTCAATCATGCCCCAGAAGAAGAATCCGGATGTCCCGGAGCTCGCACGTGGTAAGACAGGCCGCCTTATCGGCAACCTGACCGGCCTGTTATCCACGTTCAAGGCCCTGCCACTGGCCTACAACCGTGACCTGCAAGAGGACAAGGAGCCGATCGTCGATTCGGTCAACCAGCTCCGCATCCTTCTTCCGGCGATGACGGGCCTGGTGTCCACGCTGACATTCCACGAAGACCGCATGCGCGAACTCGCGCCAGCGGGCTTCACCTTGGCGACGGACCTAGCCGAGTGGATGGTCCGCCAGGGCGTGCCGTTCCGCGAGGCGCACGAAGCATCCGGCGCGTGTGTCCGCATAGCGGAGGCCCGCGGGGTGGATTTGGTGGATCTGACGGATGAGGAGCTCGCCGGCGTCGATAAGCGTCTCACCCCTGATGTGCGTGAGGTACTCACGATCGATGGTGCCGTGGCATCCCGTTCCACGCGTGGCGGAACCGCTGCTGTTCGCGTCGCGGAGCAGCGCAAGCGTGTCGACGACGCCAATGCCGCGGCGCGCGCTTGGGCACAGACTCCCGTGCGCGGCGCCTAGCTACCGTCAGTTTCACTGCGCGGGGCTGAACGGCACCTTAAACTGTTTCCATGACCACACAACAGGCCACTGGAAGCTCCAACAGCAGTGGGCGCGGATGCTCCGTCATCGTCGGCATAATTTTGGCGATCGTCGCTATTGTGGCGGTCCTCATGGGACGGGGCGTGATCCCCGGATTCGGTGGCGGTGACGGCGGCGCTGAGGGAGGCCTCGGTGCCAAAGGCACAAAAGAGATTCACGGGGTAATCGGTTCCGAGAAACGCGAGTACTTCGAGGACCCGGAAGTTGTGGAGCGTCTGGCGGAGCTCGGCTTCACTGTCAATATCGATACCGCCGGTTCGCGCCGGATCGCCACTGAGGTGGAGCTGGAAGACCAGGACTTCGTCTTCCCGTCGTCGAGCCCGGCGACGCAGAAAGTCACCGACCAAGGCTCCGGCTATTCCACCGACTACCCGTTCTTCTCCCCGATGGCGGTAGCGACATTTCAGCCGATTGCGGAACTGCTCGAAGGCGCAGGTGTGGTGCGCCGCGAGGGTGACAGCTACATTCTGGACGTCAACGCCTATATCGACCTGACCAAGGAAGGGAAGCGCTGGCGCGATCTCGGCGACACCTTCCCCTCGCCGCGCAATGTGCAGATCTCCACGACGGATATCCGCACTTCTAACTCGGCGGCGATGTTCCTGTCCATCCTCGCGTGGCAATTCGGTGAGCGCGAACCGGACAAAGCCAACGACGTGAAATGGCTAACCGAACAGATTTCGCCATATTTCACCGGCCAGGGCTACACCCAGTCGTCTTCTGCCGGGCCGTTCAACGACTACCTGAGCCAAGGTATGGGATCAGCGCCCATGGTCCTGGTTTATGAGGCGCAATTCCTCGGCGAGAAAATGAAGCCGAATTCGCGCATCAAAGACGACATGGTGCTGCTGCAGCTCGATCCGACGGTGCTGGCCAACCACGGGCTCGTCGGCATCAGCGCGGAAGGCAAAGAGCTCGGCCGGCTGCTGTCTACCGATGAGCAGCTGCAGAAGCTCGCTGCCAAGCACGGCTTCCGCCCGTCCAGTAACGATTACCTGACCACGGCATTGGAAGAGAAACAACTGCCACCGCCGTCCAATTACGTCTCGTCGGTGGATCCGCCCAATTACGACCGACTTGAATCACTCATCGAAGGCGTGGGCATGCGCTACGGCACCGTTCCGCCCCGCAACCAGGAGGAGCAGGAGAAATGAAAAAACTACTAGCACTGCTGTTGACACTTCTGACCGGAGCTGTGCTCACTGCTTGCGGGCTGACCGGCAGCGGCGACGGCAACGGTGGGGGTGGCTTCGGTGGCTTCGGCGGCGGCGGTAAAGGTAGCGGCAGCGGGGAAGAACTGAGCATCCTCGCCGCTACTGAGCTAAAGGATCTCGAGCCGCTTGTTCAGCAGGCGTCGGAGGAGCTCGGCTTCCCGATCAGTCTCGAGTTCCCGGCCGGTACCTTGCAGAACTCGCAGGACCTCAAACACGGCAAATACGACAACGCTATCGACGCGACGTGGCTGGCCACGAACCGCTACATGGATCTGATCGGCGCCCGCGGTGCGCTCGCCGACGAGACCAAGATCGCGACGAGCCCTGTCGCCTTCGGCGTGCAGGAGTCGAAAGCGAAAGAACTCGGCTGGGACAAAAAGCAGCCGACGTGGGGCGAATTCGCCGATGCCGCGCGCGAGGGTAAGTTCACCTTCGGCATGACGGACCCGTCGGCATCGAATTCCGGCTTCTCGGCGCTGGTGTCTGTGGCGACCGCGATGGCCGATACCGGCTCGGCGCTCTCGGACGAAGACATCGCCAAGGTCGGCCCACGTCTGCACGAGCTCTTCCAGGCGCAATCGATGGTCTCCGGTTCCTCCGGTTGGCTCGCTGAGTCTTTCCAAGCGGACCCCGACAAGGCCGACGCGATCGTGAACTATGAGTCGACCCTGCACCAGATGCGCAAGGACGGTGCGGCCATCGAGGTGATCGTGCCCGCTGACGGTGTTGTTTCCGCTGATTACCCGCTGTCCACGTTGACTCATCCGAAGCACGAAGGTGCGCAGGACCAGGTCAAGGCGTTGGCTGACTGGATGTTGGATCACCAGCAGGAGATCGCCGATTCCTTCCGACGTCCGGTGGGAGATGTCGACAATCTACCGGCGGAGCTCGGCGACCAGACCGTGATTGAGCTCCCGTTCCCGGCGAGCCAGGATACGGTCGCCGCGCTGGTGCAGCGGTACAACAACGAATACCGCCGCCGTGGCACGACCTCGTTCGTTCTGGATACCTCCGGTTCGATGGAGGGCGAGCGCCTGGATTCGCTGAAGCAGATCATGACGTCCTTCATCGACGGTTCTGCGTCGACGGACACCGGCAACGTCGCGCTTCGTGACGGGGAGCAGGTCACGTTCCAGTCCTTCTCCGACACTCCGCATGAGCCGGTCACGGGCACTTTCAGCACCACTGATGCTGCGGCGAAGCAGAAATTCCAGACCTATGTCGACGACCTGAAGGCATCTGGCAGGACCAATATTTACGACACTCTCATGGAGGTCACCGAAAAGACCGACCCGGCTTCCGGCATCAGCTCGATTGTTCTGCTCAGCGACGGCGCGATGACTGCGGGACGCTCCTTCGACCAATTCAAGAAGGATTACGCCGCGGCAACAAATGGCAAGGGAAGCATCCCAGTCTTCGTCATCCTCTACGGTGAGGCGCAGACAGACCAAATGCAGGAGCTTGCCGACGTCACCGGTGGTGCCGTCTTCGACGCGATCAACGGCGATTTGAGCGACGCATTCAAGGAGATCCGTGGTTACCAGTAGCCCTTATACGTCCCCTTCGGACAGCGGTCAGGGAAGTGGCGGGAGCTTTTTCACCTCCCGCAAGAACCTGGTCGGAATGACCCTTGCGGTCGTAGTGATTGTGCTGCACCTCGCCATCGGGCTCGGCTTCCTGTGGCCAGTCGCGGCAGCAGCGGCGTGGGGAGCAGGAGTCGCGTTGACGCCGTCACCCGAGCGAAAGCAGCTCGGGGCGAGCAGCACGCCAATGCTGCCGGCGCCGGTGGAATTGGATGGAAAGCTCACCGAGGCTTTGAAACCGCTGTACGACGTGCGCCCGCCGAAACCTGTCGGCCCGCAGGCGCGGGAGCTGGATAAAACCCTGCGCTTCGTGTTGAGAAATTGGGACGACCTCAACTCGGCCCCGCAGCACCAGCAGAATATCTGGGACATCATCAATATTTATCTGCCGGAAGTGGTCACGACCTACCTCGATGCACCGCAGTACCGCAGCCCGGAGGCGGTGAAGGTCATGTCCGGATCGCTGGGCACGCTGACGTCGGCGGCGGACAAAGTCAGGCAGGGCATTCTCGACCAGAATCTGCGGGCGATGGATTCGCAGGCTCGCACGCTGCGGGAGGCCTTCGGCGACCTACCGGGCCTCGAGGACACCTAAGCAGGGTACGATGAACGACCATGACGGCCGACACTCCGACGCTTGACCCGCAGCTTCTCGATATCCTTGCCTGCCCGCAGGACAAGGGACCTTTGGAATATCTTTCCGAGGAGCAATTGCTGGTCAATCGCCGGCTCGGTGTCGCGTACCGCATCGACGATGGCATCCCGGTGCTGCTTACCGACGAAGCGCAGCCGTACCCCGCCGCCTAGCTTTCTCGCGGCACACCAATCCGAATAGTGAATACCCACCCCCTTAGTGAACGAGGCTTGAAGGAACTGCTTTATGGCTGACAGCGCAACGATCATCGATGAACTGCAGTGGCGCGGACTGATCAATCAGTCCACTGATTTGGACGCACTCAACGAGGCGACGAAGCAGCCGATCACTCTGTACGCCGGTTTCGACCCGACGGGGCCGTCACTGCACGCCGGGCACCTTGTTCCGCTGCTGATGCTGCGTCGATTCCAGGAGGCGGGCCACCGCCCGATCGTGCTGGCCGGCGGTGCCACCGGCATGATCGGTGATCCGCGCGACGTGGGTGAGCGCACCATGAACTCCGCCGACACCGTCAGCGACTGGGCCGGCCGCATCTCCGGCCAGCTGAAACGCTTCGTCGACTTCGACGGCGATAACGCCGCCACCCTGGTCAACAACGCCGACTGGATCAACGACATGACCGTGGTGGACTTTCTGCGCGATGTGGGCAAGCACTTCTCGTTGGCGACGATGCTCTCGCGTGACACCGTCAAGCGCCGTCTGGACAACGACGGCATTTCCTACTCGGAATTCTCCTACATGCTGCTGCAGGCCAACGACTACGTGCAGCTGCGCCGCCGCATGGACTGCACGCTGCAGGTCGGCGGTTCGGACCAGTGGGGCAACCTCGTCGCGGGCGTGGACTTGAACCGCCGCATGGACGGTGAGGCTGTTCACGCTCTCACCGTGCCACTGGTGACGGATTCCGAGGGCAAGAAATTCGGCAAGTCCACCGGCGGTGGCTCGCTGTGGCTCGACCCGGAGATGACTAGTCCGTACCGGTGGTACCAGTACTTCGTCAACACCGCCGATGCCGATGTGATCCGCTACCTGCGCTGGTTCACGTTCCTGACCAAGGAGGAGCTGGACGAGCTCGAGACCGAGGTCGCAGAGCGTCCATTCAAGCGCGAAGCTCAGAAGCGTCTGGCGCGCGAGATGACCGACCTCGTCCACGGCCCCGAGGCGACCAAGGCAGTGGAGCTCGCCTCCCAGGCGCTCTTCGGCCGCGCTGAGCTCTCCGAGCTCGACGAGCCGACACTTGCTGCCGCAGTTTCTGAGACTGACGTCTTCACTGTTGAGCCGGGTGCTCCTCGCACGATTGTCGATCTCATGGTCGGCACCGGCCTGGTCGATTCGAAGGGCGCTGCCCGCCGCGCTATCAAGGAGGGTGGCGCATACGCCAACAACGCCCGCATCGAGTCCGAGGACTGGGAGCCGGGTTCAGACGATTTGCTGCACGGCCAGTGGCTCGTGTTGCGCCGCGGTAAGAAGAATTTCGCCGGCGTGAAGATCGCCAATTAATCGACCGATCAGGCATTTAGGGAGGACGTGGAACGCATGAGCTACGACAACCGTGATAACGACCGCCGTGGAAATGGCGGCGGTTCCGGCCGTGACCGTGACCGCGGCTCCGGCCGTGACCGTGACCGCGGCCAAGGCCGGGATCGGGACGATCGCCGCGACCGCCGACATGGTGGCGACAAGCGGGACGGGCGCCGTGATGGCCGGCGCGATGACCGCCGCGGCGGCAACAAGGTGCGCCACGACCGCTCCAACCCGTACCGCCAGGGCTTCCGCGAGGACCGCATGGCTCAGAAAGAAAACGAGCCGGCAATCCCGGACGATATCGATGTCGCGGATCTGGACCCATCGGTGCTGCAGGATCTGCGTGTTCTGTCGAAGGACAATGCCGACCGCGTGGCCAAGCACATGATCATGGCGGCGACCTGGATGGCGGACGATCCGAAGCTGGCGCTCAGCCACGCCCGCGCAGCGAAGAACCGGGCTGGCCGCGTCGGTGTCGTGCGTGAGGCAGCGGGCATCGCCGCGTACCACGCAGGGGAGTGGAAGGAAGCGCTTTCCGAACTGCGCGCTGCACGCCGCATGAGTGGCGGCCCGGGTCTGCTCGCCGTCATGGCGGATGCGGAGCGCGGTCTCGGCCGCCCGGAAAAGGCCCTCGAGATCGGTCGCAGCCCAGAGGCGCGCGAGCTTGACGAGGATTCGACGATCGAGCTCGCCATCGTCATGGCTGGCGCGCGCCACGATATGGGCCAGCACGAATCGGCGTTGGCGACGCTGCAGCAGCTCAATCCGACGATGAAGGGCGACAGCTTCGAGCACATCCGCCTGTCCTATGCGTACGCTGACGCGCTCGCGCAGGTTGGCCGCACCGACGAGGCCAAGCAGTGGTTCGAGCACGTGGCTAAGGTCGATTCCGACAAGCTGACCGACGCAGCCGACCGCCTGAAGGAATTCAAGTAGCGCTGACGAAGGGGAGAGACCTGCTGTGAGAATCACGCAGCTTTACGACGCATTATTGCTCGACCTGGACGGCACCGTTTGGGCTGGAGGCAACGCGATCCCGAATGCAGTGGAGGCTGTCACTGCGGCCAAGGATGCCGGTCTATCTGCCGCCTACATCACCAACAACGCGTCCCGGCCGCCGTCGGAAGTCGCTGCGAAGCTGACTGCGATGGGGCTGGCAAGCGAATCGGCAGACGTGCTGACCTCCGCGCAGGCCGCTGTGCAGTTGGCTGCGAAACATGCCCAACCCGGCGAGAAGATTCTCGTGATCGGCGCGCCCTCGTTCGCGGAACTGGTCCAAGAAGCCGGCTTCGTTCCGGTGGATTCTGCAGATGAGTACCCCAAGGTCGTTGTGCACGGTCATTCGCCGGACAACGGTTGGCGCCAACTCTCCGAAGCAGCTCTCGCCATTGCACAGGGTGCGAAATATATCGCGAGTAACCTCGACACGACACTGCCGATGGACCGCGGACTCATGGTCGGCAACGGCTCGATGGTCGCGGCAGTGACGAGCGCTACCGGCGTGACTCCGCAGGTGGCGGGCAAACCAGAGCCCGCGATGTTCGAGCTCGCGAAGGCGAATCTCTCTTCATCCCGCCCCTTGGCCGTCGGGGACCGTTTGGATACCGATATCGCAGGCGGTGTCGCCGCGAAGATGGATACGCTCCACGTGCTCACCGGCGTGTCTGGTCCGCTGGCGCTCATCGCAGCACCGCCAGCTCAGCGGCCGAGGTTCATCGCCGAAGACCTGAGCGTGCTCAGTGACGACGTGGACGTGGACGAACTCCGCCCAGCACCGCAGGGCGGATTCACCGCGACGCGCAACGGCGACGAGGTCACACTCGACGGCGGCACTGAGTCCTCGAATCCGCTTCAGGCCCTGCGCACAGTTCTCTCTGTCGTGTGGGCGGACGGGGGAGACAACTGTTCAGTCGTCGTCAAGCCTGCTTCCGATGTTGCGCGTGCCGCTACCCAGGCCTGGTGGTAAGCGATATGAAACCGTCCGCACCGAAGCCGCACGATCCGCGCACGCCGTCCGTTTCCGTCGATGATGTGCGCGAACAGTACGCGGCAGCGCTCACCGATGATCCCCACCTCGTGGAACGAGATGAAAACGGCGAAGAGATGGCCGTCACCGACGAACTAGCGGTGGATTTGGCGCGCTACGAAGCGGCGTACGGCGTGCTCGCATCGGCCCTACAGGACGGGGAGTAGCGCATGCCACCAGCAAGAAGAAGACTTGACGCCGAGCTCGTCCGCCGCAAAATCGCGCGCTCCCGCGAGCAGGCCGTGGAGTGGATCAAGGCGGGACGCGTTGAAGTCGGCGGATTCGTGGCCAAAAAGCCCGCCACGATCGTCGAGCCGGATGCGTCGATCAAAGTCGCGAAAGACGACAACGATGATTGGGCATCGCGCGGCGCGCATAAATTGCTTGGCGCGTTGGAAGCGTTTGAGCCGCAAGGTCTCAAGGTGAGCGGCAAGCGGGCGTTGGATGCCGGGGCGTCGACGGGCGGTTTCACTGATGTGCTGCTGCGTCGCGACGCGCGCGAGGTCGTTGCCGTGGATGTCGGCTACGGGCAGCTCGTGTGGCGTTTGCAAAACGACGAGCGGGTGAAAGTGCTCGACCGCACGAATATCCGGCACCTCACCCCGGAGCTTATGGACGGGCCCGCTGATCTGATGGTCGGCGACCTGTCGTTCATCTCTCTCGAACTCGTGCTGCCCGCGATCGCGGAGTGCATGAGCGATGGTGCGGACCTTTTGCCCATGGTTAAACCGCAATTCGAGGTGGGCAAGGACCGGCTCGGCAGCGGCGGTGTGGTGCGGTCGCCGGAATTGCGCGAAGAGGTCACGCTCGATGTCGCGAGGAAGGCGCTCGAGCTGGGTCTTAGCTGCAGAGCAGCGACCGCATCCCCGCTTCCCGGGCCGAGCGGGAACGTAGAATACTTCCTATGGCTCGTCCGCGACGGTGGCGCAAGCGCCCCGAGCGACGCTGAACTAGCCCGGATCATTCACCGGGCAGTAGAGGAAGGACCGGAAAACTAATGGCCGCAGAAGTCGTTCACGACGCTGGCGGTGCCGAGGAAGCAGGCGCCGCCAACAACAGCGACCGCATTGTCCTTCTCGTTCCGCACACCCGCCGCGAAGGCAATATCGCGTCAGCGAACCGCGCGACCGAGCTCCTGTTGGAAGCAGGTCTGACGGTGCGCCTGCTCGGCGACCGCGATGTCCCGTTCACCGATAACTACCCGGCCCTGGCGGGGCTGGACACCGTCGACCCGGGACCGGTCGCCGCGAAGGACTGCGAGCTGGTGCTCGTCCTCGGCGGGGACGGCACTTTCCTCGGCGCCGCAGGCATGGCGCGCGAACAAGATGTGCCTGTGCTGGGCATCAACCTGGGCCACATCGGCTTCCTCGCCGAATGGGAGGAAGACAGCCTGGAGACAGCTATCCGGCGGGTGATCGACCGTAGTTATCGCGTCGTCGACCGCATGACCATCGACCTGACCGTCCACGATTCCAATAATGACCTCGTGGGGGAAAGCTGGGCGCTCAACGAGGCCAGCCTGGAAAATATCGACCGCAGTGGCGTTCTCGACGCGATCTTGGAGGTCGACTTCCGCCCGGTGAGCTCGTTCGGCTGCGACGGTGTGCTCATCTCCACTCCGACAGGTTCGACAGCCTACGCATTCTCCGCCGGCGGCCCGATCCTGTGGCCAGAGCTCGACGCCATTTTGGTCGTGCCCAATAATGCGCACGCGCTGTTCACCACGCCGCTCGTGGTCTCGCCGCAGTCGACGGTCGCGGTGGAATCGCTGATCACCACCACGCACGCGAAGGTCGTCGCCGACGGAATCCGCCAGGTGGACATGCCGCCGGGCTCCCGCCTGGAGGTCGTCCACGGCCACCGCCCGGTGCGCCTCGTGCGTCTCGACGACAGCCCGTTCACCGACCGTCTCGTGCGCAAGCTGCACTTGCCGGTCAATGGTTGGCGCGGCCCCGTGGTCAAGGACGATAACTCGTATTCTGATTCTGTCACCAGGCGCGAAGCGCACTGACACATTGTTCACGCCCGACAAGCTCAAAGGTCTGCATGCTCGTAGAAATTTCGATCGACAACCTCGGCGTTATCCCGCATTCGCATGTCGAATTCGCCCGCGGCCTCAACGTGCTCACCGGCGAGACCGGTGCGGGCAAAACCATGGTGGTCACCGGTTTGCGTCTGCTCACCGGCGGGCGCGCCGATGCGTCGAAAGTGCGCACGGGAGCACAGCAGGCGGGAGTTGAGGGAGCATTCAACGCCGACGCGCTGGACGAAAAGTCGCGCGAAAAGATCGCAACGCTTATCGACGACACCGGAGCCGCCGCCGACGAGAACGGCGAATACTTGGCTGCACGCACAGTGAAAGCCACTGGCCGTTCCCGCGCGCACCTCGGCGGACGTACGGTGCCGGCGGCGACATTGAGCGAATTCACCGGCGAACTGTTGACGATTCACGGCCAGAACGACCAGTTGCGCTTGCTCTCACCAGCAGAGCAGCTTGCTGCACTGGACTCCTACGACCCGAAGATCGGGCCGCTCAAGGAGAGCTACCGCGAATCGTTCACCGCGTGGCGGAAAGCATCGAAAGACCTCGAGGAGCGGGTGACAAAGCGCCGGGAGCTCGCCCAAGAAGTCGACCGGCTCACCTTCGCTGTGGGCGAGATCGACGAGGTCGCCCCGGAGGTCGGCGAGGACTCTGAATTGGTCGCATCGGTCAACCGCCTTCAGGATGTCGACGCTTTACGTGAGGCAGCCCAAGAAGCGATCGTCGCGATTGACGGCGCAGACGCCGTCGGCGAATTCAGCGCCGACGAGGACACCGCTTCCGATCTCGTCGGCCGGGCTGCAGCGGCATTGACCGGGTCGAGTGACCAGCAACTGCGCGCGCTGGGGGAGCAGCTCAGCGACGTCGCCTCGGTCCTCTCCTCCGTGTCCGGTGAATTGGGCATGTACCTGTCCGAATTGCCCAGTGACCCGGAGGAGCTCGAGCGTCTCCTGCAGCGCCAGCAGGAACTTAAAGGCTTGACCCGAAAGTATGCGCCGGATATCGCCGGCGTACTGAAGTGGCGCGACAAGGCGCAGGCCCGACTTGAATCGATCGACACCTCCGCCGAGGCCCTTGACCAACTGAAAAAGAAGGTCGCCGAGCACAACAAAGCCATGGTGTCGCGGGCGAAGAAACTGACCAAGGCCCGCACTGCGGCGGCAGATAAGCTCAGCACAGCCGTGACCGAAGAGTTGCGCGGTCTTGCCATGCCGAAAGCACGGATCACCGTCAACGTCGATAAGCAGGACTACGACCGCAACGGCGCTGATGCAGTTGAGTTACGCCTCGCCCCTAATGATTCTCTTGAACCGCAGCCGCTCGCGTCGAGCGCGTCCGGCGGCGAGCTTTCGCGCGTCATGCTGGCGCTCGAGGTGATTCTCTCCGCGCAACGTGGTGGCGCGACCTTAGTCTTCGACGAAGTCGACGCCGGAGTCGGTGGACGGGCAGCGGTGGAGATTGGTCGCCGCCTTGCCCGCCTCGCCCTGAACAACCAGGTGATCGTGGTGACGCACCTCCCGCAGGTCGCGGCCTACGCCGACAACCACTTGCACGTGGCCAAGAATGTGGGCGACGAGACGGTGACATCCGGCGTGAAAGAGCTGCACGGCGACGAACGTGTCGACGAACTCGCCCGGATGCTCGCCGGCATGGATGACTCCGCATCGGGCCGCGCCCACGCTGCTGAGCTTCTGGAGAAAGCTCGCGCCGATGTGGAGGCGTTCCGCGCCTAGTCTCCGGCGGAGTGTCGGGTGCTGTGAATTCTGTCGCCTGTTCCGCGCGCCTTCACCGAATATCCTGCTCCGACGGGCAGAATCATGACCCATGAGCTCAACTTCCCGTACTCCCTCCGCCGAGAAGAACGGCACGAAGGCGTCCTCTTCCGGAAGCACGTCCACCAGCACGAAGGTGACCGCCTCCAAGGCAGACGCACCGGAAAAGCAGCCGGCCAAGAAGGTTGCTGATAAAACGGCGATCTCCGAGACCATCACCGGTTCCCTGCGCGATTGCACCCCGCAGGGCAAAGGCATGCGCAAATTCAACGATGGCGATATCGCGATCGTCGACGCGCCTGACATGAGCCGTCGCGAAGCTCAGGCGCTGGTGGAAAAGCGTCCTGGCGCGGTGGTGAATATAGCGAAGTTCTCCTCCGGAAATATTCCCAATTATGGTCCGCAGCTGCTTCTTGACGCAGGAATTCCGCTGTTGGAAAACGCCGGCGCTGCCACGCGCGGTTCTTTCCGTGACGGCAAGAAGGGCTCCGTGACCGCGGACGGCGAGGTGCGCGCGGGCAAGAAAGCGATCGCGCAGGCTGACGCGCTCGACCGTGCAACGGTCGACAGCGCTTTCGACGAATCGCAGCAGCACCTGGTCGACCACATGGAAGCCTATTTCGGCAACTCCATCGAGTTCATTCATTCTGAATCGCCGTTGCTTGTCGACGGCGTCGGCGTGCCCGAGCTCGGCGATGCCATCGCGGGACGGAAGGTCCTCATCGTCAGCCCGACTGGTGATACCCGGGAGCGCATCGAGACCATGCGCAATTTCATCCGCGAGTTCCAGCCGGTCATTATCGGTGTTGGCGCAGCCGCCGACACCCTGCTGGATGCGGGCTACTCTTGCGATTTCATCGTGGGCGATCCGGCAGATATCTCCAACGACAATCTGCGCGGCGATGCCCGCGTGATTCTTCCGGCAGACCCGGACGGCCACGCCGCAGGTTTGGAGCGGATCCAGGATTTGGGCGTCGGTGCCGTGACGTTCCCGGCAGCGACGGATTCGCCCACGGATCTCGCCATCTTGCTCGCGGTCTTCCATGATGCGGAGACCATCGTCACCGCGGGTGACAACCTGGATCTGGACCGCATCTTCGCCGGTGACGAAGACGCTACGCCCGCGGCGATGCTCACCCGTTTGAAGGCGGGCAATCGCATCGTGGATTCGCGAGTGATCGAGAATCTCTACGAAAAGTCCTCCTCCGGCAGGGGCATCGCTTGGGCGTGGGCGATCCTCGGATTGCTGGTCGCCGTAGCCACGGTGATCCTCATTGTCGGTCTGATGGGCAACGGTTCCTTCGTGGACAACCTCATCGACACCTGGAATAACTTCGCACTGACCGTCCAGAACTTGTTCTCGCGCTAAAAGGGGAGGAATCGCTTCATCATGCCGAAGAAGAAGACCGGAGCACCGGGTTTGGTGGCAAGCGGCCTCGCGTGGGGCATCGCAGCCGGTATCGCTTTGGGCGCGCTCGTCGTCGCCCCGTCGATGGCGCCGATCGCCGACAACAGCTTCAACCACATCACGGGAAGTTCGTCTAGCGACGGCGGGAAGAAGACTGCCACCGACGAGGAGTCCCAGCGTCAGGTGGATGCGGCGAACGCTCTGCTCGGTAACACGTCGACGAAGATCGTCGAAGGTGCGCTCGATCAGCGCCCGTTCATGGTGATCCGTACCCCGGACGCCAACGCTGACGATGTCGAAGTGACCAGTTGGTTGGCGAAGCAGGCCGGCGGCGTCGCGTCGGGCCAGATCACGCTGACCGATAAATTCTTGTCCCCTGAAGGTGCAGATGAACTGCGCTCCATTATAGCCACGACGTTGCCAGCGGGCGCGCAGTTGTCCGTCGACAACCAGGAGCCGGGTGTGCACGCCGGTGAGTCGCTCGGCGCGGCGTTGATGTTCGACCCCAAGGGCGATCAGCCGCTCGCCACCGTCGATGACCGTGCCGTGGTGCTGCAGGCGCTGCGCGATGCCGGATTCATCGAGTACGCCGACGGGACGATCACGCCGGTCCAGGGCATCATCCTGGTCACCGGCGGAACGCTTAACGAGGAAGAGGCGGAGGGCAATAAGGACGAAAGCAGCGTCTACTCCGCGACCGTGATGGCTGATTTCGCGCGCGCACTCGATTCCAAGGGCGATGCTGTTGTGCTTGCCGGCCGCCGTGGCGCCGCCGCCGAGAAGGGGTCGCTGGCGCAGCTGCGTTCGGACGAAAAGTCCAAGGTTTCTACCGTTGACTCTCTCGAGTCCGAGACGGGCCGGATCTCGACTGTGCTCGCACTCGCGGAGCAGATCAACGGCGGTTCCGGCGCGTACGGCTCTGCGTCGAATGCGAATGCGGATATGCCCGCTCCAAAGCCGGAGTCGCGTCCCGGGAACTGACCTCGTCGCTATCGTGGGCACCATGTCTGATTCCGCACCAATGTCCGATTCGCAGCGGCACCGTTTCGAGGTGACGGACTCGGAGCTGCTTATCGACGCCCCGATTCTCGCCCTCCGCCGCGACAGCGTCACCATGCCAGGCGGGTCAACCGCGACCCGCGAAGTGGTGGAACACTTCGGTGCCGTCGCTGTGGTCGCCGTCGACGCCAACGAACGCATCGCGATGGTGGAGCAATACCGCCACACCGTCGGCTGCCGGCTCTGGGAGTTGCCCGCAGGCCTGCTCGATTTTGACGGTGAAGACGCACTCGTGACCGCTCAGCGTGAACTCGTCGAGGAGGCGGGCCTGAAGGCGGGGACGTGGTCGGTGCTCGTCGACTTGGTCACCTCGCCCGGGTTCGCGGAAGAAGCAGTGCGCGTTTTCTTGGCCACAGATCTCACCGAGACCGACCGCCCGGAGGCCGAAGAGGAAGAGGCCGACATGGGTTTTGCGTGGGTGCCGCTCGATGAGGCACGCGCCGATGTCATGAATGGCCGTATCGCGAACTCGATCGCCATCGCGGGCATCTTGTCCGCCTCCGAGGTGCTCGCAGGTAGGGCAGAAGCACGCAGCACGGAGACGCCTTTCGAACTGCGTCCCACGCACATGCCGACGCGTCGTCGCGCGGAAGGGATCACGCCCGACATGAAGAAGATCAAATAGAAAGTCTCCAGTGTGGACGCACGAACAGTCGGCCAGCTGTGGCTCGATCACCTCGCTGTTGAGCGGGGCGTGTCCGCCAATACGCTGAGCAATTACCGCCGCGATGTCGAGAGGTATCTCGATTGGCTCGCAGACACCGGCAAAACAGACCTTGGCGAGGTCGCATCGACGGATCTCGAAGACTATGTCGCAGATCTGCGGCGCGGGGGAGACGGAAAAAAGGGGCTGGCGGCGTCGTCGGCAAGCCGTGCCCTCGTTGTTGCGCGCGGCCTGCACAAATTCGCGGTGAGCGAGGGAGTGGTGGCAGCCGATGTCGCCGCGGGCGTGTCCCCGCCGAAGCTCGGAGAGAAGCTTCCGGACACGCTCAGCATCGACGAAGTGGGCACGCTTCTCGACGCCTGCCCCGACGAGACCCCCACCCAACTGCGCGACAAGGCGCTGCTTGAAATCCTCTACGCGACCGGTGCCCGGATCTCTGAAGTGCTCGCCTTAGTCGTGGACGATATTGCTGAGACCCGCGACTTCATCAAAGTCACCGGTAAAGGCGACAAACAGCGTGTGGTTCCGGTAGGCGGCGCCGCGCAGCGTGCTCTCGAGGCGTATCTCGTCCGTGGACGCCCGGCGTTGTCGGCGGGGAAGTCCCACGCCGTGTTCCTGAACAAGCGCGGCGGTGCGCTGTCGCGGCAGAGTGCGTGGACGATCATCAAGGACGCTGCGTCACGAGCAGGCCTCGACAAAGAGATCTCCCCGCACACGATGCGCCACTCCTTTGCCACGCACTTGTTGGAGGGGGGTGCCGACGTGCGCACAGTCCAGGAGTTGCTCGGTCACGCCTCTGTGACGACGACTCAGATATACACCCACGTCACACCAGAAAACTTGCGTGAAGTGTGGACCTCCTCGCATCCGCGTTCGTGACTGCGGGCGAATGACAGCCGTGTAAGATGACCATCAACAGCAAGGCACATCGTTCGCGTTGACAGCGTTGCGGACGCAGGGTGACGCAGGAAACGAAGGAGTGGCTCGGTGACAGAAGACGGACTTTTCAGCGCTTCGGAGCCGGAGGTCGGGCTGACGGGTCGGCCATTGCGTGAGTTCCCGCAGCCCAAACCTCTGGACAAGCACGGCCCCGCGACCATCATCTCGATGGTCAACCAAAAGGGTGGCGTGGGCAAGACAACGTCCTCGATCAACCTCGGTGCGTGCTTGGCGGAGCAGGGCCGCAAGGTCCTCTTGGTCGACCTTGACCCGCAGGGCGCACTGTCCGCAGGTTTGAACGTCACCCACGACGAGGATCAGGTCACGGTCTACGACCTCATGCTGGACAACACCTCGTCGATCCATGCCGCGATCAAGCACACCAATGTGTCCGGCTTGGACATGGTTCCGGCGAATATCGATCTGTCTGCGGCGGAGATCCAGTTGGTCAATGAAGTCGGTCGCGAGCAAACCCTCGGCCGCGCTCTGCGCCCTGTGCGCGGGGAATATGACTTCATCATCATCGACTGCCAGCCGTCGCTCGGGCTTCTCACCGTCAACGCCCTGGCGTGCTCGCAGGGCGTCATCATCCCGATGGAATGCGAGTACTTCTCTCTTCGCGGGCTCGCATTGTTGACCGACACGGTGGAGAAGGTGCGCGATCGCATCAATTTCGACCTGGACATCGTCGGAATTCTGGTGACCATGTTCGATCGCCGCACCACTCACGCCCGCGAGGTGATGGACCGCGTCGTGGAAGTCTTCGGCGACCGGGTCTTCGACACGGTGATCACCCGCACGGTTCGCTTCCCGGAAACGTCCGTGGCCGGCGAGCCCATCATCACCTGGGCTCCGAATTCGCCCGGCGCGGAACAGTACCGCAACCTCGCCCTTGAAGTCATCGAGCGCACCTCCTGACCGTATGACGACAGCTGAAAAGATCGATCCGCGCGACCCCGCCTTTGCGGGCGAGGGGTATCAGCCGGAGATCACCGGGTTCACCCTCGTGCTGAATAATTTCGAGGGGCCGTACGATCTCTTGCTGAATTTGATCAGCTCCCACAAGCTCGATGTCACCGAGGTGGCGTTGGCGGAAGTGACCGATGAGTTCATCGCCTACGTCAAGCAATTGGGTGAGACCGCCGAGCTGGACGAGATCACTGAGTTCCTCGTCACCGCGGCGACGCTGCTCAATTTGAAAGCACAGCGGCTGCTTCCGCGCAACGGAGACGACGAGGAGGAGGACCTCGAGTTCCTGTCGTCGCGCGACCTGCTTTTCGCGCGCCTTTTGCAGTACCGCGCCTACCAGCAAGTGGCGGACCAGTTCGAACGTTGGCAGGCGAGTGCTCGCCGGCGTTATCCGCGTGCCGTAGGCATGGAAGAGGCCTTCTCTGATGTGCTCCCGCCCGTCGCGCTGGGGCACACGCCTGGTTCTTTCGCCGAACTCGCGGCATCGGTGTTCCGTCCGAAGCCGCCGGAGGAAGTCCGAGTCGATCACCTTCACATCCAGCCGGTCTCCGTGCCGGAGCAGGCGGGAAAGCTGTTGGACACGCTCAAGCTCGCTGGGCCGCAGCACTGGCTGACGTTCACTGCTCTCACGCGTGATTGCACGCGTTCGATGGAAGTGGTCGGGCGTTTCCTCGCGGTGCTGGAACTCTACAAAGCGCACGCTATTGATGCGCAGCAAGAAGAAGCATTGGGGCAGCTCGATATTTCCTGGACAGGCAAGGACGTCGATCCGGCTGTGGTCGCCGCCGCGAACTGGGAGTAGGGAAGGACGGCTTTCATCATGACTGAATCCGGATCCATGCCGATGGTGAGTCAGTTGCGCTCTCAGGTCGAGTCGATCCTGCTCGTCATTGACACTCCCGCGCTCGCCGCGGATATCGCCGGCGCGTTAGGTGCCGCGGAGTCAGACGTCACGGCGTGCCTCACTCAGTGGGCAGACGAACTCGAACAACGCGGTTCAGGCATGGACGTGCGCGAGACATCAGAAGGCTGGCGCCTTTACACGCGGACGGAGAATGCCGACGCTGTCGAGGCATTTCTCGTCGACGGCGCGCACACGAAGCTGTCACGCGCGGCGATGGAAACACTCGCCGTGGTGGCCTACCGCCAGCCAGTCACCCGCGCGCAGGTCGCTGCAGTGCGCGGCGTCAACGTCGACGGGGTGATCCGAACACTGACTCTCCGCGGACTCATCGCTGAAGTCGACCCGGACGAGGCGACGGGCGCGCACCGCTACGTCACTACCGAACTGTTTCTCGAGCAGCTCGGCATCGATTCGCTCGACCGCTTGCCCGACTTGGCGCCGCTTCTTCCGGAAGTCGATTCCATCGAAGAGGCCTGGTAGTTTGGGGAGCCATGACCCCACCCGCTCGCCGAGAAGGCACACCGGACAACAGCAAGGACGAGAAGTTCTTTCTCTCCAACGCCAAGCCCGCTAAGCACCAGAATGTCAGCTTGAGCAAGAGGCGTGAAAACGCCGCGAAGAACGCTGACCAGAGCCAGGAACCGCACCCGCTCGCCGATAACTGGTGGGACGAGCGCGAAGACCCCGTCGCGCCGCTTGGCAAAGCGATCGACGACGGCGATGACGCTCCCAGCAGCACCCCGAAGCGCAAAACAAGCGAGGGTATCCGTCTGCAAAAGGTCCTCGCCCAAGCGGGCGTGGCATCGCGCCGCCACTCCGAGGTGATGATCGACGAGGGCCGCATTGAGGTCAACGGCAAGATCATCCGCAAACAGGGCGTGCGCGTGGACCCGAACGTGGACATCATCCGCGTCGACGGCGTGCGCGTGAACGTCAACGAAGAGCACCAATACTTCGCACTGAACAAGCCGCGCGGCATGCACACCACGATGGAGGACGACCTCGGCCGTCCTTGCGTTGGCGATCTCGTCGCAGACCGTATCGTGTCGGGTCAGCGCCTGTTCCACGTCGGCCGCCTGGACGCCGATACGGAAGGTCTGTTGCTGCTCACCAACGACGGCGAGTTGGCTAACCGCCTCATGCACCCGAAGTACGAGGTGTCCAAGACCTACCTCGCCACTGTTCTCGGCGAGGCAAAACCCCCGCTAGTCCGCGAGCTCAAGAAGGGCGTAGAGCTTGACGACGGCATCGCCAAGGCCGACTACGCCCAGATTGTGGATACCTACCAGGGTCAGTCGTTGGTGCGCCTAGAGATCCACGAAGGCCGCAAGCACGTGGTCCGCCGGATGCTCAAAGCAGCGGGCTTCCCGGTCCAGCGTCTCGTGCGGACGAAGATCCACACGGTCCAGCTCGGCGAGCTGAAACCGGGAGCGATGCGTGCACTCAACGACTCGGAGCTGACGGCTCTCTACAAGGCGGTGGATATGTAATGAGCGCGAAGCTTGTGAATATGCCTGACGGCGGACTGATCCTCGCGGTCGACGGGCCATCCGGCACCGGCAAGTCGACGACGTGCCGTGCTTTGGCCAAGCAGCTCGACGCGAAATACGTCGACACTGGCGCAATGTACCGTGTGGCCACGCTCGCTGTGCTGCGCGCGGGCATTGACCCGGCGGATACCGCTGCCGTCGTCGCCGCCACACGCGACCTTCCGTTAGAGATCTCCGATGATCCGGATTCCACCGAGGTCATTCTCGACGGGGAGAATGTCGCGGGCGAGATCCGCGGCCGCGAGGTCACGCAGAATGTCTCGGCGGTCTCCGCCATTCCCGACGTGCGCACGAACCTCGTGGAGCTGCAGCGCAAGCTCGCACGCGAAGCGCACCGCGCGATCGTCGAAGGCCGCGATATCGGCACGGTGGTGCTTATCGACGCCCCAGCGAAAGCTTTCCTCACCGCCTCCCCTGAAGTACGTGCCACGCGCCGCTACAACCAGGACATTGCTGCGGGACGCGAAGTCGACTACGACACTGTTCTGGCTGATGTCGTCCGCCGCGATGAGCTCGATTCTTCCCGCGCAACGAGCCCGCTGCGTCCGGCGGATGACGCGGAGATCATCGACACCTCCGACATGGATAAGGACGAGGTCATCGGGGCACTGATCTCGCTCATTGAAAGGAGCGCGCGATGAGCGAGCAGAATCGACCGCGCGAGGAGCGCGAGACCGAATTCGAGTACACCCACTTCAATCCCGCCGATTACGACGGTGAGGTCGTCTCCGAGTATGAGGCGTACGAGGAGGCTTTCGAAGGCGAACTCGAGGAATTCGACGAGTCAGAATTCGGTCCCGCGGAATTCGGCGACGACGAAGAAGGCGAAGAAGGCGATAACGAATACACCGATGAAGAGTGGGAAGAAATCGGCCAGGCCTTCGGCATCAACCCCGACGGCCACATCGAGGAAGCGTTGCCGACGGTCGCGATCGTCGGTCGCCCGAATGTCGGCAAGTCCACTCTGGTGAACCGTTTCTTGGGGCGTCGTGAAGCTGTTGTCGAGGACCACCCCGGCGTGACCCGCGACCGTGTGAGCTACCTCGCCGATTGGAATGGACAGCGCTTCTGGGTGCAGGACACCGGCGGCTGGGATCCGGATGCGAAAGGCATTCACGCGTCTATCGCCCACCAGTCGGAGGCAGCCATGGAGGATGCCGATGTCATCGTCATGGTCGTCGACGCGCACGTCGGCGTCACCGATTCAGACGCGTTCATGGCACGCAACCTCCAGCGTTCCGACGTCCCCATTCTCCTCGTGGCCAATAAATTCGAATCCGAGTCCCAGTGGGGCGATGTCGCCGAGTTCTACTCGCTCGGCTTGGGGGACCCGTGGCCGGTTTCCGCGCTTCACGGCCGTGGCGGTGCCGATGTGCTCGACGAGATCGTGAAGGTCTTCCCCGAAACGCCGAAATCAGCCAGTTCGATCACGGAGGGGCCGCGGCGTGTCGCGCTCGTCGGCAAGCCGAATGTGGGCAAGTCGAGCTTGCTGAACAAGCTCTCCAAGTCGAAGCGCGCGGTCGTCGATAATGTCGCGGGCACTACCGTCGACCCGGTCGATGAGTTGATCCAGCTCGACGAGCGACTGTGGCGCTTCATCGACACCGCAGGCCTGCGCAAGAAGGTCAAAAACGCGACGGGGCACGAGTACTACGCATCGCTGCGCACGCGCGGCACGATCGACGCCGCGGAAGTGTGCGTTGTGCTTATCGACGCCTCCCAGGAGATCACCGAGCAAGACCAGCGCGTCATCTCCATGGTGCTCGAAGCGGGCAAAGCGATGGTCATTGCCTTCAACAAATGGGACCTCATGGATGAGGACCGGCGCTACTATTTTGATCGGGAATTCGACTTGCAGCTCAACCAGCTGCCGTGGGTGTCCAAGATCAATATCTCCGCCGAGACCGGCCGCGGCCTGCACCGCCTCGAAAAAGAGATGATCACCGCCCTGGAGAACTGGGACAAGCGCATCTCCACTGGCCAGCTGAACAACTGGATGCGCGAGGCGATCGCTGCGAACCCGCCGCCGATGAAGAATAACCGTCTGCCGAAGGTCCTCTTCGCCACGATGGTGAGCACCCGTCCGCCCACAATCGTTCTGTTCACCACGGGCTTCCTCGACGGCGGTTACCGCCGCTACCTGGAGCGCAAATTCCGCGAGCAGTTCGGCTACCACGGCACCCCGGTCCGCTTCGCTGTCCGCGTGCGCGAGCGCAACCCGCGGAGGCGCTAGATGGCCGCCAGCCGCCGGATCGCCCGCACAATCACGGTCAACGGACTCGAGCGCTCGTATCAGTGCTCCGTGCCTGTCGCGATCGACGAGCCCTTACCGGTCGTGCTCGCGATCCACGGCAAAGGCGACAACGGCCTCGACTTTCTCATCGGCACGAATCTCGGCGCCGCGAACGCCATCGTCGCCGCACCTACTGGCCAGGGGCTCGCATGGAGTCCCGCGCCATACGCCGTGACAACGCTCGAAGAAGACATAGCGCTTATCGACGCCATCACCACCGACCTCACCGCCACCTATCCCATCGACCATAACCGGATCTATCTCGCAGGCTTTTCCAATGGTGGCGGCTTCGTCACCGCTTTGGCGGTGAGCGCACCAGAGAAATACGCCGGTGTCGCCACAGTCGCTGGGGCCATCCGCACAGACCTTGATGAGATCGCAGCCGGGGAACCCATCGATTACCTGAATATTCATGGCACCTGGGACGATATCGTCCCGTACAGCGGGCAGGACCGGGGTTCTCTCGGGTTGATTCGTGCAGCCACAGCAGTCACCGACGCTTTTGAGCGCCGCAATGGCGATCATGCCCGCGCCGTGCACATTCCAGTCGAAGGCATGAGCCACGAATGGCCCGCGGGAGTGTGGGCACGCGGGTACAGCATCGATGTCACCGAAGAAATACTTGGCTTCTTCGGGATCGACATGCTCGATTAATGCTCGCCAGCCCGCCGATAGTAGAAAGCATCAGTGCGGTAGGGAAGCGGGATCGGCTGTCCCTGATCGAAACCGAGCCGCTCGTAGAGATACCAGCGCAGATTATCGGCGACTTTAGCTCGAGTTTTCTCGTTCGCCCTCAGCCAATATGAACGAGTCCGAGCCAGCGCGAAGAGGTGCTCGGGGGGGACGGGTTGGAACCAGCGCATGCGGAGCTCGTCGATAAGCTGCCATGGTGCGTGGACCGTGGGGTAGAAACCCTCCCGGTGCACGTCCCCCGAGTGGCTGATGCGTGAGAGACGAAGAACCCACGGGTGGGAGACGTCGAGAGTATTCCAACACAGCATGAGCGCCCCGCCGCGGGCGACGACCCGGTCGGCTTCCGCGCTCGCTTGTTTCGTGTCCACCCAGTGCCATGTCTGCGCACTGACATAAGCGTCGACGGAATCATCCGCCAATCCGGTGGCCTCCGCCGTCGCTCGCCAGACCGGTACTGCGGGATAGCGAGTCCGCAGAACATCCAACATGCTGTGAGACGGGTCGAGCGCCCACACTTTCCGCCCGGGCGAGAGCAATGTGGAGGTGAGCTTGCCGGTGCCGGCGCCGACGTCGATAAGCGTGCGTGCGTTGCTGACGAGGGCCGCGACGTCTGCTGGATACGTCGGACGCACATCGTCATAATCATCCGAGCCGGAAGCGAAAGCACCAGCGGTGAACTCACGCGCCGCGGCGTCCGCGAAACCGGGCGCTTCCTTGCCGCTCGGTGTGAAATGCCGTGGCTCCGGGTGCGTGCTCATGGGAAGAAATCTACCTGCTCGCAGTCGATGAATTCAGTGTGAACCCTTCGGGCGCGCCACGCGAAAAACACATTCCGCTAATACGATGGCGTAGGTTCGCGTGCGGGTCCCAAAACCCCGCCACTTTAAACTCCTCGATCGAAAGATGACTCGCATTCCTGTGAAACGTCGCATTCGCCCAGCTGCCGCGCTCGCAGTTGCGCTACTGTCGATCGCTGGTCTCGGCGCGTGTGGAGAAAATGAAGAAGACCTCCAAGTCAACGACGCCACCAACGAAGTGCGCGAAGAAATCGCCGAGGCCGAAGGAGATTTCACCGGCGACCCCAGCACCTTCGCTCAGACAATTAAAGTGGGCGACCGCGAACGCGAGTACATGGTGACGACGCCGCCCGAGGTTGAAGACCGCGAAAACCTGCCGCTGCTCTTCGTCTTCCACGGCTACAAAATGACCGACGACTCCATGCGCAAGATCACCGAATTCAATAAAGCCAATGCCGTCGTGGTGTACATGCAGGGCGCCAATACCGCGTGGGCGCCTGCGCCGTATGCTGTCACCACTGGGCAGGAAGACCTCGACTTTTTCGACGCCGTGCGCGAAGAAATGATCGACAAATACCCGATCAACCCCTCGCGTGTTTTTGCCGCCGGGCACTCCAACGGCGGGGGATTCGCCGCCTACACCGCCTGTAAGCGCGCACACCAGCTCACGGGGATCGCCACTGTTTCGGCCGCCTACTACAACACCGTCTTCGACGGCTGCGCGCCGATTCCTACCAAGCAGATCGACTTCCACGGCACCAAGGACAACACCATCAAATACGACGGCGGGGTCCGCCACGATGCCGACTACAAACCAGTCATGGAGGTCATGGAAGAAGCCGCCGAGCGCAACCACTGCGCCCCTGAGCCGGCGACCGAGGAATTCTCCCGCCCCGGCGAAGAATTCATCTGGAACCGCTGCGACGCCGAGCTACGCCATTACCGACTCGACGGCAGCACGCACATCTGGCCGGGCGCTGACGGCGATAAGGGCCCGGGTGACAACACCACCGACGACCTAGCCAGCCGCCAGATCCTCGACTTCTTCGGTATCTCCTACCGCGACACCTTGGGCTAGGGAAGTGCCAGCTGCCAAGTGCCGTTGATCTTCTGCTTGTAGCCGACCTTGAGCTTCTCCGGCGCGCGCTCGCGTTCTTTTGGCGTGAGCTCATAGTGCTGCGGGAGCCCGTTCTTGCCGTACGACAAGGTCCGGTGGAGCTTCTCGAACGGCCCCGGCATGCCTCGACGCTCCATCACCCAGGCGACCAGCAGAGTCACTAGCCACACAGCCGTGGCGAGCACCATCTGGGCTGCAATGGGCCAGCCGTGCCCGATACCGAGCAAGAAAATCGCCGTGAGGGGGAACAAGATGATGGTCTGCCCGAGGTAGCCCGTCATCGAGCGTTTGCCCAAGGCATTGAAAGCGCTGAGCCACCCCGGAATCGCTTCACCTTGCGCGATACGGCGCTGGATTGGGCGCATCACCAGCATGACCGCGGCGAGGATGCCCGGACCGGTCAGTCGGCCGAAAGCCTGGTTGAGAATCCCGAAACCGGGCTCCCACTCGTAGGGGAGGACACCCACCGACGACAGGCCGAACGGAATGCCGACGAAAACAACGACCAGGACGGTCACGACCACCCAGGCCCACAACCGCTTCGCGTACCTATCGACGTCCTCCATCACCCGTTCTCGTCCCCACACGAAGCCAATGAGAATCATCGGGAAGATGAAGATGGTGGGCACCACCATTTCTTTCAAAATGCCAAGCGCCCGACGCATCTGATCCACATAGGTAGCGCTGGCCTGGCTATAGAACATATCCATTGAGATCGTCGGGGCACCGGGGCCGTCGAAGACGATCATCATCGCACCGAGAACGCACCACACGCACCACGCGCCGAGCATGACTCCAGCGATGATCCGCAACGTTCTATCGCTGAATCCGATGAACAGCGCCATGATCATGCCGCAGATGCCATACGCCGTGAGAATGTCTCCCGGGAAAAAGAAGAGCAGGTGGACTAAGCCGAAGCAGAACAAGAAGAAGTAGCGTTTGGCGATCATCATCTTCGCCGCCCGGTTGGTGAATCCGCGCCGCCACAAACTTCCCAGGATCATGCCGATGCCCACTCCGAGCAGCACCGAGAACATCGACAATCCGCGCACGTGGACGAACATCGCCTGGAAGACGATCAGCACCTTGTCGAGCATGCCCGGATCAGGCCCAGTGCCGCCGAAGAAGCCCGAATGCGCTGCGTCCTGCGTCGCCAGCCAATTCGTCGGCACATTCGCGATCACGATGCCGAGCAGCGCCAGCCCTCGGGCCACATCGGGTGCGACATAGCGCACCTTGTTCACTCTCGCGCCTTGCTGCGGCCGGGTGACCATGACCGGATCCTTCCTCATAAAGGGGGTTTTCACCTCTAATCATACTCCGCCCTTTTGGGCGACTAAGTACGCGTCGCCCTTCCGCACACGCGAAAAAATTTCGAGGTTTTGGAACCACTCTCAGATCATCTGTTTTCCCTCGTTACGGGTTGCTTTTTCGCTTATCGACGAACAACCCCACCAATCGCCCTGTGGATAATTTCGCGTTCTCCACAGGTTGGAAACTACCTGGTTGGCAGTGCTGCGCGATGGGTTTAGCGTTTGTTGCGTGACTTCATTTGATTCGGTGCTGAGTGGGCTAGCGAGCCCGATGGACTTTCTGGCGGGGTTCGACCGTCAGAAAGCTCTTGATGCTGGCCTGGATCCGGCGATGGTCAGGAAGTGGGGGAAAGTCAACGACGTCTACTTCGGTAAAACGAAGTGGACCGCGAAACAGCGGAAGGCAGTGGAGTGCGCACGCGCGGCGGGATTCACCGCGGATCAGCTCCACTTGATCGAGAAAAAGCTGAATCATATCGATGACGATGGCGAAAAATGGGCGTTGCGGTTCGAATTGCTGGGTGTCCGCGGGCAATACGACACTCTTGAGCGCAGGACGAAAGAGATCGTCCCGGCTAAGGAAGAACCGGTACCGAAGAATGCCGTGCGGATCTCCAAGTCGAAGCAAGGAAAGATGCGACTTTCGGTAGTGGGTGACGAGCACGACATAGCGGCACTGGAAACCGCGTTGCGGAAGAAGGTCACCGCGCAGAGACCTGCAAGCCCGCAGATGTATGACGCGTTGATCGATCTGCTGTACAAGGGCGGGGGAGTCGCTCGCGAGGCACCACGCCCGTTCGTGTTGATCCCGCTGCCGGACTATGTCGACATTATCGAGGGTAAGGGCGATGACGTGGTCCTCACGCTCACGAACGGAACCACGATGAGCGGCGCCGAATATCTGCAAAGGGTCCACGGCGAGGAGCTGAACGTCGGGCTTTTCGACGCCCACGCTGGCCCCGTCAACGCCTACCGTGCCCAAAGATTCGCCAATGACAAGCAACGCATGCTTGCGAGTGCGGTGTCGCCGGTGTGTGTCGTGCCCGATTGCCGGCATGGTGCCGACCACTGCGAAGTGCACCACATAACGCCGTGGTCGCGGGGCGGACAAACCAACATGAACAACCTGGCCATGTTGTGCACGTACCACAACAGAACGAACGATGACGCTCCGTGGAGACGAAAACGGGGCCGAGTCGTCAACGTCCGGGGCAGACCGTTTTGGAGATCCCCGCGAGGGTACCGGGCGATGAACGAACCGAACAGAAAAGGTGCGATGCACCAGCTGTTCGGGCCGCTGAGAATCTGATCACGAATCGGTCGGAGACAGGGCGAGAACGAAAAGAAGTTCTCGAAACATGGGCGCTTGAAAAAGCGAAAACCCGCACTAGCAGAACCGTGCGCCACGATTTCCAGTGCGGGAGAAAATGGTCGGGCTGACAGGTTTTGAACCTGCTGCCGGAACTGATGGTTCGAGAGTGGTGTTCAACTACCCGGACAAGCTCAGGTGTCGCTCAAGAAGAACGAGGTCTGGGGCACTCGCACAGGAGAGCAAGAGTTCTCTGTCGTCATCGCTACCGACTTTGGAACCTCAGTCTCACCTGATCAGCTAAGAACGGAGATCGACTGTGGCGCGGAAACGCAACCGCGCCCCACCGATAATGGGGATTCCCAGGATGACGACAAAGACGGTTCAGACGCTGACCGGTCGGAAACACCTGGTGACGAACCCTCCGATGGTCAGTCCTCTGACGCTCCTGCTCACGCTGAAAAGGACAGCGGTGACGTGCCAAGCACAGGTGCGAACATCGTTCAAAACGCCACCGTGGCTCTCATTCACATCGGCACTGGTGTAGTCACCGTTGCTTGGACTCGCAGAACTCGCAAGTGACAGTACTCGAAGTTGTTCATCGTCTCGACGGCACTATCTCGGTTTCACCAGCAAGACTCGATAGCTAGTTCTGGTTACGAGCCGTCCGCTCTCTTGAGGAGTGGCCGGCCTCCTGTATTCTCGAATCATGATTTCAGGAGGGAAAATATGCGCAAAGTAATCGTGCTTAACAACGTTAGCTTGGACGGCGTAATGCAAGCCCCTGGACGGCCCGACGAAGATGAACGGAACGGCTTCGATCGAGGCGGATGGGCGCAAGACTACAACGATGACGTGAAGGGAGCGGCCATGGGGGCGGGGATGGCCAGTGGGGCCGAACTCCTATTTGGTCGACGCACCTATGAAGACTTCCACTACGCGTGGCACGGGCAAACTGGGAATCCCTTCACTGAGGTGCTTGATAACACACCCAAGTATGTCGCTTCTACCACCGCTGAAGAGCCGTTGATCTGGGAGAATTCGACTCTGCTTAAGGGCGATGTGATCGAGGCCGTGGAGGAACTTAAGCAGCAAGACGGGCCAGATTTGCTCATCATGGGGAGCAACAAACTGATCCAGTCGCTGCGGGCTAAGCCCGGAGTTATCGATGAATACCAGTTGATGATTCATCCACTTGTGCTCGGCAAGGGGTGGCGGCAATTTCCTGACGGAGCGGTTTCGGAGGATCTGGAGCTTGTTGGAGAGCCCACTATCACCACGACAGGTGTAATCATCGCGACCTACCGAGCCAAGAGCTAAGGCTTCGAAGACCAGGGACGTGCAGAAGCTAGCGCAAAGTGTCTCACTAGCTTCTCGAGTGGAGGTAAGGGGGCTCGAACACCTAACCCTCTGCTTGCAAAACAGATGCGCTACCAATTGCGCCATGTCCTCAAGCGGGTTCCAAGGTTGATCTGTTTTCTTGCGCTGGCAAGCCATACGTAAGCAGCTAACTGCTTTTGAAAGGTGGAGTCTGTTTTGTACCTGTTTCCGTCCGGTGCGGTGTAATGGGCTTGGACTCTACCGGTCTTCATTGTTCGTACTGAGCCCCAAGAATTTCGCGCCATAAACGTCCAAATTCTCCCTCATGAAAGCCAATGCAGGCACAAAATCGGCTTCGCATGCAACATCTGTTAAAAACATGCCCTGACTAGGGGAGATACACAAAAACAGGCCAGAAACTAAACCGAGAATAGCCTCTGACCTGCTGCTTGTCGGGCTGACAGGATTTGAACCTGCGACCCCTACACCCCCAGTGTAGTGCGCTACCAAACTGCGCCACAGCCCGTTGTTCATCGTGCGGGGCATGCATGGGCACGCCGTACGCGGAACGTCGGATAGATTACCGCACGGCCGAGTGATTGATGTAATCGGCTGGTCACGTAAAGTTGCCCCATGGGCAAGTTTGACTGGTTCTGGAAGGCGATGGGCTCCTCATCGGAGCGCAACGACAAGAAGTCGAAGGGGATCGTGTCGCAAGCGCACGGTCTCATCGCCGACTATGAGCAGCGCAGCGATGCGGAGTTGGTCGAAGCGGTCCGCGAGACGGTCGCTGACGGCCAGATCAAGAAGAAGCCGGAGTTTCTGGCGGTGTTGACGGTGGCGTCGGCACGCACGCTCGGCATGACGCCGTTCGAGGTGCAAAACCAGGCGGTGCTGCGTTTGCTCGAAGGCGACGTGATCCAGATGGCCACGGGCGAGGGCAAGACGCTCGTCGGTGCGATGGCTGCGACGGGATTCGCGCTCACCGGCAAGCGTGTGCACCTCATCACGGTCAACGACTACCTCGCGGCACGCGATGCGGACTGGATGCGTCCGCTCGTCGAGTTCTTCGGTCTCTCGGTCGCCTCAGTCACGGAAGCAACATCGCGCGACGACCGCGTGCGCGCTTACCGCAGCGATATCGTCTACGCGCCCGTCACTGAGATCGGTTTCGACCACCTGCGCGACAACCAGATCACGCACCGCGACCAGACAGTCCAGGTCGCAGCGGATGTCGCGCTCGTCGACGAAGCGGACAGTGTGCTTGTCGACGAAGCCTTGGTGCCCCTCGTCCTCGCCGGCTCCAAACCGGGGGAGCAGGCCACCGGACAGATCACCGAGGCGGTGTCGCACCTTGTAGAAGGCAAGGACTACACCATTGATTCGGACCGCAGGAATGTCTTCCTCACCGACGACGGTGCGTCCAAAGTGGAACGTGCTCTGGGTATCGACTCGCTGTATTCAGACGAGAATATCGGCACCATTCTGGTCCGCGTGAACCTCGCTCTCCACGCCAAGGCGCTGCTGATCCGGGATGTTCACTACATCGTCAAAGACGGCAAGATCGACCTCGTGGATGCTTCCCGCGGTCGCGTCGCCGAGCTCCAACGCTGGCCTGACGGGCTGCAGGCGGCAGTCGAGTCCAAGGAAGGGCTGGATGTTTCCGAAGGCGGACGCATTCTCGACCAGATAACCCTGCAGGCGCTCATGCGTCGTTACCCGCTGGTGTGCGGCATGACCGGTACCGCGGTGGAGGCGACGGATCAGCTTCGTCAGTTCTACGATCTCCACGTTTCCGTCATCGACCGAGCTAAGGAGCTGCGCCGCTTCGACGAAGCCGACCGTATTTACGCCACGATGGACGAGAAATTCGCGGCGATCGTCGACGAGATCGCGCACATTAACTCCACGGGCCAGCCGGTCCTCGTCGGCACGCACGATGTCGCAGAATCCGAGGCACTCGCTGAAGCGCTGGAAAAGCGCGGTGTCACAGTGAATGTCCTCAACGCCAAAAACGACGCGGAAGAGGCGCGCATCGTCGCCGAAGCGGGCGATCTGGACCGTGTGACTGTGTCCACGCAGATGGCGGGACGCGGTACCGATATCCGCCTCGGCGGTGCCGACGAATCCGACCGCGACGCCGTCGTCGCGCTCGGTGGGCTCGCCGTCATCGGCACTGCTCGCCACCGCACTGCGCGACTGGATAACCAGCTCCGCGGCCGCGCTGGCCGCCAGGGCGATCCGGGACTCAGCGTCTTCTTCGTCTCCCTCGAAGACGACATCGTCACTGCCGGCGGCGCCGACGAGCGCGTCAGCGCCCAGCCCGACGAGAACGGCCTCATCCAATCGAAGCGCGTCCAGGACTTCATCGAGCACTGCCAGCGCGTCACCGAGGGCCAGCTGCTGGAGATCCACGCGCAGACCTGGAAGTACAACCAGTTGTTGGCGGACCACAGAGAGATCGTCGATAAGCGTCGTGCGTCGCTGCTGGATACCGATCAAGCCTGGCGCGAGCTCGCCGAACGCAACCCCGCGCGCGCTGCGGAAATGGAAGGGCAGGGGATCGACCGGGGTGTTCTCGAACAAGCAGCCCGCGAGATCATGCTGTTCCACCTCGACGACGAATGGTCCGAACACCTCGCGCTCATGGACGACGTGCGCGAATCGATCCACCTCCGCGCCATCGCGCGCGAGACGCCGATCACCGAGTTCCACCGCATCGCCGTCCGCGAATTCAAGGAGCTGGCCAACCGTGCCGTCGAGCGCGCTGTGGACACATTCGACGCAGTGCTTATCGACGACGCCGGCGCTCACCTCGCCGACGCCGGATGGAAGCGCCCGAACGCGACGTGGACCTACATGGTCTCCGACAACCCGCTCGCCGGCGGAGGAAACTCCGTAATATCCGGGATAGCCAGCATTTTCCGCTGATTCTGCGGTCGTGGTTGACCATGGTGTGGCCCGTCTAAACGCGTCCCGACCGCGCGCTGGGGGCAGTTGTCAGTATGATGATCGTGGACTTAAATTGAACTTGTATCCGTCGAAAGCGTCAGGAGAAGAGATGAGCGAGAACACCGGTACACCGGAGGCACAGGTAGAAACCACCTCTGTCTTCCGTGCGGATCTTCTGAAAGAGATGGAGACGGGAGCTAGCACCGCCTCTGACCACGTCGGTGGTGCCGATGGCCTGCCTGCAGATGCAGCACTCCTCGTGGTCAAGCGTGGCCCGAACGCAGGCGCACGCTTCCTGCTGGACCGCGACATCACCACCGCTGGCCGCCACCCTGAGGCAGACATCTTCCTCGACGATGTCACTGTCTCCCGTCGCCACGCTGAATTCCGCCGCAATGACGGCGAGTTCGAGGTCGTCGATGTGGGATCCCTCAACGGCACCTACGTCAACCGCGAGCCGCGCAACTCTCAGACGCTTTCTACCGGCGACGAGATCCAGATCGGCAAATTCCGCCTCGTGTTCCTCGCCGACGAGGACTAAGAAGCAGTTGGGGCCATTTGCCTGGCCCATTCCAAAAGTTTTTCAGGGAAATACTGATTGAAACTAGTCATTGTTGATCAGAGTTAGACAGAATTGAACACTGTGAGCGCAATCCGGAAGACCAAGCCGAGCAAGGCACCCCGCTCGGGCACGAAGACCATGTCCATCGGCGTGGTGATCAAGTGCCTCAGCGAGGAGTTTCCGGATGTCACCGTGTCCAAAATCCGCTTCCTCGAGTCCGAAGGCCTGATCAGCCCGGAGCGCACCCAGTCCGGGTACCGTCGCTTCACCGAGGCCGATGTGGAGCGACTCCGCTACATCCTGATCACGCAGCGCGATAATTATCTCCCGCTGAAGGTGATCCGCGAACAGCTCGAGGCCATGGACTCCGGCAAGGTCACCGCGGTGATGAACCGCCAGAATACTGCGGATCCGCTCATTGCCCCAGAGCAATTCGCTGCGCCGGCCGCCACGCGCCTGACCGACGACGACATCGCTGAACAGGCCGAATGCGACCCGCAGGTCGTCGCCCAGTGCATCGACGCGGGTCTGATCGTTCCCGATGCGTCAGGCATGTTCACGCTTGACGACGTCCGCGTTGTTTCCACCGCAGTCTCGTTGACCGATTACGGCCTGGACTCTCGTCACCTGAAGCGCATCCGCCTGTCCGCTAGCCGTCAGGCAGACTTGATCGAGCAGGTCACTGATCCCGTCGCTAAGTCGGGTCGGGCTGCCGCCAAGCAAGAAGCCGGCGAGGTCAGCCAGCAAATGACGGCATTGGTCGTCTCGCTCCACGCAGCGCTGGTGAAGAACGAGCTTCGCCGCGGTCTGAATTAACCAATCATGAGCACTGTTCCTGTTTCTCTGTGCGGGGTGTTTCCCGTCGGCCCCGAGAATTTCCTCTGCGCGGTCCTACTGTGGAAAGAACGTCGGCGTTTCCTGCCGATCTGGCTCTCACCCGTTGGCGGCGCGCAGTTGCTCGGCCGGATTGGGGAGTGGGAACCAGCTCGCCCCGACACCCACAATCTGCTGGTGGATGTCATCGAGCAGTCCACCACCGGCGTCGCTGCGATTGAACTGACCAGCTACTACAACGGTGTGTACTTGGCGCAGGTCACCATGGAAGACGGCGCCGAATTCGACTGCCGCCCGACCGACGCGCTCGTGCTTTCCCTCATGCTCGATATTCCTCTCGAGGTAGAAGAGGACGTCCTTAATCAGGCTTCGTTGTGGTTGAGCGCGGAGGATGCCTCGGACTATTTCGACATCGAATTCACGTCGGAATTCGCAGGCGACAGCGGAAGCGACAACGCTGGCCGCGGCAATTCTGCGAGCGGTGATAAGCAGGCGGACCTCGACTTCGAAAACCTCATGCGCGAATTGGGCGTCGAGGAGAAAGATCTGGGGTTTGGGAGTACTGGTGATACTCAAGGTGACAGTGGGAAAGACCAACCCTATAGTTAAAGTTGAGGTTGAAACTTCGGCGTGTTGAACGCCGTGCTCTTGACCGCAGCATATGCTTGCCTTTAAATAACCATTAGGCTCTTTCCTAAACTTCATGGGAGTAATTACGTGAGTACGATCGATAACGTCACCGCCGCCGACGGTGCCGGAGCACCTGTTCAGGAGACCCTCTTCGACCTTGGGCCCTCCGACGAGGTCGGCTACCGTGTGCCGATTGCCTGCCAGGTTGCCGGCATCACCTACCGCCAGCTCGACTACTGGGCGCGCACTGACCTGGTTCGCCCGTCCATCCGCAACGCCACAGGCTCGGGTTCCCAGCGCCTGTACTCCTTCAAGGACATCTTGGTCCTGAAGATCGTCAAGGGTTTGCTCGACACCGGCATCTCGCTGCAGAATATCCGCCTTGCCGTGGACAAGCTGCGTGACCGCGGTATCAACGAGATCTCCGAGATCACCCTCGTCTCCGACGGCACCACCGTTTACGAGTGCCGCAGCAACGACGAGATCATCGACCTCCTCGGCGGTGGCCAGGGCGTGTTCGGCATCGCCGTCCCGCAGATCGTCAAGGAACTCACCGGCACCATTTCCGCCTTCCCGTCCGAGCGCATCGGTGGCGCTACTGAGGACGAAGGCGACAACGTTGTCGCGCTCGACGAGCTGGCTGACCGCCGTCGTCGTCGCAGCTCCTAAGAGCCTCACGTACTCCCTTTAGTTTCTAAGGGTGCGGCTTCCCCGTAGTTGGGGGAGCCGCACCCTTTTGCTTTGGCTACTTCAGACCAGCGGCAGAGCGGATCGCAGCGTCGAGGTCGTCTGGGGTGGTGGCGTCGGTGGTGAACTCGGCGGCGTCGGCAAGCGCATCGTCGGTCTCGCCGTCGCCGACTCGGACGATGGACAGCGATACACCCTTGTCCTTGGCCTCGTCGAGAGCTTGCACGGCGTAATCGTCGGCGGCGTCGGCGGAGCCCGACGTGATGAGGACGATACGGACCGGTGCGTCGGTGGTCGCCTCCGTTTCCGCATAAGCGACAGCCGCGCCGACGGCCTCGCGGGTCTGTGGCTGACCGTCGTTGATGAAACGATGGGCAGTGCCGATGACCGAATCCGCATCACCGGTGAAGGCGACATTCCCACGGTAACCCTTGGTCACGCCCGGGGTGAGCGGTGAGGAGTAGTTCCACAGCGCGACCTCGTGACCGGCGCCGGTGATGTCGCCGACGACAGCGTCAATGACCTCAGCAGCCGGGTCGTTGAACTCGCTCATGCCGGCAGATGTATCGAGCAGGAAGAGAGTTTTGCTCGGTTCGCCCGGGGAGCCGGCTGCAGCGCTGTCGTCAGCGTCCTGGTCAGTGGCTTGGTCAGCGTCGACGGCCTGCGGGTCGGTGATGCGTTTTCCACCCTGGGGATTTGCAGCGGACCAGACCGGTTCGCTGACGTCTGCCGGATTGGTGTCGGCTTCGCCGTGGGCATCGATGAACATCTTGCCGCTGTAGTCGGAAAACGCCTGAGCAGCGCGGGTCTCTTCCTCGTTGACCGCATCGGTGGTGTTCAGAGGGAATGCGGCGTAGACCAGCTCTTTGCCGTCGAGAGCAGTGAAGGTGAAGCCTTCCGGTGCGGCGTCTTCGGTAGTGGCCACAGCCTTATCGATTTCCCCGACGGCGGAAGTAACGGCTTGGACCCGCTGCTCGGTGAGGGCCTTCGCAGCGGCTTCGTCGTTCTCGGCGAGTGCTTGTGCGACGATAGCGGACGTTTCGGGCTGTTCGCCGGTGGGGAAGAGGACAGTCTCGAGAGCAGGCGCTGCGGCTTCAGCGGCGGCGGTGCCGACGGGCGAGGCGTAGACAGCGACGGGGTCGTTAGTGGTGGAGCTGCGGTCGGCAGCGGAGAGTTCTTCGGTGGTCACCGGGGAGACTGGTGCGACATAAACGGCGGCTTCCTCGATTGAATCGACATATTCCGGTTTCACGCAATAATCGCGGACGACGGGGTTGGAGGCGGCGTAGTCGTCGATAAGCTGCTCTCCCACGGATTTGCTCGCGGTGGCAACGGGGAGGCGGAGATCGCCGGAGACGCATTCGGCCTGCTCGTCGGCGGCAGAGTTCTCGCCGTTATCCCGGAGGAACAGCCATGCCACAACGGCAGCGATCACCAGGGCGATGGCCACAAGGAGCGCTATGACCTCCTTGGACAGAGCGTAGTTATTCTTTCCGGTGGAGTGCCGTCCCATGGCTCAGGCCCCTTTCGAGCAGACATCTTCCCGGCCAGTTTAGCCCTCAAGAACCGCTTCAAGGATCGCGACGAGGCGGTGTCGCAGGGGTTTTGCACGTTCGGTGAAACCGCGCTGCCGGGCGACGTACTCCGCTTTGCCCTCCGGGGTCTCAATCGGCACGACGCCGTAGCCGAGTTCGCGGCAATCGTACGGTGAGGCCTCCATATCGAGCAGACGAATATCGCGGGCGAGCTCGAAGCAATCGAGGAGAAGCTCACCGGGCACAAGTGGCTCCATTTTTGCCGCCCACTTGTAAAGGTCCATGCCGACGTGGAGGCAGCCGGCTTGCTCGTGGGCCGGACGCGTTGTGTTGTTCAGGACCGTCAGATTCAACGGCTTCGCGGGCGGAGTGAAGAAACGGTACGCGTCGAAGTGGGTGCACTTTATATCGTGCTTTTCGACGACCGCGTCGGTCTCCCTCTGACTCAGACGCAAGGGGAGCGGGTGCCGGTGGTTTTCTTGGCGGTAGACCATGGCCCACTCGTGCAGGCCGAAACAGTCGAACTGGGCGCGGTTATCTTCTGAGGCGCGCAGGAGTGTGAGCACTTTGTCCATCGCATTACCGCGGTGCGAAAGGAAACTATCGACATCAGCGCAGACAGTGCCGTCCTGGTTGACCGTGTAATCGCGCCAGCGGGTGTGGGGTGCATCGGTGGCGTCGATAAGCGTTGCGTCCAGCCCTGGATGCCACCGCAACACGCGCGACGGGCGAATGGAGTAATAGTCGAACAGAAAGTCCCAGATCGGGTGCTTCTCCCCGCGCGAGCGACGCTGCAGGTGAGGATCGATCCATTCGCGCGCACGCTGCTCGTGCCGCTTCATGCGGTCGGTCCACTGAGCGCGGGTGAGCTGCTGCATAGCCTGGGTCAATCGTCCTCGTGCGTCCAGTCGGACACGGTGCCGACGTATTCCTCGATGAGGTCCTCGAGCGCCAGCACACCGACCAGCTCGCCGTTATCGCGCACCTGCGCCATGTGTGCGGAACGGCGGTGCATCGAGGTGAGAGCATCGTCCAAGCTGCCGGAACCGTCCACGATGCTGAGCCTGCGGATACGGTTCTGTGGAATCACCGGGTTCGCAGCATCGGATTCCAGGAGGTCCAAAACGTCCTTGACGTGGATATACCCGACCAGTGCACCAGCGGAACCTTCCACCGGGTAACGGGAATACCCCGTTTCCTGGACAGCCTTCTCCAAAGCGGAAAGAGGAATACCGCCGCGGGAATGGGGGATGGTCACCACCTGGTCGATGGGGATCATCACTTCCTTGAAGCTGCGGTGCTCCGTAGACAAGGCGTTGGCGAGCCGGGCCGTCTCCTCGGCGTCCAGCAAGCCCTCTTGGCGAGATTCTTGGATCATATTCGCCAGCTGCTCTTGGTCCACAGTGGAATCAAGCTCATCGCGCTGCTCCACGCCAACAAGCTTGAGCGTGAACCGGGCGAGCTCATTGAGCGCATAGATCAACGGGCGGGTGAGTTTTACCCACACATCCATCATCGGGGTCAGCCACACGGCGAGAGTTTCGGGGCCGGCGATCGCGATATTCTTCGGGATCATCTCGCCGAAAATGATGTGCAGAACCGTGATGATCAGCAGGGCGATCACGAATGCGATCGGGTGCAGCAAGTTCTCCGGCACACCGAGCTCCGTGAACGGATACTCGAGGAAGTGCGCGATAGCCGGTTCGGCGACCTTACCCAGGATCAACGATGCGATGGTGATGCCGAACTGGGCGCCGGCCAGGTAAATCGACAGGTTCTCGGTCGCTGTCAACGCCCTGCGCGCGCCCTTTTTGCCCTGCGCGAGCATGGACTCGAGGCGATCCTTGCGGGAAGACACCAGCGCGAATTCGATGGCAACAAAGAAAGCGTTGGCCAAAAGCAGCGCGATGATGAGAAGTGCAGCTACCCAAATGCTCATGCGGACCACCTCGCAGCATCCTCGTCGGAGATAGGCGTGAGAATCGCCTTATCCAGTCGGCGGCCTTCCATCACAGAGACGCGCGCGAGCCAGCGACCTGCGTTACCGGACTCGAAATCGTCCTGCACTTCGTTATCGGAAACTGGCAGGAGCACTGTGTCGCCAACCTGGGGCACACGGCCAAGGGCCGACATGAACAGGCCACCCAATGTCTCGTACGGGCCGTCAGGAGCGAGGTAGCTGGTGCGTTCTGCGAGCTCATCGAGGCGGACGAGACCAGAGACCTCCCAGGAAGAGCCGAAGCGGTGGAAATCGCGCTCGGATTCGCGGTCGTCGTGCTCGTCGTAGACTTCGCCGAGAATCTCCTCGACGACATCCTCAATGGTGACAAGGCCTTGGGTACCGCCGTATTCGTCGGCGACGAGAACCATCTGCGAACCTGCCGAACGGACCTGGTTGAGCACGGCATCGCCGTCGAGAGTGCCTGGCACGAAAGACACCGGCTTCGCCAAAGACCCGAGCAGGGTCGTAGCGCGCTCGTCGCGAGGCACCGAGAAAGCGTCTTTGATGTGCACGAGCCCGACGGTGTCGTCGAGGTCGCCGCGCCGGACAGGGAAGCGGGAGTGCCCGGTCTCGATGGCCAGGGCGATCAGGTCGCTGACGGTGTCCTCGACGTCGAGAGAGTTCACCGTAGAGCGCGGAGACATGACCTCTTCCGCCGTAGTCTCGCCGAATTGGAGCGAGCGGTCGAGCATTTTCGCAGTCGCAGCGTCTAAACCGCCGGCTTCAGCAGAACTACGCACCATGGCGCCCAACTCAGGGCCCGAACGGGCAGAAGCCAATTCGTCCGCAGGCTCAATACCGAGTTTGCGCACAAACCAGTTCGCCGACGCGTTGAGGCCCTTGATGAACCACGCACACACGGTGTTGAACGCGTTGACCGGCGGAACCACGAAGCGTGCGGTCTGCAAAGGATTGGAGATCGCTAGGTTCTTCGGTACGAGTTCGCCGAAGACCATCGACAGCGTCGTGGCCACGATGAGGGCGAGGATTAAGGCGACGGGGCGCGCAGCTGATTCGCTCAACCCGACGAGTTCAAGAAGCGGCCCAAAGAATCGCGCGAGGACGGGCTCAGCGAGAAAACCTGTCGCCAGCGTCGTGATGGTGATGCCGAGCTGCGCGCCGGAGAGCACGAACGAGAGATTGCCGTGGTCGCGCTGCACAGCGCGCGCGGTTTTGTCGCCCTTTTCCTGGACGTGAGACTCGATGGTGGAGCGTTCAAGGCCCGTCATCGCGAATTCGATCGCGACGAAAAGGCCGGTGGATGCCGTGAGCAGCACGAAGCCGATCAGGGCGAGAATGGAGATCAATATGTCCATGGGTGTTTAAGGCTCGTTGCGCCTGGAACTCCTTTTCCGGCGGCGCCCACCGTTGCCGTTGCGGTTTTTCTGAGTGTGAGCGTTGCGTTGTTGCCGCCCGCGCCGATTGCGCGAGGTCGAGGGTGCCGTGGTCTGGCCCGGCGGGGGGAGCGGTTCGCCGTTGGGCTCACGCGCTCCCGTGATCTTAGCAAGCTCGGCAGAGTCGGCGGTAACCTTGACTTTCTTTGCTTCCACGCCGGCTTTGCGCAGGAGCTGGTCGACGTCTTTGCGCTGCTCGTCCATCACGAGGGTGACAACGGTTCCGGAGGTGCCAGCGCGCGCGGTACGGCCGGCTCGGTGCAGGTAAGCCTTGTGTTCAGCAGGTGGGTCAATGTGGACGACGAGGGAGACATCGCTGATGTCGATGCCGCGTGCGGCGATATCAGTGGCAACGAGCACGGGCAGGGAACCGTCGGCAAAGCCTTCGATGGCGCGAGTGCGCGCTCCTTGGCCCTTGTCGCCGTGCAGACCTTGCGCATTGATGCCGACGCGCCGCAGCTTCTTCACCTGCCGGTCAACGCCGTGCTTCGTGCGCATGAACATGATGGTCTTTCCTTCGCGCGCGGCGATAAGCGGAACGATCGCATTGCGCGCCTCGCGGTCGCCGACAAGAAGCTGATAGTGCTCCATTGAATCCACGGCCGCAGCGGCGGGCGCAGTCGAGTGCGTTACGGGATCATCGAGGTAACGGCGCACAAGCTTATCGACGTCGCCATCCAGCGTCGCCGAGAAAAGCAGACGCTGGCCGGTAGCGGGCGTGGCGTCGAGAAGCTTGCGAACTTGGGGCAAAAACCCCATGTCTGCCATTTGGTCGGCTTCGTCGAGAGCCGTGATCTCGACTGCGTCGAAGCTGAGCTTCCCCTGGTCGATGAGGTCCTGTGCGCGACCGGGCGTGGCCACGAGAACGTCGACGGGGGCGGCGAGGGAACGAATGTGGTTGTTGATGTTCACTCCGCCGACGACTTCGATGACGCGGAGGTTCACGGCAGCTGCCGGTTCGTCGAGACGCTGGCGGATCTGTGCAGCGAGCTCACGCGTCGGCGCGAGAATCAGTCCGCGCGGATGCCCCGGGCGAGAAGGTTTGCCGGCGAGGAGCGCGAGCATCGGAAGCCCGAAAGTGAAGGTCTTGCCGGAGCCAGTGGGGCCACGACCGAGAACATCGCGACCGTCGAGCACAGCAGGGATCGCAGCCTGTTGAATGGGAAAAGGTACGGTAATGCCCTGGCCGTCCAGGATGTTCACGATGGGCTGTGGCAACCCTAAATCAGAAAAAGAAGGCACCGAGGGGAGTCTACCGATCTCCCCGCGGCGTGTGCGGTTTAGTAGGTGATTTCCTCGCGCTCGCCCGACCACGTCGTGTGGAAGGTGCCTTCCATATCGACGCGCTTGTAGGTGTGTGCGCCGAAGAAATCGCGCTGGCCCTGAATCAATGCCGCAGGCAGGCGATCGGAGCGCAGCGAATCGTAGTAAGACAGGCTCGACGCGAAGACCGGGATCGGCAGACCCAGCTGCGTTGCGGTGATGACCACACGGCGCCAGGAATCGATCAGGCCGTTTTCCAGCTCGCCGCGGAAGTACGGGTCGAGCAGCAGCGACGGCAACTCCGGATCGTTGTTGTATGCCTCGGTGATGCGGTTCAGGAATTTCGCGCGGATAATGCAGCCGCCGCGCCAGATGGTCGCCAGATCCTGCGGCTTAAGGCCCCAGCCGTACTCCTTGGAGCCAGCGTTGATCTCGTCGAAGCCCTGCGCGTAGGCGACGAGCTTGGAGGCGTAGAGCGCACGGCGGACATCCTCGACGAACTGAGCCTTGTCCACACCGAGGGACTCCAACGTCGCCGTCTCGCCAGACGGCAGCCCGGTTTGCTTGACTGCCTCGCGCTGGGCGAGCGCCGACGACAATGCGCGGGCGAAAACAGCTTCGCCGATGCCGGAGGTGGGCACGCCGAGATCCAGTGCCTCCTTGACTGTCCAGCGACCGGTGCCCTTCTGGCCAGCGGCGTCGACAATGATGTCGATGAACGGCTTGCCAGTCTTCGAGTCGACCTGGCGCAGAACTTCAGCGGTGATTTCGATCAGGTAGGAGTCGAGATCGCCCTGGTTCCACTCGGAGAAGATCTCCGCCAGCTCTGCCGGTTCAATGCCAGCGGCGTAGCGCAGCAGGTGGTAGGCCTCGCCGATGACCTGCATGTCGGCGTACTCGATACCGTTGTGGACCATCTTGACGAAGTGTCCGGCACCGTCCGGGCCGATGTGAGTCACGCACGGGGTGCCGTCGACCTTCGCGGAGATGTCCTCGAGCAGGGGACCGAGTGTTTCCCAGGACTCCTTCGGTCCACCTGGCATGATCGACGGGCCGCGAAGTGCACCTTCCTCGCCGCCGGAAATGCCCGCGCCGACGAAGTGGCGACCCTTAGCGGCGACTTCCTTCTCGCGGCGGATCGTGTCGGTGAACAGGGAGTTGCCGCCGTCGATGATAATGTCACCGTCGTCCATAGCTTCGACCAGCTGGTCGATCACCGCATCAGTAGCCTTGCCGGCCTGAACCATGATCACGGCCTTACGCGGACGCTCCAAGGAAGCCACGAAGTCCTCGATGGTCTCGGACGGAATGAACGAGCCTTCGTCGCCGTACTGCTCCATCACCGCGCGGGTCTTTTCAGGGGAGCGGTTGAAAATAGCCACGGTGTGGCCGCGGGAAGCGAAATTGCGGGCCAGATTCGACCCCATTACGGCCATGCCCACCACACCGATCTGAGCCTGACCGGCAGCATCGGCACCGTTGGAAGCAGCGTTAGCGGAAGAAGAGTCATTCGAAGTCATGTCCTTGAGCATACGCACGCAGTATCAGCCGGGGAGCCAACCCGTGCCCGGATTTTTCAGATCAGCTTCCGAAAAGTGTGACTTTAAGCACTAGTTTCGTTGCTAAAGTCAGTTTCTATGCACATCAATGATCTGAAACACCTGCAAAACCGCCAGCTTGGTGAAGAAGAACTCGCCATGCTCAATTCCGCCGCCACCGAATTCGACTCATTCATCGGCCTGACATTCACCGAATTCGGCCCGGAGAAAATGGTCGCCACCGTTAAAGCCGCGCCGAAGCACCACCAGCCGGCCGGAGTGGTCAACGGGGGAGTGTTCTGCTCCATCGGCGAGACGATGGGCTCGTTCGCGGGCTTCGTAGCAGCGGGCGGCCCAGTCGTGGGTATGAACAACAGCACCGATTTGCTCCGAAGCGTCACCGACGAAGTCATTGAGGCTGAAGTGACACCGGTGCACGTCGGCCGACGCACTCAACTGTGGCGAACGGAAATGCGTTGCGACGGCAAACTCGTCGCCGTGTCCACGCTCCGCACAATGGTGATGGACGCTTAAGCCACCCCTAGAGCCAGTGGTTCTTCCGGAACCACCAGTACATGCCCAGGATCGAACCGAACATCACCAGAAGCACGACGGGGTAGGCGTACCGCCATGCGAGTTCGGGCATGTACTCGAAGTTCATGCCGTAGACACCGGCGATCATGGTCGGCAGCGCCGCCATGCCGACAACAGCGGAGATCGTGCGCATGTCAGAGTTCTGCTGCATGGAGACCTTGGCCACGGAGGCGTCGAGAAGCGATGAAAGCCGCTCGTCGAAGCCGGAGACGTTATCGCTGACGATCATCGCGTTGTCCTGCACATCGCGCAGGTACGAGCGAATCGGTTTGCTCAGCAAGTCCTTGTTCAAGGTCAGGCCGGAGCGCAATGCCGGGCCGAGCGGGTCGGTGGCGTGGCGCATCTCCAAGACCTCACGTTTGTACATGTAGATCTTGTCGATGTTGATCAGCTGACGCGGCGTGAAGACCTCGTTCTCGAGTTCGTCGACGTCGCTGGAGAGGAAGGTGGTGACCTTCATATAGTTCTCCACGATATGGTCAGCGACTTTCCACGCGACCGCGGCTGGACCGAGCGATGAAATCTCCTGGTCCTCGATCAGCTCTTGGGTGAGGTTCGGCAGTTGCGTGTCATGGCGGATGGTGATGACGAAGTCGTCGCCGACGAGCATCTGCACCTCGCCGGTCGAAATGATTTCGCGCAAGTCCGAGACTTCCTCGTCGTCCCGGTAGGTGACAGTACGGATGACGAAGAAAAGCTGTTCGCCATAGCGCTCCACCTTCGGACGCTGGTGCGCGGCAACCGCATCCTCCACGATGAGGTCGTGGATGCCGAATTCTTGTGCGACCCGCTCCATCTGGTCGGCGCTCGGCTCGTGCAACGACAGCCACACGTAGCCGTTTTCCGCTTCTTTCACGCGCTCCATCGCTGCGGTGTAGTGCATCGATCCCGGCAAAGCTTTGCCTTCGACGAACACGCGGCAGAAATCGACAGAACGTTCCACCGGGACCGGAACGGGGCGATGGGCCTGCTTCGTCTGCGCCTTGGCTTTATTGCGGGATAGAGGAAGTTTCGGCGGCATAGCGACCCCCTTCTTCACATTCTCGGCGGCAGGGCAGCCGGAGCGTGGGCGGGCATTCGCTTATCGACGAACCCAGCCACCCCGGCTTTGAACTAAACAGATCATACGCCCCGCCCGCGGTGAAACGTGCACCGAGATCCGTGGCCTTGGACACGGTCGCAGGTGCAGCGCATGAAAATGATCAAGCTGCTGCCCGCTGAGCACGCAACTGGGATCAGAGACGCGGCCCCTTCTTTCGGTAGAAATCGAGCAGCGTGTCAGACCCTAGGTTGAAAAGGGCCCTGCGTCGCGCGCGCTGTCGCTCGCGCCGACGCTCGGCCTTCGATTTCCCGGGCAAGAGCGCTAAGAGCACCAGCCCACCAATGAACGTGAGCACCATGAGAATGACGAACCCGATAAATAACAGAAGGGGAATATCAATGCCCGCCATTACGTGCTCCGTCCGTGAGTGAGAGGTAAGAGGTGCTTAGTTCTCGCCGTTGGTGTCGCGCAACTCCGAGAACTTCTCGGTGTCGTTGTCAGTCACCTTACCCAAATTCAGCAGGGCAGTGCGCGCATGCATTTGCTGCAGAGTGGTCGGGAGGTTGTACCGCTTCGGGGTGAGCGCATTGAGCGTCCACGTGAACATGGACACGATGCGGTTGCGCTTGGACACCAGGAAGGACACGTGGACGAGCAGCCACATGATCCAGCCCAGGAAGCCGGCGATTTCAACCTTGCCCATCTTCACAACGGCGTGGAAGCGGCCGACGATCGCCATGGAGCCTTTATCGAAGTACTCGAAAGCCTCGCGCTGGTCCGGTTCCTGATTCTCCTCGACGCCTGCCTTGATCGCCTTCGCGGCGTACTCGCCGGACTGGATAGCCACCTGGGCAACGCCCGGAAGCTTGTCCAGGTTCATCATGTCGCCGACGACGAAGACGTTGCGGTGCTCGCCGACGGAGAGGTCCGGGTTCACCGGGACCTTGCCCGCGCGGTCGACTTCGAGGCCGGCCTGCTCGGCGACGGTCTTGCCCAGCGGGGAAGCAGCGACACCAGCGGACCAGATCTTGGTGTAGGAATCGATCGTGGTCTCTTCCTCGGTCTTCATGTCCTTGTAGGTGACCGTGGTCTCGTCGATGTTGGTCACCATCGCGTTGAGGCGGACCGTGACGCCCATCTTCTCCAGCTCGCGCTGTGCCTTGCGGCCGAGACGCTTGCCGAACGGCGGAAGCACCTGGGGCGCACCGTCGAGAAGAATGATCTTGGCGCTGGACGGGCGGAAGTTGGAGTACTCGTCGCGGAAGCTGCGGTGCGCCATCTCGGCAACCTGGCCTGCGAGCTCGACACCGGTCGGACCTGCGCCGACGATGACGAAGGTGAGCAGGCGCTCGCGCTCTTCTGGATCCTCTGTGATCTCGGCACGCTCGAAGGCGGTGACGAGGCGGGAGCGGATCTCTAAAGCATTGTCCAGAGTCTTCAGACCAGGAGCGAACTCGGCGAAGTGGTCGTTGCCGAAGTAGGACTGACCGGCACCAGCGGCCACGATGAGGGAGTCGTACTCATAGGTGCGGGTGGACTCGCCCTCTTCGAAGGTGACGGTGTTGGAGTCAAGGTTGATGTCGGTGACGTCGCCGCGGACGATGTCGGTGTTCTTCTGCTTGCCCAGGATCTGGCGGGTCGAGGTAGCGATCTCGCCGGTGGACAGCAGACCCGTGGCCACCTGGTAGAGCAGGGGCGGGAAGAGGTGGAAGTTGGTGCGGCTAATCAACGTGACGTCCACGTCTGCGCCGTCTAGCTCGCGAGCTGCGAAAAGCCCGCCGAAGCCGGAACCGATGATGACGACGTGGTGGCGGTTACCTGCGGGGCGGTAGGGCTTATCCGACATGTATCTGTACTCCTCTTTGTAGCAATTGCACGCTTATCCGCCATGAGATCATACGCCCGTTTCTATTCTCCGCGCGCCGTGGCTCCCATGAGGCGGGCTGCCGTCGGTCTATGGTAGACGGCGTGTCCGACAACCCCGCGATCCCCATGCACTTAGCCACCGTCGATGCTCAGCAGTGGCCGAATATCGCGTCAGTGCCCACGGGACGTTTCATGGGTTGGCGCGCCCGCCGCGCGGAGGCCGCTTTCGCGGGAGCGTGCGCACGCGGGGGATTAGAGCTCAACCCCGACAATGAACCCGATCTCGTCGTCGATCATGCAGAGTTGTTCGACCGGATTGCCGCCAATGGGTGGATCGGCCTTGCTGAGGGATACATGGCAGGAGAGTGGCGCACGGAAACGCCTGATGCGCTCGTGCATGTCGTGAGCAAGTTGCTGGAAGTCGGGTTCAATCCGAAGACCACGCTCGGCCGAGAGGCGCGTTTCAGCGGGGGCGAGGTGCCGCCGGAGCTCGTCGCAAAGTTCTCTGGTGACGGCATGAGCGCTTTCGCCGGTCATTTCGCAACGGGCGTGCCCACGATGGAGCGGGTGAGCGTGCCATCGCATTCGCCGAGCGCAGGGCGCGGCAAGGAGCCGAAGAATTATTTTGTTTCGGAGACTAACTACAGCGCGCCGCTCGAGACAGAGAAACTCGATCTCGCTGACGCGCAAGCTCGCAGCGTAGGCATGCTTCTCGACGCCGCGGTGGTCCATCCCGGCACGCACCTAGCCGAGGTGCCGTCTTCGGGCGGGGCCGTGGCCATCGCCGCCGCAGGGCGCCGCGCCACGGTCGATTCGATCGTCACCGACCCGGCAGTCGTACGCACGTTGCGCGAAAGGTTGACGCTCGGCGGGGCAGAGGACGCCGTTCACCTCAATGTCGTGGAGGGGCTGCCGCGGGGCATGGATCGTCGAAAAGTGCGCTACGACGCGGTCGTGTCCGCTGAGCACCTCGAGACGATGCCCACGCGCGTTCAAGCGCATTATTTCGCGCTTATCGACGGCCTGTTAGCCCGCTCCGGCCGCGCCGCCCTCCAAACCGTGGTCGCGACGGGGAAGATGACTCCTGCAGCACAATCTGCGCTGGAATCGTTGCGCGCGTATATCTGGCCGACGCTGAACTATCGGACCGTGGATCAGATCCGGAAGACCGTGGATTCCCGCAGCGGGCTGCGCGTCATTGCGCAGACCCATGCGCCGAATCATCTGGAGTTGTCGCTGAAGCACCAACGCACTGTGTTCCAGAGCCAATTGCGCGAGGCCGCAGCCGACGGTTTTGATTCCGTGTACCGCAGGCTTTGGATCTGGCAGCTCGCGCTACGTGAAGCCATGGCCCATGCCGGCATGCTCGATGTGGTTCAGCTGACCCTCACGCATCGCCATCGCCGCGGCGTGAGATAGGAGAGGCGGATCCGCACACACGCATCACCGTGTGGGGGCAGGCAAGCACCCCTCAACGTTACTTGACATAATGTACATTATCGGACCGATATAGATAATGCGCAGGCAGCAAGCACTTCTTGAACCTGCGCCTGAGCGCTAACTCTTCTTCTCGAGTTTCAGTCGGATGTTGATCTCGCCATCCTCAGCGATCTTTGCCGCGACGAATTCCGGCGTCTCCACTCCGTAGTCCAGGCGGTTGATCGGCACATCGGCATGGACGATCACATTGTCTCCGGTCCGCAGCGCGTTGAACTCCTGGGTAATGCTGTTCGGTTTACCGTGAATGGTCAGATCTCCAGTGAGCGTCACTGTGCCGGCAGTTCCGTCTTCCGGGAGCTGCGACACATCGGCAGGCTCCGTCAGAACGAATGTGGATTCCGGATACTCCTCCGTGTGAAGGATCTTCCTACGCACATTTTCGTCACGGACATCTTTATCCGTGACGATATTGCCCATATTCACGGTCACCTTACCGGCAGTCAATGAGCCGCCTTCAATGGTCATTTCGCCCTCCACGTCTTGTGTGGAGCCCGATGTGGTCCGCTCGTCGCCCGGCAGCAATTCGTAGAACGTGAACCCGGCCGATGTCATGTTCTTGCCTGGTTTGGTCGTGACGACCCACTCGCCGTCCACATCGGTCGACGCTGCCTTCGCACCGTCCGCATCAATGCCGTCGGTCTTCACACCTGGGTGCGAAACGAGCGAAATGAACAGCGGCACCAACGCCAACAACGCGAGTACGACGATGACCGCCACGCCGCCGATGACAATGAGTTTCTGGTTGCGCGTGCGCATGAGCATTCCTCTCTGATTGCCTTATTGCAGCCTCTCGAGCTTCTTAGCCATGGTAACCAGCTCGTCGCACAGAGACTGAATCTCAGTGTGCTCCGCACCCTCACTCGATGCTGTAGCAATATCCTCGGCAGCGCACCGGAGCTCAAAGAGCTTATCCCGCAGGGTTTCCCCACTAATTGTCCGCGTAGGCCTCTGACCTGGCGATACTGGATGTCTTTGCTCGTAGGCTCGCTGCTTGCACGAGTCGCTGCAATATTTTCGCGGACGACCGCGTCCCGGTGTGAGCTGAATCTCCTTGCTGCAGTATTGGCAGGTCGGCGGAGCGTCAGTGTGCTGGTTCATGATCGCTCTCGATCATATCCCCACTTAAAGTCGTTGCTGCGGCGCGACAGCCATTCCGCGGAACAAACCACGCGGTCGGCGCGTTAGAGATTATGGCCGTTATACTTTAAGCTCGCGACTGAATTTTCGACGAAGGGATAGATGCAGCATGGCTGATCGGGTGCTACGTGGTAGCCGCATGGGCGCAGTGAGCTACGAAACTGATCGTGACCACGATCTCGCGCCGCGCAGGATGGCAAAATACCGCACCCCGAACGGCGAGATCTACGAGATCCCGTTCGCCGACGATGCCGAGATTCCCGAAGAATGGCCGTGCAAGAACGGCCAGGTGGGCACCCTCGTCGAGGGCGAAGGCGTCGAATCCAAGCCAGTGAAGCCGCCCCGCACCCACTGGGACATGCTCCGTGAACGCCGCAGCCTTGAGGAGCTCGACGAGCTGCTCGAGGAGCGCCTGGAACAGCTGCGCAAGCGCCGCCGTACCGCAGCTCGCATTGCCAAGGAGCAGAAGGAAGCGCAGGAGAAAGCGAAGTAGACGTTCCTTTCCCCGAAAAGCACAACGCCGACAGGAGATTTCCTGCCGGCGTTTTCGTGCGTGTGGGTAGGACTAGCCAGGCTTAGTGGCGGTTGTTGATGAAGCGCTGCAGCTCGTACTTGGCAAGCTTGGCACCTTCTTCAAACAGATCGCCGGCCACACCAGCAGCGTGAGTGACCTTGCCAGGAATCTTGTTCACGCCGAGCTCGTCGAGCTGGTAGCGGCCCAGGCGTCCAAGCTCGCTGGCCACTTCAGAGAGCTGAGTGGAACGACGCTTCCAGCCCCACTTGCTGACCTCAGCCAGGGATTCGCCAGCGAAGCTCGCGTCGAGCTTGGACTCGCCGAGCTCACGGTCGACGAAGGTGATGGGCACCTCGCGCACATCGAAGCCTTCCTGGACGGCGCGGTCAGCGAGGTCGACCTGGAAGATGTAGCCCTTCTTGGACAAGGTGTCCAGGTCGATCGTCTCGAGAACCTCACGGCGGAATGCGCGGTAGCCGGCGGTCATGTCCGCCACATCGTCGCCGAGTGCCATGGAGATGTACAGGTTGCCGAGCTTCGACAGCAGGTAACGGTTCTTCGGCCAATTGACGGCCTCACCGCCGTCGACGTAGCGGGAACCGATGACCAGGTCCGCGCCCTCGTCGATTGCTGACAGCAGGCGCACCAGCTGTTCCGGTGCATGCGAGCCATCCGCGTCCATCTGGCACAGGACGTTGTATTCGCGCTCGAGCCCCCAGTTGAAGCCCGCGGTGTAGGCGCCTAGCAAGCCCGTCTTCTCTTCGCGGTGAATAACGTTGACGTGACTGTCCTCAGCGGCCATCTCGTCGGCCTTATCGCCGGTACCGTCCGGGGAATTGTCGTCGACGACCAGAATGTCCACGTCCGGGTTCGACTCGCGCACACGACCGATGATCAGAGGCAGGTTCTCCACCTCGTTGTAGGTCGGGATGATCACGAGAGTCGAATCGGTCGATTTCTCTGCCACAGTGTGTCTCCGTTTCCTTCGCCCTGTCTGGGTCACTTAATTGTCGTTGTCAGCCTGCGCGGTGTCCGCCAACTGCTGGCTCCTGCTAGAAGCATACCCGCGCCGTGCACCCACGCTCGCGGCGAGCATGATTGCAATGCCGGCTGCTGCGAGTAGCCACTGGATGAACTGGCCGTAGCGGACGGCGAAAGTGACGGAATCGCGCAGCGGGAGGTCCTCGACCAAGTAGGCAGGGGTGAAGATCTCGGTCTCCTGGGATACCGTGCCGTCGGGATGCACGATGGCGGACGCTCCAGACGTGGCTGATACCACCACTGCCCTGTCGGTCTCGATGGCACGCATCCGGCTCATCGCCAGCTGCTGGTAGGTCATGTCGGTGAAGCCGAATGTGGCGTTATTCGTCGGCGTTGTCAGAATCTGGGCACCTGCCTTGACCGCGTCGCGGTAGGCGGCGTCGAATGCTACTTCGTAGCAGGTGGCCACGCCGACGACGTGATCGCCCATCCGCACGGTTCCGTCGCCTTCGCCCGGCTTGAAATCACCGGCCATGTCGACATACGAGGAGAAGATGCGGAAGAAGTCCCGCATGGGCATCCACTCGCCGAAAGGCTGCAAGAAACGCTTGTGGTGCATGTCCCCGGCGCCGGTGTCCGGATCGAATACGACGGCGGTGTTGCGGTCCCCGACCTCGTCCTTGGTTAGGGTGCCCACGAGGACGGGTGCATCGACAGTGTCGACCGCCTCAGTAATCAAGTCCCGCGCTTCCCTGTCCCGGAACGGGTTCACGTCGGATGAGTTCTCCGGCCAGAACACCAGATCGGGGTTCTCCCCGCTCGCGCCGAGGTCTTTGGTTACATTGACGTGGTTGGCAAGGACAGCGCGTCGCTGCGCGTTGAAATCCAATCCCATGCGCGGCACGTTGCCCTGCACCGCGGCGATTTTCACCTCGTCGGTCGTGGGGCCGGGAGTATTCACGCCCAGCCCGGCCAGAAGACTGAGACCGATGATGATTCCGGTCGTGGCCGTCGCCGGCGTCTTCTTCAGCCGTTCATCGCCGGCAAAGGACAGCAGGATGGCGCCGAAGGACGCGCCGAGCAACGCGGTCATGAAGGTCACGAGTGCCGGTCCGCCCCACGGCGCGTAGTCCGCCAACGGACCGTTGATCTGACCCCACGCCAGTCGCACCCAGGAAAAACCGCCGAAGGGAAACGACGAGAGCAAGAATTCCACTGCCGAATAGACGAAGGCGAAGGCGATGAAGCCGTAGCGCCAGCGCGCGACAAGAACACCGAACAGACCCGTCGCGATCGACCAGAGTGCGAGGGTGATCGATAGCGCGATCCACGGCAGCGCCCCGACGAATTCGCCGACCCACGGCAGCAGCAAAACATAGGCACAGAAGCCGTGGAGGAAACCGAGTAGTGCGCCGAACTTAGCGGGAAGGTGAGAGCCATGACGGATAGCGGGCCACGGCGCGAGCGCGAGGTAGAACAGCGCGATGCCCAGAACGCCCATGAAAGCCAGGCCGTGGGGCTCATACGAGAAGTAGACGGCCACGCCGCCAAGCCCCGCGAGCAGAATACGGGCGATTTTCGCGAGCCTCGGTGAGAAACTGGGTGAATCGGTGCGTGCAGCGGTCGTCATTTCTGCGGGTCTCCGAAGTCTTCAGGGCGTGCATTTTCCGACCACTTCGAGATGTCTTCATCGGACGGTTCAGGTTCAGCGTCGATGACGTCAGCACCGTCGCCGAAGGTGCCGTAGGAAGCGCTGCGGCGTTTCATCGGGGAGGCGTCGTACACCTGGACGCCGAAGTCTTCGATACGTTTCTGCAGGGATTTCGCCAAGGACCGGCGGACGAGCTCGCGCGTAGGTCGCAGAAGCAGCAGCAAGCCGATGACGGAGGTGACGTACCCCGGCAGAATCGCCAGCGCCCAGCCAGCAGCGACGAGCGCGGTGCCGCCGGCGAACTGCCCGACTGACCCGTTACCGGCTTGCGCGCGGGCGAGTTCGGAGCGCAGTGCGGGCGAGGCAGCCAGCGCACCGACGAGCATGAGCGCGAAAATTCCGAAGAGCGCCCAGCCGACGCCAACCAGCTGGCTCACTCCCCAGAACGCGAGTGCTTCGATCAGGAAATACGCGATAATCGGCATGCGCACAGACTACCTGCCGGTGCGGGCTTAACGCGGCATCCGCCGCCAGATCGGGCGTGGCACGCAGCGCATCACCCACGCGAGGAGCTGAAGCGCGCGCGGGATCCACACGGTGCGGCTCCCCTTCCCCATTGCCGCGACGACGGCGTCAGCGACCACATCAGGGGTCACCGACAATGGCGCTGGTTTCATGCCCTTGGTCATCGAGCCGATCACGAAACCAGGACGCGCGGTGATCAACGACAGGTCGGTGCCGTGAAGACGGTCGGCAAGCCCCTGGCAGAATGCGTCGAGCCCAGCCTTCGTCGAGCCGTACACATAGTTCGCTCGCCGGGCACGCCACCCAGCGATGGATGAGAAGGCGAAGATGTGGCCGCGGTCCATGACGTCGGCAAGCACTGTCAGCATGCTGACTTGCGCGGCGTAGTCGATGACGGCGATGTGCGCGGCATGCTCTTCGTCGTGCTCTGCGCGCGCCTGGTCGCCCAGGATTCCGAAGGCGACGATCGCGTCGGTGATCGGGCCCGATTCCGCGGCGCGTTCCACGAGTAGGCGGTGGGTTGCGAGATCGGCCGCATCGAATTCAATCGAGCGCACGCTCGTTGCGCCCGCATCGCGCAATCGCTTATCGACGTCCCCCAGCGCCCCCGTATTCCGTGCCGCCAGCACCACGTGACGGCCGTGGCAGATGCGTTCTGCCGCTTCCCCGCCGATATCGCTGGTTCCGCCGAGCAGAAGGACCGTGCCGTGCGTGTTTGTCTGCGAGCTCATGGTGGCCAACTATATGCGGGTGGCGGTTATCTCTCGGTTGTATTCAATGGGCGCGCACCGTCGGTGTCGAGCACGACGATGTCCTCGATGCGCATGCCCCACTTCCCGGGAAGGTAGATTCCGGGCTCGATGGAAAACGCCATGCCGGGGGCAAGTTCAGTCTCGTTCCGGGCGATGATGAACGGCTCCTCGTGCAGGGACAGCCCAATACCGTGGCCGAGACGATGCGTGAAGTATGCGCCGTAACCAGCTTCGTTGATGCGGCCCCGGGCGACCGCATCGAGCTCGCCCGCCGTCATACCGGGCCGTGCGGCTGCCACGGCATCGGCCTGCGCCCGGCGCAGTGTGTCGTAGGCGCGAGTGAATTCCGCGTCGGCATTGTCGAAGCCGCCGACGACATAGGTGCGGGTGCAGTCCGAGTGGTAGCCAGCTCCCACGGTTCCGCCGAGATCCACCACCACTGGATCGCCAACGCGCAGGACGCGGTCAGAATAATCGTGGTGCGGATCGGCGCCATTCGGGCCAGATCCGACGATGATGAAGTCCGTGTTGGAATGCTCGCGCGAAATCAGGGAGTCTAGCTCCTCTGCGATGTCACGTTCAGTGCGCCCGGGTTCGAGTAACCGAGGGACTTCCGCGTGAACACGATCGATGGCGCGGGCTGCGAATTCAAGCTGGTCGACCTCCTCGGGCCCCTTGACCATGAATGCGCCGGCGAGCACGTCGGTGGCCAGCACGACCTCCCCGCACGTCTGCTGCAGGCGCAGGACGTGGTCCGCGGTGAGCGACGAGCCCACTGCCACCGTGCCACTGCCGCAGGCGCGCTCCGCAAGAGCATAGGGGTTGTCCCCATCGCGCCACGTGACCAGCTCGATACCGTGCATCTCTCCTACCGCGGCCAGGGCTGTTGCGTCAGTCGCTGGTGCGAGGAGCTTGGCATGACCAGTCGGCGGCACCACTAACGCGGTAAGCCGCTCGTGAGATGATGTCCACGATCCAGTCAAATACGCCAACTCGGGTCCGGTGCCGATGACCGCGCCACCGAGACCGCGATCACGCACTTCCTGTTGCACGCGCCTCAGGCGCCGGGCATAGACGTCGGGCGAGAAGATGGTGGGCAAGTTCTCTAGCTGGTGTGGATCGGACATGCCTTCATGCTAGATCTTCTCCGCCTACGATCGTGAGCATGTTTCCCGACGCGTTGGCACGCATTTCCGCCCGCGGCGCGTATTGCAGCGGCACGCTGCTCGCGCCCGACATCGTGTTGACCTGCAACCACTTCTTCCGGGAGAACGCCGAGGGCGCGGCTGTTCGCGCGGGAGCGAGAATTCGCACCATCCGCAGTGTCGAGCATGTCGACGGTACAGATATCGCCATTGTCCGCACCCGACCATTCCCACACATCACCAAGGCGGAATTTCCGAAGTTGAGCTCATCGCCGGCGGTTGGAACCCCGACGGTCACATTCGGGTACGGCGGACGCGCGAAACGGATGCAGGCCCGCGACGGGAGACTCATCATGCCGCTTCCTGTCGCTATTTCCCGGACGGGTTCGTTCGTGCGGCCAGCCGGCATCATCTTCAACCGGACACCGGCGATCAAGGGCGATTCCGGTGGGCCGGTGCTCGCAGACGGAAAGGTCGTCGGCGTGCAATCGCTCATCGTCGACCCCTTCGGGCGCAACTCCCACTTCGCGGTGGTGAATTTCCTTCCCGCAGCGTTGAGACAGCGGCTCGAGGATGAGCTCAGTGGCTAGTTGCCGATCGCCACGACACCGCGGCGGATCGCCTCGACTGCGCGGCGGGCGCTCTGCTTGATCTCGTCGGAATAGCCGGTCTGGACGATCTGTTCGAGCAGGTCGATCACTTGGCGGCACCAACGCACGAAATCGCCGGGCGTGAGTTCCGCGCCGGACTCAGCGGCGGCTGCCAGGGCGTAGCCAAGTGGCGCGCCAGCGGCCCACTGGTGCAGTGAGAGGGCGAAACCCGGGTCGGGCATATTCGTCGGTGGGAGGCGGTGACGTTGCTCGTCACTGGCCAACTCGCCGTAGATGCGCTGCGTGGCATTCATCGCGTCGGCCATCCGATCGGTGGCCGCTTCCGGGTAGCCGCCGGTGGCCTTGCGGTTCTCAAAGACGCACATGGAGGCCACACCGGCCAGCTCCGCAGGATCCAGCTCGTCCCAGATGCCACGCTTCAGGCACTGCGCGACAAGCAGGTCAGAGACATTGTGAATGCGGGCGAGGCGCTCGCCTTCTTCGGTGACGGTCGGCTCGCCGTCGACAAGCTCGACGTAGTCCATTTCGGTGAGCAACCCGATGATGCGCTCGAACATCCGGCCCAGAGTGTCGGTCTGGGTGTCCACATTCGCCTGCGCTTTCGCGAGGGCACGCTCTTCTCGCACGAGGTCCTCACCGAGACGCGCGAGCCGTTCGCGGTCGGCCGCGGGCCAGGAGTGGACGGGGTGGGCGCGGATGGCGTCGCGAAGCTCAAGCGCCTTTTTCGACGTGCGCGACCGCGCGTTTTCCTTCAAATTCTTCGGCGCGCGGAACTTGCCGCGGGTGAGTTCTTGCACGATGCGCCGGGTGTGGCGTCGCGGTTTGTGGGCGATATCGCGCGGCACCTTGATCCGGCCGACGACAACGGGGGCGTTGCCGAACGACGCGGCGTCGATACGCCCGGACCAGCCGCGTTCGGTCGTGATCCACGGGCGCGGATCGTCTTTTCTGCCGGCGGGCGCGACGACGGCAGCGAGCTCCGGGCGGCGCTTGGATGGCAATGCGATGACCTCACCGACCTGAAGTCGGCCCAGAATTTTCTGGATTTCCTTGTGCCGCTCCTCGATGGAATTCTTCTTCGCGCGCTTCTCCTCGTCGGCGAGGTCGCGGCGCAACCGCGTGTAATCGACGAGCTCAGCCGCAATATCCCCGTCAGCATCGGCGAAACCGAGCTCCGTCACGGCAGCATCGAGCTGCGCGCGCAGCTTATCGACGCTCCCCTTTTGCCTCTCGATCTTCCGCACTTCCCCGACGACGCTGCGGTCGGTCTGGAACTGGGCGAAAGATTTCTCGATCAACCTGATCGAGTCTTCGAAGCCGTTCATCTGCAGCATATTGATCGCCATGTTGTAGCCGGGCGTGAACAGCGAGATGAGCGGATACGTGCGTGTGGAGGCGAGCCCTGCGACCTGGCGCGGATCCATCGCCGGTGCCCACTGCACGACGGCGTTGCCGATCGAATCGATGCCGCGGCGGCCCGCACGACCGGTGAGCTGCGTGTACTGACCCGGCGTGAGGTCGACGTGAGCATCGCCGTTGAACTTGACCATCTTCTCGAGCACGACTGTGCGCGCCGGCATATTGATGCCCAGCGCGAGAGTCTCCGTGGCGAAGACGACGCGGACGAGACCTTCCACGAAGAGTTGTTCCACGATGTGCTTGAAGGCAGGGAGCATGCCCGCGTGGTGGGCGGCAAACCCACGCGACCACGCAGTCCGCAGCTGGCGGTAATTGAGCACGTCGAGGTCTTCTTCGGGAATGCCTTCCACTCCCTCGTCGGCGATCTGTTTGATGCGGTCTGCTTCCTCCGGAGTGGTCAGCTCTTTGCGGGAGCGCAGGCACTGGAAGAGCGCGCCATCGCAGCCAGCGCGGGAGAAGATGAACACGATCGCCGGGAGCATGTCCCGGCCTTTGAGCGCCTCCACGACCTCCGGGCGGCCCACTGGGCGGACGCGGTCCTGCGGGCGCTTCCCGCCGCTTCGGCGACCTCCATCCGAACGGGCGCGGAAGCCGCGGCCTTCCTCGAAATCGCGGCGGCCTTCGTCGGCTCCCGTCTCGATACACTCGATCGTGTGCTCCAGGTCGCGGTTCACCTTGTCCGAACCGGGCTCGAACAGTGGCATGATCTTGCGCTGCACCATCATGAACTGGTTCAGCGGCACCGGGCGCTTCTCGGAGACGATGACGTCAGTCTCGCCGCGGACCTCGTCGAGCCATTCGCCGAATTCCTCCGAATTGGACACGGTCGCCGACAGGCCGATGATGCGCGCCGACTCGTCGAGGTTGAGGATGATTTCCTCCCACACGGCGCCGCGGTCGCGGTCGGCCAGGTAGTGGATCTCGTCCATCACCACGTGCGAGAGCCGATCCAGCGCGGGCGATTCGGCGTAGATCATGTTGCGCAGGACCTCAGTGGTCATCACAACGATCTCGGCATTGCCGTTGATGCTGCTATCGCCGGTGAGCAGGCCGACGGCATCCTCGCCGTGTTCATCGACGAGGTCGTGGTACTTCTGGTTGCTCAGCGCCTTGATCGGTGTGGTGTAAAAGCATTTCGTGCCACGCGAGAGCGCCAGAGACACGGCGAATTCGCCGACGACGGTCTTGCCGGAGCCAGTCGGCGCGCACACGAGGACACCGCGGTCAGCCTCGACGGCCTTGCACGCCTCGATCTGGAAATCGTCGAGGGGAAACGGTTTGCTCGCGCGGAACTCATCGAGGTGCATGCCCACCACCCTAACCTAAAGGTCAGAGCACGTCGTCGAAGAAGTTCGGCGTATCAGCGCGCCCGCTTATCGACGTCGACCCGTGGCCTCCGTCACCTGCTTCCGCGTCAGTGCGAACCGGTGCTGGACGGTCGATCGTGCTTGCCGTACCCAGGCCGGAGGCGGCGCCGATCGGGGCGGGCGCGTCGATGGGGCCTGAGGCTTCTTCGTCGTCAAGCTGTGCCCACTCGCTTGTCTGTCTACCCGCGCGTTTATCGTGGATGCGGCAGAACTGGAAAGCCAATTCAACGAGCAGACACAGCGACAGCGCGAGCACGATCATGGAGAACGGGTCCTGGCCCGGGGTGGCCACGGCGGCGAAAATGAACAGCGCGACGATGATGATGCGGCGCTTGTCCTTGACTTGGTCGTAACGCAACAACCCCGCCAGGTTGAGCATGATGATCACCAGCGGCACCTCAAAGCTCACACCGAAGATGACGATCAGCGCCAAGACGAAGTTGTAATAGAGCTGACCCGACAACGCCGCGATCTGGTACTCCTGGCCGATCGACATAAGGAGCTCCAGCCCCTGGTCGACGATGAAATACGCGATTACCGCGCCGGCGACAAATAGCGTGACGGCAAGGCTGACGAAACTCAAGGTCCAGCGGCGCTCATTCTTGTGCAGGCCCGGGGTGATGAACGCCCAGATCTGGTACAGCCACACCGGCGAGGCGAATACGAGACCAGCGAGGAAACCGACCTTCATGCGCAGCATGAACATCTCGAACGGCGTCGTGGCAATTAGGCGGCACGAGCCGTCCGAGGTCAGATCGGCGCGCAGCTCGGGCGGAAGGGAGCAGTACGGACGGCGGATGAGCTCGCCGAGCGGCATGACTGGACCAGGCGCCCACTGGTACCAGATGAAACCGACGATCGTGCCAGCAAAGACCGCTAAGAGCGAGATGACCACGCGGCGACGGAGCTCCTGCAGGTGCTCCGTGAGCGACATGATGCCCTGCGGATCCCTCTTTCCCCGCAGCTTGGGGCCCTTCCGCGCCCGCTTCGAACGCTTTGATGAAACCTGTTGTCCCACGGGGCGCGCTTAGGCGTTCGGGTTCGTGCCCGGCTGGTTCGGCTGCTGCTGGTTCTGCGGCTGATTCCAGAATCCCTGTTCGACACTCTGCTGGGCCTGGTTAGACGGGTTCTGGGTGATCTCGCGCGGCTGCTGGTTCTGCGGCGCATCGGTCGTCGCAGTCGCTGCACCAGTGCCCTGCTGCTTGCCGTCGTTCTGCATCTCGTTGACTTCGGACTTGAAGATGCGGGCGGAACGGCCCACCGAGCGGGCAAGCTCAGGCAGCTTCGTCGCGCCGAAGAGAAGCAGGACGACGAAGACGACGAGGAGAATTTCCCATGGGCCAACACTCATTGGAGTTCCTTTCGGAGTTCTTAAATCTGCTCGGGCGAGCGCGAGGGCGCGTCTATTAAGCCTTAAGCATAACGCTCGAGACCCGCAGATCCGGCAGCGGCGAGCGCTTCTGCGATATGCGGGGGTGAAACCACGCGCACGCGGTCAGCTTGGCTCAGGCAGAACCGGATCAGCCAATCGTCGCTGCCGTACGGCATTGTCGCAGCCACCCAGCCGCGTTCGGTTTCATTCTCGCTGCGTGTATCGGCAAGCTCGATCTGCCAGTAATCCGCCAGCCACGTGGCCTCGGTGGCAATCTGCAGCTCTGCCACGTTCGCCTGGCGGAAACCGAAGGGGTCATCGGCGTCGTAGGTGACCTTGGGTGCGGGGGTCGACGGGGCGTCGAGAAGCGTCGCGTCATGGATGCGGTCCAACCGGAACGTCTTCGGGTCGCCGCCTTCGAATGCGGAGAGGTAGGTGTTGCCGTCGCGGTGGAACAGACCCATGGGCGATACGGTGCGTGTGCGCAGCGTGTCCGAGGTCGCGGAGTAATACGTGAGCTCCAGCATGCGGCGCTGCGACAGGGCCTGCGACACGATCGCTTCCGGTCCGGATGTCTGCGGCTGCTCCGCATCGGGCACGCCTTGAGAGCGCATCACGTCGCGCAATTTTTGCGCCGCCGAATTCACCGCGCGCTGATCGACGAGCCCCGGCATGGTTTCCAGTGACTCGAGGGTGAGAAGCAGCGCATTCGCCTCGGTCGGCGTGAGGCGCAAAGGGGTGTTGAGCCCCTGGTCGTCAATGACCGTGACACCGGTCCACTCGGCGGCGAGATCGATCAGCTCACCGGGTCCGCTGCCCACACCGGACATCTGCAGACGGCGCAGGTCGTCCATCACCTCGGCCGGCGAATGACCGAGGTCGCGGGCGATCTCCATCGGAGTGGCCTGCGGGTGCTTGTGCAGGTAGGGAATCAGGTTCAGTGCGCGCACCAGCGCCGCCAGCTTCTCCGGACTGTCCTTTCTCGCCTCAGCCATTGGTGCTCTCCTCTCCTGCTGTGCATCCCGCGGCCACGCGGAGCAGCGCGACGATATCGTCGCGGACATCTTCTGGTTCCAACACCACTGCATCGGGTGCAAAGCTTGTCGCCGTGCGCACGAGCCAGTCGCGTTCGACGTTGTGAAGCGCTACGGTGCCGTCGTCAAGCAATGTGCCCGCGTTGACGAGCTCATGCGCGGTGCCCTCCTCGGCGCGGATCACGGCGTCCACGACGGGGCCGCGTAACGAATCTTCGACGACCTGCTGCAACGGGCGGTCCGGGTGGTGGAAATCGCTGGCTTGAACCTTGCGGATATCGGTCACGCGCACAGCGCGGAAACTCCGCTCGGCACCGCGCTCCACGTCGAATCCAACGACATAGGCGCGGTTGTTCAGGGCGACGATCCCCCACGGGTCCATCGTGCGTGTCTGGGGCTCCGCGGTCGGCGATGGACGGTAGGTGAACCGCATGCGCGTATTCGAACGGACGCACGCGGTGACTGCGGTGACGGTATCGGCGTCGAGCCGCGAAATATCGTTGTCCAGCGCGGCGATCGGCGGGGCGTCGAATGTGCGGGTCGCGCCTCCCGCGGCGATCTTCGTCCATCCGGAACGGGCGAAGGCGCCCAAGCTTCCTGCCGTGCCGAGGTCGCCGGCGAGGCCGAGCACGAATGCTTCCTCGTCGGTGAATGAGATCGGTGGGAGCTCGTAGACGTCCTTATCTACCCAGATAAGGCCGTTTTCCATGCGGGCGGGAACGCCGGCGCGGCGCAGCGAGCGCACGTCGCGGCCGAGCATGCGCGTCAGCGCGATATCGGTGCGATCCTTATAACCATCGACGTGGGTGCGCACCCATTCGTATTCGCGCGGTTTGGCGGAGCCGAGCAAAGCGAAGGTGAGGTTGGTCAGCCTCTCGATCACATCTGCCTGTCCCGGCGTCTCAGCCACGGATCCCTCCCTGCGCGTCGTTCAAATGCTCGCGGTTAGTCTCCATATAGCTAAGCAGATCGTCGACGCGCGCGTCGGACGTGGCGAATGGATCCTGCAGGTCCACTGTCTGCGGTTCCGGGCGGTCGACTTTGAGGTGCACCCAGTCCACCGTGTAGCGGGCGCCGAGCTCGCGGGCACGCGCCAGGAATTCTGCGCGCATGGCAGCGCGCGTTGTTTGCGGCGCGGTGTGTTCGGCCTGCGCGATCGCCTCGTCGGTGGTCCACCGCTTGACTAGGCCCTTGCGCTGCAGCAGGTAGAACAGTCCGCGGTCGCGGTTGATGTCGTGGTAGGCCAAGTCGATCTGCGCGAGCTTCGGGTGGGACCAGTCCTCGCCGAGGCGCACGCGGTAGCGCTCCAACAGGTCGCGTTTGATCACCCAGTCAATCTCGCCGGCCACGGGTTGGAAATCCTGGCTTTCGACGCAGTCGAGGACTCGGCCCCACAGCTCGACCACCCGGGCGAATTCTTCGTTGGGCGTGCCCTCATCGGGGCGTTGCTCGAGCCATTTCCCGGCCGCGGCATGCACGGCGCGCTGGACCTCCAATGCCGTGACCGTGGAACCGTCCTTGAGTTCGAGCGGAGTCTGGCCGGTCGGGTCGAGGGCGATCTCCTTGATGTGCGCGATCGGATCGGCGACGTCGAAGGCTGGCACGTCCCAGTCCGCTTCGAGCATCTCGATGACCAGCTGCGCCGACCCCACCTTGAGCGCGAATGTCGGCTCCGCCATATTCGAATCTCCCACGATGACGTGCATGCGGCGGAACCGGCTGGAGTCGCCGTGGGGCTCGTCGCGGGTATTGATGATCGGCCGCGTCCTCGTCGTCGCCGACGAGACACCTTCCCAGACTTGGTCCGCACGCTGCGACAACGCGAACTGCCCGTCTTTGGTGATCATGCCTGCGCCGCACAGAAGCTGGCGGGTGATCAAAAACGGCAGCAGCCGCTTACCGAAGTGCTTGAGCGACAGCTCGCGGCTGATCAGGTAGTTCTCGTGTGTGCCGTAGGAATTGCCGGCGGAGTCGACATTGTTCTTGAACAAGTAGACATCCCCGCCGATGCCTTCGGTGCCAAGCGCCTCTTGCGCCTGCACGGCGAGCTCGTTGAAGAGCAGCTCACCGGCCTTATCGTGGTTGAGCAGCTGCGTCAGCGAGTCGCACTCGGCAGTGGCGTACTCCGGGTGCGCGCCCACGTCGAGGTAGAGTCGCGCGGCATTGTCCGTGAAGACATTCGTGCTCTTGTACTGCGCCACGACCGGGCGGAACAGGTACCGCGCGATCTCCTCGGGCCGCAGCACAGCGGCGCCATCGCGGGTGGCGGTGAGACCGAATTCGGTCTCGATACCCATGATGCGGCGCGGATACACCGCCACTACTGGCCGCCCTTTTGGACGTAGGAGCGGACGAATTCTTCGGCATTGGTGTCCAGCAGCGCGTCGATCTCGTCGAGCAGGTCGTCGGTGCCGGTCGTGTTCACGTTCACCTGGCCAGCGTTCTGCGCGTCGCCCGGTTCGCTTTCGCCTTTATCGCCGCCGCCGGAAATATTGATCTGATCCTGTGCCATGCCTCTACCCTACTTTCCGTCCACGAGCGCAGCGACGAGGTCGTCCACGCCCGCCGCACGGTCGAGCAGCTCCCCGACTTCCTCACGCGTGAATTCGTCCACTGCATTCAACGCCACGGTCCGCGGGCCCTGCGCAGTCTCGAACTGGATCGCCTGCCAACTAGAGGCGATCACGTCCTCGCCGAATTCGGCTGCGACGCGTCCGCGGAAATACGCCCGCGAATTCTCCGGCGGGTGCGCCGCGGCGTGAGCGATCTCCTCCTCGGTCGCCAGCGTACGCATCCGTCCGGCACGCACGAGCGCGTGGTACAGCGACTTCGCTGGGTCAATATCCGCGTACTGCAGATCCACCGCCTTCAACTTGGCGGCGCTCCACGGCACACCGCGGTCGACATACCCCTTGATCAGTGCATATTTCGCCGTCCAATCCAACCTGTCCGCCGTCGACAACGGGTCGCGCTCAAGGTCGCCGAGCACCTCGTCCCACAGCTCGAGCACACGCTTATCGACGCTCCCCTGTTCCCCTTCCCCACCGCTTACCCTGCGCAGATACTCGCGCTGGAGTGAGATGGGGGTGAGGCAGCGGCCGTCGCTAAGCGAAAGCTCGTGTCTAAGCGTGAGGTCGCGCGATGTGGCCTTGAGCTCGGCGACCGGGTTTTTCAAGCGCAGGTCGCTGAAATCAACGCCGTTTTCGATCGCGTCGAGGACGAGCTTCGTGGTGCCGATTTTCAGGAAATTCGCGTAGTGCGACATGTTGGCATCACCGATGATGACGTGCAGGCGGCCGAACTGCGTCGCATCCGCGTGCGGCTCGTCGCGTGTGTTGATGATGCCGCGGTTCAGCGTCGTCTCCAGCGAGACCTCCTGGAAGAAATAGTCCGCGCGCTGCGAGATCTGGAAGCCGTCCTGCTCGCCTTCCTCGCCGATGCCCACGCGCCCGGCGCCCGCGAAAATCTGCCGGGTAACGAAGAACGGGATGAGCCCCGCCGCGATCTGTTCAAACGGCGTGTCCCGCGAGTACTGGTAGTTCTCGTGCGAACCGTACGAGGCACCCTTGCCGTCGACGTTGTTCTTGTAGAACTTCAGCGGCGGGCACGGATCGTGCCCCTCGAGCACGCTGACGCCCTCGTTATAAAGCTGCGCGACACGCTCCGCCGCCTGGCGCAAGATGAGGTCCCCCGCCGCGTCGTACACCATCGCGCTGTAGGCGTCGGCGACCTCCGGCGAGGAGTATTCCGGGTGTGCATGGTCGACGTAGAACCGCGCCCCGTTGGACGTGACCACATTCGCCACCCCGATCGCGTTCGGCGCGACGACCGGGACCGTGTGGTAGCGCTTCAAATCGAAACCTCGACTGTCTTTGAGCGGGTGCTCGGCCTGGTAGTCCCAGCGAGCGCGGGCCGCCGTATTCATCGCCGCATACGCCACCACCGCGTGCGTCGAGCTCACGATCGGGCTCAGCGCTTGGTCGTCTGGCGTGGTGATTCCGTATTCCGTCTCCGTGCCGATGAAACGCGTCATGTTTTCCGAGCCTAGCGGGTCAGATTTTCAAGGGCTGCAGGGCTACCGCCCGCGATGATGATGTCCGACGGGGCGATCACCGTCTCGGGCGTACTCGGGTGAAAGTCCCCGTCCGCACCGCGCACCGCGATGATCTGCACCCCCTTGTCGCGCCACACGCTATCCAACGGCTTACGCTGCTCCACCAGCGCCGCCGGGGCGCTCATGCACGTCACTGAATAGCCCGGGGCAATCTCCGCGAACTCCCGGAACTGGCCTCCGAGCAGGTGAGCCACGCGGCGGCCGGTGTCCCGTTCAGGGTGCACAACGTGGTGAACACCCAACTGCTTCAGGATGCGGCCGTGCGCCTCCGAATTCGCCTTCGCCCACACATCGGGCACGCCGGACTCGATCAGGTTCGAAGCGGTGAGGATCGATGCTTCGAGCTGGTTGCCCACCGCGAGGACGACGTGCTTGATGTCGTCAAGTCCCAGCTGGACCAGCGCGTCTGCGTCCGTGGCATCGGCGACGACAGCCTCGGTGAGAAACGGGGCAGATTCGCGCACCACCTTCGCGTTGGAGTCGACGCCGAGGACCTCCACTCCGTTCGACGTCAGCTCCGAGGCCAGCGAAATACCGAACCGGCCGAGGCCGACCACCATGACCGGGGCGATATTCAACTGATTGCTGCGCCTCCCCTTCGGCGCTCGGAATGGATTAACCAATGAAAGGCCTTTCTTCTGGGTAGCTGAAACGACGGTTCACAGCATTCGTTGCGAGAGCCGCGACCAATGTCACCGGACCAATGCGTCCTAGATACATAATCAAGCACAAGATGACCTGGGACGGGCCCGACAGGCCCGCCGTGATTCCGGTGGACAGTCCCGCAGTGCCGAAAGCCGACAGCACCTCGAAGGTGACCTGGTCTGCAGTGCACGCAGGGTCGAGCATCCGGATCGCCCCAACGCCGACTGCTACGACCACCAGCCCTGCCACTGCGAGCGCCAACGCCTGCCGCACCACCGCTTCTGGCACGGTCCGCTTACCGACGGATGTTTCAGCCCGCCCCCTGAACTCCGACGCCACGGCCGCGATGAGCACCGCAGCCGTAGTCACCTTGATACCGCCTGCGGTGCCCGCGGACCCGCCGCCGATGAACATGAGCACGTCCGTGCCCATGAGGGTGATCGGGTGGGCATCACCGTAGTCAACCGTGTTGAAACCGGCGGTGCGCGGCGATGCGCCCGTGAAGAAGGCGTTGAGGAGTTTCTGCCAGACCGGCATCCCAGCGAGCACGCCGTTCCACTCAGACACGGCCACTAAGAACATGCCGGCGAGCAGCAGCACCGCCGTCGCAATGAATGTGAGCCGCGCAGTCAACGAAATACGCCGCGCCCGGGTCGTGCGGTACCTCACACGATTGACGATCTCCGCCCACACCGGATAGCCGATTCCTCCGCCGATGAGAGCCGCCGCGATAGGAAGGAGGATGAACGCATCGGCCGCAAACGGCACGAGATTCTCACTCTCCGTGCTGAACCCCGCGTTATTGAATGCCGACACCGCGTGGAACACGCCCTCCCACAGTGCTCTACCGAGCGAGTGGTGATACTCCAGGGCGAACCGCAGTGTCAGCGCCACGGCGATCACAGCTTCAGCCGCCACAGTGAAAAGCAGTGTGAACACCAGCGTGCGCTTCACACCGCCGCTGGTCATCGGACGCCCCTCAGCCGCACCTGTGCGCCGCGACCGCAAACTCACCTTTCCGGTGATCACCATTCCCGACAGCGACGCCAGCGACATGATTCCCAGACCGCCCAGCTGGATCAGCAGGAGGACCACCGCCTGGCCGAAGGGAGTCCAGTACGTGCCCGTGTCTTCGACGATCAATCCCGTCAGAGACACCGCCGATGTCGCGGTGAAGAACGCCGGAAAAAACGGCGTCCACTGGTCGCCCACCGCCGAGATAGGCAGAGTCAGCAGGAATGTGCCCGCCAGAATCAGCACGATGAAGCCCACGGCAGTCAGACGCGCCGGGCTGATTTGCCCGATAATGGGCGAATTTTTCACGGGAGCAAACACTACTCCGCTCCAGCTACTAGCGGAAGAGCTGATGTGGCCTATCCCCTCGCCGTTTCAAGGGATCGGAGTTCCATTGCATCCCATTATGGGATACGATCTGTTACATGAGTACTCCGACCAGGCAAATCTCCCTCCGCATTTCCGAGCCGCTAGTCAGTGCGATGGATGAAGCAGTCAAGTCCGGCCTGGTGCGGAGCCGGGCCGAGCTTGTCGACGGAGCCGTCGAGCGCGAACTCCGCCGCCTCATCACCCTGCGGGATCTGGAGACCATTGCCGCGAATCCCGACCCCGAGATCGACTTCATCGTCAACGCGGCGAAAGGGCGTGTCAGCTTTGACGATTAACGCGGACGGCGCCCACGAACGCCGCGAGATCAGGCTGGTCAGACTCGATAAGGTACGCCCAGCAGTGATTCTCACGCGTCAACTAGCCGTGGGAAGCTTGTCCACTGTCACCGTTTTGCCGGTCACGTCGACGATTCGGGGATTGGCCACCGAGGTCGTGCTGGACGAAGCCAACGGGCTCGACCATGTCAGCGTCGCCAACACCGACAACGTGATGACCGTCCCCAGAGACGACGTTTTAGGCCACGTCGGCTACCTCTCTTTCACCCAGGAGAAGCAGCTCGCATCCGCACTCGCCTTCGCGTTCAACCTCGAAATAAGGCTCTGATCTGAGTTTCCGGTGCGCTACCAGCCGCGCTCTGCGAGACGGTGCGGCGCTGGGAGATCAGCGACGTTGATGCCGACCATGGCTTCGCCCAGGCCGCGCGAAGCTTCCGCGACTGCCGCGATGTCGTCGTAGTTCTTCGTCGCCTTCACGACGGCGGCCGCGCGCTCGGCTGGCTTGCCAGACTTGAAGATGCCGGAACCGACGAACACGCCGTCCGCACCGAGTTGCATCATCAGCGCGGCATCCGCCGGAGTGGCCACACCGCCGGCGACGAACAGCGGTACCGGAAGACGGCCGTGCTCTGCGACCCACGCGACCAATTCGTACGGCGCCTGAAGTTCCTTGGCGGCGACGTAGAGTTCGTCGCGGTTGCCGTTCCACTTCGCCTGCAGTCCGGCGATCTCAGCGGTGATGGTGCGCAGGTGCTTCGTCGCCTCCGACACATCGCCCGTGCCGGCCTCACCCTTGGAGCGGATCATTGCCGCACCTTCGTTGATGCGTCGCAGGGCCTCCCCCAGATTCGTCGCGCCGCACACGAATGGCACATCGAACGCCTTCTTGTCGATGTGGTTGACGTAGTCCGCCGGGCTCAGGACCTCTGATTCATCCACGTAGTGAACGCCCAGGTGCTGCAGAACCTGCGCCTCGACCGTGTGGCCGATGCGCGCCTTCGCCATCACGGGCACATCGACCGCGGACAAGATTCCTTCGATCAAGTCCGGATCGGACATGCGCGCGACACCGCCCTGCGCGCGGATATCAGCGGGAACGCGCTCGAGCGCCATCACAGCGGCGGCGCCAGCTTCGGCCGCGATGGTCGCCTGCTCCGGCGTGACCACATCCATGATCACCCCGCCGCGGAACGAATCGGTCAATTCAGTCTTGGACATATCTGTTGTAAACGTCATGCGCCCCAGCATCGCCCGCCGACTGGTAGATTCCAAGAGCCAGCAGTTCGCTATTTTATTGGACCAGTTGCATTGCTTATCGACGTCACCCGCTCCCTCCCCATCCCCCTCACCACCCAAGTGGCAGCCTCAATCCGGTCCGCCATCTCCTCTGGTGCACTCCGCCCCGGCGACGAGGTTCCGTCGACCCGCGTGCTCGCCCGCCAAGCAGGCGTGTCCCGCGGCACCATCGTCACGGCCTACGACCAGCTCATCAGCGAGGGTTACCTCACCGCCACGCAGGGAGCGCCAACGCGAGTGAACCCGTCGTTGCCCGATACTGATTCGCGTTCCGCGCAACCAGTCCCGCCAACACCGAGCGCCAAAGCAATTCCCCGCCCGCCACGCAGCTCCCCGTCGGTGATCTCTCTGAAACCGTCCTCCGGACATGCCGGAGCCATCCGCCCTGCGGCGTGGCGGCAGGCGTGGCGCGAAGCGGCCGCGGACCCCGCCGTCGTGACGGAACCGACAGGTCAACAACAGCTGCGCCAAGCGATCGCGGAGCATCTGCGGATGGGGCGGGGATTGAACGTCGATAAGCGTGATGTCGTGGTGACGGGCGGAACCCGCGAAGGCCTCGTCCTTGTGCTTACTGCGGTGGCGGGCGGGAACCGCTTGCGCGTCGGCGTGGAAGATCCCGGCCACCCGGGGCTACGCAACGTCATTCCACTAACGGGGCATACGTCAGTGCCATGCCCTGTCGACGACGCCGGTGTGAATCTCGATACACTGCCGAACGATCTCGATGTACTGCTGGTCACCCCGTCCTACCAGTACCCCCTCGGCGCATCGATGCCCGCTACGCGGCGGCGCGCCCTCCTTGACTGGGCCGCCGAAACTGACACGGTCATCATTGAAGACGATTTCAACGCTGAACTGCGCTACCGCACCTCCCCTGTCCCGCCGCTCGCAGCCCTGCAGACCAGCGCGCATGTGGTCACGTTGGGAACATTTTCAACCCTGCTCACTAGGTCTGTCGCTGCCGGTTACGTGGCCTCGACGTCGCCCCCGGCGGAGGACATTCGCCGCACCCGCGCGGTCATGGGCATGCCCGTCGCCGCAGTCACGCAGCTGGCCATCGCCCACTTGCTGCGCAACGGGCATGTGCGCCGGAACACGAAAGCAGTGCACAACCGCCTCGCCAAACGCCGGGAGATCGTTGCCGCCGAGATCATCCCGCAGCTGCTGCGGCACGGCGCCACAGTCACCGAGATGGCTGAATCCAACGGCGTCGACCTCGCCGTCACCTTCCCGAGCCCGTCCGCACGCGATACCTTTGCACGCCAGCTGGCGGACCAAGGCATAGAAAGTGGCCGCCTCGACGCCCTGTGGTCAGGACGCGATGACGGCCTTGTCGTGAGCTTCGCTCACCTTAGCGAGTCAGACTTCCGCAAAGTGCTGGAGGTGATGCGAAGCGGCAGTTCGACTTAGAACGGGAGCTTGCCACCCTGGGACTGCAGGAAGTTGACGATGCCGGCGAGCAGTGCCAGGCCAGCCAGGCCACCGAAGACACCGCCGATGATCTTCTTCTGCTTGTCGTCGAGGGAGGAACCCTCGCCGTCCTTGCCGTTGCTGCTGCCTTCGCCGTCCTTGCCGTTGCTGCTGCCTTCGCCGTCCTTGCCACCGTCGGAGGACAGGCTGGACTGCTGATCGTCTGCGGCGGTGAGCTCGTCGTTGGCCACAGACTGCGCGAACGCCTGCGGTGCGACAGCGAGGGATGCGGTCAGCAGACCTGCGGCAATACCGGTGCTGATCTTAGTGAGCTTCATTGCTATCTCCTTCTAGTTTCCCGGACGCTTTCCGGGGTTCATGTGCAATTTCTACGTCGCGGTTCCGTAATGCCGTCGACTTGCTTCGCAATGTTAGGGGTCAGAAACAGTGTTGTCTACGAATATATCGTTGATTTCCGTAAAAACGTTCTGGCAATTCACTGGCTACAGCACTTCAGCTGCGACAACACGCTTTCCTGTTCGGCCAGTAATTCGGGCCCATTCGTCCGGATTAGAGACATTCGGCATGTCTTCGCTTTCGTCCTGCTCGGCGCGCACTGCCGCGCGGAGGTGCTCCACAGTCACGCCGCGGCCACGCCCATCGATCTCGTCTTTGATCGCGAGCTTCTTCGCGCGGTCGACAATATTCGCGATCATCGCGCCCGAGATGAAATCCGCATAATGCAGGGTCTCTTCCGAGCCATCCACCAACGTGAGTTTCACATAGGGGCGGGGAGCAAAGAGCTTATCGACGGCAGCGTCGATAAGCATCTCCGTGCTGTCCTCGCTTGGGACGCTGTCGGTGAGGTAACGCGCGAAGATTTCTTTTGCCTCCGCGCGATCTGGGCGGTCGATGCGGATTTTGATGTCCAGGCGCCCGGGGCGCAGAATCGCTGGGTCGATGAGCTCTTCGCGATTCGTCGCACCGATCACGATGACGTTCGCGATGTCCTCGACGCCGTCGATCTCGGTGAGCAACTGCGGCACCACCGTCGTCTCCATGTCGGAGGAGACACCCGAGCCACGCGTGCGGAAGATCGACTCCATCTCGTCGAAGAAGATGATCACCGGGCGCCCCTCCCCTGCAAGCTCGCGGGCGCGCTCGAAGATGAGGCGGATCCGGCGCTCCGTCTCGCCGACGTATTTATTGAGCAGCTCCGGGCCTTTGACGTTGAGGAAGTGCGCCGCACCTCCGTCCCCGATCCGCGACGACAGCGAATTCGCCACCGCCTTCGCGATCAACGTCTTGCCGCAGCCCGGCGGACCGTACAACAGCACGCCTTTCGGTGGCTTCAAGTCGTAGGTCTTGTACAAATCCGGATGTGTGAACGGCAGCTCCACCGAATCGCGGATCGTCTCGATCTGGGTGCGCAAACCGCCAATATCGTCGTAGGTGACACCCGGGACTTCCTCGAGGGAGAGCTGGTTGACCTCCGTCTTCGGAATCCTCTCGAAGGCGTAGCCAGCCTTCGCGTCGATGAGCAGAGTGTCGCCCGCGCGGGCTTTCTCTTGCAGCTTCTGTGTCAGGTGAACGACCTGCTCCGCACCCTGCATGTCCGCGACGATCGCGCGGTCGTGCCCGATCCGCTCTGATAACGTCGCCAGCTGTCCCGTCGTGGAGTACCCGCACGCCTCAACGACGACCGAACCTTCGCCGAGGCGGACCAGCCCGCCCGGAGTCAGCGTTCCCGGCTCTACTGCCGGCGACACATGAAGACGCATGCGACGGCCAGAGGTGAACACCTCCGCCTCCTGACCGCGACGCGCCGGGCCAAGGTAGATGCCGTACGTCGACGCTGGGTCCCCCAGCGCCTCCACCTGAGCATTGAGATCCTTCAGCTTGTCCCGCGACGACTTCAGCAGCTCGGCGAGTTGCTTATTGCGGGCGGACAGTGCGCGGTTCTGGGCCTTCAGCTCGGCCGGATCGGGGTGGGTCATGCCTTCCGAGCTTATCGACGGGCCCGGCGCTGCGGCCGCGGCGGGGTCACCCCGTCGGCAAGCCTGCGCGTCCAGACGAGGAACGCGGTGTGCGCGTTCATCCGGTGCTCCGGGCGCGTGGCCAGCCCCTCGACTTTCCACTCACGCAGCAGCGTCTCCCACGAACGCGGCTCCGTGAAGCATTTCGCCTCGCGGATCGTCTCGACGATATTCATCAGCTGAGGCACCGTCGTCACGTACGTCATGAACACGCCGCCGGGGATGAGCACGTTTTTGACCGTGTCGATGAACTGCCACGGCTCCACCATGTCGAGAATGACGCGGTCCACAGGCCCGCCGAGCTCTTCTGCTGTGATCTCCTCGAAATCCCCCAGCTTCGGAGTCCACCAATCAGGTGCACCGCCGAAATAATCGGCGACATTGTCGCGGGCGAACGCCAGGTGGTCATCGCGGATCTCATAAGAGAACACGTGGCCCGTCGGACCGACCGCGCGCAGAAGCGACATCGTCAACGCGCCCGAACCAGCTCCCGCTTCGAGGACGCGCGCGCCCATGAAGATATCACCCTCCACGAGCACCTGCCCGGCGTCCTTCGGGTAGATCACAGCAGCGCCGCGCGGCATCGACAGGACGTGGTCCACGAGCAGGTGGCGGAAGCAGAGAAAGTCGGCGCCCAGCGTCGACTTGGCCACGGTGCCTTCGTCCGCGCCAATGATGTCGTCGTGGTTGACGATGCCTTTATGCGAGTGGAATTGCCCGCCCGGGGTCAGCTCGATGGTGAAGTGGCGGCGCTTCGCGTCCGTCAGCTGGACTTTGTCGCCGGGTTGAAATGGTCCGGAGTACATCGCTCTCCTGTTTCGTGGATCTGTGTCTTATGCGCCAGCAAAGTATGCCGTAAGCGCGTCGGTGAACCATAGTTGGTCCTGAATGCCCACCAGCTCACGCGCCGAATGCATCGACAGCAACGGCACACCCACATCGACGGTGGGAATGCCCAGCCGCGTCGCTGAAATCGGCCCGATCGTCGAGCCGCACGGCACAGCATTGTGCCCGACGAAAGTCTGCACCGGCACCGAGGCCGCCCGGCACGCCCGAATCCACGCAGCCTCAGTCGCCGCGTCCGAGGCGTAGCGCTGGTTCGCGTTGATCTTCAGCACCGGCCCTCGGTTCATCAGCGGACGGTGTGTCGGGTCGTGCTTGCCCGGATAATTCGGGTGCACCGCGTGCGCCGCGTCAGCCGAGACGAGCAGCGAATTCGCGTACACCTCGAGCGGGTCGCCGAGTTCCCGTGCGAGACGGGTAAGCACCCGTTCCAGCAAAGGCCCGCCGGCGCCCGTCGTCGAGGCAGAGCCGACCTCCTCGTGGTTGAAGGCGGCGAGAACGAGCACGTCTTCCGCGTCGTCTTTCGCGGCCAGCATGGCCTTAAGCGACGCGTGCACACTGCTCAGATTGTCCATGCGACCTGCCGCCAAGGTGTCGCCGAGCACCTCAGGTTTCTGGGCATCAGCAGAGATCAGCTCGTGGGCGACGATATCCTCAGCCGGCACACCGAGCTGCTCGGCGACGATCTCTAGGATTGGACGGTCCACGCCCATGATCGGCTGCATGTGCACCTGGCGGTCGATCTCGGGGGCGTCGCCGCGGTAGAGGTGGATCGCCAGATTAGGGACGCGGGCGATGGGAGGGGTGGAAACGGTGTGGGTGGAGCCGTCGATAAGCGCTACTCGCCCTGCAAACCGCAACTCGCGGTCGAACCACGAGCTGAGGATCGGCCCGCCGTAGACCTCGACCGCGAGCTGGCGGAACCCTTCGCGCACCACGTCCGGGTCAGGCTTGAGCATGAGCCCCGGCGAATCCGTGTGCGAGCCGATGATGCGCATACGCGGGCGCGGGTTTTCCGGGATCCACCACGCGATGACAGCGCCACCTTGCACGAGCACATGGCCGCCTGCCTCAGTACCCGCGTCCTCGCTAAAGCCCGCCGCGACAAGGGCGTCGCGCACATTTTCCGCCGCGTGGAACGCGCTCGGGCTCGCCGCCAGGAACTCTGCGAAATCGCTGATCTGCATGCTTCCTACTCTAGGATGTAGTCCGATATGACTCCACGACCGCTCGCCCTGTCCCCCTCCCGCGCCAACGACTACCAGCAATGCCCGCTGAAATACCGCCTGCGCGCGATCGACCGCATCCCCGAACCGAAAACAGAGGCGCAGGTCAAAGGCACGCTCGTCCACGCCGTCCTCGAGACAATGCACGCATGGCCACGCGAGAAGCGCACCTTCCCCGCCGCGGTCAAGCAGATCAAGCCAGCGTGGGCGCAGCTTATCGACGACGACCCCTCCGTCACCGACCCCATCCCCGATGAACACAAACTGTTCGTGGACGCCCGTGATCTCCTCCGCGGCTATTTCCACATGGAAAACCCCTTAGGCTTCGACTCGCACGAGCAGGAAATGTACGTCGACACCGTCCTGCCCAACGGCGTGCCTGTGCGCGGCTTCATCGACCGCGTCGACATCGCCCCGACCGGGGAAATCCGTGTCGTCGACTACAAGACCGGCAAGAAACCCCTGCCCCGCTATTCCGCCGAAGCACAGTTCCAGATGCGGTTCTACGCGCTTGTGTACTGGCGTTTATTCGGCACCATCCCGCACCAGCTGCGCCTGATGTATCTGAAGGTGATGGACTCGATGTTCCTCACCCCATCCCGCGAGGAACTCGAGTACTTCGAGCGCGACTTAGGCGACCTGTGGTCCAAGATCGAGGCCGACGGGCGCAGCGGCAACTTCCGCCCGAAGACCTCCAAGCTCTGCAACTGGTGCGCCTTCCAGAAGCTGTGCCCCGCATTCGACGGCACACCGCCGCTGTACCCGGGGTGGCCGGGGTCCACCGCCGACGTTTCCGTCAGTGCAGCCGAGCCCACCTGCGGGGATGCGGGCGCTACCAGCGGCGTCGAGGAGCCGCCCGCGGGCGTGCACCCGACCGACTAGCGCTAGAACAGGCCGCTGATCGTACCGTCTGTGTCGACGTCGATGTTGTTGGCGGCGGGTACCCTAGGAAGGCCCGGCATGGTCATGACGTCGCCGGTGAGCACCACGACAAAGCCAGCTCCCGTGCGCGGCAGGAGGCGCTGCACGTGCAGGGTATGGCCCTGAGGTGCGCCGAGTGCGGTCGGGTCATCCGAGAAGGAGTACTGCGTCTTCGAGATGCACCTTTTTGCGAACCGTCGCAACGTCACCCTGCAGGGTCTGGGCACGGTCGCAGTTGCCGAAATGACCCGTGGAACAGCGCGTGCGCTCGATCTGGACATGACTCAGTAAAGCGTTTCGACCTACTCAACACCACTCCCGATTGTGCCAATATGGTACATATGGGATACGACACGAACTTCCTGATCCTGGATCCTCGAGCCGTCGAAGTCTGTTCGGCCTATGTGCTAGGCGACGCGTCAGAAATTGACCTACGACCATGGGCCGAATATGCCATGATGATGCGTGTCATCCGCCACCGCGCCAAGGCTTGGGCACTCAAAGCGCCCCGGCAAGGGGCACTGGAATCTACCGTTCACGTCTGGGGGCGACCATTCCTGACCGCAGGCGAGACTGCAGACGAAGTGGCCGCGCGCGTGCAGCAGTGGCTCTCTTCCAGCCCTGCGAACGTCGACGATCTGGCTCGCGAAAACCTGCGGGCTATCTGGCACGACCAGCCCAACGTCGACGCGCTCATTGCACAGGCCGACCCCGGTGATGACTGGTTGCGTCTGACACCAGACGACTTACGTTATGAAGTTTGCGGACAGCTGGACAGGCTCCGTAGTGCTGTGAAGGCTTATGAGTCTGGCCGAGGTAGCGACCCCGCCCCCGATTCCGCTGGTGACCAGTCGAACACCGAACTTCTCGAACGGGCCTGTTTCAACTTCACCGTGAATGTGGTCTCACACAGTCCCGGCTGGATGTCGCGCGGAAACACGATCGCTTCGATTAGCTGGTTGGGCGGCGACCGGTTTCCGCTGGCGGCCAAGCTTGAATCGCGCTTGCCCGGGCTCTCTGTCCAGGCCGAGAAATGTGCCCCCGAAAATTATTGCGTGGGAATGACCGTGGGACCCAAGAATTTGGACCAGCTACCCCAAGAAGTCACCGACGACAACGTTCGCGTGTTCGCGTGCCAGCTGCGTGGTGACGAAGAGTATGCCCGAAAAGAGCTGACGAAGATGGTCGAGTCGGTGGTCACTGCACGCACGCTCAAATGGGGCTGGTGCGAAGCCAGTGAGGTCTACTCGGGGGCCGAAGGGCGAATGAACTGACCCAGCAGGCGCTTTAGAACAGCGACCCGTCGTCGTCTTCGCGTTCGCGCCCAATGTGGGCAGTGGGGTCATCCCCTAAGTTTGGACCGCCGGTTGCCATGCCTGTGTTGGTCGCTGAGGTCGCAGCAGCTTCCTGACTCCCGTCTGGTGGCTCTGTGGTTTCCTGCGATGAGGTGGCCACGGGAACGGTTCCAACCGCGTCGATCTTGGAGTCGAGTGGCTGTCCCGATGCGTCGCGCTTGGACAGTTCGGCTGGCAACTGTCGAGCTCCACCCGTTGCGGCTGAAGCCTGTGGCGATGGACCAGCGAACCCCAGAACCAATTCTGTTTCGTCTTTGAGGAACCGGTGTGCGCGCACACCGCCGGCTCCACGGCGGACGAGCCCGAATCCGGCGACGCAGCCGAGCCGACCAGCGCCGACGGCGGCAGCGGTGCCGAGGAGCCGCCCGCAGGCGAGCACCCCACCGACTAGCTCGGGCGAGTCGGCTAGAACAGGCCGCTGATCGTGCCGTCGGCGTCGACGTCGATGTTGTTGGCGGCGGGCACCTTCGGCAGGCCCGGCATGGTCATGACGTCGCCGGTGAGC
>NZ_JAGKSD010000028.1 GCF_017942225.1 Corynebacterium sp. Marseille-P3884 | reverse complement strand
GCGCTGAGCCGCGCGCGGACGCCCGTGGTGGTGGCGGGCGTGCTGGTCACCGTGCTTGCGACCTCGCCCGCGTGGACGCTGCGCCTCGCCCCGGAAGGGACATGGACGGCGGTGTCGTCGGACTGGGACGCCGCTGCTTCCTTCATTGACGCGAATGCCGCCGGGACCCGCACCCTCGTCGTTCCGCAGGCGCAGTTCGCACGGCAGACCTGGGGCTGGACGCGCGACGAACCGATCCAGGGTTTGACGTCGACACGCTTCGCCGCGCGTGACGCCGTCCCGCTCGTCGACCCCGAAGCCATCCGCGGCCTCGACGGACAAATGGCGGCGCTTTCCCCGGAGGCCATGCGCGCTATCGGCGTCGGCGCTGTCGTGGTGCGCGACGATCTGGCCTCCGGGCCTGATGCGCCGACGCTCGACGCGTCCTTCGGCGAGCCCGAACGCTTCGGCGACATCTCTGTCTACCTGGTCGAACCGCAACGCGACATGATGATCGCCGACACCGAACTGCCCACCGTCGCCGGCGGCGGGGAGGTCCTGCCGCTGTTGGACCGCACCTTCGGCTACTCCCCGCGGGAGATCGTGAGCGCGAAGGACGCCGATATCGTCACCGACACCCCCGCCTTGGCGAAGCGCAATTACGGCACTTTGACCGGCCCCAGCTCTGCTCACCTGCATGATCTGTCGGAGGGCGGCGAGATCCGCAACCGCGTCACCGACTACCCGTCTTCGGCCCGGCGCGTGGCTGTGGCATCTGAGGGCGGGAGCGTGCGTGCGTCGTCGTCGGCTGCCGATGCCACGTCCTTCGGCGGCGCGAAACCGGCGGAGTCACTCACCGCCGCCGTCGACGACCTCGACGACACCGCCTGGCACCCCACTCCCGGCGACCGCTCCCCCTGGATCGAAGTCTCCCCCGAGACGCCTGTCCGCGAGATCACTGTCACCGCGACGGAGGATGTCGACGCCACCGTGAGCTGGCCCGGTGGCTCCCGCGAGGTCTCTTTCGACGCGGGTGAGCCTCTCACCGTCCGTGTCGGCGACGCTGCCGGCCCGATCCGCATCGCACTCGGTGAGCCGGCGGGCATCAGCGAATTCGACGCCGGCGTAACGCGCATCGTCGCGGTGCCCGGGACCGGCGACACGTATTTCTTCCAGCGGCTCCTGCCTGCCGACGATGTCATCCGCCGCGCCTTCACCACCGACCGCGCCGCAACGTGGGAATTGACCCACGCAGCCGAAATCGACGGCGAGCATCACGACAAAGGCCCGGTCGAGCTGCCTGCGGGCGATCACACCATCGTCACCGACGCGGAGACAGTCGCGCTCACCCGCTCCGAACACTCAGCTGCGTGGTCGCCTTTCGACGGCACCGTCGACCCCGCCCCCTCCGACCGCCTCATTCTGACCACCCGGTCCTTCAACGACGGGCTGCGCGGAACGGTCAACGGCCCAGAAGGCAGCACCGACCTCGAGCCCGTGCGTGTCGACTCCGGTATGCAAGCCTTCCGCCTCCCCGCCGGCACCCACGGCACATTCATGATGAGCTTTGCCGGGGAGGGATTCTTCCGCGCCAGCCTCATCTTCGGTGGCGCGCTCAGTCTGCTAGTGCTGGGACTATGCGTGCTGTGGAGTTCGTGGAGCCCGCCGACACCGCGGACGAGCGCGCGCCGCGGGGACCAGTCTCGGGATCGATCCGCGCTGGTCGTCTCGGCTGCAGCGGCCGCAGCTGTGTTCGCTGCCGGCGGACTCGCAGGCGCAGCAGCCTATGCAGTGACCTTCCTGATCCGCCGGTTCACGCTGATCCCGCCGTGGGCGCTCGGCGCTGGTGCAGCGGGGGTCATGGGCTTGTGGTTGGCGCGGGCACCGTGGCCAGCTGCGAATTATGCGGGGGATTCGCTGGCGGTGACGGTGGCGGGGTGCGTCGCGGTGAGTTGTCTCGCCGCCAGTGGATGGCGGGGGACTCGACAAGCTCGTAACTGATGTAGCTCACGGCCACTGACACGGCGACGGTGAAGGCGAGCACCAGCGCGAAGTCGACAACGCTTCCCGTGAACAGTTCGCGGCCGAGGACCGGGAACGCGATCTCAAGCACCGCGACGTGCCACAGGAAGATGGAATAGGACCAGCGCCCTAACGCGCGCATGACAGGGCTAGCCAACACGCCGCGGCCCGAGCGCTGGGGAGCCAGCGCGAACGGGACGAGCCACAAAGCAGCGAAGACGGTGCCCAAAATGATCCGGGCGTTGAACTCGGACGGACTCGGGTGCGTCAATCCGCGCGGACCGACCCACTCCTGGCCGGCGAGCCACGCGACAGCCAGCGCGAGCAGCGGAAATAGCCAGCGCACTGAGCCGCCGATGCGGAGGCGGACACCAGCGCGCTCAAGCTCGGCGCACCCGAGTCCGACGGCGAACCACGGAGCATACGACGGCGGGAAGACCTGGAGGTTGACTGGCGCGTCGAAGCCGCGAATAAGCCACGGCCACGCCAACCCGAACGAAACGGCAACGACGAGCAGGACCGCACGTCCGCGCTGCCCGAGCACCAGGTACGCAGGCAAGACGATGTAGAACGCCACTTCGATGCACAGCGACCACATCTGCGTCAGCCCGGGCACCAGCCCGTCAGGGACGTAGATCTGCACCAGAAAGAGGTTGGCCAGTGCTTGCCGCCAGTTCAGCCCGGACAGGCTCGGCAGCGCAGCCATGACCACCACCACGCACACGAGGTAGGCGGGGAGGATGCGGGTGAGGCGGTGGGAGGGGTACGTCGATAAGCGTGCTTGTCCGCGCGCCAACAGGAAAGCTGATAGGGCGAAGAACACGGCGACGAAGAAATCGAAGCGCTCGAATAGCGCGCTGCCCAGCCCTGTTTGGAAGGAGACGTGCGTGACCACGATCCCGAGGGCGGCGACTGCCCGCAGGCCCTCGAGTTCGGGGAGGATTGGGTGATGCTGCTTGCTAGTGTTCGAGATACTGCAAGTGTAAAGGAGGGCCATGAAGCGGCTGTACTGGTGCGTCGCCGTGTTCGTCGTCGGCATGGTCCTGGGAACGATGGTGGCACCGCCGATCGTCACTGCGATGAAACCGCTGGATAACCGCGTGACGTCGCTCGGCTGGACCGGGCCGGCAGACATCACTGAAGAAATCGAGGTCAGCGGCGCGAAGAAGGACGCGACCATCACGGTGCGCGGCCCAGGCGGTGAATTCCGCGACGAGATTTCCCGCTACACAGCTGAGACGTCGCGCGGCCTGGTCTTCCTCTTCCCCTTCGAGCCGGACCGGCGCAGCTTCCGCGTCTACGACCCGGTGGGCGACGCGCAGGGCACCGTCGATTACGTGGGCCCGGGCACAGTCGACGGCCTGCGCACCTACGAATTTCACGGGACTTTCGAAGGCGAGGACTACCACGCCGAGCGCACATTCGTGGTGGAGCGCCGCACGGGAACGCTCGTGGGCGCGACGTGGGAGACAGCTGACGGTTCATTCACGCTTGACGACGGCACGCGGGCCACCCAACTCGCCCTCGCCCACGACCGCGTGCGCGTGCTCAAATTCCTGCAATTCTTGGCGTTCCTGGGCGCGTTCATGGCCGTGCTCGCCGCGGCCGTGGGAGTGGTGATCTTTGTCCGGCGCTAGCTGGTGGGGCCGCACCGCGCTTTCCGCGTGGGGCGTCTTCCTCGTCGGCGCGCTGACTTGGCCGTTCCTCCTGGCTTTCGTCTCGCCTGGCGCGGCATTGGCGCTGCGCGACATGATGGTGCTTCCCCACCCAGCGCTCACTCACGCGGCGGTGGGTTTCGGTGATTTACCGGCGCGGAGTGCGCCGCAGGACGGGGTGCTGGCGGTCGTCGGCAAGCTGGTGCCCGCGACGTGGTTCGTCGCCGTGCTGATGGTCGCGGGCGCGGGTGCGGCTGCGTGGGTCGGCGCG
>NZ_JAGKSD010000027.1:3709-5281 GCF_017942225.1 Corynebacterium sp. Marseille-P3884 | reverse complement strand
TTTTTTGTGGAGAGTTTGATCCTGGCTCAGGATGAACGCTGGCGGCGTGCTTAACACATGCAAGTCGAACGGAAAGGCTCCTGCTTGCAGGGGTACTCGAGTGGCGAACGGGTGAGTAACACGTGGGTGATCTGCCCTGCACTTCGGGATAAGCCTGGGAAACTGGGTCTAATACCGGATAGGACGATGGTTTGGATGCCATTGTGGAAAGTTTTTCGGTGTGGGATGAGCTCGCGGCCTATCAGCTTGTTGGTGGGGTAATGGCCTACCAAGGCGTCGACGGGTAGCCGGCCTGAGAGGGTGTACGGCCACATTGGGACTGAGATACGGCCCAGACTCCTACGGGAGGCAGCAGTGGGGAATATTGCACAATGGGCGCAAGCCTGATGCAGCGACGCCGCGTGGGGGATGACGGCCTTCGGGTTGTAAACTCCTTTCGTCAGGGACGAAGCGAAAGTGACGGTACCTGGATAAGAAGCACCGGCTAACTACGTGCCAGCAGCCGCGGTAATACGTAGGGTGCGAGCGTTGTCCGGAATTACTGGGCGTAAAGAGCTCGTAGGTGGTTTGTCGCGTCGTTTGTGGAATACCGCAGCTTAACTGCGGGGTTGCAGGCGATACGGGCATAACTTGAGTGCTGTAGGGGAGACTGGAATTCCTGGTGTAGCGGTGGAATGCGCAGATATCAGGAGGAACACCGATGGCGAAGGCAGGTCTCTGGGCAGTAACTGACGCTGAGGAGCGAAAGCATGGGTAGCGAACAGGATTAGATACCCTGGTAGTCCATGCCGTAAACGGTGGGCGCTAGGTGTGAGTCCCTTCCACGGGGTTCGTGCCGTAGCTAACGCATTAAGCGCCCCGCCTGGGGAGTACGGCCGCAAGGCTAAAACTCAAAGGAATTGACGGGGGCCCGCACAAGCGGCGGAGCATGTGGATTAATTCGATGCAACGCGAAGAACCTTACCTGGGCTTGACATACACCGGATCGCTGCAGAGATGTAGTTTCCCTTGTGGCTGGTGTACAGGTGGTGCATGGTTGTCGTCAGCTCGTGTCGTGAGATGTTGGGTTAAGTCCCGCAACGAGCGCAACCCTTGTCTTATGTTGCCAGCATTTGGTTGGGGACTCATGAGAGACTGCCGGGGTTAACTCGGAGGAAGGTGGGGATGACGTCAAATCATCATGCCCCTTATGTCCAGGGCTTCACACATGCTACAATGGTCGGTACAACGCGTTGCGACACTGTGAGGTGGAGCTAATCGCCTAAAGCCGGCCTTAGTTCGGATTGGGGTCTGCAACTCGACCCCATGAAGTCGGAGTCGCTAGTAATCGCAGATCAGCAACGCTGCGGTGAATACGTTCCCGGGCCTTGTACACACCGCCCGTCACGTCATGAAAGTTGGTAACACCCGAAGCCGGTGGCCCAAACTCGTTAGGGAGCTGTCGAAGGTGGGATCGGCGATTGGGACGAAGTCGTAACAAGGTAGCCGTACCGGAAGGTGCGGCTGGATCACCTCCTTTCTAAGGAGCTTTTATTTTTGCCCGCAGTTGTGGGTGTGTTGGTTGAGTGCCCG
>NZ_JAGKSD010000027.1:0-3400 GCF_017942225.1 Corynebacterium sp. Marseille-P3884 | reverse complement strand
TTTGTGTGTTGGGTTATTCGTGTGTGTGTTTGTTGTTTAAGGGCGCATGGTGGATGCCTTGGCATGCTGAGCCGATGAAGGACGTGTGAGACTGCGTTAAGCCTCGGGGAGTTGTCAACAAAGCGTTGATCCGAGGGTGTCCGAATGGGGAAACCTGGCCGTAGTTGTGTGCGGTTACCTTGCAGTGAATGCATAGCTGTTGAAGGGGGTTACGCCGGGAAGTGAAACATCTCAGTACCGGTAGGAGAGGAAAATAAGAATGATTCTGCTAGTAGCGGCGAGCGAACGTGGATGAGGCTAAACCGTGTGCGTGTGATACCTGGCAGGGGTTGCGTGTGCGGTGTTGTGGGGTGTGACTGGTCGTGTTCTGCCAGATACGTCCACATTGTGCGTGTGTAAGCGGAAGTGGTCTGGGATGGCCTACCGGAGTAGGTGAGAGTCCTGTACGTGAATGCATGTGTGCGTGTGGTGGTTGTATCCCCGAGTAGCAGCGGGCTCGTGGAATCTGCTGTGAATCTGCCGGGACCACCCGGTAAGCCTAAATACTCAGTGTGACCGATAGTGGATAAGTACCGTGAGGGAATGGTGAAAAGTACCCCGGGAGGGGAGTGAAAGAGTTCCTGAAACTGTGTGCCTACAATCCGTCAGAGCACCTCTATGTGTGTGATGGCGTGCCTTTTGAAGAATGAGCCTGCGAGTCAGCGGCATGTCGCGAGGTTAACCCGTGTGGGGTAGTCGTAGCGAAAGCGAATGCTAATTGTGTGTTGAGTGGCATGTCCTGGACCCGAAGCGGGGTGATCTACCCATGGCCAGTGTGAAGCAGCTGTAAGAGGTTGTGGAGGCGCGAACCCACGTAGGTTGAAAACTGCGGGGATGAGCTGTGGGTAGGGGTGAAAGGCCAATCAAACTCCGTGATAGCTGGTTCTCCCCGAAATGCATTTAGGTGCAGCGTCGCGTAGGTGTGCCGGAGGTAGAGCTACTGGTTGGTTGAGCGGGACTATCATCTTAGCAATGTCAGCCAAACTCCGAATGCCGGTTAAACATTGTTGCGCGGCAGTGAGACTGTGGGGGATAAGCTTCATAGTCGAGAGGGAAACAGCCCAGATCGCCGGTTAAGGCCCCTAAGGGTGTACTAAGTGGAAAAGGATGTGTAATCGCGAAGACAGCCAGGAGGTTGGCTTAGAAGCAGCCACCCTTGAAAGAGTGCGTAATAGCTCACTGGTCGAGTGGTTGCGCGCCGACAATTCAGTGGGGCTCAAGTACACCGCCGAAGCCGCGGCATATCTTTGATATGGGTAGGGGAGCGTCGCATGTGGTGTGAAGCAGTACCGTAAGGGGTTGTGGACTTCATGCGAGTGAGAATGCAGGCATGAGTAACGAATGATACGTGAGAATCGTATCCGCCGAATGACTAAGGGTTCCTGGGTCAAGTTCGTCTTCCCAGGGTGAGTCGGGTCCTAAGGCGAGGCCGACAGGCGTAGTCGATGGTCAACGGGTTGATATTCCCGTACCCGTATACACGCGCCCAATGATGAACCGGTGATACTAACCACCCTGACCACCTGCCCAGATGATCTTTGATTATCAGGTGGGTGTGATGCGTGGGGCCTGATCTGTAGTAGTCAAGTGATGGGGTGACACAGATTGGTAGCTACGCCACTTAGTGGATTGTGGTGCAAGCGTGCGGCACGACACCTAGTTAAATGCGGGTGTTAAATGTGTGAGGCGTGATGCGTAACCCCAACGGGGTGATGGTAGTGATCCTGTGCTGTCGAGAAAAGCCTCTAGCGATGTGTGTGTACGGCCCGTACCCGAAACCGACACAGGTAGTCAAGTAGAACATACTCAGGCGGTCGGGTGAACTGTGGTTAAGGAACTCGGCAAATTGCCCCCGTAACTTCGGAAGAAGGGGGGCCACAACCGGTGATCATTTCTTGCGAATGTGAGCTGGTTGGGGTCGCAGAAAAGAGAGGGAAGCGACTGTTTATCAAAAACACAGGTCCGTGCGAAGACGTTGAAGTTGATGTATACGGACTGACGCCTGCCCGGTGCTGGAAGGTTAAGAGGACCTGTTAGGACCTTTGGTTCGAAGCGGAGAATTTAAGCCCCAGTAAACGGCGGTGGTAACTATAACCATCCTAAGGTAGCGAAATTCCTTGTCGGGTAAGTTCCGACCTGCACGAATGGCGTAACGACTTCCCTGCTGTCTCAACCACAGGCCCGGTGAAATTGCACTACGAGTAAAGATGCTCGTTTCGCGCGGCAGGACGAAAAGACCCCGGGACCTTCACTATAGCTTGGTATTGGTGTTTACTGCGGTTTGTGTAGCATAGGTGGGAGACTTTGAAGCGCTCACGCTAGTGGGTGTGGAGTCGTCCAGTGAAATACCACTCTGACCGTAGTGGATGTCTTAACCTTGGCCCATGATCTGGGTTGGGGACAGTGCCTGGTGGGTAGTTTAACTGGGGCGGTTGCCTCCCAAAGAGTAACGGAGGCGCCCAAAGGTTCCCTCAGCCTGGTTGGCAATCAGGTGTTTAGAGTGTAAGTGCACAAGGGAGCTTGACTGCGAGACTTACAAGTCGAGCAGGGACGAAAGTCGGGACTAGTGATCCGGCACCTACTTGTGGATGTGGTGTCGCTCAACGGATAAAAGGTACCCCGGGGATAACAGGCTGATCTTCCCCAAGAGTCCATATCGACGGGATGGTTTGGCACCTCGATGTCGGCTCGTCGCATCCTGGGGCTGGAGTAGGTCCCAAGGGTTGGGCTGTTCGCCCATTAAAGCGGCACGCGAGCTGGGTTCAGAACGTCGTGAGACAGTTCGGTCTCTATCCGCCGCGCGCGCAGAAACTTGAGAAAGGCTGTCCCCAGTACGAGAGGACCGGGACGGACGTACCTCTGGTGTGCCAGTTGTTCCGCCAGGAGCACCGCTGGTTGGCTACGTACGGAAGGGATAACCGCTGAAAGCATCTAAGCGGGAAGCCTGTTTCAAGATGAGGTTTCATAGGTTCCCAGCAGACTACTGGGTTGATAGGCCAGATCTGGACGCACCGCAATGTGCGAAGGTGACTGGTACTAATACACCAACCAACAAACCACATGTTTCCAACAACAAGCGAAACACAAAGCAGCAAACAACGACTGCCGCGTCCACTATGCAGTATCTGACACACCACACACCACACACCACGTGGTGGCCACAAACACAGATAATTACATACACCGCAACACACCAACCAGTGTTGCGACCATGACGACAAACCCCCAAAGGTGTGTCGGTGGTTGATAGCGGTGGGGAAACGCCCGGTCCCATTCCGAACCCGGAAGCTAAGCCCACCCGCGCTGATGGTACTGCACTCGGGAGGGTGTGGGAGAGTAAGTTACCGCCGACCAAAAACTT
>NZ_JAGKSD010000026.1 GCF_017942225.1 Corynebacterium sp. Marseille-P3884 | reverse complement strand
GCTCGAGGGAGTTTTTCGAGCGCATCGGCGGTTTCGACGGATCCTTCGTCGGCTACGGCGGCGAGGACTGGGAATTCGGGTTCCGCGCCTGGAACGCCGGCGCGACTTTCGTCCACGAGCCCGCCGCCCTCCCCCGCCCCCACCGAGAGGACCTCCGCCGCCGCCTCCCCCCCCCTCGCGCTCGGGGCCCTGTTCAAATCCAATTGCGCGCGGGGCAAGCTTGTCGACGGCTCCATGCAGCTCAACTGGGACGGCAACCGCCACTACACCTCGTTCTGCTACAACGACATCGTTCCGCTATACGGCGGGCGCGGGCTCGACCAGCCCGGCTTCGTCTACGACTACTCATGGGTGGAAGGCGACCTGACCCGGTATATGGAGTACCCGGTTCTGGGCGGCCTGTTCCAGGGTCTGATGGGGTGGATCGCCAGGACGACGTACCCGGTCGTCGATAAGCTCTTGCCCGACGCTGGCTGGTACTTCTACCTGACAGCTTTCGTGATGGCCGTGATCTGGGTGGGCACTGCGCGCATGGTCGCGGAGCTGGCCGGCAACCGCATCTGGGACACGATCCTCGTGGTGGCCTCTCCCCTGCTCATCATGCATGCATTCACCAACTGGGACATTCCTTCGATCGCCTTCGCGGTCGGCGCGATGCTCGCCGCGCGCAATAAGCGCTTCTGGCTGGCTGGCGTGCTCATTGGTGCGGGCGCTGCGTTCAAAATGTGGCCGATTTTCCTGCTCGGCGCATACCTCGTCGTGTTCCTGCGCCGCCGTGACCTCATGCCGTGGGTGAAGCTCACGGTCGGCGCCGTGGCCACGTGGCTGGCGGTGAATGTGCCGCTCATGCTGCATAATTACGATTCCTGGCACGAATTCCAGCGGCTCAATACTGACCGCGGCTGGGAATGGACCACGATCTACGCCGTGATCTCCCGCATGACTGGCTGGGGCGGTTTCGACTCCGGAGAGGGCGCGCCCGTCATCCTGAACGCGGTGACCCTCGTGCTCTTCCTCCTCGGCTGCCTGTTCGTGCTGATTGCTGGGTTGAAAGCCCCGCAGGAACCGCGCATCGCTGAACTGGTGGTCCTCATCGTCGGCTTCTTCCTGCTCTTCAACAAGGTGTGGAGCCCCCAGTACTCCCTGTGGTTCGTCGTGCCCGCAGTGCTCGCTCTCCCCCACTGGCGCCTGCTGCTGTCCTGGATGACCGTGGACATGATGGTCTGGCCGATCCTGATGTGGCACATGATGGGCACCGACAATCTCGGTCTGCCCGGCAGCGTCCTCAATATCGTGGTGATTGCACGCGATGCGTTCATCATCGCCATCATGGTGCTCGTCGTCCAGCAGATGTACGGCCGCCGCCGCGACAAGGTCCGCGACGCGCACTACGGCTGCGATCCGCTGATGACCACCCCGGATGATTGGGAGGAGGCGAAACGCACATGGGTCTCACCGCGACCACAATCCTCGGAATCTGCTCCATCTTCATTGCATTCGGTCTCTTCACTGCCTGCTACTGGACAGTCGTGAAAAAGAAGCCGGCTGCGCTTTCCGTCGGCCTCGGCTTAACCGCATTCATCTTCATGACCTTCGTCCCCGTCTTTCTCGCCGTGTTTGTCGCCGCCCCGAACGCGGGACACTAAGTCGCGGACTATATTCAACCGGTGCCCAGTGGATACGCCGAGATCGTGGACTGATTTCTGCGAATCCGTACGGTGGCAATCATGAGCATTAAGAAACTAACGACGTTGATCGCCGTACCTGCTCTCTCCCTCTCCTTGGTCGCCTGCAGCAGCACTTCTGATGAAGATGCTGGCGCTAAAACCGACCAGGCACCGAGTCAAACCGCCGTTGCCGAAGAGGGCGCGACTGAAGAGGCCATGACCTCCGACGACAATGATGATCAGGCTCCCGCAGCAGGATCTGCGCAGGGTGAGCTACCGGACGCGGTGACGGGCTACACCAGCGAAGCGGAGGCTGAGATGGCCGAGGACGGTGTGACCGAAGCTGACGTGGAGCGCGTGCTCGCCGAGGCGAAGCAAGGCGGCGCCGGCGTTGAGACCGAATGGGACGACGACGGGTACTGGGAGATCGAGGTCGGCGAGATCGACATCGATATTGACCCGGACGGATTGGTCCGCGAAGTCGGTCGGGACAACTAGTCGACCAGAAAAACCGTGATTTTCTCCACGGTTGATCACTGGGGTACGCTGGACGGGTTGCTTGACGCAACGACCCTCCTGCCATCGCCATAAGGGGCGGTGGCCGAAACCATTGAAACGACCATAGGAGGTGATGAGGTCCGTGCGTCACTACGAAGTAATGATCATTCTCGACCCGAGTCAGGATGAACGCACTGTTGCCCCGTCCCTGGACAAATTCCTCGAGATTGTCCGCAAGGATAACGGCACGGTGGAGAACGTCGATGTGTGGGGCAAGCGCCGTCTTGCATACCCCATCGACAAGAAGGAAGAGGGCGTCTACGCAGTAGTCACCCTGGACTGCGAGTCCGAGACCGTCCAGGAGCTCGACCGTCGTCTGAACCTGAACGACACTGTCATCCGCACCAAGGTTCTGCGCACCGACAACAAGTAAGCGCTGAACTTTTAGAACGGCGTGTGAAGGTGAAAACCCCAGCGCACGGGCTGTGTTCGGTGCGGGCTATAGACTAGCTTGCACACGGCAAATAAACGTCGATACAGCACACTGTTCAAAAGGTCGAAAAGGTAAGGACGAAAAGATGGCACAAGGCGATACCCCAATCACTGTCGTAGGCAACCTCGTTGCCGACCCGGAACTGCGATTCACCCCGACGGGGCTTGCGGTGGCGAATTTCCGCATCGCATCCACCCCGCGCGTGTACAACCGTGATTCCGGCCAGTGGGAAGACGGCGAAGCTTTGTTCCTGACCTGCAACGTGTGGCGTGAGGCCGCGGAAAACGTTGCGGAGTCGCTGTCGAAGGGCATGCGCGTCATTGTCAATGGCCGCCTGAAGCAGCGCTCCTACCAGAACCGTGAAGGTGAAAACCGCACGGTATTCGAGGTTGAGGCCGACGAGGTCGGTCCCTCCCTGAAATACGCCAGCGCCAACGTGACCCGGAACTCCCGTGACGGGAACTCCGGTCGATCTGGTGGCGGCTTCGGCGGAAACCAGGGCGGCAAGTCCACCGGTGGATTCGGTGGCGGCGGCAACCAGGGTGGTGGCCAGTCTGGCCCGTCCAACCAGGGCGGCCAGCAGAACAGCCAGCCCGCAAACGACCCGTGGAACTCTGCACCTCCTGCCGGCGGTTTCGGCGGTATGGACGACGAGCCCCCGTTCTAAAACACATCGACAAACACACCATCAACTTTCAGAAGGAAAGGTCAGGATTATGAAACTGATCCTCACCGCTGCCGTTGAGAACCTTGGTGAACCCGGCGACATTGTCGAGGTCAAGGACGGCTACGGACGTAACCTTCTGCTTCCGCGCGGCCTGGCTATCGTGGCCACCCGTGGCGCAGAGAAGCAGATTGAGGACATCAAGCGCACCCAGCAGGAACGCGAGGTGCGCGACCTGGATCACGCGAAGGAACTGCGTGACCAGCTCGACCAGCTGCAGGGCGTGACCGTCAAGGTGCGCACCGCTGAGAACGGCAAGATCTTCGGTTCGGTCAAGCCGGCCGACATCGCTGATGCCGTTGCAGCAGCAGGCGGTCCGAACTTGGACAAGCGCCGCATCAACATGCCGAAGGGTCTCGTGACCAGCACCGGCGGCTACCAGGTCAAGGTCCGACTCCACGATGACGTGGAGGGCAAGGTGAACTTCGAGGTCGTGAGCGCCTAGTTTTCGCGCTTAACGGCGATCGCGTCTGACGCGATCCAATGACAACAGCTTTGAGCGTGGGTCCCACTTGTGAGGAGTGGGGCCCACGCTCTTTTTGTGTGGTTTTCGGGTTGGCGCCGTCGTCTGCGCGCTGACCTGCGGTTGCGCACAGGTGCTTGTGGATAACCGGTGGAAAACTCCAGTTCAATGGCCGCTCGGGTGCCTGATATGCAATGGTTCGGGCACTTATTAGGGGTTATTTTGCGCTTGTCAAACCTGCTGGTTGTGAAGTTATTCACCGCTTACGATACTTATCGCAGGTGAATAATAATGGCTTGTAATGGGTGTTTGGTGACCGGTGGGGATAGGGCGGGGAGTTATCCACAAGTTATCCACAGGCATTGGTGGTGGGGTGTGGAATGGATCGTGCGATTTGCGTTGATTATTCACAGGGGGCTGTGGATAACTCGGTTTCGATTGGGGGTCAAAGGGTCGCGCGAGGACGGTCTGGTTCATCCCGGCGGGTAACATTTCACACGAGCTGACAACGTGAAGGAGCGGGATATAATGGCATCGGGGACAGCGGGAACGGCCGGCGGAAATTCGGCACAGGACAACCAGGCCGGTGGGGACAGCTTCGCCGATGAGGCGGTTCCTCTGCCGCCGGAGCCGACTGATGGTCCGCCCGAGGATTACCGGGGTGATTCTGGGCGCTCGAGTGGATCTTCGCGTTATGGCCGTGGAAAAGGCTTCACCCAGGACCGCGATGATTTGACCGAGTACCGCCAGCCCCCGCATGACCGAAAGGCGGAGCAGGGCGTGCTCGGCGCCATGCTGCTCAGCCCCAACACGGTGATCGACGTCATTGAGCTCCTCCGGGTGGAGGATTTCTACTTCCCTGCGCACCAGCTGATTTACCAGGCCATCCTGGATTTGTACTCGCAGGGCTCCGAGGTGGACGTGCTGATCGTCAGCGGCCGGCTCGACCGCCTGAATCAGCTGGAGCGTGCCGGTGGCGCCCCGTACCTGCACACGCTGATCTCCGAAGTTCCCACGTCGGCCAACGCGCGGTACTACGCGGACATCGTGGGGGAGAAGTCCACCCTGCGCCAGTTGGTCGATGCCGGTACGCGTGTGGCTCAACTCGGTTATGACGGTGCGGAGGGCATGGAGATTGAAAATCTCGTGGACCGTGCCCAGCAGGAGGTCTTCGCCGTTGCTCAGCAGAAGACGGGGGAGGACTACCGCGCGCTGGCTGACCTGCTCAAGCCGACAGTGGATGAGTTGGCGGCCTACGAGAAGGACGGCGGTCTCGCCGCCGGCGTGCCCACGGGCTTTATCGATCTGGACCGCCTGACTAATGGGTTGCACCCAGGGCAGATGATCATCGTCGCAGCGCGTCCGGGCGTGGGTAAGTCGACGCTGGCCATGGATTTCGTGCGGTCGTGCTCGATCCACAACGGCCTGACATCGGTGATCTTCTCGTTGGAGATGAGCGCATCCGAGATCGTCATGCGTCTGCTTTCGGCTGAGACGGAGATCAAGCTGGCGGCGATGCGCTCGGGCCAGATGGAGGAATCCGACTGGGAGAAGCTCACTCAGCGTCTCCGCGAGATTCAGGCCGCGCCGATCTTCGTCGACGACTCGCCGAATCTGACCATGATGGAGATCCGCTCGAAGGCGCGTCGTCTGAAGCAGCAGCACGGGCTGGACCTCGTGGTGCTCGACTACATGCAGCTGATGAGCTCCGGCCGCAAGGTCGAATCCCGTCAGCAGGAGGTCTCGGAATTCTCGCGTCAGCTCAAGCTGCTGGCGAAGGAGCTCGAGGTCCCGGTCATCGCGATCTCACAGCTGAACCGTGGACCGGAGGCCCGCACCGACAAGCGCCCGCAGTTGGCGGACCTGCGTGAGTCGGGTTCGTTGGAGCAGGACGCCGACATCGTCATGCTGCTGTACCGTCCGGATTCGCAAGACCGCGATAACGAGCGCGCAGGTGAGGCGGACATCATCATCGCCAAGCACCGTGGTGGTCCGATCGACACGATCGCGGTTGCGCACCAGCTGCATTACTCGCGCTTCGTCAACATGGCCCGGGGTTAGGGCCCATGGAGAGCCAGGGCTTTATCCCAATGCTTTCCCGCGCTGCTCCGGCAACGTGAACGCGGCGACGCAGGCAAGGGCAAAAGCGCCGGCGAAGATACCGAACACGGCAGACGGGCCGCTGAACGCGAGAACGGGCGGGACGATGAGCGGCGCGATGATGGAGCCGATGCGCCCGAAAGCAGCGCCGGCGCCTGTGCCGGTCGCGCGGACGGAGGTGGGGTAGAGCTCCGGGCCAATGGCATACAGCGCACCCCAGGCGCCGAGGTTGAAAAATGACAGCAGGCAGCCTGCCGCGATGATCTGCCACGGCGCGGCGGCGAAGCCGTAGAGCACTGCGGCGAGTGCGGATCCAGCGAGAAAAGCAGACAGAGTGACGCGGCGGCCCCATACCTCGATCAGCCAGGCGGCCGCGGCGTAGCCCGGCAACTGCGCGACGGTGATGATCAACGTGAATGTGAAAGATCGCACCAGCGTGAACCCTTGATCGACCAGCAGGGACGGAATCCAAATGAACGCTCCGTAGTACGACAAAGAGACACCGAACCAGACGGCCCAAAATGCGGCGGTCCGGCGGCGCAGAGCCGGGCCCCAGATCCCACCGCGCACCTCGTCGTCGGTGACTGCGGGGGCAGGGGAGTGGTCGATCTTCGCCGGATCGGCCTCGGCCTCAAAAGACTGCACGATCGTTTCAGCCTCGTCGTGCCGGCCGACTGATTCGAGGTACCGCACCGATTCGGGCAGGCCGAGGCGCACGTAGATGGCATAAAGAGCGGGGACTGCGCCGAGCGCGAAACCCCAGCGCCACCCGATATCGCCTTGGGAGACGACAAAGGTGCCGATCACGGCGGCCATGATCCACCCGACCGCCCAGAATGCCTCCAGCAGGACGACCATGCGGCCGCGAACCTTGCGCGGAGAAAACTCGCTGACCAGAGTAGAAGCGACGGGGAGTTCCGCCCCGAGTCCGAGGCCGACAAGAAAGCGGAAGACCATGAGAGCGCTCACGGACCATGCCAGGGCTGACGCGCCCGTGGCCAGGCCGTAGAGCAACAGTGTCGCGGCGAAGACTTGGCGGCGACCGATCTTGTCAGCGAGGAGCCCGCCTAAAGAAGCGCCGATGGCCATCCCGATGAAGCCGATCGACGCGATCCACGAAGTGGTGGACTTATCCAGGTCCCAGTGCACGGCCAGGGCAGCGATGATGAATGACACCAGCCCGACGTCCATCGCGTCGAGTGCCCACCCGATGCCTGATCCGACAAGGAGACGTTTGTGCTTGGCAGTCACGGGAAGGCGGTCGAGCCGCTCATTCCGGGAAAGATCATTTGTGCTGGCGGTAATGCTCATGCACGCAAATAATAGCCAGCACTAATCGGCAGATAGAAGAGAATAAGGGATATCTATTCAGAACTGCCGGCTCGGAAGCGGTTCAGCCGCAGCGAGTTCGTCACCACGAACACCGAGGAGAACGCCATCGCAATGCCCGCCAGCATGGGGTTGAGCACTCCGAACGCGGCGATGGGCACGAGGATCACGTTGTACGCGAAAGCCCAGAACAAATTGCCCTTGATCGTGCGCAGCGTCGCGCGCGAGAGCCGGATCGCGTCCGCGGCGGACCGCAGGTCGTCGCCCATCAGGGTGATGTCAGCGGCCTCGATCGCGACGTCCGTGCCCGATCCCATGGCCAGGCCCAAGTCCGCGGTGGCCAGGGCGGCAGCGTCGTTCACGCCGTCGCCGACCATCGCTACGACCTTGCCTTCAGCGCGCAGCTTATCGACGACATCCACCTTCTCCTCCGGCATCACCGATGCCGTCACATTGTCAGCGTCGATTCCGACAGCCTCGGCCGCTGCTCGGGCGGCACCAGGATTATCGCCGGTGAGCAAGTGCGGGGTGAGCCCAAGTTCTCGCAGCTCCGCGATCGCCTGAGCGGAGGATTCCTTAACCGTGTCGCGCACCGCGATCACGCCGGCATCGGCGCCGTCGACTGTCACGGACACCGCGGTGGCACCGTCATTCTCCAGTGCCCGGGCACTCTCACCGGTGCCGCGGGAGACGGTGACAGGGGAGCCGTCGACAAGCGCGCTTACGCCTTGACCTGGCGTGCTTGAAAAGTCTTCGGCCTCTGGGATGTGCAGGTCACCCGCCGCGGAAACGATGGCGCGAGCGATGGGATGCTCGGAGCTGGACTCGACTGCCGCGGCGAGCGCGAGGACGTGGTCGGCGGTGAATCCCTCCGCCGGCTCAACGTCGGACACCGTCATCTCGCCGGTAGTGACTGTGCCGGTCTTGTCTAGCACGATCGTGTCCACGCGGCGGGTCGACTCGAGGATCTCCGGGCCCTTGATCAACAGGCCCATCTGCGCGCCGCGGCCGGTGCCGACGAGAATCGCCGTCGGTGTGGCCAGCCCAAGCGCGCACGGGCACGCAATGATCAGCACCGCCACCGCCGCGGAGAACGCCTGCGGGGACGGGTGCCCCAGCAGCAGGTGCACCGCCAGTGTGACCAGCGCGATAACGATGATGGCAGGGACGAAGACGCGCGAAATACGGTCCACAAGCTTCTCGACGGGCGCCTGTCCCGCCTGCGCCTGCCGCACCAGCTCGCTCATGCGGGACAGGGTGGTCTCCGCGCCGACGCGGGTCGCCTCGACGACGAGCCGGCCGGTCTGGTTCACCGTCGCGCCGGTGACGGTGTCGCCCTCGGTGACCTCCACCGGGACGGATTCGCCGGTGAGCATCGAATTGTCTACCGCCGAGTGACCCGCGATCACTGTGCCGTCCGTGGCGATCTTCTCGCCCGGGCGCACCACGAACTGGTCGCCTTCGGCCAGCTGCGAAACCGGAACACGGATTTCCTGTCCGTCGCGGATGACAGCTGCGTCTTTCGCGCCCATCGTTGCCAGGTCGCGCAGGGCTTCCGAGGACCTGCCCTTTGCCTTGACCTCGAACCACCTACCCAACAGTAGGAATGTGATCACCACGGCGACAGTCTCGAGGTAGATCTCGTCCATCCCGTGCGACCCGGAGCCTGCCCGGGAGAAGATGTGCATCTCCATTGTCATGCCCGGCTCGCCAGCGTTGCCGAGGAAGAGGGCCCACACCGACCAGAGGTAGGCGGCGGTGGTGCCCAGACTGATCAAGGTGTCCATCGTGACTGCGCCGTGGCGCAGGTTCGTCCAGGTCGCGCGGTGGAAGGGGGCGCCCGCCACGACAAACACCAGCGTGGTCAGGGTGAAGACCGCCCACTGCCAATAGGTGAACTGGAGGGCCGGGATCATGGAGACCAGCATGATCGGGACGGCCAGCAGCGCCGACCAGATCACTGTCCGCTTCAGCTCGGCGGCCTCGTTCTCGCGGGCCAAGTCGATGCTGTTCATAGAATCAGCGCTGTTTGCGGAGCTGCCGGAGGTCTCTTCCGCGCCGGGCTCGGTAGCCGACATCGCGAACGCATCGTAACCGGCGTCGCGGACCACCTGGATCAGCGAGGCCCGGTCAGTCTTGCCGGGGTCGAAGTCCACCGACGCGGTTTCGGTGGAGAAATTCACGTTCGCTTCGACACCGTCGACCTTGTTCAGCTTCCGCTGCACACGCGACGAACACGACGTGCACGTCATTCCTGTCACGCCTAAATCGAGGTGCTCGAGCAGTTGTGCTTCTGGTGCCGAGTTCTGAGCCGGTACCGGGGTGCTCACCGCGCAGTCATCCTTTCCTGCAAATGTTCACGTGAAAAGTCCACTACTCCTGCGAACATCGAAACGGGCCCGAAGATTCCCTCGATAGCAGGAAACCTCGGGCCCGCCGGAAAATGGGCCAAAATATTTAGACCAGCGAGTAGCCCGCTTCTTCCACAGCGGCGGCGACCTGCTCGCGCGTGAAACCTGCGCCGGTCACGGTGACAGCGCCGGTCTTGTGGTCTGCGGTCACGCTGGTGACACCGTCGATCTCGCTGACCTCCTCGACCACGCTCGCCTCGCAGTGGCCGCAGGTCATGCCCTCGACGGTGAACTGGGTGGACTCAATCTGATCTGCCATAATTCATAACCTTTCTGTGGGGGGGATGGTAGGAGGACGCACGTCATTCGTCGATAAGCGAAAAGCCCGCGTATTCGACGGCGAGCGAGATCGCCTCATCCGTAAAGTTCTCGCCGCGGACGCGCAGGATGCCTTCGTCCACCTCTACTTTCACGCCCTGGGTCCCCAGCACCTGACTCACCTCGTCCTTCAACTTCGCTACGGAGGTCTCGTCCGTAGGGCCTTCGAACCGGTAGTTCTTCGTCACATGCTCTCCTTAAACTGCTGCTCATTCCAGCAAGGGAATGAAACCGACGTTGATAGGGTTGGACCAACATAGACCCCGCATGAACGGGGAACTGCCTACTAATGAGATTACTAAAGCACTGATAGGAGATGAACCGTGAGTACCGTCAATGTAACCGAGGACACGTTCACCCAGACCATCGAGAACAACGACATTGTCATCGTGGACGCATGGGCTGACTGGTGCGGGCCGTGCAAGGCCTTTTCCCCGATCTTTGAGGAGGCCTCGGAAAAGCACTCCGACATCACCTTCGCCAAGCTTGACACCGAAGCCAACCCGGGCCTGTCCGCAGCACTGCAGATCCAGTCCATCCCGACTCTGATCGTCTTCCGTGAGGGCATCCACCTTGGCGAGCAGGTCGGTGCGCTTCGCCCGGGTGAGCTCGAGGAGCTCATCGAGCAGATCCGCAACATCGATATGGAAGAAGTCCACCGCGACATCGCGCAGCAGAGCGCGCAGCGGGACGACCAGCAGGGCGAGAACTAAACACGCGTCGCTTTCTGGGCAGATCCCCCCGGCGCCCCTTTCACAGTGCGGTGCCGGGGGATCGGTCTGCTCGGGGCGGGCCGAGTGCGGCTGTTTTTCTAGATGTGAACCCCAAACCTTAGTTCTCCCAGGACGCTTGTTCGGAGCGGTTTTTGTCCACCAGGAGAAACTAAGTTCTGGGGTTAACATTTGCGGGTCCGCCTGGGCGGAGCGGACCTGGGGGCAAGATGAGGCAGGGCGGTCGCCGGGCAACGCACGTAGACTCGGGAAACGAAAGCTCGACGAATTATCTACGGAAGTAAAGGACCCTCTTTCATGGCTAACCCGTTCAGCAAAGGCTGGAAGTACCTCATGCAGTCGTTCGACTCGAAGATCGACGAGAACGCAGATCCGAAGGTCCAGATTGAGCAAGCTGCAGCTGCGGCGAAGGACCAGCACAACGCGATCACCCGTCAGGCGGCGGAGATCATCGGTTCGAAGAAGCAGCTCGAAATGGCCATCAGCCGCAAGCGCGAAAAGCAGGAAGAGCTGCAGGACAAGACCCGCACCGCGCTGAAGATGGCGGACCAAGCGACGGCTGAAGGCGATACCACCAAGGCATCGCAGTTCAACACCACCGCCGAGACGCTGGCCGCGCAGCTGGTGACGGTCGAGCAGGAGCTGCAGGACCTGTCCACCCAGTACTCCGCCGCTGAGCAGGCTGCCGCTCAGGCCGAGCAGCAGCAGAAGCAGTCCGAGGCGCGCCTGCAGGAGCAGATGAACGAAGTCAACCGTCTGCGCTCACAGGTTGATCAGGCGAAGATGCAGGAGCACACCGCCCAGACGATGGACACCATTGGCCAGTTCCGCGAGGACGATTCGGTGCCGACGCTGGATGGCGTGCGCGACAAGATCGAGCGCCGCTATGCCACCGCACTGGGGCAGCAGGAGCTCGCCGAGTCGGGTGTTGACGGCGTGATGGCTGAGATCGAGTCCGGTCAGACAGACGTCGCTGCCAGCTCGAAGCTCGCCGAGATCCGCGCATCCATGGACGAGGAAAAGGCCGGCGAACTGACCGCTGGCAGCGCGGCAAACTCCACCGCTGCGGATGAAAGCGCCGACCAGGAGTCCGCGAAGGAGGACGGCGAGCCGAGCGAGGAGAGCCTCGACCGTTTCGACGGGGAGTCCCCGCAGTCCTAGGGCTCGTCGCTCCTGGGTTCTAGCTCTGGGTCGTCCGGCGGATATTGATCAGCACTCCGCGGATCCCGGAGTGGAAACCGTCGCGGAGGTTGACGCGCTGGTGCTCGCTGAGCGTGTACTCGTGAAGAGTCTCGCAGGCGAATTGCAGTAGCGGGCGGTCGATCTCCGGAGGTAGGCCGCCGCCCGAGAGCATGTGCGCTTCATCGCGCTGCTCGGAGGAGGCGGCATTGTCATACCACCAGGTAGCGTACTGCTGGCCCACGTCGAATGGGGTCTGGAACCCGGACGACGTCCACACCTCTTCCGGTAGCGGCACATAGCGCGAGCGCAGCTTGCGTCGCGGTGCCATCATCGACGGCTTCGGCATATTCCGCGGGCTGGCTGCTGCCAATTGTGCAGGTGAAGGCGGGCCGGGGCGTTTCGTCGCTGATGGCTCGGCAGTCTCCGATTCGTCGGGCTCATCATCGAGATCAGCGTCAGCCGTGGGTTCCGCGCTACCGGCCGACTCTTCAGGAAGATCGTCGGTTTGGTGCTTTCCGGCCTCCGCAGACTGTTCGTCGAGCGCGTCGGTCGGGGAAGCGGCGCCGTCGATAAGCGCTTCGGCCTCGTCGCTGACGGCCGACTCGGACAGTGGCTGCTCACCGTCGGGGCGCGGCACATTGCACATGCCTTCGTCATCTTCTTCTTCGCCAGCGTCATCCATCGGGCGCTCCCGGATCGTCGGCGGCAGCGGGCCTTCGAGGACCTGCAACTGCATGGCTTCGGCGAAATCCTCACGCGGGTCGAGGATCGTGGTCGAATCGCACGCGTGGCGCAGGGCCGACGACATGGAATCCCAACCGAACCCGTAGAGATGGACCCGAATGCCGGCGTTGGTGGCTTCCTCAACGCCCGGAATCATGTCGGCATCGCCGCTGACCAGGACGAAGTCGGTGCACTGACCACGCATCGCGTTGACCACGATGTCGGCGACGAGACGGGTGTCCACGCCCTTCTGTGTGCGGCGTTCGCCCCACTCGATGAGTTGGCCGGTGCGCAGCTGGACGCCGTCGCACGTGCGCAGCGCGCGCTGGTAGCGGTGCGGGCCAGAATCGGGGATGCCGTCGTACCAGAACTGACGGTGAATCGGTTGGTTTAGTTGCTGAGTGATCATGCCCGAGAGGTTGTTCACCACCTCAGGCAAATCGATTTCTAATTGCGAACGCGCCCCTGTTTCCCACGAGTTATAAAAGCTCGCGAGCAGGTAAGACGTGTCAACAAAGACGAGTGTGCGTTCAAGCATGGCTCCTAAATCCGTATCTATTCATCTAACTAAAGTTTGTTGTCTCCCCAGTTTGCCTGTTTTGTATCGCTCTCGCTGAGATTCCGCGTTGACCAGCGATATCGACAGTGCATAGACAGGTTATATCCAGCCCAGCGTGCGAAATTGACGATCAGTCCCATTGGTTATACGGTTAGTTAGGCAACTAATCAACCAACTAACCAACTAACGTAAGTGAGGCGGAGGGTGGGTAATGACACAGAACCGCTTTTCCTTCAGATCGCACGACTAATTCAAGACCAGATCATGGAAGGCGAACTTGAGCCCGGGGATCGCGCCCCATCGACAAATGAGCTCGCCGCATTTCACGGCATCAATCCCGCTACCGCACGTAAGGGGCTCACATTGCTCGCCGAAGCAGGAGTTCTGGAGAAGCGCCGCGGCATCGGCATGTTCGTTACGGAGGGCGCGCGCGAACGGATCATCGGCAAGCGCCGCGAGGATTTCGCGGGTGCGTACGCCGCACCGCTTATCGACGAAGCCTTGCGCCTTGGTTATGCCCGCACCGAACTCCACGACCTCATCGATCGCGTCGCAGAAAGCAGAGGAATGTACAAATGACAATTCACGTATCGGGCCTGGCCCATAGCTTCGGCAAAAAAGACGTCCTGCAGGGTGTTGACCTGGACTTCGGTCCAGGTATTCATGGTCTGCTCGGCCGCAACGGCGTGGGTAAATCCACCCTTCTGCAGATCATCGGCGGCCAGCTCAAGCCCGAAGCGGGCACGGTGGAAGTCTTCGGGCAGCGCCCCTTCGACAACGCGCGCGTCATGGATAACACGTGCCTGACCGGCGTGGATACCGCGTACCCGGGCACGTGGTCCGGCACTGATGTGATCAAAGGTGCGCAGCTGCGCTACCGCACCTGGAATCAAGCGATTGCCGACGAACTGATCGCTGATTTCGACATGGGGGATGCCCTTTCGACCCGTTACGACAAGCTTTCGCGCGGCCAGCGCGCCATGGTCGCTATCATCATCGGGCTTGCCTCGGGCGCGGAGCTTTTGCTTCTCGACGAACCCTATGTCGGCCTGGATACCCACAACACTGATGTGTTCTACCGACACCTTCTGGCGCAGGCGGATACCGGGCGCACGATTGTGATGGCCACGCACCATATCGATGATGCGGCAAAAGTCCTGGATGACGCGGTGATTCTGGGGCGTGAGGGGGTCGTCGTCAAGCAATGCGTCCCTGAAGACGCCGATGAATTCGCTGTCGCGGGCCCGGAACTTGTGCCGATCAGTGAGGCCCCGCGCCACGCACGCGCCGCGACTTTCGACGATTTGATCGAGCACTACCTGGAGGTGTCCTAGTTGAATACGAGCCTGCTTGGGTATTTCCGCCATCAGTTTGTCGCGGCGCCGCTGACGCGCCTGCTCTGGATGGTCCCGATACTTGCGATGCTTGCATCCGGGGTGCTTTATGCCACCCGTGACACGCCTATTGCTGTCATCTTTGGCCCGATGATGCTGACGGTGTTCATGATTAGTGCGCTGTCGTTGGAGGACACCGCCTATACGGCTTACGGAATGCCGAAGTCGCGCACCATGAAACTGGCTGCCGTGGCTGTCGTGCCCGCAGTGTTGTTCGGTGCGACCATCGCATTGCTCGCGCGCCCGGACTGGGTAGGCATCGCGGGTGCACTCGTGGCGCTGGTCTCAGGCGTGCTCTTCGGTGGGAAATTCATAGCCGGCGATGCAGTGGTGAGTGACCGGGAGGCAGATTCGCACATTGGTCGTGGCAGCTTCGAATTCGAATTGATCTTCAAGCCGCAGCTGCTGTGGGCACTCGGTGTGGCCGTTGCGCACTGCATCTTCCTATATCTGTCGGACTTCATCGGCAACGACACCTTCGGGCAGCTCTTCGGTGGCCTCCCGATCATGATCTGGTACTCGGCTTACTGTATGCAGGGGCTCGGTATCCCCGGTACGGCAACAGGTGCAAGCTTCGGCGTGCCGCGCCGGCGCTGGCTGGCGTTGTCATGGGTAGCTGCGCTGGTCTCCGCCGCGACGTATATCGGTTTGGCGGGCCTGGTCTCTCCGTCCGAATTCTCCTGGGCCGCAGTGGCCACCATCGGTATCGGCGGTCTTGCCAGTGCCGTCATCGGTGCCGCGGTGAAGATCTGGCGCACGGAATTAGGCATGCTTCCCGGCTACATGATGTTCTTCATCGCAAATGGGGCATCGGATGCCCAAGGCTTCCTCGACGGCGCAGTCATTTTTGCGCTGGTGACAGCGGGAATCCTCGCGTTGGTCGGCATTGTCATTCAGGCCGGGTATCTCGTGGGATTGATCAACCCTAACCATGCCAAGGATAAGGCGTAGAAAGGCGGGTTGGCCTGCTGGTTTGTGTTGTTGGTTGGGTGTGTGTAGCTTTATGTGAGTCAGCGTGACCGACAACGCCCCGCCGGGCGGTCCGATAGGGACTGGTTTTGGTGAGATGGCGGTAGGAAAACAATCGCTG
>NZ_JAGKSD010000025.1 GCF_017942225.1 Corynebacterium sp. Marseille-P3884 | reverse complement strand
GTCCCCTGCCGCGCGGCCCGCGACCCCGCCGCGGCGCTTCAAGCCGCAGCCGCCGTGGGTGTACAAGATGCGCCGCATCGTCGCGGTGCTGCTGATGATCGTGCTCGTTGTGGGGTTCATCCGCGCCTGCGTGCCCAGCGAACATGACCGCGAGATGAAGGCGTGGAAGGAGCAGGCGAACCAGGCGGTGGAGCAGCCCCTGGATGTCGGTGAGGCGGACATCCCGCCGTCGCGCCCAGTGGAGATGCGCATCCCAAGCCTTGACCTCACGGCCCCCTTCGAGGAGGGGGACTGCCGTTTCAAAGACGGCGCGATCGACCCCGACACGTTGAGCGAGGCCTGCGCGTTCACCGCCAAGGACAAGCCGTACGTCCTGCCCGGCACCACGAGCGAGGACATCGTGGTCATCGCCGGTCACGCGGCCGCGGGCGTACCGGCCGTCTTCGACAAGCTTTACGACGTCAAAGAACAGCGCCACACCGTCAACCCCGGCGACGTCATGTACCTGAAAACCCAAGAATCAGGCGACCGCTGGCTCAAATACCAAGCCACCGACCTTCACGAGCCCGACAAAAAAGGCCTGTCCCAGTCCGCCGAGATCTGGGGCAACGTGCCCATGCCCGGCCGCCTGCTCACCATCTCCTGCATCCAGCCCGCCAACCCCTTCGAAGACGCCGTGCGCAACGCCGTCATCGGGTGGCAGCTGCAGGGGGTTGTGGATCAGCCGGAGTAGGGGAGGAATCGCTCCGGGGATCGCTGGGCGCGACAGTTGATCACACGTTTCAGACCGGTAGCGATCTCACCCGTGTCCTAGCGTGGACACGCCCCTGTGCTTGGAACTAAAACGGGGGTGCTTTGGGCCTCCGTTCCGGAAATATGACCTAACTCACAAAAAATTTTTCATCACGCGCTCGTCGCATTCTATTTTTTTGGGGGGGGGGTGAATCCCCAGCTTGTACATACAGCAAATGCACAGAATGGGCTTGAATCTACATTTCGCCGCCTTTCAGCTCCTAATGCTCCCGTTTTGCTGAAGTATTTAAGGCATTCTCAGGTTGCTTGCCATCGAACCTGCGCCTTTAATCAGGGGTATCCGCGGGCTGCCGGGCCTTTCAAATTGGCAACTCGGCCCAGCGGTTCGAGCCCCAATCCCCTTTGAAAGGAACTTTCATGGCCAACGCCATCAAGAAGACCGCAGCTATTGCGCTGGCTGCGGGACTGACTTTCGCCGGCTCCGCTGGCATCGCTGCGCAGGATGCATTTGCTCAGACGACGAACACGGCCGCTCCGGTGCCCGCATCGAACGTTCCTGATGCCAGCGGCATTGGGAACGACCCAGTTAATTTGACCATCAACAAGCGCGTCAACCCGACCGAGCTGCGCAACGCAACGGGTGAGGAGGACGCTGACGCATCGGGCCAGCCGCTTGCTGGTGTTGGGTTCACTGCTGAGCGAATCAAAATCGACATCACCAAACAGGAGAACTTCAACAAGGTCGCCAAGCTCGCTAACGAGCGCGACATCGAAGCTGCTAAGGCGCTGGGGCTCGAGACACCAGTGACGTTCGACGACACGAATGCTCAGGGCCAGACCTCCAAGCAACTTCCGGTCGGTGCCTACATCATCACCGAGACCAAGACGCCCGACGTTAAGGACGGCGAGACCTACGTTCCGGCTGAACCCTTCATCGTCTTCCTGCCGATGACGTCTTCTGACGGCAAGTCTTGGAACCGCGATGTGCAGGTCTACCCGAAGAACTCCTACGCCAAGGTGACCAAGACCGTCATCGACAAGGATAAGAACACTGAAAGCACGGCGGCTCAGGGTGAAGAAGGCAAGCCGGGCTACCTCGGGCCGCGTCCTGCAGAGAACGCTGTAGTGGAATACACCCTGGACGGTGTCGTTCCGGCTGCACCGCAGAACCGCGAGTTGAAGACTCTCACCCTTACCGATGCTTCCAAGAAGGAAGAGCTGCGCTGGGATGAGGGCTTCATTGAAGGCGTCTTCGTTGTTCGTGGTGGCGAAGAGGTTCCCATCGACGCAAAAAACTACACCGTGAACGAGAAAGCAGCTGTCCCGACGACGAACACTGACGGACTTGCTGCAGGTGCCAACCAGGCGTTCACCGTTGCAGTCGATGCCCAGAAGGCAGGCCTGAAGCCGGGCGAGACTGTTCGCGTCAAGGTCAAGGCAACCATGCTCAAGGACGACGGGACTTCCAAGGGTATCGAGAACTCTGTCCGTGAATCCTTCGTCTTCCGTAACCCGTCTACCGACACGGACGACGAGCCGAAGGAGACGCCGGACGACAAGGTTGTCACCTACGTCGGCGACATCAGCATCTACAAGCATGGTCAGAAGGAAGGCGAGCAGAGCAGCAAGCCGCTCGCTGGTGCCGTTTTCGAGATCGGTAAGTGCAACGAGAAAAAGGATGGCCTTGAGGGCGGTGCAATCCAGACCGGTATCACCAACGCTGAGGGCAATCTGACCTTCCCGGGTCTGCACGTCACTGACTACGTCAATGACGCTGAAGTCACCGATACGGTCGCAAACTACTGTGTTGTCGAGACCAAGGCTCCGGAAGGCTTCGCTACCCCGAAGGGTAAGGCAGCAACGCATGAGATCACGCTGACCCGTACGACCAATAACGCTCTCAACCAGGACAAGACCGAGTTCGAGGCTGTCTCCGGTGAGTCGACGAAGATCGCCAACGGCGCAGTCGTGAAGAACGAGGAGAACACCGTTCCGCTCCTGCCGTCCACCGGTGGCATGGGTATCTTGATCGTCGCCCTCGCGGGCCTCGCGATCATCGGTGGCGGTGCTTACGCAGCACGCCGCAATTCCCAGTCCGCGTAAGTGGATTGCTCCACGGCGCTGAATAGCGCTGATGGATACGGGTGTCAGGTGCTGAAAAACGTCTGACACCCAACGCCTGCCGGCGGGAAGGCGTAAAACTCCCGCCCCAGTTTTGAACAGGCAAACCGCAGAGCAGCAGGTTTAGAAGGAGAGGACCGCGCAGTGACCACGGTGGCATCAGCGAAGCACCGGCGACAGCCGCAGCCGCAGCAGAAGTCTGTGTTCCAGCGCGTTGTCCTGCCGGCCCTCATCATCCTGGTTGGCCTTGCTGTGCTGATGTACCCGGTGGTCTCCACGCAGTGGAACAACCGCGTACAGGAGCAGGTGGCAAAGCAGTACGAACAGGACTTGACGGATATCCCTCAGGAGAACGTCAACGAGGCGTACGAAGCAGCGCTCGCATACAACCGTTCGCATACCGACGGGCCGATCCTGGACCCGTGGCTTGCGCGCATCAGCGAAGACAACGCTGAGTACAAGCTGTACGAAAGCCATCTCTCCGGTGTCGCGGCGATGTCACAGTTGGCGATCCCGTCGATCGACGTGCGTTTGCCTGTCTATCACGGAACGAGCGAAAACACGCTGCAGAAGGGCCTCGGCCACCTCTACGGATCCGCATTGCCGACAGGCGGGGAGGGGTTCCACTCCGTCATCACCGGGCACACGGGTCTGACAACAGCAACGCTTTTCGACGACCTTGTCGACGTTAAAGAAGGCGACGCCATCTATATCTCCACCTTCGGTAAAAGGCTGAAGTACGAGGTATATGACATTGAAGTGGTTCTTCCCGATCAGACCGAGAGCTTGGCCGCTCAGGAGGGGAAGGACCTTCTCACCCTGATCACGTGTACGCCGTACGGCATCAACACCCACCGTCTCCTGGTCCACGCCGAGCGCGTTCCGATGGACCCGGATGAAGAAGGTGTTCTCGATGAATCGACATCCACGATCCAGTGGTGGATGTGGGTTCTCGGAGGACTGTCTCTGCTGATCCTCCTGGCACTTGTCTGGTGGGTCATGCGCGAACGGAAGAAAGAAAAGCAAAACGGTGCCGACGCGGCGGAAGACGCGGCAGATGCAGCAGAAGAGGAGCACGCAGAAAATGCGTAAGTATCATAAATTCGCAGCACTAGTTGCCGCATCGTTGATGCTCGGCACTAGCTTCAATGCTGGTCTCGCAGACGCGAAGGTGATCAGTGGCAACGATGGGGGACTGATTGCGGAGGCCGTCGATACGCAACGCCTCATGATCCTCACTGTGCGCAAGGTGGCGAAGAACCCGTACGACGATGTGCCCGCTGGCGAGAAACCTGCAGCGATTGCTGGTGCAGTCTTCACGCTGTCGCGCGTCAACGGTGTCGATGTTCTCACTCGCGCCGGCCGTGCTGAGGCCAAGGAGTTCACCCTGGAGAAGGCGCGCGAAAACGGTGTCACCGAAGTGGCGAAGCGGACTACGAATGGCAAAGGCGTCGCTGAGTTCACTGAGCTGAAGCCGGGCCTGTACCTCCTTGAGGAATCTGCTCCGGACGGCGACTACGACTACCACCTGTCCAGCCCGAAATTGGTCATCTTGCCGCTCGGAAATGTGACAGGCGAGGAATTCGATTACGAAAACGTCATTGTGACCAAGCCGGACAACCAAGTTCCGCCGCCGGACACGCCGCCGACGACATCGACCACGACAACCACCACCACTACGACGTCGAACACCCCTCCGCCGCCGGGTGATAGCCCGACTCCGGAGACCACCCCGGTGCCGCCGGAGACCACACCGAACACTCCTCCGGGGGACACCCCGACGGATGGTGGCTCCCGCCCACCGTTGGCATCCACCGGTGCCAATGTTTTGTGGGCTCTCGGATTCGGTGGACTTTTGATCATCGCCGGATTCTTCCTGGCACGACGCAACAACGACAAGCAGACGCAGTAAACGGAACGGATAGAGAAAGAGAAGACGATGCGAAACTTTTTCAAGCCGACGACACGGGGCGCTAACGCACGCTCCCGCCGGCCGCTGCGTGGCGTCGCCGCCGCTGTTGCGTCCGTTGCCCTTGTCGCAGGTCTCGGATCGTACTCGGGAGACGCCGTAGCGCAAGAGACCACCACGAAGGCTAACCCAGCTGCGACGACTACTGCTGAGCCTTCTGCTGAAGCTCTACCGAGGCCAAAGACAACCTCGGCAGACGGCGTGACCGTCGAGCGTTCCGGGGATATCGACACCATCGTCGTCGACGACTCCGACGTCAACGTGTGGGATAGCGGCCGCAAAGCTTCCGACGAGGACATCATCGCTCTGAAGCGAACCGGTCAGGGCACGATCGAGGAGATCATCAAGATCGTCGCCGACGGCAAAGAACTCGATCCGCAGTACTACGGCTTTGTCAACGATGACAACGGCGGTTACATCGCTGTCGACATGGACGGCCTCGACGTCATTCCGCCCATGAGCATTGAGTTTGAAGTCCGCACGACTGAGGGCGCCGAGTACGACATCGCTGAAAGCGATGAGGTACCGACCGCGCGTGAGCTCTCCAAATCTGGCTTCGGCCAGACCGAGAATGCTGCCGCGACCGTGAACCCTGATGGCGTTGGAATGGCGCGTGCAGCCGCTCCGGGGGAAATTTGGAACCAACCGGGCGTGATGGATCAGGAGTTCTCGCTCACTAATCCTGAAGCCAACTGGGTTAACAACAATCCGGAGCTGAAGTTCACTGTGAACGAGACCGGCAACTGGAGGATGACCAGGTTCGCCGTAAAGAAGGACCGGAACGATTCCAATACCAAGTCAATTACCGGCCCAGTGCGAATTCGAGTCATTCGACAGGGCAGAGTGGTTACAGATCGTACATTCGACGACCTTTACCAAAATGCTTGGCAAAGGAACGCTAAGGGCAGCGCTTTCGATACCGAGTTTCAGTTGCTGCCACGTTACGACGACCTGTACCTCAACGGCGGCGACACCGTAATTCTCAATCCCGTTGGCCCATCCAACGGTACCTACTCGGTGCAAATGTGGGGCCAGGATCTCTCGAACCAATCGCAGGATCACAAGGTCAATGTGATCGGCCAGGGCATCCCTCTGACCGCTCCAACAACAGTTGGTAAGAATCCGTATGAAACCACCTTCAATATCAAAGCGAGGTCTTATTTCAAGAGTGCCAGCGTGGTGCTTAGCCCTGCGGTCCGACTCGAAGATGTTGCTCTTCTTCTGCCGACTGAGGCAACAGATGAGGGCGTTCAGTTAGAGCACGAGGTGAAACGATATTCGGATCGAGTGGAGATCACCTGGTTCCCCACGAAAAATGGAGTTCGAATCGATTCGGTGACCATTCCACAGGACACTACGGTCACTTTGAAGACCTCCTACCGGTCTTCACCGACCCGCCCAGAGGACGTGGTTGTGACTGGGTCGTTGGCTCCGGAAGACGAAACTAGACCTCGACTGCCTATCGCACCGATTGAAGAGCGAGGTGTGCCGCCGATTACTCCGGATTCGCAGCGCTGCACGTACAGGGACACTAAACCAGTTTCTCGCCAGCCCGCGCGAGGTCTCAGTGCGCTCGAAGAAGAGTTCGGATTCCGCCGGTACATTGTGGCAAGCCCCGTCAGTTCGGAAGAGAGGGCTTCCTCTCAGCTGTATTTGCAAACAGATGAAGACAATGATCACCGTATTCACACTGAGGTCGGCCCTAAGCAGGGGTGGGTATATAACGCGCTCGCGTACAACGAGAAAGATAACTATCTGTACGCGATAAGCCAGGGGCGTTACAGAACCACCGAAGGGTACCGGGATGATCCGTGCTTTCCTGCTGGCCACCTGCTCCAAATCAACCCCTTGACCGGTGAGGTCTTTGACCTTGGAAAAGTGACGGGATTTCAAGGGCAGTTGCCAGAGAACCTCCGAGATACAAACCGGTATGCAAATGATCTTGGCAGTGGTATTAACTCAGGTACGTTCGACCAGGAGGGTAACTACTGGGTCTCCGCCTCCTCCAGTAGGGGAAGCGGCAGACTCTACAAGGTCGATTTGAATCGTTTGACTGCAACATCCAAGAGCAGTCTCGCCCCCAATGTTCCGTGGGAGACGAAATGGACCGAGGAGCAACACTATCGAACGGCATCGGAAGACATCGTGAGCCTGCCAGAGGCACCCAACTACCTGTGGGGTATTCAAAGCACGTGGGCCAGTGGCACGGACAAGGTTTACCTTGAGCGAACTAGCTTGACAGGTGAGGACAACCACCGCATCGATATCACTAACTTGGAAGTTCCTGGCACCGGCCAAACCGTGAAACAGTTCTTCAAAATCGAGAAGGGACGATTCGGAGTGTTCGGCCAGGCATGGCTAGAGCCTGACGGCACAATAGCTTTCGGTCTAGGCGGTGGCTCGGTTCCTTCTGGTCAGCGGGAGGCACAGGGGATCCGGATCAAGGTCACAAACCCGGGAGCGACGAGAGAAAGGGATATTGGCGTAGAGGTAGTAGGTAGCCAATGGGCGCCGGTCTCCTACAACACTGATGCGGCCTCGGCGCTGGCACCGACAACCCCTCCGACGAAGATCTATCCGACAGTGGAGAAGCAAGCGATTGACAAAGCTGAGCCTCAGGCGGATGGCAGCTTCATCGCGAAATATCGCATTACCGTGACGAACCCGGATGCAAAGCGTGGTGCCAGCTACGGCAGGGTGGTCGATACCCCGAGAATGCCTGCGGGTGTGAACGTTGTGGGCGCCACATGGACGCTTACCAATGAGTTTGGCAAGACTAGTGAAGCCACTACACAACCCGGACCTGGCCCATTCCTCTTGGCTGACTTTGGTGATATTAATGCCAAGGGAGTGAAGAGTTTCGGTGCAGAGAGTACTGGCCAGCACACGTTCGATGTGGAAATCCGAATGAGGATCGATGACGGAGCATCTCTGCCGACAGGGGACGAGTGTACGCCTCAGAAGAGCCTCTATAACTTGGTGGAAGTCGGACCTAACAAGGATGAAGCCTGCATTCCTCCGCCAAAGACCAGTGAAACGAAGCTGAACATTCGTTTGGCCAAGGTCTCGAGCGAAAAATTAAAAGCCGAGAATGTTCTCGAGCAGGCAAATCTACTTAAGGATGCGGAGTTCACGGTCACCCCGATTAGCTCCGAAGGGCAACCTTCAGGAGAACCTGTAGCGATGGTGTTTAACTCGGCGACCGGAACTTTCGACGCCACTGAACTCAAGCCGGGACGCTACCGCCTCGCGGAAACTAAAGCACCGGCAGGATTCAGCCTGTTGACCGCGCCTATCGACTTCGCGATTGCTACCGACGCACAAAGCGGAACGGCAACTATCGTCTTCGATGCGGATGAGGCAGGGCTCGTAGCCAAGCAAGTGGAGAATGGGAAAGCACCGAACTCTTGGAATTTGACCAAGAAGGACGCGATCCTGACCCTTGCCAACGTCCACCAAGGCGACCTCCCGAAGACCGGCGGGCGTGGTGTCGGCGTGACAACGGCGCTGGGCCTGTTGATTGCAGCGGCGGGTGCGTTGATGGCGAATAACCGCCGACGCGTGTAGCCGTTTGACAGAAGCCGGGCTCTCATGGGAAACCATGGGGCCCGGTTTTCTTTTGGTTGTGGGACGTCGGGGGCGAGCTTGGGGCTGCACACAGCAACGCCCCGCGGCACCGTTGGGGAGGGTGCGCGCGGGGCGTTCGTCGATAAGCGAGAAAGCTTTAGTTCTCGGTCTTGGCGTCCTTTGCCTCTTCGAGGTTCTCGCGGGAGTTCTCTTCGCCCTGTGCCTTGAAGTTCTTCAGGGAGTCCTCGAGGATCTTCTCAGCCTCGGCCTTGTCGCCCCAGCCGGAACCGGAGACTTCCTTGTTGGGCTCGAGGTCCTTGTAGTGGACGAAGAAGTGCTCGATCTCGTCCTTGACGAAGTCGGAGACATCGTCGATGTCCTGGTAGGACTCGTAGCGGACGTCGTCGAGGACGCAGAGGAGCTTGTCGTCGCCGCCTGCCTCATCGGTCATCTTGAACACGCCGATCGGGCGGGCAATGACCGTCACGCCCGGGAAAACCGGCTCCGGGGTGATCACGAGGGCGTCCAGCGGGTCGCCGTCGTCAGCGAGCGTGTTGTCGATGAAGCCGTAATCCGCCGGGTACGCCATCGGGGTGAACAGGTAACGGTCCAGGAAGACGCGGCCGGACTCGTGGTCGACCTCGTACTTGTTGCGGGAACCCTTCGGGATCTCAATGATGACCTCAATAGCCATGTGGCGCTCCTTTTCTATAGCGGTGTCAGTCTGGGCACCATCGTAGCCTGCGGGCTGGGTGGGGCGTGCGGGGTAGCGGTGTTGGGGCGGGCCAATCAGATTCCGCAAGCTGCCTTCCGGAGAGACGTAGTAGTCGGGAGCACTAGCTCGGGTGTGTCTTGCATGCGGGCTCGCCTGATTGTGGGGTTTCTCCATAACACGATTAATGATCGATCATCAATCCTGATGTACGCTGGTAGGCGTGGGCTTTTTGGAAATAGTCAACGATGGTCTTTCAAGTGCGTTCGCCCCAATCCGTTTAGAGGACCTGAGCGGGGGCCTAGAGGGCGGTGCTGGCGACGGTAAGGCTGTCCTGGTTCTTAATGAGTCTGCGGGAGGCGAGCGGATCCTCGTTCCGGCCAGGATTTTTGAGGCCACGCTGACGAGAAGAGAGGCCGAACGCATCGCTCGGGAGGGGACTCTCGTGATAGCGGAGCAGATACCTCCAGGTGCGGCAGATGCCCTCAGGCGCAGCGGTACGATGTTCGTGGATCAGCGGGGAAACTGCTACTACCGGGACGGGCAGCGTCTTATTGATATCAGGGGGCGGACCGGCGGCCCAACGCGCAAGAAAAAGAGGGGGCAGCAGTCACATGCACTTAACCTTTTCACTCCGAAACGGTCCCAAGTTGCTGCTGTGATCTTGTCCTATCCGAGGGTGCTTGAGCTTCCAGTAGGGGATATCGCCAAAACCGCTGGGGTATCGTTCGGCACGGTGGTGAACACGCTGAAGATGTTCGTGGAAACTGGGTACCTTACGCGGCGGGGCAACACCTATGCCATAGCGCGAGATCGTTTCACTACTTTCTTGGACGCATGGGCGGATGCGTTCCCGACAGGTTTGGCTGCTCACCTTGAGGTGTTTCGTGGAAGTGGAGACGTAGCTCGGCTGGAAGGGGATCTCGACGACGCTTGGGTAAGTGGGGAAGCTGCGGTCCCAGAAAAAATAAAAGGCGGAGATTTCGTCCACCTGTACATTAAGGATTCTCAAAAGCTGTCAGGCTACCTGCGCAGAGGGAGGCTTCGGTTCTCCAGCTCCGGGGAGATTGTCATGAGGTCGGCATTTTGGGATCTCGGCCTAGTGTTGCCGGGAGGTGTGGATTCTCCCCGAATTAATACGGTGGTCGGGCCATTGCCACGGGTTCCACTTGCTTTGCTCTACGCAGATCTTCGCACTGCTGGGGACCCCCGTTTGAGCGAGATCTCTGAAACGATTTCTGGGGAGTTAAAGGAACAAGCCTGGAATGCCTGAGATGAAAGATGAAGATCTCTGCTTATTGTTTGAAACCATCGAACGATACGTTGACCTCGACTCGGTAATGCTCGTGGGTGCACGAGCACGAGATATACACCAACTGAAATACCGTAACGCGCCCCCGGTGCGCACGACCAACGATGTTGACCTAGCTCTCGCGGTTTCCGGGTGGGGGCCGTTGCAGGCGATGCGTGAAACCTACCCTTCCCCTATCGATGAGTGGCAGAAACTCCAGATTGGATCTCTTCCGGTCGACGTGGTTCCGTTTGGCGGGCTGGAGAACCCGCCGGGGAAAGTGCCAGCCGGTGATGGCTTCCTAATGAATGTGGCGGGACTCGAAGAAGCATTTGAGTCGTGCGAGATTCACACTCTCTCAAACGGAGTCAGGATCAAGATTCCTTCTGTTCCGGGTTTTGCAGCTTTGAAGCTTCATGCGTGGCTAGACCGTCACCCAGAGGGGAAATATAAAGATGCAAAAGATCTGGCGTTAATTCTCGCCTGGTACGAAGGCGATTTGGAGACGCTTTTCGACGAGTTCGACAAAGTGTACGACGACGATATTGTCGGAGAACCGGACCGGATGGCGGCGAAGGTGCTCGGATCTCACGTTGCGGAGCTTCTCGGGTCAAACGGCACGGAGATACTCGTCGACAGATTTCGCGAGGAGACAGAGGCCAATTTGCGGAAATTCGCGGACAATCTTTGGGTTGATGGAGAGTGGTTACATCCTTTTGAAAGGCGCGAGCTCCAGGTGCATGATCTTGTCTCCGGATTGGTTGGTCCCCGGTAGTCGAGGGGACAAGCTCAGTGACCAGGCACGATCAGAAACAATGATTGATCATTATTCCTGATTGCCGATTGTGACTCGTTGGCGAAGGTGTCTTGAATCGCCCAAGGTACCCTTAACCCTGATGAGTAAACGAGTGTGGCCGTGGGCCGTAGGCGCCGTGGCGGTAGTGGCTGTCGCGGGTGCCGCGGGCACTGGCGTGATGGTGCAAAAAGAGCTGGGGGAGCTGAACCATGCGCCGGCGTACGCGATGGAGGAGCCGGAGCCGCTGGCGGTGGAGCCGGCGTCGGCGGAACCGATCGACGAGGCGAAGCTGAAAGAAGCGCTGGGGGCGCAGGCGGCGAATCCGCAGTTCGGGAAGCTGCACGTGCGGGTGAGCAACGGCACGACGGGGGCGACGGTCTTCGAGCAGGCGGCGGGCGATCCGTTGCAGCCGGCGAGTTCGACGAAGTTGCTCACCGCAGCGGCCGCGCTGTACACGCTCGAGCCGGACGCGACGCTGAAAACCGAGGTCGTGCGAAAAGGCGACGCGGTGACCATCAAAGCCGCGGGAGATGTGTGGCTGACGCCGTCGCTTATCGACGACCTCGCCGCCCAGATCGGCGATGCCTCCGCCGTGCACATCGACACGTCGGTGTGGCCTGAAGAGACCCAGATGCCGGGCTGGGATCCGCTGGATATTGACGGCGGGTTCATCGCCCCCATGGAACCCGCGATGATCAACGGCGCGCGTCTCGGCGGTGAGCCCAGCGGCGATGTGCCACGCTCGCACACCCCGGCGTTGGACGTGGCGCAGGCGCTCGCAGACAAGGTCGGCGCACAGACCGTCGGTTTCGGGCCCGCGCCGGAGGATGGCGAGGTCGTGGCCAGCGTCGAGTCGCCGCCGCTGACCGAGCGCATGCGCGAGATGGTGAAGGAATCGGACAATGTCATGGCGGAAGCCATCGGCCGGGAGGTCGCGCGTAAACGCGGCGGCACCTCGCCGCAGGCCACGCTGGATGCGCTGACCGAGCACGGCTTCGATATCGACGGCGTGACGTTGGCGGACAGCAGCGGGCTGTCGCGCTTCGACCTCATCCCGCCGCGGTTGCTCGATGACATCATGCTTCGCGCCACCTCCACCGACGAGCTCCGCGACCTGCTGCCGACACTGGCGATCGCGGGCGGCGACGGCACGCTTTATGACCGATACGGTGATCTGCCCGGCAAGGCCTGGGTCCGCGCGAAGACGGGCACGCTGACGGGGACGTCGGCGCTCGTCGGCACGGTCACATCCGAGGTCGGCAACGTCTACACCTTCGCCATGATCAGCAATGACAGCGATATCCTCACCGCGCGCCGCCTCATGGACGAATTCACGTCGACGCTCCGCCAGTACTAGCGCCCATGCCGCACACTCCGTTCTGGCCGCGCCAGTCACCGCATTTTCTCGCTTGTCGACGCGCCGTCCGCCCCTTCACTTCCCCCGCCCTCATCGGACTCTCCGGTGGCCCCGACTCGCTGGCTCTCGTCGCCGCAGCTGTCGCCGAGGCCAAAGACGTCCGCACTCTCGTTGTCGACCACGGTCTGCAGCCGGGCTCAGCTGATGTCGCCGCCCGCGCTGTTGCCCACGCTTCTGGCCTCGGTGTTCCTGCGGAAAGCGTCCGCGTGTCCGTCGACGCCGCGCCGGGCGAGAGCGTCGAAGCCGCCGCGCGCACTGCCCGTTACGCCGCGCTTTCAGATGCCGCCAGTGATGACAGCCGCGATATCTGGGTCGCCCACACCCTCGACGATCAGGCAGAAACGCTCCTGCTCGGTGCCTTGCGCGGTAACCCCGCCGGCATGGCGCCGGTCTCTGCCCTCGATGCCGGCCCGCGCCTCGTCCGACCCTTTCTGTCCGTTCGCCGCGCGGATACCGTCGGTGCCTGCGACGAGCTCGGCCTGGACCCCTGGCACGACCCGATGAATGATGATCCCGCCTACCGCCGCGTTGCCGTGCGCACGTCAGTCATTCCGGAGCTGAGTGATCTCATCGGCGGCGATGCCGTGCCCGCGCTCGCCCGCGCCGCTGAGCGCGTTGCCGCGGATCAGGCTCTCCTCGCGTCGTTGACCGACCTGAGTCCGACCAACGACTGCGCGACCTTAGCCGCCGATCCGGCGCCCGTTCGCCAGCGCCGAATTCTCGCCTGGCTGCGCGAGGAAGGCCAGAACGCCACCGGCTCACAATTGGCGGATATCGAGCGCCTCTGCACCGACTGGCACGGTCAAGGCCCCGTGGCGATCGGTGGCGGCCGTAGCGTTGCCCGCACCAAAAGTTTTCTAGTTGTCTGTTAGCCGCGTCTCGCGGGCTGCACATGCCGTGCCTCGCGCAGCACGTAGAACGCCACTAGATGGGTTTGAGATCCGAGTCACTTCTGTCACAGTGGAAACATTTGACCTGGGGGTTTAGGAAGCGCTTTCACACGCATCTAGTGGCACCGTATTCAGGCTGGGTGTTGCCGGTATATATCCGGGTGTCTCCGGTGTACCGAGGGGCAGAGTGGCTGGGGTGAGGAATGAGGGGGCGGGGGAGTCGTCGATAAGCGATCTTCTGGCAAGATAGCGGTATGGCTGAAGGAACGAGGCTGAGCGAAAGCAAAGATTTCGATGTCCCCGCGCACCGCTACGGCGACGACGTGGAAGCGATCCTCATCCCGGAGGATGAGCTGAAAGACCGCATCCAGGAGATGGCGGACAAGGTCTCCGAGCTTTACCGCGACGCGGGCGACGACCTCATCCTCGTGTGCGTGCTCAAGGGCGCGGTGTACTTCCTCACCGACTTCGCGCGTGCGCTGTCGATCCCGTCGGAGGTCGAGTTCATGGCGGTGTCCAGCTACGGCAACTCGACGACGAGCTCCGGCGTCGTGCGCATCATGAAGGACCTGGACAAGGAGATCTCCGGCCGCGACGTGCTCGTGGTGGAGGACATCATCGACTCGGGTCTGACGCTGTCGTGGCTGCTGAAGAACCTGTCCGGCCGCCAGCCGAAGAGCCTGAATGTGATCACGCTGCTGCGCAAGCCGGAGGTGCAGACGGCGAAGATCGACCTGCTCGACGTGGGCTTCGACATCCCCAACGAGTTCGTCATCGGCTACGGCCTCGATTACGCCGAACGCTACCGCGACCTGCCGTACGTGGGCACGCTGCACCCGCGGGTGTATTCCGATGTCGGTGAGGAGCAACCGGTGCCGTCGCGCAACGAGGGCCCGGAAGCCGTCGAAATCTAGGCCGCGTGGTTAGGGTGCGCCCCGCCGCTGGGGCGCAATTTGCCACGGTGAGTAGGCTGTAAGAACTACAACTTCCGGCTAATCACCCATTACAGGACTAGATGAATAACAAGACTGTCGCGCGCTACGGCATCATCGGTGCCGTCCTGCTGATTCTGCTGTACCTGCTCACGCTGATCGGCGATGATTCGCGCAATTTTGCCGAGGTGGATACCTCGGTCGCCCTGCAACAGCTCGCCGACAAGAATGTCGAAGAAGCGCAGATCGACGACCGCGAGCAGCGCGTCCGCCTCACGCTGCGCGAGCCGATCACCGTCGAGGAACGCGAAGGGATCGAAGAGATCCAGGCGCAGTACCCGGCACGCACCACTCCGGACATTTTCAACGCGGTCAAAGGCGCGGAAGCGGATAAGTACACCACGAACGTGACGCAGGAGTCCTTCCTGCTGTCCATGCTGGGCTTCATGCTGCCGATGCTGTTGGTCTTCGGACTGATCTTCTTCTTCATGTCCCGCATGCAGTCGGGTGGCGGCATGTTCGGCATCGGCGGGTCGCGGGCGAAGAAGCTGACCAAGGACATGCCGACGAATACATTCGCGGATGTCGCCGGCGCCGACGAAGCAGTCGACGAGCTGCAGGAGATCAAGGACTTCTTGCAGGACCCGGAGATCTACGAGCAGCTGGGCGCGAAGATTCCGCGCGGCGTGCTGCTCTACGGCCCGCCCGGTACCGGTAAGACCTTGCTCGCTCGCGCCGTGGCCGGCGAGGCAGGCGTGCCGTTCTACTCCATCTCGGGTTCGGACTTCGTGGAGATGTTCGTCGGTGTGGGTGCATCCCGCGTCCGCGACCTGTTCAAACAGGCGCGCGAGAACAGTCCGTGCATCATCTTCGTCGACGAGATCGACGCGGTCGGCCGCCAGCGCGGCTCCGGCACCGGCGGTGGCCACGACGAGCGCGAGCAGACCCTCAACCAGCTGCTCGTGGAGATGGACGGCTTCGGCGACCGTGAGGGCGTCATCCTCATCGCCGCGACCAACCGCCCGGACATTCTCGATCCAGCGCTTTTGCGCCCGGGCCGTTTCGACCGTCAGATCCCGGTGACCAACCCGGATCTCGCCGGCCGCGAGATGATCCTCAACGTGCACGCCAAGGGTAAGCCGTTGGGCCCCGACGTCGACCTGAAGTCGCTGGCCAAGCGCACCGCCGGCATGTCGGGCGCGGATCTCGCGAACGTGCTCAACGAGGCCGCGCTGCTCACCGCCCGCATCGGCGGCAACGTGATCACGGCCGATGCGCTCGAGGAAGCGTCGGACCGCGTCATCGGCGGCCCGCGCCGCTCGTCGAAGATCATCTCCGAAAAGGAGAAGAAGGTCACCGCGTACCACGAGGGCGGCCACACGCTCGCCGCGTGGGCGCTCAAAGACATCGAGCGCGTGTACAAGGTCACCATCCTCGCGCGCGGACGCACCGGCGGCCACGCCATGACCGCCGCCGAGGACGACAAGGGGATGTACAACCGTGACGAGCTCTTCGCGCGCCTCGTCTTCGCGATGGGCGGCCGCGCGGCCGAGGAGCTCGTTTTCGGCGAGCCCACCACTGGCGCATCCGCCGACATCGAGCAAGCGACCAAGATCGCGCGCGGCATGGTCATGGAATACGGCATGAGTTCCGCGCTCGGCACCGTCAAGTACGGCGACGAGGACGGCGACCCGTTCGCCCGCGCGATGGGTGGCGGCAGCCTCGACTATTCGCCCGCCGTCGCCGAGACCATCGACCGCGAGGTGCATGAGCTTATCGACGCTGCCCACCAGCGCGCCTACTCCATCCTCGCCGACAACCGCGACTACCTCGACACACTCGCTTCCAAGCTGCTGGAGAAGGAGACGCTGCGCCGCGGCGACCTCGAGGCCATCTTCGACGGCATCGAACCGGCCGGCTCCGGGCTTGAGCTTGTCGACGCCCGCTTCCCCCGCCAGCCCGGCCGTGAACCCGTCAAGACCCCGGTCGAGTTGGCTGAGGAACGCGGCGAAGAACCGCCGAAGAAATTCTCCCTGCTCGAGGCGTCCCAGCAGGCCCGCGCCCGCCGCCAGGCCCAGCGCGAGGCCGAACTGAACCAGCGCTGGATGCCGCAGGACCAGCCCGGCGCCCCCGCCAACGGCTCCACCCGCTGGCAGCCAGGCCAGCCAGGACAGCCCGTCCCGCCCGCGCAGCTTCCGCCGCAGGTGCAGGGTCAGAATCAGCCGCGCTACGACGGCCCCCAGCCGCCCGCCGACTGGTCCTTTACCGGCGACGGCCGCGTCCAGCAGCAGCCGGCGCAGCCGCAGCCACAGCCGCACCCGCAGCACCCGAACCAGCACCCGGGCCAGGCGCAGTACCCGGTGAACCCGGCGCAGCAGCCAGCCCCGCAGCAGGCACCACCGACCGAGGTGATCGGTTTCCGCCTGCCGGAAAACGAGCAGCCGGACCATGTTTGGGACGACCGTGCCGAGGACATGAAAAAGTCCGGCGAGAAGGTGACGGGCCAGCAGGACTCAGGTGAGCAGGCACCGCGCGCGGATGCGGCCGGTGTCGCGGAACCGACACTGCGAGAGGGATCCGAACCGACGGAACAGCTCCCGCGCCCGGATGCCGATCACGACGCGCGACACAGGAGGCCCGAGCATGAGTGAGACCGCTAGCGACCGTCCGACATTCGACCGCGAGCGCGCGGAAGCCGCCGTGCGCGAACTGCTCTTGGCGGTAGGGGAGAACCCGGATCGGGAGGGACTGCTGGACACCCCGGCGCGTGTTGCGCGAGCCTACGAGGAAGTCTTCGCAGGCCTGCACACGGACCCGACGACGGTGCTGGAGAAGACCTTCGCGGAAAACCACGAAGAGCTCGTGCTGGTGCGCGATGTGCCGATCTACTCCACCTGCGAACACCACCTCGTGCCCTTCTACGGGGTGGCGCACATCGGGTATATCCCCGGTGAGGACGGCCACGTCACCGGCTTGTCCAAGCTGGCGCGGCTGGCGGATATGTACGCCAAGCGGCCGCAGGTGCAGGAAAGGCTGACGAGTCAGATCGCGGATGCGCTCGTCGATAAGCTTCATGCGCAATCTGTGATTGTCGTGATCGAATGCGAGCACCTGTGCATGGCGATGCGGGGCATCCGCAAGCCGGGCGCGACCACGACGACATCGGCCGTGCGCGGCGGATTCAAACGCAATGCCGCCTCCCGCGCGGAGGTATTGAGCCTGATCAGGGGGTAGAAATGGTCACCGTTTCTGATTTGACTGCGCCCGGCCGCACGATGGTCATGGGCATCCTCAACGTCACTGAAGACAGCTTTTCCGACGGCGGGAAGTGGCTCGACCGTGACGACGCCATCGCGCACGCTAAGGAACTCGTGGCCCAGGGCGCGGACATGATCGACGTTGGCGCGGAATCCACGCGACCAGGCGCAACGCGTGTCGACCCCGCCTTAGAGGTCGAGCGCGTCCGCCCTGTCATCGAAGCGCTGCATGCGGAAGGAATCCGCACGTCAGTGGATACGATGCGCGCGGCGACCGCACGCGCCGCAGCCGAGGCCGGCGTGGACATGATCAACGACGTCTCCGGCGGACTCGCCGACCCGGACATGTACGCCGTCATGGCAGAGACCGGACTGCCGGTGTGCCTCATGCACTGGCGGACCGTTGAATTCGGCGATGCCGCCGGCTCCGCAGACCACGGCGGCGATGTCGTCGCCGATGTCCGCGACACCTTGAAGCGCCTGACCGACAACGCTATCGCCGCCGGCGTGGAGCACTCGCAGATCGTGCTGGACCCGGGCCTCGGCTTCGCTAAGACCGCCGCCGACAACTGGGCGCTGCTCAACGCTTTGCCGGAGTTCATCGCCGGCGACCTGCCTGTTCTCGTCGGCGCGTCCCGTAAGCGCTTCCTCACTGAGATTCGCGCGAACCGTGGACTGGAGGCGAACCCGTCGCTCGCGGACCCCGCTACGGCGGCTGTCACCGCGGTCAGCGCGCACCTCGGCGCGTGGGGCGTGCGCGTCCACGAGGTCGACGTTTCCCGCGACGCCGTCGATGTCGCCGCGGCATGGCGTCGCGGCGCCGGTTATGGAGGTGCGTAGATGGCCGACCGCATTCAGCTCACCGGCATCCGCGTCCACGCGGGCCACGGCGTTCTTCCGCACGAGGCGGAGTACGGCCAGCCGTTCATCGTGGATATCACCGCTTGGCTCGACTTTGCCGATGCTGCGCGCGATGACGACCTCACGAAAACGGTCAACTACGCGGAGCTCGCCACGCTCGCCGCGGACACGGTCACAGGCACGCGCCGCGCGCTCGTGGAAACCGTGGCCACGCAGATCGCCGAAGCAGCCATGACCACATTTGCGCAGCTCCACGCCGTCGAGGTCACCGTGCACAAGCCGCATGCGCCAGTCGGGCTCGTGCTTGACGACGTCGCGGTCACCGCCCGCCGCTCCCGCAAATCCCCCGGCCTGCGCGCCGCGGACGGAAAGTAGGCCCCCGCATGCGTGCTGTGCTGTCGACTGGGTCGAATATGGAGGACTCCCGCTCGCATCTCGCCTCCGTCGAAACCGATTTCGCCGACGAGCTCGTCGCCGCGTCCCGCATCTACCGCACCGCGCCGTGGGGCGGGGTGGAACAGCCCGACTTCTACAATCAGATCCTCATCGTCGACGTCGCACAATCCCCGCACGAGCTGCTCGCGCGCTGCCAACGCCTCGAACACAACGCCCACCGCGTCCGCGACATTCGCTGGGGTCCGCGCACCCTCGACGTCGACATCATCGCGCTTTACGACGACACCGGTGCCGAACTCACCCTCGACACCCCCGATCTGACCGTCCCGCACCCGCGCGCCCATGAACGCGCCTTCGTCCTCGTCCCGTGGCTCGAGGTGGATGGGAAGGCACGGTTGGGGGGACGGGGCGTCGATAAGCTTGCTTTGACGCTTGACGACGAGGTGACCCCTGCATGACCCGCACCAACGTGACCGCCCTAGTCGGCGCCGCCGGCTTCTTCGCCGCCGCCACCCTGATTTTGGCCCGGCGGTTCTACGGCGCGTGGCAAACCATCTCCCCACTGTGGTCTCTGCCCGTCTGGGGCGTTGCCGCGCTGTGCGTCTTTTTGATCGTGATGGTGCGCCGCCGCCGCGAGGAAGGCCGCATCGGCCTCGACCGCTCTCAAATCAACCCCATGATGATGGCTAATTTCATGGTCATCGGCAAAGCTAGCGCCTGGTCTGGGGCCATTCTCGGTGGAATCTTCCTCGGCCTCGCCGTGTGGGTGCTTCCCCGCCTGAGCACCCTCAGCGCCGCTCAAGCTGACCTTCCTGGCGTGATTTCCGGCGCCCTCGCCGCCGCTGCTTTGGCCGTTGCTGGTGTGATTCTTGAACGCTCCTGCGAAGTGTCGCCACCCGCCGAAGGCGAACCAGCGGGTTAGAGTATTGGACATGACTGCGGAAAACCGGTCGCGCGACGGCGGCAATGTGTGGATGATCGTCCTGATCGCTCTGGCACTCATCGCCACAGTGATCATGCTGTTCAGCGATTCCGCCGTGTGGCTACAAATCGCCCTCCTGGCCGCCCTGTGGGCCGCCATCTGCGGCTTCCTCCTCGTCACCCGCACCCGCAACGACCGTGACCGCGCCCGCGCCGAACTCGACGCCCGCGAACGCGAATACCGCGCCGAGCTCGACG
>NZ_JAGKSD010000024.1 GCF_017942225.1 Corynebacterium sp. Marseille-P3884 | reverse complement strand
CTATATTGAAGGAGCGAAAGCCACCGGATGGAAACAAGCCATCAACCAACTAGCCGTGGCTTACCCTGACCGATTCGCGGACTACTTGTAAACCAAGCCCCCGCACACAAACAATCGGACACTCTCCTTGACCACACTCCCCTACACCCAGATAAGAAGAAAGGTCTACCATGACTACCCCACGTATTAGTGTTATCGTCGGCAGCCTGCGCCGCGGGTCATTTGCGCGCAAGATTGCACACGAAGTGCTCACAATGATCCCTGAAAACTACCAGGCAGACATCGTTGAAATCCGTGACTTGCCGCTCTATGACTTCGACTACGATGATCCCTCGGTCACGGACAAGCCGATTCCGGCTGAGTACACCACCTTCCGCGACACCATCAAATCCTCGAGCGGGATCCTCTTTATTACCCCAGAAAATAACCGCACTATCCCCGCCTGCCTCAAGAACGCAGTGGACATCGGTTCTAAGCCCAACTCAGATGTGGCTTGGAGGAACCTTCCCGCAGGTATCATTAGCCATTCTGTAGGCCGGATGGGCGGCTACAGTTCACAGAAGAACCTCCGCCTCGCTCTGTCCTATTTCGACATGCCACTTCCTGGGCAGCCCGAAGTATTCCTTGGCCAATCTCCCACCCTTTTCGAAGACTCCGGTCATCTCAACGAACGCACCGCAAGCTTTGTCAAAGACTACGTTATGCGCTTCCTGCAGTTGGTCGACGTGGCCTTAACAACCAAGCACAACTAGCTACGGCGAAGTAAGCCCCGGCCAGCACCCACACGCCCTCTACGAAGTTCTTGAAGACTTCTAGAGGGCTTTAGCCAAGACACAAACCCCGGATTCACACTCATTGTTGAGTTACCTGAATCCGGGGTTTCGGTCGCCATCGGCGACACACATGTAAAAGGCCCAGCGCACGCACGCGGTTGCGTCCCATAGTGTGGTGTAACCGTGGCCGCCAGCAAGCGACCAAGCTGTTGATGTTGGTGCGGATGAAACCACGATACGTGGCTGAACAGGGTTTGAATTACCAGTTCATGCTGGGGTAAGGCGCTTGTGCGCCGGCACGAACGTCGATGCACAGACGTAGCCGTCGCGCACCACCCAGCGCCCGCGGATGTACGGCACAGGCGTCGGCCGGACGAGTAGGTAGGAGATGAAAGTTCCGTCGGGGCGGATCTCGATCTCGGCGTCCTCGAAGCCCAGCCACCGCAGCGTGATCGGGAACCACGCCTTGTAGGTGGCCTCCTTAGCACAGAACAGCAAGCGGTCGGCCCAGTCGTTGCCCGCGGCCTTTTGCACGTCGACCCAGTGCCGCTCCGGCGACCGGGTGATCTGGTCGAGCACGCCCTCCGGCAGCGGCTCGGCGGGTTCCGCGTCGATGCCCACCGAACGTAGCGCGTCCGTCGGCGCCGCCACTGCGATACGCAACCCGTCGGTGTGGGTCAGTGAACCCGTGTAGCCCTCCGGCCACAGCGGCATCCCCTTCTCCCCTTTCAGGATCGCGCTTTCGGATTCCATCCCCAGCTCCTCCAGCGCACGGTGGGCGCACCAGCGCGCGTCGCCGAATTCGCCTTTGCGGTTGTCCACCGCGCGGCTGACCACCACACGCTCGGCCGGGTGCAGCTCGTTGTAATTCGTCAGGTCACCATTGGAATCCGTGCGCATGAACACCACGCGCGCGGGAGCAGGAAAGAGCTTTTCGACGATCACCGCTCCACCTCCATCACCGGATACGGCCATGCCGGTGGATTTTTCCTGCGCCTCCACTCGTCGGGGTACCCCAATGAGACTTCGACGTGGTCCACCCCGTCGATTGTCTGCACGCCGGGCATGTGCAGGTGCCCGTAGATGACGGCCTGAGCGTTGTACCGCGTCGCCCACCCCCTGGTGTGCCGGGTGCCGCACCACAGGGCAGCTTCGCGCCACCACATCTTGTCGGTCGGTTCCTGCACGAGGGGCCAGTGATTGATGAGGATCGTCGGGCCGTCGATACGCGAGAGCCGCCGCGTCGAATACGCCAGCCGGTCCCAGCACCAAGCGCGGATATCCGTGAACGGCGCGATGGCCACCTCGTCGGTGAACACGACCTCGTTCTTCTTCGCCGCGGCGAGCGCCTCCTCCACCGTTAAGGTGGGCGGACGGAACGAATAGTCGTAGAGCGTGAAAAGCGGCACGATGGTCACCCCGCCGAAGACCGGGTACGGATCCTCCGGCGTGATGACTCCGAGGCCGCGCAGCCGGTTGACCAGGTCGGTGTATTTCTCACGGCCTTTGTAGCGGTCCGTGCCGCGGGCGAAGAGTTCGTGGTTTCCCGGTACCCAGATCACCGTGTCGAAACGCTGCGTCAGCTTCGCCATGACCTGGACGACTAACTCCGTGCGCTCGGCGACATCGCCGGCGACAATCAGCCAGTCGGACGGGTCCGCCGGCACAATGTCATCGACGCGCGGACGGTTGGCCTTCACAGCGGCGTGAAGGTCCGAAACGGCCCACAGTGTCGTAGTCATGTCTTCCTTTTTAGTCTTCCGGCGTATCGATTTTCGCCCACCGCATGGAGTAGAAACGCCACACATCACCCACCAGACGCAGCACCACCATCGCGGTCAGGCCGCACCAGATACCGGCCAAACCGGTCTCAGCCCAGTATGCGATGGCGATGCCCGGCAGGAAGCCGAGCAGCACCGAACCGAGGGTGAGGGTGCGCAAGAACGCCGCATCCCCCGCGCCCAGCAACACGCCGTCGAGCGCGAACAGGACACCGCCTGCAGCGATCATCGCGATGAGCAGCCACCACGGCACCGCCATCGCGCCCAGAACCGCCTCATCGGTGGTGAACAGCCGGCGGATGAACGGTCCGCCGATGGCGAAGACACCCGCCAATGTGAGTGCGAACCACAGCGACAGGCGGGTGGCTTTCTCGCCGACGGCGCGGGCATCGTCGATACGCCCCGTCCCCAACGCCGAGCCCGTGAGCGTCTGCGCCGCAATCGCCAGCGAGTCGAGCACGAGCGTCAGGAAATTCCACAGTTGCAGCATCACCTGGTGCGCCGCCAGCGCGGCGACACTCACCCGGCCTGCCACCGCCGCCGCGGACACGAAAGCGACCTGGAACGACAACGACCGCAGAATCAGATCCCGGCCGAGCACCAGCTGCCGGGCGATGACTTTTCCGTCCGGCTTCCACGACCCCTTGTGAACGTGAATCAGCGCGCCCAAAAACCCTGCCGCGGTCAGCCCCATGCCGATGACATTGGCCACCGCTGAACCGACCAGACCGAACCGAGCCACCAAAAATGGCAGTGCCGCCGCCCCGGGAATCAGGCCGCACAGCGTCAGATAGAACGGCAGCTTGGTGTTCTGTATCCCACGCAACCACCCGTTGCCAGCCATGATGATCAGCGTCAGGGGAATCGCCAGCGCTGCCACGCGCATCCAACGCACCGCCATGTCGGCCGTAGCCGGATCGTTGGTGAGAAACAGCGCGATCGGGTGCGCAAAAATCCATACCAAGGAAGCGAGCAGCAATCCGACGCCGAGCGCCACCCACGTGGCCTGGACACCCTCTGCAATGGCACGCTGCGTCTTCCCGGCCCCGTAGAACCGTGCCGATCGGGCAGTCGTGCCATAGGACAGGAACGTCAACTGAGTCGTCACCGTCGACTGCACCGTGGCACCCGCCGCCAACGCAGCCAGTTCGCCGGCGCCCAACCGGCCGATCACCGCGGTGTCCAACAGCAGGTACAGCGGATTCGCAGCGAGCACACCGAGCGCCGGCAACGCGAGCGCCAGAACGCGGCGCAGCGTCACCGTGGTGTCGATAGGTGTCTGAGAAGTCGTGTCGGTGTCCGTCACAGCGCCGAGGCCATCTCCTCAACGGTGCGGCGCAGCGCCTCGATCCCGTCGTCGACCGGCCCCGCCACGGAATACCCGGCCGCCGGGACATGCCCGCCACCTCCGTGCGCAGCCGCGACTTCCGCGACATTCACCACCGTCGAGCGCAGCGACACCGACCAGTAACCGGGGTGGATTTCCTTGAACACCACACCGATATCGCTGCCTGTCAAAGCGCGCGAATACTCGATGATGGACTCCACAGCGGTCTGGTTCATGCCGGATAGATGGCTGTCGTCGATGCGCAGCACGGACATGGTCAGCGTGCCGGCGGCGAGCGTTTGCATGCCAGCCATGACCTCGCCCATGAGCTTCAGGTCCTCGGCCGAGACCGCGTCCATCAAGTCCATGCCCGCCTGCCGCGGCTCCACACCGTTGTCGAGCAGCTCGGCGGCCAGACGGTGCATGCGCGGAGTGCCCCAGCGGAAGCTGCCGGTGTCGGTGACCAGGCCTGCGTACAGGCAGTACGCGATGTCCGGGGTCAGCTCGACGCCCAGGTAGTGCATGAGCTCGCGGATGATCACCGTCGTCGACTCCGACGGAAGAATCAGGTTCATGCCGCCGAAACCCGGGTTGGACGCGTGGTGGTCGATCACGATTACGCGCGACGGATCCGCCTCCAACGCCGGGCGCAGACGCCCAGTGCGGTCCAGCGACGCGCAGTCGGTGGTGACCACCAGTCCGTCTTCGGGCAGTTCGTCGCCGAGAATGACCTCGTTCACACCAGGGATCGTGGAGAGATTTTCCGGCCACGGCGAATTCTGCCCGATACGCACATCCACCGTGACGCCGAGCGTGCGCAACGACAAAGCCAGAGCCGAGGCCGAACCAACGGCATCTGCATCGGGACGGATGTGTGTGACCACATGCACTTTCTCAGCGTCTTTCAGACGCGCCGCCACGGCCGCGAATTCGCCCTCCCCGGGCGCGAAGAGATGGTTGGCCGCCATCTATTCGTCCCTCGTCTTGTACGGATCAGCGTCACCCGCCGGTGTGGCGTTCTTCTTCAGCTCCGCGAGCTCTTCGTCGCGGGCCCGGGCGCGCGCCAGCAGCTCTTCCATGCGTGCCGACGCCTCCGGCACCGTATCCACCTCGAAGCTCAGCGTCGGGGTGAACCGGACACCCAGCTCATCGCCCATGATCTTGCGGAGCTGGCCGCGGGCGCGGTGCAGCGCCTCGGCGGCCTGGTCCAGGTCGGGCTCGTCATCGATGTCTGCGCCGCGGACCGTGTAAAACACAGTCGCATCGTGCAGGTCGCCGGTGACGCGGACATCCGTGACGGTCACCAGCTCCAGACGGCGGTCCTTGATCTGGCGCTCGATGGCGCTGGCCACGATTGTCTGAATCCGCTTGGCCAAACGCTGCGCGCGAGTGTTATCAGCCACAGTGATTCCCCTTCCTGCTCTCCAAAATCAGCTTCCCTAGTGTAGCGCCCCTCACCAACACCCACGCCCCGCGGGCGTGGAAGCCAGCGGGGCGTGGGTGAAACGGAGCCGTCGATAAGCGGCGTGTGCGTTAGGAACGCGGAACCTCGACCATCTCGTAGACCTGGATCTCGTCGTCGACCTGGATGTCCGGGTAGGACAGCACCATGCCGCACTCGTAACCCTTGTCCACCTCGGTGACGTCGTCCTTCTCGCGGCGGAGCGAATCGATCGTCGCATCCGGCGTGACCACGTTGCCGTCGCGCACGAGGCGAACCTTCGACCCGCGCTTGACCTTGCCGGACGTGACCATGCAGCCCGCGATGAGGCCGACAGCGGATGCCTTGAAGATCTGGCGGATCTCCGCGGTACCGAGGTCGCGCTCTTCGTAGATGGGCTTGAGCATGCCCTTGAGCGCTGCCTCCATCTCGTCGATGACCTGGTAGATCACCGAGTAGTAGCGGATCTCCACGCCCTCCTCGTTGGCTTCCTCCGTGGCCTTGCCCTCGGAACGGACGTTGAAGGCGATGATCACCGCGTCGGAAGCCGCAGCCAGCGACACGTTGGTCTGGGTCACAGCACCGACGCCGCGGTCGATGATGTTGACCTGCACCTCGTCGTCCACCTCGATCTTGAGCAGCGCCTCCTCGAGGGCCTCCACCGAACCGGCGTTGTCGCCCTTGAGGATGAGGTTGAGCGTGCTGGTCTCCTTGAGCGCCTGATCCAGGTTCTCCAGGGAGACACGCTTCTTCTTGCGCGCCTGCATCGCGGCGCGCTGGCGCGCGTCACGCTGCGCAGCGATCTGGCGCGCCACGCGGTCGTCCTCGACCACGAGCAGGTTGTCGCCCGGGCCCGGGACACCGTTGAGGCCCTGGACCTGAACCGGGCAGGACGGGCCTGCCTCTTCGACGTCGTTGCCCCACTCGTCGATCATGCGGCGCACGCGACCGAAATTGCCACCGACGACGATGGAATCGCCGACGCGCAGCGTACCGCGCTGAACGATGACCGTGGAGACCGGGCCGCGGCCGCGGTCCAGATGGGACTCGATGGCCAGACCCTGAGCGTCCATGTCCGGGTTCGCCGTCAGCTCAAGTGCGGCATCTGCGGTGAGCAGGACTGCCTCGAGCAGGTCGTCGATACCGGTGCCCTGCTTAGCGGAGATGTCGATGAACATCGTGTCGCCGCCGTACTCCTCCGGAACAAGGTCGTACTCGGTCAGCTGACCGCGGATCTTGTCCGGCTGAGCCTCCGGCTTATCCACCTTGTTCACGGCGACCACGATCGGCAGCTCCGCCGCCTTGGCGTGGTTGATCGCCTCAACGGTCTGCGGCATCACGCCGTCGTCCGCCGCCACAACGAGGATGGCAAGGTCGGTCGACTTGGCACCGCGGGCACGCATAGCGGTAAACGCCTCGTGACCCGGGGTATCCAGGAACGTGATCTTGCGCGGCTCGTCGTCCAGGGTGACCTCGGTCTGGTACGCGCCGATGCCCTGGGTAATGCCGCCGGCCTCGCCGCGACCCACGTTCGCGTTGCGGATCGAGTCCAACAGTCGCGTCTTACCGTGGTCGACGTGACCCATGACGGACACCACCGGCGGGCGCTGCTCGAGGGCCTCTTCGCCGCCCTCGTCCTCGCCGAACTGGAGGTCGAAGGACTCGAGCAGCTCGCGGTCCTCGTCCTCCGGCGAGACGATCTGCACCTCGTAGTTGATCTCGGCGCCCAGCAGCTGCAGCGTCTCCTCGGAGACAGACTGCGTCGCCGTCACCATCTCGCCCAGGTTGAACAGCGCCTGGACGAGGTTCGATGCCTCGGTGCCGATTTTCTCGGCCAGGTCGGACAGGGTCGCGCCCTGACGCAGACGCACGGTCTTGCCACCGCCATCCGGCAGACGGACGCCGCCCACGACGTTCGGTGCGTGCATCTCCTCGTACTCGTGGCGCTTCTGACGCTTGGACTTACGTCCCTTGCCAGGTGCGCCACCCGGACGACCGAATGCGCCAGCGGTGCCGCCGCGACGACCGCCGCGACCGCGGCACTCGGGTATAAGAGACAGAGACCACCCCTTCTGGTGCGAGAACGTCACGTCCTTCCGCNTTGGATGAAGCGCCGTCAGCAAGCTCCTCAAAGTACAGACGCACCGCCCGCTGGCGGGTCTCCTGGTCGTAGGGGCTGATAGCCATGATGTTCCTCCTGTGTTACATCATGCCCTCTCACCAACCCAGGCCGGTTTAATCCCCAGTGCGCACCGTCTCACCGACAGCGGTGCACAACCGCAGATGACCGTGGAACGCATTTCTGATTCCGACCCACAATTGCTGGCCTTCCTTGAAGAGCACGGCATCGTCACCGGAGCTGTTCTAACCACGCGCGAAGGAGCGCCCTTTTCAGAATCGCTCGAAGTACAGGTAGCCGGTAGCACTAAGTGGGTAGTACTTGGGCGCCCCGCTACCGACGCAGTGTTCGTAGCGCGCCACAGCCTGTAGCCCTTCCCCTTTTTATAAATCATACCTCTACCTGCTCTTTTCAAAACTTCGTTCCGACGTAGTTTGAAACTACGGCATGACGTAGTTAGTCTTTTTGATCATCACCTATCCCACTTATGGTTAATGCCAGAATGAGCAGGAGTGCCGTGTCAGACTCACCAGATTTGGTGTACTTTTCCAGCGTTTCTGAGAACACAAAGAGATTCGTAGAACGCTTAGATAGACCCGCGGTGCGCATTCCACTGCGGCCCAAGAAAACCGGAATGATCCAGGTTTCACACCCGTACGTACTCATCGTTCCCACCTACGGCGGTGGCTCGCTCAAACGCGCAGTCCCCAAACAGGTCATCGACTTCCTCAATGAGCCAATCAACCGTTCCTTTATCCGGGGCGTTATTACCTCAGGGAATACCAACTTCGGAAGCGCTTACTGCGTCGCCGGCCGCATCATTTCTGCCAAGTGCCAGGTTCCTGAGCTGTACCACTTCGAGCTACTCGGCACACAGAAGGACGTTGCCGCGGTAAAGCAGGGCCTTCACAAGTTTTGGGAGCAGCAAAGCAACTAACAGTTACACCCCATTTATCCCTCACAAGATGAAGACCACATCCACAACACACAGATTGGAAACCACAATGCCACCCCTAGAGGCCACCCCCACACAGCAAATCGGCACTACACCCCGCACCGCTTCAGCAGACGATGCCGGCGGTATCGGCAAGCGCAAGAGCTACCACGCACTCAACGCGCAGCTGAACCTATTCGACGCTTCTGGAAGAATCCAGTTCGACAAGGATATTCAGGCAGCACAGGACTACATCGCCCACCATGTCACTCCCCGCATGCATCAGTTTGATTCCACCAAGCAACGCTTGGAGTGGTTGGTTAATAACGAGTACTACGAGCAGGAATTTCTTGAGCTTTATGATGACGATTTTCTGCACACCATGTACGACAAAGCGCACCGAGCCAAGCATCAGTTCCGCACCTTCCTCGGCGCATTTAAGTTCTTCACTTCATATGCACTGAAAACCTTTGATGGCTCGCGATTTCTTGAAGGCTATGAAGAACGCGTCACCACCACAGCTTTATACCTTGCACAGGGCGACGAAGAGCTCGCAGAAAAGCTGGTGGATGACATCATGACCGGACGCTTCCAGCCCGCCACCCCGACTTTTCTCAACGCAGGAAAAGCCCAGCGCGGCGAAATGGTCTCCTGCTTCCTCCTGCGAATTGAAGACAATTTGGAAAGCATAGGCCGCAGCGTGAACTCGGCACTGCAACTTTCAAAGCGCGGCGGTGGCGTGGCCTTGTTACTGAGCAATCTGCGCGAATCCGGAGCCCCAATCAAAAAGATTGAAAACCAAGCTTCCGGCGTAGTCCCAGTCATGAAAATTCTCGAAGATAGTTTCAGCTATGCCAACCAGTTGGGAGCTCGGCAGGGCGCTGGAGCCGTTTATCTGCATGCTCACCACCCAGATATTCTTCGCTTCTTGGATACCAAGCGGGAAAATGCCGACGAAAAAGTTCGCATCAAGACTCTTTCGCTGGGGGTTGTTATTCCAGATATAACCTTCCGGCTGGCCAAAGAAAACAAGGATATGCATCTTTTTAGCCCGTATGACATCGCTCGCGAGTACGGAGTAGCCATGTCTGACATGTCTATCACCAAGAATTACGACGAGTTGGTTTCCAATCCGCGAATTTCTCATACGACCATCAACGCCCGCGAGTTTTTCACCACACTGGCTGAGCTTCAGTTTGAATCTGGGTACCCCTACATACTCTTTGAGGATACGGTCAACCGCGCTAATCCCCTCAAAGGACATATCAATATGTCCAATCTGTGTAGTGAAATCCTCCAGGTCAACACGCCATCCACCTACGGCGCTTCAGGTGACTACACCACCGTTGGCCAGGACATTTCCTGCAACCTAGGGTCGCTCAACATCGCTAAAGCTTTTGAATCACCGGACTTTGGAAAAACTGTTGAAACCGCGGTGCGCGCTCTCACGAAGGTTTCAGACCTAACAAATATCGAAGCTGTTCCTTCCATCGCTCACGGTAATGCATCCATGCATGCCATCGGGTTGGGTCAAATGAATCTTCACGGTTTCCTGGCTTCCAAGCGTATTCCTTATGGCTGCGCCGAGGCACTGGACTTTACAAATATTTATTTCCTCACGGTGACCTACCATGCGCTACGCGCATCCCATGCACTCGCGGTTGAAAAAGGTCAACGATTCACAGGCTTCGAAGAATCCACCTATGCCACTGGCGCCTACTTTGACAAATACATCGACCAAGACTGGGCGCCAGCCACTGAACACGTAAAACAGCTCTTCCACGAAGCAGGCGTGCAGATCCCCCAACGCGAGGATTGGCTACGGCTCAAGAATCAAGTGATGCAAGACGGTATCTACAACGCCTACCTGCAGGCAGTTCCGCCCACTGGATCAATTTCCTACATCAATGACTCCACCGCGTCCATCCACCCAATTGCCTCCAAGATTGAAATCCGCAAGGAAGGACGCCTGGGGCGTGTGTACTACCCCGCACCGGAAATGACCAACGACAACCTGGAGTATTTCGATGACTCCTACGCCGTGGGTTACGAAAAGATCATTGATACCTACGCCATGGCCACGCAGCACGTAGACCAAGGGCTTTCACTGACCTTGTTCTTTACTGCTGATACCACTACGCGGGACATCAACAGGGCACAAATATACGCCTGGAAAGCCGGAATCAAGACCTTGTACTACATCCGTTTACGCCAATCCGCGCTCCAAGGAACCGAGGTCGAAGGATGCGTCTCCTGCGCTTTGTAGGAACACGGTCCTCCTTTTATATCCAACCATCTATCCAGAAAGAGAGAAGCTATGCCTTCAACATCGAACACAGCAGAGCTAACCAGCATCTCAGTCACGCCGCCGAGCTACCGGCATGATCCTTCAGCCCGCATCCGCGCCATCAATTGGAACCGGGTGAGCGATGAAAAGGATCTTGAAGTGTGGAACCGTCTCACCGCAAACTTCTGGCTACCGGAGAAAGTTCCGCTTTCTAATGATCTCCCGGCTTGGCAGAAGATGACACCGGAGGAACGCAACCTCACCATGCGGGTGTTCACAGGACTCACCACTCTGGATACCGTCCAGGCAACTGTCGGCGAAATCTGTCAGATTCAAGATGCCCGCACCGAACACGAAGAAGCCGTGTATACCAACATCGCTTTCATGCAATCAGTCCATGCCCGTTCTTACTCTTCAGTGTTTTCTACCCTGAGCAGTACAAAAGAAATTGATGAAGCATACCGCTGGGCGGTGAATAACGACCTTCTCCAGGCACGCGCCAAGAAAGTGCTCGCGCACTATTTTGGGCCGGATCCACTCAAACGCAAGGTGTCATCGACGCTGCTTTCCTCGCTGCTTCTCTACGCGGGTTTCTATCTTCCCTTGCACTTTTCTGTCCACGCCACCCTGACAAATACGGCAGACATGATTCGCCTCATTCTGCGTGACAAGGCAGTGCACGGCTACTACTCGGGTTACAAATATCAGCGCGGTCTGGAATCCACGACCCCGCTACGGCAGAAGGAGATGCATGATTTCACCATTTCTTTGCTCGAAGAGCTTTATGCACTAGAGCTGGACTATTCCGGCGAGCTATATGAGCCTTTGGGGCTCATGGACGATGTAGCCGTATTCGTTCGCTATAACGCAAATAAGGCACTCATGAATTTGGGCTACCCGGACTACTTCCCGCCTGAGGAAACGGAAGTGAACCCGGAAATCCTCGCCGCCCTAGCACCTGGAGCAGATGAGAACCATGACTTCTTCTCCGGCTCCGGTTCCTCCTATGTCATTGGCACCGCTGTAGAAACGAGTGATGATGACTGGGATTTCTAAACCGTTTCCACGACCAGACCAAGGAAGCTGGCTTGAGACCATCGCGCTGTTTGAAGCCATCCGCGAAGGAAACGAACCCGCAGCTATGCGGCTGTTGACTACATCCACCGCACGGGAGGCCGTTCTCGGCGGACTATTAAGACTCATCGAACTGTACTTCCGCCATGAAGAAGAGGACAAAGTGGATGGCTTCCTTAATGCTGCTCACGCCGCCGGCCTGCCACCGGCTTTTGGTTGCAAGCCTTTTCTCCCTTGACCAGGGAGTGTCAGGAAGTTTGTGTGTGAGGCTCTGATCTAGAAGGAGTTTCACCGATAATGACTACGGTGTCACCGAAGAAAAGCCATGACCCGGCGAGGGTCAACGAGATCAGCGAGAAGCTGATGGAAAATCCTGAGNTAAACCGGCCTGGGTTGGTGAGAGGGCATGATGTAACACAGGAGGAACATCATGGCTATCAGCCCCTACGACCAGGAGACCCGCCAGCGGGCGGTGCGTCTGTACTTTGAGGAGCTTGCTGACGGCGCTTCATCCAAGGCAGCTGCACTACGCGCTGTCGAAGCTGTCATCGGCATCAAAACATCTACTATCCGCAACTGGGTACGCGCAGAAGAGAAAAAGGTTCACGTCGCCGTCGAGCAATCCGACGCCGAGAAAGACGCGGAACTTTCGGTACTGCGCAAAGAAAATGCCCGGCTCAAAGAAGCCAACGAGATCCTGAAGCTGGCCTCAGCTTTTTTCGCCCAGGCGGAGCTCGACCGCAAACTGAAGTGATTGTGGACTTTCTCCGCATTCACCGGCAGCTGTATTCCATCGAGCGGATGTGCCGCGTGCTCAACGAGCATGAATACGCTATTTCACCAGCAACGTTCTACCGCTTCCAAGCGCGTGGTTTCGGGCCTACCCCTGCCGAGCTGGACGAGGCTTACACCGCGCACCGGCTCTTTGAGCTGTGGCGGGCTAATCGGCGGGTCTACGGGCGACGAAAACTATGGAAAGCCGCCCAACGGGCAGGCTGGAACATCGGCCGTGACCAGGTGCAGCGCCTCATGAATATCCTTGGAATCGCGGGTGTACTTAGACGCAAGACCACACGTACCACCGTTGCTGATCCCTCCGCCGAGCGTTTCCCAGATCGTATTCAACGGGCCTGGTCGCAGGCGCAGCGCCCCAATCAGTGGTGGGTCGCGGATTTCACGTATGTGCACACCAGCTGCGGTTTCAGCTACGTGGCTTTTGTCACCGACGTGTTCACCCGTGAGATCCTGGCGTATGTCGTAGACACCCGAGCCACGAAATCTTTGATCATCCGTGCGCTGCGACAGGCACTGGCGCTACGCCAGCGCCAGGACCCGTACTTTGAGTCGGCCGGGGTGATCCATCACTCGGATGCGGGCTCACAGTACACCTCCGCAGATCTCCGCCGGCTGCTGGCCGTCCACCAGATGGACGGATCTATCGGCACCGTCGGCGACGCCTACGACAACGGTCTGATGGAGTCAACGATCGGGCTGTACAAGTCTGAGCTCATTGATTTCGAGGCAGGGACGTGGGCGGACTGGGGTGAGGTGGAACGCGCCACAGCCGGATGGGTCCACTGGTATAATCACGAGCGGTTGCATTCCTCGCTCGGGCATATCCCGCCGATCGAGCACTACACCAACTACCAACGAGAACACTACGCAGGCCTTCACGCCGCGTAACACGCCACTCTCAAAAATTCAGGCCGATTCAGTTCTACCAGGACGTGATCCAGGCCTACGGGCACCCGAACAAATCGGAGGGCAAGAAGTTGATGGAACGGATCATCAACACCCTGCGTAAGGGCGTGCCGAAAGGTCTGAAGGAGTTGGCCCGGCTGGGTCGGACGTTGTGGCGTCGGCTCGAGGATATGCTGGCTTACTTCAACATCGGGGCGTCCAACGGGCCGGTCGAGGCCATCAATGGCCGGCTAGAGCGTCTACGGGGGACCGCCCTGGGGTTCCGCAACCTCGAGCACTACATCTTGCGGTGCCTGTTTTACTCCGGGCAGCTGCACACCCGGATCAATGCACTCAAATCATGAAGAGCCCGTTATGCGAAAGCGGCAGGGTGCCTCCCCGCCGCCTTCCTCGTCCCAGCAGCCGACTTCACTCACGGTCGTGGTTGCAGATATGCAGAATCCAGCCTATGATTCCCCTTAGGTTAGTCTATCCTAAGTGAGGTTTACATGCCTAAGAGCGGTAGTCTGCTCGAGAACGGCGCGAAGTCGACGCTCCGTGCGATCTATTCGCGGTCCATGGCGCTACCGCCAGAGCGCGACCACTATCCGCAGTTCCCGGCGCGCGTCACGGCAGTCACCGATCTGACGCCGGCGTTCCGCCGCGTCACGATCGCAGCCCCTGAGATTGCAGATGTGACGCTCATGGGACCCGACGAGTATGTGGGGTTGTTCATGCCGCCGCCTGCACAGAGCCTGCAGATGCCCGCCTACGCAGCGATCACCCCTCGCTCGACGCTCTCGCGCATTCCGGAGGAATGCCGGCCCGAACTGCGGTGGTACACCGTGCGTCAGCAGCGCCGAGAGGACGCAGAGATCGACATCGACATCGTCAGCTGCGGCCACGATGGCCCCGGCGCCCGCTGGATCAGCCGCGTCCAGGCCGACGATCCGGTCGGCGTTCGGTTCCAGACCGCGCCTTACGGCAGTGCTCCTGATGCCGGACACCACGTCCTGATCGCCGATGATACCGGTCTTCCCGGCATGCTCGGAATCCTCGCCGCTCACGCGGCGGATGCCGATCGACGCTTCAGTGCGATCGTCGAGGTCCCGAGCGAGGACCATGTCCTGCCGGGCACGCGCGAGGCCGGCATCATCGTCGTACTCCGCGGCGACGGTGCCCCAGGCTCGGCGCTCGCCGCGGAGCTCGGTCAGCTGCAGCTGGACGGCATTGACTACGGATGGGTGTGCGCCGAGGCCAAGACCGCCGCGCTCGGGCGGCGCTTCCTGGTCAAGGAGCGCAATGTGTCTCGCCGTCAGGTGATGAGCTCGGGCTTCTGGAAGGTCGGTCGTGCGCGCCTCTGATACACGAATCCCCAGCGGCTCGGCCGCGAAACCCCGGCTGAGCGAGCGGCGCTTCCTGCTGCTTCTTGCGCTGTATGCCTCCCAGTACTTCGGCATCGGGTTTCTCATGACCGGCGCTACCGCCGTCCTCCGCGAGAAGGGCGTCGCGCTCGAATCGCTGGCAGCCGTGAGCGCTCTCGGGATGCTCTGGGCGGTGAAGTTCCTCTGGGCCCCGGTGGTCGACCGCTTCGGCCGGAACCGGAAAGGCGGTCACTACCGCAGCTGGTTGCTCGTCCTCCAGCCGCTTCTCGCCTGCGTCCTGATCGCCATCGGCTGCCTGCCGGATGTGCGCGCTCAGTTCGGGATCTTCCTGCTGCTTACGGCCGTCTACATCTTCCTATCTGCGACACAGGATGTGGCCGCCGATGCTCTGGCGATCTCCTCGATCCACAGTGACGAACGCGGATTCGCCAACGGCGTCCAAGTCGCTGGAAGCTACATCGGACTCATCGTCGGAGGCGGCCTCACCACCGTGATCTACGGGTGGGCCGGCTGGTTCGCCGCCCTCGTGACCCTCGCCATCCTGACCCTCCTGCCGACGGTGCTGATCGCAGTGAGCCCTGAACCCCCAGCCAGCGCCGAGGCGCGGGCCACGCGGGTCTCGGTGAGCACCATCTGGACGGTGGTGCGCCAGCCGGGCGCAGGCATCTGGATGCTGCTTGTGGTGCCGACGTCCTGGATGGGGCTCACCGCAGGCTACAGTCTCATCACCCCGAGCCTCATTGACGAGGGGTGGAGTGCCGAAGAGACGGCCAGCCTGACGACGCTGCTCGCCGGTGTCTGCGGGACGGTTGCCGCGCTCGGCACCGGGATGCTGATCCAGCGCTTCGGCAGAGAGCGCGTCCTGCTGATCGGCAGCTCACTTGCGGTTCTCGGAATGGTCGCGTTCATCCCCGTCATCTCGGGTGCGGTGCCCACTATCTACATCATTGCGACGACGATTGTGTTCTTCCTCGGTTACACCGCCGGCTCCATCCTCGTGTACTCGATCAACATGGACTATTCGCGTCCAGGCAGCGCCGGATCGGACTACACCACGCTCGCCTCGTTCGCCATGCTCGTGTCCTTCGGTGCCGGCGCGGTCTCCTTGTCTGTGGCCGGCCAGCTGGGCTACGTGTCGGTGTTCTTCGGTTCGAGCATCCTCTATGCCATCGGCGCGGCACTGATCGTATGGCATCAGCGACGATACCGGACGCAGATGCTCAACCACAGTGCCGGTCGCGACGTGCTGCCAGTCGAGCCGGTCACTGAGGGGTCCGGGCTTCAGTCTTCTGAGAGGTAACCGGTGTTCGGGTCGATGTCAGCGAGGAAATCGCGGATCGCCTCGATGTGGTCCTCATCCGTCAGCGTGGAGGGCGGATAGGTTCCGCCAGCAAAGCCGTAACCCGGATTGGCCCCGGTCAGCCAGTCGTAGTGGCACTTAAAGCGACCCGACTGCCGAACGCGGAACTGCTCGCCGTCGACGGTGAGCAGGTGCTGCCCGTGCTTCATGGGAACCATGATTGCATGCCGAACTCCGGTGGGCTGGAGACCGCAATAACTGGCTCTTCAGAGTTGAGTGTGGGGTGAGGCGTCGAGTCCGCCGGTGATGAGGAGCATGCGGAGGCGGTAGTGCTCGAAGTTGCGGAACCCGCGGGCGATGCGGCGGCCGAGTTCGATGATCCCGTTGATGGCCTCCGTCCAGCCGTTGCTCGCGCCGTGGGTGTCGAAGTAGGCCACGAACGCTGTCCGCCAGCGTCGCAGAGTCTCTCCCAGCCTGGCGATCTTCGGGATCGGGCAGGACGGCAGCTTCTCGATCAACTTCTCGGCCAGTCGACGACTCCGGGCAGGAGTGGGCTGGTGGAACACGTCTCTGAGGTCCTGGGCGCACTGGTAGGCGACCTCGACCGCGACATGATCGGGATGGGCCGCGAACGCGCTGGCCAGGCGGGTCTGCTGGCGCGGCGAGAGGCGCTCCCTCCCGGCGCGGAGAACATGTCGGACGCCGTAGAGGGGGTCGTCCTTGCGGCTTCGGTGGCCGGTGGTGTCCTGCTGGACCCGGCGCCGGCAGACATCGAGCGCGTCGCCGGCGAGACGGACGACATGGAATGGATCCATCACGGGGACCGCGTCGGGTAGCTCTTCGGCGGCGGTCTTGAACCCGGCGAATCCGTCCATGGCGACCATCTCGATTGCCTTCGACCAGTCCTCGGGCGGGCCGGGAGCCACTGCTTATACACCGCCTTCGGGCGGCCCTCGACCATACCCAGCAGGCGTGCGGGGCTGGTCTTGTTGCGGGCCGGGGTGAGGTCGATGATCACGGTGACGTACTTGTCGCCTGTCCGGGTGTGCCGCCAGACGTGCTCGTCGACACCGATCGTGGTCACCCCGTCGAACCGGTGAGGGTCGTCGATTGGTCGCCACTTGCCCTCGGCGCCGCCGCCTTCATCATGTCCTGCCGCCACATCCGCCGACAATGAGCGCACCGGTAGCGGCGCACCCGCACCAGCAAGGTCGTCGGCCGATGCCCGAACGGTTCATGCGCCAGCGGTCGCGTCACCGTGTCCCGCACGACGCCCTCGATGCCACACTTCCGGCACCACGGATCGTCCTCGACGACGCGGCACTCGATCACCGCCCGATCGGGTTCGAGCAGCTGCCCAACGACCCGACGGCCGAGCTCGTCGAGACGGCAGAACGTCGTCAGGTCGGGCGCGGCGAAGGTAGCGTAGTGCACGTCGAGGTCTTCCGGCGGATGGGCAGTGTGAGAACTTCCATCTTGGAAGACCTCGACCCCTATCCGCGAACCAGCCGCCCACCCCCGACTACACCCTCAACTGCGAAGAGCCGTCAATCAACGATGACTGTGTCGATAATCTGGGCGACAATGTGGGCCGGAGCGAGATGTATGTGGCCTGGGTTGTTCTAGTGCAACTTCAACCTGCCGGGAGGGACCTGACCCCTGTTTGGTAGACACCTCTGATTCCGGCTGTGTTGAGTCGGGGAAAGGTAATCTACCTCCATGCCTAGGAAGGTTTATTCGGATCAGTTCAAGCGCGACGCGGTCGTGAATCGGCCTGAATTTTTGAGAGTGGCGTGTTACGCGGCGTGAAGGCCTGCGTAGTGTTCTCGTTGGTAGTTGGTGTAGTGCTCGATCGGCGGGATATGCCCGAGCGAGGAATGCAACCGCTCGTGATTATACCAGTGGACCCATCCGGCTGTGGCGCGTTCCACCTCACCCCAGTCCGCCCACGTCCCTGCCTCGAAATCAATGAGCTCAGACTTGTACAGCCCGATCGTTGACTCCATCAGACCGTTGTCGTAGGCGTCGCCGACGGTGCCGATAGATCCGTCCATCTGGTGGACGGCCAGCAGCCGGCGGAGATCTGCGGAGGTGTACTGTGAGCCCGCATCCGAGTGATGGATCACCCCGGCCGACTCAAAGTACGGGTCCTGGCGCTGGCGTAGCGCCAGTGCCTGTCGCAGCGCACGGATGATCAAAGATTTCGTGGCTCGGGTGTCTACGACATACGCCAGGATCTCACGGGTGAACACGTCGGTGACAAAAGCCACGTAGCTGAAACCGCAGCTGGTGTGCACATACGTGAAATCCGCGACCCACCACTGATTGGGGCGCTGCGCCTGCGACCAGGCCCGTTGAATACGATCTGGGAAACGCTCGGCGGAGGGATCAGCAACGGTGGTACGTGTGGTCTTGCGTCTAAGTACACCCGCGATTCCAAGGATATTCATGAGGCGCTGCACCTGGTCACGGCCGATGTTCCAGCCTGCCCGTTGGGCGGCTTTCCATAGTTTTCGTCGCCCGTAGACCCGCCGATTAGCCCGCCACAGCTCAAAGAGCCGGTGCGCGGTGTAAGCCTCGTCCAGCTCGGCAGGGGTAGGCCCGAAACCACGCGCTTGGAAGCGGTAGAACGTTGCTGGTGAAATAGCGTATTCATGCTCGTTGAGCACGCGGCACATCCGCTCGATGGAATACAGCTGCCGGTGAATGCGGAGAAAGTCCACAATCACTTCAGTTTGCGGTCGAGCTCCGCCTGGGCGAAAAAAGCTGAGGCCAGCTTCAGGATCTCGTTGGCTTCTTTGAGCCGGGCATTTTCTTTGCGCAGTACCGAAAGTTCCGCGTCTTTCTCGGCGTCGGATTGCTCGACGGCGACGTGAACCTTTTTCTCTTCTGCGCGTACCCAGTTGCGGATAGTAGATGCTTTGATGCCGATGACAGCTTCGACAGCGCGTAGTGCAGCTGCCTTGGATGAAGCGCCGTCAGCAAGCTCCTCAAAGTACAGACGCACCGCCCGCTGGCGGGTCTCCTGGTCGTAGGGGCTGATAGCCATGATGTTCCTCCTGTGTTACATCATGCCCTCTCACCAACCCAGGCCGGTTTACAGGAGATCGATGCCGATATCCTTATCGCTTATGACCCGGATGCCGACCGCTGCGCCGCCGCCGTCCCCATGGCGAAAAACTCCTGGCGCCAACTGAGCGGCGACGAAACCGGTGCCCTCCTTGGCGATTACCTTGCTCGCCGCGGCGCTACCGGCAACTTCGCCAATTCCCTGGTCTCGTCCCGCCTGCTCGGGCGCATCGCCGCGCACTACGGTCTCGGCCACGAGGAAACGCTTACCGGTTTCAAGTGGATTGCCCGCACCCCTGAGCTATCTTTCGGCTATGAAGAAGCCATTGGCTTTTGCCCCGATCCCGCCGCGGTCAGCGACAAAGACGGCATTTCTACTTCCGTCGTACTTGCCAGCCTTGCCGCTGAATGCAAGGCCGCTGGAACTAGCTTGCTAGGCCGCTTGGAAGAAATCTACGCCACGGTTGGCGCCCTGCACACGCAGCCGTTGACCTTCCGCGTAGAAGACTTGAGCCTCATTGCCCAAGCAATGGAGAAGGTCTCCGCGACCCCACCGACCGAGCTTGCTGGCTCACCTATAACCAAGGTGGAGAAGTTCGCCCAAGGCTCGAAGTTCTTCACCGACAACGATGACCGCGTCATCGTCCGCCCTCCGGCACTGAGCCCAAGCTCAAGTGCTACCTCGAGTCCCCCGACACCGATCGCCTCGATGCCATCGCCGCCGATCTGCGCGAGTACTTCGGACTTTAAGTCGCCGCGCTCTTCGCTTTAGCCGCTGCTGCCCCGGTTTCTCTTCCACCGGAGGCAGCAGCGGCTTTTATCCGGCATGAACTGCAGCATAGACACCGTGGTTCCTTCGGCATTTTTCTTTGCCTCAGCCAGGGTGTCCACTAGACGAGGGGAACCGCAGCAGTTCCTCTTCAGGATTTCGCCTCTGCCTCAAGAACGAAAAGGCGTTTACCCCAGCCAACAGCCGTGGTGGAGACAATAAAAGCACCGTTGTCAGCGACAGCAGCGTTGATGTCTTCCTGAGTCGGTATCTTGGTGCCGAACATGGAAAGCCTCACCATGTCCTCTTCATAGGAATGCTCATCGCCGCCTACCGTATCGATAACCTCGGTAAAGATATAAACCCGCCGGAACGTATCCTTACTTATTGCGCGGTCTAATTGGTGAGCTACCTCCTCGCTACCAAAGACACCCCAGGGATCGATGAAAACTACATCAGTTGCCCACACATAGTCGGCTTCGGTGGGATAAAAGCCGTTTCCCTCGCCACTCGTCTCGCATCGTGCACGAGAGGTTACTGCGATTTCCTGTAGAACCGCTTCCGAGGAAGCATCACTGATAATACGGCTGTGGGCATGCTCCCATCGTCGGAGTATTTCATCTGCATATACCGCGCCTCCCTGGCCAATGATGAGAACGCGAGCGGTTTCATCTAAATAATGCTGTAGTGCCTTAGCTGCCGAAGGAGCAGTCCACCCAGCGCTCACATTCTTTTGCTCAAAGCGTTCGGCCACGAGTTGTGGGTCACGGCTAACATATTCTGACCACGGCAATCCCCTTTTCCCTTGCGGTGCTGACTCACCGGTACGAAGACTGTGCTCAATTCGCATCAGCGCCATCGCCTCAAGATGCGCAGGCCCGCTTAACCAGCGCACCGCATTTGAATCTGGGTCCGCCAGTTCCATTCCCATTGCAGTCAACGTGAGGGCGTCCCCGCTGATTTCGACGAGTTGAAGAGCGGCCAGGTAACGGACAAATCTTCCCAAAGCCTCCTCGTGAAGTTCTGTCGCAACAGCAAGGGCGGGGACTGTGTTGGCACCTGCATCGATTTCTTGAAATAGTCCTAAACGAACTGCAGTGCGAAGCGCAAAGGCCGAGTTCAACTCAGCTAAATCATGGATATTGTGCAAAACACTATTACTACTGCTCGATACGTTTCCTTTGCCGTGTTTCGGGTTAGTACGCCGCCAGTAGCCCGTGATTTCCTGATGTTCAGGGGCAATTCCGGAAGCTTTAAACAAACGGCGCAGCGGTTTTAGCCGAGAAGCTTCCCCTGCAGCCCATACGTATGCTTCGCCATCGGGCAATAATGAAGGAGAAGTAGCTTCAAAAAGCGCCCTAGTCTTTTCCACGAAGTCCTCACCCCGTTCGCGTACCGCCCAGTGGACCTGTACTGAATCGGAAATGTCTAAGCTCTGAATATCAGCGCTCGTAGGAACCTCTATCACCGCAATCGCAGGGTGCCCGCACGGAAGTGATTCTATGCAGCGGCCAATTGCCGGGAGCGCAGTCTCATCTCCTGCCAAAAATAGCCAATCGGTATGCGTAGGTAACTGTGCACAAGACTTCGGACCTGCCACAAAAATAGCGTCACCTATTCGAGCGTTCTGTGACCAGCTTTCTGCTAGGCCCTCACCGTGGCGCGCGAAATCTATTGCTAGTCGCTGGTTAGCAGCGTCAAAGTGGCGGACCGTGTATGTCCGGAATAGATTTTTGACAGCTTCTGGCCACAGTAGGTTGCCATCTGTTTGGGCGATTGGGTGCGGCCTATCTCCAGTTTCCGGATCCGGGAAGATCAGCCGAACGTCGTCATCAAAACCATGGCTTAATAATGCAGGAACGGAAATACCATCGAGTTTGTGCTCCTGGAGCTGCTCTCCGCTGAGCGTAATGCGCCGCATGCATGGCGATATATCTTCGACATTTTGCACATATAATTCCCGGTAAGAGATGGGATAAATTTCTCTACCTCGACTGTTTCTGGGCATAATTTTAACCATTCCTTTTGGTCAAGTTGATTTTATTTCGTTGCCGGAGAGGCAAGAACGAACTCACCACTTCCTTGGACTTCATCAACTAAAACAACGCCTTCCGATAAATCGGAAGGCGTTGCCGACTACCTGCTGCAACGGGGGCAAGCACCGTCTAGTAGGCGTCAGAGTTATACGGCCTTGGCTACTTTCCAATCTTTTCTAGCGTCGGCATTGTTTTGTCCAGCACCCAGGCTCGGCTCAAGCTCGTCGGTGTGTTGAGTCCGGCAACGACCGCTTCATCACCAGCGAGAGTCGCATCGGATTTCACCTGCGGCAAATCTTTGTATCCCGGAATTTTTTCAACTTCTTCGATAGACCCAGTGCGGTTATAAATGACCATAAAATCAGCGGCCAAGTAGGAAATATTTTCTGGAGAAAGCGTGACGCGGCCCTTATCAACCGGAACGGATCCGTCTGTCAGCTTGTCTGGGAACTTCATGCCCAAATCGTAGATGAAGGATGCGCCCGGATCCTCAGGGTCAGCAACAGCACCGAAAGAACCCTGGGCAAATTGGGAAACAACGCCGGTTTTACCAGAGAGGTTAGGCAATTTTTCCTTCACATCAGCGAAACGCTTGCTATCATCTTCAATAGCTTTCTTCGCTTCGGATTCCTTATTAAAAATCTTCCCCAAAGCTTCTAACTGCGCTTCCCAGCCAATCCCTTCCCCTTCATCAGAGATTCCGCCGAGAGTCGGTGCGATTGCAGACAATTCCTTGTAATGAGCCTCGGAAATTGTCCAGTAGTCGCCAACGATGAAGTCGGGTTCGATTGCCGCGATTTGTTCCTGGGGCAGAGTCTTGAAGTCTGTCTGATCGATCACCTTGACGCCATCGAGCTTCCCCTCACGCCAGGGAGAGTTCTTGTCTTTTGCATTCTGCACAACGGCAGCTGGTTTAATTCCAAGTTCCAGCAGATTATCAACGGCAGGTCCCACGGCAACCACATTTTCCGGGTTGACCGGATACGTGTCCGTTCCCCGTGCGTGCTCAATGGTCACGCCTTCTGCAACCTCGGAGGTTGTTGCCGCTTCATCGGTTGAATCGTTCGACGAGCAGCCCGACAGAACTAATCCGGCACAGATAGCGGCAGCAATGAATGACCGCACACCTCTTTTTACTGACATCTTTTATCCTTAAAGTCGGTTTCCTCAAGCTGCCTTTCAGCTTTTTCATCAGAATTTTCAGTAGACCCGAGGGGAACTTTGACGTTAGGTTAGCATTACCTATGCCACGTTGCAATAGTTCATTCTAGTTATTGCTCTATAGCTATCACCTATCTAAAGGAGGTATAACTTCACCCTTTCGCACAACGACAGGGGCGATATCAGACAGCTACTTGTATGTATTTTCGTCAATGTCCGAGGACAAGGCCACGGTAAGTTCTGGATCAGCCTTAGCAATAGCTTCCTGCATTGACCTACTCGTCTTTTCGATACACGGAGTATCGCCCTCGATTCTGTCGTTATACCGAATGCCGACGCCAGCGGCGTAGCCACATTTACGCCAATCCCTAATCTCCAGCAACTTATTTTGAACGCCCCTTAAGTAAATGAAGGCTTACTTTACTTAAGTCGGTAATCTGTTTTCCCATGATTGGCAACCACCCCCAGCAACAGTCTGAGCCACAACTCGGCCGAAGCTCCCCTCTCCTTCCAGAGATGGCAATACCCCGATCACGAAGGAACGATCCTGCGGGCTTGTCGGGGTATATGGAAATTTGTCAACCGCACTGGGACGAGTTCACCGTTATGCACCTCTCCCGCCCCCGCAACTTAGGGTTTCCCATCGCGATCGATAAGGCAGAGATGACCGGCCATGAGCACTTCTCGTCCTTCATGGGCCGTCTGGTCACAGCACCCTTGGAGCTCCTCGTGGTTTTGCCGAGACCAGACTACCGAAGCACCAGCGCCTACTGGGCACTCTTTAGGGCCTACTTCACGGACATCGGAAAGCAGCAGTGGGTAGGCCAACAGGCTCGGTTATGTGGTCGCTTGCAGCTAGGTGCGGGCTGGCAGCCACTGCAGGGATTGGAGGCCACGCTATGAGTGTGCGCACTACCCGCCTACTGGGCCTAGGGGTACTATTCCTACTGGTCCTCGGCGGCACGATCTGCAGTTTGCTGTACGGTGCCCGTTCTATTCCTGCGGAGGATGTGTGGGCCGCGCTGCGGGATCTCCCGGGGACGAGCGGCTCCCAAGACGAAGTTCCAACCAATCAACGCGTAGTAGCCGAGCTGCGGCTACCGCGCACCCTGCTGGCCATTATGGTGGGGGCGGCACTGGGAGTGGCCGGTGCTCTCATTCAGGGCCATACCCGCAATCCCCTGGCGGATCCGGGAATCCTGGGTGTCAGTTCCGGCGCGGCCCTCAGCGTTGTGGTCAGCTTCGCGCTATTTGGCATTACCGCCCCGTGGGCCACCGCGGTGGTAGCCTTCCTCGGCGCCATCGCTGCCACGGCACTGGTCTTCGGCCTCGCCTCCGCAGGCAAGGCAGCCGTCGATCCCTTGACCTTAGTGCTGGGCGGGGCCGCATTGTCGGCGGTTTTAAGCGCCATCACCAGTGCCTTCGTGCTCACCAATGAAAATAACCTGGACCGGATGCGCTTTTGGACCGTCGGTTCTCTTGCCGGTCGGGATATGAACATCGCGCTAGGAATCTTGCCGTTCATAGTGGTGGGACTGATCCTGGCGTTCGCCACCGGCCCTCAGTTAAACATTTTAAACTTAGGCGACGACGTGGCCGCAGGGCTCGGCATCAACACCGCGGCCGCAAGGCTGGCCGGCATGGGCATCATCGCCTTGCTGGCTGGCGCGGCCACGGCTGCGGCGGGCCCGCTGGGCTTCATTGGCCTGGTAGTGCCCCACATCGTCCGGGCTCTTACCAGCCCAGATTATAAGTGGATTTTGCCTTACTCTGCGCTAGCCGGCGCGGCACTGTTGCTATGTGCGGACGTAGTAGGCCGCCTCATCGCCCGCCCCGGGGAGCTCCAAGTGGGCATCGTATTGGCCTTCGTTGGTGCGCCATTCTTCCTCGCCTTAATCTCTCGGAAAAAGGTGACGACGCTGTGATACGACATAACAAGGCTGTACAGGATAAACAAAGCACTTCGTGGCAGATGCCGGGCAGGGTGCCATTCCGAGCTGGGCCACTCTCCTTTCTCTGGCGCCCGCGGGTGGTGCTGGTGTGTCTTATCGCCACAGCGCTCATTGTCTTTTTGGGCGCACTCTCCATCGGACTGGGCGATTACCCTATTTCCGTCCCCCGAGTACTACAGGTGATCTTTCATGGGGAAGGATCCCGCCTGGAAAAACTCGTGGTCCTCGAGTGGCGCATGCCTCGAGTAGCCACAGCCATCGCGGTCGGCTGCGCACTGGGACTTTCTGGAGCGCTAACCCAGACAGTCACCCGGAACGCGTTGGCCAGCCCCGATATCCTCGGCATCACCACGGGCGCCTCTGCCATGGCCGTAACGGTCATCGTGCTCGGCGGTGGCGGCAGTGGCTTCGCCGGCTGGCTCGCCGGAATTGGGATTCCCCTCGCCGCGTTTCTGGGCGCGATACTGAGCACCACGGTTATCTGGGCGTTGGCTTGGCGGCGCCACGCGGATTCCTACCGCCTCGTACTCGTGGGCATCATCATTACCGCGCTGCTAAGTTCCTACATCAATTTCCTCATGGTCCGCGCGGAACTGCGGGATGCCAGCCAGGCACAGTTCTGGCTCACCGGGTCGCTGGCCAAGTCGGAGTGGAATACCACCATCCCCATGGTCGCCCTTGTGATTGTATGCGCCCCGTTGCTGGCTTGGATCTCCTACCAAGCGCTGGCCACCACTCTGGGACCCGATCTAGCCCGAGCGCTGGGCCAGCGAGTCAACGGCGTGCAGGTGGCGATGCTGGCGTTGGCCGTAGCGCTAGCTGCGGTAGCTGTTTCGGCTGCCGGCCCCATCGGATTCATCGCCTTTGTAGCGCCTCAAGTAGCCCTTCGGATGTGCGGCGTACCCAGTCCCCCGCTTGCGGCGTCGGCTCTTACCGGCGCAGTACTGCTGCTAGGTGCGGACATCGTGACCCAAACTATTCTGCCGGTGGAGCTTCCGGTGGGTATTGTCACCTCCGCGCTGGGCGGTATCTTCCTCATTTACCTACTCGTTCAACGCACTAGGAGCACAGACGCATGACCTCCCCCATACCTCAGTCAAGCGCAGACCAACCGAATACCACCAGTAGCGTGGTCGCTTCCTCGGTCACGGTAGGCTACGGCCAACGCACCATTATTCGTGATCTCAACGCCACGTTCCCAGCGGGCAAGATCACCACCATCGTGGGGCCCAACGGGTGCGGTAAATCGACCTTGCTGCGTGCCATGTCCGGACTTCTCAACCTCGATACAGGGACCGTATATGTAAATGGACAAGATATCTCGGCCATCAAGCGCAAGGACGTCGCCCAAAAACTGGCAGTGTTGCCCCAATCACCCGTGGCACCTGAAGGGCTGTTGGTCTCCGATCTGGTAGCCCGCGGTCGGCACCCGCACCAAGCATGGTTCCGGCAGTGGTCCTCTACCGACGAGGAAGCAGTCTTCGCGGCTCTAAGCCAGACCGGTTCTGCAGATCTTGCGTGCCGTACGTTGGATGAACTTTCCGGAGGCCAGCGCCAGCGGGTGTGGATCTCCATGGTGCTAGCGCAAAACACCGACATCCTCTTCCTAGACGAGCCGACCACTTACCTTGACCTGGCTACCTCCGTGGACATCCTCGAACTTGTCGATAGCCTGCGTCAGAAACTAGGAAGAACCGTAGTAATGGTGCTGCACGATCTAAACCTGGCGGTGCGCTACTCCGATTACCTTGTGGTGATGAAGGAAGGCCAGGTAATAGCTTCCGGCGCACCCGCCGATATCATCACCGCAGAGCTGCTGCAGCAGGCTTTTGATCTGCGGGCACGGGTGATCGAGGACCCGGAGACTGGAGATCCGCTCATCGTTCCACTTCAATGTGTCACTAAAAGTGTTAATTAAGTGGTTGGTGTAGTGACAAGGCAATTAAACCGGCCTGGGTTGGTGAGAGGGCATGATGTAACACAGGAGGAACATCATGGCTATCAGCCCCTACGACCAGGAGACCCGCCAGCGGGCGGTGCGTCTGTACTTTGAGGAGCTTGCTGACGGCG
>NZ_JAGKSD010000023.1 GCF_017942225.1 Corynebacterium sp. Marseille-P3884 | reverse complement strand
GCCGCGCGGCAGGGGACGGGGAGCGGCGGGGGGCGGCGGGACGTCGATAAGCGTCGCGCGTCGAGCGCGGCACCTGCGGTGTTGTCCGCGGTGTGTATCCGCGTGCGTCGTCGCCAGCCATAGCAAAAACAATAGTTCATCTAGACTGGCGCCATGAAGTCAGTACAGGTCAACGAAGTGCCCGAAAACGCCCAGCTTATCGACGTCCGCGAGCCCGACGAGTTCTCCGAAGTCCACGCCAAGAACGCTGTGAACCTTCCCCTGTCCAACTTCGCAGCTCTTTCCGAGGAGATCGATTACGAGCAGCCCATTTACGTCATCTGCAAATCCGGCGGCCGTTCCGCCGAAGCTTCCCAGTTCCTCGAGGATGTCCGTGGCACTGAAGCCATCAATGTTGAAGGCGGCACCCAAGCGTGGGTGAATGCCGGACTGCCGACGGAGTAGTTGACGCTCCCAATTATCCGGCCTTGCCCCAGCTCACCCCGCAGAGTGAGCATGGGGCATCAAACCTTCACTAACACCCAACCATAGGATTCCCCCACGGCTGATACATTGATGCCCATGGCTGAATCCTTGGAACACCCCACCGCGCTAACCCAATCCCCCTCGTTCCAGATCGAGCGCGTCCGCCGCGCCACCAAAGACGAGGTGGAAAAAGCCCTGTCCAAACTGGGCACCACCATGCGCGAATTCTGGGTCCTCACCTGCACCCTCGAGCACACCGCGAGCCAGACCCAGCTCTCTGAGCTCCTTGCCATCGATGCCTCCGACATGGTGCGCCTCGTCGACTCCCTCGAATCCCACGGCTGGGTCACCCGCGAACGCGACCCCAAGGATCGCCGCCGCCAGATCATCATCCCCACCAAGAAGGGTTCCAAGGCTCAGGCCCAGCTCGCCACTGCCGTCGGCGAGGCCGAAGACCGCGCCCTCGACGCCACCACCACAAAGCAGCTCAAGCAGCTCCGGAAACTGTCCCAGGCGATCATGTCTTCTCCACAGGGCCAGTCCGACTCCGATGCCGGCAACGGTTCGGAGTCGGATTCCAAGTAGTCGGCCTTCGGTCGACGCAATCTGGGTCCAGACGACAAAACTCCCCACCGCCACCGGCCAGTTGCCAGCAGCGGATGGGGAGTTTTAGGCCTATTGGGAGTTTAAGCCAGTCCCTTAGACCAGGCGACGACGGCCGAACGCGAAGATTGCAGCACCCATAATGGATGCGATCAGCAGGCCAACCAGGCCCTTCGCGATGGTGTTGTTACCGGTCTCGGCGTTGACGCCACGCTCGGAGTCGGCGCCAGCAGCGTCGCCCTCGACCTTCACGACCTCTTCGCCCATCTTCTCGGCGGTAGCGGTCTGGCGCTTGATCTCGTCAGCGTTCTCGGAGATCAGCTTGTCGGAAGCAGCCTTGTCCTCGGCGGACGGCTCCTTGCCAGCCTTGTCTTCCGGCACGTAGACCGGCTTGCCGTTCTTGTCCATGACCAGCTTGTACACAACGCCACCGATGACCAGGGTGCCAGCCAGCACGCCAGCAACGATGCCGGCGATCTGGCCCGGGGTCAGCTCAGTGTCGCTCGAGGAGCCGTCGCCCTGAGGGTCGCCCTGGTTGTCACCCTGGTTGGGGTCGCCCTGGGTCTGATCGCCTTCGACCTCGCCAGCAGCGTCGATGTCGCCGATGGCGATCTTGTCGCCCTCAGCGATCTCGTCGACCGGGGTGTTCCACTGGTCGCGATTCTTGACGTAGTGGATCTTGTCGTTGTGCAGGTACCAGGTCGCGCCGTCGATGGTGATCTCGGCCGGCAGCGGCAGTGCCTGCTCGTCAGCAGCCGGGGCAGCCTCTTCGCCCTCGGCGTTAACAGCGTCGAGGCCGATCTTCGCATCGTCCTTGATCTGGTCGGCCGGGGTGAAGACGAGTGCTGCGTCGTTGACGTAGAACTGGCCGTTGCTGTGCAGGTACCAGGTAGCACCCTCATGGTTGACGGTGGCGGCCGGTGCGCCCGGGGCCTCCTGAGCGTCTGCGGCGGTCGGTGCAACGCCGAGTGCGAGGGCGCCGGACAGCGCAATGGCAATCGCGGTCTTGTTGAAGCGCTTCATAGATTCTCTCCTTGGGGAAGTAGGAAAAGGAAAAGAGTCCCGAAGCAAGGTGGTGGACAGTGCAGCCAAGCGACAAGTCTCGACCCGTACTTCAGGGTTAGACCTCACTGTAGGCGAGAGTCACACTAATCACAAGAACAACACAGGCAACACACCATCTTTATCGCACCCTATACGCTGCGAAAATGGCGGAAAAACCGCTTAGCGTTCGAATAGCATCTCAAACTTGCCAGTACAACAACGGTTCCAGTAGTGGCTGTTCGAACGTCCGATTTTGCGCACTGTCACCTGCGCAAATCTTTAAATATTTTCAACTTGCGCATCCTCGTCGCCCCCGGCTGTCATTTCGGCGCCTAGACGAGCCTCGCGGGCACGGCGACGCTTCCGGTCGCGGCGGCGCTTCCACCAAATCAGGAGGAGCACAATGAAAACGACAAGTACCACCACGATCATCCACCACGACCAGCCGATGCCGGCTTCAGGGATCTCCTGCCCCGGTTCGAGAGGCGCGCGCACGGCGTGGACTAGAAGACGGTCGGTGTTCAGGCCGTAGGGAGTGCAGGTAATGAGGGTGACTTGGTCGAGGTTCGGCTCATACGTGACAGCGTCGTAGCGGTCAGGTTTGACTACTTCACGGGATGTCATTTTGTAGCGCAGCGTCTCCCCCATGACCTCGATGAAGATGTCATCGCCCTCTTTGAGCATGGGCAGCTGGTCGAACATGGCGGCGTTGACCATGCCAGTGTGGGCGGAAATCACCGCGTTCGTGCCCATCCCGCCAACGGGGAGGGTGGAGCCGTACATGTGGCCGGCTCCGTCGTAAAGCACCTTGGGCTGGGTGGTGTGGTACACCGGCAGGTCCACGTTGATCGCGGGCACCCTGACGCGGGCCATGATGTGGTACTGCTCCGGAAGGGTCAGCTGAGTCATGTAGTCGGCGAAGCCAGGGTCGCCGTCGATAGGCGCGCGTGCATGCGGCCCGGCCGCGAGGAGACGGTCGTTATATTCGCGGGCTTTGCGTAATTGCTCGGCCTTCGCGCCGGCGTCCAAAGCTTCGATATCCGTTGCGTACGCCTCGTTCTGCTTGACGGTTCGATACTGGTACGACAAGGTCGACGCGACTGGATAGAGCAGCAGCAACGCACCAAGGATGAGGATGATGATGGAGACGATATTGTTCGTCTTTTTCCGTCGCTCAGATTTGGGTGTGCCCACTAGGTTGAATCCTTGATGCTTGTCTGCGTTCTAATCGCGCTGTTTAAGTTCCTTTTCCTCGTCCTCATCGCGGCGTCGACGCTGCATGAACAGACCCAGAAGAATGAACAGGGCGCCGGCAAGGGACACTCCTATGACTGCCGCACCAGTCGATGCGAGACCTCGGGGTGTGTCCTGCGATCCGTTCGATGATCCGGACTCGCCTTTCTTGCCCGAATCGCTGCCGGGCGCACCTGGCTCACCCACGGTTGACCCTCCGGGAGCCTGGACGGTCGTTGTCACTGTGGAGGTAGGTCCGTCACCGGAACCGGGAGTCGACGGCGACTTCTCGGTCGGTGTCGTGGACGGAGATGCTCCCGCTTTGAAGCAGGCTTCACGTTTGACCACATTCACGTGATTCACGTGCTCGACAGTGACGGGCGCCCGGTTATGGTCCATGCCGTCGGTGGTCAGACGCACGGTGGCCGCGAGATCGCCGAGCACGACGTCGCGCACGGGCCCGCCGCCCCAGGGCCCCTTCTCATTGGCACGAACCGGCATCCACACATCCACCTGTGTGGCGGCGTCGGCGGCGCGCAGTCGCGCAAGCTCCTTCAGCCCTCCGTCGGTCAGCGTGACAGTCGCGGAATCAGCACCGGATTTCTTCAGCGTGTAATCACGCTTCAGTTCGAGCTCAAGGGTCTCACCCGCGCCACGCACAAACACCTTGGGCGCTTCAAGTTTGTTCACGGGTTCCTTCGCTCGGTCCGCAGCGAGCACGAGAACATTTCGCTTATCGACGGCCGTGAATACCCTTACTTCCCCTTCCCCACCAGCGGGCGGCGCTGCCTGCACCTTGGGTCGGGTCGGGCCAGCCGCGGTGAGCTCCGTCGCTGGGTCCCCTGCTTCCCACAGAACAGTGTGGCCGGGAGACAAAGTCACGTCGAGAGAATAAGAACCGATGGTTCCATCTGTGCTGAGGTTCGGCACTGATGCGGTGAAGTCATACTCGACATACGTTCCCGGCGCGGCCGCCTCACTCCACTGAGGTGTTTCGCAAGCGGTCAACGTGTCCACTTTGATGCCCAACACCTGAGCTTTCGGTGTGACGGTCTGGCTGCCGCCGCCGGAGGGGACCACCACGACAATCGGCGAGTAGAACACCCGCCGGTCCGCGTCGTCCCCGGTGACGTTTGTATCGTCGGCGACGGTGAGCAGGTACACGCCCGGATCCGCATTGAGAGTCACCGAACCCCTGGAGGTACGACCCGACGTAGCCTCTGTGAACTTCCCGGGGTCCTCGTTCTTCAACTTCGGGATATCCAGGTCATTCAACTGTTTAGGATCATTCGGGTCGACGTCAGCGACCCGTTCGAGGGTGACTGTGCGGTCGCCGATCCTGTCGAACCACTCTTTCCCCACCGACTCAACGAGGTTCACTGAAACATTCCCCGCCGTCGCTTGCGCGTAGGCAGGCACCGGGTGCAGTGCAGGGGACACCACTGGCGCGACAGCCGCACCGACCGTGAAGGCGACGGCGGCAAGTGCGCCCGCAGCACTTCGTTTGACGTTCACGTGTGTCTCCTGATCTCGACGAACCCCTAACGGGGTTCCATTTCGGTGGGGGTGGTGTGGGGTGCCGCCGCGGAGTAGACCTCCTGCGGCGGCGTCAATGCCCTTAGGCGTTGCGGCGGTTCAGCTGGTAAGCGGCGCCGCCGGCGAACAGCAGAGCACCCAGGCCGAGCAGGATGAGCATGGTGCGCTCACCGGTAGCAGGCAGGTTGCCCCAGATGCTGTCCTTCACGTTGTCGATCTGGCCCTTGTACACGGCACGGGTGTTCTCCGCCGCCGGAGTGACCGTCAGGTGGAACGGATCCGGGTTGGCCACGAAGCCGGCCGGTGCCTTGGTCTCCACTGCGCAGTACTCGGCACCCTGGTCGACCTGGAAGCCGAAGCCCTTAGCCACCGCGTTGGTTCCGGCAGCGCCACCTTCAGCGGTGATGTTCTTGTCAGTCAGAGCTTCGGTGCCCTCCTCGTTGGTGAAGGGCAGGGATTCGCCCTCGACCTTCCACTTATCGCCGTCCTGGGTGCACTTGAACACCTGGAACTGGGCGCCGTTACCAGTGGCGTCCTCAGCACCGCCAGAGACGGTCTTGGTGATCTCCACGTTGGCGAACTGGGTCACCTTCGGGCCCTCCTCGCCTTCACCCGGCTGCTTCGGCTTGGTGTCGATGTCGGTATCGGAGTTCGGGGTGCCGATCTGAGCGGTGTTCTCGATCTTGCCGTCGGCCGGAATCTTCACGACCTTGGCGTCGAAAGCGAGCTGCACGTTCAAGTTCGGGTTCTTATCACGAAGTTCCTGGAGCTTCTCCAAGCCGGACTCAGTGAAAACGACCTTCACCTGCTTGCCTTCAGCAGTCAGCGTGTAGTCGGTTTCGGCTTGGAGGTCATTCTGCACCTCAGTGAACGCGCCGTCGGTGCCGACGTTGCCGATCTTCACTGCGGCATTCGAGTCGTAGTTCAGCTCTTCCGGGAGGTTATCGGTGATGGTGAACTTGGTCAGGTCGTTGGTGCCCTCGGCGGTCTTCTCGGCTACCGGAACCGGTGCCTCAATGGTGTAGTGGATGTTCTTGCCCACGGTCACGCCCGTGTCATCCGCTTCCTTGGTCGGCTCGATGAGCTGGTTCTTCGGGGACACCGTCGGGTTGTAGTTGTACGCACCATCCTGGGTCAGCGGGAGGGTGACCAGGAACGGGCGGGCAACCGTGTAGTTACCGTTACGGAGCTCCGTGATGCGGAACAGGCCGACACCAAGGGAGTCGAAGACAGCCTTGCCGGAGGCGTCGGTGGTCTTCTCCACAGCGGTGAAAGAGCTGTCCACAGGGGCATTCTCGGCGCCATTGGCCATGATGTCGCGGACATCAGCCCAGCCCTCGGAGGTGTTCAGCGGCTTCGTGGTGATCTTCTCCGCTTTGAACGTGAACCCTTCCTTAGCTGGGGCGGCGTCGCCAGGAACACCCTCCTGCTTGGCGATGGTCAGGGTGGTCTTCGCATCGAGGTTGATGGGGGCGTTCTGCTCCTGCGCCTGGGCGACCGGGGAGAGCGTCATGGACGCGCCGACCGGACCTGCGATGGAGATAGCGGCGGCCGTTGCAATGGCCAGGGTTTTGTGTGCGAGACGGGACATTGTTCTTCCTCTCTATGAAGTGGTAGTTCGCGGCGCTTGAGGGTGTCTCGCACGCCTGCGAGGTAGTGACGTGTCAGCGATTCGAATTGTGTCTGTTGCGGTGCGGCAGTGCCCGCGTGAGGCGGGCTTGCTAGACCGCTTCACTGCTCTACCGCGCGGATGGGTGGACAGGGGGTTCACGTGGCGGAGCGACTACCTAGCGCGGTAGCGGCGCCGCCACATTGATCTACGGCGCAGGCACCGTGGCCTCCTTTCCACGTGCGGGTCCTCCATCGGAAGGACCGTTGCCGTTGTGAATGTCTTCGTCGTCGTCATCGTCACGGCGCAGGACTCGCCACGCGCCGATACCGAAGAGGATCAGGCCGAGAATGAGGAACCAGACAAGAGTCTGCATGCCGGTTTCCGGCAGCAGGAAGCCCAGCAAGCCGGACGGACGCAGTGCGCCCTGACTATCGGTGGCCGTGACCTTCTGTCCGTTGGCGCCCTCCATCGTGGCGGTGACCGTCACTGGAGCTTCACCGCCATCGTCGGGATAGCGGTAATCCTCTTCGTAGGACTTGTCGGAAATGTCCACGTCGAAGGTGCATGCGTACTCCTCGCCTGCCGGGAGGGTCGCAGGCGGAGTGCAGACTCCAGCCGGGATTGTCCCGTCCTCGCCCACCGTCACTGGGTTGCCGGCCTGAGCGCCGTCCTTTACGGGGGTGAGGGTGCGGCCAGCCAGGGAAGCGTCGTTAAGCGTCATGCCCGAAAGCGGGAAGGCGCCGTCATTTTTCGCGGTGTAGGTCACGCGCATGGCCTTCGCGTCGCTGGGCAAAAGGGTCACGCCGGTGAGAGCGCCGGTGGCGTCGCCGAGCGGAGTGCCGTCAATGGACTTGGTCACCTTCAGCGACGGGAAGCGGTTCCGCAGATCCAAACGCCACAGGCGGGAATCGCGGATTCGGAAATCGCTCGCATCCGCCACCGGTAGCGCGGTGAAACGAACGTCCTGGTGGACGATCGCCGATTCTTCGCCGGCGCTAGCTGAGCCCTCCGAAACAGCGAGGTCGGAGATGCGGGAGCCCTGCCCGGTGACATCCAGAATCGATGAGATTTCGCCGTCTCCGTCATCGGACTCCGTGATCAGGCAGCTGTTGCCCACGTAGACATTTTCGATGATGTGCTTACCACCGTTTTTCAACGTGAAGTCCTGGTTACTACTGGTGCAGGACTGGTGGAACTGGAAGGTCGCATTGGCGCTATCACCGCCCTCGGCAGTCTTGTTCACCTCCACGTCCACGCGGGCGCGTGGGTGGAAGGCCTCGACACCGATGACCTGGCGGATACCAGTCTGAGCATCACTGGACTGCGGGACAGTGAAGGAATGGGAGTAATTCTTCTCCCCGATACTCTCCAGGTCCGTCGCGGCCAAGCTCGTGGTCGGCCCCTCACGGGTGCCGTCGGTCCAGGTCGCGAACTGGGTGTACGGGCGGCGGTTCTTGCTGTCGCCGATGCCGGTGACATCGATGACTGGGCGGGCCTGCAGCGAAGGCGAATCACCGTAATCGATCGAGCAGTCGCCGCCAGCGGGAAGCTCCAATTCCACGCCACCGGCGGGCGCAAGATCAGATGTAGGCAAGGAGCCCACCGAGACAGCACCACGCTCGATGTTGACGGTGTAGGTCCTGTGTGCCTTGGTCTCAGTGCCGAAGGTGCACTTGACCTCGGCGGTGTACGGGCTGGCCTCGCCTTCGACATAGCCCGACTCGTAGGCGACGAAGCGAACGGTCGCGGTGCGGCGGTCGACATCGTTGGTGAACGCCAGATCAGTCGCCGCCGGCTGCTCCGGTGGTGCCGCCGGGGCGGCGACAGCCTTCTGCACATCCTTCTCGCGCGGCTCAAAGCTCAGCACCGGGTCGACCCCTTCAGGACTGAGCTCGGTGAAGGAGCAATCGGACCCCGCCGGAACATATGCCTGATCTGATGTGAAGCGCCAGACCTGCATTCCGTTCTGGTCCTCTTGGCGGGTGAACCGGCCCTCGCCGGTGCCCCACACCACGGTGCGCGGCAGGACATACGGTTCGCCACTGTCGTTGTTGTAGCCATAACCGATCGAGTTGCGCTGGCCGCCGATGGTGCTGGACTCGTAACCGAGTGCGCGGCACGACATCGCGAAGTTGAACTTCGTTTGATCCTTCGTCAGCGTCTCAATATCCGCCTGCTCGCCCACCACATCCTTGGTCAGGGTCACAGGGGACATCTCGTAGCGGTAGTGGTTTTCCAGGCCGACCACGTTGCGTTTCGCGTCGTCCACGCTGGTGAACAGTGGCGATGACGCGACTTCATTCTTGAGCTCGCTATCAGCAGTCACGTCACCACCGGAACCCAGTGCGCTCCAGCTGACGTGCTGCGGGCGCAGGTACGCCGACAAGCCATTCGCTTCAAGTTTCAGGGATCCGAAATTGTCGCCGGTGAACTCGCAATCAGATCCGACCGGAACATTAGTGAAGGTGTGCTCGCCTTCACCGTGAATGGAGCCGTTCGGCGCTTCGAACAACGGCACCTCATTGCCCTCGCTGTCCCGGGCCTCTGGGTCGCGGCACACCATAGTGATGGTGTGGTCGTGGAGCTTGCTCTGCAGCTCTTCGGCGCTAACCTTCTCGCGAATGGAGCCAGGCAGGTCGGCGATCTTCTTCACCGTCATCTCGGTGGTGCGACGGGTGTAGGAGTTATTGAAGACAAGGTCGTTCTTATCGCGGCCGACGGCAAAGCTGCCGCCCACCGCTCCGGTGTTGTCGGCGTCGCCGCGCGCACCCGGCACCGCGTTACCGTTCACAGCAATATCGCGTTCGAGGCTGATACCGGTCGCGGTCGTGGTGTACTTCTCTTCCACCTCGCACGTCGACCCCACAGGGACATTCGCGTTGATATCAGCAGCACCGTCGTAAACATTGACACCGCTTTGCGGGTCTTTGTTCACGGACACGGTGGTCTCCAGGCGCAAGGTCTCACGGCTGAGCGGATCGGTGCACGTCAGGGTCACGGGGAACTCACGGTGCAGCTTGACGCTCTTTCGCGGATCGGAAATGTACGTCGGTCCACCGGGATACGCTTCCTTGAAGGTGATGTGCTTGTGGGCGGTGACGGGGGCGTCGAGAAGCCCGTAGTTTTGCGTCACGATCACCGCGGACGTGTTGCCGACAGTGAAGCGCTCGCTCTGCCCCAGCTCGCGCACCGGGTCATTGTCCACCGCGAAGCGGTACCCCTCAGTATTCGTGACGGGGAAGGTCGTGCCGTTCACGGTTCGCTCGTTCGTTTCGGGCGATGTGCGTTCCAGCACGCAATTGCTTTTCGACGGCGCGAAGTTCGCATCGAATTTCTTCCTCGGATTATCCCTGGTCAGGGTGAATTCCTGAGTCATCGGCGCCGCGAGAGAACCCCCGGTACACGTCAGGCGGTATGCGACTCCACCTTCGGGAACGAGCGCTTCCTCACCCTGGAGCACCTGCGAGATGGTCAAGCCGGAGCCGCGCGGAGCGAAAGTGTTGGTGATGGTCTTCGTCGTGGAAGGCGCTTCGATCGTTTCGGACTCGGTTCCGCTGAGGGTCCATTCGACCCCTGCCGGGTACGTCGGCGGAGTCTCCTCGAAGGTGCACTCATTGCCATAAGGGACGGCCATCGCACCGTTCACATTCAACTTCGGATCGTCAGCGACGACAGTAGATGTGCCGTTCGCAGCGACGTTGACGGTGCCCACGAGATCGTATGGACGCGCCGCCCCATCCTCGAACAGGTTGCGCTTGCCGCAGCGGACCTTGACCTCGTACGAGCTCGGCGGAGTGAATCCCGGCGCAGTGTTGTTGATGGCCTTCTTGACGTCGACGGTGCCCAGTTTCGCCTTGTACGTATTGGTGACGGTGACCAGGTTCTGCTCGGTATCGCCCGTCGGACGGACCGTCAGCACGGGCTTGGTCGCCGCATCGGCATTGGTCAACTCCGTGGTCTGGTCCTGTGCATTATTGGATGCGACCACTGCTTTCTCGAACTCAATGTGGCTTGTCTGCGGAAGCTTGGACTCGTCTTCCCACACCTTGCACTCAGCGCCGACCTTGAGGTCCGGAATCACCGCGTCCTTGCCGCGGCCGACGGTGACGGAGCCTTCCACAGGCGCGATATTCGGGATGTACAGCTGCTTGTCACGGTCGTATTCGCCCTTGCGCTCGCAACGGTAGTTGACAGTGAAGTCCTTGCCGTCGAACTCCTGACTCGCACCACCTTCGCCAGCGAGCAATTTGTGCACGGTAAGGTCGCGCTTCACGTAGCTATAGGTGGTCTTGAAATCGATCGTCGTCTCAGGCGCGTTCTCCGGCAAGCGGAATTCGTAGGACTTGCCCTGCGGACCAGAGGGTTCAACCGGGTTCGTGGAGGCATTGCCCACGGTGACCACGCGGCTATCAAAGTGAATGTAGTTTTGCTGCTCGGTGTTCAAGTCAGTCAACGGCGTGACACTGCACGGGCGTTCCGTGGGAATGCCAGTGATATCGATCGTCCCGTCGACGACAGTCTTGCCGCTTGCATCAGTGCGACGAGCCAACGTCAATTGCTTTTCGACGTCGAACTGCGTCGTGTCACACTTGATCCTGAACTTATACGTCGGAGTCGGAACCGATCCCGCGCCCCCGCCGACTGCCTCAGTGACCGGCTCACCGAGGATTTCCTTGGACAAGTGCAGCGTGCCCGGCTTGAAATCGTAGATATTGTGCGCCGCAGCGTTATTGGTCGCACCCAGCTTCAAGTTCAGGGCCGGATCCGACTTCGCACCGTTTTGGCCTTGCTTGTAGTTCGTGGCCGTTGAGGCGCCGTTGCTTCCCCAGCCCAGCTTCAGTGTCTTGCCGGGCAGCACCGGTTTATCACCCTTCTGGAACGACTCCCACACAGTGCAATTCGCGCCCACGGGCAGGCCTGTGACCGTTTCTGACTGGCCGCGGGTGAAAGTGCGGGAACCGCTCAAGCGCCCCGGGTACGCCTTCTCAAAACCATTGAGGTCGTCGCACTTGTAATTGATGATGAACTTTCGGTCGTTCATCTCCGAGAAGTCCTTCGCCGTGCCTTCGAGATGCTTGCTCAGCTCTAACGTGGCCGGCTGATATTTCGATTCCCAACTGACAGTGCAGTTGATCTCGCGATTGTCTTGGTTCGTCGTTGCAATCTCGGTTGTGCCCGTCTCCCGATTATTCGTCACCGCCAAGCCGTTTTTAGATCCGCTGCGCAATCTTGTCACCACCGGCGCACCGTCTGTCTTGGCCACGCACGTCCACTCGGGCTCATAGCGGTCGAACGGATTCGCACCGTCAGTGGTCATTTTCGAGCGGTAGACAAGCTGATCCGTTGGCACACCACCGGCGCCGAGCTTGCGGATGAAGGTGGTATAACCTCCTTCAGCCGGAATGTCGATCGGAGTCTCATTTGTGCCCTCACGCAGAACAGCGGTGTAGTCCGCAGTACTCGCCTTACCGGCGGCGAGCTCCTCGAAATTAGACTTCACGTTCACCCGGCCTGCGTCATTAGCGAACTGGACGCGCCCCAGCGCGACCCCCAAGGCAATAGCCTGGAAACCGGAGTCGTACACGCCGATGCTGATCTCGGCCCACGTCGGATCATCCATCGCCGCAACGAACATGCCACGGTTACCGGATCCGTTGTTGTCCCAGCACACGAAATCTCGCTGGATCGGCTCATGCCCAGTCCAGTTCCTGTGCTCCGGCTCGTTCCCCGGCCCGAACCGGCCCTGGCACGTGCCATTGTTACTGAATGGTGACTTGATCGCGTCGAGTTTGGTCACGCCATTGGACGCGGATGCACTGATCCATTCGCCTGGACCACCGGAGCCGGTCGCCTCCGCATCCGCAAGCATCAACCTCGAGTTCGGTACAGGGTTGCCAGCAGCGTCAACGATCTTGATGTTGTTGAGCTTGATGCGAGCCCAGCCATAACGCATCTTCAAGATGTCGAGCTGATTGGACGCCGGATCCTTTTCGAAGAAGCCCTTCTTGCCGAAGGCGGCCTCCGACCATGCCTGCTCTGACTGGGGAGTGAAGGTCGCAGTTCGACGGGCGTTATCAGCCCACCGGTTCTTTTCTACCGTCACATCAGCCGTGAGGGTGTACTGGCCGATTCGCTTGGTGATCTTCCCGCTTTGATCGAAACCGCGCATGTCCAGCCAGCAGATCTGGTTCGCCCACTGCTCAGCCGCACCCGTGCCGATACGGAAGTCGCAGTCACCAAAATTCACCCCGTCAGACGTGGCCCCACCGGTCTGCGTTTGCGCTTGAACTTGCTGCGCCGTCGGGGGTGCAGCGAGCAGAGCCACCGTCATGATCAGGATGACGGCTGCGGCGAGGCACCGGTGACGGCGCCTCGAAAGCGACCCAGCAAAATTTCGCATGCCTGCCCTCTATGGTGAGTTGTCAACGGAGGTGCATCACAGTCGACTGTCAGCCTTGGTTAAGGGCGAGCAGTCAGTTGCAGAGAAAATTATGTCACCGTCACCTTTCCCTGCGCAACCCCTGAAACTTCACTGGAAACTCCAAGTTCACCCAACTCACACGCCTAAAACACAGTGTGCCCACAACGCTTAGCCGTCCTGGCACGGAATTCCGTGAAAGTGGCCGACACCCCGGTGAGTCCACTACTCGAAGAAAGCGTTCTTGATCGACGCGATCGTCGCTGGGGAGCCGTCGGCGCAGACTTTCGCCACCTCGACTGCGTCGTCGAAGGTGCCGCGGAGTGCGGCGAAACCACAGTCGACGGCAGTGACGGAGTTGATGGGCATGCCCGTCATCAGCATTGTGCGGGTGCGGGCGCCACCGACGAGATCCGCGAGCGCGCTGGCAAGCTCAGGTGTGACAGGAACACCCATCCTGGCGACGGGAATAGAAAACCGTGCCGACGGCGCCACAACCCGGATATCGCACGCCCCCGCGAGCATCGCACCGGCGCCGATCGCCGGACCGTTCACATACGCCACCACGGCTTTCTCAGCGCCACGAATGATCTCCAGTACGCGCTTCAGCGCCGGGTAGATCGCGGCGGGGTCTCCGGCGGACAGATCTGCACCAGCGGAGAAGGCGGAGCCGGCGCCGGTGAGGAGGATCGAGGGGGCGTCGATAAGCTCCCGCTCAAGCGTTTCCGCGAGCTCGACGAGCAACTCTTCGCTGAGTGCGTTGCGTTTCTCGTCGCGGTCGATGGTCAAAACGGCGACGCTGTCTGCGGGGCGGGTGACGTTGATCAGCACATCATCGACACTAGGCTCCGCGGGCGGGGCTCACAACGGCAAACAGACTTAAATTTCGCGGGGCCTAGAAGGGGACAGAAAAGGCAAAAACTAGATGTTGACCCCAAAAATTAGTTTCCCGAGTGATCCGACGATGCCGCCGAAATCCCACCTGGGGAAACTAAGTTCTAGGGTCAACATCTAGCCAAGGGTAGAAACCCAAGACTCGAGGAACTAGTCCCCGATCTGGTCGCGGCCGCGCTTGACGATCAACGGGTCCGGCTCCCCCACCACGTCGTGATCCTTGTTCGTGTACTCGAACTTGGACAGAATGTAGCGCATCGCATTGACGCGGGCGCGCTTCTTGTCGTTGGACTTGATGGTCACCCACGGGGACTCGTCGGTGTCCGTGTAGCGGAACTGCTCCTCCTTCGCGCGGGTGTAGTCGTCCCACTTATCCAGCGAGGCGAGGTCCATCGGCGACAGCTTCCACTGGCGCACCGGGTCGACCTGGCGGATAGCAAATCGCGTGCGCTGCTCCTTGCGCGTGACGGAGAACCAGAACTTGGTTAGCGAGATGCCGGAGCCGAGGATCATGTTCTCCAGCATCGGCACCTCGCGCAGGAACTCCGCGTGCTGCGACTCCGTACAGAAGCCCATCACGCGTTCCACGCCAGAACGGTTGTACCAGGAGCGGTCGAAGAAGACGATCTCGCCGCCGGCCGGGAAGTGCTCGATGTAGCGCTGGAAGTACCACGAGGTGGACTCGCGCGGCGACGGCTTCTCCAGCGCCACCGTGCGCGCGCCACGCGGATTCAGGTGCTCATTGAAGCGCTTGATCGTGCCACCCTTGCCAGCCGCATCTCGGCCTTCAAAGATGATGATGTGGCGCTGGCCCGTTTCCTTGGTCCAGTTCTGCCACTTCAGCAGCTCAATCTGAAGCGCGCGCTTGACCTTCTCGTATTCGTCGCGCGTCATACGCTCGTCGTACGGGTAATTCTCGCGCCACGTCTGAATCGGGGTGCCGTCCGCCTGCAGCAGCACCGGGTCGTCTTCGTCTGAATCGTCGACGTAGTAGCCTTCAGTTTCCGTCAGATCGATCAAGGGCATGTCATCATCGTTCGCCATGCCCGCCAGTTTAGCGGCGCATGCGCGACCCCGCTGAGCAACGCTTATCGACGCTCCCCTCCAAACCCCCATCCCCCAATAAACGCAGAAACCCCGCTGCCAAGCAGCGGGGAATTCCGGAGTTAGCCAGTGGCTTACTTGAGCATGTCCTTCGGAGCCAGCTTCAGAAGCTTGATGAGGCCCTCAGCGGACTCAGACAGCGGCTTCAACATGTTGAACAGCGGCTTGAGGGTGTTGTCCCAGACCAGGTCGAGCTTGGCAGCAGCCTCGGAAGAACCTTGGATGAAATCGTTCATTTTAGTCTCCTTGTGAAGAATTAACGGATGTTTAGGGGATTACTTTTCGGAGAGACCCTTGAGGTTGTCGCCAGCCTCGGTCCAAGCCTTGAAGTTGGTGATGAAGCCGAGGCCGTCCTTGCCACCCTCGCCGAAGAACTTGACGAGACCGCCAAGGAAGCCATTCCAGCCCTTGAAGGTGTTCACGAAGTTGTCGAGGTGCGTGATGATTTCCTTCACGTCCATGTGAAATCTCCTTGAGAGAGTTACCGGCCATCGCCGGATTAGGGTTTCTGGTTTCAGACACCCCGATCGGGCGTCACAAGAAGACATCTTGCCACACATCTCCCAGCGGTCAACACCAACCCTCGCAAGGGTTTACCAGCATTTTGTTGTTGATCCGTGACCGAGGACATGAACATAAGGTGAACACACGGCACCGCAGTCAATTGAAGTGCGCGTTTTTGCTAGCGAACATGAACGCGACGAAGATCTCACCCCATTCGCGTAACGGCCAGCATACCCCTCGCGATATCGCGATTTTCGCTTAAAAGGGAGTGCTCCCTTGCCGTCATTTCACCCTATATCGGGGGTAGATTAGCGTGTCACAACCATAACAACAGCTGCCAATGCTTTACAGAAGCCCCCAATCGTCAATGTATTGACTAGTGGCGCTTAAATTCCGGTACTGCATGTTCGTACCTCTCACGAAGGGGCTAAACGCACGAAACCCCGCGCCATCCACGGCCGCAGGAGCGGGGGTGGCGCGGGGCGTCGTTAAGCGGGATGCGTTTTTACATCATGCCGCCCATGGCCTCCGGGTCCATGGCGGGAGCTGCGGGCTCCGGCTTCTGGGCGACGACGGCCTCGGTGGTGAGGAAGAGGCCGGCGATGGAGGCAGCGTTCTGCAGAGCGGAACGGGTGACCTTGGCCGGGTCAGCGATGCCGTTGGCCAGCATCTCGACGTACTCGCCGGTGGCTGCGTTCAGACCCTGACCTGCCGGGAGGTTAGCGACCTTGTCGGCGACAACGCCCGGCTCGAGGCCAGAGTTGAGGGCGATCTGCTTCAGCGGTGCGGAGAGAGCCTCGCGGACGATCTTGACGCCGGTGGCCTCGTCGCCTTCGAGGCCCAGGTCGCCCTCGAGCTCCTTGGCTGCCTGCAGGAGTGCGACACCGCCGCCGGCGACGATGCCCTCCTCGACTGCTGCCTTAGCGTTGCGGACAGCATCCTCGATGCGGAGCTTGCGCTCCTTCAGCTCGACCTCGGTGGCTGCGCCGACCTTGAGGACTGCGACACCGCCGGCGAGCTTCGCCAGGCGCTCCTGGAGCTTCTCGCGGTCGTAGTCGGAATCGGAGTTCTCGATCTCAGCACGGATCTGCTTCACGCGACCCTCGATCTGAGCCTGGTCGCCGGCACCCTGGACGATCGTGGTGTCGTCCTTGGTGATGACGGCCTTGCGTGCCTGGCCGAGCAGGGAAACGTCAGCACCGTCGAGGGACAGGCCGACCTCCTCGGAGATGACCTGGCCGCCGGTGAGGATCGCGATGTCCTGCAGCATTGCCTTGCGGCGGTCGCCGAAGCCCGGTGCCTTGACTGCCACGGACTTGAAGGTGCCGCGGATCTTGTTGACCACGAGGGTGGACAGGGCCTCGCCCTCGACGTCCTCAGCGATGATCAGCAGCGGCTTGCCGGACTGCATGACCTGCTCCAGGACCGGGACGAGCTCCTTGACGTTGGAGATCTTGCCGGAGACGAGAAGGATGTACGGATCCTCGAGCACGGCCTCGCCGCGCTCCATGTCGGTGGCGAAGTATGCGGAGATGTAGCCCTTGTCGAATCGCATACCTTCGGTGACCTCGAGGTCGACGCCGAAGGTGTTGGACTCCTCAACCGTGATCACGGACTCCTTGTTCACGGAGCCGTTGCCGACGGCGTACATCGCCTCGGCGATCTTCTTGCCGATCTCCGGGTCGGATGCCGAAATACCAGCGGTAGAAGCGATCTCCTCTTCAGTCTCGACCTCCTTAGCGGAGTCGAGAAGGATGGAAGACACCTTGTCGGTCGCAGCCTGGATACCGCGCTTGATGCCCATCGGGTTGGAGCCGGCGGCCACGTTGCGCAGCCCCTCACGCACCAGCGCCTGTGCCAGAACGGTCGCGGTGGTGGTGCCGTCGCCAGCGACATCGTCAGTCTTCTTGGCGACTTCCTTGACCAGCTCAGCACCGATCTTCTCGTACGGGTCCTCGAGCTCGATGTCCTTAGCGATGGTCACGCCGTCATTCGTAATTGCCGGCGCGCCCCAGGACTTCTCCAGGACGACGTTGCGACCCTTGGGGCCGAGGGTGACCTTCACAGCATCGGCCAGGGTGTTCAGGCCCTGCTCGAGGCTGCGGCGTGCTTCCTCGTCGAATGCGATCATCTTTGCCATGTGAGTTTGTTGCTCCTCGTTTATATAGGAAAAGGCGACGCCACTCTCACGTCATACAAGGTCCAAGCGGGCGCCCGCGACGGCACGGCTGGTGAGTGCAAAACAGCCTCACCCGCTCGAAATGAACTTTTTAGCACTCACTTGGCGGGAGTGCTAAAGCCATTTTTAGCAGTGTGAGGCTGCGAGTGCAATGTCAGGGCGAAGCTTTGCTGCGCGCCCCCGAGCATTACTTGGAGCTGTCGTAAGTCTCGGCGCGCTTAGCAGCAGCCGCGTCTGCCGGCGCCGTGATCGGCAGATCCTTGGCAGCCTTGGCGGTGCGGCTGTAGATGAAGGCGATGCCGGCGACGAAGAGCACGACGCCGATGAGGGAGGTCCAGGCGTTTTCCTCAAAGATCTCCAGGGGGCTCTCGCCCTGGGAAGCGGCGATGATACCGGCGTTGACCACACCGAACAGGGACTCGCCGACGATGAGGCCCGTGGCGCCGAGGGTACCCATGCGAATCGCGGACTCGGGGTTGCGCTGGTGGGAGGCCCAACGGTTGTAGAAATTGCCGATGATGGCGCCCAGCGGAACCATCACGGTGACGCTGACCGGCAGGTACATGCCCATGCCGACGGCCAGTGGCGGCAGCGAGTACTTCTTGTCGGTGGTCGCACTGAGGATCTCGTCGATGATGATCACGACAGTGCCGATCGCGGCGCCGAGGAAGATGAGGTTCCAGTTCAGGGAGTCGTCGAAAATACCGGTGGCGACCGAGGACATTAGAGCGGCCTGCGGTGCGGCGAGTGCATCAGGGCCGGCGTCCTCCATGCCCTGGAAGCCGAAGCCGGTCAGCATCAGGTGCAGCACCGGAGGAATGACCACGGAACCGAACAGCACGCCGATGATGAGGGCGACCTGCTGCTTCCAGGGGGTTGCGTCGACAAGCTGGCCTGTCTTGAGGTCCTGCAAGTTGTCGTTGGAGATCGTCGCGATGCCGAAGACGATCGCGGCAGTGAACAGCGTGTAAGCCACGAGAGACGTCGCGCTCGCGTCGGTGCCGGCGGTGAAGGCGGCGATGAGCAGTGCTGACGTGATCACGGCGATGATGCCCACCGAGGAGATCGGCGAATTGGATGCGCCGATCAGGCCAGCCATGTAACCACACACCGACGCGATGACGAGGCCGGCGATGAGGATGAAGAGGACAGAGATCGTGGTCAAGCCGAATGCATGCTCGTGAATATCGGTGCCGCGCTGGAAATTCCAGAGCAAGAAGCCGATCGGGAACATGGAGACCAAGATGGTGCCGAGCACGATCGGGAACGGAATATCCTGCTCCGTCACGTCCACCTCAGTACCTGCGGCGCGCTTGCGGGAGCTGGACAGGGACGCGCTGACGCCCTTGACCACTGGGCCGGCGATCTTCACCAGAGTCCACAGGGCTGCCACTGCCATGGTGCCCACACCGATGAAGCGGATCTCGGAGGCGAAGGTGGTGGAGACGATCTCGGAAAGGTCGGTGACGGAGCCGTCGATAAGCGACGACGTGCGCCACGGAAGAAGAACGAAGAAGGAGATGACCACGCCGACGAGCATGGCGATACCGACCGTCATGCCCACGAGGTGGCCAACGCCGATGAGCGCGAGGGAGAGCGAGCCGCCCAGCATGGTCGCGCCCTTGGCGAATTTGAAGGTGCCGGCGATCTCGCTGGCTGCGGCCTTCATCGCGGCGAGCAGACCGTAGAAGGCGGAGACGATGCCGCCGATGACGATGGTGCGCAGACCCTTGACGTTCTCCTCATTATTCGGATCACCGTCGCCGACGCGCAGGACCTCCGCAGCAGCCACGCCCTCCGGGTACGGCAGGTCGGACCCCGTGACAAGCGCGCGGCGCAACGGCACCGAGAACATCACGCCGAGGGTGCCGCCGAGCGCGCACACCAACGCCGTGGTCCAGAACGGGAAGCCCTGCCAGTAACCGATCATCACCAGACCCGGCAAGACGAAAATGATCGCGGACAGCGTTCCCGCTGCCGACGCGATCGTCTGCACAATATTGTTTTCCTTTACATTGTGACCGGCGAATTTACGCAGCACAGCCATCGAAATGACCGCGGCGGGAATGGACGTGGCAAAGGTCAGGCCCACCTTCAGGCCCAGGTACACATTCGCCGCGGTGAACACGAGCGTGATCAGCCCACCGATGATGATTCCGCGCAGTGTCAGCTCACGCAGTTCCGTCCTGTTATCCATTTCGCGCCTTTCTAACAATGTGTTGGCAGGAATATTACTCTGCCGTCAACAATCGTTGAAAACCGGAACGATCAAGGTAGGCCAGCGGTTTCGGCTGCCACGCGGCCGTCGATAAGCGTTGTGCCTAGTACTTGCCTTGATATCTCCCGCTTTTTCGGTGCACGACCACCAAAGACTTGGCTTGCGGAAGCCAGTAACGGAAATAGCGCGCCTTCATCTGCGCGATCGCCATCTGCTGCGTGTGCGGATCGGCGTTGATCTTCGGCGCAGTCTGATTGATGAGCCAGCCCCCGCGCGTGAAAACCTGGCGCTTGATGTCTCGGTGCAGCCCGATCGTGCCATCGACCCAGGCGAACAGCAGCTCCTCCCCCGACGGCATGCGCGCGAGCTCCCGGGTCTGCATGGGATCCTCGTTGCCCTTCCACCACGCTCCCCCGTCCACGGCGATATCCACGGCGACCACGTGCCCGTACTCCCGCTTCACGACGGGGTCGAACAGGTCGCGAACTCGCGGCCACGCAATCTGGATGAAGAAGGCCACGATCAAGATGGTCAGGATGACCGTTTTGAACGGATCCTCCGCCATGTGCCCTGAGTACCACTCCAACACGTCGCGCCCCCTTCGTCGCTGTAGCGCCGATCTTACAAGGCAGACGCGTCGCGCACCGTGGATTCGGGCGCTGGTACGTTCGAGCTCATGAGCACTTTCGAACCGAACCGCGAACGGATTTTCAACGACCTTTCCGCACTCGTGTCCTTCAACTCGCCCCACTCCGTGCCGGAACTCGCCGACCAGCACGGCGCCGCCGCCGACTGGGTCGCGAACGCCCTAGCCGAGCGCGGCCTTGAGGTCGAGCGCCACGCCACGGTGGACAACGCCGACGCGATCATCGCGCGCAAGCACGTCAGCGACGACGCCCCGACCGTCCTCCTTTATTCCCACTACGACGTCGTCCCCGCCGGCGACCCGTCCGCCTGGACCGCCGACCCGTTCACCCTCACCGAGCGCGACGGCCGCTGGTACGGACGCGGCGCCGCCGATTGCAAAGGCAACGTCGCCATGCACCTTGAGGCTTTGAGGCTTATCGACGACGCCGGCGGCACCGACGCCAACCTCGTCGTCCTCGTCGAGGGCTCCGAGGAGCTCGGCGGCGGTGGCCTGGAGAAACTGATCGGGGAGAAGCCGGAACTGTTCGCAGCCGACATCATCCTCATCGCCGACTCCGGCAACGTCGCCGTGGGCACCCCGACCCTGACCACCGCCCTGCGCGGCGGCGCCCAGCTCAAGGTCACGGTGGAAACCCTGAACGGTGCCATCCACTCCGGCACCTTCGGCGGCCCCGCACCGGACCCCGTCGCCGCGCTGATCCGCACCCTCGATTCGCTTCGCGACGACACCGGCCGCACCACCATCGACGGCCTCGGCGACGCCCTTTCCGCCTCCTGGCCCGGCCAGCCCTACTCCGCCGACGCCTTCCGCAAGGACGCCGGCGTCCTCGACGGCGTTTCCCTGATGGGCGACATCGACTCCGGCGACGAGAACGCCGCCGACATGGTGTGGGCCCGCCCCGCCGTCACCGTCATCGGGTTCACCTCCACCCCGGTTGCCGAGGCTGTCAACGCCATCATTCCGCGTGCCGAAGCCCAGCTGAACCTCCGCGTCCCCGCCGGCATGGACCCAGCAGCAACCGCCGAGACCCTGAAGCAGCACATCATCGACCACACCCCTTGGGGCGCCAAGGTCGAGGTGGAGATCTTCGACGTCAACCACGGTTTTTCCACCGACCCCTCCCGCCCCGCCATCGCCCTGCTTGGCGAGTGCCTGCAGGAGGCCTACAAGGAAGCCGAGGGCAGCGACGCCGCCCCCGCAGGCGTGCCCACCGACCTCGTCACCGTCGGCTCCGGCGGCTCCATCCCGCTGACCGCCAAGCTGCAGGAACACTACCCTGACGCCGCCATCGCCATGTACGGCGTCGAGGACAACAACGCCGGCATCCACTCCGTCGACGAGTCCGTCCACCCCTACGAGATCGAGCGCGTGGCCGTCGCCGAGGCGAAGTTCCTCCAGCGCGTCGCCAAGCTCTAGCGCCACTCGGTAGACCCACTCAGTCCGGCATCCCGGGACCGGCGCCCTGTTATCCCGGCACCCCGGCACCCCGCCGGCCACGCCCCTACCTCAAGGGGCCGGTGGATCAAGATTCCATTCGCCTCCAGAAACGCGGCTAAAACCCCAGGTCAGATTTGGTTACTCCGGCAACTACGTAATCTATATCCACCGGCCCCCGAGCACCACGTGAGCAGGCCCACGAACGGGCCCGGCGCCGTCCCCGCGACACACCCCCGCGGCGAGACCGCGAAAACTAATTTCCCGGAATGTGTTGCGCATCACGCTTTAACTTGGCTAGTGTCAGAGGCATGCGAAAGCCGATTCTTCTACGAGCGCTAGTACTCAAGGTGGTACTAGAGGCCACCGACCCCAACGCGGAGTAACCGACTCCCCGCGGCGTGGGGTAGTGGTCGTTAACCACCCAGTACAGCGAGTCGGTACACCCCCACACATCCTCCGCGAAACGTAGAAGGACACCTGACGTGTTTTACACCTCGACTCAGCAGACCCAGCGCTCCCAGAATCCCGATCAGCAGACTCGCCCCACCACTGACACCGGCTTCACCTTCACACAAAACCACGCTCCCGAGCGCACCCGCACACAGGAACGCGACCCGTTCCAGATCCGCTTCGATTCGCCGCGGCGCTTGCCGCGTGAGCTGCGGGAAGAAGCAATGGGCATGAGCTGGGCACTGTTCAGTGCGACGTATGCGCCAACGCCGACGGTCAAGATCTCTGACATCGAGGCCCGCCACGACCACTGGTGCTACACCACGTATTCGGCGAATGTCACGCGCACGTCGAAGACGTTCCCGCCGGAGACGAAGCACCACGAGGTCACTACGTCGGGGCCGGCGCACGCGTTCGGGGCGATGCTGGCAGACGAAGGTCGTTACGTCGAGATCCTCGAATTCCACCAGTTCACACTGCACGAGGCGACGTTCACGGCGGTCAAGGTCGCGCACCAGATCAATGAGCGCGACACTGCCTGGGCGGTCGGCTTCGGCGCGACGAGTGAGGCGTCAATCGCTGCGGCAATGACATCGGGGGCGCAGCGGATCTACGGCTAAAGCCGCGGACACAAGCGCAGGAATGCAAACCCTGGGCAGAACACCCCCGAATAGAACTAAATAGGTAGACTGCAAACGTTGGTCGCGCCAGCGATGACGCGCCTTTTTGATTTGGTTTTACGTAGTTTTCCCAAGTTGGCAGGGTGTTTTTTCGCCTGCGCGCTGTTGGCTCACGCGCAGCACTTCTACATGAGCCGACACAACCGAAGACCCCCGCCGGACACGAGACTTGGGAGGGCTGTGACACCGTGATCACCCTGCTTCTGGCGCTTGCTGCCGCCACAGCAGCAGCACCGGTTTTGCTGAGGACGTTCGGGCGGCCGGCGTTCGGTGCGTTGGCGCTGGTGCCGGGAGCGGGATTCGTTTGGCTGGTCTACCAGTTCGCAAACGGGACGTTCAAAAACGGCGGTGAGATCCAGGCGTCGTATCCGTGGATGCCGGGAATGCACCTGAATATCGAGTTCAGGTTGGATGCGTACTCGGGGCTGTTCGGGCTGATCATCTTGGGTGTCGGCGCGCTGGTGCTGCTCTATTGTTGGGGGTATTTCGATTCGAATCCGCGGCGGCTGAGCGTCTTCGGCGCAGAGCTGACGATGTTCGCGATGGCGATGTACGGCCTGGTCATCTCGGACAACTTCCTGATGATGTACATCTTCTGGGAGATCACCTCGGTGCTGTCGTTCCTGTTGGTCTCGTATTACGGGGAGAGGGCGTCGTCACGCAGGGCGGCGACGCAAGCGTTGCTGGTCACCACGTTCGGTGGGCTGGCGATGCTGGTGGGAATCATTCTCTTCGGCACGCAGACCGGGGTGTGGAAGATCTCGCAGATCGCCGGGATGACGGATTTGGACCAGGTCACGGGCATCACGGCGGCGGTGACCCTGATCCTGCTGGGTGCGCTGACGAAGTCGGCGCAGGCCCCGTTCCACTTCTGGTTGCCGGGCGCGATGGCGGCGCCGACGCCGGTGTCGGCGTATCTGCACTCCGCTGCCATGGTGAAAGCGGGCATCTATGTGGTGGGGCGGTTGGCGCCGGATTTTGCGTCGATAAGCGTCTGGCACATTGTGGTTCTGCCTGCGGGCGTGTTCACGATGCTGCTGGGCGGCTGGATGGCGCTGAAGCAGCGCGATTTGAAGCTGATTCTCGCGTACGGCACGGTCTCGCAGCTGGGGTTCATGACGGCGGTGATGGGCATCGGTTCACGCGAGGCGACGCTGGCGGGCCTGGCGCTGGTCTTCGCGCATTCGCTGTTCAAGGCGGCGCTGTTCATGATCGTCGGCGCGATCGACCACACATCGGGCACGCGCGATATCCGCGAACTTTCGGGCCTCGGGCGCAAGGAACCGCTGGTCGCCGTGCTGGCTACCATCGCGGCAGCATCGATGGCGGGCATACCGCCGCTGTGGGGTTTCGTCGCGAAGGAAGCAACGCTCGAGGCCACGCTCCACGAGGAGCTGCTGTACGGCATGCCGCGCAACGTGCTGCTCGTCGGTTTCGTGCTCGGCTCCGTGCTGACCATGACGTATTCGCTGTACTTCCTGTGGGGCGCATTCGCACGGAAGCCAGAAAAAGACATGCGCGCAGAGCTTATCGACGGCACCTCCCCCGCCGTCCGCGACATGCACCGCATCGAATTCCTGCAATGGGCCCCGCCTGGACTCCTTGTGCTGCTCACCGTGGTCTTCGGTCTGCTACCGGCGCCGCTGTCGAACTTGTTCAACCAATACCTCAACGTGCGGTTCCCGGAAGCTGAGCATCAGGACTTGGCGCTGTGGCACGGGATCACGATCCCGCTGGGTTTGAGCGCTGTGATCGTCGCCGCCGGCGCGGTGATGTTCTGGCAGCGCGCGGTGGTCAAGAAGGCGCAGTTCGAGCGGCCCGCTCTGGGGGATGCGGATGCGCTGTGGGACAACATGCTGAAGGTGCTGCGTCAGGCGTCGCTACGCTTGACGGCGTCGACTCAGCGCGGTTCGTTGACCATCAACCTCGCGGTGATTTTCAGCGTGCTCATGGTCGTGCCGCTGGCTGCCCTTATTTTCGGCGACAGTGCCGATACGCACATGATCCTGTGGGATAACCCGTGGCAGGGCATGACGGTGATCGTGATTGTCAGTGCGGCTGTGGCCGCGACTGTGATTAGGAACCGTCTGTCGCTGATCATTCTGGTGGGACTGACGGGCTACGGCTCGGCGGTGCTCTTCGCGCTGCACGGTGCTCCTGACCTGGCGCTGACGCAGGTGCTGGTGGAGACCCTGGTGATGGTCGTGTTCATGCTGGTCCTGCGCAAACTGCCCACCGAGGTAGATGTGAAGAAGGACTCGGACGTGCGCCTACGCGCCTGGCTGTCGGTGGGCACGGGTCTGTCGGTGGTCGTGGTCGCGATGGCGGCGATGTCCGCGCGCATCCACGAGCCGATTTCAACGCTGATGCCGGACCTCGCCTACGAGATCGGCCACGGCCGCAATACCGTGAATGTCCTGCTCGTGGACCTGCGCGCGGGTGACACCCTGGGCGAGATCTGCGTGCTGGTCATCGCGGCGACCGGCGTGGCCAGCCTGATCTACCGCACCGAATCCTTCACCCGCGATTCGCGCCGCCCGACGCTGTCCACGCGCCGCCCGCGCTGGCTCGCCTCGGGCGTGGAAGGCGAGAAAGCCCAGAACCGCTCGATCATGGTCGACGTGGTCACTCGCCTGCTCTTCCCGGCGATGGTGCTGCTGTCCGCCTACTTCTTCTTCTCCGGCCACAACGCTCCCGGCGGCGGTTTCGCCGGCGGACTGGTCATGGGGCTCGCGCTGACGCTGCGCTACCTGGCCGGCGGGCGCGACGAGCTAGAGGAGGCGCTGCCGGTCGACCCGTCGAAGCTGCTCGGCACCGGCCTGCTGCTGTCCGGGGCAGCGGCGGTCATCCCGATGTTCCTCGGCTACCCGCCACTGACCAGCGGGTACATCGAGCCGGAGCTTCCGCTCATCGGGCCCGTCACGGTTCCTTCGGCGCTGCTTTTCGACGCCGGCGTCTACACCATCGTCGTCGGCCTGGTCATGCACATTCTCACCTCTCTTGGCGGACAGATCGACCGCGAAGAGGACGAACGTAAGGAACGCGCACGCGACCGCGCCCGTGCTCTCCAGCGCAAGAACGAAGAACGCAAACGCGCCCGGGAAGCGAACGCTCGGCAGCGGGCAGCTCAACGGGCTGCCCAGCGCGAGGCCGAGTTGTCGTCTGAGCGGGCAGCGCAGCGCATCGCGCGGCGTGCGAGTCGGAGGGTGGCTTTGGGTTCTAAGGGGAACGTCGATAAGCGTGCTCAAACTGGAAGGGAGGCGTAACTGTGGAAGCGAACCTGTTTTTGATCATCGCCTCCGGCGTGCTGATCGCGGCGGGCGTGTACCTGATGCTCGACCGCGCGATGACGAGGATGCTGCTCGGCGTGATGCTGATCGGCAACGGCGCGAATTTGCTGCTGCTCCAATCGGGCGGACAGGCGGGCGCTCCCCCGATCCTCGACCGCAATTCCGTGGCCACCGATCAGTCGGCCGACCCGCTCGCGCAGGCGATGATCCTCACCGCGATCGTGATCGCGATGGCGATGGTCTCGTTCATTCTGGCGCTGCTGTACAGGCAATACCGCTACCGCACCGACGATGTGATCGAGCACGACGCGGAGGACCAGGCAATCGCCGCGCGTCCGGCGACCCCGTCTGCAGCGCCAGACGCCGATGCCTCCGACGACCCGGAGACTGGGCGACTGCGCAGCGGCGGCGACGCATTCGGCCCGCGCTCCTTCGAGGACCCGGTGAAGGAGGGTGACGATGACTAATCCTGAGCTGACCAACCCGACGCTCTACGAGGAGTACGTCGATTTCCTCCTGCCGGCGATGCCGTATCTGATCCCGCTGCCGGTGTTGTTGCCGGCGCTGGCTGCTGGGCTGATCCTGCTTTCCGGAAAGCACCGCGCGCTGCAGCGCAATATCGCGTTCTTCACGTTCCTGGTGCTGGCGGTGATCGCGGCATCGATGATTCTGGTGGCGGATATTTCCGGCATCCAGACTCTGCAATTGGGCGGGTGGGACGCACCGATCGGCATCACCTTCGTGGCTGACCGGCTGTCCGGAATCATGCTGTTCGTCTCGGCGATCGTGCTGTTCTGCGTGATGTGGTTCGCGATCAGTCAGGGTATCCGCGACGGCAACGAGAACGACCCGGTCGAAGTCTTCCTGCCCATCTACATGCTGTTGTCGATGGGTGTGAACCTGTCGTTTTTGGCAGGCGACTTGTTCAACCTCTACGTCGGCTTCGAGATCTTCCTCGTCGCGTCGTACATCCTGCTCACCATGGGTGCATCACCGCAGCGCGTGCGCGCGGGCATCAGCTACGTGATGGTGTCCATGGCGTCGTCGATGATCTTCATTTTCGCTCTCGGCCTCGTCTACGCATCCGTCGGCACGGTGAATATGGCGCAGGCGGGCATGCGTTTGGAAGAGATTCCCGACGGCACCCGCGCCGCCATCTTCGCCACCCTGCTCGTGGCCTTCGGCATCAAAGCGGCGGTCTTCCCCCTCGACGCATGGCTGCCGGACTCCTATCCCACCGCCGCATCCCTGGTCACCGCTGTCTTCGCAGGCTTGCTGACCAAGGTCGGCGTGTACTCCATCATCCGTGTCCGCGTGGCCATGTTCCCCGACCACCCGCTCAGCCACCTGCTCATGTGGGTCGCGCTGGCCACGATGGTCGTGGGTGTGATGGGCGCTCTCGCCCAAAACGACATCAAACGTCTGCTCTCATTCACCCTGGTCAGCCACATCGGCTACATGATTTTCGGTGTGGCGCTCGGCACCGCGCACGGCCTGTCCGGCGCGATCTTCTACGCCGTCCACCACATTCTGGTGCAGACATCGCTCTTCCTCGTGGTCAGCCTCATCGAACGCCAAATGGGGTCTTCGCAGCTGCGCCGTCTGGGCTCGTTGATGTACACCGCGCCCGTGATCGCGCTGCTCTACATCGTCCCGGCGCTCAACCTGGGCGGTATCCCGCCGTTCTCCGGCTTCATCGGCAAGGTCCTGCTCATCCAGGCCGGCGCCGAGGAAGGCTCGTGGCGCTCGTGGGTGCTCATCGTCGGCGCGGTGGTCACGTCGCTGCTCACGCTCTACGCGATGATGATCGTCTGGTCCAAGGCCTTCCTCCGCGACCGCTCCGACGCACCCGAGGGCAACGTCGTCTCCGTGCGCCTCAGCCCGCTCGGCGATGTCTCCGACACCGTCGCCCTTGAGGACAGCAAGGATGCCGGCAGCCTCCCCGCAGGCATGGTCGCCTCCACCGCGACACTCGTCGCCGCGTCCGTCGCCATCACCGTCCTCGCCGGCCCCATCTCGGCAATCACCGGCCGCGCCGCCGACTCCGCGCTCGACACCGCGCTCTACCGCAACGCAGTCCTCGGCAGCGACTGGTCGAATCCCTCCCGGACGCTGGATGAGAGCACGCTTGACGACGATGACTCCGACTCCCTTCCCAACCGCATCCACGACATCGACGAACCCAGCGCCGGCGTGACGACGGTGCCTGTGCCCTCCCCCGTCCCCGAATCCGATGAGCCCACTGAGCCTGCCGCCGACGAGGAGGTCAACCAATGAGTTCCAATCAGCTCCCCTCCCCGCGCCTGACGGTCAGTGAGCATCTCTCTGACCGCTTCCGCCCGTGGTTCATCTTCTGGCTCGCACTCATGTGGATCCTCCTCATGGGGGAGCTGACCTGGGCGAATGTCTTTGCCGGCGCGGGCTTAGGCTTCCTCATCACGATGCTGCTGCCACTGCCCAAGCTGCCCACCGGCGGCGTGGACGTGAATGTCCCGAAACTGATCGTGTTCCTCATCCGGTGGGTGGGCGAACTGTTCGTCGCCGCCGTTTCGGTGTCGTGGCTGGCGATCCGCCCGGCAGGACCGCCAAAGAGCGCGATCTTCAAAGTACCGATGCGTCTCAACTCAGAATTGGCGCTGTACTTCGCTACCTGCGCCTACAACCTCCAACCGGGTGGGTGCGTCACCGACATCGACCTGGCGAACCGCACGTGGACTATTCACGTTCTCTCCGCGGGGAGGCAGAAGGATGTGGAGAAGGCGCTGGCGGACGTCGATAAGCTTGAGCGCTCAATGATCGCTATTTTTGAAAAGAGAAAGGCCCACAAACATGGATGACGCGATCTACAACTCCGTGCTCGCGGTGGCGGCTGTACTGCTCGTCGCCGGGTTTTTCATCACGACATGGCGGCTAGTGATCGGCCCGAATTCGCTCGACCGCGTCGTGGCGATGGACGGTATTGTCGCTTCGATTCAATGCGCGCTGGCGACGTATATTTGCTGGACGCTGGACACGACCGTGGTCAACGCGATGGTCGTCGTCGCGCTGCTCGGCTTCATCGGTTCGCTGTCCGTCGCCCGCTTCCGCAAGAGGGACGGTGCGCTCTAATGGCCTTCACCTGGGAATATATCTCCGACGTCCTGTCGCTCATTTTCATCGTGCTCGGCGCACTGCAGGTCTTCTTCGCGTCCGTGGGCATCGCGCGCTTCAACACGACGCTCTCGCGCGTCCACGCCGTGACGAAACCGCAGACCGTCGGCCTGATCATGGTGATTCTCGGCGTGATTTTCCGCCTCACCGGCTCCGAGCATTTCGACGTCGGCCAGCGCGGCGACGTGGGCATGCTCTTCCTGCTCGTCCTCTTCGCGCTCATGACCAACCCGGTCACCGCGCAGCGCCTCGGACGCGTCTCCCGCCGCGAGGGCCTCTACGGCGACGAGGACGACATCGCCATCAACGAGCACCCCGGCGACCTGCAGCGCAGCGCTTAGCTGGGTTTAGGCGCTCGGGTGCCCGGCGCGGAGTTCGTCCACCGCCTGGTCCACCGCGCCGCGCCAATCGCCCGTCGCCTCGTACACAGCGCGTTGGCGCTGGTAGGCCGCACCATTTTCCACGATCTTCGCGACAAGGTTCAGCTCATCAACGCAGCCAAGACGCTTAGCGACGCCCTGTAGCTCCCCCACCATCTCCAGCAGCTCATCCGTGACCAGGCGCTCATCTGTGTCCCGGCTGGTGATCACCTCGGCTTCGAGACCGTAGCGGGCTCCGCGCCATTTATTCTCTGCCACGTGCCACGGCTGTAGCGTCGGCAGTTCCTCGCCCCGGTCGATCATGTCGTCGTAATGCACGACGAGGCAGTGCGTCAGCGCCACGATGGCTGCGAGCTCCTCCAGGTTCGTCGCCGCATCCGAAATGCGCACCTCGACGGTGCCCCACTTGGCGGCCGGGCGGACGTCGAAATGCATCGAGCCCGTGTGCGAGGTCACGCCCGACTTCGTCTGGTCCCGCATGAACTCGACCCACTCCTGCCAGCTACCGAACTGGTACGGCATGCCTGCCGTAGGAAGCTGCTGGTAGAGCATCGTCCTGTTCGACGCATACCCGGTGTCCAGTCCTTCCCACGCCGGACTCGACCCACTGATCGCCAGCAAGTGCGGGTACTTCGTCATCACCGCGTTGATGATCGGCCACACCCGGTCCTCGTGCCTGATCCCCACGTGCACGTGCGTGCCCCACAGCAGCATCTGCTGCCCCCAGTACTGCGTGCGGTTGATGATCTCCTTGTACGTCGGCTTATCGCCTACCGGCTGCGTCCGGAAATCCGCGAACGGGTGGCCGCCGCCCGCCCACAACTTGAGGTTCTTCTCGTCCGCGACCTGCTGGATCTTGTCCTTCGTCTCCCGCAGGTACTCCATCGCCTCGGCCGTCGTGTCACAAATAGGTGTGACCAGCTCAATGGTGTTCTTCAGGAACTCCTTTTCCAGGTGCGTTCCCGGCCACCGCTGCTCCACCGCATCGATGACCTCCGCCGCGAACGGGACCAAATCGCGCGTCCCCGGATCGACCAGCGCGATCTCCCACTCCACGCCCAGGCTCAGCGCTTCCGACCGGTTGAAATCCCGGAACGGATCCATCGTGGCCTGATTTGTCGGCACAGTCATTCTCTCTGAATACGGGAAGAACCGCCCCCGCGCAAATTTCTGCAGGGACGGTCCGGTATTTAATTTCAGCCTGTCGGGCGCGCCTCGGTTTAGAGAGCCACCTCGCGGTTCTCCGCCAGCACCACCGTCACGGAACCGGGCTTCTTGGCCTCGGCGGGGACGCGGTCGTCGTTAGCCAGTGCAATGCCGCCGATCGTGTCCGCCAACTCACGCGCACGGTCCTCCGCACCCGGGGTATTCGGGTCGAACAGCACCGTGTTCTGCTCGAAGATCGCGTTCTCGCCCGGGATATTGCCCACCTCGCCGAGGTTGAAGCCGTTCTCACGCGCCTGACCAGAGACCCGTTCAGCCAGGTTGCTCACCGCCGAGTTGTTGTAGATATTCACCGTCATATTCTCGCGCGTCATCGGGTTATTCGGACCCGCCGGCGCATCAGCCGCCGCGCCCGGCTGGCGGTTCTGGTTTGCGGCGTTCTGATCCGCGCCGTTTTGGTCTGCGGCGTTCTGGTTCTGGGCGTTCTGGTTCTGGGCGTTCGGGTCGTTCTGGTTCTGACCGGCGCCGTTTTGGCCTGCGCCGTTTTGGTTTGCACCGTTCTGGCCCTGGGCGTTCTGGTTCTGACCCGCGCCGTTTTGGCCCTGGGCGTTCGGGTCATTCTGGTTCTGCACCGACTGGCCCGCCGGATCATTAGCAGCCTGGTTATCAGCACCGCCCTTGGTCATCGCGTACACGCCCCACAGTGCGAGGAGCAATGCCACAGCGATGAGGATCATCGCCAGGCCGCGCTTGGGTACGCCGCCAGCGGCTGCCGCGGCTGGCCCCTATACCCATCTAGG
>NZ_JAGKSD010000022.1 GCF_017942225.1 Corynebacterium sp. Marseille-P3884 | reverse complement strand
CCACCCCATCTTTCGGGCGTTTTTGCCCCTTTCTTTTATCCACATCTAGAGGTGTATAGGAGACACCCCCCCCCGCGCCCGCCGCGGTAGCCGCGGTCGCGATCGTCGTCACGCTTGCGGTAACCGCCGCGTCCACCACGGCCGCGCGGCGGTGCACCGGTGTCGCGCTGGATATTGATCAGCTGGCCGGAGATGCGCGTGTCGGAAAGGCGATCGAGGACAGCCGGGTCGAGATTCTTCGGCAGCTCGACGAGCGTGAAGTCGCCGCCGATGGTGATACGGCCGAAGTCGCGGTTGGTCAGGCCGCCCTCGTTCGCCAGCGCGCCGACGATGGCGCCCGGGCGGACGTGCTGGCGCTTGCCCACGTCCAGGCGGTAGGTGTCGAAGTTCGGATCGTCGTTCTGGAAACGGTTGCGCCCGCCACGGTCATCGCGGTCACGACGGCCACGGCCGCGGTCACGGCGGTCATCGCGGTCCCAACGGTCGCGGTCGCGCCGGTCGCGCTTGTCCTTCGGCGGCTCCTTCATCAGGAATTCGTCACCGGAGGTCTGGGCTGCAAGCGCGGCGGCGATATCTTCCATCGGCACGTCGTGATCGGCGGAGTAGCTGCGCACCAGGCTGCGGAAGAGATCCATCTGGTCGTTCTCGAGCGACTCGGTAATCGAATCGGAGAACTTGGCCATGCGGGAGACATTGACCTCGTCCACGGTGGGCAGGTCCATCTCCTCGATCTTGGCGCCGGTGACCTTCTCGATGGAACGGAGCATGCGGCGCTCGCGCGGGGTGACGAACAGGATCGCCTCGCCCGTTCGGCCGGCCCGGCCAGTGCGTCCGATGCGGTGGACGTAGCTTTCCGTGTCGTTCGGGATGTCGTAGTTGAGCACGTGGGAAATGCGCTCAACATCCAGGCCGCGTGCGGCGACGTCGGTGGCGACGAGAATGTCCAAGCGCCCGTCGCGAAGCTGGTCGACCGTGCGCTCGCGCTGCTGCTGGGCGATGTCGCCGTTGATCGCGGCGGCGGAGAATCCGCGCGCGCGGAGCTTCTCGGCGATCTCTTCCGTCTCGTGCTTGGTGCGCACGAAGACGATCATGCCGTCGAATTCGGTGACCTCGAGAATGCGCGTGATCGCGTCGAGCTTGTTGCGGTGCGCGGTGAACAGGTAGCGCTGGGTGATATTCGTGTTCGTGCGCGTCTCGGACTTGACTGTGACCTCAGCCGGGTCGTTCAAGTACTGCTTGGAGATGCGGCGGATGCCGTTCGGCATCGTCGCGGAAAACAGCGCGACCTGCTTGTCGTCCGGGGTGTCCTCGAGGATGCGCTCGACGTCTTCCTGGAAGCCCATGTTGAGCATCTCGTCCGCCTCGTCGAGCACGAGGAAGCGCAGGTTGGAGATGTCCAGCGAGCCCTTCTCCAGGTGGTCGATGACACGGCCCGGGGTACCCACGATGACCTGCGCGCCGCGGCGCAGACCGGACAGCTGAATGCCGTATGCCTGGCCGCCGTAGATCGGCAGCACCGAGATACCGCCCAGGTGGTCCGCGAACGACTGGAAGGAATCAGACACCTGCAGCGCCAGCTCACGCGTCGGCGCAAGCACGAGCGCCTGCGGGTGGCGCGCCTTCTTATCGATCTGGGCGAGCACCGGCAGCGCGAACGCCGCCGTCTTGCCCGTACCCGTCTGCGCGAGACCGACCACATCACGGCCTTCCATCAGCAGCGGGATCGTCTGCGCCTGAATCGGCGACGGCTCCTCGAAGCCGACTTTGCGGATCGCGGCCAGCAGATCATCCGGCAGGTCGAGCGCGTCAAAGCCAGTGCTTATCGACGCCTCCTCTGCGCCCTTTCCGCCGTTATCCTCAGCGGAATTCTCGTTCACATTTCCGTCGTTGTTCTGCTCCGCAGCTTCGTCTGCGGCCCCTGTGTCGTTCACGTTCCCATTCTTATCTGCAGTGCCTGCAGCGTCCGAAACACTTGCTGTTTCGCCCTGCGTCTGCGCCTCGGGGCCAGACGGCACCTGATCTGCATTCAGATCGTCGGTGTTTTCCGTCTCAGCCGGGGTATTCGCCTGCTGTTCTTCAGCGGCGTTGTCATCAATACTCATCACCGCCAAAGCCTACCGTCAACGCGGGCTGTATAGCTATTTACTGCGAGTACAGCGCTGCCGGGCACACCTAGACACCCCCACGCTACTGACCGCGACCGACCACGGTCACGCCCTGAAGTTCCTAACGCTGCGGCGGCTGATTCGTCCCCGGCCCCTGCGTGCCGTACGGGTTCTGGTCCCAATAAGAAGCGGGTCTCCCCTGCCCGCCCGGCGCGTCCGGGCCTCCCATCGCACCCGAGCCACCCGGGTACCCCGACTGGTAGAAGTCACCCGAACCGTTCTGTGTTCCACCGCTACGCTGCCGCTCATGCCGGCGACCGACCAGTATGAGAATAATCCCCAAGAGGAGCAAGAACAACGCTGCGATGCCGCCGAAGATTCCGCCGAAAATACCGAGCAGACCGGAGCCGATCTTGTCGACGTCCTCTTTGTTCGCCACCATCACGTCGCGATCACACGAGAAGGAGTACTCTCCTTCATCCTTGGACACGATCTTCATTTTGCTGAACCACGCTTCTTCCCCCTCGCCCAGCGTGACCGACGTAGCGGTGATCTCGGTGTCAATCTCGTCGCCGGACGGTGAAGAAATAGTGCATTCGGGAAAACCTGTTCCTTCGCCCCGGCCAAAGAGCCGGTATTCCGTCTCCGCGGCAAGGTTCGCCGTGCCATCCCCACCATTGATCTCGATTTTCGGCGTGTCCATGAGCTTCTTCATGCCACCGCCTCCGACGACCACGCCGAAAACAATCGCTGTGATCAAGGCGATCACACCGATGACCGTGATGACTATGCCTGCCTTCTTCATTTCTGCGCCTTTCTCAACTCACCCAGTACCCACACTGCATGCACCACCTGGCACGCCATGCTGTGGGCGTCGGGAATGCACGGCGCAGTAGCTTGTCTACAGATTAACCGTGATACGCATCACAGGCATGGCATCTGCCATTTACCTCGCCCGCCTAAGCGCATGAACTCACACCACCAGCGCACCGCCTAGACTGAATGCTCATGCACACCTCCCGCCGACTTCGTTCCGCCGCCGTTCTCCTTACCGCTTCCGCGTTCGCCCTCGCCGGTTGCTCCGATTCCCAGGATGAGCTCGCCGATCCCGCACTCACCACCGTGGAGACCTCCCCGGCCGAAGAACAGGCAGAGACCACTGAAGCCGAGCAGCCCTCCTCCGAGAAGAAGGAGAAGCCGACGACGAAGACGGACGAGGACAAGGACAAGGACAGCAACAAGGACGAAAAGGAAGAGAAGAAAGCAGACGAGCCCACCGAAGATCGCTCCAACGTCGCCGCCGGCACCGTCTGCGGCGAGGTGACATCCCTGGGCGACGGCAGTGCCTTGTCAGTCGCCGCTCTCGACGACGGCCTCGACTGCAACGAGGCCATGGAGGTCTTCACTGACTACATGTCCGACTCCCCCTCCGGCACCCCGCCGCAGGGTTCCGGAGCGTTCTGGACCGCACCGAACGGCTGGTTCTGCGGCGGCAACAACTTCCTCTTCCCCGGTGACGAGGACCAGAAATTCAACAAGTACCCCTCCTGCGGCCCCAAGGACAGCGGCAAGTCCGTCGTCGCCGTTCCCCCGGAGCGCGTCAGCGAACTGCCGGTCTAGTCAGCCACGACGCCCACAACCCCACAAACAGTCGTGCCATGCATGAACCGATACCCCGCATCAACCAGCGCAGGTACCTGACGTTCCACTAGTCTCGAACGCATGTCGAAGCTCATCAACGTCACCGGTGCCGTCATCATTCGCGATGGCGCAGTCTTCGCCGCACAGCGTGGCCCGGGCAAAGCGCTCGCCGGCATGTGGGAATTCCCCGGTGGCAAGATCGAGCCAGGCGAAACCCCGGAGGAATCCCTCGCCCGCGAGCTCAAAGAAGAACTGCTCGTCGACGCCACCGTGGGTGACCACGTCACTACTACTGAGTACGAATACGACTTCGGCACGGTCCGCTTATCGACGTACCACTGTGTTCTCTCCCCCGATGCGGAGCCCACACTCACCGAACACGCTGATTCACGTTGGATCCCGTTAACTGAACTGAAAGAACTTGAATGGGCACCGGCGGATATTCCAGCAGTGAATCTCATCGCTGAGTAGATCAATGAGCACAGCGCAATCACTGAGCAGACTCGAAGCTGACACATTCTTCGGCTACATCGATCGGCAGACACTGTCTGAGCGGATCCAAAACCCTTCGCTCATCGCGAACGCCGAAGACAATACGATGCTGGCGGCTCTTCGCGCTGAACTGAAGACAGCGACATCTTTCACGATCTCGGTTGCTTTCGTCACCAACGGCGGCATTGGAGGATTGAAGGAAGCCCTTGTCGGTTTCAAAGGCAACGGCTTAATCATCACCTCGGACTACCAGGACTTCAATTCTCCCGATGCACTGCGAGAACTGCTCCAACTCCGCAACGTCGACGCCCGAATCATGAGTGGTCGTGCCCACCATGCCAAGGGCTATGTTTTCGAGCATGGCGATCATGTGACCGCTCTCGTCGGCAGCTCGAATCTCACGCGCGATGCGCTCATCGACAATTCCGAGTGGAATCTGAAATTCTCCACCCACCACGACGGTGACATCGCCGACCAGTTGAACTCCGCCCTGCAGCGTCATGTCGAGACCTCAGCCCCTCTCACCGAGGAGTGGATTCAGGATTACAGTGAGCGCCGGACTCCCCCGATTTTCCCGTCCCCAGCCGACCGTGTCGCGCTCGAAGACCAGCCGCAATGCGCAAAGATCCTGCCGAACAAGATGCAGACTGAGGCGCTGGATCGCCTGGGAGAGCTAATCGACTCTGGTGAGAACCGCGCACTGATCATCTCCGCGACAGGCACTGGCAAGACGATTCTGGCAGGTCTCGCTGCTCGAAATTTCGATCCTGAGCGAGTTCTGTTCGTTGCTCATACAGCACAGATCCTTCGCAAGGCCGCGACAGAATTCCAACGCGTTTTCCGAACAGACGCCGACGAAACTGGCTTCTTCATCGGTCAACAGCGCGAGACTGATCGACGTTTCACCTTCGCGACAGTTCAGTCACTATCACGCCCCGAGAATCTCGCCGATATTTCGCCGAAACAATTCGACTACATCATCATTGATGAGGTCCACCGCTCAGGCGCCGAATCCTACAGGCGCATCATCGACCACTTCCGTCCTGATTTCCTCTTGGGGCTGACCGCTACCCCGGAGCGCACAGATGGGTTCAACGTCTACGAGCTCTTCGATCACAATGTGCCCTTCGAAATCCGTCTGGGCGATGCACTGGAATCTCGGATGCTCGTTCCCTTCGACTACTACGGAGTCTCTGACTACGAGTCGATGAATGGTTACACGATCTCGGACGATTCAACCGTGGCGGAGAAGGTCGCCCGTGAACGCGTCGAGCACCTCGTGCAAGTGCTCGAGGATTACAGCTTTCCCAGCGGCACAAAAGGACTGATTTTCTGTAGTTCCAATAAGGAAGCGGCACGCCTCTCCCAGGAGCTGAACAAATACACGCTCTACGGAAAACCCCTTCGAACCGTTTCCTTGAGCGGTGCAGATAGCATCCAGCACCGAGAAGACACCGTCGAAAAGCTACAAGCCGGCGAACTCGACTTCATCATCACCGTAGACATCTTCAATGAGGGAATCGATATCCCTGACGTCAACGTGATCATGATGCTTCGCAGCACACAGTCATCGATCATTTTCACTCAACAGCTGGGCCGTGGCCTTCGAAAGGCGAAGTCTAAAGAGACTCTTCGAGTCATCGATGTCATCGGTAATTACTCGAATAACTACCTCATTCCGATTGCCTTGACTGGTGACCGTTCCGGTGACCCTGACAGTGCGCGTGAGACTGTGCGACGTTCGCGCACTCATCCGGTGGCGGGCTCCTCGACAATCAGCTTCGATGAGGTCACCACCGAACGCATCCTCGAATCGTTGAAGCGTGCCAACCTCATCGACAAGCGGAAGTGCAAGGAAGCGATTCTCAACCTTGAGTACCGCCTCGGTCAGCTGCCTCGCCTCCTCGACTTCGAGACGCACGAGTCGATCAACCCCTACCTGATGGCCAGCAAGTACAAGAATTACTGGTCGCTGCTCCACTCTCTGAAGTTCGTCGAGGCCGGCCCATCCGAAAAAGAGCGTGGTTTTCTCACCATGCTTTCGGCGATCTTGCTCAGCGGGAAGCGCCCACAGGAGCTCTTGCTGCTCAAAACCCTTTGTGAGCAAGGCTCGATACCCGTGCAAACATTCGCTGATTCTTTGGCGGCTCAAGGTCTCGACCACAGCGAAGCCTGCCTGAACACCGTCGAGCGGGTTCTCAATCTCCAGTGGTTCACCGAGTCTCAGCGACTCTCCTTCGGCGATCTGCCCCTAGTAGTGAGGGAAGGAAGCGTTTTCAAACTCAGCGATGACTTCCGGATGCTCTACCGCTCCTACGCAGACACCGAACGTTTTTCAACAGTGAGCTTTCGCGATCACATCGACGACCTTATCGAGACTGGCCTCCTTCTGAATCGCAAGAACTTCAACGGAAGCGACCAGTTCATCCAAGGCAAGCGCTACTCCCGCCGCGATGTTTGCCGCCTGCTCAACTGGGCGAACAACCAGGAGTCGACTGTGTACGGATACAAGACCGACAAAGCGACGATGACGTGCCCGATTTTCGTGACCTACCACAAGGACTCAGAGATCTCGGAGAGCATCCGCTACGAAGACACACTCATTGACCGTTCAACCTTGCACTGGTTCACACGCAATCGACGCACTTTGAAGAGCAATGAGCTTCAGCCGATCCTCAATGGCGATGCCGACCTCCATCTCTTCGCCAAGCGCGAAGACGCCGAGGGAACCGAGTTCTACTACCTCGGACAAGCTGACTCGACCAATCCTCAGCAAACCGAGATGATCGGCAAGAACAATAAGCCCGTCGACGTTGTGACCACAGACCTGAAACTCCGGGTCCCGCTCCCTGCCGAGCTATTCGGCAGCCTCAGTGCCCGTAAGACGGTGGCTGCACGTTAAGGACACTCCGAACGTGCAGTACCTGGATTGAACGCCTAGGTTTGTGTCTGAACTTGAGACAGTTTCCGGAGGACACATGCCGAGCATCAAGACCCTTAGCTTCTTCAACAACAAAGGCGGTGTCGGCAAGACGACGCTCTCCACGAACGTTGCCTACAACATCGCCACCAAGGGAAAGCGTGTTCTTTACGTTGACTGCGATCCTCAGTGCAACGCCACGCAATTGATGCTGACAGAGCGTCAGACGAACGAAATCTACGACGGTAACCCCGACCCAGAGATTGCCCGGCGGGAATCACTCTTGAAAACCGTCTACGGCGTTTTCATCCCGCTGAGGGAGGGCGAACCAGAGATTGAAACGGAGATACCGGTCCACCGCTCGGAGCGGTTCAAAGTCGATGTGATGGCTGGCCATCCTCGGCTTTCTCAAATTGAAGACGTCATGTCGGCTGCGTGGCAAACTGCACTGAGCAGGGAAACTGCTGCTTTCCGCCGCGTCCATTGGGCCGGACAGCTCGTCACCGCAATGGAAGATGAGGACCGGTATGACTACATCCTCTTCGACGTCGGTCCGAGCCTTGGTCCCTTCAACCGAACCGTCCTTCTCGGCTGCGATGCATTTGTCACCCCAACAGCAACCGACTTGTTCAGCTATCACGCATTCGGCAACCTCGCCCGTTGGTTTGATGAATGGGTTGCCGAATACTCCGAGATGTCTGAAGCGAATATTGCGACGTGGAAGTCTTTCTCCGCCAGCTTTGAGAAGAAATCTCGAAACCTACGCCTTGGTGGGCACAATGACCACAACTTGAAATACCTCGGTTATACGACGCTCGAATACGTGAAGAAGAAGGCTAACGGTAAGGAACAACTCGTTGGCGCCTTTGAGCGTTTTCGAGATAAGTTCGCCGATGAAGCTCGCCTGATCGGCAGTACGCTCGGTCAATCCGACGATGAGTATCTGCTCGGTCATGTTCCCCACATGCATTCGATGCCGGCTACCGCGCAGGATGTGCACTCACCGATTGCGGAGTTGAAATACCAGGATGGCTTGAAGGGCTCCGCGAATGCACAGCGAGATGGCTACGCCGAGAAAATCAAGAGCATTGCTGACACAGTTTTCGAGCGTTTGAACTCAAACTAATCCTCCGCCCGCAGGTGCCGGAGCTTCTCCAGGGCAGCGTCGCCGGCGGCGATGCGGGAGAGGATGTGGGAGGCATCGTCGAAAAGCGTCCATGCGTGTTCGATGGTGGCGGTGTCTGTGTGGGTGATGATGCGGGCGTTGGGGTCGCGCTCCCAGAAGTCCTTCGTGTCGGCGACGGAGGTGCCGCGGGTCAGCTCGCTGTCGGCTTCGATGTCGATGGTGGTGAGCTGGGGGTCGGTGGTGATCGCGCCGGTGGCGGTGAGCACGGTGAACAGGTCGTGGATCTGGGCCTGGTAGCCCTCCCCCATCTCCTCGTGGAACTCGAAGTAGAAGCGGGTGATGGGGTCAAGCTGTTCGGCGATGGGGGCGGTGCCGAGGGTGTGTGTGATGCGGTCGAGGCGCTCGGGGGTGAGGAGCATCTGCTCCGTCGCGTTGAGGGGGCATACGGTGATCGGTGCGGGGGCGTTCGCGAAGACTTCTTTGGCGGCGTGTGGGTCGACCCAGAAATTCCACTCGGCGGTGGGCGTGGTGTTGCCGGGGTAATTGAAAGCCCCGCCCATGACGGTGATGTGGCGCAGCTTCGCGTAATGGTCCGGGTGGAGGCGGCGGAAGGCGGCGAGGTTGGTCATGGGGCCGGTGACAATCAGGTGGAGGTCGTCGGTGCCGCGGTCGATCGCGTCGATCCATAAGGTGTCCCAGTCGTGTTCAACGTGGCGGTCGGGGGCGTTCGCGTAGCCCAGGCCGGTGTCGCCGTGGGTCTCCGGGGTGGTGACGAGGTCCCACTCGAGGGGTTCGGGGACGCCGGCGGCGAGCGGGATGATCGGCAGGCCGCAGAGCGTGAGGATCCAGGCGGCGTTGCGCGCGCACTGGTCGGCGTCGACGTTGCCGCTGGTGGTGGTCACGCACTCGAGCTCGTGCGTGCCGGCGTGCGCGGCGGCCGCGAGGTAGATCAGCGCGTAGGTGTCGTCCACGCCCGGGTCGCAGTCGTAGATGATGCGCATTAGTGCTCCTTCGCGGTGGTTGGTGTGGTTGTCCGGTTCGGACGGGTCTCCTGCCCCATGATCGCCCAGACGGTGAAGGCGCACGCGGCGATGGCGCCGCACACGGCGAAGGCTACGGGGAATCCGTGGGACTGCGCCAGCGCGCCGATCACAATCGGGCCGAGGACCTGGCCGGCGTCACCGCACATCTGGAACAACGACAGTGCCTTACCGCCGGAGCGGTCGTTGCCGATGATGTCCGCTAAGGTCGCCTGCTGGCTCGGCACGAGCAGGCCGCCGCCGACGCCGGCGAGGGCAGACAGCGCGATCAGCGGCCAGAAGCTCGTGGCGAAACCGAGGGTCGCCGTCGCGACAACGGTGGTTGCCAGGCCGGTGAGGATCATGGGCTTGCGGCCGATGTCGTCTGCAAGCCTGCCGGAGAACTGCAGCGTCACCGCGTTACCAGCGGCGAACGCCGCGAGCGCAAGCCCAGCCATCGCACCGCCGTGCGCGAACACGGACGCCGCAAACAGCGGGAGGACCGCCACGCGCACGCCCATATTTACCCAGCCCTGAGAGAACATCGACGCGAGCAAGCTCCGGTAGCTGGGGTGGCTAAGCGCCTCATCGAGACGCATCGGCGGACGCGTGGCGCGGTCGACGTCGTTGTCGGATTTGGGCAGCTTCGCCCACACCACGAACGCGGCCAGGCCCACGCCGATGCCGTAGATCACGAACGGCCAGCGCATGCCCAAAAACGACAAACCCGCGCCGGCGATCGGCCCGATGATATTGCCCAGCAGGAATGCCGTCGCATACGTCGAACTTGCCCGCCCGCGGATCTGCGGTGGCGCGACTTTCACAATCAGCGCCTGCGCCGAAATCGTGAACATCGTCGACCCCAGCCCAGCCAGAAAACGCAGCACCATCATGTGCCAATATTCCTGCGCGATAGCGACCAAACCAGTGGTCACCGCAACGATGACGAGGCCGGAGAGGTAGATCTTCCGCGAGCCGAGCTTATCGACGAGCCGTCCCGCCCCCGGAGCCCCCACCAACCGTGCTGCGGAGAACACCGACACCACGGCCGCTGCCGCCGCCATCGAGACACCGAAGCTCTCCGCGAACTGAGGGATGATCGGCGCGATCAGTCCGTAGCCGAGCGCGATGAGGAATGCCGCGGACACGAGCACCCAGATCTCCTGCGGGATCGGCGGCACCGGTCCGCGCGCGGCCTTCGCTTCCGCGCGGGCATGCCGATGTGCAGCCCAACGGCTGGTCTTAGAGGGGGTTGTCATAGCGCCCAACAGGCTACCCGTTTCGGTCCGTAAAGCCACGTCGCGCTTAGTTTTGTAACACCTGTTCGAAATAGTGTTCGAATGAAGGTGCGGTTGTGTCGGGGTTGCTTCGTAATTTGTGAGCCATGACGAACACACGAGAACTTGCCCAGCAGATCCGCTCCACCTACTCCAACGCCCTCAACCGCTTCGAGGCAGTGATCCACCACCCGCGCTCGCTCGCACGCCCCACACCCGCGTGGCGGCCACCGACACGGGAGCTGCCACGCATCGGCCACGGACCACAGCTCAAGGCGGCGGTCACCCGCCGCCGTGTCGGACCCCGCGCGCAAGCCCGCATCAAGGGCTTCGGTGAATCCCACGTCCCCGCTTATCTGATTGAGGTCCGCTTCACCGATGTCACCGGCATCACCGTCGACCGCGACCTCGCCGAGGCCTGGGTCCGCGCCCTCGTTCCGTCGTCCATGGCCGGCGCCGTCCACGAGGTCTACTCCCCGACCGGCACCACATTCGTCTGGCTCGTAGACGGGACCTTCACGCCCGTCTACTCCCCCGCCTCCATGTTTGAGGGACTAGCAGCCGCTTAGTCCTCGTCGTCGGTGTCGTCGTCTTCGTCCTCTTCGTCGTCGCCCTCATCATCGTCGAGGTCGTAGTCGTCGAAATCGTCTTCGTCGTCCTCGTCTTCATCATCGTCGAGGTCATCGAGGTCGTCTTCGGTGTCCTCGTCTTCGTCATCGTCCGGGTCGTCGGCGCCGAAGATGTCGTAGACATCGGGCTCGTCGAAGTCTTCGTCGTCGAACGGGAGGAGCTGGGATTCCCAGTCCTCGGCGTGGTCGGCGGCGAGAGACAGGACGTCGAAGAGGCGGTCGAAGTCGAAGAAGACGCCCAGGTCGAGGGTCTCCACTTCGGCGACTGCCTCTGCGTGAAGGCTGGCGAAAAGGCGCTCGCGGTCTTCGTCAGTCAGCTCGGCGTCGCCGTCGGACTCCCACAGCTCGCCGATCGCGTCGTCCAGCAGGTCGTCGTAGGACTCCGGCAGCGCGATGAAGGTGACTGCCGCGCACGGGGTGCCGTCCTGCAGTTCCACCTGGACCTGCAGCTCAGCATTGTCGCCTACTTCGGCGCGGACCAGATTCGGGTCGACCGGGTCCTGGAAGAAGTCCAAGTCGCCGATGCGCTCGTCGGTGCCCTCCAGCAGGTCGCTGAGCACCGTGATCACCTGGTCGGTGGCCATGTGCTTCACCGCGGTCTGTACGGCGTCTTCCACCGAGAACACCACGGAGACGAGCACGGTCTCGAATTCATCGTCGTCCTCGTCGACGTCGGCGGCGGCGATGTACACATTCGCAGCGGGAAGAAGCGGATCGATCTCCACGAAGTGGATCTCCACATCCGAGGTGATTGGCACGAACATCGTGTCGTCGTGCACGCGCGACTCGATCCCTTCACGGTCGAGGCCTGCGGCGATGTCCTCGAAAAAGCTCATGACGGCAGCTCCCTCCTGCTGGATTTTTAAGACGCGTTCCGCCTGGCCGACCCTAGCCTAGCCAGGTTCCCCTGGCACCGCACCGGATCAACGAGGATTGCACGTACTAATGCGTTCATGGGCTCGTCGCGCGCGATGGAGTCAGAGCACGTCGTCGGGTTCGAGACCGAGGAAATCGGTGACGCTTTCAAGCACCTCCGGGCGGCCGGTGCCCCAACTGGTGAATTTGAAGCCCTCCCACGCGCGGCGCTTCTCCGCCTTCGGGTCGCGCACCACCTTCGGGTCGGCGCTGATCACGGCGGTGGCGCGGCCCGGGGCGTCCTCGGAGCGGAAACCGTAGACCGGCCATTCGTCGCCGACCTGCCCGGTGTGGAAGAACGAGCCCCAGTTGCGCTGCATCATCTCGCTGACTGTCTCGAAATCGCTCTGGGGGCCGAGGCGCTGCAAAATCCCGGCGGGACTGGAATACGGTTCGCCGAAGACTGCCTCCAAGTCGGCGGTGTGCACGGCCCCGATGCCGAGGCGCTTGACCGCTGGGGCGGCGTGGTCGAAGTGGTACATCCACACATCAGCGACGTGGCGGTGCTCCGTAGCCAGGCGCACCGAGGGTGCCCAGAAAACGGCGTCGGCGATGAGCTCGGCGAAATCGGAACGGGTCTGCGCGCCGTTGTACGCCTCCAGGATCGCGTCGGCATGCCCCGGATCGAATACCTCGAGCAAGCGGCGCGCGGCGCGTTCACGGGACCGGTTGAACACGTACATCGCCTTGGTGAAGCTGGCCTCGCCAGAATTCGACCCGATGATGAGCGGCACCGGCGCTTCCTCATCGGCCGTGAACACGTCGATCGGGTGCGCGGGCAGCACCTCACCATCGACGGTGGGCATGAATGCGAGGTTCAGATACGGCAGCTCACCGCTGCGGATGAGCAGCGAATTGCCCACACGGACAAGCTCTTCACCGTCAACCTCACGCAGGTCTTGGAGGGTGGAGAGGCGGGACAGCCCCATGCCGTCGAGAAGCTTACGCACCCACATTGCCGCCTGAATGCGAGTGTGGACCGCGGCGGCGGGCGCGGATTGCGCGACGGCGCCGTGGAACAGCCCGCGCGCCGGGGGCGAGGACATCAGCGTGGTCACGGAAGCCGCGCCCGCAGATTCGCCCATGATGGTCACGCGCTCAGGGTCGCCGCCGAAGCCAGCGATATTCTCGCGCACCCACTGAAGCGCGAGAATCTGGTCCATCGTCCCCGGATTAGCCACGCAATCGGTGCCCAGCGAGCGCAGGTCCAGGTAGCCGAGCACGCCAAGGCGGAAATTGATCGACACGTAGACGATGTCCGTCGCCTTCGCGAAGCGGTGGCCCTGCAGCACCTTCTCGTGCGAGGAACCAGTCAGAAATGTCCCGCCGTGCATGTACACCACGACCGGCAGCTCGTCGTCGGTGTCGGGGCGCACGATGTCGAGCACCAGGCAATCTTCCGTGCCTTTGACTCGGTCATTCCAGCCGTACGTGCCCTGCATCGCCGGGTGTGCGAACCTGCTCGCATCGTGCTCGCCGTCCCACGGCTCGGGCGGATGCGGGGCGCGGAAACGCGCGTCCCCGCCCGTCGGTGCACCGAACGGCACGCCGCGCCATGTGCGCATGCCCGTCGTCGGGTCCACAATGCCGCGGACGAGTCCAGCGGTGGTGCGCACGACGGGTTCGGTGACCATGCCTTGCCACTGTAGCCATGCCAGCGCGTACGGGCAGACGCTTGACGACGACCCACCCCGCCCTCCTATAAATTGGTGTGCATTGGCTTTCACGGGCCAGACGACACTGCGCCCCAGCGCCCGCCCACTATCCAGGCGCGAACAAAGGAGATGCCACACCATGGCCCTGTTCAAGAAAGACAAGAAGAACCAGCCGGCTGCTACGCCGACTGAGCTGGACGCGAAGACCATTGAGCAGAACGCGAACCTGTGGGGCCGTTCGTTCATCCGCGGTCTGGACCGCGCTGTGCGCCTGCAGTCCGGTGTGATCCGCGCCTACGTCGACCACCTGCGCCGCTCGAATCCGGAGGCCTCGCCCGCTGAGATCCAGGCGATGATGGACAAGCACTTCATGTACGCCGCCTCCGGCACCGGCGCTGGAGCTGGTGGCGCTGCTGCTATCCCGGGCATCGGTTTCTTCACCGGAGCCGCCGCGATCGCCGGCGAATCCCTCGTATTCGTGGATCTGGCAGCCGTCTACACCGTCGGCTCCGCCTACCTCCGCGGCGTGGACATCTCGGATGCGGAGCGCCGCCGCGCCATCGTTTTGATGGTGCTGTCGGGTTCGCAGGGCGCGGCGATCGTCGATACGCTCATGGGCCCCGATGCCCAGAAGGTCCCCTCCATTGCGACGGTCTCCAAATTCTCCGGACCGACCTTGAGCCAGGCCAACAGCTTGCTCACCCGCCAGCTGCTGAAGTCCATGAAGAAGCGTCTGCGCCGCATGTGGCTGGGCAAGCTCATACCGCTGGGCATCGGCGCCGTCGCCGGCACCATGGCCAACCGTGCCCTAGCGAGGAAGGTCATTGAGGGCCTCGTCCCCAACCTCGGCCAGCCGCCCGCCGAATTCGCCAATGAGCTGCCCGCGAAGTCCGAGGCGGAAGACGAGATCGACAAGGCCGAGAAGAACAAGAAATTCCGCGTCAAGGCCCTTGTCGACGTGTTCAGTCGCTTCCGCGACAGTGACAAGGACAACGACGACCGCGAGGCCGACAAGGACGAGGCAGCCGCGGCAGCAGCAGCTGACGCCGCATCATCGAAGCGCTAGCGGGGAGAAGCCGGGATCACACAGACAGACAGACGGGAGCGGGCGGGGGTCGTCGACAAGCTGCGCGGGCATCTGCTCACCCGGTCGCTGAACGCGAACCGCGGCTTTGCGGCGCTCACCCTGGTCACAGCGGTGCTCGCGGCAGTGCTGCAAACGACACTGCCGGGGTTGACGGGCACGGCCGTGGATGTTGCGACCGGGCAGCGGGACGGCTCGGTGGCAACGATCGCGTGGGCGATGGCCGGCATCGCGGTCGCGCAATTCGCCTTCCAAGTCTTGCGCCGCTGGGCCGCCGGCAACCTGGCCACACGCTCGCAGCACTACGTCCGCGTGGAGCTTTTGAAAACGCTGCACCGCCTCGACGGTCCGGGCCAAGACCACATCGTCACCGGGCAGATCGTCTCGCGCTCCATTACGGATCTGGGCCAGTTGTTCTCCGTTCTGGCGCTGAGCCCCATGGCGTTTTCGCGTCTGGTCCAGCTGATCCTCACCGTCGCCGTCATGGCCTGGGTGGACCTGCCCCTGACACTTATGGCCCTGGCGTTTTTGCCAGTCATCGTCTGGGTGGCCAACCGCTCCCGCCGCTCGATGTACGCCGCCACGTGGGCGAATCAGCAGACCGCGGCCGATTTGACCAGCCACGTCGAGCAGACTGTCTCCGGCGTGCGCGTGGTCAAGGCCTTCGGGCGGGAAGACCACGAAATCGATGTCCTCGACGGACTCGCGCGGCGCCTCTACGCCGTGAAAATGCGCGCGGCGAAGCTCACCGCCTCCTTCCAGCCCGCGCTGAGCCAGCTGCCGAACCTCGCGCTCGTTGTCACGATCGTCGCCGGCGGCATTATCGCGCTAAATGGCGGCATGACCGTCGGCGGCTTCGTCGCATTCACCGCGTATCTCAGCTCGCTGACGTCGCTGATGTCCATGCTGGCGAACACGTACGTCACGCTCCAGATGGGCATGAGCGGCATCGACCGGCTCGACGAGGTCTTGCAGCTCGCGCCCGAGCGCCCCGACCCCACAACCCCGCGCACGCTGCCCGAGGGCCCGGTCGGCATCGCGTTCAACGACGTCACCTTCACCGCCGACGGCCGCCGCGTCCTCGACGGTTTCAATCTCAACGTCGCGCCGGGCGAGCAAGTCGCGGTCATAGGGCCAGCAGGTTCCGGCAAGTCGATGGCCGTGCAGCTCGCCGGGGCGTTCTACACGCCTGAGGGCGGGCACCTCGCGCTAGTTGCGCCCGACGGCCAGATCCCATACAGCGAGCTCACCCACGCTGACATCCGCAGCGCCGTCACGTGCGTTTTCGACGAAGCTTTCCTGTTCTCGCTGTCCATCCGCGACAACATCGCCATGAGCGCCGATGTCACCGACGCCGAGATCGCCCATGCCGCGCGCATGGCCTGCGCCGACGAATTCATCAGCCAGCTTCCCGACGGCTACGACACCGTCGTCGGCGAACGAGGCCTCACGCTATCCGGCGGCCAGCGCCAACGCATCGCGCTCGCCCGCGCACTCCTATCGCGCCCGCGCGTCCTCATCCTCGACGACGCCACCTCCGCCATCGACGCCGCGACCGAAGCAGACATCCTCGCCAACCTGCGCGACAACCTCCCGGGCGTCACCATCATCGCCGTCGCGCACCGCCAATCCACGGTCGAGCACACCGAACGCGTCATCATCGTGGACCACGGCACATCGCTTATCGACGCTCCCCTCACCCCCGCCCTTACCCACCCCTCCTACACGGCCCTCATGGCCCCCGGCGACACCACCTCCAGCTCCCCTCCTCCCGCCGATCCCTCCCATGACCAGCTGTGGCCCGACCTGCCCGACACCTCGACTCACGAGCACGTTCTCACCTCCTCCGGCACAGGTGGCGGCGGCGGTGGCGGTGGCCGCGCCCGCGTTGTCACCGCGACACCTGAACTCTTAGAGCGCCTCGAAGCGCTGCCCGACGCTGACGAAGAGCCCACCGGCACGATCCCTGCGGGACTGCGCGCGATGTTCTCCTCGGTCAAATGGCTGATCGCGGCAGTCACCGCCCTCCTCGTCGTGGGCGTGCTGGCGGACTTGAGCTTTCCGACGCTGGTCCGCACAGCCGTCGACCAGGGCATTGCCACCGGCAAAGAACGCACCCTCTGGTTCGTCTCCGGCGCCGCCCTGACCGTTGTGCTTATCGCCTGGGCCGCCAACGCCGCGATGACCGTCTTATCCGCCCGCTCCGGCGAGCGCCTCCTTTATGGCCTGCGCGTGCGCAGCTACGCCCACCTGCAGCACCTCGGACTGAGCTATTTCGAATCGCACCTCTCGGGCCGGATCATGACACGGATGACCACCGACATCGACACCCTGTCCAGCTTCCTGCAGACAGGGCTCGCCCAAGCGATCGTCTCGGTGGGCACCCTCATCGGCGTCGCCGCGATGCTCGTCGCCACCGACGGCTCCCTCGCCCTGACCGCCCTCTACGCCGTTCCCGTCATCGCGCTGATCACCGTCGTCTTCCGCCACTACTCCAAGCGATTCCACGCCGCAGCCCGCGCCCAGATCTCCGCCGTCAACGGCGAATTCGCCGAACTCATCGGCGGGATCCGCATCAGCCAAATGCACCGCATGGAACCGTCCGCCGAAGCGCACTTCACCGCAGAAAGCGAGACCTACCGGCGCCTGCGCATGCGCTCGCAGCTCCTCGTGGCCACCTACTTCAACGGCATGCAGATGATCTCCCAGATCATGACCGCCATCATCATCGCCATCGGAGGCGCACGCATCGCCGACGGCACGCTCACCGTCGGCGTCCTCGTCGCCTTCACCATGTACCTCACCCAGCTCTACGGCCCCATCCAGCAGCTCGGCCAAATCTTCGACTCCTGGCAGCAAGCCACCGTGAGCTTCGACCGCATCCGCGCGCTTCTCGACGAACCCACCACCGTCCCCGACACCGGCACCACCCCGCACGCCTCCGATGCCGCCCGCGGACCCCTCGCCCTCGACGACGTCACCTTCTCATACAGCGCACGCCCCGATTCCCGCGATTCAGCCGACGCAGCCAAGCCGACCAGCCCTTCTCCGATCGCGCTGTCAGATGTCACCGTCACCTTCCAGCCCGGCGAGACCGTGGCGCTGGTGGGGGCGACGGGGGCGGGCAAGTCGACCGTCGTCAAGCTGCTTGCCCGCTTTTATGATCCCGTGACAGGCGCAGTGACCGCGAGCGGCACCGACATCCGCGAATTCCCCTTGCCCGACTGGCGACGCGCACTCGCGCAAGTCCCCCAGGAGTCCTACCTATTTCCCGGGACCGTGGCCGACAACATCGCGTACGGCGCGCCCGATGCCAGCGAAGCCGACATCGAAGACGCCGTGCGGCGCATTGGCGCACTCGGCATCATCGCCGCCACCCCCGGCGGATTCAATCACCGCGTCGGCGAACGCGGCCGCGGCCTGAGTTCCGGCCAACGCCAAATCATCGCGCTCGCCCGCGCCGAAATGCTCCGTCCCGACGTCGTGCTTCTCGACGAAGCCACCGCCACCCTAGACCCCGCCACCGAACGCGCCGTCCTCGACGCCTCCGGACGCGCCACTGCTCACCGCACCGCGATCATCGTCGCGCACCGCCTCGCCACCGCTGCAAGGGCCGACCGAATCCTCGTTATAGACCAAGGACGTATCATTGAAGACGGACCCCACACCGACCTGCTCAAGCGGGGCGGAAAGTATGCAGTATTGTGGGCTGTTAGCCATTGATTGACAATGACCGACAAAACAATCAAAAGCACACGTAGAACTAAGAAACGAGGCGAGTACCTGCCGTGAGCAGCGAGAGCACATTCGGCCAAAACGACTGGCTGGTTGATGAGATGTTCCAGCAGTACCAGGAGGATCCGAACTCCGTCGACGAAGAATGGCGCGAGATGTTCGAAAAAGAGGGTAAGCCAGCCGCGGGCAAGGCCACCCCGCTCGTCTCCCCCGCCGCGAAGAAGGTGTCTGCGAACGACACCCAGCCGCACAAGGTGCGCACCGCGACCAAGGTCGCCGAAACCACCGGTGCTCCGAGCCAGGACGGCCGTGAGACCCGCGTCGACACCGCCGTCAACGAGGTGCCTAAGCCGTCCGTCAAGCAGGCCGGCAAGAAGAAGGGTAAGCAGTCCCCCATGGACCGCCTGCAGCCGCTTCCGGAGGCTGGCGAGACCCAGCTGAAGGGCACCTTCAAGGCCATCGCGAAGAACATGGACGAGTCCTTGACCGTCCCGACCGCGACGACCGTGCGCGACATGCCGGTCAAGCTCATGTTCGAAAACCGCGCTCAGATCAACGATCACCTGAAGCGCACCCGCGGTGGCAAGATCTCGTTCACCCACATCATCGGCTGGGCGATCGTCAAGTCCGCTCTGCTCCACCCGGGCATGAACGTCAACTACAAGGTGGTCGACGGCAAGCCGTTCGTCGTCACGCCTGAGCACATCAACCTGGGCCTTGCGATCGACCTTCCGCAGAAGGACGGCACCCGCGCGCTCGTCGTCGCCGCCATCAAGGAGTGCGAGACCCTCACCTTCGACCAGTTCGTCAAGGCCTACGAGGACATCGTCGCCCGCGCCCGCCAGAACAAGCTCAAGCTCGAGGACTTCCAGGGCGTCACCATTCAGCTAACCAACCCGGGCGGCATCGGCACCCGCCACTCCATCCCGCGCCTGACCAAGGGCCAGGGCACCATCGTCGGCGTCGGCGCCATGGACTACCCGGCCGAATTCGCCGGCGCTTCCGAGGATCGTCTCGCCGAGCTCGGTGTGGGCAAGCTGACCACGCTGACCTCCACCTACGACCACCGCGTCATCCAGGGCGCAGAGTCCGGCGAGTTCTTGCGCGACATCTCGCAATTGCTTATCGACGACAAGTTCTGGGACGAGATCTTCAACGCCATGCAGATCCCCTACGCCCCGATGCGCTGGGCCCAGGACATCCCCAACGGCGGTGTGGACAAGAACACCCGCGTGATGAACCTCATCGAGGCCTACCGCTCCCGCGGCCACCTCATGGCGGACACCAACCCGCTGCAGTGGCACCAGCCCGGCCTGCCCAAGCCGGACTCCCGCGACCTGCTGCTCGAATCCCACGGTCTGACCCTGTGGGACCTCGACCGCACCTTCAACGTCGGCGGCTTCGGCGGCAAGGAGACCATGACGCTGCGCGAGGTGCTCACCCGCCTGCGCGCCGCCTACACCCTCCACGTCGGCGCCGAGTACACCCACGTTCTCGACCGCGACGAGCGCGAGTGGCTGCGCGACCGCATCGAAGTCGGCATGCCCAAGCCCACCAGCGCCGAGCAGAAGTACATCCTGCAGAAGCTCAACGCCGCAGAGGCCTTCGAGAACTTCCTGCAGACCAAGTACCTCGGCCAGAAGCGCTTCTCCCTCGAGGGCGCCGAGACCCTGATCCCGCTGATGGATGCCGTCATCGACACCGCCGCTGGCCAGGGCCTCGACGAGGTCGTCATCGGCATGCCGCACCGCGGCCGCCTCAACGTGCTGTTCAACATCGTCGGTAAGCCGGTCAAGACCATCTTCGGCGAGTTCGAAGGCAACCTGCAGCCGGCCCAGCAGGGCGGCTCCGGCGACGTGAAGTACCACCTCGGCTTCGAAGGCGAGCACCTCCAGATGTTCGGCGACGGCGAGATCAAGGTCACCCTCGCCGCCAACCCGTCCCACCTGGAGGCCGTCGACCCGGTGCTGGTTGGCATTGCCCGCGCCAAGCAGGACATCATCAACCACGACAACAACACCAACGAGCGTTCCGTCGTCCCGATGATGCTCCACGGCGATGCCTCCTTCGCCGGCCTCGGTGTCGTTCAGGAGACCCTGAACATGTCCCAGCTCACCGGCTACAACGTCGGCGGCACCGTCCACATCGTGGTGAACAACCAGGTCGGCTTCACCACCACCCCGGACCAGGGCCGCTCCACCTACTACGCCACCGACTTGGCCAAGGGCTTCGACTGCCCGGTCTTCCACGTCAACGGCGACGACCCCGAGGCAGCTGCCTGGGTCGGCCAGCTGGCCACCGAGTACCGCCGCGAGTTCGGCAAAGACGTCTTCATCGACCTCATCTGCTACCGCCTCCGCGGTCACAACGAGGCCGACGACCCGTCCGTGACCCAGCCGCTCATGTACGAGCGCATCGACTCCCACCCGTCCGTGCGTACCCGCTACACCAAGGACCTCATCGGTCGTGGCGACCTCACGGAGGAAGAGGCGGAGATCGCCAAGCAGGACTTCCACGACCAGCTGGACTCCGTGTTCAACGACGTCAAGGAAGGCGGCGGCTCCCCCGCCTCCCAGCACGGCATCACCGAATCCCAGTCGCTCACCCGCGGCCTGGACACCTCGATCACGGAGACGACATTCCAGGAGCTTGCCGACGCCTACGCCAGCCTCCCCGGCGACTTCACCCCCAACAAGCGCCTCAAGTCGGTGCTGAAGTCCCGCGGCGGCTCCTTCGACAACGGCAACATCGACTGGGCATGGGGCGAGCTCCTCGCCTTCGGCTCCCTGGCCGCTGAGGGCAAGCTCGTGCGACTCGCTGGCGAGGACTCCAAGCGCGGCACCTTCACCCAGCGCCACGGCGTCCTGTTCGACCCGAATACCGGCGAGCAGTACAACCCGCTCGATGCCTACGCCATCGAGTCTGGCAACGGCGGCCGCTTCAACATCTACAACTCGGCTCTGACCGAGTTCGGCGGTCTCGGCTTCGAGTACGGCTACACCGTCGGAAACCCGGGCGCACTCGTCGCGTGGGAGGCACAGTTCGGCGACTTCGCCAACGGCGCCCAGACCATCATCGACGAGTACATCTCCTCCGGTGAGACCAAGTGGGGTCAGCTGTCCAGCCTGATCATGCTGCTGCCGCACGGCTACGAGGGCCAGGGTCCGGACCACTCGTCGGCACGCATCGAGCGCTTCCTGCAGCTCGTTGCCGAGGGCTCCATGACGATCGCTCAGCCGTCGACGCCGGCAAACCACTTCCACCTGCTGCGTCGTCAAGCTTTGGGCGATATGAGCCGCCCGCTCGTCGTCTTCACCCCGAAGTCGATGCTGCGCAACAAGGCTGCTGTCTCCCAGCCGGCAGACTTCATCGAGTCCAAGTCCTTCCGCTCCGTTATCGACGACCCGAATATCGTCGACGCGAAGAACAAGGTCATCGGCGACGCCGACAAGGTGACCACCATCATCCTGTGCTCCGGCAAGGTCTACTATGACCTTGAGAAGCGCCGCCAGAAGGATGGGCGTGACGATGTGGCCATCATCCGCATCGAGATGCTCCACCCGATCCCGTTCAACCGCCTCAACAAGGCGTTCGCCAACTACCCGAACGCCAAGGAGGTCCGCTTCGTGCAGGACGAGCCCGCCAACCAGGGTCCGTGGCCGTTCTACAACGAGCACCTGGCCAACCTCGTCGACAACCTGCCGCCGATGCGCCGTATCTCCCGCCGCGCACAGTCCACCACGGCGACCGGCGTGAGCAAGGTTCACCAGCAAGAGGAGAAGGCGCTTATCGACGAAGCCTTCGCCTAACCTTCTCCCCTCCCTACCCCGCCCCACGCCCTTTCACCGGCGCGCGGCGGGGTTTCGGCGATTTCAGCGCCCTGTGACCTGCCCGTTTGGGCGATGTCTACTGAAGTAGACATTGTTTCGTAGACGATAGGTTGCGGGGCGTTTAACGTTTGTGCTGTGAACGATTTTGACGCGTTTCTGACAACACTCGGTAGTCCGATGGACATCCTGGCCGGTTTCGACCGTCAGGCTGCTCAGGCTGCCGGCGTCAAACCCACCACGTATATCGAGTGGGAAAAAGCCCACGAGACCTACTTCGGCACGACCCGCTCCACCCGTAAGCAAGCCCACGCGGTACGCATCGCCCGCGAGACGGGGAAGTCACTCGACCAGATCCTGTTCATCGAACAACAAGTGCGTTCGTTGGGTACCGAGAAAGAAAAGTGGACAATCCGCCTGGCGTTGTTGTCTGTGCGCGGGAACTACGAGACGTTGAAGCGTCGTGCGAAAGACATCGTTCCTGAGGTGGATACACCTGCCCCGGAGTCGTCGGTCCGGTTCGGTAAGGAACGGAAAGGTAAACGCACCTTTAGCGCTACTGGTGATGCGAGTGATATCGCTGCCCTTGAGTACGCCCTGCGCCAAAAACTCGACGCTAACCGCCCTGAGGGTCCGCAGATGTACGAGGCGTTCCACGATCTGCTGCACAAGGATGGGGCTGTTGCTGATGCTGTTCCACGCCCGCTGGTGCAGATCCCGCTGCCGGATTACATCAAGGTCCTTGGCGGCCAGGGTGATGACACCATCCTCGGGTTGTCTGATGGCACGACGATGACTGGTGCGGAGTACCTGACTCGGTTCCACGGGTCCGACTTGGAAGTCGCACTTTTCCACCCTCAGGCAGGCCCGGTGAACCTGTACAACACGAAACGGTTCGCTAATAAGAAACAACGCGATCTCGCCCGGGCAACACTGACGACGTGTCCAGTGCCGGATTGTCGGCATGCTGCTGATAATTGCGAGGTCCACCACATTGAACCGTGGGCCCGCGGTGGGCCGACGAATATGAACAATTTGTCGGTGTTGTGCAGGTATCACAACCGCACCAACGACGATGACCCCGACAGACACAACAGGGGTCGAATACAGGTGCGCGATGGGACACCGACATGGATCTCACCGCGCGGAACACCAGTACCAAACCGGACACACCAATACGGTGCGATGCACCTGTTGTTCGGAACCTAGCCGAGGGGCCACCACACCCCACGGCCAGTTCGGCGCGCCTGCAATCGGCTTCTAGACTTCGCGAGCCTGACCTTCGTCGACGATGCGCTTCAACTCGGAACCCATGCCGGTCTTCTCCTGCATCCAGGCATTGACGGCAGCGCCGGGGTCGCCGTCTTCTTCGGTCTTCTCGATGAGCTTCTCCAAGTCTGTCGTGGACAACGCACGGGTGACTTTGTTCATGGCGTTGCGGACGCCGCGGTCGAAAAGCCCGGCCTGGTAGACGGGAATGATGTTCTGCGGCAGGTCGCCGTGGTCGGCATCTGCGCAGCCCTCAGCAGGCGACGGATCGACGGTCTTGAACGCACCAGGCAACGTCGCGACGGCCGCATCATAAGTCGCCAGCGCCAAATCCACATCGTTGGAGTCGTCCGTATCTGCCTCGCGCTTTTTCTCCTCTAAAGCGTCAGTCTCGGCCGGGTTCGCCGCGACGACCAGCGACCCCACGCACATGACCGCCAGATTCGCGTCGCGGGCCTGAAGCAGGGCGAGCTTCTCGCCGTCATCGTTCAGTTGCTGGCCGACGATCCCCACTTCCTTGCCGGCTAGCTCCGCCACCTGACGGTAGATCTCGGCGAGCACCATCTGCTCAGGATCAGACGGATCAGCGGCAATCCGCACCGGTTCTTCGGCCGGCGCGCACGCTGTCGCGCCGAAAAGCATCCCCACAGCTGACATAGCGGCGACGATTCGCGCAGCTCCAACCGACGACCACGATGAACGCGACGAGCACCCACGCGACCTGCTCTGCAGGTGAGAAAGGGAGGGCATTAGCTCTGGGGGCTTTCGTCGATAAGCGATTGTGCGGGACGCGGCCCCATCTCCGCGATCATGTCGCGGGCGCGGGGCGCGGACGACGGCTCGCACAAAATGTCGTAACGGCCGGCGACGATGGTCGTCGCCGACGAGAAATCGCGGCGGCCGCGCGTGAACGCGTACCCGATTGCGGCGAAGACGAGGCCGAAGAGCAGGCCGATCACGAGCGCGGACAAAAGCGACGTCCACACATCCGGCGTGAACAGCGCAAACAGCAAGCCGACAAAGAGGCCGAACCACATGCCGGACAGCGCGCCGCCCGCCAGCACACGCCCCCACGTCAGCCGCCCGGTAACCCGCTCGACCTGCATGAGGTCGACGCCGACGATCGTGATGTCTTCTACCGGGAACTCGCGGTCGGACAGCCCGTCGACGGCGGCCTGCGCGTCCTCGTAATTCTTGAAGCTTCCCACGGGCCAACCCGAAGGGCGCTGCAGCCCGTCGACGGGACGGCGCGATGCGGAGGTGCCGCCGGGTGCCGGATTCAGCTGGCTCATGTGCTCATCCTTCGTTTTCGCGTTCGTGTACCCGTTCGAGTCTAGTGCCGGCTTCAGCCGCGGGCGCGAAGGCCATATACTTTACGGGCAATGACTGACACAGCCCCGATTTCAGAAGCAGCTGTCCGCAACGCACTCGCCCGGGTCGACGACCCCGAGATCGGCAAACCGATCACCGAATTGGACATGGTCGAGTCCGTGCGTATCGACGGCCGCGACGTCGCCGTCGGCATCTACCTCACCATTGCCGGATGCCCGATGCGCGACACCATCGAATCCAATGTGCGTGCCGTGCTCGAGGAACTCGAGGGCGTCGGCGAAGTCAGCGTGACCATGCACACGATGAGTGAGGAGCAGCGTCGCAACCTCGCCCAGCGGCTCAAGGGCGATCGCTCAGAGCCGGTGATCCCGTTCGCGCAGCCGGGCTCGACGACGCGGGTGTTCGCGGTGGCGTCGGGCAAGGGCGGCGTCGGCAAGTCCTCAATGACGGTGAATCTGGCGACCGCGCTGGCTGCGCAGGGCTTGAACGTCGGCATTTTGGACGCCGATATCTACGGCCACTCCATCCCTGGCCTCATGGGTTCGGCGGGCCAGGGCCCGACGGTTGTCGACGAGATGCTCATGCCGCCCATCGCCCACGGCGTCCGCCACATCTCCATCGGCCAGTTCGTCGAAGGAAACGCCCCGGTCGTGTGGCGTGGGCCGATGCTCACCCGAGCTATCCAGCAGTTTCTTTCCGATGTCTACTGGTCCGAACTCGACGTCCTCTTCATGGACCTTCCGCCCGGGACCGGCGACGTGGCCATCACCGTGGCGCAGCTCGTCCCGAATGCCGAGCTCCTCATCGTGACCACACCGCAGGCCGCTGCCGCTGAAGTCGCTGAACGCGCCGGCTCCATCTCGCAACAGACCGGCCAGCGTGTTGCCGGCGTCATCGAGAACATGTCCGCCATGGTCATGCCCGACGGAACCACCATGGATGTCTTCGGCACCGGCGGCGGCGAGAACGTCGCCGAGCGCCTCACCGCCATCACCGGCACCGACGTCCCCCTCCTCGGCTCTGTCCCCCTCGATCCAGCTCTGCGTGTCCAGGGTGACGAAGGCACCCCCATCGCCGTGCAGGCCCCCGACTCCCCGTCCGGCAAGGCCATCGCCGACATCGCCGGCAAGCTGAAGATCCGCCGTGATTCCCTCGCCGGCAAGAACCTCAACTTAGGAGTCACCCGAAACTAGGTGACGTCCGCCCAGGAGAACCCTGCCCCGCCCGACTGCGCCGGCGGGTTCTGGTTCCCTGTCTGCGAGTCCTGCGGCGCACTGACTCCCATTCCGGGCTGACGACGCCGCCGTTTAGACCCTCGCTCCTGCGATCTCTGCACGTCATCAGAGCTGGGACCGGGAGCCGCCGAACTGCCCACAGAAGGGTCCCCATCCATCATCTTGCGGGGGTCGAACTGGTCGAGGTAGTCGCCGTCTTCGTCGAAAAGCACTTTGGCGATGGCGCGCTTCGGCCCCATCGCGGCGTATTCGGTGACGGTGCTCATCGGTTTGCGGAACTCGTCGAATTCCTCGCCGTAGAGCTCGTTTTTCGCGTCGTTGATCGCGCGGCGCGCCGCGAAAATCGCGGCACGGACATCCATGATGACCCCAGGCAGGCGCTCGGGACCGATAATGATCAGGCCCGCGAGCACGACGACGAAGATTTCGCCCCAACCGATAGTGTCAAACACGGTTTCACTTTAGCCCGTCGCGCGTGCGGAGCCAGGAAAAGGCCCGCTTCCCCGACGAATCGTGGGAGCGGGAATCGGCAGCGGCAGCGGGGGCGTCCGCGTCGGCGGCGTCGAGATGCTGCAGGCGTTCCACCAACGACCGCGGCGCGCGCAAGCACCCGTCGGAATTGTGTTCGCGCACGGCATCGGCGGCGGCGCGCTGCTGAGCGACTTCGCGACGGCAGTCGGGGCACTGCAGCAGATGCTGTTGGGCGCGGCGGAGGGCGGTGGGGGTGAGTTCGTCGTCGATAAGCGCGGCGACGGCTTCGAAATTGAGGTGGTCGATGGAATCAAAGGTGGGCACGGGGCTGTCACCTCGCGCGAATGAGCTCGCGGGCCGCCTCGCTCGACGCGGCCTGGGCCTCGAGCGAGGCGCGCAACTGGCTGCGGCCGCGGTGGATGCGCGAACGGACGGTGCCCATCTTCACGCCGAGCGTCTTCGCGATCTCCTCGTAGCTCATCCCGACGACATCGCAGAGCACGACGGACACGCGGAATTCAGGCCCGAGTTCGTCGAGCGCAGCCTGCAGCGCGGGGTCGAGGTTCGTCGCGGTGTACACCTGCTCGGGCGTCGGGGCGGTGCCGGGGACGCGCTCGTAGTCCTCGGGCAGCGCCTCCATGCGGATCTTGCTGCGGTGACGCACCATGTCGAGGAACAGGTTCGTCGTGATGCGGTGCAGCCAGCCCTCGAACGTGCCGGGCTTGTACGTCTTCAGGTTGCGGAACACGCGCATGAACGTCTCTTGTGTGAGGTCCTCGGCGTCTTGCTGGTTGCCGGCGAGGCGGAACGCGAGGCGGTACACGCTGTCGGCGTGCTCCTCGACGAGCTCTGCCCAGCTGGGCATCTCGCCGTGGCCTTGGTCGAAGGCGGCGGTGCCGGTGGCGTCGTCGTGCATGCTCACTATTGTTGCGTACCGCGCGGGTCCACGCACCGCCGGGGTCGATTTCGTAGGATATTCGTGTGAGCAATTCAGCATTTTCGTCCCTCAACGAGTACATCACAGGCAAGCAGCAAGAGGGCCCGCTTATCGACGCCCGCGCCGACGCCTCCGAATACTCCCTTCCCACCCCGAGCGTCGCGGTGGGTGAATTGCTGGGTACGTTGGCTGCAGCCGGCGCCACCAGCGGCGCTGCCGCGACGGGCGCTGTCGCGATGACGCCCGCCGCCGGCGTTGTGGGCCTGCACATTCTCGCGGGACTGCCGGACAAGGCCCCGTTGACGTGCATCGACCCGGAGGCGGACCACCAGGCACGCGCGAAGGCCGCGTTCCGGGACGCTGGCTTCGGCGGATCGCGCGCGCGTTTCCTGCCGTCACGCCCGCTCGACGTGCTCGGACGGCTCGCGACGGGCGCGTACCACCTCGTCTACGCGGACGTCGACCCGGTGGATTTGCCGGCTGTCGTCGAGGCCGCGTGGCCGCTGCTCTCGCCCGGCGGCACTCTCGTTCTCGCGGGTTCGCTTCTCGACGGCACCGTCACCGACCCCACCCGCAAAGACCGCGCCACTCTCGCTGCGCGGGAAGCGGATGAGCTGGTGGATGGGCTGGAAGGCGCCGTCGTGACGCGTCTCCCCCTCGATTCCGGGGTGACGCTAGTGACGCGCCGCGTCTAACTACTCGACGACCTCGGACTTGCCCACCACCACAACACCGGCCTTCGAGATGGTGAACTCGCGGGCACGGTCGTTGTCCTCGTCGACGCCGACGGTCGCGCCGTCCGAAACGTAGACGTTCTTATCCAAGATGGCGTGGCGCACGACAGCTCCGCGGCCGACGCGTACACCTGGCATGAGCACGGATGACTCGACCGTCGCGCCTTCTTCCACGCGCACGTCCGTCGACAGCACAGAATTGCGCACCGTGGAACCCGAAATGATCGAGCCCGGCGCGATGATGGACTCCTGCGCGATACCGCCGGAGACGAATTTCGCGGGCGGCAGATTCTCGTCCTCAGTGGAGTGAATCGGCCACGACTTGTTGTACAGGTTGAACACCGGGTGGATCGAGATGAGATCCATGTGGGCATCGTAGAAGGAATCGATGGTGCCGACGTCACGCCAGTACCCCTTGTCACGCTCAGTCGCGCCGGGCACCTGGTTGGCGGAGAAGTCGTAGACGTGGGCGTCGCCCTTGCCGACAAAATACGGAATGATGTCCCCGCCCATGTCGTGGGAGGAGGACTCGTTGTCGTTGTCTTCGCGGAGGGCGTCGATAAGCGCCTCCGTCGAAAAGCAATAATTGCCCATCGACGCGTAGGTGACCTCTGGGTCGTCGGGCGTGCCCGGCGGGTCGGCTGGCTTTTCCAAAAACTCCGTGATCGTGCCGTCGTCGTCGGACTGGATGCAGCCGAACGCCGTGGCCTCGACGCGCGGCACGCGGATGCCGGCGACGGTGCACGACTTGCCCGACGCGATGTGGTCCTCGACCATCTGCGACGGATCCATGCGGTAGACGTGGTCAGCGCCGAAGACGAGCACGTAGTCCGGCTGCTCGTCGTAGATGAGGTTCAGCGACTGCAAAAGCGCATCCGCCGACCCCTGGTACCAGCGCTTACCCAGACGCTGCTGCGCCGGCACCGACGCGATGTACTGGTGCATCGGCCCCGAGAAATTCCACGCGGTAGCCACGTGGCGGTCGAGCGAGTGCGATTTGTACTGCGTCAGCACCGCGATGCGGTTGTACCCGGCGTTGACGAGGTTGGACAGAACGAAGTCGACGAGACGGTAATTCCCGCCGAACGGCACGGCGGGCTTGGCGCGGTCGAGAGTCAACGGAAAAAGGCGCTTGCCTTCTCCGCCCGCGAGGACAATGGCGAGGACATTCGGCTGGCTGTTCACACCCCCAAGCCTAGGTAAGAAGAGCTAAAGCTGCACTGCACTTGCAGCAAATGGGACACCCGCCACCTCCCTCCGTGGGTGCCTGCACGGCCGTGAAAACGCTACTAGTCTCGGAGAGCATGAGAGTCGGAATGATGACCCGCGAATATCCGCCCGAAATCTACGGAGGCGCGGGAGTCCATGTCACGGAGCTCACGCGCTTCATGCGCAAGCTTGACGACGTCACCGTGGACGTCCACTGCATGGGCCAGCCCCGCGACGCGGAAAACGTGTACGTCCACGGCGTCGACCCCGCCTTGGATGACGCGAACGGCGCTATCAAGACCATGTCGACGGGCCTGCGCATGGCTCATGCCGCTTCCGATGTCGACATTGTCCACTCCCACACCTGGTACTCGGGCCTCGGCGGGCACCTCGCCGGACTGCTGCACGGTGTCCCGCACGTCGTCACCGCGCACTCCCTCGAACCCGACCGCCCGTGGAAGCGCGAGCAGCTCGGCGGCGGCTACGACGTCTCCTCTTGGTCCGAGAAGAACGCCATGGAAAACGCCGACGCCGTCATCGGAGTCTCCGCCGGCATGAAGGACGCCATCTTGCGCGCCTACCCGCGCATCGACGCCTCGCGTGTCCACGTCGTCCTCAACGGCATCGACACCTCGTTCTGGTACCCCACCGTCGACGCCGCCGGCGACCTGCGTGGCGAAACCGACAGTGCCGCAGCCGACGCGAGCAGCGAAAAGAATGTCATCGAGCGCCTCGGCATCGACCCGTCTCGCCCCGTCGTCGCTTTTGTCGGGCGCATCACCCGCCAGAAGGGCGTGCCCCACCTGGTGAAGGCAGCCCAGGATTTCGACCCGGATATCCAGTTGATTCTCTGCGCAGGAGCTCCCGATACGAAGGAGATTGCGGAGGAGACGGAGGGGCTCGTCGATAAGCTTCGTGCGATGCGCGACGGCGTGCATTGGGTGACGGACATGCTGCCGAAAGAAGATATCCGCGACATCTACTCCGCAGCCGACATTTTCGTGTGCCCGTCGGTGTACGAACCGCTGGGCATCGTGAACTTGGAGGCGATGGCGTGCAACACCGCCGTCGTCGCGTCCGACGTGGGCGGCATTCCCGAAGTTGTCGTTGACGGCGAGACCGGTACCCTGGTGCACTACGACGCGGACGACACACAATCCTTCGAGAAGGACCTCGCCGCCGCAGTCAACGCACTCGCCCAGGACGCGGCCACCACCAAACGCTTCGCAGCAGCTGGTCTGACCCGCGTGAAAAAAGAATTCACCTGGGACAAAATCGCCCAAGAAACCGTCGACGTGTACAAGTCGCTTCTGTAAGACCGGAGGACGAAACTGTGAGCAATTTGAAACCGGAACTGCATGTCACCGCGGACAAAGGCATTCTGAACGCCGCAGCGGGCATGCTGCGCGACGGCGACAACTGGCACCTCTTCTACCAGTACGAACCTTCTGAAGGTGCCCCGACCCGTTGGGCGCACCAATTCTCCGAGGGCAACCCGTTCGACTTCTACGAGTGCAACGACGTCATCGCACCCGTCGGCGGCGAGACCCGCATCCTGGCCGGCTCCGTCGTTTCCTCGGCGGAAGGCACGGACCTGTACTTCACGTCCGTCACCAACGCAGGAACGACGGTTCAAGCAGCGCGTATCGACGAGATCGAGACCCTCTGCGAGGAAGTCGACGAAGCCGGTGACATCGATCCCGGAGTGCGCCGCCTCGGCCCTGTGGTGAAAGACGTCGGGCGTTTCACTCGCTTCCGCTCCCCCTGCGTCGTCCCCGACTGGAAAGAAAGCGAGGACCGCACCCGCGGCCAATCCGGCTGGGTGATGCTGGCGAGCAGCGGTCCCTCCGAGAAGCCTGTCCCGGTCGTGCTGGACTCCCCCGACGGAACGTCGTGGTCCTTGCTCGGCCCGCTGCGCTTCGACGGCGACACCGGCCTTTCCGACGACGCAGTGACCGTCGCCCCGCGCATCATCCGCTTGCGCGACGAGAAAGACGGCGAGATCTACGACGTGCTGTTTTTGACCGTCGAGCTTGAGAAGGGCGACCTGACCGGCTACCTCGTGGGCACCCTCGACGAGACCGAATTCACCGTGCGGACCCCGTTCACCCGCCTCGATTACGGCCACGACTTCACCCGCCCCCGCAGCACCAACGTCGTGCGCGGCACGCAGACCGACGACGAGCGCTACGCCGAAGCCCGCATCTTCGGTCTGCTGGCTGCGACCGGCCGCGGCGGCGACCCGACAGCCCAGCCGACCTGGGAATCCGAAGGCTGGGCCAACGCTCTGTCGCTGCCCCGCGTGGTCACCCTCGCGGGCGGAGAGCTGTACCAGACCCCCGCACAAGGGCTTCCCGACGCTGTCAGCGCCACCCAGCGCGCCAAGCTTTGGACTGGCCTGTGTGAGATCCCGGTGGGGTCGAAGGTGGCGGTCGAAGTTGTCGACACCACAGGCGACGTCGCCGCTGTGATCACCCACTCCGGCGACGAGATCACCCTCGACCGCCTCGACGGCAACCCCGCTACCGCGCAGCTCGACGACGAGGACGAAGACCACATCTCCGTGCTTGTCGACGGCTCCGCCATCGAAGTCTTCGCCGGCGGCGGCGCCGTCACCATGGCCAGCCGCTTCTGGCCCGAAAACGGCGTCGGTGAGCTCCGCGCCACGACTGAAGGCGACGCGGAGATTCTCAGCCAGTGGAGCCGCCCGCGCGCGGCGGTCTAAAAACCGCTAAAGCCCTGCTCGCGAAGGGCTGTAGCGTGCGCGAGCAGGGTGATCAGGGCGGAGTCTGAGCTAGCAGGCCGGAGCCTAAAGCTGAGCCGCCGAGCCTAGGCCTGCGGCGCTCGCTTCATCCGAGTGAGCTGCGCTCGCGCGGTGACCGTCATCGTCTCAGGAAGAGCAGCGACACGCTCAGCGAGAACCTCCGGGTCGAGGTGGCGGGCAGACGGGCTCATTCCGACCTGGGCGGCGATCGACTCGCGGTCCAGGTTCATCGGGAACTCAATGAGTTCTGACTCACCGACGGGAACGAGGTGACCGGCGGCTTGCTCGAGCATGCGCTCCTGCTTGCCTTCCTCAACGCCCAAGATGCCGAGGGGCTCGCGGAGTTCGTCGAGGTGGCCGGCTTGGGGGGTGAGGATGAGGACCTCGCCGTCGTCGACAAGCACGCGCGCGAATTCCTGCGGGTTGCGCGGCGCGAAAATCACGGTGATCACGTCTACGGAATTATCGCGCAGAGGAAGGCCCTCCCACACATCGGCGACGACGGCGCCGATCTTGGGATGCGCCTTCGCCAAGTGCTTCGCGGCGGGAACAGCGATATCGACGCCGATTCCGCGGGAATTCTCCACCGCGTCAAGAGTTCCCCTCGCTGATTCAAACCCTCTGTAAGCACTGCCAATGCTACGGAGAGGCACCGGTTTTGTCTGTGGGGAGAACTCCCCATGGAACTTCGGGAACAGTTCTAGATCTTGGCCTATGGCAAGCGAGAGTCACGCCATTCCGGCACACCCGCCTGACGACCGTGACGACGGTCCCACTCGAGGGCTCGAGAGCAGCGCACCCCAGCCTGAACCACCAAGAAGATGAGCAAGGCGCCGATGGCCAGCATTGTTGCCGCCATCAGCCAGTTTCCGGCACCGAGCGCAACGAAGAGTAGCCACGTCAGGATGGCCACCATGATCGGTGCCGTCACGAGAGCGGCCACGAGCTGGGCGCGCGGATTCTCGCTGCGGTGCGCCATCGTCTGGCCTCGCTCGTTCTGCTTCGGGCGGTGCTGCATCGGCGGCGCGTATTCGTCGGGGAGGTAATGGTGCGGCCCACGGGAACGATTCCCGCTCACGACCCACAGCGGAAATCCGATGAGCAATAGGACCAAGCCTGCCGCACCAGCTACCCACGAGGCGAGCCCCACACGGAGCGCTGCCAGGACGAGCGCAACAAGCAGGAAGACAACTGCCAGCAGCGTGATGGCCTTGCCGACGGTGCTCCGCCGAGCAGCCGAGGCACGTGCAGCAGCTTCATTGCCTGCGGGCGGGTAGCGGCGGTTCACGATGCTCTCCCAACATTGAGTCTCGAGGACGAAATGCAGGCGTCAGGTAGTAGCCGGTTCCGGCGCCGACTTCGAGGATGGTGGGGGTGGCCGCGACGTCGTCAAGCGGGAGCCCTTGAAGAGCGTCGAGGACGCGCTCCGTGACCGTCTCCACGAACGGCGCGAAATGGCCGCGCGACAAAAACGCCTCGCGCGAAGCCACCATCTCCGGGCTATCGCCCTCGTGAGCGATCCCGGCACCGGATGCCAGCGTGACGTAGCCCTGCTTAGCCACGTCGTACGAATGCCCGGTCTCAGACACCAGGCGGCTGAAATCGTCCGCCCCCGTCAGAGCACTTCCGTCAACGGGGTCCGCCAGCACATCAACAATGTCTTTGAGCATGGCGTCATGTTACCCGCAGCTCTACTGCGCTGCGACATCGGTGAGGAGCTGGCCAAGTTCGGCAGCTTCCTCGTTGTTCAGCTCCACCACGAGACGTCCGCCGCCGTCGGACGGGATGCGCATCACGATCTTTCGGCTTTCCTCGACGACTTCCATCGGACCGTTGCCGGTACGCGGCTTCATTGCTGCCATGTGGTGTTACTCCTTGGCTCTTCGATTGTCTGCTCTCCGTCGGTCGCGGGTACGCGCGACGGAAATTCCTCCCCAATCTTACGCCCTTGCTTGGAAAGGAGGTGCTCGACGAGAGCGTCGACTTGGTCCTGGCGGTATCCGCGGGGGACGACTTCAAGGGCGATGTCCTCGTAGCGGCCAGCGTCGACGGCGTCGCGGTTTGCGGCGATGACGTCGTGGGGTGCGTCCATCGGAGGTAGCGCTTCGCCGCGGCCGGCGATCGAGGCAGAAATCCACGCGCCGAGCAGGGCGATCGCGGCGATGACGAGGATGAGAATGACCCAAGACAGCATGAACTGATGCTACCGCAGTTCGGCCCAGGGCTGGCGTTGCGGGACCTCACCGACGCCGGCGCGGGCGAGGATGGTGGCGGCGACGGTTTCAGCCATCGCGGACAGTTCGTGCAAAGGCCGGTTGCGGTGGGCTTTCTGCCCGAGGGGGATTTGGGCGAGGGAGGAGGGGCCGTGGAGGGTGGAGACGTCGATAAGCAAGCCCGCTTCGACGCCGTATCCCGCGACGAACGGCACCTCGAGTGCGGTAGCGCGGCGGATGGCGTATTCGCCGGCGAGCGGCTGGTCAAGCGGCGGGATGTCGGGAAACAGGAGGCGGAGGAGCGGCTTCGCCGTCAGTTCCGTGACGCGCCCGCCGCCGCGCGGGGCACCGTTGAGCGCGCGGTCGTAGCTCGCTTTCACAAGATGCACACGCTTATCGACGAACGCCCCCGCCAACCTATCCACCCACCCCGCCTCAACGGTGGTGACGTCTGCGTCGAGGAACACCACGATATCTCCTTGCGCCGCGAGGACCCCGCGCCACAGCGCTTCGCCCTTGCCGGGCTGAACTGGAATCTCCGGCGCAATATCCCGCCAATTGAGCACCGTCGCGCCGGCAGCTTCCGCGTTGGCGGCTGTCGCGTCCGTCGAATCGGAATCGACGACGATGACTTCGTCGGCGCACGATGCGCGAGCTGCGCGCACCACATCAGCGACGGTGGCTTCCTCGTTGAGGGCGGGAATGACGACGGAGACCTGCACTACGCCAAACCTCTGATCGTGGCGAGCGGACCTGTGGTTCCTTGGATGGCTGCGGTGGTGCGGATGACGTCGATGGTTTCGGCGACCTCGTGCACGCGGAATGCCGCGACCCCGCGCGCCGCGCACCACGCTGTCGCCGCGAGCGTGCCCGCGATGCGCTCCCCCACTGCTCGTCCCGTGGTCTCCCCGATGAAGTCCTTATTCGACAGCGCCATGAGCACCGGCCAGCCCGTGGCGACGACCTCGTCGATGCGCCGCAGGATCTCCAACCCGTGGAACGTGTTCTTGCCGAAGTCGTGCGTGGGGTCGATGAACACCTTGTCTTCTGGGACGCCGCAGTCCACGGCGCGCTCCGCGAGCGTCGTCGTTTCGCGGATCACGTCAGCGACGACGTCGTCGTAGTGCACGCGGTGCGGCCGCGTACGCGGGGTCGCACCACCGGTGTGCGAGCAGACGTAGCCCACTTTGTGCGCGCCGGCGACCTCGACGAGCTCCGGTTCAAAGCCTGCCCACGTGTCGTTGATGAGGGTCGCTCCCGCCGCGATCGCCGCCTCCGCGACATCCGCGCGCCACGTGTCCACGGAGATATCCACCGAGGTCGCGTCGGCTGCGGCGAGCTGATCGCGGACGGCGGCGATAAACGGCACGACGCGGTCGATCTCTTCGTGAGCGCTGACGTCGTCGCCGGGGCCTGCTTTCACGCCGCCGACATCGACGATCGTGGCGCCTGCGTCGACGACCTCTCGGCAGCGCGCCAGAGCGGCGTCGAAGGCGAAGGTCGCACCCTTGTCATAGAACGAATCCGGGGTGCGGTTCACGATGGCCATGACACGAGGCAGGCCGGCGGGAAGGAGGTGCATTTAACGCTCGTATTTGTGCAGGTTGCGCGGGTCCGACATCTCGCGGTGCGTGTTGACGATGTACTCCACCGCCTCGTCCACCGAATCCGTGACGAGGAAGAGCTGGTCGTCGCCCTCCGAGATCAGGCCGCGGCCGAGCTGCTGGGTGCGGATCCAGTCGACGAGGCCGGACCAGAACTCGGTGCCGAGGAGCACCATCGGGAAGTTGGTGACCTTGCCTGTCTGGATCATGCAGAGGACCTCGAAGACCTCGTCCATCGTGCCGAAGCCGCCCGGCAGCGAGATGAACCCCTGCGAGTACTTCAAAAACATCGTCTTGCGGGCGAAGAAGTACCGGAAATTCAGGCCGAGGTCGACCCAGGGGTTGAGTCCCTGCTCGAAAGGCAGCTCGATACCCAGGCCGACAGACATGCCGCCGGCTTCATAAGCGCCGCGGTTCGGACCTTCCATCAGGCCGGGGCCGCCACCGGTGATGACCGCGTAACCAGCCTCCACCAGGGCCTTGCCCAGTGCGCGGGCCTGCTCGTATTCCGGGGTGCCCTCGCCGAGGCGGGCGGAACCGAAGACGGTCACGGCCCAGTCGAGATCGTGAAGAGCGTCGAAACCGGAGACGAACTCGCTGGTGATGCGCATGACGCGCCACGGGTCCGCATGCTTCCAATCGTGGTCCGGGCGACCCATCTGCAAGAGACGCTGGTCGTAGGTGGACGTGGAATTGGCGTCGCTGCCTTTGTGGCGCCTAAGAATCGGGCCGCTTAGAGTACGGTCGCGATCCGGGCGCGGGGTGATGTGTGGTGCCACGGGGTGAAAGCTTTCTAGTCGGGAAAGTTATTGCGCTGCGGGCCTGCGCTTTAAGCGGACGCGCCGGTCAAGTACGCGATGAGGGTGTCCGCAACGGTGCGGATCTGCTCGATCGGGCACTGCTCGTCGATCTTGTGGGCGAACCCGGGATCGCCGGCGCCAAAGTTCACAGCCGGAACTCCCAGCGTAGAGAACCGGGACACATCCGTCCATCCGAATTTGGCACGGAATTCACTGCCGACAGCGGCGAGCAGGCCCTGGGCGGCGGGGGCGTCGAGGCCGGGGAGGGCGCCGGGGACGGCGTCGTCGTAAAGTAATTCGAGGCCTTCTTCGAGCGCGAGGGTGTCTTCGAGGTGCTGTTTCGCGTCGTCCAGGCTGCGATCGGGTGCGAAGCGGAAGTTGATGGTGAGGGAGGCTTCGTCGGGAAGCGTGTTCGTCGCGACGCCGCCGGAAAGCCCGACGACGTTGAGTCCCTCGCGGTATTCGCAGCCCGCGATAGTGACGGTGCGCGGCTCGTACGCGGCGATGCGGCCGAGCACTCCGGCGAGGTCGTG
>NZ_JAGKSD010000021.1 GCF_017942225.1 Corynebacterium sp. Marseille-P3884 | reverse complement strand
TGTCGGTGGTTGATAGCGGTGGGGAAACGCCCGGTCCCATTCCGAACCCGGAAGCTAAGCCCACCCGCGCTGATGGTACTGCACTCGGGAGGGTGTGGGAGAGTAAGTTACCGCCGACCAAAAACTTAATTCAGGCGGCGCCCTTCGAGGATAGACTCCTCAAGGGGCGCCGCTTTTTGTATTTCTTCTACTTCAGGATTCCAGGAGTTTCACGAGATGACCGTTCTATCCGGGCTGCTGCTGTTCGCCATGGGCATCATGGCCGGCATTATCAACTCCGCTGTCGGTTCTGGGTCTCTGCTTACCCTGCCTGTACTGCTGGCGATCGGCGTACCGCCGGGGGTCGCGGTGCGTACCAACACGATCGGCATGATGTTCGCGTCGTTCGGGTCAGCGTGGGGTTTCCGTCACGAGACGAAGAAGGAGCTGCCGTTCCTTGGCCCGCTGATTGTCGCCACCATTATTGGTTCGGCTGCCGGCTCGTTGCTGCTCCTGTTCACCCCGTCCTCGGCGTTGGATTGGGTCATCCCGATCTTGATCGTGGTCGCCTTGCTCCTCGTGATTTTCCAGCAGCGGTTCGTGAAAGCGTTTTCCAAGACTCAGGTCGTGGGGGAGGACGGTGGCGACGGGACTGTCGGCGCACCCTACAAGCGTTCCGGCCTCGTCGGCGCGATGGGTTTGGCGTCTATGTATGGCGGCTTCTTCACTGCGGCGCAGGGCGTGCTCTACATGGCGATCATGGGCGTGGGCACGGGCCACCCATTCAAAGACGTGAACCCGGTCAAGAACTTCTTGTCCATGATCGTGAACTCCGTCGCCGCTCTCGTCTACTTGATCGCCTTTCTTTTCTTTGGTGCAGAGGTGCTGTGGATCGGAGTGGCCATTTTGGCTGCCGGCGGGTTGATTGGCGGTCTGGTCGGTTCCCGTATCGCGAAGCGGCTCTCTAACAAGTTCTTGAAGGGCCTCATCGTTGTCGTTGCTCTTTACGCGCTGATCCGCCAATTCATTTAGAACCGCACGCATGACGAAAGGCCAGCCCCGAACGGGGACTGGCCTTCTTGTGTTTTAGAAGTAGACAGTTACTTCTTCACAATGCCGTAGGAGTTGTAGAGCTCGACCGTGCGCTCCTCGCCCTTGTGCAGATCGCCCTTGACCTTGTAGAAGTCGATCTTGAAGGTCTCGTCGGTGACGGTGTAGACCGCGAAGCACTGAACCGTAGACTGGCGGTAGTTCTCGTGCTTGTGCTCGAACTTCGGGGAGTCCTGCGGCTGCTCAGCAACGTCGTACAGGCCGTTCCAGAGATCGACGTCTTCCTCGGTCATCCAGTCCAGCTTCGGACGGACCTTGTGGACGTGGTCGACGCCCTTCTTGTAGATCGCGTCGTACGCCTTGGTGCCAGAGGTGTTCGGAATGATGTAGGTGACACCCTCCGGGTTCACGTGGTGCTCGACGCCGTCGATCTCTTCCTTCTTGGTGTCCTCGACCTCGCCGTAGGAGAAGTTGTCCGGGGTGTAGACGAGGGACTTGGTGCGGGTCAGGTTGTGGTCGTGGCCCTGGAGCACAACGTCGACGCCGAGCTCGTCGGCGATCTTGACGAACTCCTCACGGGTGACCTGGACATCCTTGTCCTGCAGTGCGTGGTAGGACGCGGAGTAAACCGGCTTGTGGTAGGTCAGAACGATCCACTTGGCACCGGCCTCGCGGGCGGCGGTGATGTCCTGCTTGGCCCACTCCATCTGCTTCTTGCCGATGGCGCCCTGATCCGGGTTGTCCTCGGACTCCTTGTTGTCGTTGGTGTTCAGGACAACGAAGTGGACACCGGAGTGGTCGTAGGAGTAGTAGGAGCCGCCGTCAATGGCGCCGTCGGTGACCGGAGCGTTGGTGTGCTCGTTGAAGGCGGTGAGGTCCTTGCCGTCCTCCCACAGGAGGTTGTACTCGTCGTGGTTGCCGGAGGTGTAGGCGTGCGGCAGGTTCATGTTCGCCTTGCGGGACATGTTGAGGTTGTCGACCCACTCGTCCTCGACAGCCGCGGTCTCGACGAAGTCGCCGGTGTGGACAGCGAAGGTGGCGTCAGGCGCGACCTCCATCGCCTTCTCCAGCGTGTTAGCGCCGTAGGCCGCCTCGTTGTTCACGTTGGCGTTCCAGTAAGCGTTCTGGGTATCGGTGTAGTGGATGAACTGCACCTCGTCCTTGTCCGGATCGGAAGTGGTGAAGGTGCCGGTCTCGGAGAAGCCCTCAGATTCGGAGCCGACCTGGAAGTAGTACTTCTTGCCCGGCTCGAGACCGGTGGCCTTGCTCTTGTTGGTGTTCTCCTTCACATCCTGCAGCTCGAGGAAGCCGAGCTTCGGGCCCTCGGAGGTCCACTTGGTGTTCTCGCGGGTGATCTGCTCGTCGGTGAAGTAGCCCTTGATCTCCTCCGGCTTGCCCTCGTCATTGAGGATGAACTTGCCGTCCTCATCGGTGTCGGCGGAGGCGTAGATGTAGTAGCCGTCCTTGTCGCGCTCAGCGTAGCGGCTGGTGACCTCGGTGGTCTCTGCCGGGAATTCCATTGCGCCGGACATGTCTTCCTGGTCGGAGACGCGGAGCATGGAATCGTCCAGGGCGTCCTTGGTGTACCAGTTGAACGCCATCTCGGTCGCGGGGTCTTCCGTGATGTTCATGGCGATACGGTCCGGCTTGTTGTCGACCTGAACCTCGGCGACCTCAGGCTTGTCATCCTGCAGTTCAATCAGGTCGAGGCCGTTCTTTTCACCGTAGACCGGGTCGACTTCCTTCGACTCAGTCTCGGTGTTCGTGGTGGTGGTGGCGGCGGTGTCGGTGTCGGATGCGTTCTCGTTATTCGGCGAGCACGCAGCCAAGACGACCGTCGTGCCAGTCAACACGGCGAGCAACTTGAAAGATGTGGATTTAGATTGCACGGTGAAACCCTTCGGCAGTGTGTGATTACTTTCCCTTCCCACAGTGCCTTCACCGGGTTAAATAATAGTTGCGGAACTTTAACGCAACAGTGAACTTCCGTACAGGTTTCTTTTAGAGGGGGAGCAGGTTCATGGGGGTCGCTTTGACGTCGTCAAGCTTGGCTCGCGCTTTGTCCAGCTTGTGCCACTGTTCCTGCGGGATTGCGGCGCGCGCTTGCTTAACGACGTCGCGGTCAGGCGTGGCCCATGCGATCGGCATCGGGGTCACCTCTTGCCAGTGATCCTTGTCACGTGTGGTGCGGCGGCCGCCGACGGCGACTGACGGCACTTTGGTGCCCACCTTCGGCTCGTCGATGCCGGGGATGGAGGAGACCGTGCGCAGGGCCGCCGCGTACTTAGGCGGGAGGGTCTCGTCAACGTTGATGTTGACCAGCGCCATGAGCACCACATCGCGCGGGTTGACCTCGGCGATGACGGCGGGGGCGAGCGGGTAGCGGTCGTAGAGTTCCTGTGCGCCGCCGACGGAACGGGGGACCATGAGACCGACGATGAGCATCACGATGCCGAACGGGACGAGCCCGATCACGCCGAACCACCCCCACGCGGAGTTATCGGGGGTGAGCGTCCACAGCAGCACGGCCGCGACGACGCAGATGACGAACAAGCTGATGCCCGAGATGGTCACCTTGCGCGTATCGCGCAGCATCTCGTTGTGCTTTTTGGCGAAAGTTTCATCAACGTCGAAGTGAAAGCGATTCATAACCTCACAGTTTAGAGGTCCGCTGCGTCCACCAGCCGGTAGGCGTAGCCCTGTTCGGCCAGGAAACGCTGGCGGTGCATCGCGTACTCGGCATCGAGGGTGTCGCGTGCGACGACGGTGTAGAACAGCGCTTCCGCACCATCGGCTTTCGGGCGCAGCAGCCGTCCGAGGCGCTGGGCTTCTTCCTGGCGCGATCCGAATGTCCCGGACACCTGTATCCCCACCGCGGCTTCCGGCAGGTCAATGGAGAAATTAGCCACCTTCGACACAACGAGAGTCTGGATTTCACCGTTCCGGAACGCGTCGAAGGTGGTTTCGCGTTTCTTGGTGGAGGTTTTTCCGTCGATAAGCGGGGCACCCGTGCGCGCGGCGATGTCCTCGAGCTGCTCGATGAAGGCGCCGATGATCAACGTTTGCTGCCCGGAATGTTGGGCAAGAAGCTTATCGACGACAGCCAGCTTCCCCTCACTGCATGCCGCGATGCGGTAGCGCTCCCGGGTCTCCGCGGTGGCATACATCATGCGCTCGTCTTCGGTGAGCGTGGTGCGGACTTCGACGCATTCGGCGGTGGCGATATAGCCGGCCATTTCGAGCTCTTTCCACGGGGCGTCATAGCGCTTCGGGCCGATCAGGGAAAAGACATCGTCTTCGCGGTGGTCCTCGCGCACGAGGGTCGCGGTCAGGCCGAGGCGGCGGCGCGACTGGAGGTCCGCGGCCATGCGGAAGACGGGGGCGGGCAACAGGTGCACCTCGTCGTAGATGATCAGCCCCCAGTCGCGGGAATCGAAGAGCTCGAGTGCCTTGTACTCGCCCTTCGTCTTGCGTGTGATCACCTGGTACGTGGCGATGGTGACGGGGCGGATCTCCTTGCGCTCGCCGGAATACTCGCCGATTTCCTCGGGGGTCAGGGTCGTGCGGCGGAGCAGCTCATCGCGCCACTGCCGGCCAGCGACGGTGTTGGTGACCAGGATCAGCGTTGTGGTCTGGGCCTGCGCCATGGAAGCCGCACCGACGATGGTCTTGCCGGCGCCGCAGGGCAGCACGACCACGCCGGAACCGCCCTCCCAGAATGACTCTGTGGCGTATTGCTGATAATCGCGCAGCTCCCATCTGTCCGCTCCGTCCAATCCGGCGGTGAGCTGGATTGGGTGAGATTCGCCGTCGACGTAGCCGGCGCGGTCGTCCACAGGCCAGCCGAGTTTGGTCAACTCCTGCTTGATCCGGCCACGTTCGGAGGGGTGGACGGGGGCGGTGGTGTCGTCGATAAGCGCGCCCACCATGGGCTGAATCTTCTTGTTGCGGGTGATCTCGGTGAGGATCGCGGCGTCGTCCGCCTCGAGAATGAGGCCATGTGCCGGGTGCTTGAGCAGGCGGACCCGGCCGTAGCGCGCCATCGTCTCGGCGACATCAATCAGCAGGGCCTGGGGGACGGGGAACCGGGAGTAGCGCTCGAGGACGTCCACGGCCTGCTCCGCATCGAAGCCCGCTGCCCGCGCATTCCACAGCGCTAGAGGAGTGATCCGGTAGGTGTGGACGTGCTCTGGCGCGCGCTCGAGCTCCGCGTACGGCGCCAATGCCGCGCGCGCCGCCCCCGCTTCGGGGTGCGCGACATCGAGGAGGACAGTCTTGTCGGACTGAACAATGAGCGGGCCGTCACCTAAAGGCATGGGGCGATTATGCCTGCCGAGGTCGAGAGAGTCGAACTTCGGAAGGGTGAGTACCAAGAAATGGTAAGGTAATGGCATGCCTGCTAAGAATACTTCTGTCGTCCTCGGGGAGCGCTACGATAAGTTCATTGCCGAACTGCTGGAAGAGGGGAGATATGCCTCGGCCAGCGAGGTTCTGAGGGAGGGCCTCCGACTAGTCGAGGAACGCGAACGGCTCTTTGCGGCGCTGAATACGGAGTTGGAGAAGGGCGAACGAAGTGGATTCGTGAAGGATTTCGATCCGGAATCATTCATCGCACGAATGAAAAACCAGCATGAGGTATCTGCTTAGTAGCGAAGCGGAGCTAGATCTCGAGGAGATTTGGCGCTACACCGCCGCAGAATGGGGGACGTTGAGGGCAGAACAATACGTGGGGCAGATTTTGGCGACTTTCGAGCAACTTTCTGGAAGCCCAAAGATGGGGAGGTCGCTGGAGGGGGTCAGGCCTGGCTACCGGATGAAGGGCGCAGGGAAACACAAAATTTTCTATAGAGATTTTGGTGGTCGCATCGAAGTGATCCGCGTGCTCCATCAAAAAATGGATCCGTCGCGACATCTCTAAGGTGCGCGGAAAGGGCCCAGGCGGCCGCTTGAGGTGAGGCCGCGAGCGGGATGCCGCCACGTTCGTGGCCGATAACCGCGGTCCGCTGGGCGCGCTGCTTGGCACCCTCGTCGGCTCCATCGTCCTGTTCATCCCGGGCCTGTGCGGCGAAGCGTCCATCGCTGGTGCTCTCGGCGAGGCGATCAACCGTGGAAAGACGCCGCAGCCGAAGGACGAGGCTGCGACTCAGCCGGAGACAGCCTCCAAGTAATTGTTGGCAGACGAGAAGCCGGGCCCCGAATGGGACCCGGCTTCATTCTGTCTTTGACGTCAAGGTGGAGGAGGGTTAGCCCTTCAGCGCCTCCGACCACTTGGTGGTCTTGCCGTTATTCAGGATGGAACGGCGGTAGATGCGTGCGGTGACCCAGATGACCGCGAGGGTCGCGATGGTGGCGATGGCCAGCGAACCTGCGAGCTGGAGTGCGGTGAAATCGCCGGCTGCGTAGGACAGCGGTGCAGCGAAAATCGACACCGGCGGGATCCAGCTAGCTACCTGCATCCAGGTCGCTCCGGTGTTCATCCACCCGAAGGCGGGGATATAGGCGCTGGCGATGATCAACAGCAGGACTGGCATCTGAGTGGACTGGAGGTCCTCAGTACGCTGCACCATCGCGCCGGCGGCGGCGTAAAGCCCTCCGAAGAAGAGCATGGCCAGGACGTATGAGAGGAGCATGATGGGAAGAATCGACCATGCGATGTCGACATCCTTTAGCAGCCCCGTCACCTTCAGGCTGATCCCAGCGGCGGCGACGAGGACGGCTGTGGACACGAAACCGAAGACGAGGTTGCCCAGAATCTTGCCCGCGAGGAAGTCGAGCGGGCGCACCGCGGCGAGGACGAGCTCGACAACGCGGGAGGATTTTTCCTCCGTCACGCGGCTGCCCACCTGCGCGGCGAATGTGATCACCATGAAGACGATGGCCATCAACAGTACGAACGTAGTGAGTAGTTTGATGAAGTCCTGCTCAGACTCGGCATCGTCCTTGCCAGCGTCCAAATCGGCGATGTCCACCGGCACGACCTCAACATTCGGGCTGGCAGCTGCGAATTCTTCCGGCGAGATCCCGAGCTTTTCTAACGCGGTGGTTTGAGCGACTCCGTCGGCGGTGCCGTTAACGTCGGCGACAACTTCGGGTTTGGGGAAGCCGTCGCTGATGACCTGCCAGGTGTCGCCTTCGACAACGAGTGCGGTGTCCACCTCACCGTCGCGCACGAGCTGCTCAGCTTCAGCGCGGTCGGCGGCTTCGCGCGGTTCGAAGGTGGTGCCTTCAAAAGTCTGGCTTTCAACGCCGACGACGGCGACAGTGGTGGGATCCTTAGAGTCGCTCTTGTCTTTCTGCCAGGCTGCGAAACCGATCAAGCCGATGATGGCGAGCATCATGATCAGCAAGGTGATGATCACGGATTTCTTGCTGAAGAGGATCTGGATCTCGCGCTTAGCGGTGGTGAGGACGGTGTGGAGCGGGGAATAGGTGCTCGTGGTCATTACTTCACAACCTCCTTGAACAGGTCGGTCAGGTCGGGGACAACGCGGGTGAATTCATGGACATCGCCGGCGGCGAGGGCCGCGCGGAGGATGTGCTGATCGTTGCCGGTGGAAGAGGTCTCGAGGATGACGTGGTCCGGGGCGTCGTCGATAAGCGTCGTGCCCTCCGGGAACCATCCGCGGGCCGTGGTGCCGACTTTGTAGCGGACAGGGCCGTGGGTGCGGAGCTCGTCGACGGTGCCTTCGGCGACCATGCGGCCGCGGGTGACGATGCCGACGCGGTCGCACAGGCGCTGGACGAGGTCGAGCTGGTGCGATGAGAAAACGACGGGGACACCATTGCGGGCGTGGTCGGTGAGCATGGTGCTCATGACGTCCACAGCGACGGGGTCGAGGCCGGAGAACGGCTCGTCGAGGATGAGGATGTCCGGGTCGTGGATCAAGCTGGCGGCGAGCTGGACGCGCTGCTGGTTGCCCAGCGAGAGATCGTCAAGCTTGTCGTTCGTGCGTTCACCGAGCCCGAGCTCACCCAGGAGCTCCTCGCCGCGCTTTTTCGCGGCGGCCTTGTCCACACCGTGGAGCTGAGCCAAAAAGACCAGTTGGTCGAGGACTTTCTCCTTGCCGTAGAGACCGCGCTCTTCCGGCATGTAGCCGATGCGGCGTCGCGTGGCGTCGTCAAGCGGGGTGCCGTCGAGGAGGACTTCGCCGGAATCGGCCTCGAGCACGCCGAGCGCGATGCGCATGGTGGTGGACTTGCCGGCGCCGTTGGAGCCGACGAAGCCGTAGAGCTCACCGTCGCCGACGGAGAAGCTCATCCCGTCCAGCGCCTGGGTATCGCCGAAGCGTTTGTGCAGGTCTCTAATGTCAAGAGTGGTCATTTTCAGTCCTCCTTGCGGTTGAAGGTGATGGCGTAGCCGATCATGGGCAGTGGGTAGACGATAAGGAAAGTGAACAGCATGAAATAACCGGCGGCTAAGAGGGCCGTGCTGCCCGGTGTGTCAAGCCGCTCGCCGAGAAGCATGAAGGTGAAGCCGCCGATTCCGTTGAGCAGGGCGAACACCTTCATCGCGCGCTTGCGCCAGGTGTCCAGCACGCTGCGCTCGTACTCGTCGAGCTGGTCTTCTGGGACACTGTCGGCGTTTCCGTTCTCCGCTCTGATCTGCGCCCACGCGATCATGCTGATCACGACGAAAGTAATCGATAGGGTGGACAGCCACCATTGGCGCAGTATCGGCTGGAGAGCGGTGCAGACGATGAAAGCGAGCATGAAGAAAAAGAAAACAAAGATCAGAGTCTTCGTTTTTCTCTCGCGGTCGAGGCGTTTCATTTCGGGTACAGCTCCTTCGACATAGGGGCGAATTCGGTGCGGGAGAACACGGCCTCGACGGGGAGGTCGAATACCTCGCAGACGCGGAAGGCGAGGTCGAGGCTGGGGGAGTGGTCGCCGCGCTCCAAAGCGCCGATGGTCTGCGGGTTCACGTCGATGAGCTCGGCGAGTTGGTTTCGCGACATGTCGCGCTCCGTCCTCAAGACGCGAACCCGATTGTGAATCGGACTCTTCGGTTGTTTTCGTGCTGCCACACAATTAAGTGTTGTATAAACGCAACAATCTGTCAATGGGGAGAGCGGAAAAAGTTTGGAGCACTCGATCGGGATAGCATGAGACTATGACTGCAACAATCACCTCCCCAGCCGCGCACCTGGTCCGCGAATTAGGCTCCGACCAGACGATTTCCACCCGCCAGATCGATCGCATCAAATACGCGCACGATGCCTCGCACTTCCTCTACACCCCGCAGGTGGTGGCGGAGGCGCGCAACGCCAGCGACGTCGCCGCAGCCTTCCGCGCGTCGATCTCCTCCGGCACGCCGGTCGTGCTGCGTGCGGGCGGCACGTCGCTGTCCGGGCAGGCCGGGGGAGGGGGCATGCTTGTCGACGTCCGCAAGCACTTCCGCGGCGTCGAGGTTCTCGATGCCGGTAAACGCGTGCGGGTGCAGCCCGGTTCGACGGTGCGCCAGGTCAATGCGCACCTCGCACCGTACGGCCGGAAGCTCGGCCCCGATCCTGCTTCCGAAGGTGCGGCGACCTTGGGCGGCGTGATCTCCAACAACTCCTCCGGCATGGCGTGCGGCACGCTGTACAACACCTACAACACCCTTGAATCCCTGACGTTCGTGCTGCCGTCCGGCACCGTCATTGACACCGCGCATGCGGATGCGGAGGCGCAGTTCAAACGGGAGGAACCGGGGCTCGTCGATAAGCTCGAGCAATTGAAGCGCCGCGTGCGCGGCAACGCGGAATCCGTGAAGAAGATCGAGCAGCACTTCGCGCTGAAGAACACGATGGGTTACTCGCTCAACGCGTTCCTCGACTACGAGTCGCCGCTGGAGATTTTCACGCACCTGCTCGTCGCGTCCGAGGGCACGCTCGCGTTCATCGCTGAGGCGGTGCTGCGCACGGTCGAGGTGCCGAAGCTGAAGACCACCACGATCGCGGTGTACCCGACGATCGACGCCGCGACCCGTTCGCTGCCCGCGTTATTCGATTCGAAGGCGGCCACGCTCGAGCTGATGGATTCCCGCTCCATTGCCGTCGGCCGCGGCTTTGACTCCGTGCCGGAACAGATCACCGGCTTCGAGCTGGACCAGCACGCGGCGCTGCTGATCGAGTACCACGCGAACGAAGAAGAGCAGCTGCGCGAGTACGAGCGTGCCGGCGCGAAGCTCTTGGGCGAGCTGGATCTGGCCACGCCTGCGGAATTCTCCACCGACCCGAAACAAGCGGCGAAGGCGTGGGCCTTCCGCAAGGGCCTCTACGCCCAAGTCGCGGAGGCGCGCCCGTCCGGCACGACGGCACTTCTCGAGGACATCGCCGTGCCGGTCGAGGACCTGGCCGACACCTGCGGCGGGCTGCAGGGGCTGTTTGACGAATACTCCTACGACGATGCCGTCATCTTCGGTCATGCCAAGGACGGCAATATCCACTTCCTCATTACGGACCGTTTCGAGGGCGATGAGAACTTGGGCCGCTACGACGGGTTCAATGAGGCGATGGTGGATCTCGTGCTCGGCGCGGGAGGAAACCTCAAGGCCGAGCACGGCACCGGCCGTGTCATGGCGCCGTATGTGCGCCGCCAGTACGGCGATGAGCTCTACGAGGTCATGGTGGAGCTCAAGCACGCTGCCGACCCGCGCGGGGTGATGAACCCGGGCGTGATCATCACCGACGACGACCGCGAGCACATGAAGAATTTCAAGCTCAACCCGCTGGTCGAAGACGAGATCGACTCGTGCGTGGAATGCGGCTACTGCGAACCGGTGTGTCCCTCGCGCGATCTCACCATGACGCCGCGCCAGCGCATCGTTGTTCGCCGCGCCCGCGCGAAGGCGATCCAGGAAGGCAATACCGAGCTGGTCAAGCACATTGACGCCGAGTACCAGTACGAGGGCATCGATACCTGCGCCGTCGACTCTATGTGCGTGACTGCGTGCCCGGTGGGTATCGACACCGGCAAGTTCATCAAGTCACTGCGTCGCGGCCAGGCCGGCGCGGTCGAATCGGCTGGCTGGGCGGCCGCCGCGAAGGCATGGGGACCGGGCAATAAACTCGCCTCCACCGCACTGACCGGCGCGCATTACCTGCCCGCATCGCTGGTGGAGAAGGTCACTGATGTCGCCCGCGCGCTCGTCGGCGAGGACACCGTGCCGTCGTACCGCCCGGAGCTGACCAAGGGAGGTACTTCCCGTTCCAAGGCCTTCGGCACGCGCATCGGCGACCCGAACGCCGAACCCGTCGGCGTATTCGTTCCTGCCTGCGTGAACTCCATGTTCGGTCCGCAGGGCGAGGGCATTGGCGCATCCGCCGCATTCGCGAAACTGGTTGAGCGCGCCGGGCTCTCCCTCGTCGTGCCCGACGGTATCGACGGGATGTGCTGTGGCACCCCGTGGGCGTCGAAAGGCATGGCGACCGGCCACGATATCATGCAGCGCCGCGTGAACGACGAGCTCATCGCCGCTACCGACGGCGGCCGTCTGCCAGTCATCGTTGATGCCACCAGCTGCACCCACGGCTTCCAGGACATGGCTGAGACCATCGGCATCACTGTCATCGATGCAGTTGCATTCGTGCGCGACAAGGTGGTGGACAAGCTCGAAGTTGCAAAGAAGGTCGATTCGATCACGCTGCACCCGACGTGCTCTGCGACGCACCTTTCGCTTATCGACGGCCTCTCCCAAGTCGCCGCTGCCGCCGCCGACGAGGTCAACGTGCCGCCGGAGTGGAACTGCTGCGGCTACGCCGGCGACCGCGGCATGTTGCACCCGGAGCTCACTCGCGCTGCCACCAAGCGCGAGGCGGAGGAAGTCGCCGAATTCGACTCCCAATGCCACGCGTCTTCCAACCGCACGTGCGAGCTGGGGTTGACTGCCGCCACCGGCAAAGACTACGAGCACGTGCTGGAGGTGCTCGAGCGGGTCAGCCGCTAGGCCATCACGACTTTGGTGATGCGCGGCAAAGCGATGCGCACCACCGAGTCGGTGGCCGGAACATGCGCGTCGACCTGCCCGGCAGATACCGACAAAGGCCAGGCGGTGAGTGTCTTCCCGCGGCCGTTCTTATCCACGTAGCCCAGCGTGACCTGGCGCTTGCCGCGCGCGGCGGCGCGCAGTGTCTCGATGGTGTCCCCGGCGGCCGGCGGCGCGGGCTCCGCGCTGGTGCTCTCCGAGCGCAGGCGCGCGATAATCTGTTCGGCCTGCTCGTCGGTGACCGCGGTCGGCCGCGGTAGGTGAGAAGGAGTAGCGGGAACCAGCGCTGGCTCGGGCGCCATGTTCAGCTGCGCGCCCGTTTCGTCTTCTGCGGTGGGCTGCAGGCCCGCCTTGCGAAGAGCCTCCATGAGTTTAGGTAAAGGTAGCTGGGACACTGCGACGGTCGGTGCCAGGGGGCGGATGATTCCGCTGAGTTTTTCCGCCGCCGTCGTGATGAGCGCAGGGTCCGCGCTGCGGAGATAGCTCATCGCAGACCCCGCCCGGATGGAACCGTGGGTGCGGGCGGTGTCGTCGATGAGGAATGCAATGCCCTGGGGAACCTCGCCCATGACATGGTCATTCAGCCAGGCGTGGATTTCCTCTGCTGTAAGCCCCGCATCGAGGCCGCGGCGCACGGACGCGTCGGTGATGCGCCAGACGCTGGCCACGCCGGGAGATTCAAGGTCCGCGATGCGTTCGAGGAATGCGCCCATTTCCGGTTCGAGTGGGCCGGGTGCGAGCACCGTCATGTCGGCCTGCGCGATGAGAGTGTCCACCGGGGTGGGCACGAGTTCGCGGGTCGCGGCAGCGATATCGGCGCCGTCGAGAAGCGCCGCCAGCGGTGTCGATGCTGCAGGAGTCGAATCGAGCGCGCCCACGAAGTGGGCTTCGTGGATGGTGGTGTTGATGAAGGACGGCGGCAATTGCGAGGCTGGCAGGGGAGCGAAATAGAAGAGACGCTCGGTGTCGCCGTGATGGCGCAGGATCGTCAGGCGCGCCCCGCGGGTGTCGGGGGAGTGCATGTCTGGGGAGAGGAGCTTTTCGTCTTCATCAGTCCGCCACGGGGAGGCGGCCCATCCGGCGAGCAGGATCGCCCATTGGTCGGGCAGGGTTGCGTCCAGCCATGTGAGGGCGTCCTTCGTGGCGGCGAGGACATCGGTGTCGTCGACATTGCCGCGGCCGATCAGTCCCGCGGACTCGCCGATGGTGATCAAGAGCGCTGGGTCGAAGCCGAGCTCTTTGCGTAAGTTCGCTTGGGCGCGCACTCCCACGCTGCCGTCTTTGTTCAGTGCGATGGGCTCCGATAACAGCGAAGTGATCAACTGGCGGAGCTGCCGGACAGCATCCAGCCCCTGCGTCGCGGCGGCGGTGTCTACTGTGTCCTGATCGATCTCAGGCACAGGTGGCTCTGACATCGGGAACGTCCGGGCCGGGTGGCCGCGGAGCACGTCGCGGACGGGGCGGGGGAGACGGACCGTATTGGAGTCGACGCGGACGAGCAGACCCTTCGCGATGAGCGTGGCGATGGGCGTATCCGGGGCCGCATCCGGTGCAGCAGCCTTCGTGGTGCCCACGCCGCCGTTGGTGGCGAGTGTTTCCAGCACCTTGCGTTCGGGGGAGGAGATATCTGCCATGAGCTCGTCGAGGTTCTCCGGCACCGGATCGGTCACGCGCCAGCCGGCGGGGACAGCGCTGAGTACCCCCGGTGCGATGCGGAGCTCATTGTCGTCGCCGAAGACGAGCGCGTGGGCGCGAAGGTTATCGAGCTTCCCATCACCGGCATGCGCGGTGGCGTCATATGGGTTGAATTCCGCCCCGGCATCAGCGAGACGTTCGAGAAGTGCCAGGTCGGGGGCGGTGAGGCGTCGTAAAGCTCGTGCAATCGACCCGGGAAGCGCAAGGCGCGTAGCGAGCGAGGCGACCTGTGGAGGCGCAGGAAAGAACGCGTCGGGGCGTGCGTCGATGAGGCGGCGCAGCGCGGCGTCGTCGAGTGTGGTGAGCGAACGGGTGAAGGAATTCATTGCGGGGGTGAGTTTACGTGCGTTTTGGGCGCTGACGTGAAAGAATAGGCCTTATGGCTAAAGACCTCGAGAACATCACCCAGATCAACCCGGCGTGGCCTGCGCACACCCCGGGTAATGGCCACCCGGTGACGGAGATTTCCTCCAAGCTCACGGGTGCGAACAGCCCCTTCGGCAATGACACGGTCCTGCCCCGTCCGTGGGAGGAGACCGGCTACGTGCACAACACGCTGCGCATCAACACCGCGCAGTAATTCGCTGTAGCTTTTCGCCGCGTAACGCTTCTATAGGGAGGCGTTGCGCGGTTTTATTTTGCTAATACGAATAGACTGATCGGTTTGTTACTGGTGAATGATTTATAGACTAACTGGTTCATAGATTGTAGACTCCCCAGTGTTTTTAACGGCTTAATTGAAGCACTGGAGGTTCCCATGATTCTGACCGGCTTGGCGGTCGGCGCGGCGCTCGGCATCGTCATGCAGCGCGGCCGATTCTGCGTGACGGGCATGCTGCGCGATGTCTTCCTGCAAAAGCAGGGCCGCGGTCTCGTCGCGTTCTTCATCGTTATCGCTGTCCACGCGATCGGCCTCGCGGCGCTCACATCGCTGGGCGTCATTACGCCGGAGTACCGCACCTTCGCGCCGCTCGCTGTGGCGCTCGGCGGCTTCATCTTCGGGTTGGCGATCATTCTCGCCGGCGGCTGCGCATCGGGTACGTGGTACCGCTCCGGCGAAGGTCTGGTCGGCTCGTGGTTCGCGTTGTTGTTTTACGGCCTGTCCGCCGCCGCGATGAAGAGCGGCTTCCTGTCGGGCTTCAATGACAAGCTGAAGGAATGGGACACCGGGTGGACGACACTGCCGCAGACCCTAGGCGTGTCAGCCTGGTGGTTTGCGATCCCGTTCGCGCTCGCGACCGCTTTCATTGCGCAGCGCTACCTTGCCCGTGATGCCGCAAAGCCGAAGGTGACTCTGGAGCAGCCGTGGTACCGCAAGCCGCTGCACCCGTATACCGCTGGTGCTGTCGTCGGTCTGCTCGGCGTCCTGGCATGGCCGCTGTCCGCGGCGACCGGCCGCAACGACGGCCTGGGCATCACCACTCCGTCGGCTCACCTGATGAGCTACATCACCACCGGTGAAGGGAAATTCCTCAACTGGGGCACCCTGCTGGTCCTGGGCATCCTTGTCGGCTCCTACATCGCCGCGAAGGTCGCCGGCGAATTCCGTATCCGCGTTCCTGACGGCCGCACGTCCGTCCGCGCGATTATCGGTGGTATCGGCATGGGTGTCGGCGCATCCCTGGCCGGCGGCTGCACCGTCGGCAACGGAATGGTGCAGACCTCCCTGTTCAGCTACCAGGGCTGGGTCGCAATGGCGTTCATCGCCCTCGGTGTCTTCGTCGGTGCGAAGCTGTGGCTGAAGCCGTCCGGGGTGAAGCAGGGTGCTGCCCAGGATTCTGGCGTGTACACCACCGATGAATCCATTAGCGAGCCGCAGCTCGCGGGCGTTGAGCCCCGCCAGTCCGAGGTCGAGGAGGCGCCGAAGTTCAATATCGTCTCCGCGTCCAGCGGTGTCGGTCTGAAGACGAAGCCGAAGCAGGACACCACGGCGCGTCCGCTGGGGGAGGGCCGCTACATCCTCGACACCCTCGGCGATGTCTGCCCGTTCCCGCTCATCGAGGCAAAGCAGGCGATGTCGGAGCTCAACTCCGGCGAAGAGCTCATCATCGACTTCGACTGCACCCAGGCAACTGAATCCATCCCGCAGTGGGCCGCCGACAACGGCCACGGCGTGAAGGACTTCGTGCAGAACCAGAATGCCGGTTGGCAGATCACCGTGGTGAAAGGCGCCGCGGAATAAGGCTGATTCTGCATAGAAAAAGAGCGCTCGCCCCAAAGCGGGGCGGGCGCTCTTTAGTGTCGGCGCGCTAAATCTGATTAGCGGGCGGCGTACTGCTGCTGCAGGCCGGAGACGTAGTCGTTGAAATTGGCCTGGGCCGCGGAAGCGATGCCCTGGGTGTCGCCAGCGAGAACAGCGTCGATCAGGGTCTTGTTAGCCAGGTAGAACGCGTTGTAGTCGTTGCGGTTGGCCTTGTAGGTTGCGGTGACGCGCGCCGGGACGGCGATGCCGCGGTTGTTCAGCTCGCGGGTGATGGAGGTGTACACCGCGTCGACCTCGAGCTCGGTGCTCTTCTTAGCGGCCGGCTTCGGGGCAGGCTTCGGCTTCGGAGCAGCAGCCGGCTTCGGCTTCGGTGCCGGCTTGTTAGCGGAGACGTTGCGCGGGGTCGGAGCGGAACGCAGGCCCAGGCGAGCGGAGCATGCCGGCCATGCGCCCCAGCCCTGGCCGGCGAGGGTGCGCTCAGCGACAGCGATCTGCTGCTCGCGGGTTGCCTGGTGCGGCAGGGCAGCGAACTCGCCGCCGCCGTAAGCACGCCAGGTGCCTGCGTTGAACTGCAGGCCGCCGTAGTAGCCGTTGCCGGTGTTGATGTGCCAGTTGCCGCCAGCCTCGCACTGTGCGAGACGGTCCCAGTCGGAATCCGGGGCAGCGGAAGCGATCGGGCTGATCAGGGCGGTGGTGGCCAGGGCAGCGGTAGCGCCAGCGACGGCCTTGGTGGTCAGGTTACGGTTCTGCTTGCTGTGACGTCCCATGTTGGGCTGTTTCCTCTCTTGTTGTACGTCTGCGAGGTGAGCTGTCGGGTTCAGGCTGAGGTCTTTCACACACCTGGCCGCATCGTCGGCGGCTTCACCCCAAGCGGATTTCTTCCGCGGTGCACGCGCGTTCTTCGTGCGGTGCTGGGTGGGTCCCCCGCTTTTGTCCTATGTACTTGTGTACTTTCATCGGTTTTCATGCCAGCCGGACAAAACTGAACGTGGCTGGCATCGTTAAAGGTCACGCCCGTCTAGGGGCATGGCAAGAACTGTAACCGTTTATAACGATTGAGTCACGTTCTCGGCACGATTTGTGATGCATGTGAAAAGTGTGACTCGCAGGATCTGGAGCTTGGGGGCCTTCACCTGCAAAAAAGGTGTTTTCGTGACGTACCGCACAATCGTTACCATTGGCGTGTCGCCGATCGGGCGACTAGGCGGTTGGGGGCCGTCGCGCTACACTGAACTCTTTGAATTCTTTCGATTATCGGTGGTGATCGCGCATGCCAGTAGGAAAAGTGAAGTGGTTCGATGCCGAGAAGGGCTTCGGCTTCGCTTCTAACCCAGGGGACGAGGACGTCTACGTGGGCAAGAACGTGCTGCCCGACGGCGTCGACGAGCTCTTCCCGGGACAGCGAATCGAATTCGATTTCGCCGCAGGGCGTCGCGGGCCGCAGGCGCTGCGCGTGAAGGTGCTCGACGAGCCGCGCCGCCGCCCGGTGCACCGCCGCAAGCCGGAGGAGCTGGGCAGCATGCTCGCAGATGTGATGTCCATGCTTGAGACTCAGGTGCAGCCGGCGCTCGACGCAGGCCGCTACCCGGAGCGCAAGGAGTCCCGCCAGATCGCGGAGATTCTCCGCGCAGTGGCCAAGGAGCTCGACGCCTAAGCGTAGAGCTTTAAAACTCGTTCTTATTCAGCCTCCGTCGTGAACGCCCATGTGGCCATGACGGGGGTTTCTTCGCCTTTATCGTCTGCACCGATGAGCAGGGCAGAGACTTCCATGACAACGAGATTGGTGTCGTTGCCGTCATGCTGGGTGGTCACGGGAATATCCACTTCGGTGGCTTCGCCCGGTGTGAAGGTGCGCTCAGTATTCGCGGCCGGGTCGTCGTAAATGCTGAGCACCGTCCATTGCTGCTGAGAGACTTCGTCGGGCACGGTGAGACGGATATTCTCAGCGCCCTCGGCGCTGATCCGGGTGACTTCGCCTTCCGGGCACTCGGCGCCGAATTCGCAGACGCTGAACGGGGTGGAGGAGACCTCCTGCTCGTTATCGGCCCCGTCAGTCGTGGCCGCGACCTCGAGCTCAGCTGGTGGGGTGGCGGGGCGGTTCTCCTGCCAGTTCAGGAAAAAATAGAGGCCAGCGACAATGGCGATCACCGCGACAGTGATTGCTGTGACCGTCCACGCGGGTGTCCACGTGGTCTTCGACGTTCCTGCCTTGCTTTCGACCATGACTAAGCAGTCTAACCGGCAGGTAGGCAAGCGCCCCTATTTCGGTTCGAAGGTGACCCGGTACATGTCAGGCCAGCGTTTGCCCGTGAGGAAGAACTCATTGTCGCTGTCTGGGATATGGGCGATCCCGTTCAACACATGGTTCGGGTCGGGGGAGGCGTTGTTGGGGAGGCCGGAGGCGTCGATAAGCGCCTCGACCTTTCCTGTCTTCGCGTCGATGCGCACGATGTCCGTCGTGGTGAAAATATTGGCGTAAATATCGTCGCCGACGCACTCGAGCTCGTTGATGCCCTCGAGCGGCTGACCGTCGCGGGTGACGGTGAAGCGCTCGCGCTCGGTGAGCGTGTCCGGATCCATGCGCCGCAATTCGGCCGTTCCGTCAGAGAAGATCACCTCCCCTGCGTCCTGGCGGTGGCACAGGCCCCACCCTTCGCCCTCGAAGGAAGTGCGCTCGAGCTCGTCGAGCGTCTCTGCGTCGCGCTTGATCGCGGTGTTGCTCTGCCAGGTCAATTGCCACAAGTGGTCGCCGACGCGCGTGATGCCTTCGCCGAAGAATTCCGGCGCGAGATCCTGGCTGGCTAGCTCTTTGCCCTCGGTTGTGGTGCGGTAGATGCGCGATTCGCCGTTCATGCCGGTGGCGACGTACAGCGTGCCGTCCGGCGCGACTTCGAGGCCCTGGGTGAAGCTTGAGTCGTCGAAGGGGAGCGTCTCGTTGATGGAGACGGTGAGCATCTCCGTGCCTTCCGTTTTCTGCTGCGCAGCCGTCGAGCTGCCCTCGGCGCTGCACCCGACGAGAAGGGCGACCGCGGACACGGCGGAGATGGACGACAGCAACGCGGCGGCGTGGGGGAATTGGACCATAGGGTCTATCTTGCAACAGTGTCAGCCATAATGGGGTGCGTGCCCCGGAGAAGAAACGACAAGAAAGCAGGACCGCTGCTCGGCGACAAAGCGGTGACGACCGCGCGCGAAGCGTTGCTCGAGCTCGACCAAGGCGCAGTCGGCGACCACATCGGTGTTGTCGGACTGAGCGCGAATGTAGCCACCCACCGCTTCGAGGCGGACGTGCCCGGCTATTCGGGATGGGAATGGAATGCGGTCCTCGCATGCGCGACTGGCTCCGACTACATCACTGTCAACGAGGTCGCGCTCGTGCCTGCGCCGTCGGGCGATGCGTTGCAGGCCCCGGACTGGGTGCCGTACACCGAGCGTCTTCGCCCCGGCGACCTCGGCCCGGGCGATCTCATGGAGCCGGCTCCGGACGACGAGCGCCTGACCGATGACTCCTTCTCCAAAGACGCAGTGGTCTTCATCGGACGGGAGACGAAGCAGTACCTGACCACCACGGGGTTGAAGGCGGCGAAGCAGCGGTGGAGGCGCGGCGAATTCGGGCCCAATTCGGACCATGCCTCCCAGGCGGCGCTGCAGTGCAAGACCTGCGCGTTCTATATCCCGGCGGCGGAACCAGTGGGCAAGAATTTCGGCATCTGCGCCAATGAGTACTCCGCGGACGGCCACGTTGTTTCCGCCGTGTACGGCTGCGGAGCGCACTCCGAGACCAAGGTCGACAGCGAGGACGTCACGCCGAGCAGTGCGCTTTTCGACGACGAAAAACCCCTGTATTAGTTCCAGTTCTGCCCGATTCCCCGTCCGCACCATTTTGATTTTCGCGCTGTGAGTGGGACGCTATTGCCGTTATTGACATGCAAACGTCAGGGGAATCACAGTGAGTGACACCACGAATCCGTCCGGCTCCACAAAAGTGACCGAGACACCCAATGAGGCGGGGGAGATCTCCGGCCTCGACCGTTTCTTCCACATTTCTGAGCGTGGCTCCTCGGTGGGCCGCGAGGTGCGCGCCGGCGTGGTCACATTCTTCGCCATGGCGTATATCGTCCTGCTCAACCCGCTGATCCTGGGTACGAGTGAGGATTCCGCGGGCACCGTGCTGGGCATCCCGCAGGTCGCTGCCGCAACGGCATTGGTGGCCGGTGTGATGTGTATCTTGTTCGGCGCCATCGCCAATTACCCGTTCGGCATCGCCGCCGGCTTGGGCCTTAACACGCTCGTCGCCGTCACGCTGGTGGGCATGGAGGGACTGACCTGGGCGCAGGCGATGGGCCTGGTGGTCGTCGACGGCATCATCATCGTGTTGCTGGCCATCTCCGGCTTCCGCACTGCCGTCTTCCGTGCGATCCCGCCGTCGATGAAGGCCGCGATCGGCGTGGGCATCGGCATGTTCATCTCCCTGATCGGCTTCGTCGACGCCGGCTTCGTCCGCCGCATCCCTGACGCGGCGATGACCACGGTCCCAGTCCAGCTGGGTATCAACGGCTCCATTGCGTCGTGGCCGACGCTCGTGTTCATTCTCGGTCTGTTCATCTGTGGCTTCATGGTTTCCCGCCAGATCCCGGGCGGCCTGTTCATCGGCATCGTGATCAACACGATCATCGCCCTGATTGTGGAAGCTGTCACCGGCGCCGGCTCCGCGGCCGATAACGGTCCGACCGGCTGGAACCTCGCCGTGCCGAGCCTGCCGGACTCCTTCGGCGGCATCCCGGACCTCTCCATCGTCGGTGCAGTCGACATTGTCGGCGCCTTCACCAATATCGGTGTCGTCACCGCATCCCTGCTGGTGTTCACCCTGGTGCTGGCCAACTTCTTCGACGCCATGGGCACGATGACCGCGCTCGGCCGCCAGGCTGGCCTGACCGATGAGAAAGGCGAGCTGCCGGAGATGAAGAAGGCGCTCGTTGTCGAGGGCCTCGGCGCTGTCGTCGGCGGCGCGGGCTCCGCGTCGTCCGCCACGGTCTTCGTCGACTCGTCTGCGGGCATCGCCGACGGCGCGCGTACCGGCCTGGCCAATATCGTCACCGGCCTGCTCTTCCTCGCCGCGATGTTTTTCACCCCGCTCTACGAGATCGTGCCGATCGAGGCCGCCGCACCAGTGCTGGTCATCGTCGGTGCCCTCATGATGATGCAGGTCAGCGAGATCGACTGGACTAAGTTCCACATCGCTCTGCCGTCCTTCCTCACCATCGTGGCTATGCCGTTCACGTACTCCATCGCCGACGGCATCGGCATCGGCTTCATCACCTTCGCACTGTTCTCTGTCTTCGCCGGCAAGGCGAAGGACGTGCACTGGTTGATGTGGCTGATCTCCGCGCTCTTCGTGGTGTTCTTCGCCATGGACCCGATCATGTCTGCCATTTCCTAACCGCCATGATTCACATCACCGATCCTGCCGATCCGCGTCTCGACGATGTCCGCGATCTCAAAACCATGGACAACGCGAAAGGCCTCGTTTTCGGGGAAGGACCGCTCGTCGGCGGGCGCGTGATCGATTCGCGCTACCCGCTGCGCTGCGTCGTCGGCTTTGAGAAGAAGCTCAACACATTCTTCGCCCAGCGCGAGGAAGAAGGCTTGCCGCCTATCGACGTTCCCGTCTACGTGGTCACCCGCGAGCTGCTCGCCGAGGTCGCTGGGTACGACATGCACCGCGGAATCATCGCGGTGGCGGACCGCGCGCCGGAACGCGACGTCGATAAGCTCCTTGATTCACGCACCCTTGTCGTGCTCGAAGGCGTCGGTGATCACGAGAATATCGGCGCGATCTTCCGCAATGCCGCAGGAATGGGCGTCGACGGCGTGCTGCTCGGCGCTGGCACGGCAGATCCGCTGTACCGCCGCAGCGTGCGCGTGTCTATGGGGCATGTGCTGCGCCTGCCGTTCGCGCACCTCGAGGGCACGGTGACCACCTGGCAGCGCTCGCTTGAGCAACTGCGCGAAGCGGGCTTCCGCCTAGTGTCGCTCACCCCCGACGACAAGGCCGAGCATCTCGCCAACGCGCTTATCGACGACACCGGCGCCCCCTATGAGAAAGTCGCCCTCCTCGTCGGCGGCGAGGGCCCCGGACTGACGGAGCACGCCATGCGTGCCACTGATATCCGTGCCCGCATCCCCATGGCGAATGGCACCGACTCGCTGAACGTGGCCACCTCCGCCGCGATCGCGTTCTACGAGCGCGACCGGTCGTTGAGCTTTCAGCGGTCTGAGTGACGGATCCGTTCCACCACGGCGTCCTTGAGGTCGCGCCAGCGGCGCTTCAGACCTCGTCCAATCCGGCGGGCTGCCGCGGCTGAGGCATCGGCGAACTGAGCGAATTCGCCGCCTTGCTCGTCGTCAGCGGTCTCCTCATAATCGTCGTAGTCCGCGCTCGGGCTCGAGAATTTCGCAGCGACCTCCGCGACATTTTTGGTCTCCGGTTTGCGCGGCTCCACCTTCGGTTCCGGGCGACCGTCGACGGCATAGCCCACCACATTGATATCGGGGCCGTCCGGGGAGACATCGACCCCGAGCCACGCGGTCTCCGCGGCGTGCATGAGATCTACCGGTTCGAAAGGCAGCGAAATACCGCCGATTTGTTCAGCGCGCTCGCCCGCCCAATAGGGCGCCTCGAAAGGCTCCGGCAGGCCGAGATCCTCCATCAAAGCGGTGCGCGTGGCGCACAGACTGCGGGAGACCTCCTCACCGTGGAAGTGCGCGAAGCCGCCGAAACCAGCACCGTCGCCGGTGCCCTCCGCGAAGACGAACACATCATCCGCGGGGACTGCAGCGAGCAGGTCAGGGGAGATGTCCGAGAGCTTTCCGCAGTCCTCCACGAAAGTCTGCAGCACAGCCACGCCCGGATAACCGGCGATATAGAACTCTGCCCTTGATGGTTTCGTGGAACGGTTCAACGGGAACTGCCCGATCGGCGTGATCGGCCACCGGGGATTGAGCTGGGACAAGAGTTTGCGGCCGAAGCCCCGGTCGGCTTTCGGCTCCGCCTCGAGCACCGCCGCAGGGTTGGCGGTGCCGACGTACCAGAATGTCACCACTGCGGGATAGCTCATTGCGCGTTCCTACCCAGCTCTACTTCGGCCGCTTGGTATTGGTGCGCACGCCCAAGAGCACGTCTTCCCAGTGCGGGGTGACAGCCTTGCGGCGGCGCTTCTGCGGTTTCTCCTCCGGCTCCGGATTCTGGAGGAAATCACCTTCCGCGAACTCATTCGGCTGGGTCTGGGTGACGGACAGGTTCTCTTCTTCGTGCGGGATATTGTCCTGAGGGTACGCCTCGTCTTCCACGTACTCCGGCTCCGGCTCGTATGCCGTGTGCGCGGACAGGGAGCGTACCGGCTGGGCAAACGAGGGGTCGATGAGATCCGCTGCGACCGGGTCACGCGGCTCGGTGGTGGCGGGGCTGCCCATGGAGCGACGGAAGAACCATTCCGCGCTGTGCTCCTGCAAGCCGGCCTTCCACGTCACGCGCACGACCCACGGTTCACCTGCTTCGCGCACGGCATCCCAGTGGGCCTCGGACAGGACATGGCCGCGCGCCGCGAAAGCGAGCGCGAGGACTTCGAAGAGCGTGTCCGGGGCAGTGCCGTCATCACGGACCGGGTGGGACTGCTTGGCGGCTTCCGCGACCTGCGCGCGCTCCAGCAGGACCGGGTGCGCGTACGGTTCGATGCGGCTTTCAGCCACGCCCATCTCCTCGGCCAGTGCGGCCGCGTCCGCGCCCGCACGGATGCGGGCCTGAATCTCATTCGGACGCATAGACAGGGGAGTGGCGAACAGCGGATCCGGCTCGACCGGGGTGCGCACCGGCTCTGCGGGTTCTGCTGGTTCAGCTGGCTCTGCGAGCTCTGCAGATGCTGCTGGTTCTTCGGTTTCTTCGGCTACTTCTGTTGTGTCGATCGTGTCGGGCGCTTCCGGTTCGTCGTCGCTGGAATAGACGGTGAAGGTGGGGCGCGACGGTTCGTCGACAAGCTCGGCATCGACGAGCTCGTACTCTTCGGCGGAATTATCGAAGGCGTCGGTGTAATCGCGCTCGGCGTCGAACAGGACGGGATCCGGCTCGCCTACCTCGCGGAGATCAGCGCGGGGGATGCGGAATCGCTCGCCGTCCTCGGTGCGCAGCACCCAGACGGTATCCGTCGATTCTTCTGCAACTACAAAGAGCTCGCGCATCCACAACTCCTTACACCGGTGTCATTCACTGACACACTTTAACCGATGAAAGGCCCTGAACCCGGTTACTTCGCGCCAACGCCCTGGCCGAGCATGAAGTCGATCGCGCCCGTCAGCTTGGTCACGTCCTCGGTGTCGATCGCCGGGAACATCCCGATGCGCAGCTGGTTGCGGCCCAGCTTGCGGTACGGCTCGGTGTCGATGATGCCGTTCGCGCGCAGCGCTTTGGCCAGCTCGGCCGCATCGATGGAATCGTCGAAATCGATTGTGCCCACGACATAGGAGCGCTTCTCGGCATCGGCGACGAACGGGGTCGCGTGCTCGTGGTTTTCCGCCCAGGAGTACAGGGCCTCGGAATTCGCGCGGGTGCGCTTGACCATGCCGTCCAGACCGCCGTTGTCGTTCATCCACTTCACCTGGTCGGCGAGCATGAGCAGGGTGCCTACGGCCGGGGTGTTGTAGGTCTGGTTCTTGCGGGAATTGTCCACTGCCGTCTGCAGGTCCAAAAATGCCGGGATGAAGCGGCCGGACTCCTTGATCTTGGCGATGCGTTCAATCGCCGCGGGGCTCATCGCAGCCAACCACAGGCCGCCATCGGAGGCGAAGGACTTCTGCGGGGAGAAGTAATACGCATCAGTCTGGGAGATATCGACGGGCAGGCCGCCGGCGCCTGACGTTGCGTCGATAAGCACGAGCGCGTCGGTGTCCGGGCGGGTGACGGGCACCATCGTGCCTGTCGACGTCTCATTGTGCGCCCATGCCACGACGTCCGCATCAGTGCCGTCCAGTTCGCCAGGCTCCGGTGCGGTGCCCGGCTCGGACTCGACGATGGCCGGATCCTCGAGCCACGGTGCCTGCTTGGACGCCTTGGCGAACTTGGAGGAGAACTCGCCGTAGGTGAGGTGCGCCGACTTGTTCTCGATCAGGCCGAAAGTCGCCGCATCCCAGAACGCAGTCGCGCCACCCAGCGAAAGCACGATTTCGTAGCCGTCCGGAAGGGAGAACAATTCAGCCAGACCTTCACGGACATGGCCGACCAGGTTCTTGACCTCCGGTTGGCGGTGGGAGGTGCCCATCACCGCGGCTGCACCCTTGCTGAGCGCCTCGATCTGGGCCGGGCGCACCTTCGACGGGCCACAACCGAAGCGGCCGTCGCTGGGAGCGAACTCTGCGGGAAGTGCTGGGTAGTCGGTCATGGATGCCCCTTAACTATCGCTTTAAAACTTCTATTCCGTTCACAATAACTGAAACGGCACTCCCGTCAGGTGGAATTATGCGGCCGGATTGGCGGAGGGCTGTAGCTGTGGCAAGTCGTGTGCGGACAAAACAGTGTCGCGGTAATCACATCTGCTGATAGAGTTGTCTCATGTCAATTTCGGTGCATGCTTATGTGTGCAGCCGTCTTCCGCTTTATACGGAGATAGCGCTGTAGCCGGGCACGCACCGCCCAACGACTCTGCGAAAGGTTCACTGTGGCTTCTGAGAATCAGGACAAAGCGGTACTGCATTACCCCGGCGGCGAGTACGAGATGGACTTCATCCGTGCCTCCGAGGGCAACGACGGCTTCGTCCTAGGCAACCTCCTAGGCGAGACCGGCCTAGTCACCTTCGATCCGGGGTATGTCTCCACCGGTTCGACTGAGTCCAAGATCACCTATATCGACGGTGACGCAGGCATTCTGCGCTACCGCGGCTACGACATCGCCGACCTGGCGAACAAGGCCACCTTCAACGAGGTCTCCTACCTGCTCATCAACGGTGAGCTGCCGAAGGCGGACGAGCTGGAGAAGTTCAACTCCGAGATCCGCCACCACACCCTGCTGGACGAGGACTTCAAGGCCGCTTTCAACGTCTTCCCGCGCGATGCGCACCCGATGGCAGTGCTCGCTTCCTCGGTGAACATCCTCTCCGCCTACTACCAGGACCAGCTGGACCCGCTGAACGAAGAGCAGCTGGATAAGGCCACCGTCCGCCTGATGGCCAAGGTGCCGATGCTGGCGGCGTACGCCTACCGCGCTTCCCAGGGCAAGCCGTACATGTACCCGAACAACGCTCTGAACCCGCGCGAGAACTTCCTGCGCATGATGTTCGGTTACCCGACCGAGCCGTACGAGGTCGACCCGGTTGTGGTCAAGGCTCTGGACAAGCTGCTCATTCTGCACGCCGACCACGAGCAGAACTGCTCCACCTCCACGGTCCGCATGATCGGTTCTGCGCAGGCGAATATGTTCGTCTCCATCGCCGGCGGCATCAACGCACTGGCAGGTCCGCTGCACGGCGGTGCGAACCAGGCAGTGCTGGAGATGCTCGAGGACATCCAGAACAACAACGGCGGCGACGCGTCCGACTTCATGAACCGCGTGAAGAACAAGGAAAAGGGCGTTCGCCTGATGGGCTTCGGCCACCGCGTGTACAAGAACTACGACCCGCGCGCCGCGATCGTCAAGGAGTCCGCTCACGAGGTGCTGCAGCACTTGGGCGGCGACAGCCTGCTCGACCTGGCGATGGAGCTCGAGGAGATCGCCCTCAACGATGACTACTTCATCGAGCGTAAGCTGTACCCGAACGTGGACTTCTACACCGGTCTGATCTACCGCGCGATGGGCTTCCCGACGGACTTCTTCACCGTCCTGTTCGCCATCGGCCGCCTGCCGGGCTGGATTGCTCACTACCGCGAGCAGCTCGCGATGAACTCCAAGATCAACCGTCCGCGCCAGATTTACACCGGCGAGACGCAGCGCGAGTTCGTTCCGCGCGACCAGCGTTAATACGCTTTTAAGGCGGTGCGAAACGCGCCGCCTGCACCTCAATGCGATTCCGCTGATTGAAGAAACCGGGCCTATAATGGGCCGGTAATCTTTTCGGCGGGGTCGCATTTTCGTATGGAAGCCCAGCGCAGCCATGCGTGCAGCCCCGAATGTCAAGGAGAATCTTTTATGGACAAGCCGACCATCAACGTCTCGAATGAGCCGGCTCCGACTGACCTCGTGATCGAAGACATCGTCATCGGTGAGGGTGAGGAAGCACAAGCCGGTGGCATGGTCAAGGTCCACTACTTGGGCGTGGATTACCAGACTGGCGACGAATTCGACAGCTCCTGGGACCGCGGCGAAGCAGCAGAATTCCCGCTCGCTGGCCTCATCGAAGGCTGGCAGGACGGCATCCCGGGCATGAAGGTCGGCGGCCGCCGCCAGCTGACCATTCCGCCGGAGAAGGCCTACGGCCCGGCAGGTGGCGGTCACCCGCTGTCCGGCCGCACCCTCGTGTTCGTCATCGACTTGCTCGAGGCGAACTAAATGGCAGGCGCTGAGTTCTTTGAGCTGAACAGCGGCGCCTCCATGCCGCGGCTGGGGCTGGGAACGTACAAGCTCGACGGCCCCGCATCCGACACGGTCGCGCTCATCCGCCGGGCGATCGAGCTCGGTTACCGCCACTTCGACACCGCTTCCTTGTATGGCAACGAGGAAGCCGTGGGGCAAGCGCTTATCGACGCTATCCGCGCCGGCGACGTCACCCGCGAAGAACTCTTCGTCACCTCGAAGGTCTGGAACGACGATCAGCCCCGCGCGGCCGAGGCCTTCGGCGAATCCCTCAAGCGCCTGGGTCTCGACTATCTGGATCTGTTCATGGTGCACTGGCCGTGGCCACAAAACGGCACATTCGTCGATGCCTACCGCGCGCTGATCGATGTCCGCGACCGCAGCGACCTCGTCTCCGTCGGTGTAGCGAATTTCTACGAAGAGACCCTCGACGAGATCATCGACGCCACCGGCACCGCCCCCGCGGTCAACCAGGTGGAGCTCCATACCGGCTTCACGCAGCCCCAGCTGCGGGAGCACCACGCGAAGCACAGCATCCTCACCGAGGCCTGGGCTCCGCTGGGCAGGGGAGAGATCCTCAGTGACCCCGCCATCACCGAGATCGCCGAGGCCCACGACGCCACCCCGGGTCAGGTCGCCCTGGCACACCTGCTGGCCCACGGCATCTCCGTCATCCCGAAGACGGCCAACCCGGAGCGTCTGGCGGAGAACTACGGCGCCCTTTCCGTCGCGCTCAGCGATGACGAGGTCGTCCGCCTCGACCGCGTTCAGGGGCATCGCCAGTCCAAGGATCCGCGGGAGTTCCCGGGTTAGGCATTCGCTGACAGCTGCGTCTGCCTCCTCGCCCCTCGGCCCGCAAACCCAGCTATCTGGAACCAGATAGCTGGGTTTAGCTTTGGCCTATGCCATTGCTGACTACTTGATGAACTGGCGCGCGAATTCCGCGGCGTTTCTGAGGTCCTCCGGCTTGATATTGCGGGCGAAATTCTGCGCCTCCGAGGACATGCCCTGCGGAGTGGGGTTGGAGGAGAAGTCCGGCACCGAGGAGTTCTCCGGGATCCGGTAAGCGGGTGCAGGTCCAGGTGCCGGCTGAGGCTGCGGCTTCGCTGGCGCTGCCGGTGCTGGGGCAGGGGCACTGGCTCGGCCGGGCTGCCACTGGCCCCAATCGGTGGTGTAGACGTTGTTGATATCGCACAGGTGGCCCTCGATGTGCTTCTGCCACTTGGCCTTCTGGTGAATATTCGCGCGCGGGTGGAGCTTTCCACCGGAGCCCCAGTCGTGCTGCCAGAAGTAGGAGGCAATGCCGTCCTCCACGCACCACTGGATGACGTTGTAGTTGCCGTACACGCCGGTCTTCAAACCGGCCGCAGACAATGCGGCCTGGAACGCGCGCAGGTACGGGCGGATCTGGTTGGTGTACTGCGTGCGCGTGGGGTTGTCGTCGATGGCGACGTAGATCGGTTTGCCGTTCGGGCCGCCGGCTGCGCGGTGGAGCTGGATCGCCTGCGGGGCGTGGACCGCTGCACCAGCGGCGCCCATCAGCCAGTCGGCGGTCTGGGCGCGGCCGAACTGGTAGACGGAGGCGGTGAACAACCCGTTGGCGGCGAAATCCCGGGTCTCAGCGATGCGCACCGGCTTTGCCTTCATCCAGCTCACGGAGTCGGGTCGTGGCTGGGAGACGTAGCGGACGGCACCCATGTGGCCAGCGGCCTTGATGGCGCGGCCGGACGGGATTCCGGCGGCGTAGTCGAGGACGGTGCCGATGGGTTGACGGTTCTGGGCGTCGGCGGACGGGATGCGAGAGACTCCGGCGGCGCCGGCGACGCCGAGGACGGCAAGGGCGGAGGCACGGCTCAGGAAGCGGCGACGGGAGAAATCATTAGTAGTCACAATCGAAACATTAGCAACATGAATAACAAGTGGCCAGCACAAACGTCTGAGTCTCAATTTTCCACTTGTTTTCTCGATTGGAAAGTGTCATGCTTTCTTATGTGGAAAACAAGGGAGATGCAATGAATGTGACAGAGGTGAATGAATCGCTCGCGGCCGTCCGCGATATTGAGGCGCGCGCCGCGCAGGTGCCTGTCCCGTGGGGCATGGTGACTGCCGTGGGGCTGACCTTCGGTCTCGGTGTAGGCATCATGATGGCCGGATACGTATGGGGACTGCTTGTCATTCTCGTTTCGCTGGTTCTCATGATTGTGCTTGAGTCTGGCAGTAAGCGGACTGTCCGCACCGCGATGAAGCAGGACGTGCAGCAAGAAGAGAATTCGTGGAGCTGGAAGCGGTTCCTGTCGTTCATGGTGCTCTACACGATCGCGTATATCGGAATGCAGGTCTACGCCGACCACTACCCGGACGGGAACACAACGGTCGGCATCGTCGTGGGAATCATTGCCGCCGCAGCGATGACCGCGGTCTACGGCCTGTCGTGGAGGAAGTACCATTGATCGACCCAGTCATTCATCCCCTCAACCGCCTGAAGATCTGTGCGGCGCTGCGCGCTGGCGGTGCGACGGAAGGCACGACGCGCCGCGAAATGAAGTTCTCGCGGCTGCGGGATATCACTGATCTGTCGGATGCAACCCTGTCCAAGCAGCTCGGCGTCTTAGAGGAGCACGGCTACGTCTCCAGGTTCCGCGAATACGGGTCAACTCGTGCGAAAGACACGGTGTGGGTCACCCTCACCAAGTCAGGGGAGAAGGCCCTCGAGGGCCACCTCGATGCGCTGAACCGATACGCTGAGCCGCATGACGAAACTGACCAAGACTCCTGAGGAGCTTCAGAAGGCGCTTGATTGCGCAGGCGCGAGCGGCGCCGTCTCGCTCGTCCCCACGATGGGCGCTCTTCATAGCGGCCATATCTCCCTTGTCCGCGAGGCTCAGAAGCTAGGCAATCCGGTGGTGGTGAGCATCTTCGTCAACCCCCTGCAGTTCGCGCCGGGAGAGGATCTCGACGCCTACCCGCGCACGCTCGAGGAGGACATCGCGAAGCTCGAAGCCGAGGGCGTCGAAGCGGTTTTCGCGCCGAGCGTATCGACGATGTACCCCCACGGCCCCCGCACCACGATCCACCCGGGGCCGCTCGGATCGGTGCTGGAAGGAACAACCCGCCCGACCCACTTCGCGGGTGTGCTCACAGTGGTGGCCAAGCTGTTTCGCCTCACCGGCGCCACCGACGCATTCTTCGGCGAGAAGGATTACCAGCAGCTAGCTCTCATCCGCCAGATGGTCGAGGACCTGCACCTGCCGGTGCGTGTTCACGGCTGCCCGATCGTGCGCGAAGACAGCGGACTCGCGCTCTCGTCACGCAACCGCTACCTGAGCGAGGAAGAGCACCACACTGCGCTGATGTTGTCCCGCGCATTGGCGACGGGCAGCTATGACGATGCCTTGGCGGTTCTCGAGTCCGCCGAAGGCATCGAGCTCGACTACCTCGCCGTGACCACGCCGGAGCTCGAAGAGCTTCCGGAGGGCTACACCGGCCCCGCGCGTCTGCTCGTCGCCGCGAAGGTCGGGGAGACCCGCCTGATCGACAACGTCGAAATTCAGGTCTAAGCCCTAGAAGGTGTGCTCGTCCGCGGGGAATTCGCCCTCGTGGACGGCGCGCTTGTAATCGGCGGCGGCTGCGCTGAGTGCCTCGCCGACCGCACCGAATTGGCGCACGAAACGCGCGCGGTGGCCGCCTGCCGGGAAATCGGCCAGGTCGTGCCAGACCAGCACTTGCGCATCCGTGTCCGGGCCAGCGCCGATGCCGATGGTGGGAACGGGGCAATTGGCGGTGATCTCCTTGGCCAGATCAGCCGGGACCATCTCGAAAACGACCATGTCCGCGCCCGCTTCGACGACCGCGTTGGTGTCGGCCCAGAGCTGGTCGGCGCTCTCATCGCGGCCCTGGACCTTGAAGCCGCTCAAGTTGTCTACGGACTGCGGGGTGAATCCGACGTGGGCGCACACTGCGAGCCCGGCGTTTTTGAGCGCCTTGATGCGCGGGGCGATGCGGACGCCACCCTCGAGCTTCACCATGTGGGCGCCACTGCGGCGGATCATCTCGGTGGCTGTGCGCACGCACTGTTCGTCGGAGGCCTCGTAGCTGCCGAAGGGGAGGTCAGCCACGACGAGGGCATTGCCAGCACCGCGGACGACTGCGGCGGCGAGGTAGGTCATCTCCTCGACGGAGACCTGGTTGGTCGTCTCATAGCCGTAGACGACATTGGCAGCGGAGTCACCGACGAGCATGCACTCGATGCCGGCCTCGGCGAAGACGCGGGCGGTGGAATAGTCGTAAGCGGTGAGCATCGCCCACTTCTCGCCGTCGCGCTTTTTCTGCTTCAGGTCCGCGACCCGAGCTTTCTTGGTGGGGGCCAGGTATCCAGTCATGCAGACAGTCTAGGCACGCGCCGAGGTGACGGCGTTGATGACGTCGGGATCTGCATTCTCGACATCGACCGCGATCGGGTCCATCGGACCCGCGTCTGTCGGAGTCTCGTGGCGGGGGAGACGCAGCACCGGGCACACGATCGGCACGCCGGCGTCGTTGATGATGCGGGCGGAAATGCCGTAGACGCGCTCGAGCAAATCCGGGGTCAATACTTCAGCCGGAGTGCCCTTGGCAATCGCCTGGCCATCCTTGATCACCAACAGCTCGTCGCAGAAACGGGCGGCCAAGTTCAGATCGTGCAGGGCGACGAGGGCCTGACGGTCGTCGCCGCGGACCTCGTCCTGGATGATCTGCAGCAGTTCCACCTGGTGGCGGAGATCGAGGGCGGAGGTGGGTTCGTCGAGAAGCATGATGCGCGGGGAGCGCACGAGCATCTGCGCGACGGCCACGAGCTGACGTTGGCCGCCGGACATATCCGAAATCATGCGGTCCGACAGCTTCGTGATGCCCAGGCGGTGCATGACCTCGGCGGTCGTCTGCAGTGCGTTGCCGTTGCCCTCGCCGCGGCGGCGCGCGGAGACCATGACGGATTCGAATGCGGTGAGCGTTGCGCGCGAGAGCATGTCCTGCGGCACATAACCGACAGCTTGGACGCGCTCCTTGGCGCTCAGCGTGCGGCCGTCGACGACGATGTCCGCGTTGCCCTCGGAGGGCTTATTGATGCCGGCGAGGGTTTTCACGAGCGTCGATTTGCCGGCGCCGTTCGGGCCGATGAGGCCGGTGATCTTGCCGTCCTCGAGCGGGCCGAAGGTCATGTCGTCGATGATCGTCGTCCGGCCGTACCGCACGGTGAGATTCTTTGCGCTGATGGCCATGGGGGCTTAAGCACTCCTTCCACGCGAGCGGGTGAAGATGAGGAACACGAAGAACGGTACGCCGACAAGTGCGGTGATGATACCGAGGGGGATAGCCACACCGGGGATGATCGACAAGGACACGGCGTACGCGAGGCTCATGAGCATTGCGCCGGCAGCAGCTGCGCCGGGGAGGAAGAATTTCTGGTCCTCACCGACGATCATGCGCGCAATGTGCGGGCCGACCAGGCCGATGAAGCCGATGATGCCCGTGAATGCGACAGATGCGGCCGCCAACAGCGACGCGACCAGCAAGGTGGTCACGCGCAGGCGTTGGACGTTGATGCCCATCGCAGCAGCGCGGTCGTCGCCGAGACGCAGAGCGGTGAGACGCCACGAATTGACGGCGCAGAAGGGGATCGCCAGAGCGAGCACGACGGCGATCACGATATTCGCGGTCCACGACGCGCGCTGCATCGAGCCCATCGTCCAGAACACGATCTGCTGGAGCGCCTCATTAGAGGCTACGTACTGCAGCAAGGAGAGCACTGCCTGGAAGAAGAAGGACAGGGCGATGCCGAGCAGGATCATCGATTCCGCGCTCGCCCCGCGCCAGATCGCGGCACCCGCGATGATCAGCACGGCGAACAGCGCCGACAGCGCCGCGGTGAGCGCGAGATTGAGTTGCGCATTCAAGATGAGCGTCCAGCCCATCACGATCGACACCGCCGCGCCGAGGGCAGCCGCCGCGGAAATGCCCAAGGTGAACGGCTCCGCCAGCGGGTTTTCCAAGATTGTCTGCATTTGCGCGCCGGACAGCCCCAATGACGCACCGACGAGCACCGCCATCACCGCCGCCGGGAGGCGGAGAGTGCGCACGACGGTCTCAGTCTGCTGGTCGACGGAATCGGGGTCGAAGACGGCGCGGAAGACGTCGCTAAGCGAAAGATCGATGGGCCCAACGACCACCGCAACGAGGAAGCTCGCGATCGCACCGAGGACAAGAAGGGCAATTGCGATTGCTTTACGACGGCCGCGGCGACGGTAGTTTTCAATCGCACGGTCCGGCGAATCCTTCTCGTAGTCGGTGTCGGGCGCTACGCGTGTGGTCATTGAGCTCTTTTCTTATCGCTTATTTTGCTTCGTATCCGTCGAGGAAGAAGGTGCCGCTGTAGTCGAACGGCATCCACTCGGCGTGGAAGTCCTCGAAGTTCTTCGCCGGGTCCAGGTCCTCAAATTCCTCCGGGTGGAGCCACTTGGCGAATGCCTCGAGAGCGAACACGTTGTACGGGCTGTCGTAGAACTGATGGTAGACGGCGAAGAAATCGCCCTCCTTAGGGGCCGTCAGTTGTTCCACACCCGGGGTCTTGAGCGGACCGCCGAAGGAATCGCGTGCCGCTGCCTCGTCGGCCTGGTAGCCCAGCTCGACGTGGCTGAAAGCGTCGGTCTTCTGCGGGTCACGCGCCCACTCACCACCGGAAACGATGAGCTTGTCCGGATTGACCTCCACCAGCTTCTCAACGGTGATCTCTGTTTCGTCGGTGCCGAGAATCTCCGGGCCGATATTATGGCCGCCTGCCGCGTCGACGAGCTTGCCCAGGTTGGCGTCGCCCGCGATGGCGCAGCAATCCTTGAAGCCGGCTGCCATCCACACGACGGTCTTGGGCTTCTCCGTCGTCTTTGCCACGCGGTCGGTGATGTCGGCGACCTTCTCAGACCAGAACTTGTTGTAGCTTTCTGCGCGATCGGACTTGCCGAAGAGGTCGCCGAAGAGCTTCATGGACACCTCGGTGTTGTTCAGAGGGTCCTGGCGGAAGTCAGTGAACACGTATTTCAGGCCCACTGCGTCCATATCGGCCAAAAAGCCGTTCTGCTCCGCGACCTTCTTCTGGTCCAGCGTCATGACAACCACATCCGGCTTCTGCGCCAGGAGGTTCTCCACGGTCACGTCGCCCTTCTGCAGGGAGCCGATCATCGGCAGGTCCTTGGCCTCCGGGAATTTCTCCAAGACCTTTTCGCGCATCGCCGGCGCCGCCTTTTCGAAGTCATCGCCGTACGCGACGACCTTCTCAAACGGATTGTCCTGCAGGATCGAGGTGGCGAAAATGCCGCGACCTTCGCCGAGCAGAATGCGCTCCGGCTGCTTCTCGAAGTCGACGGTGCGTCCCGCCGCGTCGGTGACGGTCAGAACTGCCTCGCCATTTTTCTCGTCCCCATTGGAACCTGCGGCGTCACTGCCGCTCGAGTCGGACGAGCAGCCGGCGAGACCGAGCACTGCGATGAACGAAAACAGCAGTGCTGCGAGTGTGCGTGGAAACTTCACGATCCACCTTTCAAAATAAGTAAGCCTATGCTTAGTTTCAGGTAACCCTTTGAATGGTAAGGCATGCCTAATTAGAAAACAAGATTGTGTCCTAATTCGGTTTGTGGGGCGATTTCCTCGGACAATGGGTTTTTGGGCACATACCATGGGGGCCATGACGCATAGGACTCTGCCTTTCTCGCGCAGCCTCAAAGCGCTCGGAGCGACCACCGCCATCGCTGTGCTCTTGACCGTTGCTGGCTGTAGCCCGGATAACCAGCCGGAATCGCCCACGTCTGCGCCGACGGAAGACAGCTCGGTTTCAACCTCTCGGGCGGAGGATGGGAAAGCAAGGAATGAGGAGGACTCCAAATCCGAGGCCTCCGCGAACCTCAACATGTCCCAATTGCTGGAGGGGGTTACGTACAAGGAGCAGCCGGTGGCTGTGCGCACGCCAGCTGAAATAGAAGACTTCGTCCAGATGGAGCGAGATGCGATTGCGGATAATGCCGTCGACAATATGAAGACAGATCCGCCCGAGTGCAAGGAGCTGTCGCGGGCAGCTTATGACAAAGTCGAGCCGGACAAGAAGACGCCTGAATCCTACGCGATGGCCGACTTGGGGATCGATCAGTTCACGATTATGGCGTACCGTGCCGACATTGCGTACGACCCTTTCGCCGCGGATGTCCACGACCCCGAGAACTGCAACGAGTTCACGCAAGACATGCCCGGATACTCGCAGCACGTCACTCGGGTGCAACTCCCTTTGGACGCCGATGCAGACAGAGGGGGCGCGACATTGCAGACTTCCGCGATAAGCGATGGCACTGTATCCAAGCTGTACAACGCTACGGCCGTGAAGGACGGAAACGTCATCCATGTCGTCATTACCGATGACTCCGAGGAATCCATCCAGGCCGCCAACGAAACGCTCGTCCAGGTCCTGGAGCGGCTCTAAAACTTCTTTGCCGGGGTATGGGCAGTTCGAGACGTTTCTTTCATGCCGTGAACGCGGTGCGGTAACGTAGCTTCTCGTTGCCCTAGTAGCTCAGTGGATAGAGCACGGCTCTCCTAAAGCCGGTGTCGGAGGTTCGATTCCTCTCTGGGGCGCCATGTGTCCTCAGTCGCGACATCGTTGACAGATGAGTCGCGACATGGTGGACAAACCGGCGTCTTGGTTTTTATTTTTCCAAGGCGCCGGTTTTGTTTTTAGGTCAGTGGGGGTTGGCCTTTTCGCCAGTAGGCTTTTTGGTAATTGCGGGATGTGTCGATGTAGTGCTCGGCGATGGGTTCGCCGGTTTCTTTTAGTGATGTTGTGATGTGGTTGTCGGTGATGATCATCAGGACTTCTTCACCGCTGTAGGCGCGTCCGATTCCTAGGCTGTAGAGCCTGCCGGCGTAGCGGATGGTGACTTTGCCGCTGGGGGCGACGACGTCGTTGCGGACGCGCCATTCTTCTTCGGGGGTGTGGTTGGGTTCGGCCTTGGGCCCTGTTGTGTATGCCTGTTGTGGGGTGCGCCGCCCAAGTGATCTGTGGGGGCGTTCGGTGTTGTAGTAGGCGGCGAATTCGTTGAGTTGTCGTTGAAGGTGGGGGATGGTTTCGGCGGGTGGTTGGGCGTTGATCCAGCGTTTGAGTGTTTGGTGGAAGCGTTCGATTTTGCCTTGTGTTTGTGGGTGTCCTGGCCGACCGTTTTTCTGTTGGATGCAGTTGTCGGTGAGGACTTTCTCAAAAGCGTTGCGGCCGCCTTTTCGTCCGGCTAACCGGGCGGTGAACACCAGCCCGTTGTCGGTGAGTGTGGATGCCGGTGGGCCGAAAGTATCGATGAGGCGTTGGAGTTCTGCTGCGACTGCTGGGCCTGTAAATGCTGGCCGGGCGGTGATTGATAGCAGGTAGCGGGAGTGGTCGTCGATGAAGTCGAGGACTTCTACGCGTCTGCCGTCGATGAGAAAGAGGTGGGTGATGTCGGCTTGCCAGCATTCGTTGGGCATGGCGGCTTCAAACCTGATGTAGGAGCTGCGCGGTTTCTTCTGTGGTTGCGGGTCGACGAGTCCGGCATCGGTGATGATGCGGCGGATTGTCGATGTTGACGGGGTGCGAAGCCCCTGCCTGTCTAGGTGGAAGGCGATGGTGTCTGGGCCTGCGTCGAGTCCTGCTTTGGTGAGTTCTTTGCGCATGTCGATGATGTGGCTGCGCAGGCTGTCCGGCACAGCATTTGGGTGGGTGTGCGGTGCACGGGATTTCGGGGCGATGGCCTGAAGCGTCCTGGGTTCAGTTCCTACCTCAGGTAAGGAAGGATTAGGCACTATGCCCAGAAAGTATTCCGTTGAGTTCAAGGAGAAGGCGGTCCATCAGATCATCGAAATGGTCCGTCTGGAGTCTTGCTCACTGCAACGCGCCTACACGGAGGTCGGTGAGCTGCTTGGAGTATCCCACCACACGTTGCGGGGAGTGTCAGGAAGTTTGTGTGTGAGGCTCTGATCTAGAAGGAGTTTCACCGATAATGACTACGGTGTCACCGAAGAAAAGCCATGACCCGGCGAGGGTCAACGAGATCAGCGAGAAGCTGATGGA
>NZ_JAGKSD010000020.1 GCF_017942225.1 Corynebacterium sp. Marseille-P3884 | reverse complement strand
TGTCGGTGGTTGATAGCGGTGGGGAAACGCCCGGTCCCATTCCGAACCCGGAAGCTAAGCCCACCCGCGCTGATGGTACTGCACTCGGGAGGGTGTGGGAGAGTAAGTTACCGCCGACCAAAAACTTAATTCAGGCAGGACCCCTAAGGACAATGACGATCCTTAGGGGTCTTTCGCTATGCCCGGATATATTCCGTAAACTAATCCGGGTTGCAATAAACCTGCGTCGGACAAGGAGAGTGTGGAGATGGGGAAGCATTCGGTGGGGGAGGGTGTCGTCGATAAGCGAAATGCTCCTGCTGCTCGCGCTGTGAGTTTGGTGAAGTCGTATGGCGCAGGCGATACGAAGGTCACCGCGCTGGATGGCGTGAGCGTGGAGTTCGCGCGCAATGAATTCACGGCGATCATGGGGCCGAGTGGTTCCGGCAAGTCGACGCTGATGCACACGATGGCGGGCCTGGATTCTTTCGACGCCGGCTCCGTGGAGATCGGTGGGACGGAGCTGTCGACGTTGAGCGAGAAGGAGCTGACTGCTCTGCGCCGCGACCGTCTGGGCTTCATTTTCCAGTCCTTCAACCTGGTGCCCACGCTGACGGCGGCGGAGAATATCACGTTGCCGGCTGATATCGCGGGGCGGAAGGTCGATGGCGCGTGGTACGACGAGATCACCGAGCGTCTCGGTCTGGCGAAGCGTCTGAGCCACCGTCCGAGCGAGCTGTCCGGCGGCCAGCAGCAGCGCGTGGCGTGCGCGCGTGCCCTGGTGAGCCGCCCTGAAATCATTTTCGGAGACGAGCCGACGGGCAACCTCGACTCCAATTCTTCGCGCGAGGTCCTGGAGATTCTGCGCGCGGCGGTCGACGGCGACGAGCAGACCGTCGTCATCGTCACGCACGATGCGCGCGCGGCGTCGTACGCGGACCGCGTTGTGTTCCTCGCGGACGGAAATATCGTCGATGAACTCCGCGCGCCCACGATGGAGGAGATCCTGTCGACGATGAACGGAATCGAGGGCTGATGGCGGGCGCGATGACGAAGGTGTCGGTGCGTAACATCGGCGCCCACAAGCTGCGGCTCGCGCTCACGGTGCTCGCTGTCGTGCTGGGCACGGCGTTCATTTCGGGCTCGCTGATGTTCACGAATATGCTCGAGCGCACTTTCGATTCGGCTGTCTCGAGCATGTACGACGATGTCGACGTGGCGGTGAAGCCGGCGGAAGGCAAGTCGGTCGTTCCCGCGGAGGTACGGGAGTCGCTCGCGGCGGACCCGCAGGTCGCGCGGGTTGCGGTCGACGGATCCGAGCCGGTGGTCGTCGCCGACGCTGAAGCGAATGCAATCCAGACTGGCGGCGGCGAAGCGCGCGTGGGCCTGTACTACCCGGACGACGCTGTCGTGGGCCCGCCTTTCGATATCACCGAGGGCAACGGTCCAACGAAGCCGGGCGAGGCGCTGCTGAATGCGGCGGGCGCGGAGAATTACGGCATCGCGGTGGGCGACACAATCATCGTCGTAGACCCTGAGGGCCGCCACGAGATGACGGTGACGGGTCTGTACACCGATGAGCTCGACCGGGCAGCTTCGCTGATGGTGAAGGTGCCGGAGAGCGCGTTCGTGGAGTTTTATACCAACGGCCGGTACGTTCCGGGTCTCACGCTCAAGGCGGCGGAGGGCACCGATCCGGCGCAGCTTAAGGACCGTATCGCGCAGGAACACAGTGACCTCACGGTTAAAGAGGGCTCCGTGCTTGCCGACGACCTCTCCAAGCAGATCCGCCAAGGCTTGAGCTTCGTCAGTTATTTCCTGACTGCTTTCGGTCTCGTGGGCCTGTTGGTGGGCACGTTCTTGATCGCTAACACTTTCTCGATGATCGTGGCGCAGCGGACGAAGGAATTCGCGCTGCTGCGCGCGCTCGGTGCGTCGAAGGGGCAGATCACTCGTTCCGTCGTAGTGGAGTCCTTGCTCATCGGTCTGCTCGGATCAGCGCTGGGTGTCGTGGCTGGCGCCGGTTTGGTGGCGGTGATCCGCGCGGTGATGGACGCCAAGGGGATGGGTCTGCCGGGCGCCGGATCGGGCCTGTCCGTGAGCGCAGTGGCGGTGCCGATCGTCGTCGGCGCGCTGGTGACGGTGCTGTCGGCGTGGGCTCCTGCCCGCCGCGCCGGCCGCGTTGAGCCGGTCGAGGCGATGCGGTCAAGCGAGTCGGCGGCTCCGCAGCCGCTCCTCGCGCGGACGGTGTTCGGCACGGTGCTTCTCGCTGCGGGCGGGGCTCTTCTCGCGTTGGGCGTGATGTGGGACGACGGTTCGACGGGACGCCGCGCGCTGCTCATCGGTGCCGCAGCGGTCTTCGTCATCGTCGGTCTCTTCCTCGCCGGCCCCGCATTGTCGTTGCCGGTGGTCCCGGTCCTCGGCCGGATCATCGGCGCGCCGTTCAGTGCGGTGGGCTCGCTCGCGGCGACGAATTCGAAGCGCAATCCGCGCCGCGCCTCAGCGACGGCGTTCGCGCTCATGCTCGGTATCGCGTTGGTGACCGTCATCGGCATGCTGGGCGCGACGATGGAGCGTTCCGTCGACGATGTGCTGGAGAACGACGTCGACGCGGACATGATTCTACAGGGGCCGCAGCTGGGCACGTTCCCCATCCCGAACGACCTGCCGGAACGCGTCAAGGACGTTGACGGTGCCGGCGAGGTCGTCTCGTACACGCAGGCGCGCGTGACGGTGAACGGCGAATTCAGCAACCAGTTCGGACCGGTAGGAGCAACGGATGTCATCGCGGGAGACCCGGGCGAGCTCGTCGCGCTAACCATGACGGAGGGCAGCTCGTCGCTTGACGACGGCGGCGTTCTCCTCCCCGCCTCCCTCGCCTCCGAGAAGGGCCTGGCCGTCGGGGACACGGTGACCATCGCCGCGCCCGGGTGGGAGAGTGCGCCCGAGGCGGAAGCCACGGTGACGGGCCTGTTCGAGGACTCCCAGCTCTTCGCGTCCTGGGTCTTATCGCAGAAGACGGTGGAGCAGCTCATGCCGCCGGAGAGCTTCAAGGTGCTCATGGTCGGCGTGAACGGCGACGGGTCTGTCAGCGAGGACGATCTGCGAGCCAACCTCGAGGCGGCGGTGCACGATGACATCGTGGTGCAGGTCCGCACCCCGGAGGAGATCGGCGGCGAAGCGCAGCAGATGATCAACCAGATGCTGTACATCCTCTACGCGCTGCTGTCGTTGGCGGTGGTGATCGCGGTTCTCGGCATCATCAACACGCTGACACTGTCGGTGATTGAGCGCCGGCAGGAAATCGGCATGCTCCGCGCGGTGGGCACGCAACGCGGGCAGGTGCGCACCATGATCATCCTGGAGTCGGTCCAGATCGCCGTGTTCGGTGCACTGTTGGGCGTGGGCGCGGGTCTGTTGCTCGGGTGGGCTTTCCTCACGGTGCTGGCCGACCAGGGTCTGGAGAATATCGCCTACCCGTGGACGATGATCGGCGGGATGCTCGCAGGTTCGGTGCTCGTCGGAATCGTCGCGGCGTTGTGGCCGGCGCAGCGTGCGGCGAAAACCCCGCCGCTCGACGCGATCGCGGAATAAGCGCAGGGGTCAGAGCGCGGAGATGATACGCAACCCGTATTTGAGCCCGAACCATGCGGCGACGATGCCGACGGTGCAGGTGAGCAGAACATAGCGGGCGAGCGTCCACCACTGCTTCTGACGCACGAGCGCGCCCAGCTCCTTTGCCATCGTCGACAGCGTAGACACGGCACCGGCGAATCCGGCGCCGAGGAACGCGGGCCACAGCACAGGCAGGGCGGCGGAGAAACCGACGACGGCGGAGCCCACCACATTCGCGGCGAAGGTGCCGGGCCTGCCGGGCAGCAGTGTGCTGAGTGCCGAGCGGGCCATGCCGCCGAGGAATGCGCCGAATCCGACGAGAATGAAAAGCAGGGCGATTGTTTTCAGGCCTTCGCCGCTGCTCAACGCTTCCAGTAAGTGGCTGCCGACAACACCTTCGGGGCCCTGGTACTGCGGGGTGCGGGGATTCAACTGGGTCATGGGGCGACCTCGGGGGAGCGGCGGCGTCGTAAAGCGTCTCCCAGCTCCCACGCTGCGAGCGCGACGAGCATGGTGCTCACCATGTAGACGAGCGCGATGAACGCGCTGGACTGCATGGCCAAAAATGACACGGCGGAAAACGTGGTGAAGCCGCCGATCATTCCGCGGCCCCAGAACGGGCCCGGGTCGAAGAAGCCCATGAGAAAGCAGCCGATCGCGTTGATGACGAAGATGATGACGATCTCGGACGGCGGCTCCGGCGCGATGAGCGGGGTGAATGCGAAGCGTGCGAGCGCACCGAAAGACGCGCCGAAACCGATCGCGAGAGCTTCCTTGAATGCCGTGTTCACCACGCTTTCACGGTAGCCCACGGTGTGTGCGCACGCGGAATGGGGGAGCGCCGCACGCAGGGGGCGCATAGATGGCGGGCGCGTGAAAGTCAGGGGAAGATGGATAGTGACCCCCGACGATTGACAAGCACGCACACCGAAAAAGGAGCTTTCACGCCATGGCACATGAGCGAGCAGGCCAGCCAGCACGCCCCGAGGATTTGATCGATATCGCGGAGGTGGTCACCGCCTATTACACGCGCGACATCGATGCGGCGGACCCCGATCAGCAGGTGTCTTTCGGCACGTCGGGGCACCGCGGGTCGAGCTTGGACAACGCGTTCAACCAGCAGCACATTTGGGCGACGACGCAGGCGATCGTGGATTACCGCCGCGAGAATTCGATTGGCGGGCCGGTCTACATCGGCCGCGACACGCACGCTTTGTCCGAGCCGGCGATGGTCTCCGCGCTTGAGGTCCTCATCGCGAACGACATCGCAGTGCTTGTCGACGCCGCGGGGCGCTACACTCCCACCCCCGCCGTGTCGCATGCGATCCTGGCGCACAATGCGAAGCTGGCTGGCGGTGTGACCGGCACCGACCCGAAGCGTGCCGATGGCATCGTGATCACCCCGTCCCATAACCCGCCGCGCGACGGCGGCTTCAAATACAACCCGCCGTCGGGTGGCCCGGCGGACACGGATGCCACGGACTGGATCGCGGGGCGCGCCAATAACTACCTGGCCGCTGGGCTGGACGGCGTGAAGCGCACACCGGTGACCGGCGTCCTCGACGAGCGCGCTGGCACGCACCCGTTCATGGACACCTACGTTGCTGACTTGCCGAATGTCGTGGACATCGACGCGATCCGGAATGCCGGCGTGCGCATCGGCGCGGACCCGATGGGTGGCGCCAGCGTCGACTACTGGGGAGCGATCGCCGAGGCGCACAAGCTCGACCTCACGGTGGTCAATCCGGCTGTGGATGCGACGTGGCGGTTCATGACACTGGACACCGACGGCAAGATCCGCATGGACTGCTCCTCGCCGAATTCCATGGCGAGCTTGGTCGCGAACCGCGAGAAATACGACATCGCGACGGGCAATGACGCGGACGCGGACCGCCACGGCATTGTCACCCCAGATGCAGGCCTGATGAACCCGAACCACTACCTCGCCGTGGCCATCGAGTACCTGTTCAGCCACCGCGATGGCTGGGGCGCCGACACCGCCGTGGGCAAGACCCTCGTGTCGTCCTCGATGATCGACCGCGTGGTGGCATCGCTGGACAAGAAGCTCGTCGAGGTGCCTGTCGGCTTCAAGTGGTTCGTGCCCGGGCTTATCGACGGCTCGGTCGGCTTCGGCGGCGAAGAATCCGCCGGTGCATCCTTCCTGCGCAAAGACGGCACCGTCTGGTCGACCGACAAGGACGGCCTGATCATGGATCTGCTCGCCGCTGAGATCACCGCGGTGACGGGGAATACGCCGTCGCAGCGCTATGCCGAACTGGAAGAGAAGTTCGGCGCGCCGGTCTACGCCCGCACCGACGCGGAGGCGAACCGTGAGCAGAAGGCTATCTTGAAGAAGCTCTCCCCGGAGCAGGTCACGGCAACCACGCTCGCCGGCGACGAGATCACCGCCAAGCTCACCGAAGCACCCGGCAACGGCGCCGCGATCGGCGGCCTGAAGGTCACCACCGACAACGCATGGTTCGCTGCGCGCCCGTCCGGTACGGAGGATAAATACAAGATCTACGCCGAATCATTCAAGGGCGAAGAGCACCTGAAACAGGTGCAGCAGGAAGCCCAAGATGTCGTCAGCGCCGTGCTCGGGGAGTAGTCGCCGGCACAGGGAGGTGACGGGAACCTCACAGCGAGAGGCTTCTCGGCGCTCCGCCCATCGACTAAGGTCGTTGAGGTGGCAAATACACACGATGTGCAGGTGGCAGATGCCCATGTCTTGGACGGCGGGGAGCCGGGGGCAGGGGAGACGTCGTCAAGCGAACGCGTGCTTGACGTGCTCTCCGCGCTCGCGCGCTTTGGGCTTGCCGCGATGTGGATTGTCTCTGGCACCACGAAGCTGGGCAAGCACTTCACCGTGACACAAAGCATTGAAGCGTACGAGATTTTCACTCCGTACTGGTCCAGCCTGCTGGCTCACCTCATCGGCCCGCTCGAGCTCGCCGGCGGTTTGATCCTGCTGTTGGGCATTAAAATTCGTCCCGCTGGTTGGGTGTCGTTCGGTGTGCTCGTTCTCTTTGTCATCGGCCTCACGTCTGCGTATGCACGCGGCCTGCAAATCGACTGCGGCTGCTTCGCGCCAGACCCGAACAGCACCGGTGGCGACCTGTTGTGGGCCATCGTCCGCGATATTGGCCTGATTGCCGTGACGCTGTTCATGATCTACCGCCCGTTTAAGAAATTCGCGCTGTACCCGTAAGCTTTTCCGGTGAAACAGCTCGACCTCGAATACATAAGGTGATGCACTGTGACTTCCTCTTCTAAGTCGACCACCAAGAAATCCGCTAAGGGATCCACCAAGGTGGCCAACCCGAATTCCTCCGGCGGCAAGGGCTTCATTTGGGCGATCCTCGCGCTGCTGCTCGTCGGCGCTCTGGTGATCGGCCTGATCGTGTACAACGGCCGCGGTGCGATGGCTGACCGCATCGCCGAGAATGTCGAGCCCGTCGACGGCGTGACTATGGAGCTCACCGACAACACTGTCACCCTGTCCGGCGAGAACAGCGACGATGCGAAGGAAGCCTCCCTCTATGAGGACTTCGCCTGCCACTTCTGCAGCGAGCTGGCGAAGAAGACCGACGAGCAGATGCTGGAGAAGATCAAGGCCGGCGAGCTGAAGGTTCACATTCACCCGATGGTCTTCCTCGACGGCACCGGTGAGAGGTACGAGGCCGGTCACTCCACCAACACCCTTGCAGCGGCCCTGGCACTCGCGGATAAGGGCGAGGTCGAGCCGTACTGGAACCTGCGTAAGGCGCTGCTCGAGGAGCAGCAGAACCTGGCTGGTGTCACCCCGGATCAGCTTGCTGACATGGCGAAGAGCGTCGGTGCCTCCAAGGGCGCGGTCGAGGCAATTCGCAACAGTGAGTACATGGATCAAGCCAAGGAGCTCGGCGAGGCCAACGAGAAGGACCTCATCGACAAGACCGGCGATCTTTCCTCCCCGCGCGTGCTTGTCGACGGCAAGGACGTCGAATCCAACCCGCTCGAAAATTGGATCGACGACCTCCTCGCTAACTAAAACCGCTGGCTGCGAGCGATTTTGGTCTCGCTCGTAGCCCGGTGTATATTTATCGAAGTCGCTTCGCGGGAGTCCCCGCTGAAGCAACGGGGCTATGGCGCAGTTGGTAGCGCACCACACTGGCAGTGTGGGGGTCACGGGTTCGAATCCCGTTAGCTCCACGTAAGATGAGAAAATCGAAACTTGCCCCGCCTGATGGCGGGGCAGTTTTGTTTCTGCGGTGACTCGCCTTCGGCAGTGTCGGAGCGTCCCGGTGCCCAGCAGTAGGCCAGTCATGGCAGGGGGTACATGTTGATGATCCACAGTGACTCACCTACGTCGTCAGAGCGCGGTAGATTTGGGAGCCGCGTACAGGGAGCATGAAAGTCAGACTCCCGATCATTGGCACATGTGCTCGGAGGCAAGTCGCGCGAAGATGAGGGTGTCGGTCCATTCGCCCTTGCTAAACCAGTCCTGGACGTGATGTGCTTCGAGCCGGAGCCCGACACGACGAGCCAGTGCTGCCGAGGCGCTGTTTCGGGCATCCATCTGCGCGGTGATGCGGTGGAGCTGGTAGTGGTCAAACCCGAGGGCGAGTACTGCTCGGACGGCTTCGCTGGCGAAACCTTGTCCACCGTGCGCCGGGTCGAGAACCCACCCGATCTCGCATTGACGGTGCTCGTGATCGGTGAGCCACAACGCGATGTCTCCGATCGGGACGCCGTCATGCTCGATGACCAGCGCAAGCGCGCCAGTCTCGCCATCGATGTCAGTCTTCGCTAGCCGATCGGCGAGCTTTTCGCGGGTGACTTCCGCGGTCCATGGCTCGTCCAGCAGGTAGCGGGCAACATCGGGTCGCGAGTACAGCTCGTGAAGCCATTCGGCATCGTCGGCGTTATGTGGACGGAGCCGAAGCCGCTCCGTCGCCAACGGCCACTGGGCGGTGGGCTGGAGATCGCGCCGGTAGTGGATCAACTCCTCGTGCTGTCCTGCGGGTGTGGTCCCGACGGATCGCTCGACCTCATGGAACCCTGTGGCCGTCAAGCATCGCTGGGAGGCCTTGTTCTCCGGGAGGGTGCGTGCGGTTAAGGTTCGCAGTCCACTGTTGCGTGCGAAGCGCGATGCCAACTCCAGGCCCCGACGAGCGTGCCCTGCTCCCCGCGCATCCGGATGAATCCAGAACCCGACCTCGGCAGCCTCGGAGCTGACGTCGAAGAGCACCAAGGAGCCCACGAACCGGTCCGTCTCGGCGTCGGCAAGTGCGAGGACTGCCAGCGTGCCTGACGACATACCCGCCGCGACCTCTTCGCGGATCATCCGTCGCACGGACTCGGGGGTGTAGTCGGACTCGGGCAGGTGGCCGAAGCGCCGCACCGCTTCATCCTTAGTGCCGGTTGCATACGCGTCTGCGTCCAGCTCAGAGAGGGGGCGTAGGCGAGTGTTCTCAAAGGTGATCGGGAGGGTGGTGGCATCCAGCATGCGGTAAACCTAACATAGATTGGATAGCTAACTGAAGCGTGGTTGGTTAGGTTGGTGGGGTGAGCTACTGGGAACACCGCAAACCTGTGCAACGCCTCCGCGCAGTGGACATCGTCGAGGTTGCGAGGGCATCGGTAAGGCTGCTGGACGAAGGCGGGTTGAGGGCCCTCACCCTGCGATCTGTGGCGCAACAGGTGGGTGTCGCTCCAGCCAGCCTGTACTCCCGCGTCGAATCCGTCGACGATCTGTTCGACCTCGCCCTCGACACAGCGCTTTCAGACGATCCCGTGATGTCCGAGTCGATCCGCCACGCCGACCTGCCTGCCCTGATGCACGCCTTCTACGCGCACCTCACGACCCACCGGTGGGCCGGTCAGGTCATCGGTATGCGCGCTCCCAGGGGCCCGGCGTACCTGGCCCTTTCCGAGCGGATGTGCGTCCTGCTCGAACAAGCGGGTACCCCGGATCCGCTGGGAACTGCCTACCGATTATCCAACCTGGTGATCGGCGCCTCCCTGACCTCCCCCGTGGCATCTGACGAGAAGCGTGTCGCCATTGACCCTGACCAAGCTCCTACCTATGCGCGGCTCCACGCGACGCACCACATCAGCCCACGCGAGATTCTCTCCGACGGCATCACGGCACTCCTGTCGTGAGGGGCCTTTCTATACCGGCGCACTGTTGTGGATACCTGGGGGCGGTGGGCCCTGCCTCTTCCCTCTACAAGCTTTACTGCAAAGCTTGGCGCTGGCCTTCGAAGTAGGCTTTTCCGTCGGGGCCGGTGTAACAGGGGTGGGAGTTGACCGGCCACTTGGCGCGGGTGTCTTCGCAGGCGGACAGGCTGTCGTACGGACCTAAGGTTGCCCACTCGAGTGGCGGCGGACCTTGGTTTTTCGGCGACTCCTGCGGGGCCTGCTCTGACTGGTCTTCCTGTGGCTCCGGGGCGGGTTCCTGGTCTTCTTGTTCGTGAGCAGGTTCGCTCTCGGTGTCTTCCTTGCTCTCAGCTTCCGAGCGCTCAGACTCGGAGCGCTCAGCTTCTGCTTCGGAGGACTGAGAAGCCTCTGCCTCGGCGCGGCTCGACGAAGCTGCGGCAGCCGAAGACGCGGAAGCGGCCTCCCTTGCCGACGCAGCTGCTTCCTCCTCGTCCAGCCTCTTCCGCGCCGCGTCCAGCTCTTCCTGGTCGATGATTCCGTCATCATTCGCGTCGTCGGAAGGCTCGAGCTTGTGGCTCAGTTCGCGCATGTCGGACTCGCACGAGGTGTCGCCGTTGCAGACAGCGGCGTCGATAGGCGGGTTGGTGCCCTCGATGGTCGATGGTTCAGATGTTCCGCACGCGACGAGCGCAGCCGCGGCGAGACTGAGCGAAATGCCGGTCAGGGTTGTGCGCACATTCAATGGACTGCTCGATTCTTGGTTGTGGGATGGGGGCGGCGAGCGTGGGTGGCTATTTCAGAGTATCTAGGGCAGCGTCGACTTTCTCGAGCAACGTGTCCAGCTGCTTATCCTTCTGGTCGCGGTCATCGTGCAGGATGATGCGCTGGACGTCGATGACGCGGCCGGCGAAAGCCGCGTCGCAAATAGCATGGTCGATGTCGCCGTCGCCCTGGGACTGCTGCGCTTCCACGCACTTCCACTCCAGATTCTTCGTCGTGATCTCCGTCTCTTCGACGTCGTGGCCCTCTTCCTCGAAGACGTCACGGGCAGATTCGTAGGCGTTTTTGAGTCCTTCGTCCGAGTGGGACTTCACTGGGGCGGGTTCGCCATCTGGAGTCGGAATGAAGATGAAGACGTCCGCCCGCAAGGACTCGTCCTCGTTGAAGAGCTTGGCGGAGGTACGGAGCTTCTTCGGGTCGCTCTCCCTGTCGGTAGCGTGCATTCCCTCGACTTCGCCAAGAGCAGCGAAGAAATCGAGGGTGCTGACACCGTCGTATTCGTTGAAGTCCTCAGTCTCGTCGTCCCCGCTACTGGACGAAGTGGTGGACGAAGACGAAGAAGACGAGGGCGAAGACGACGACGAACTCGACGAGGTTGTCTCCTCGGCGGAGCTGGTCTCGGAGGTCGTTTCGATGTCGGTCGGCGCTTCTGTGGCGGTCTCCTCCTCGGATGTAGAGCCCGCACTAAGTTCGATGCTGCAAGCCGACACTGACAAGACCGTGATGGCGGTGACGGTCAATGCGGAGAATCGTTTGGGGGTGCTCATAACCGCCACCGTAACAGTGATATACGACACATGGCTGGGAAGAGTGCATATTAGGAAGCGTGCATGAGCAGCGCGTAAGCGGGAAGCTAAGTACCGTGGGGGCCATGGACGAGCTGCAGTTCCACCAGATCGAGTCCCCGATCGGCCAGATCGGGTTGGTGGTGTCGCAGGCGGGGGTTGCGAAGGTGCTGTTCGAGTCCGACGGGATCGAGGCCGAACGCGACCGAATCGGGGCGCACGCTGTGGTCCCGCTCGCCGCACACCAGTTGAAGGAGTATTTCGCGGGACGCCGCCGCGAGTTCACGGTGCCGCTGGATTACCGGTTCGCGACCGACTTTCGCGGACGTGTCCTGCGCGAGCTCGCCCGCGTGCCGTACGGGGAGACCACGACATACCGGGAGCTCGCCGGCAAGGTCGGCAATCCGAAGGCCGTGCGCGCGGTCGGCGGGGCGTGCGCGAATAACCCGTTGCCGCTGCTGGTCCCGTGCCACCGCGTCCTGCGCGCGGACGGGGGCTTAGGCGGCTACCGCGACGGCTCCGAGACGAAGCGTTTCCTCCTCGAATTGGAAGGTGTCGATGTCTAAGGCAGACGTCTTCGTCAAGCAGGGCAGCGCGCCGGGCGCGGCAGCAGCGGAAGCGGCGTACCTACGTTGGCTGCGGGAGGGATCTGATGCGGTAGTGGAGGTTGTAGACCTCGACGAAGATGCCAACACGGTGACCATCGAGCGCGTCGACAGCGCCCGCCCGAGCGCCGACGCCGCCAAGGAGGCTGGCCGCGAGCTCGCCGCCATTCACGCGATGGGGGCGGATGCGTTCGGGGCGCCTGCCGATGGCTGGGATGGCCCCAATTTCATCGGCCGCGCGCAACAGGAGTGCACGCCGACGAAACGCTGGGCGGAGTTCTACACCGCGCAACGCGTCCTACCGTTCGCGGAGAAAGCCCACAGGCGGGGCAACCTGGACGAGGCAGGTTTAGACACAGTCCAGCGCGCGTGCGATGCGCTACTCGCGGAGGACGAGGACGCCCCGCTCGCACGCATTCACGGCGACCTCTGGACAGGCAACCTGTTGTTTTCCACCTCCGGCCCACGGTTCATCGACCCGGCCGCGCACGGCGGCCACCCGCTGACGGACATCGCGATGCTCGAGCTCTTCGGCGCACCGCACCTCCGCTCGCTTATCGACGGCTACCTCGCCGCCGGTTCCTCCCTCGGCGATGCTTCCGGCGGCGACTGGGAGCGGCGCATCCCGATCCACCAGCTCCACCCGCTCGCCGTCCATGCCTACACCCACGGCCCCAGCTATGGATCTGCACTGGTTCGTGCAGCGGAGGAGACGCTGCGCGTCGTCGGCTAACGTCGTTGACGGGAAAATTTCCTGTGGCTAACGTCGAAAACAGAAACTGCGGAATCGAAGCCAACAAGGGGTGGGCGGAATGGGAGACGATCAGACTCGGGGGACGCGGGCATTAGACCGGCTGATAGAGCAAGGTGTTGTGTCAGGGTGCGGAAAGCCCTTCTCGGCCGATTGGGAGCCGATCGAGAGAACCGGGATCACGCCCGAAGAATTCCGTGCGGAAGAGCAGGACGAGTCCTGGATGGACGAGCTAATGGGTCGGCAACCCTAATTCGTATCCACTGCCAGTTCCGCGCTAGAGCCACCAGGTCTCGGCCGGGCCGGGCGGTAGGTGGCGCTTGTGCTGGCCGACTGCCCAGAGGTGCTCGAGGCGGGCGGCAGAGGAGGCGTCGATAAGCGTGCCCTCCAAGTAGTCGTCGATCTCGGCGTAGGTGATGCCGAGCGCCTCCTCGTCGGGAAGCGCCGGGCGGTCCTCTTCGAGGTCGGCGGTGGGCACCTTCTCGTAGAGGCGCTTATCGGCCTCGAGGTGGGCGAGAAGCTGCGCGCCCTGGCGTTTGTTCAGGCCGGCGAGCGGGACGAGGTCGGCTGCGCCATCACCGAATTTGGTGAAGAAGCCCGTGACGTTCTCCGCCGCGTGGTCGGTGCCGATGACTAGCAAACCGAGTTCGCCCGCGATCGCGTACTGGGCGATCATGCGCATGCGTGCTTTGACGTTGCCCTTGTTGAAGTCGCCGAGCTTCTCTTGGCTAAGGCTGCTCGCGATCTCTCCGGCGAGCGCCGTCGTTGCGGGCTCGATGTTGACGGTGACGCGCTGGTCCGGCTGGATGAAATCGAGCGCGAGCTGCGCGTCGTCTTCGTCCGCTTGGACGCCGTGGGGGAGACGGACCGCGATGAACGTGGCCTCGCGCCCCTGCTCACGGGTCTTCTCCACCGCGAGCTGCGCGAGCTTGCCCGCCAACGTCGAGTCCTGGCCGCCCGAAATGCCGAGGACGAACCCCTTCGTCCTGGTCTTCTCCAAGTAGTCGACGAGGAAGTCGACGCGCCGGGCGATCTCGCCGGCGGGCGCGATGAACGGCTTCACGCCGAGCGCAGCGATGATCTCTTGTTGCGTCGCACCGATCGCGTCGTGGGACGGGTTCTCGGGCAAGCTGTTGGAGGCGGAGTCGGACTCGTGAGACATGTCCGCTATCGTAGCGCGGAAAGATGACCGTGAGTTTCGGCCGTTTTGGTGCTGCGGGGCCGGTCAGGTAGCATTGACTCCCGTTGCACGGCAGCGCCGCTTCACGGTGCGCCGAGGAAAGAAACGATTGTCCGCCGCCACCTGCTCGTATTGAGGTGGAGTCGCGGTGGCCACTCGGAACATTAACGAGTAGAAAGGAGCGCCCGATGAAGGTCCGTAAGTCCCTTCGGTCGCTGAAGAACAAGCCGGGCGCTCAGGTTGTCCGCCGCCGCGGTAAGGTCTACGTGATCAACAAGAAGGATCCGCGTTTCAAGGCTCGTCAGGGCTAAACGCTAAGGCTTTCAACGCCCCCGTCGCAATGAGCATCATGCTCGCGACGGGGGCGTTCTCTATGTGTCAGTCATTCAACTCCTCAATAATTCCTGTGATGCGTGGCACAGGCTGTGTTTAGGATTTACCGTAGGTTCATTCGGGAAAGCTATTTTCTTGGACACCTGCCCTCTTGTTTCCGAGTTTTTGAGGATTATGGATACGTCGCGCAAGTTTTCGTTGAGTTTTGTTTCGGTGTTGTTTGTTGTTGCGTTGCTTGGTGTGTGGGGGCTTGTTGCTCCGGGTGATGCGGTAGCGCAGCGGGGCAGTGAGTCCAGTTCGGCTGCGGAGTCGAGTACTGAGTCGTCGTCATCGTCGGAGTCGTCTGGTTCGAATGAGGCGACGGTGGATAGTAAGGCTGCGTTGGTGTTGGATGCGTCGTGGTCGATGGCTGAGCGGGATGTTGATGGTGGTACGCGTATGGATGCGGCGAAGAAGGCGTCGCATGATTTGGTGAATTCTCTGCCGGAGCAGGCCAACCTTGGTCTGCTTGCTTACGGTATGCGTGAGTCGAATGCGCCGGATAATCGTGATGCGGGGTGTCGGGATATTGAGACTCTGGTTCCGGTGGGCAAGCTGGATAAGGATGAGTTGAACTCCAAGATCGACGAGATGTCGCCGAAGGGCTATACGCCGGTGGGTAATTCGTTGAAGGCTGCCGCGGACGAGCTTGGTGATTCGGGTGAGCGCACGATCATCCTGGTGTCTGACGGTATTGATACGTGTGCGCCGCCGCCGGTGTGTGAGGTGGCCAAGGAGTTGGCGGGCGATGGTTTTGATCTGACGATTCACACGGTCGGGTTCAAAACGGATGAGGATGCCCGCAAGGAGCTGGAGTGTGTTGCTGAGGCCGGTGGCGGTGAGTTCATGGAGGCTGATGATGCTGGTTCGTTGGCGGAGTCGTTGAAGTTCCTTGCCCAGCGTGATGCGGAGACCTACCAGACGGCCGGTACGGAGTTCGAGTATTCGGATACCCCGGAAGACGCTAAGTGGCTGGGCGAAGGCCGCTACCACACGAAAGTGAATGCCAAGCTCAAAAAGAACGCGGGCGACAAAGTCGAGACAGGCTACTACAAGGTCGCCATTCCCGAGGGGCACAATGCGGTCATTTCCACGACTGTCCTTCCAAAGCGATCGAAGTCGGGGCGAGCTTCCGATGCGGGATTCATTGTCCAGCGAGTTGAGCCCAAAAACGAAGTGGAAATGTGCGACGGCTCCTATGGCGGCGTTAATACATCCGTTGACGGAAAGACGAGCGGTAGCGCTGCCTGGATGCCGTCACCCCTGATCAGGCGGTTCGTTCCTGTCGACGAACACAGAGGCTGCAGCCAGCGTTGGACGATTCCTGACCAAATCGCGTATGAGAACCCCAGCGCTGCATCTGGCCGCGGTGAGGAAGAAGTGGACGTTGAGGTTGAGATCAACTTCGAACCGATTCCCGACGAGGAAGAAGTTTCTCAGTACCCAGATGCGCAGGAAGTCGATGATAAAGGTCCAGAGCTCAGCTTCGACGGGCCCCAAGACATCAAGGGAGGCTCGAGTTTCTCTGAGGCGGTGGAAGTGAAGCCGGGTGCTTACAAGGATGCGATTGTTCCGGGTGAGTACCGCTTCTACAAGATCCCAGTCGAATACGGGCAGCGCCCGGTATTCAGTTACCGGACAATAGATGGTCAGGACGGGAAATCTCGGGGGCTGTCTCCGGAGCTGTATTCGCCGTTTCGCCAAAGCATCAAGTTTGACTCGACCCGCCCTGAAGACACATTGACCGGAAACGTGATTAGCTTCCGTAACAGGGAAACCGGTAGTACGGGTGCAGAGCAGGCGAACGCAGGCTACTACTACGTGGGACTCGGAATGCCACAAGGCGACGAAGACGATGTCATGGGCGTTGAGCAGCCGTTTGAGATTGCGTTTGATGCGGTTGGGGAGAAGACTGATGGTCCTAAGTGGCGTCCGACCGATGAGAACGGTCCGGAGCCGAGTGATACTCCGCCGGATACTGGCGAGAAGAAGGATGGCGGCGACGAGAAGTCGGACGACACGGACACCCAGGCGCAGGACGAGTCGGACGACGGTGGGCTTGGTGCCAAGGGAATTCTGATGCTGGGTCTGGGTATCGGCATCGTGGTGTTGCTGGCCGCGTTGGCGGGCATCATTGCGCTGTTGCGCCGGAGGTAATCGGTAGCGCCAAATAGGGGAGAGCCCCTCCGCTGGCCGGTCCGTTGTAAGGATTCGGTTGGGGGAGGGGCTCTTCGCGTCGGCGGGTGGTGGAAGAGTGTGGCGTGCGGCGCGGTTTCGGTGTGATTTTGGGCGTGATTGAAAATATTTCGAAGAAAATTCCACCCGTGTAAGCCGTTTTTCGCATGTAAACGCCTGTGGTGAAACTACATGTAGGTTATTTCCCTTGGCTATCCTGCGAATACCATGCGTGTAACTACTATATGTAGTACCGGTTGCCAGAATATGGCACAACGTATAGTGTCTCTTGGTGTTCGCCCCCGACGGGTGCGGGCGCGGCGCATCGCTCGATGCCGCACCACTCTTAAGTTGATTCGAGCGCTAGCGGCACCCCTGGGGCCGCCAGGTAAGTCTCACTAGCCCCCGAACATCCTCTGAGAAGAAAAGAGCCCTGAAAACTATGTCGATCACCCTCTACACCAAGCCAGCTTGCGTCCAGTGCAACGCTACGAAGAAGGCCCTGGACCGCGCTGGTCTGCAGTACAACACCGTGGATATCTCCATGGATGACTCCGCGCGCGACTACGTCATGGCGCTGGGCTACCTGCAGGCCCCGGTCGTTGAGGTCGACGGGGAGCACTGGTCGGGCTTCCGCCCGGACCGCATCCGTTCCCTCGCTGAGAGCGTCGCGTAGTCGCCCCGCATGAAGTTCAAGCCGTCACGTTGTTGGCGGCTTAACGTTTTGCTGTAGCTGTTTTTGCGTTCTTTTCGTCTTCCTGCCAGCTGTTTTTTCAAGTCAAAGGGTCAGCAATCTGCCATGTTGGTCGTTTACTTTTCTTCCGCGACGGGCAATACCCACCGCTTTGTGGACAAGCTCGGTCTGCCGAGCGCACGGATTCCGCTCCGGAGGGGTGATGCACCGCTGAAGGTTCAGGAGCCATATGTGCTGGTGTGCCCGACGTACGGCGGCGGGGTGTCGCTGACTCACGAGAATGTCCGCCCGGTGCCGCCACAGGTGATCCGGTTTTTGAATGACGAGTCGAACCGGAAATTGCTGCGCGGTGTCATCGCGGCGGGCAATTCCAATTTCGGCCCGGATTTCTGCAAAGCGGGAAATATCATCGCTGAGAAGACGGGTGTGCCGTATCTGTACCGCTTCGAGTTGATGGGCTCGGAAGAGGATGTGGAGAAGGTTCGCGAGAACTTGGTGGCGGGCGTCGATAAGCTCGGCCTTGAACCGCTGACCGCGCGCGACCGTGAGGTGCTTGAGGCGCGTCGCGCGGAGACGTCGGAAAGCGAGCTGCGTCTAGCGCGGCTGCGCGAGCGTTACCACGCTGTATAGCTGCTGGCTGTACGGCAATGAAGCTGAAGATTTAGCCCTGAAATTACATATTTGATCACTGCTTGAGAAAGGCCCGAAGAACCGTGACCGACACTGTGGGGAAGACCGTTGCTGAGCCGGTGAGCCAGACCGAACAGCTCGATTACCACGCGCTGAACGCGCTTTTGAACCTGTACGACGAGAACGGCCAAATCCAGTTCGACAAAGACCGTGAGGCGGCGAACCAGTTCTTCCTGCAGCACGTCAACCAGAACACCGTCTACTTCCATGATCTGGAAGAGAAGATGGATTACCTGGTGGAGAACAAGTACTACGAGCCGGAGACGATCGAGAAGTACGACTGGGACTTTGTGAAGTCCACCTTCAAGCGCGCGTATTCCTACAAATTCCGCTTCAAATCGTTCTTGGGCGCATACAAGTACTACACCTCGTACACGCTGAAGACCTTCGACGGGCGCCGTTACCTGGAGCGTTTCGAGGACCGTGTGTCGATGACCGCGCTGTTCCTCGCTGACGGAAACGAGCAGCTGGCCTCCGCGCTGGTCGACGAGATTATGACCGGTCGTTTCCAGCCGGCCACCCCGACGTTCCTGAACGCGGGCAAGGCGCAGCGCGGCGAGCTCGTCTCCTGCTTCCTGCTGCGCATCGAGGACAATATGGAGTCCATCGGCCGTGCGATCAACTCCTCGCTGCAGCTGTCCAAGCGCGGCGGCGGTGTCGCGCTGCTGCTGTCCAATATCCGCGAGTCGGGCGCGCCGATCAAGCACATCGAGAACCAGTCGTCCGGCGTCATCCCCGTGATGAAGCTGCTGGAGGATGCCTTCTCCTACGCCAACCAGCTCGGCGCACGCCAGGGTGCTGGCGCGGTGTACCTCAACGCGCACCACCCGGACATCCTCCGCTTCCTGGACACGAAGCGCGAGAACGCGGATGAGAAGATCCGCATTAAGACGCTGTCTCTCGGTGTTGTCATCCCGGACATCACCTTCGAGCTGGCTAAGCGCAACGACGATATGTACCTGTTCTCCCCGTACGACGTGGAGCGCGTCTACGGCGTCCCGTTCGCCGATATCTCGGTGACCGAGAAGTATGAGGAGATGGTCGAGGACCCGCGCATCCGCAAGTCCAAGATCAACGCCCGCCAGTTCTTCCAGACGATCGCGGAGATCCAGTTCGAGTCCGGCTACCCGTACATCATGTTCGAGGACACCGCGAATAAGGCGAACCCGGTCAAGATCGGCCGCGTGAACATGTCCAACCTGTGCTCCGAGATTCTCCAGGTCAACACCCCGTCGGTGCTCAACGATGACCTGACCTACGCCGAGCTGGGCAATGATATTTCGTGCAACCTCGGCTCGCTGAATATCGCGATGTCGATGGATTCTGAAGACTTCTCTAAGACGGTGGAGACCGCGATCCGCGGCCTGACCGCGGTGGCGGATAAGACCTCCATCGATTCCGTCCCGTCCGTCCGTGAGGGCAACGACGCATCGCACGCCATCGGTCTCGGCCAGATGAACCTGCACGGCTACCTTGGCCGCGAGCACATTGAGTACGGCTCCGAGGAGGGCTTGGACTTCACCAACGTCTACTTCGCGTCCGTGCTGTACGAGTGCCTCAAGGCCTCCCACAAGATCGCAGTGGAAAAGGACGAGGCTTTCGAAGGCTTCGAGCGCTCCGAGTACGCCACCGGCGAGTTCTTCGACCGCTACAATCCGGAGGATTTCCAGCCGAAGACGGAGAAGGTCAAGGAGATCTTCGCTAATTCGACGGCGCAGCCGCCGAGCGCGGAGCAGTGGGAGCAGCTCAAGAAGGTCGTCGCGCGCGACGGTATCTACAACCGTTACCTGCAGGCTGTTCCGCCGACCGGCTCGATCTCCTACATCAACAACTCGACCTCGTCGATCCACCCGATCGCGTCCAAGATCGAGATCCGCAAGGAAGGCAAGATCGGCCGCGTCTACTACCCGGCGCCGCACATGGACAACGAGAATATCGACTACTTCAAGGATGCCTACGAGATCGGCTACGAGAAGATCATCGACACCTACGCTGTGGCCACGAAGTACGTCGACCAGGGCCTGTCGCTGACATTGTTCTTCAAGGACACGGTGACCACCCGCGATCTCAACCGCGCGCAGATCTACGCGTGGCGCAAGGGCATCAAGACGCTGTACTACATCCGCCTGCGCCAGATGGCCCTGGAAGGAACCGAGATTGAGGGCTGCGTGTCCTGCATGCTGTAAGCAGGAGCTTATCGACGAAGCGTTCACCCCACCCCGACGTTTTCCCTGCAAATAGATAGGATGATCTGCGTGACTGACCCGCATGAATACGACTCGTACCTGGCCGCCCACGACAAGCCGATCAAGGCGATCAACTGGAATTCCATTCCCGACGACAAGGACCTGGAAGTCTGGGACCGCCTGACGGGCAATTTCTGGTTGCCGGAGAAGATTCCGGTGTCCAATGACATCCCGAGCTGGAACACGCTCACCGACGATGAGAAGCAGGCCACGATGCGTGTGTTCACCGGCCTGACGCTGCTGGACACCATCCAGGGCACCGTCGGAGCTGTGGCAATGCTGCCGGATTCCACGACCCCGCACGAGGAGGCCGTGTACACGAACATCGCGTTCATGGAGTCCGTCCACGCGAAGAGCTACTCCAATATCTTCATGACCCTGGCGTCGACCCCGATGATCAACGACGCGTTCCGCTGGTCGGAGGAGAACGACAACCTCCAGCGCAAGGCGAAGATCATCTTGAGCTACTACGAGGGCGACGATCCGCAGAAGCGCAAGATCGCCTCCGTGATGCTCGAGTCCTTCCTCTTCTACTCCGGCTTCTACCTGCCGCTGAACTGGTCGGTGCACTCCAAGCTGACCAACACCGCCGATATTATCCGCCTGATCATCCGCGACGAAGCGGTGCACGGCTACTACATCGGCTACAAGTACCAGCGCGCACTGGCAGGGGAGAGCGAGCAGCGCAAGGACGAGTTGAAGGAATACACCTTCGATCTGCTCTACGACCTCTACGACAACGAGTGCCAGTACACCGAGGACATCTACGATCCGCTGGGCTGGACCGAGGACGTGAAACGCTTCCTGCGCTACAACGCGAATAAGGCGCTGAACAACTTGGGCTACGAGGGGCTCTTCCCAGTCGACGAGACCCGCGTGTCCCCGGCGATCCTGGCGTCCCTGTCCCCGAATGCCGATGAGAACCACGACTTCTTCTCCGGCTCCGGTTCGTCCTATGTCATCGGCAAGGCCGAGGACACCCAGGACGACGACTGGGACTTCTAATCGTCCAGCCTCAAATTTCATACATCAATTCGCATTGACAGGAGCGGGTCGCGTGGTCGCGCGGCCCGCTCTCCCCAATCCGGGGTCAATCAGAAAAGGCCGAACCAAGCAGGAGTCATGGTCATTATGGGTGTGGCCTGTGATGTCTGGATTTTGGCTGGGGCGACCGTTAAGATGAAGCGGTACTAGTTGCGCCTACCCATGCGCCTGCTTGGGGTGCCACCGGGGTCATCGGATCGCCGGAGGCGAGGCACAGCTGAGTCTCAATCAGGAGGAAACGAATGACTGCTGTGGCACCACGGCTCGACGACACGGCTGGTACCGATGTTGTCGCCCCGGTCCGGCCGGAGCCGACCGGAAAGGCGCGTAAAGGCACCCGCCTTTATGACCTGCTGACCACCACAGACCACAAACAGCTGGGCGTGTTCTACATCATCATGTCCTTCGTGTGGTTCTTTGTCGGTGGCTTGATGGCACTGCTCATCCGCGCGGAGCTCTTCTCCCCGGGTCTGCAATTCCTGTCCAACGAACAGTTCAACCAGCTGTTCACCCTGCACGGCACGGTGATGCTGCTGGCGTTTGGTACCCCGATCGTCTGGGGTTTCGCTAACTTCGTGCTGCCGCTCCAGATCGGCGCACCGGATGTGGCGTTCCCGCGCCTGAACTCCTTCGGTTTCTGGGTTACCCAGGCCGGTGTTCTCGCAATGCTGTCCGGCTTCCTCACCCCGGGTGGCGCAGCCGACTTCGGCTGGACGATGTACCTGCCGCTGGCAGACGCCATCCACACCCCGGGTGTGGGCGCTGACCTGTGGATCCTGGGTGTGGGTGCTACCGGTATCGGTACCCTGGCGTCCGCCATCAACATGGTGGCTACTGTCCTGACCCTGCGTGCGCCGGGCATGACCATGTTCCGCATGCCGGCGTTCACCTGGACCATCTTCGTCGCGTCCATCATCGCGCTGATGATCTTCCCGCTGCTGACCGCGGCTGCTCTCGGTGTCCTGTACGACCGTAAGCTCGGCGGACACATCTTCGATCCGGCTAACGGCGGCGGCGTCCTGTGGCAGCACCTGTTCTGGTTCTTCGGCCACCCGGAGGTCTACGTCCTCGCGCTGCCGTTCTTCGGCATCGTCTCCGAGGTCGTTCCGGTCTTCTCCCGTAAGCCGGTTTTCGGCTACATCGGCCTCGTTTTCGCGACCATGGCCATCGGCGGCCTGTCCATGGCTGTGTGGGCGCACCACATGTACGTCACCGGTGCGATTCTGCTGCCGTTCTTCTCGTTCATGACCTTCCTCATTGCTGTTCCGACCGGTGTGAAATTCTTCAACTGGGTCGGCACGATGTGGAACGGCCACCTGACGTTCGAGACCCCGATGACCTGGGCGATGGGCTTTTTGGCTACGTTCCTGTTTGGCGGTCTGACCGGCATCATGCTGGCCTCCCCGCCGCTGGACTTCCAGCTGGCTGACAGCTACTTCTTGGTTGCGCACTTCCACTACACCCTCTTCGGTACCGTGGTGTTCGCATCGTGCGCCGGCGTGTACTTCTGGTTCCCAAAGATGACGGGCCGCATGCTCGACGAGACTCTGGGCAAGTGGCACTTCTGGCTGACCTTCATCGGCTTCAACATGACGTTCCTGATCCAGCACTGGCTGGGCAACATGGGCATGCCGCGGCGCTACGCCGACTACCTGGATTCGGACGGCTTCACGCTGTTCAACCAGATTTCCACCGTCGGCTCCCTGATTCTGGGCATCGCGTTCCTGCCGTTCATCTGGAACGTCTACAAGTCCTGGCGCTACGGCGAGGTCGTCACCGTCGACGATCCGTGGGGCTACGGCAACTCTCTCGAGTGGGCGACCTCCTGCCCGCCTCCGGGACACAACTTCGAGTCCCTGCCGCGTATCCGCTCTGAGCGTCCGGCCTTCGAGCTGCACTACCCGCACATGGTTGAGACCATGCGCCGTGAGGCTCACACCGGCCACCACGATCCGCGTTCCGAGGCGACGACCCCGGGCGAGACCGATGGTCGTGCGACCCGCTCCGCTAAGACCGTGCGCACCGAGACGGCGACTACCGTCCGCCCGGCGTCGGGTTCCACCAAGGTGACCGACTAGCGTTTAACGGTTCAGCGGCTGCGAAAAGCCGCTCCTGATTGAAAGCCCCGCACCACAGACCACGTGGTGCGGGGCTTCGTGCTGTAATTTTGTATCCATGAGTTATGCCGTCGCCTTGCAGCCTGGTCTCCATTACGCCGTGATCACCTTAACGGGTGCGGACCGCCCGGGAGTGACGGCGGCATTCTTCGCCATCTTGTCTCAGCACGCGGTGCAACTTCTCGATGCGGAGCAGGCGAATTTCCGTGGCCGGCTCGCGCTGGCGGCCTTCGCCGGTGTGAAGCCGTCGTCGGTGGAAGTGCTGCGTCGCGACCTCGAGGCGGCCTCAGAATTGTCCGACCACTCGGTGCTGATTGAGACGGATGAGGAGTCCTTGGCTCCGCAGCGGAAGCGTTCCACGCACGCGGTAGTGGTGCTGGGCGACCCGGTGACGGCGGAGGCGGTGTCGGAGATTGGTCGCACGCTGGCGGATTTCGGGGCGAATATCGACCGCATTCGCGGGATCTCCGACTATCCGGTGACTGGGCTGGAACTTTCCATCACCATTCCGGGCCAGGGCGACGAGGTCAGCCACACGGTGCGCAAGGCCTTGGCGGAGTTGTCGTCGGGGCTGGGTGTGGACATCGCGATCGAGCGCGCAGGTCTGGCCCGTCGCTCGAAGCGCCTGGTGTGCTTCGACTGCGATTCAACGTTGATCACCGGCGAGGTCATCGAGATGCTTGCCGCGCACGCGGGACGCGAAGAAGAGGTCGCCGCGGTGACGGAGCGCGCGATGCGCGGCGAGCTCGATTTCGAGGAGTCGCTCCGCGAGCGCGTCAAGGCGCTGGCGGGTCTCGATGCGAAAGTGATCGACGAGGTCGCCCGCGATATCGAGCTCACGCCGGGTGCGCGCACGACGATCCGCACGCTGAAGCAGATGGGGTACCGCACAGCCGTGGTCTCAGGCGGATTCATTCAGGTGCTCGAGCCGATGGCGGAAGAACTTCAGCTCGACTACGTGCGCGCCAACACGCTCGAGATCGTGGACGGGAAATTGACTGGCGAGGTGATCGGGGCGGTCGTCGATAGGCGTGCGAAGGCTGATTTCCTCGCGGAATTCGCCGCGGATTCGGGCTTGCGCATGTCGCAGACGGTCGCTGTGGGCGATGGCGCGAACGACATCGACATGATCACGGAGGCGGGCTTGGGCGTCGCGTTCAATGCGAAGCCGGCGCTGCGCGAGGTCGCGGACACCGCGGTGACGCACCCGTTCCTCGATTCGGTGCTTTACATCATGGGCGTTCCGCGTCACGAGATCGACGTGCTCAATGAAGAGCAGGGGATCGACGGTAAGGTCGCACTCGATTGATGGGCAGCGAGCTTATCGACGCCCACTTGTTCCTCTCCCACTCCCTTTCCTCCCCGGAACGCGGCGGGGAGGACCCAGACGACCCGCAGACGGTGCAGGCGATGCAGATCGCGCTGCATGTGCCGAAAGCGGAGCCCCCGCAGCGGACGGACCTGCTCGCCGCAGCTGCGCAGGCGGTCGTCGCGGTGTGCCTTGACCCGCGTGCGGGAAAAGACGGTGCGTGGCACGACGCACTGGGGCAGTGGTACGGCCACCGCATCCGCAAGATCGCCCGCCGGGCACGTGGTGCCGGGTGGGAGAACGTGCAGGCGTTGCCCGGCTGCACGGCGACCGTCGGCACGGCGTCTGCGCGCGCATTCATTCCCTCGGCTGTGGCCGATGTGCCGCACCTGATCTCCAAGCTGCAGATCCGCGGCACGGACCTGCCCTTCGATGAACCGGATGAGCTCGATGCCTCACTTCCTCTCATCGCCGTCGATGCCTCCTTGGAGATGTCCGCGGGCAAAGCTGCGGCGCAGGCCGGGCACGGCTCGATGCTGCTCGCTGCGGCAATGACCCCGGAGAGCGTAACTGCGTGGGCCACGGACGGTTTCCCGCTGCAGGTGCGTGAGGTCTCTCACGAGAAGTTCGCGCAGCTCGCTTCTGATCCGGCAGCTGTTGCGGTGCAGGACAGCGGCTTCACTGAGGTCGCACCCGGCTCCGTCACCGTCGTGGCACTGCCGGGGACATACGCCTAGGGCCTTCTACTTCCCGCCCTTTTGCGGGGCGGTCAGTCGCCTCAGTGCGCCACGGACGACTTCGGGGTCGGTGGTCTGCCAGAAATCGGGCAGGGACGCGCGGAGGAACTGGCCGTAGCGCTTCGTCACCAAGCGGCTGTCTAGAACAGACACGACTCCACGGTCAGTGGTGCTGCGCAGCAAACGCCCGGTGCCTTGCGCGAGGAGAAGGGCAGCGTGGGTGGCGGAAACCTCCATGAAACCGGAGCGCCCGGCGGCATCGGCGGCATTGCTGCGCGCCTGTAGCAGCGGGTCGTCGGGGCGGGGGAAGGGAATGCGGTCGATGATCACCTGGGACAGCGAGCTGCCCGGCACATCCACGCCCTGCCACAAGGTCAGCGTGCCGAACAGGCACGAGTTCTCGCTGTTGGTGAACTCCTTGACCAATGCACCGATGGAGTCGTCGCCCTGGACATAAATATCGAAAGGCAGGCGGGCACGGAGCGCGTCAGCAGCTTCGACCGCAGCGCGTTTCGACGAGAACAGCCCCAAGGTACGCCCGCCGGCAGCGGTGATGAGCTCGGCCATTTCGTCCAACGTCTCTTTATGCAGGCCGTCGCGGCCCGGCGGCGGTAAGTGTTTCGCGGTGTAGAGAATGCCGCTGGTGCGCGGATCGAAAGGCGTTCCGGCATCGAGGCTGTCCCAACTGCCGTCGGGCAAGCCCCAATTGGCTGCCATAGCGCGAAAATTGCCGCCCACCGCCAGTGTCGCGGAGGCGAGCACGACGGTCTGCTCGGTGAAGAGTCGCTCGCGCAGCAAACCTGCGACCGACAGGGGAGCGACGGCCACAGAATCGCCGTAGCGCTCCGAGCGGGTCAGCCACACCACGTCGAAATGCTCCGCCGGGTCTTCTTCGTCGAAGACCTCGAGAATGCGCACGAGCGAATCGTGCTGCTCCTGCAGGTGGTTCTTCAGGTTTTCCCGCTCGGCGAAGGTCTCAGGGTCATTCGTCGATTCGCCTTCGGGCGCACGGGCAATCGCTTCGCGGGTACGCCACAGGGCATCGCGCACGGCGGCGAAGGAGGCGCGGGCAGGATCGGAAATCGTCTCCCAGCGGCCGGGGGTCTCAAGGTCGAGGACGGCGGAGAAGTCGTCGATAAGCTCTTCTAGCTTCTTCTGCTCGGCCGTGGCCTTGAGCTTCCCGGCGCGGCGTGCGGCGAGCGTGAGTGCGCGTGCGGAGAGTTCGTTGGTGGCCACGGAGGTGACGCGGCCATCGAGCTCGTGCGCCTCGTCGATGATGACCACGTCGTGCTCGGGGAGGATATTCACGTCCGACATCGCGTCGATGGCGAGCAGCGCGTGGTTGGTGACCACGATATCGACGTCCTGCGTGCGACGACGTGCCGCCTCGGCGAAACACTCCTCGCCGTGCGGGCACCGCGTGGCTCCCAGACACTCGTTCGCGGTGACGGACACCTGGCGCCACGCTATGTCCGGCACGCCCGGCTCGAGCTCGTCGCGGTCGCCCGTTTCCGTCTCGTCGGCCCACTCGTGGACGCGTTTGATGTGCCCGCCGAGCCACGAGACCTCGTCGGTGTCCATGAGTGCTTCCGGCGCTTCTTGCTCGACCGTGAGCTTATTCAGGCACAGATAATTGGAGCGGCCCTTTTGGATCGCGAATGTCGGCGTGCGTGGCAGTTTCGGTTCGAGCGCCTCGACGAGGCGGGGGGGGGCGCGCTCCACGAGCTGGCGCTGCAGTGCGAGAGTCGCGGGGGGGACGATCACCGTCGAATCCGTCGCCTGGGCGTGGCGGATCGCCGGAACGAGGTAGGCGAGCGATTTACCGGTGCCTGTGCCCGCCTGCACAGCGAGGTGCCGCTCCGAATCAAGCGCCCTCGACACCGCCTGCGCCATCGCCATCTGGCCGGGCCGACGGGAACCGCCGAGGGCGTCAACGGCGGCGTCGAGAAGCTCCTCGGTGGACAGCGACAGCGGCTGGTCCGCGTCCTGTTCCTTCCCGCTGTTTGCCTCTGCGCCCGTCACTCTTCAGGGAAACCGATGAGTCGGGTGCGCACCGCCGGTTCATCGCGGGACAGGGACAAGCCCTCCCACGGCAGAGTCTCGCGCTGCTTGGCCAAGTGCTCGCGGGAAGCTTCCAAATCTTCCTGGCCGTCGACGATCTCGCCGTCGCGCATGAGCGGAACGACAAGCTCCCGGTAGTCGAGGGCCGTCGGGTTCTCCGGCGGATTCGACTGCGGGTAGATGATCTCGTCCACAGCGACGCCCGTGCTGCGGTACGTGCGCACGGCGCTCTTCGCGCCGCCCTTCATCTGTTTGCCGGAAGAACGCTTGGCCACAGGAACGCCGTCGACCTCGACGAGCTTGTACACCAAGCCCGCGGTCGGGGTGCCCGAGCCCGTGACCACGGAGGTGCCCACGCCGAAGCCGTCGACCGGGTCGCCGCGCAGACCCGCGATGGCGAATTCATCGAGGTCGCTGGAGACGATGATCTTGGTGTTGTACGCGCCCAGGCCGTCGAGCTGCGCGCGCACGCGCCGGGACATGATGCCCAGATCGCCCGAATCGAGGCGCACACCGCCGAGCTCTGGGCCGGCGACCTCGATCGCGTTGGCCACGCCCTGGGTGATGTCGTAGGTGTCCACCAGCAGCGTCGTGTCCACGCCGAGCGAATCGATCTGCGCTTTGAACGCGGCCTTTTCATTCGGCGTGCCGTCCGGGTCAGTGTGGAGCAGCGTCCATGCGTGCGCCGCAGTGCCCGCGGCAGGAATGCCGTAGCGCAGGCTGGCTTCCATATTGGACGTGGAGTCGAAGCCTGCGATGTAGGCGGCACGAGCGGACGTCACCGCCGACTGCTCGTTCGTGCGGCGCGAACCCATCTCCATGATGGGGCGTCCGTCTGCTGCGGTGACCATGCGGGAAGCCGCCGTGGCGATCGCCGAGTCGGAGTTGAGGATGGACAAGATCACCGTCTCGAGAATGCAGCACTCCGCGAAGGTGCCGCGCACCGTCAGGATCGGGGAGTACGGGAAATAGAGTTCGCCTTCCCGGTAGCCGTCGATCTGTCCGCTGAAGCGGTAATTGCGCAGGAAGTCCTTCGTTTCCTCGCTCAAGAAATCCGCCGTGGCGATCTGCTCTTCTGTGAAGCGGAATTTGCGCACGGCCTCGATCAAGCGGCCTGTGCCGACGACGACGCCATAGCGCCGCTCATTCGGCAGCTTGCGGCCGAAGACCTCGAAGACACAGTCCCGTGAATAGGTGCCGTCCTTCATCGAGGCGTCGAGCATGGTCAGCTCGTACATGTCCGTCAAAAAGGCGGTCGAGGTCTGGTGGTCGGTGGACGTGATATCCGACTCGGGCGTAGTCATGGGGACAACACTAGTCGGTGCAGCCGGCTGCGGAAGTCTAGTACCCTTGGGCTTATGACTGGTGTCACACGCGAGATTCGGATGGGCTCCCCGATGGCAACGCCTGAGCTCGACGAGGATATCGATGTCGATGTCGATGTCGCCGAGAACCTGCCGTGGATGTGCATTGTGTGGGATGACCCGGTGAACCTGCAGAGCTACGTCACCTACGTCTTCCAGACTGTGCTCGGCTATGGCCGCAAACGCGCCCAAGAGCTGATGATGCAGGTGCACACCGAAGGCAAGGCCGTCGTCTCCTCCGGCGAAAAAGACAAAGTCGAAGGCGACGTGAAGAAGCTGCACACCGCAGGCCTGTGGGCCACGATGCAGCAGGCCGGCTAGTTCCCGGCTTAGGAACGGCACCTGGCAAGAGACAACGATTTGGTTCGAGGAAGAGGCGAATAAATGCAGCCGTGGCGGCGGAAGAAAGGGCTCATGCGCGGCCCGCGTTACAGCACCGTGTTTGACCCGATGGAGCGCGAGGTCATCGGCGACCTGACTGCCACGGTCTCCGAGACCCTGATCCAGCGCGCGCAGTCCGCACCGAAGGACGAGCTGGCCGCGATGATGGACATGCCGTCCGGCCACAGTGAGGCACCGGAGGATCCCTCCCTGGCGCGCCTGCTGCCCGATTTCGAGCGCGAAGGCGACGAGGAATTCGACGGCGATAATTCTTTGCTGCGCAGCCTGCACGAAAACGACATCATCAAGGCGAAGCTGACCAACCTCCAGGTGATCAACGAAGCCTTGGGCCCCACCGGCGGTGTCGCCGTCACCATTGAGGAAGAAGACGCCCACCGTGTTATCGCCGCGCTCAACGACATGCGCCTCTTCGTTGCATCTGCTGACGCGAAGAACGAGGCTGCGGAACAGGACCGCGACAACCTCGTCGAATGGCTGGCGTTTTGTCAAGACTCTCTGCTGCAAGCCCTGATGGGGGAATAACGTGGTGGAGAAACCAGCGCCACTGGCTTACGGAGTGTTCGACATCCCCGGTCTCTGCGTCGGGCATGTTTCCCTGGACGACACTGGCGTGACAGCGCTTGTTTCCGCTGATGGTGCTGGAATGGTGGGTGCCGTGGACGTGCGCGGCGGCGGTCCCGGCACGCGGGAGACGGACCTGCTCGATCCGCACAACACCGTCCAGCGCATCCACGCCGTGGTGCTTTCCGGCGGTTCCGCATTCGGTCTCGCAGCAGCCGACGGCGCGATGCGTGAACTGGAATCGCGCGGCCTCGGCTTCGCCGTCTTCGGGGGCGACCAGCCTGGCCCGCGCGTGCCGATCGTTCCCGCCGCCGTGATCTTCGACCTGGTGGTCGGCGATCCTCATCACCGGCCCGGCCCGGAAGACGGTGCAGCGGCTGTGCGCGCGGCGCTCGACGGTGAGCAGGCAGCCGAATCCGGCAGTGTCGGCGCCGGGTGTGGCGCGACAGCCGGCGTGTTGCGTGGGGGAGTGGGCACTGCGCAGATGGCAGTTGCTGGTGAAGACGGGACTGAATACACAGTCGCGGCGCTCGTGGTGGCGAATCCGCTCGGCAGCGTCATTGATCCGGTGAACGGGTGTTTCTATGGCGACCCGTCCCGCCCGCCGGTGGATCTGGAGCGGTTCAATACCCTGGAGCGTCCGAAGCCGAAGCTGAACACCACGATCGGCCTCATCGCCACTGACTGTCCGCTCCCGCAGGCACAGTTAGAACGCTTGGCCATGACCGGGCACGACGGTATTGCCCGGGCAGTGCGGCCGTCGCATTCGCCCCTAGACGGCGACACGCTTTTCGCGGTGTCGACAGCCGTGGCCGAGAAATACTCCGCCATGAGTCCCGCTGATCGCGACCCCGACCTGTATTACGCTTTGTGCGACGCCTCTGCACGCTGCGTGGAGGGCGCCATCGTCGATGCCGTCGCCGCCGCTTCACCCGGGCACGATATCGCGGCGTGGAGCGACATTGCCGCTGGAGCCAATTAAGCTGAACGGAACCATGAGCTACAACCCGTATTCCTCATCGCAGAACTCCTCGAACCAGCAACCGTCGCACAATCCCTACGCGCAGGCTGGTCAATCCGGTATGCCCGGCCAGTCCGGCCAGTCCAGCCAGTTCGGGTCGTTCGGCCAACCGGGGCAGCCCGGTGGCTTCAGCACGGCCACCCAGCCGCGCCCGTCGCAACACACGCGTCGCGCGCAGTTGAAGCGCGGCTTGTTGTACGCGGTAGGGTACGTCGGAGTCATCTGGCTCGTCCACTTGATCAGCCTGGTCATCTTCGGCGGCAACCTCGTCTACTTCGGTATTCACCCGCTCGAACCGGCAAGCCTGCCGTACATCTTCTCGTCGCCGATCCTGCACGTGAATTTCGAGCACCTGATCTCCAATACACTGCCGGGTGCGATCTTCGCGTTCCTGATCGGCTGCTCGGGGCACCGCGTGTTCTGGGAGGTCACCGCTTTCGTAGTGATGATCGGCGGATTGGGCACATGGCTCTTCGGCGGCCCCGGCACGAATCACGTCGGTGCATCGATGCTGGTCTACGGGTGGCTGGCATACCTGTTGGTCCGCGGCATCTTCAACCGTTCCGGCGGCCAGATCGCCATTGGTGTGGTGCTGGGTCTGATGTATTCGGGTCTGGTGTGGGGCGTACTGCCCATCGATGAAGGCATCAGCTGGCAGGCCCACCTCTTCGGTGCCATCGGCGGAATCGCCTCGGGCATGATTATCACCTCCGATGATCCGCCACACCTGCGCGCCAAGCGCGAGGCAAAGAAGGCAGCCAAGGCCAAGGCTGCTCAGACGGCACAGCCGCAGCCGCAGTCCCAGCCTCAACCGGGCTCGCCACAGCAGTCAGCACCGCAGCCCGGCGTTCAGTTTGGGTCGCAGTCGCAGTCGACCTTCAACCCGCCGGGGTCCGGCTCTCAGCCGGGGCCGTTCTACGGCCCGCCAGGCTCGTAACAGTAACGAGCCAAGGGGGGCGCTGGCGCGTGGAGAAGCCGCCAGCGCCCCCTTTTCTGTGCGTCTCGCTTCCAGGAGAAATAAAACTACCGCTATCACTTTCCGGGCAACCTAAGTGATTCCTTAATGCCATGGGTGTGATCTGAATCGAGTCAGTACGGGTCAGCGGGGGTGTTTGGGGTACTTCTCCGCGTTGCGTTGGGAAATTCTTAAACCTTAAGTTAATCTAAGTTCCATGGAAAACATGGAGACTCTCACTGCCCGCGAGGCGGATACCTGGGCGCGCATGTGGGCGTGCCATATGCAGCTGCCGATCACCCTGGACGCCACGTTGAAGCGCGACGCGGACGTCACCTACTTCGAGTTCCAGGCGATGCTGAAGACTAGCGAAAGCCCGAATGCGTCCCGCCGCATGACGGACCTGTCCGAGGCAACGGCGATGTCCCTGTCGCACCTGTCGCGTGTGATCACGCGCCTGGAGAAGAAGGGCTTTGTCGCCCGCATCCCGGACCCGAATGACGGCCGTGCCACCTTCGCGGCGCTCACCCCGGCCGGCCAGCGTGCTGTCCAGGCGGGCCACCCGGGTTATATCGAAGAGCTGCGCCGCATTTTCTTCGACAACCTGACCGACAGTGAGCTCGAGGTCTTCTCGTCCGCGCTCGAGCGCATTAACTCGGCGCTGGCGGGAGAGACCACCCCGAGTGCCCGTAACCGCGCTGAGCTGACCGCCACGGGCGCAGCCTAGGGGCCTCGCCGCTGGTTGGCTGCCACGGTAGAATTCCTCACCGTGGTTGAGTTGAACAGCGAGTACAACAACGCGCCCATCGGCATTTTCGATTCAGGCTTCGGCGGCCTGACGGTGGCGCGCGCGGTGATGGACCAGCTGGGCGGCGAGTCCATCATGTATATCGGCGACGGTGCGAACGGACCGTACGGCCCGAAGCCGATCGCGGATGTCAGGCAGCATGCCACCGCCATTGCGGATGAGCTGGTGGAGCGCGGCTGCAAGATGATCGTGATCGCGTGCAACACCGCGTCCGCCGCGTTTTTGCACGATGCGCGCGAGCGTTACGACGTCCCCGTTATCGAGGTGATCCAGCCGGCTGTGCGTCGTGCGATCGCCACAACGCGCAACGGCAAGGTCGGAGTCATCGGCACCCAGGCCACGATCCGCTCCCACGCATACCAAGACTTGTTTTCCATCGCATCGGGCGTCCAGGTCACCGCGGCGGCCTGCCCGGCATTCGTCGAGTTCGTCGAAAGGGGAGTCACCTCGGGGCGCCAGATCCTCGGGGTGGCGCAGGGGTATTTGGAACCGTTGCAGGCAGCGGGCGTCGATACGCTCGTGCTCGGTTGTACCCACTACCCGCTGTTGTCTGGCGTGATCCAGCTGGCGATAGGCGACGGCGTCACGCTCGTCTCGTCCGCGGAGGAGACCGCGAAGGATGTGCTGCGCGTGCTCACGGAAAAGGACATGTTCGCGGACCCGGACCACACGCCGACGCGCACATTCGAGTCCACCGGCGACCCGGAGACATTCGAGCGCCTCGCCTCCCGTTTCCTCGGCCCGCAGATGTCCGCCGTCGCGCACGACGCCCAATAAGTGGCGAGAAACACCCACCCGACACGGCATCTAAATCCTCACTTTTGTTTCGATTTTCACCCGTTTTCGTGGCAGAGTAAGGCCATGAAGTTGACAGTTCTCGGCTGCACAGGGTCGCTCGCTGCCCCTGGCAATCCCGGCTCGTCCTACTTGATCAACGCGGAAGAAGGACAGCCTGGCATTCTGATGGACTTCGGCCCGGGCGCGCTGGCTGCCCTCCAGGAGGTCGCGGACCCGTCGGATGCGCATCTGGTGTTTAGCCATTTGCATGCCGATCACTGCTCTGACACGGCGTCGCTGATTATTTGGCGCCGTTTTCACCCGACGGCTCCAGCTCGCCGTCGCCACATTCTCGCTGGCCCGAGCTATGCGGCGGAGCACCTCGGCCGCTTGGGCTCGAATGGCCCAGACGATATCGACGATATTTCGGACACTTTTGATATCCACACGTGGACCGGTCAGCCCCTCGAGATCGATGCGGTGACCGTCACCCCGTTCCCCGTGGTCCACCCGGCCGCGGAGTCGCAGGCGCTGCGCATCGAGCACAAGGAGTCGGGTAAGGTCATCGCCTTCTCCGGCGATTCCGCGTACACGCCGACGCTTATCGACGCAGCACGCGGCGCCGACCTCTTCCTCTGCGAAGCCGCCTGGGGGCCGGAGACGACTGAGAACACTCCCGCCGGGATGCACATGTCTGGCCGGGAAGCCGGCCGCATCGCCCGCGAAGCAGGGGTGAAAAAGCTCGTGCTCGTCCACATCCAGCCGTGGAGCGACAAAGAAGCGACCATGCACGCCGCCGCCGAGGAATTCGACGGCGAGATCGTGATCGGCGATGCGAAGGACGTCTACGAGGTCTAAGTAGTGGGGGCGGTAGGCTCGGTTCCATGACTGAAGCGAATACCCCGCAAGAACCTTTTGTCCGCGCGGACGGCCGCGCCCTCGACGAGATGCGCCCGGTGCGCATCACCCGCGGTTTCACCTCGAACCCGGCGGGCAGTGTGCTCGTCGAATTCGGCAACACCCGCGTCATGTGCACCGCGAGCGCGGAGGAGGGCGTGCCCCGCTTCAAGAAGGATTCGGGTGAGGGCTGGCTCACCGCCGAATACGCCATGCTGCCGTCCGCGACGCATGAGCGCATGCCGCGTGAATCGATGAAGGGCAAGGTCAAGGGCCGCACCCACGAGATCTCCCGCCTGGTGGGCCGTTCGCTGCGAGCCGCGGTGGACCTGTCACAGCTGGGCGAGAACACGATCCAGCTCGACTGCGATGTGCTGCAGGCTGACGGCGGAACCCGCACCGCGTCGATCACCGGCGCCTACGTTGCGCTCGCTGATGCGATCGCGCACCTGAAGGAGCGTGGTCTCGTCCCCGGCGAGCCGCTACTGCCGCCTGTCGCCGCAGTCTCCGTCGGCATTGTCGACGGCCGGGTCAGCCTCGACCTGCCCTACGAGGAGGACTCCCGCGCAGAGGTCGACCTGAACGTGGTCATGAACGAATCCGGCAATTTCGTCGAGGTGCAGGGCACCGGCGAGCACGGCCTCTTCGGTCGCGAGCAGCTCAACTCCATGCTCGACGCTGCGGAGAAGGGCTGCTCTGAGCTCATCGCCGCGCAGAAGGCGGCGCTGGGATGGTAGACGGCCCACTGAAGGTTCTCGTCGCTTCCGGCAATGCGAAGAAGCTCAAAGAGCTCGAGACGGTTCTCGCCGAGCTCGGGGTCTCCGGCGTCGAGCTCGTCTCCCTCAAGGATGTTCCTTCTTATGACGAGCCGGTGGAAAACGGTCTGACCTTCGCGGAAAACGCCTTGATCAAAGCCCGTGAAGGCGCGCAGCAGACAGGACTGGTGTGCGTGGCGGATGATTCAGGCCTCGCCGTCGACGCGTTGAACGGCATGCCCGGCATTCTCTCCGCGAGGTGGTGCGGCCGCCACGGCGACGACAACGCCAATAACGAGCTGCTGCTCGCCCAGACGAGTGATATCGACGATGAACACCGCGGTGCGGCTTTCGTGTCTTGCTGCGCCCTCGTCACACCCGATGGCGAAGAATTCACCGCGGAGGGGCGCTGGGAAGGCGCACTGCTTCGTGAACCGCGCGGCGAAGGCGGCTTCGGCTACGATCCGCTCTTCGCGCCCGCTGACGCGCCGGGACGTTCCGCCGCGCAGCTCACCCCAGAGGAGAAGAACTCCCGCTCCCACCGCGGGAAAGCTCTGCGTGAGCTGGCACCGCGCATCGCAGAACTGGCGCAGACGGAATAGGGGTAGGGTCGGTAGGGCTGAACGTAAACGTCGATAAGCGTGCTTAGAAGGAGCCCTACCGAATATGAATAAGAAACTCGTCCTTGCTGCTACTGCCGTCATGTCCGCTGGTCTGCTGACCGCTTGCGGCAATTCCCTCGATGGTACGTGGGAGGGCACCGGTCAGGACTCCGAGACCGGTGCGGCCGCAGGCAATGTCTCCCTGGAGATCGACGGTGGCGACTGCACATGGTCCGTGACCGACACCGCGACTGGCGAGACCAAGACCGCGCGCTGCGAAGAAAGCGGCGATTCCATCAAGCTCGCGGATGTCGACACGGGCAAGGACCTGAAGTACGACATGGAGCAGACCGACGAGTCGCTCACCCTGACCCCGGACGGCGGCGACGCGAAGGACATCCTCGTTCTCAGCCGCGTATCCGAGTAATCGCGCTGGGGCGGTGGTGGTGGCCGGTGGCTGCTGCGGCTGCTTACGGCGGCTGAGCGCACTATGCGCTAGGCCCTATGCGATGTAGAAAAGCCCAGGTCGCAGTCGACTGAATTTCAACATCGCATAGGGGACTCGGCATAGGACAGGCCGGGTGCGCCGCACTCTTCCCTAGAGATCGAATTCCTCGACGACTTCCCGGCGACGCCATGCCTCCACGAAGAAGGACAAAAACGGCACGACGCCGGCGATCGCGGTGATGATCCACTGGCTCGTGGACCAGCGGGCCTTCATGCCCAGGTTGAGTGTGGCCAGCAGGAACAGGGCGTAGACCCAGCCGTGAAGGATTGCCACCCAGCTGAGCAGGCTCACATCCATGTGGAAGCCGTACTCCATGATCATGCGGGCGCACAGCAGAAGCAGGAGCACACCCGTCACCCACGCGGCGACGGAGAACAGCCGCAGGGCGGTGCGCACGCGGCGCTGACGCTCCGGGTGGACGCGCGGTGAAGCTGCACCCCCGGGAGCACTCGTCGGTGCCGAGGTGCTTGCGGGCTTATCAGTCATAGTGCGTGTCCTACCTCTCTGATCCGTCCGGATCTGTCGTGCCGCGCCGCGGAGCGAAGCGTGCGTTGTATTCGTCAATGTCCATCGTGGGCCGGCTGGGCAGGAAATCCTCGTCGATTTCGGTCACTTCGCCGGGGTCGCCGAATGCGGCCTTATCAGCCTCGTAGAGCGCTTGCATCTTGTCGCCGGAATTCTCCGCGTCGATCTTCTCGTTTTCCATCCGCATGCCGGCGCGGTAGATGAAGACGAGGAAGGCACCGAAGAACGGCCACTGCATCGCGTAGCCGAGGTTCTGGAGCGACCCGGTGCCGGATTGGAACCGCATCCACTGCCAGCGGGCGAGTAGCAGGGTGGTAATGACGGCGGCGACGAGCAGCAGAACATGCCAGGCGCGGACCTGCCGGCGCTCCCGTTTCGGGGCGTCGTGCGCGGTGTCGGCGTCGCTGGTTGTTTCCCCGCCTTGGGGGTCTGCCGCTGCGTTGCTCACGCTCGGCATTCTAGCAAGCGCGCCGAATCCCCCAAAAGTTTGATTGGTGCGCCCGGTGAGACTTGAACTCACACGCCTTACGGCACTGGAACCTAAATCCAGCGCGTCTGCCAATTCCGCCACGGGCGCCCAGAGCGCCCCATTATACGTTTTGGTCCGCTGGCTGAAAAACTAGGATCGCTGGGACCTTTGGAGCGTTCATTTGCGGGTGGCTCCGGGGCGCCCCTTGCGGGACTAGATTGCCAGTTCAACCATCGTTGTCTTTACGGTGACTCTGCGGCATTCACAAGCCTTTCTTTCCCTAGATCGTGGAGATTTCAGCTGACTTGCAGTCTCTGTTTATCGAAGTTCTAAATATTGAAAAACTCTGGTGGCAAACGTACAGTGTGCGTGTCCAACTTTGAGGACCTCGCCCCATGCGGCGTTCTGAATTTGACTTTGAAAGGTGTAATTGAGATGGAAATAAATGCGCGATCCAGCCGGGGGCGACTGTCCCTGGTGATGATCGCTGTAATTGCTTTGGTCTTGGCGCTATTTAAGGTCCCTGCCAGCGCCTCGGCTGAAAACGTGAATTTCGAGCCCATGTACGACGATCCGGGGGGGTATGAAAAGAAAACCGGAATGACGACCGAGCGCCCCGAGATCGTTTGGGCCGGTGGAGATACATACGAAGCTGATGACGCTTTTGCCGAGTTTAGTGACGTTGGATGGGCGTGGTGCATCGACCGTCACGCCAAGAATCCGATCATGAACGATGACAACGTATATTCCCGTCAGAACGCCGAGGTAATGACGTTCGAAGATGAGAATTTGCGTAATGCGGCGATCAAGATCGCTACTCTCGTCGAGCAGGCCTATAAAGCCGGTGACTACAAATTAGCGGCCCGGTACTCGATCTACCAAGCAGCCCTGTTGGGCGACACCGCTACTTACCGGCTAAACGCCCTCCGCGACATCTATACTTCCTCGGTTGCAGATGGCGTAGTGGCAGATAACTTGGGAGCAACCCCAGCGGAGTTCGAAGAACTTACTGGATACACCAAGGATGGGGATAATGACCTGAAGTTTGTGCGCCCTATTGAAAAGGCTCCAGAAGACGCTTACATCGTGTTTGTTCAAGGGCGCAAGGACAGTGTCGATGGCGAACGCATTGATCCCGGCGACTATCAACGAGTTGTGCCGATCGATCAGCCGGGTTTGAATCCAGATCCCACCCCGACGCCGGAGCCGTCTGATGAGACGTCCACGACTGATGAGCCGGCCCCGTCTGATGAGACGTCCACGACTGATGAGCCGACGACGTCTGGTGAGACGTCCACGACTGATGAGCCGACGACGTCTGGTGAGACGTCCACGACTGATGAGCCGGCCCCGTCTGATGAGACGACCCCGGCCGAGCCGACTCCTCCTGCTGTTGTGACGACGACGCGCGAGCAGGATTTGAACCCGAGCATTGCGACCAATGCGAAGTTTGAGGATGGTTCTACTGAGGTTGTTGCTGGCAGCACTGTGATCGACACTGTCGATTACAAGGGTCTGGTTCCGGGCAAGGAGTACACCCTGTCCGCGAAGCTGATGGAGCGTGTCGGTGATAAGGCTCCGTACCAGGCCGGCAAGGTTCTGGGTGAGGGCACTGCGACCTTCACTCCGGAGAAGTCTGCTGGTTCCGTTGAGGTTGAGATCACGGTGAATG
>NZ_JAGKSD010000001.1 GCF_017942225.1 Corynebacterium sp. Marseille-P3884 | reverse complement strand
GCGCCACCCTCAGCACCCGGCTTCGGGCCCGGTTTCGCGGCAGGCTTCGCAGCTGGCTTCGGGCCCGGCTTAGCGGCGCCCGGTTTCGGTGCGTCCTTCGCTGCGGGCTTCGGGCCCGGCTTGGCGGCAGGCTTCGCAGCCGGCTTCGGCCCCGGCTTAGCGGCACCCGGTTTCGGTGCGTCCTTCGCGGCGGGCTTCGGGCCCGGCTTAGCGGCAGGCTTCGCAGCTGGCTTCGGCGCATCGGCCTTGGTGCCAGCCGACTTGGCAGCCGACGGTTTCGCAGCCGACGGCTTGGCGGCAGGCTTCTTCGCCGCGGGCTTCTTCGCCCCGGCGGACGGCTTCTTGCCGGCAGCCTTATCGTCCTTTGCGCCGTCGCCAGCGCCGCGCTCTTCATAGAGCGCCTTCATCTTCTTCACCACCGGCGGTTCGATGGTGGAGGATGCGGTCTTGACGAACTCGCCTTCCTCTTTCAGGGTGGCGAGCAATTCCTTACTTGTTACGCCGAGCTGTTTTGCCAGTTCGTGAACGCGTAGCTTTCCGGACACGTATCTCCTCTCTGTTTGGCTAGAGGCGACTGTCCGCTGCTACGCGGCAGTCCTCTAGACGATGGTCATGACGTTCATCGCTGATGCTTCATGGTCTGCTTCATGGTTGAAGACTCATCAGTTCTTTAGTCCTTTTCACTTACTGTGCGGAATTTCTTCCGCGATGTACTTGCGTACTGCGCTGGTGTCCACGTTCGCGGACACCCGGAGGGCCCGCCCGAAGGCGCGGCGTTGCTCCGCTAGCTCACATGCCTGGGTGGTGGGTGTGATCCATGCGCCACGGCCGGGAAGTTTGCGTCCCGGGTCCGGGATGATCCGCGTGGGATCGTCGGGGTCGACGACAACGCGCAAAAGCTGAGTGTCCGGCCGCGCCTCGCGCGTGGCTATGCACGTCCGGGTTCGTGTCGGGTTACTCATTTTCGCTTATCGACGCCTCCCGCCCCGCCACCTCGGCAGAATTGAAGCCAAGGTTCAACCATACGCCATTGGCGCCCGGAACTGTAACTTGTTGTTCACTTTCGCCGGAACGAATTACACCGGCTGGATTTCACCTTCGGCTATTTGCCCCGGGCTGGCTAGCTCGCGCGGTCGGTATCGGAGTGAATGTCGATCTTCCAACCGGTGAGACGTGCCGCCAAGCGGGCGTTCTGACCTTCGCGGCCGATCGCCAGCGACAGCTGGTAATCCGGCACGGTCACACGCGCTGCCTGCCCCTCGAGGTCGAGGATGTCGACCTTGATCACCTTGGACGGGGCGAGCGAGTTGCCCACGTACACGGCCGGGTCGTCGGAGTAGTCGACGATGTCGATCTTCTCCCCGTTCAAGCCCTCCATGATGTTGGTGACGCGTGCGCCGCGCGGGCCGATGCACGCACCCTTGGCGTTGATGCCTTTCACGGCGCCTTTCACAGCGACCTTGGAGCGGTGGCCAGCCTCGCGGGCAATACCGACGATCTCCACGGAGCCGTCCTCCACCTCCGGCACCTCAAGCGCGAAGAGTCCACGGACGAGTTCCGGGTGCGTGCGCGACAGGTTGACGGTGGTGTTGCGCTCGCCGGAGGTCACTCCCACGACGTAGGCCTTCACGCGGTCCCCGTGTTCGAGCTTTTCACCCGGGATCTGCTCCGCCGGAAGCAGGATGCCGTCCTGCGGGTTCGCCTCGGTGCCCAGCTGCACGACGACGATCCCGCGAGCATTCGCGTTGGCGTCGCGCTGCACGATGCCGGAGACGACCTTGCCCTCCAGGCCGGAGTACTCGTCGTAGGCGCGGGTCGCCTCAGCCGAGCGCATACGCTTCAGGATCGCTTCGCGCACAGCCAGCGCACCGACGCGGGAGAAATTCACCGGGGTGTCGTCATATTCGGAGACGATATTGCCTTCGTCATCGAGCTCGCTGACCATGACGGCGACCTGGCCAGTCTCAGTGTCGATATCCACTCGTGCCTTCGAGCCGTCCTCCGCGTTCGCGCCACTGTCCCCGCGGGTCTCGCGGTAGGCGTGCAAAAGTGCCGTGGCGATCGTGGTCAGCAGGTCGTCGACCGGGATGCCGGCTTCCTTCTCAATGCCTTCGAGTGCAGCGATATCGATATTCACTTGTCGTCCTTACTTACGTGGGTCGTGCTTCGTGGAAAGTGAGTCTTTCTCGGTCCTACTCATCGCCGTTGCCCGCGAGGGCCTCGACGTCGACGTAGTCCTTTTCCGCCAGTTCCACTTCGGCGGCTGGCGGAGTGTTGAACTCAATTTCTACCACTGCACCGGACAGCGACGAAATGGGCGCCGTCTGCACGGTGGGCTCGCCACTCTTCTTCGCGGCGGGAACGATCAGCGCAACGGTGTCTTCAGCATCGTTCAGCGCGCCGATGCGGTACAGCTTCTCGCCCGATTTCACCAGGTGTCCGCGGTTGCGCCGCCAGTGCCGAGCTTCCGTCAGAGGCAGGTCCACGCCCGGGGTGGTCACCTCTAGGGTGTAGCCGGCGCCGAAATTGACCTCGCCGCGTTCCTCGGCAGCGTCGAAAAGCGCGGAAAGCTCGTTGGAGATCTCCTCCAACTGGTCGAGTGTCGGTGCCTCGTCACCGGCAACGGCGACGACAACCTGCGATTTCTTGCCCGCTTTGACCGTTTTCACGGCCTCGATGTCCAGCCCGTATGCATCGGTAACGGGGCGGATCAGCGTCTCGAGTTCTCCACTATCCGGAAATGCCATGCCCACCACTGTACGGGTCTGGACGGTCGCGGGCGGTACAGTCTCCCACTGTGAAGTCCTCCCGCCAGATGTTTGCCGTCATTCTCACCACAGCACTCGCCGCTCCCCTGGCCGCGTGCTCGCCCCTCGACGTCTTCGGCCCACGCCCGAACGGCGAGATCATGGCATTGGCGAAACAGGCGTCGGCTGACAGGGCATCCGGCGATGAGTCGTGGCGCGAGCTGCGCACTTTCCACGCTGAGCAGCTGAAGGACGAGGCCCGCCGCCTCTGTGGCACGGACGACCACGGCAACACCCCGTCGACGTGCGATGTGGGCTACGGCGACACCGATCTCCCCGCCGCAGCGGATGCCAGGGAGCTCATCGCGAACACCGCCAAGGCCGCCGACAAGGTCCCGGAGGATTCCGTCGACATGGTCGTCGCCCAAGCTATCGACGCTGCCGCGGCCACAGACGATCCCCTCGCGCTCGTCGAGTTCACCCCCATCGAGGATGAAGACGCCGCTGAGGCCGCGAAGCAGCTGGCCAGCGCCGAATACGCCGTCGACTACGGCCTCGACATCGCCACCGCATACGCCGACGATGCGCTCCAGGGCCGCATCGACTCATTGCGCGAGCTTCACGACGCCCGCCTCGCCGCCCTCAACGACTCCTTCCCCGCGGACACCCTGCCCGCCCGGGAACCCGGTTACGAGATTCCGAATGGTGCCCCCACAAACCCGGCGGAGGCGGCAGCCTTCGTCGATAAGCTGGAAAGCGATCTCGTGGACCGCTGGCGCAACGCCGCCGCTGATGCTTCCACTACTGAGTGGCGCGCAGCCGCCATTGTCTTAGCTGGCCATGCGCAGCGCGCCGAGGCCAGCGCCTAAAGCTAACCGCGGACCAGCTCCTGGATTTTCTCCACGATCTGGTCAGCCGGGACCTCGAGAGTCTCGCCGCCGCGGATCCGCAGCTCGATGATGCCGTCGGCGAAAGCGCGGCCCAGAATCACGATGAAGGGCATGCCCAGCAATTCGGCATCCTTGAATTTGACGCCGGGAGAGACCTTGGGGCGGTCGTCGACAAGCACGTCGATGCCGGCGGCCTCGAGCTCGCCGACGAGCTTCTCCCCTGCTTCCATCGCTGCGGCATCCTTATTCGCCACGGCGAGGTGCACCTGGTACGGGGCGATCTCCTTCGGCCACACGAGGCCCTTGTCGTCGTGGGTCTGCTCCGCGATGACCGCGAGCATGCGGGTGATGCCGATGCCGTAGGAGCCCATCGTCGGCACGGCGCGCTTGCCGTTCTCGTCGAGAATCTGCACGTCGAATGCCTCGGTGTACTTGCGGCCGAGCTGGAAAATGTGGCCCAGCTCGATGCCGCGAGCCAGCTGCACAGTGCCGTTACCGGACGGCGACGGATCGCCCTCTAAGATCTCCGCCGCCTCGATGAACTCGTCCACCTCGAAATCACGGCCGGCGACCAGCCCGACGACGTGCTTTTCGGGCTCGTCCGCACCCGCGATCCAGGCGGAACCGTCGACCACGCGCGGATCCGCGTAGATCTTCACGCCGTTTGCCTGCAACGCGCGCGGGCCGACGTAGCCCTTCACCAGGAAATCGTTCTTAGCGAAGTCCTCGTCCCCCGCCAGCTCGAACGTCGCCGGCTCGAGGGATGCCTCGAGGCGCTTCTCGTCCAGCTCGCGGTCACCCGGGATGAGCACGCCAGCCAGCTGCGGGCCGACCGGCTCACCGTCCTCGCCTACCTGGCGGGGGTCGTTGACCTTCACCATCATGCACTTGAGGGTGTCGGTAGCGTCGGCCGGACGATCGTCGATAAGCGCGTTCTGCTTCGCCCACTCGACGAGCGCTTCGATCGTCTCGCACGCCGGCGTGTCGTGAACCTGCGCTTCCGGCTGGCCTTCGATCGTGCGCTCGGCCGGCGGAACCGTGACCACAGCTTCGACATTGGCTGCGTAATCGCCCGCGGTGGAGACGACGAACGTGTCCTCGCCGTTGTCGCTGTACGCGAGGAATTCCTCGGAAGCGGAACCGCCCATCGCGCCCGACGTCGCCTTGCAGATCTCGTACTTCAGGCCCACACGGTTGAAAATCGCCTGGTACGCGCCGCGGTGCTTGGCGTAGGACTCGTCGAGCCCCTCGTCTGACATATCGAACGAGTAGCTGTCCTTCATCACGAACTCGCGGCCGCGCAGCACACCCGCGCGCGGACGTGCCTCGTCGCGGTACTTCGTCTGGATCTGGTACAGCGTGACCGGGAAATCCTTGTAACTCGAGTACAAGTCCTTCACTGCCGCGGTGAACATTTCCTCGTGCGTCGGGCCGAGCAGCATGTCCGCGCCCTTGCGGTCCTTCAGGCGGAACAGGTCGTCGCCGTACTCCGTCCACCGGTTCGTCGCCTCGTACGGCTCGCGCGGCAACAGCGCCGGGAACAGCAGCTCCTGCGCCCCGATCGCGTTCATTTCCTCGCGGACGATTTCCTCGATATTGCGCAGCGCGCGCAAACCCAGCGGCAGCCACGAGTACACGCCCGGCGCGGCACGGCGGATGTAGCCCGCACGCACCAGCAGTTTGTGGCTGGGCACCTCTGCATCAGCGGGATCTTCGCGCAACGTGCGCAGGAACAGCGTGGACAACCGTGTGATCATGCGGGCGAGTTTACCCGGTAGCTTTGACGGCATGCTGATCGTGCTCCCCCCCTTCCGAAACCAAAGCTCCCGGCGGCGAGATGGCGTGGGCGGTTTCGGTCATCGGAGCCAACAGGGCACTGGGGGAGCATCAGCTGTCAGGTGTGCCCACGGGCGGAGGAACAGACAACCGGCACCATGCAGTGGCTCGGTTGCTTTGAGTGCTTCGCCTTACAGCACCTCGTTCAGGGCGGACCAGCGGCGTGCCCGGTCCTGGGTATCGAACTCCACGTGGATGTAGCGCTCTGGACCAGCGGTGAATCGTGCCCATGAGCCGTCTTCGCCCACACGCTCAGGAGTGCCCAGAGCATTCATGACCTCAGCGCGGGATGCTCGGGGATCGAGGCCGGTGACCACCTCACCCGCCCACGCGGCGAACTCACCCTCAGGCACGGTGACCACCGTGACCATGACGACCACGTGATCTGCGAAGACCACCTCTGCGCCACGCTTGCTGAAGATGTACGAAAACTCGCCCTCGATGGGATCCGTGAAGTCGAAGGCGACGCCGATGTGGGCGATGAGGTCATAGACAGGGCTGGTGCCTTCGCGGGCACCGAGCGCATCGAAGAACACTGTCATTGCGTCACTCATTTTTCGCTACCTCTTCTCCAATACCTCGTGTCCTGTTCTGGGCCCGAACGTTCTCGAGGATTGCCTGTATCTCTTCTTCGGGCATCCCGCGGCTATGCAACTCAGCTGCATGGTGCTCGAGGTCCTTGTCGGCGGCAGTTGCGCGGTCGGAGGCATCCTCGGCGATCTGCTTTGGTGTGGTGCGGGCGAGTTTACCCGGTAACTTTGACGGCATGCTGATCGTGCTCCCCCCTTCCGAAACCAAAGCTCCCGGCGGCGAAATGGACGGCATCGACGTGTCGTTTCCCGCCCTCGATCCGGTCCGCGCCGAGATCATGGACGACCTCGCCGCCCTCAGCGTCGACGACATGATGACCGCGCTCAAACTCCCCGCCACCAAGCGCGACGAAGCCGCCGAGAACCTCGAGCTGCGCACAGCGCCCGTCATGCCCGCCATCTACCGCTACACGGGCGTGCTTTACGACGCCCTCGATGCCAGCTCCCTCCCCTCTTCCTCCCTAGGACACCTCGCTATCGGATCCGCCCTCTTCGGTGTTGTCCGCGCCGGCGACACCATCCCCCGCTACCGGCTGTCCGGCGGGTCAAAGCTCCCGTCCCGCGACGGTAACCTGCCCACCATGAAGGCCCGGTGGGGGTCCGTCATCACCGATGCGCTGGCCGACCAGGGGTTCATCGTGGACATGCGTTCGGGCGCCTACCAGCAGCTCGGCCCCGCTTCCGGCGCGGTGACCGTGCGTGTCGAGTCGGTGCAGGACGACGGCTCCCGGAAGGTCGTCAGCCACTTCAACAAGCACTACAAAGGCGAGCTCGCCCGCGTCTTAGCCACCGCGCCCGACGCCGACTCGGTGACTGACATCGAGGGCGTCGCCTCCATTGCCGAAGCCGCCGGCATGACGGTGGAGCTGCCCGGCGCGGACAGCAAGGATCCGCACCAGCTCACCCTCGTGGTGTAGGGGCGGCGTCGATAAGCGTGCTCGTGCTGGGCACTATGCGATGTCCCCTATGCGATCCCGATTTTCACCGACCCGCGACCGGGACTGTCAATGGGTGAATGCGCCGCTCGCCAACTGTCCAAGCAGTTCCCGGTCGCCGTAGCACGCGCCTTGCGTATCGACGAGCCCTCCCAACAGTTCCTTCCCCCTAGCCAACTCCACAGATTCTCCTTCCGGTCCTCTATAGGGTTGGACTGCGCGCGACGGGGAAAGGTTCCATTCGGGCTGCCCTCGATACAATGGACAGATGAATTCCCGGACATTGTACGGCGCGGCGCTCGGCGTGGCGTTGCTCAGTTTCGCTGTCATCTTGCTGCGCTACGACGCGGTGCCCGCAGAGATCCCCGTCCACATTGGCCCCGCCGGCGAGGTCGACAGCTGGGTACCCAAATCTCTTCCGGCCGCGACGTTCGGCGCGTGGTACTCGCTGCTGCTCGTCGCGCTCATCTACTTCGCGAGCCCGCGTCCGGGCATCGCTTATCGACGAATCCCCGTCTCCCCCACCTCCCCCATCCCTTTCTCCAACACCGCCGCCGACAAAGCCGCTGCCCTGTTGCGCGTGTCAGACCGTTCGCTGGCCTGGATCGCCGTGGCGCTCGTCGTGCCGATGTGCCTGATTCAGTTGACGTTCGCGTTTCCCGAGTACGCGGCGTACCGCCCAGTCGCGCTGGGCTTGCTTGTCGTCGGTCTCATCGCCGCAGTGATCTACACCTTCGTGCTGCTTTCCCGCTGGCCGAAGCAGATGGAGGAAATGCCCACCGACGACGATGAACGCACCCGCCAGAAGCACTTCGGTGCGGGGGCCGGGATGGGCTTCTACAACGAGCCCGACGACCCGATGGTCACGTGGGTTTCGCCGTTCAACCAGGGCAAGGTGGATCTGAACTGGGCCCATACACCAGTGAAGCAGTACGCCCTCGTAGTTCTTGTGCTGCTCGCCGCGGTGTGCGTGGTTCCGTTCCTCGCTCTCTAAGCGCGGGCATCTGGTGTAAGTGACAATGAAGAAGTGGATCGCAGGCATCGGAGCAGTTGCGCTCGTGGGAGCTGGGACGGCGGCAGCCGTCATCGTGGGGAGCGACACGACGGTCGAGCGCGTCGTCGACGGCGACACCGTCGATGTGTCCACCTGGTCGGGCACGAAGCGTGTACGGCTCCTCAATATCAATGCCCCTGAGCTCGCCCACGACGGTGCCCCGGAAGAATGCCTCGCCCAGGAGGCAAAAGACCGCCTCGAAGAGCTCCTGCCAGCGGGGACGACAGTGACACTCGAGTACGACGTGGACCGGCACGACCGGTACGGCCGCGAGCTCGCCGGTGTTTTCGTGGGAGACGACTTCGTCAACGAGCAGATCGTCAGCGAAGGATTCGCGCACGCGGTGGTCTTTGAACCGAACCGGAAATTTTACGACCGGATTCTCGCTGCAGAAGCCGGCCCGCGCGCGGACCGGAAAGGGGTTTTCGGCGTCGAGCCGGGATGTCTCGTCGACGCTGCTCCCGACCAGACCACGCCAGTGGACGACGCGGAGGTCTACACCGGTTGCCGCGCCTACGGCGGGAATTATTCGCTGAACAACGTGGATGACAAGGGCCGGCGCTACGCCAAGATCGACTGCAGCACGAAGGAGCAGATCGGCTAGCGACACAATAGCCTGGGGTCCATGAGCATTACTCGCGCCCAGGAGATCCTCGCCAACGCCTCGCACATCGAGGTCTTCACCGGCGCCGGCATGAGCGCGGACAGCGGCATCGCCACCTACCGCGACGCGCAGACGGGCCTGTGGGAGAACGTGGACCCGCAGGATATGGCGTCGACTGACGCGTGGCACGACGACCCGGACACGATGTTCGCGTGGTATCTGTGGCGCGCGCGTCTCGCACAGCAGGCGGAGCCGAACGCGGGGCACATCGCCATTGCGCGTTCGCCGAAAACGACGGTGACCACGCAGAATATCGACAATTTGCACGAAAGGGCAGGAAGCACGGAGGTCGTGCACCTGCACGGTTCGCTGTTTGAATTCCGTTGTTCGCTTTGCGACGAACCGTTCACCCGCCCCATCGATTTCCCCGAGCAGCCGGTCACAGAGATCACTCCTCCGGCATGCCCGGACTGCGGCGGACCGGTGCGGCCGGGCGTGGTGTGGTTTGGCGAGGCCTTGCCCGAAGCCGAGTGGAAAGAGGCGGAGCGGCGGATGCAGACGACGGACGCGGTGCTGATCGTCGGCACCTCAGGCGTGGTCTACCCCGCCGCCGGTCTGCCGCTGCTGGCGCACTCCCGCGAGATCCCGATCATTGAGGTCACCCCGATGCGCACTGACCTGTCGCATTTGGCTGAAGTGGTCGTTGAAGACACGGCGGCCAATGCTCTCCCGAAACTCTTGAGCTAGTTCCAGGCACGCAGGACCGTGAAAGTCTTATCACGGGCGACCTGCCCCACCACGTGAAAGCGGCGTTCCACCTCGCCGCGGTAGCGCAGGTGCGAGTTGTGCACCAGGTACAGGGAACCGCCGGGGGCAAGCAGGCGCACGGAGGCATCGAGAAGATGCTGCACCAACGTGGCGTCGACGGCGGTGCCGTCGTGGAATGGTGGGTTGAGGGCGATGGTGTCGAAGGAGGCGTCGGGAAGCTGCGAACCGGCGTCATCCCACGTTGCGTCGAGGCCGATATCGCGGGCGGACAGGACCGCGTCGGCATCGGAGTCGGTCGCCTGTGCCTCGAGGCCGCGTGTGACGGAACCGTTGCCGCAGCCGAGATCCAGCAGACGGCCCGGCGCGTCGGGCAGGCAGGAGCGCAGTAGCTCACCACCGCGGTCGGGCTTTGCGCCGGAGAAGACGCCGCCGACGGCGACGAGCCCGTCGCCGCGCACGGGCGTATACGTCACCTCGCGCGGACCGGAGGCGATCAGGCAGCGGAATTTACCGCGGCCGCGCGAGGCCCCGACATCGGTGAAAGATTCTGCGAGCACACCGTTCATGCCGCGCGAGAGGTGCTTGTTATTCGCGCCGAGCACGACGCGAACGTCGTCGAAACCGGCGCCGGCGATGGACTTGGCGAGGTAACCCAGGCGGGCCAGCGACTTCGGCATCCCCCCCACCGCCACAGCCGGACCGGACGAGCCAGCCAAGAATTCATCGAGGCGGACGTCCCCAGCAATCACAGCGCCCAGGGCGGCAGCCTGTTGGCTGCGCGCATAATCCGAATCCAGGAACACCACACGCCCGCCGGCGTCCAGAGCTATGCGGGTGAGATCCAGGGACAGGTCGTGGCAGATGAGGGTGGTGGCGGTGGCGTCGATAAGCGCTTCGTCGACGATGAGTTTATCCAGCGTGCGCAAGGCCTGCGACCTCCCCGATGACGTAGACCGCGGGGTTCGTGACATTCTCGCGCGACATGGTCTCGGCGAGGGCGCCGAGCGTGGTGCGGAACTCGCGCTGGCGGTCCGTCTCCCCGTCCTGGATGACCGCGGCCGGCGTCGAGGCTGGCAGCACGCGCTGCATTGTCTCCGCGATCGCCGGCGCCTGGCGCACACCCATGATGACGACGATCGTGCCGCCCACGCGCGCGAGCGCCTCCCAATCGACGAGCGAACGCGGATCATCCGGCGCGAGATGCCCCGAGACGACAGTGAACGCGTGAGTGACTCCGCGCTGGGTAACTGGGACTCCGACCGCCGCGGGAACCGACACTGCGCTGGTCACGCCCGGCACGACCTCGCACGGGATACCTGCCGCTGCGCATGCCGCGAGCTCCTCGAAACCGCGGCCGAAGACGTACGGGTCCCCGCCCTTGAGCCGCACGACGCGCTTGCCGGCCTGGGCGTGCTCGACCATCAGCTCGTTGATCCGCTCCTGCGCGACCTGCTTCGCGTACGGCAACTTCGCCACATCGACGATCTCCTTGCCCGACGTGTCCAGGAACTCAGCAAGCTGATCCGTCGGCCCCAGGTGGTCCGTGAGAATCACGTCCGCTGCTTCCAGCACGCGCAGACCGCGCACCGTGATCAGATCCCACGCGCCGGGGCCGCCGCCGACAAGAGTCACACTTCCGTTCATGGGCTCCAAGTCTAGGGTGGGGCGCATCAGTAGTGGTAGCGGGCCTGCAGGATGATCAGATCATCGCCGTCCACGATGTAGATGAGGCGGTGCTCCTGCGTGATCCGCCGCGACCACGCCCCATCCGCGCCGTATTTGAGTGGCTCCGGTTTTCCGATTCCCTCGAACGGGTCGCGCATCGTGTCCCGGATCAATTGGTTGATGCGCTTCAGCGTCTTCCGGTCTTCACGCTGCCAATATTGATAGTCCTCCCATGCGTGGGCGACCCACACCAGACGCATTAGTCCTCGAGAGCGTGCTCGACGAACTCACCGGCGCGTGCAGCTTCATAAGCATCGAGCACGCGCCGCGCATTCGCGGGGGAACGGAAGATATGCGCGGTCTCCTCCCACGCCGCGTAGTCGTCTGCTGACATGAGAACCGCGTTGCCGGAGCGGGAGGTGATTTCCACGGTGGTTCGGTCGTTGTTGACGCGCTCGATGAGCGGGAACAACGTCCGCCGTGCTTCGCTGGCGCTCAGTGCCATGACCCCTCCTTAGTTGTACGGCTTTACCGTACCACGCCGCCGGGCTATCTACCCTGGCCCTATGTTCGCTTTGAATCACTCTTTCGCCGACGCGCTGCCGTCCATGGCGCTCGAAGCGCGCGGCGCCGACTTCCCCGACCCGCAACTCGTCGTGCTCAACGACGACCTTGCCGCATCGCTCGGTCTCGACATCGAATGGCTGCGCAGTGACGACGGCCTCCGCTGGCTCACAGGCGCGCACGGCGGCCACGCAACAGCGTACGCAGGGCACCAGTTCGGCCAGTTCGTGCCGTTGCTTGGCGACGGCCGCGCCCTCCTCCTCGGCGACCTTCCCTCCCCGGACGGACGAGTAGAGATTCAGCTCAAAGGCTCCGGGCCGACGCCGTTTTCAAAACCGGGCTCGGATGGCCGCGGTGCTCTCGGGCCGATGCTGCGCGAGTACCTCGTCAGCGAGTTCATGCACGCTGCGGTCGTGCCGACGACACGGTCGCTTGCAGTGTTGACCACCGGCGAGCAGGTTTTGCGCCAGCAGGGGCCGGTCCCCGGCGGCGTAGTGGTCCGCGTGGCGACAAGCCACCTCCGCGTCGGGTCCGTGCAGTACGCGGCGACGCAGTCCGCGGACCTAGTCGCCGCTGTGGTGGAGGCCGCGGGGTTCAATACCCCGGAGGAGTTATTGCGCACCGTCATGGAGCGCCAGTTAGATCTCATCGCGCAGTGGCTGCGCCTCGGCTTCGTCCACGGCGTGATGAACACCGACAACACTGCCCTGTCCGGCGAGACGATCGACTACGGCCCCTGCGCCTTCACGGAACGCTTCCGCGTCGATGCGTGCTTCTCCTCCATCGACGTTCAGAAGCGCTATGCCTTCGGCAATCAGCCCGACATCATCGCGTGGAACCTGTCGCGCCTGGCCGAAGCCTTGCTGCCGGTCAGCGATATCGATGCGATGCAGGACATCCTCGCCGGTATGGAATCGACGTGGCATCGCGTCTGGGCCGAGCACGTTCCCGACCCAGAGGCACTGGCCCGAGCCGAAGACATCACGACGTATAACCGTAAGCACCACGAAGGACCGCTTTTCGTACCGCGCAACCAGATGCTCGAGGCAGCTATCACCGCCGCGGAGCAAAAAGGCGATCTCGCGCCATACCGCGAGCTGCTCGCCGCAGTCACCGACCCCTATAACGCAGAAGCAGGCCCGGCCTGGATGGCCGAGCCTGAGGGCGATATCGCCTTTACGACGTTCTGCGGAACCTGATTAGCGGTCCAGCTTAAGCACGCGCTGCGTGTAGTCCCACTGCTGGTCGTACAGGTCGCGGTGGCGCTTGAGGGACTTGCCGTACGTCGGGATCATGTCGTACAGCTTCGGACCCCAGTCGATCATGCGCTCACCGAAGCAGCGCTCAAGGAGCTCGAGCATCGCAGCCGGAGCAATCGACGCGCCCGGGGATGCGCCGAGGATGCCGGCGATGGAGCCGTCCTGATCGTTGACCAGAGCGGTACCGAACTCCAGGGAGCCGAAGTGCGGCGGAGCAGCCGGCTTGATGATCTGGACACGCTGGCCCGCGATCACGGACTCCCAGTCCTTGCCGTCAGCGGACGGCATGTAGTCGCGCAGGTCGTCGACACGGCTGTCGAAGGACTTGAAGACTTCCTCGACGAGGTACTTGACCAGGTCGAAGTTCGTCGCAGCCACACCCAGGTAGGACGGGATATTGTCCGGGCGGATCGACTTGAACAGGTCGAGGTAGGAGCCTTCCTTCAGGAACTTCGGCGTCCAGCCGCCGAACGGGCCGAACAGCAGGGACTGCTTGCCGTCGACGACGCGCAGGTCCAGGTGCGGGACAGACATCGGCGGAGCACCGACCTTCGCCTTGCCATAGACCTTCGCCTGGTGCTGCTCAACAAGCTCCGGGTTGGTGGTGCGCAGCCATGCACCCGAGATCGGGAAGCCAGCGTAACCGCGGACCTCCGGGACACCCGCAGAGCGCAGCAGATCAAGCGCGTAGCCGCCGGCGCCGACGAACACGAAACGTGCTCGCGTGACCTTGGTATCACCCGTGTGCAGGTTCTTGACGGTGACGTGCCAGAACTTGCCCTTCTTCTTCAGGCTCTTGACCTCGTGGCCGTAGCGGATCTCGGTGCCGGCCTTCTTGGCGTGCTCGAAGAACTGGGTGGACAGTGCGCCGTAGTTGACGTCGGTGCCTTCGTCCGTCCAGGAAATCGCCACGCGCTCACGGTCGAAGTCGCGATTGCGCGCCATCAGCGGCAGCTTCTCGGCGAATTCGTCGCGGTCGGCGGTGAACTTCATGTCCGGGAACATGTAGTTGTCGGACAGAGCGTCGTAGCGGCGGCGCAGGTAATTGATCTGATCGTCGCCCTGGGCGAACGAGACGTGCGGGACCGGGTTGATGAACTCGGTCGGGTCCGTCAGCACGCCTTCCTCGATCTGCTGGGACCAGAACTGGCGGGAGACCTGGAATTTCTCGTTGATGGTCTGCGCCTTGGAGACGTCGATGCGACCGTTCTTCTCCGGGGTGTAGTTCAGCTCGCAGAGTGCGGAGTGGCCAGTGCCTGCGTTGTTCCACGGGAAGGAGGATTCCTGGGCGGGTCCGTCGAGGCGCTCGTAGACCAACTGCGTCCAGTCCGGCTCGAGCTGGCGAATCATGGCACCGAGGGTGGCGCTCATAATGCCGGCGCCGATCAGGAGAACGTCAACCTCGTCTCCGTTCCTCGTGCTGGCTGCTTCCTGCGAATACGATGTTGACACTTTCAATGACCTCTTCGATCCGATAATTGTCTAGTGCTGATGAAGCTTACTCTAATCATTCCACGCTATTTCTCGTGGCCAGTAAACACCTAAAAACGGCGGGAACTCACCCCCGAAAACCACAAACGGTGCGTCGCGGCCCCGCAGATCGCCGGACATGGCCCACCCCCTGAATCTGAACCTAAGATGAGGGCCATGAATCACGAAGCCCCGAAAATCGACTCTCTGGACTGGTCCGCCGACGAACTCGGCGACAATTATCAACGCGCAACACTCCACCTCGGCGCGGACCCGGAGGGCGAAGGAGACAACGTCGCGGTGCTGGTGAAAGCACGCGAGGCCCAAACGGACAAGCCCGCGCTGCTGTGGGTGCACGGCATGTCCGACTACTTTTTCCAGACGCACGTCGCGGACCATTTCACGGAACAGGGCTACCCGTTCTACGCGATCGATCTGCACAAGTGCGGCCGCGCGCACTGTGACGGCCAGCGCTGGCACCACACCAACGACATGGCCGCCTATTTCGACGAGCTCACCGAAGCAGCGAAGCTCATCGCAGAAAAGCACGGCGGAGTCATTCCGCTCGCGCACTCGACGGGAGGACTCATCGTGCCCCTGTGGCTGGATCACCTCCGTCGGACGGACAAAGACACCCACGCACTCGTCAAAGGCATGATCCTCAATAGCCCGTGGGTGGACATGCAGGTGCCGGGGTGGCAGTTGAGGGTGCTGCGCCCCGTCGTCAAGCTTGGTGGGAAACTCGCGCCGAACTTGAAGTTGCCGATTTCGGGCGAGACGACGTACGGCGACTCCATATATAAGGAGCGCAACGGTTCGTGGGACTTCGACACCGAGAAAAAGCGACTCGGGGGCCACGACAAATACATGGGATGGCTCGGCGCTGTCCTGCGCGGTCAAGAACAGCTCCAAAGCGACACGGACGCTGGCGTGCCCACGCTCACGATGTGCTCGACCCACTCGTATTTGGGCAAGCCGTACTCCCCCGCCGCGGACAATGCCGACACCGTCCTCGACGTCGCGCAAATCCAACGCTGGGCGCCGAAGCTGACCACCGCCGCGCACGAGACCCGGCCGATTCCGGGCGCGCTTCACGACGTCTTCTTATCCCAGCCACACCCACGCCAGCTCGCCTTCAACGCCGCCGACACGTGGCTCGCTGAGCTCGACAACGAGGAGAATTAACCATGCACTTCGACTACATCATCATCGGCTCCGGCTCCGGCAACTCGTTCCCCACCCCGGAATTCGACGACGCTTCCATCGCCATCATCGATAAGGCCCCGCGGTTTGGCGGCACGTGCCTCAACAACGGCTGCATCCCGACCAAGATGTACGTCGTCGCCGCAGACACTGCACGCGCGGCCGCAAATTCGGAGCGCCTAGGCATCCACACGACATTCGAGGACGCCGACTGGCCCGCGATCGTCGACCGCGTTTTCGCGAACCGCATCGACCTCATCTCGCGCGGCGGCGAGGAGTACCGTCGCGGCGACGAGTGCCCCAACATCACGCTTTTCGACGGCCACGCCCAGTTCACCGGCCCCAAAACCCTCTCAACGACTCTTGACGGTAAGGATGTGGAGATCACCGGCGACAGCATCGTCATCGCCGCCGGCTCCCGGCCATTCATTCCGCCCGTCATCGCCGATTCCGGCGTTCCGTACCTCACCAACGAGGACGTCATGCGTCTGCCGGAACAGCCCGAATCCATCACGATTCTCGGCGGCGGATTCATCGCGATGGAATTCGCGCACGTCTTCCAATCGTTGGGCACCCACGTGCGCATCGTGAACCGCTCCCCGCTCATGCGCCACCTCGACGCCGACATCCACGACCGCTTCAACGCGCTCGCCGCACCCCGCTACGAAACGCACATCGGGCGCACGGTTTCCAGCGCCAGCCACGACGACAACAGCGTCACGCTCACGCTTGACGACGGCACCGCCATCACCTCCTCTGCCCTCCTCGTCGCCACCGGGCGCATCCCCAATGGCGACCAAATGAACCTGTCAGCCGGGGGCGTGGAGATGGATGAGCGGGGACGGGTGGTCGTCGATAAGCATGGCCGCACGACTGCCGACGGTGTCTGGGCGCTGGGCGATGTCTCTTCCCCCCACATGCTCAAGCACGTCGCCAACGCCGAGCTGCGCGCCGTGCGCCACAACATCTTGAACCCCCAAGACATGGTGCCGATGCCCCATGAGCACGTCCCCTCCGCTGTGTTCACCTACCCCCAGCTCGCAACAGTCGGCATGACCGAAGCTGAAGCACGCGACGCCGGTTTTGATGCGACCACCAAGATCCAGAACTACGGCGATGTCGCATACGGATGGGCCCTCGAGGACCAGGACAGCGTGGTCAAACTCGTCGCCGACAAGCAGACCGGCCGACTCCTCGGCGCCCACTACATGGGCCCACAGGCATCCACCCTGATCCAGCAGCTCATCACCGTCATGGCATTCGACCTCGACCTCCGCGACGTCGCGCGCAAGCAGTACTGGATCCACCCTGCTCTACCCGAAGTCACCGAGAACGCGATCCTCGGCCTCGACCTCGAATTTCCCACAGTGTGACACAAAACACAGTTGCTGCTGTAACGAAATCTGCGCAGCTAACAATGAACAAAATGCAGCCCTCATTCACAGGTTCACGGCAGGAAACAAGATTTTCTTGAAAAGACATTGCCGGGAACTGCAAAGGACAATGAGGTGCGCTACACTACCTCCGGAAGCGAACGGAGATTTGAATGAAGACCCGTTCTCCGAACCAAACTAGTTGAAAAGGAACAGTGAATATGCGTAACTTCCGCAACGCAGCCATCGCTGGTGCCACCGCAGTGGCCCTGACTTTCGGTGGCACCACCGTCGCAACCGCAGCTGAGGCAGACCAGGACACCACCGCAACCGGCTCCCAGGAGAACGGCAACAGCGGCAACTCCGAGGGTCGCTCCTGGCAGACCGCCCTCGGTGGCTCCCTGGGCAACGACCACGGCAATTCCGAGGTCAACGGTCGTGACCTCTGGGGCAAAGAGCGCAACCCGGAAAAGAACCCGGAGATCGCTGAGACCCTGCGCGGCCTCTCCATCGCCCTGGGCGTCTTCGCAGGCCTGACCTTCCTGATCGCACCGGCTTACAACTTCGTCAAGTTCGGCCCGTTCGCTAAGTAACTGCGTTCGAACACCAGATACTCCACATCTTCAAGAAAGTAGGGAAATATAATGCGTAAGTTCCGTAACGCAGCACTCGCAGCCGCTACCGCTACCGCTGTCGCCTTCGGCGGCACCGCTGTCGCTTCCGCCGAGCAGACCGGCACCACCACCGGCGGCTCCTCCACCTTCACCTCCGGTTCCTCCAAGCGTGAGGGCGATGCCTCCTTCGGCGACGTCCTCGGTGCTCTTTTCAAGGGCGGCTCCTCCGCTGTCGGTGACATCACCGGAGGCGACAAGGATGTTGACATCGACAACGTCTGGGGCAAGGAAGTCCAGGACGGCGAGAATGCGCAGTGGGCTCTCATCTGGCGCGACGCTGTGAACTGGGCTGCTCTGGCTGCAGGCCTGGGCATCGTCATCGCAGCTGGCAACGCCGCTCTCCACGAGGGCCTGCTGCCGCAGATTCCGTTCAACGTGAAGCTGCCGTTCTAGTTCCGTCGGCCGTCACGGCCAACTACTAGATCTTTGAAAAGACCGCCTTCGGGCGGTCTTTTTTGTTACGTTCTTTAGCGCTACCCCCGCTTCCACCCCCGCGGCTGCGCACTTCAGTAGACATGCTCTTTCGCAGCGCCCATGGCTGTGTCTAGGTTGAAAACCATGAACCAATTCACCGCGATGCTCGGGGCGCTGAAAGCCCCGCTCGACTTCCTGGAGCACTTCGATGCCCAGGAAGCTCTCGACGCGGGGCTCGACCGGTCGACGGTGAAACAATGGGAAACGATCCACAACGTGTACCTGGCTCCGACGAAGTGGACGCGCCAGCAACGGCACGCCGCGCACGCCGCTCGGTCGGCGGAGTTCACGGCGGACAAGCTCTGGGCCATTGAATCGCGCATCAAACACATCACCGACGAACGCGAGAAGTGGCAGCTGCGGCTAAAACTGTTGGGCATCCGGGGCCGCTGCGACACTCTGAAGCGCAAGGCAGCGGAGATCGTCCCCGAGAAGGAGAAGCCGAAGCCTAAGAAGACGATGGGCTTCGGTAAAACGCGCGATGGCATGCGTCCACTCACCGCGATGGGCACCGAGAAGGACATGGCGGCGCTGGAATACGCGTTGCGGAAGCGTATCTCGTCAGACGGACCAGCGGGCCCGCAGATGCTCGAGACGCTCATGGCCATGCTCGGCTTGCGGCCCGACGCCGAGACGGAGACGACACCGTCCGTCGCGCCGGCTGTGCCGCGTCCGCTGGTGCTGATCCCGCTTCCGGACTACCTCGACATCATCAACGGCGATGGCGACGAGACCATCCTCGGGCTCAGCGACGGCACGACGATCACGGGGGCGGATTACCTGGCCAAGTATCACGGCCCCGACCTCGAGGTCGCCATGTTCCACCCGCAGGAAGGTGCCGTGAATCTGTACCGCACGAGCCGTTTCGCTAACAAGAAACAGCGTGACCTCGCCCGAGCAAGCTTATCGACGTGCCCTGTCCCCGACTGCCGCCATGCCTCCGACAACTGCGAAGTCCACCACATCACGGCGTGGTCACGCGGCGGTCAAACGAATATGTCGAACCTGGCGCCGCTGTGCAGGTACCACAACCGCACTAATGACGATGATCCGAGGAATCGTCACCGCGGCAGCATCGTGAATATCAGGGGCAGACCTGTCTGGCAGTCCCCGCGGGGATTCACGGTGGACAATAAAGTCCACCCGTTCGGCGCGATGACTCTCCTGTTCGGAGATTAGCGTTCGGAATCTGGGATGGTGAGGATCTCGTTGCCGTCGGCGGTGATGACAATGGTGTGCTCGAATTGCGCGGTGTATTCACCGTCGCGGTTCTGGACGGTCCAGCCGTCGTCCCAGATGTCGTAGTCGAGGGACCCGATATTGATCATCGGCTCGACGGTGAGCGTCATACCGGGCTCGAGAATGTCGGTGTAGGCGTCGGAGTCGTAGTGCAGGACGACGAGCCCGTTGTGGAAGGTCGTTCCCACGCCGTGACCGGTGAAGTCGGTGACGACGTTGTACCCGAAGCGCTTCGCATAAGACTCGATCACGCGGCCGATCACGTTGATTTGGCGGCCGGGCTTGGCAGCGCGGATGCCGCGCATGGTCGCTTCCTTGGTGCGCTCGACAAGCAGGCGGTTCTCTTCTGCGACGTCGCCGGCGAGGAAGGTCGCGTTGGTGTCGCCGTGGACGCCGTTCTTGTAGGCGGTGACGTCGATATTGCAGATATCGCCGTCCTGGATGACGGTGGTGTCGGGGATTCCGTGGCAGACGATCTCGTTGAGCGAGGTGCAGCAGGACTTCTCAAAGCCGCGGTACCCCAGCGTCGACGGGTAGGCACCGTGGTCGAGCATGTACTCGTGGGCGATGCGGTCGATCTCGTCGGTGGTCACGCCGGGGGCGACAGCGGCGCCGGCAGCCTCAAGAGCATTCGCGGCGATCCGGGATGCCTCACGCATCTTCTCGATGGTCTCCGCCGTCTGAATCAGCGGCTCACCGACATTCTCCTGGACCTCGTCCTTCCACGCGTATTCGGGACGCTCGATGCTATCGGGCACGGTGCGAATCGGAGTGGGCTTGCCGGGGGTCAGTTTTCCGCGAGTGTTCATGCGGACCATGCTAGTCCCCGGTTCCGGGCTATTGCTTCGGGGCACCGGCCTCGTCGATATTCCGCAGCATTGTGTCGGTGACGGCGACAGCAGCCTCGGATCCCCCGCCGAGGACGATGAGGGTTGCAAAGGCGATATCGTCGTCGCGGTATCCGGTGAACCAGGAGTGGGAGCCTCCGTTGATCTCCGCTTCACCGGTCTTGCCGCGGATGTCGCCGCCGGCGCCGAAGCCGGAGGCGGTACCGCCGGGACTGGTGACGGCTTTCATCATGCCGCGCAGCTCCTCGATCGCGTGGGGGTTGGGAGCGGGAATTTCTTCGCTGGGCTTCGTCTCACGTCCGGAGATGAGATACGGCATCGGGGTGGATCCGTTCGCGGCGGTAGCCGACACCAGGGCCATCCCAAAGGGGCTCGCCAAGTCGAGGCCCTGGCCGTAGCCGGCTTCGGTGCGGTCGAGAGGTTCTTCCCCGTCGGGGATGGATCCGGTCAAAGAGTCGAGGCCGGCAATCTCGTAGTCGACGCCGAGGCCGAATTGCTTGCCCACGTCCTTCAATTCACCCGGGGCGAGTTTCGTCGAGATGTCGGCGAAGGTGGTGTTGCACGACCGCGCGAAGGCGGTTTCGAGTGGGACGCTTCCCATGCCGAAGCCCGCGTAGTTGGTCACGGTTCGGCCGTAGATATCCATGGTTCCAGGGCACGGCACGATCGCTTCAGAAGAAAGGCCTTGCTTATCGACGCCCGCGAACGCCGTCAAAATCTTGAACGTCGACCCCGGCGGGTACTGCCCCATCATGGCTGTGTTGCCGTCTTCATCCGCGGCTTTGGTCTGGGCGACTGCGAGAATCTCGCCGCTCGACGGCCGGATTGCCACGATCATGGCTTTCTGCCCGTTGATGGGTTCGAGGGCCTTCTCAGCAGCGGTCTGCACCTTGTGGGAGAGACTGACGGTGATGGACGGCGACGGGGTGGCGTCGTGGCGCTCGATGTCTTCGAGCTCGTTGCCGTTCTCGTTGACGATGGCGATCTTCCAACCGGCATCGCCTTCAAGATCAGTGCGGACCTCCTCGCCGATGCGCGCCATGATGTCGGGCGCGAAGTGCGGATCGTCAGCGACCATGGAGGCTTCCTCGTTGAGGCGCACGCCCTTCAATCCCCCGACGGCTCCTTCGACGGATTCGCGGGCTCCTTGGGGAATCATGGCGACGGAGAAGACACCGGTGGCGTCGTCAAGCTGTTTTTCTAGCTCTCCCGCATCACGCGTCGGCACCGACGGATCCTGCTCGTGCGCGGCGCCGAGCGCATTCGCGATCGATGCAGCTGTATTCGCCTTGTCCCCCACCGCATTCGTGTCCACGAGCAGGCGGTACGCAACCCCCGGGCTCAGCAGCGCGACACCGTCCGACGACACGACACTCGCCTGATCCGCTGGCACCGTCCGCAACTCCAAGTGCTGGTTCGCGCCCAGCCGCGGGTGCAGAATCGACGGCTGCCACCGCACCGTCCAATCCTCGTTCTGCTGCGTCAAGGTCATCGACGCGTCGTAGCGCACATGGCGGTCGCGCGGCAGCGCCCAGTCCAGTGTGTAGTGCGCGGTGGCCAGGTTTTCCTGCTGGTCGACCGAATTCAGAGTCGCCGTCACCGCTTCTGCCTGCATGCCTCCAATGGAAGAAGACAGGGAATCGGAGGCGGTGGAAGGGTCGTCGATAAGCGTGCTGATGTGCTCGTAATCGAAGCGCGCCAACGCGTCCAAGAACTCCTCCGCGACGGGCTCCGCGGGATTCGGCTTCGGCGTGCACGCCACAGCGCCCAACGCGACCGCGACGACCATGAGCAGCACCGAAAGCCTGGATTTCATGGCCGTAAAAATAGCAGCGCCGACATGCTTATCGACGCTGCCACTCTCAGAACCCGCCCGTTCTACTTTGTAACCTTGACCTCCGCGCGAGCACCCTCGATCTCCTCGAGGCCTTCCTCTTCTGCGATGCGCTCCGCGTGTGCGATGAGCGTCTCCACGATCTTCGACTCCGGGACGGTCTCCACGACCTCGCCCTTGACGAAGATCTGGCCCTTGCCGTTGCCCGACGCCACACCGAGGTCAGCGTCGCGCGCCTCACCCGGACCATTGACGACGCAGCCCATCACCGCGACGCGCAGCGGGTACTCCATGCCCTCCAGGCCCGCGGTGACTTCCTCCGCGAGCTTGTACACGTCCACCTGAGCGCGACCGCACGACGGGCAGGAAACAATCTCCAGCTTGCGCGGACGCAAATTCAGCGATTGGAGGATCTGGTCGCCGACCTTGATCTCCTCTACCGGGTCCGCGGACAGGGACACGCGGATGGTGTCGCCGATGCCCTCAGCGAGCAGCGCACCGAACGCGACCGACGACTTGATCGTGCCCATGAACTTCGGGCCCGCCTCCGTCACGCCGAGGTGCAGCGGGTAGTCCGTCTTCGCGGCGAGCTGGCGGTACGCCTCGACCATCAGCACCGGGTCGGAGTGCTTCACCGAGATCGCGATATCGCCGAAGCCGTGCTCCTCGAACAGGCCGGCCTCCCAGATCGCGGACTCGACGAGTGCCTCCGGAGTCGCCTTGCCGTACTTCTCCAGCAGGCGCTTATCCAGGGAGCCGCCGTTGACGCCGATGCGGATCGGGATGCCCGCATCTCCCGCTGCCTTCGCGACCTCCTTGACGCGGCCGTCGAATTCCTTGATATTGCCCGGGTTGACGCGCACGGCAGCGCAGCCGGCGTCGATCGCCGCGAAAATGTACTTCGGCTGGAAGTGAATGTCCGCGATCACCGGAATCGGCGACTTCTTCGCGATCGCCGGCAGCGCCTCCGCATCCACCGTCTTCGGGCACGCCACGCGCACGATATCGCAGCCCGTCGCCGTCAACTGCGCGATCTGCTGCAAGGTGGCGTTGATGTCGTGCGTCTTCGTCGTTGTCATCGACTGCACAGAGATCGGGTGATCGGACCCGACTCCAACGTCACCGACGAACAGCTGGCGGGTTTTACGACGCGGGGCCAGCGTCGGCGGCGGCCCTTCCGGAATGCCCAAACCGATAGGTTGATTCATAGCCCCAAGATTAACACCGCACGCAAACCACGCGCGCTACCCGAACAATCGGACCGGATTAGTCACGTCCGCGATGATCACGAGCACGCCCACCCCCAGCAGTAGCGCCGCCATGGCGTAGGTCAGCGGCATGAGCTTCTCGTAATTCACGGGTCCGCCCGGCGGTAGGCCACGCAGCCGGCGGATCCGGTCCCGGACGGCTTCGTAGAGGACAACGGCGATGTGACCACCGTCCAGAGGCGGAAGCGGAACGAGATTGAACAGCGCCAGGAAGAAGTTCAGGGAGGCCAGCAGCGAGAAGAAGATCGCCCACTGGTTGCGCTCCGCCAGTTCGCCGCCCGCGCGGGATGCGCCGACGACGCTGATTGGGCCTTCGGCATCGCGCTCGCCGCCGAAAATCGCGGAGACCACGCCTGGGATTTTGCCCGGAAACGCCGCCAAACCTTTGACGCTCGCCGAGATCATCTCCCCCGACAAACGCCCCGCCGCCGGCACTGCTTCGACCGGCCCGAAGCGCTTCATGGCGTCGGCAACCGGTGCGTTCCCCATGCCGATCGCACCCGCGGTGAACGGCTGGCCGTCAGCGCCGAAGCGGACGACTTCGTCTAGCTCGACCGGAATATCGAGACTCTCCGCGCCACGCTCCACGCCAAGGACAACGGTGTCGCCGGGACGGGCGAGAACGTAGTCACGTAGCTGAACGAACGACTCCAGCTCCTCCCCGTCGACGGTGAGAAGACGGTCGCCTGCGCGCACCCCCGCCGCAGCGGCAGGACCGTCACCGGTGCAGTCCGCGACGTTCGTCTCGTCGACCTGGTCGGAGGTACAGGTCAGCTCCCCGACAGTCGGAGTGCGGTCGGCGTACGGGTTCGGGATCCCGGAGCTCACGGCCAACAGGTAGATGACCATGAAACCGAGCAGCAGGTTCATCACGATGCCGCCGCTCATCACCGCCACGCGCTGCCACCACGGCTTGCGGTACATGGCATGGGGCTCTTCCTCGGCGCTCAAATCGTCCATCGCGGTCATGCCGGCGATGTCGCAGAAGCCGCCGAATGGCAGGGCCGCAATGCCGTATTCAGTCTCGCCTTTTTTCGTGGACGCAAGCGTCGGGCCGAAGCCCAGGAAAAACCGCCGCACGCGCATTCCGAACGCCTTCGCGGTGAGCATATGCCCGGCCTCATGCAGCGCGATCGACAAAGCGATGCACACGGCGAAGAGCACGATGCCTAATACAAATGCTCCCATGGGGGTGTGGCCTTCCTGGGGTTAGGAGGTGGCGTCGATAAGCGAATTGGCACGCTGCCGGGCCTGGGTTTCGACGCCCACGATTTCGTCGAAGGAAGACGGTACCACTGCGTACGAGGACGCCGAATCGAGCACCTCAGCCACGATGTCCACGATCTGTGGGAAGCGGATCCGTCCCGCGAGGAACGCCGCCGCGGCTTCCTCGTTGGCCGCGTTGTACACCGCCGGGTAGGTGCCGCGCGCCGCCGCGACCTCGCGCGCGAGACGCACCGCGGGAAACGCCGACTCGTCGAGCGGCTCGAAGCGCCAATCCATGGCTTCGCGGAAGTCGAGCGCCGGCTGCGCGCCCGCAACACGCCCAGGCCACGCGAGCGCGTGCGCGATCGGCATCTTCATCGACGGCGGCGAGGCTTGCGCGATCGTGGCGCCGTCGTTGAACGTCACCATCGAGTGCACGATCGACTGCGGGTGCACGACGACGTCGATGATGTCCGGGGAGATGCCGAACAGCAGGGTCGCTTCGATGAGTTCGAGGCCTTTGTTGATCATCGTCGCGGAGTTCAGCGTGTTCATCTGCCCCATCGACCACGTCGGGTGCGCGGCGGCTTGCGCGGGGGTGACGTCCCACATTTGCTCACGGGTCCAGCCGCGGAACGGCCCGCCGGACGCGGTGAGCACGTAGCGGTCGACGTCCTCAGCGCGCCCCGCACGCAAACATTGCGCCATCGCGGAGTGCTCGGAGTCGACGGGCACGATGTCGCCGCCTTTCGCGGTGACCAAGTCGCCGCCGGCAACGAGGGATTCCTTATTCGCGAGGGCGAGCACGGCGCCGCGGTCGAGCGTGGCCAGCGTCGACGCGAGGCCGAGCGAGCCGACGAGCGCGTTGAGCACCACGTCCGCATCGATGTCGCGCACGAGCTCCTCCGCCGCGTGCTCGCCCGCGCGCACAGGCTCACCGAGGGCTTCCGCGACAACAGCAGACGCAGATTGCTTAGCGACGCCCACCTGATCCCCCTTCAGCCCCCACCTCTTCGCCTGGGCAATGACAGCCTGCGGGTCCGAACCCCCGGCAGCGATGCCGACGACCTCGAATTGCTCCGGCGCCGCAGCGATGACCTCCAACGCCTGCGTACCGATTGACCCAGTGGACCCCAAGATGAGAACTTTTCGCACCGCTCTATTCTCACACACACCGCACGGGCTTCATGGCGGGGTCAAACAAACGTTTGCCGCACCCGGACTTTCAGGCGACTTTCGGGGGGATGAATCGCGGCGGGTGCAAGCGGTGTGCCAATATAATGGACAAGAACTGATTTCACGCAAGGAGTGTGCTGTGAGCGCTAAGGACGATGCACCCCAGGTGTACAACGGTGTTTCCGAGGCCGACGTCCCGTCGGCAAAGCTCGGCTGGAGCGAGCTGACGCCGAAGACCATTCAGATTGCCGGCTGGATTTCTGTGCTGTTCCTCCTCGGCTACAACTTCGGTAACCACCGCGGCCACGTCGAGACGATCTGGTTGATCTCCATCGCAGCGCTGATCGCGATCGGTCTGATCCTGTTCGCCCTGCGTCCGGAGCTCTCCCAGGTCCGCACCCTCACCGCCCACAACAAGCCGGAGGGTCACGTCGAGCCGAACTGGACCCATGAGCAGCACACGCTGACCGGCCGCTACGCCGAGCTGACCGACAGCCAGCTGCGCGCCCTCAACATCGACCCGGCAACGGTTCGCCAGCAGGCTCCGGCCGGCCAGCGCACCGCCGTGGGCGCAGGCCACTCCACTCACACCGGCGCCGCCTTCGACGAAGTCATCGCCGCACCGGAGATCCCGAACCGCCGCGAAACCCTGCACGTCGAGGACAAGTAGCTCTGCGCTTCAAATAGCAGCTGCCTTTACACCCAGACCCCCTTGGGCTGGGTGTTTTTCATTGCTTTTCTTAACTACCCTGCTACGAGTGACTCAACTAAACGCACAAACGCGGTCGTCGCTGGACTCGGGTTGAAGTCATCCCAAGCCAGATACTCGCTTCTTTGCGGCCCGTCTGTCACTGTGACCTGTTTGATCGATGCAGCTTCGGGCACGACACGGGAAGACAATAAAGCCACCCCTAGTCCCTGCTGAATGAAACCGCTGAAATGCTCGACACTCATTGCCTCGAAACCCACCGTGCGAGCGAGGCCTGCTTTGCGGAAAGCTTCATCTGTTTGCTCGCGCCCAGCGGACCCACTGGGGAAATCAACGAACGTTTCATCCTGCAGATCGCATAGCTTCACAGATCTTCTCCCGGCCAATCTGTGTGAAGCGGGAATAACCGCAACCAATCGTTCCGTCGAAAGTTTCCGATGCGCTAACTCAACGGGCACCTCACTGTCAGGGAGCCCCATGAACGCCGCATGTAAACGACCCGACTTGATATGCGCGATGAACTCATTGCTTCCACCTGACTGGAGAGAGATGCGGACATCTGGGTGCTGAGCATGAAACCGCGCCAGCAGCTCCGGCAGGTCGACTGCGGCGACGGTCGGGATGACTCCAATCCGCAACTCCCCTCGAACGGTTCCCGCCGCCTCCGCCGCGCCCGCAATAGCTCGTTCGGCCGCCGCGAGACTTTCGCGAGCTGCCACAATGAAAGCTTGCCCGGCCGCAGTCACCTCAACTCGACGCGACGAACGCGCAAAAAGCCGGACTCCAATCTCACGCTCCAATGCATTGATCTGGTGACTAAGCGCTGATTGAACGACATAACAGCGTTCGGCGGCGCGGGTGAAACTCCCCTCCTCCGCCACTGCGACCACGTACCGCATATGTTGCAATTCCATGATCTATGATGCTAGCTCATTAAACATATGAACAATATGCGTTGCATTCATCGATACAGGCATCGCATGCTGGTGCCATGTCTAACAACTCGGCATCCAAGACCCATGCAGACCCTGGCCTCGGCAGAAGCAAACCGCCCGATATTGGTCTGATCCTCCTGACCGCGACGGCGCCCGTTGTGTGGGGCACCACATACATTGTCACAACGCACGCGCTTCCTCACGGTCACGCGATGTTTTCTGCGCTGATGAGAACTCTGCCCGCTGGCCTCATCGCCTTAGTCGTTTCTCGCCAGCTTCCCAAAGGAGATTGGTGGTGGAAAAGCTTTGTACTCGGTGGACTGAATATGGCGGTGTTTTTCCCGCTGCTTTTCATCACTGCTCAACGGCTGCCAGGTGGTGTCGCGGCGACGCTTGGCTCAGTTCAACCCATCGTGGTCGCTTTCCTGGCCATCGTCATCCTTCAGGATGCTTTGTCTATTTGGCGCCTATTTTGGGCGGTAGCCGGTGTGGTCGGTATTGCCATGGTGGTCTTGGGGCCCGCAGCCTCGGTTGATCCCATAGGTGTACTGACTGGGATGACTAGTGCGGCATCAATGGGGCTCGGCGTAGTTCTGACGAAAAAATGGGGCCGGCCGAGATCGGTGAGTGCTGTCGGATTTGCTGGATGGCAGTTGACTGCAGCGGGATTGCTGCTGGTCGTTCCTGCTTTGTGGGTGGACGGTGTTCCAGTGATTGACGGGCTAGCTGTAGTCGGTTACCTCTGGCTTGGGCTCGCGGGCGCCCTGGTGTCCTACACCTTGTGGTTCTCGGGAATTCGCCGCTTATCAGTAACACCCACAGCACTTCTGGGCCTACTTTCACCGCTGACTGCGGCGGCTCTCGGTGCCCTCATCGCGAATGAAGCATTCAACATGATTCAACTAACTGGGTTTGCCATTGCCCTCGTCGCCATGGCGGCCGGGCAGCTCTCCCCTCGACGCACTGGACAAATCAGAAAGGCAACGAAATGAAGATAGCGGTTCTTGGAAGCACCGGAATGGCGGGTAGCGCTATTGCACAGGAAGCAGCTGCACGCTCACACGAGGTGCTTGCAATCTCGCGGCGCCCCAAAGCAACTGGCACTCCTTTAATCAGGCCACACGCCCTGGATATCGGTGAAACCGAATCCCTTGCGGAAGTACTCAAACCCGTAGACGCCTGCGTGTGCGCTGTCAGGACCGGACAAGGTATGGAGTCGCAGGTCGTGGACCTGACACTCAGTCTTCTCGACGCAGCTCAGCAGAGCAACACTCGTGTTTTGATCATCGGGGGATCTGCTCCCTTGTGGTCACCGAACTTGAGAAACACGAGAGTGGTCGATGACCCGCAGTTCGTTCCGGCGGAGTGGCAAGCTATAGCCCGTGCTAGCCTGCAGCAGTTTGAAACCTGCCTCAGCCACTCGTACACGCATTGGACTTACCTCAGTCCGCCGGCCTTCTTCATGGACGGGGAGCGCACAGGCACCTACGAGCGTGGAACCGATACTCTGCTGCTAGACGCCACCGGGATCTCCAGCATCACCGCGCCTGATCTCGCTATCGCAGCCATCGATGAACTGGAAGACCCCCGAAATGATCAGCACTTTACTGTGATGACTCCAACGCGGTAGATACCCTATGCCCCCGCTTGCTTCTCGTCGGCTGCGAGCTGACCACACGCCGCTGCGATCTCCTGGCCCTTCGTGTCGCGCACCGTGCAGGTGACGCCCTGGGCGATAACGCGGCGGACGAATTCGTCCTGGCGCTCGCGCGGCGAAGCGTCCCACTTCGAACCCGGTGTCGGATTCAGCGGGATGAGGTTGACGTGGACGAGGGGTCCGAGTGCGTCGTGAAGCTTGCGCCCCAGCATGTCCGCGCGGAAATCGTGGTCGTTGATGTCGCGGATGAGCGCGTACTCGATGGACACGCGGCGACCTGTTTGATCCGCGTAATAGCGCGCGGATGTGAGCACGTCCTCGACCGTGAAGCGGTTGTTCATCGGGACGAGCGTGTCGCGCAGTTCGTCGTCCGGCGTGTGTAGGGACACAGCGAGCGTGACGTTGAGCCCCTCGTCTGCGAGCTTGCGGATCGCTGGGGCGAGCCCCACCGTGGAGACCGTGACGTTGCGCTGCGAAATGCCGAAGCCTGCCGGTGCGGGCGAGACAATCTGGCGCACCGCGGACACGACTCGCTTGTAATTCGCCAGCGGCTCGCCCATGCCCATGAAGACCACGTTGGTCAGGCGGCCGCCCTCGGCCTCCATCATCGCGGCGGCCTCGCGGACCTGGTCGACGATCTCCGCGGTGGACAAGTTGCGGTCGAGACCGCCCTGGCCCGTGGCGCAGAACGGGCACGCCATGCCGCAGCCTGCCTGCGAAGAAATACACAGTGTTGCGCGGCCCGGGTAGCGCATGAGCACCGACTCCAGCAGGATTCCGTCGTGCAGGCGCCACAGGGTCTTGGTGGTATCGCCCTCGTCGGTCTCGACGGTGCGGACCGGAGTGAGCAGCCGCGGGAACAGTGCATCCTTGACAGCCTGGCGCTGCGCGGCGGGAAGGTCCGTCATGGTCGACGGGTCCGCCTCGAAACGCCCGTAATAGTGGCGGGCGATCTGGTCGGCGCGGAACTTGGGCAGGCCGAGGTCCGCGAGGGCGTCGATACGCTCCTGCGCGTTCAAGTCTGCGAAGTGCTTCGGCGGCATCCCGCGCTTCGGCGAGATCAACTGGATCTTGGGAATATCACTCATGACGAGCCCCATTCTGGCACGTCGCAGCCCCGTTTTCTAATCAGAGAACCACGACATTCATCAGTAGCCACGTAGCGGCTGCGGCGGGAAGAATGCCGTCGATGCGGTCCATCATGCCGCCGTGGCCCGGCAGCAACCCGGACATGTCCTTGAGACCGAGCTCGCGCTTGAACTGGCTTTCCACCAGGTCGCCGAGTGTGGCGCACACGACGATCCCGAGTCCGAACACCAGCCCGGCCCACCACGGACTACCGAGCAGATAAATGCCGCTGAGCACACCTGCGACCGCACCGAAGGTGACGGAGCCGGCGAATCCTTCCCAGGACTTCTTCGGGCTGACCGCCGGCGCCATCGGGTGGGAACCGAACAGAACGCCGGACACATAGCCCCCGACATCAGAGGCCACCACGCACAAGATGAACGTGACGATGAAATAGCTGCCGGTGACGTTCCCTGACTCGAGACGCGAGATCATCGCGGCGAACGAACCGAACAATCCGATCCACACCAGGATGAAAATGCTCACCGCTGTATCGCGCAAATAGTTGCGCGGCGGACTGTGCCGCCCGTTGAAGAATAAACGCGCGAACATGATAGTCAGCGCGCTCAACGTGAATGTCGCTAAAAGTCCGGGATAGCCGAACTGCCACGTCGAGACAATCATGCACAGCCCGAGCACAATCACGACGAAGCGGTAGACACCGTAGCCGTTTTCGCGCAGACGTGTGAGCACCTCCCACATGCCTAACGCGGCAGCGGTGCACACCACCGGGTACCACATGACGGGCCCGACGTACGTGGCTACCAGGACAAGTGCGGCAAGGCCTACTCCCACGGCGATCGCGGCAGGCAGATTGCGCCCGGCGGAGTTCTTCGGCCGCGGCAGTTGCACGCGACGAGAGTGCACCGCGTCCAACGGTTCGCGGGAGTGGGATTCGGCCACGGTTTAAACCTCGAGGAGTTCGGCTTCCTTGCGGGAAACCAGCTCGTCGACCTGCTCGACGTACTTGGCGGTGGTCTTGTCCAGCTCCTTCTCGGCTGCGGTGACCTCGTCCTCGCCGGCGTCGCCGTCCTTCTGGATCTTCTTCAGCGCGTCCATGCCGGAGCGACGGACGTTGCGGATGGCGATCTTGCCGTCTTCGCCCTTCGCCTTGGCCTGCTTGACCAGGTCGCGGCGACGCTCCTCAGTGAGCTGCGGGATGGTCACGCGGATGACGTTGCCGTCGTCGGTGGGGTTGACACCGAGGTCGGAATTGCGGATCGCGTTCTCGATCTCGCCGAGGGTCGACGGGTCGAACGGCTTGATCAGGAGCATGCGCGGTTCAGGAACAGAGACGGTAGCCATCTGGTTGATCGGGGTGGGAGCACCGTAGAAGTCAGCCATGACGCCGTTGAACATGGCCGGGTTGGCGCGTCCGGTTCGGATGGTGACCAGTTCGTTGCGGGTGTGGTCTACGGAGCTGGTCATGCGCTCCTCTGCGTCGAGAAGTACGTCGTCGATCATGTTGTCATCCTTTCGCTTTGTCTCCATCCAATCTAGCAGCGCGCTGCTTTCCTCCTACACTATGAGTCACCATGCACCCCGCCTTTTGTTTTCTCCCCGCCGAGCCACTTCCGCCTCTTCGCGGCGGACGGTTGGACGGGTGGGTGATCCCCGCGAAAGACACCGCCGATGTGGCCGGCTGGCCGACGACGTGGGGCAGTCCGCGCAGGGGACTCACCGCCACGGATACAAGCCCCTTTCTGAATAGGCTCCGACGCCAGGGCGCCGCGATCAACGGCAAGACAGTCACGTCCGAGCTCGGCGCGACGATCTACGCAGAGCGTGACGACGTCCCCCTGCTCTCCTCCCCCGCCTACCCCGGCTGCACACCTGGTGGTTCATCGAGCGGTGCCGCGGTCGTTGTGGCAGATGGCCTGCACCGCGCTGCCCACGGCAGTGATGCCGGCGGGTCCTTGCGTGTGCCCGCCGCCGCGTGCGGGGTCGTGGGGTTCAAGCCGGCGGGTCTCCCGGAGTCGGGTTCGGTAGACGGTTTCATCACGGCGACGGTCGCCGACCAGATCGAGCTGTGGGCTACGCGTCCGCGCAGACTGGAGGGGCTCACCGTCGGCGTGCTCACACAGCCGCTGTTCACGCCGAATGCGCAGGTGGCTGCCGACCGCGCCGCCGTCGTCAAGCGTGCCGCGGAGGCCGTGGCGGAGGTGTGCGAGGTCCGCGAAGTCGCGCCGTATTCCGCGGCGACCGAGACGTACCGGCATTTCCAGGCGCGTATCAAGCACGCGTTTTCCAAAGCGGATCCGGAAGACAGCGCGTACATCGCCTGGCTTTGCGACGAAGGCCGCTCCGTCACCTCCTCCCAGCTCTTAGCCGCGAACCGCCACATCGATGCCCTGCCGGGAATCTTGCGCGCGGAATGGGGTGTCGATGCTGTAATTACCCCAATGATCGCCACCGACCCGCCTCCGCTGGGGTTCTTCCCGTCGCTCTCCCCCGCCGATTCCTTCGAAGCTCAGACCGAATGGTCGCCGTGGGGGTCGCTGTTCAACCTCACCGGCGCGCCGGCGATCGCTGTGGGGCCGGTGCAGATCGGCGGCGTCACAGCGGCGGCAGACGACGCGACCGTACTCGAGCTCGCTCGGCTGGTCGAACCGGTCGCGGCCGAGTGGAAACTACAGCGCGCGAACTAGCACGGCGCCCACGAAGACGAGCAGCAGCCCCAGCACACGGACCGGCTGAAGCACCGTCCGCGGCGAGCCGAAGAGGCCGAAGCGCTCGATCGCCTGGCCCGCGATGATCGTTCCGGCCAGGATGCCGATCACCGTGGCACCGGTGCCGATCAACGGGGACAGTGTGGCCGCCCCGATGACGAAAATCGCGCCGCAGACACCACCGAGCCACATCCACCACGGCCCGCGCTCAATGCCGGACAACAGTGCCTTGCGCGAATCGGTGAGACCGATGCTGAGCAAAAACAGCAGGATCACGCCGACGCCGAGGTTCACGGACCCAGCCTGGATGGAGCTGCCCAGCACTTCGCCGAGGTAGCCGTTCGCCGCTGTCTGGGAGGCAGAGCACATGCCCATGAACACACCGAGTGCGCGCCACGCCCACGCGGAGGTCGAGGCCGCGTCGCCATGTGCGGAACTCGGGGCGCGCCCCACCACATGCACGAGCACGATGCCCGCCACGACAACGAGTGCGCCAAGCACCCGAAGCCACCCGACATCGGTCTGCACCGCCCCGAAGAGACCGAAATTATCGATCACCAGCGCCATGATCACCTGCCCCAGAATCGGCAGGACGACGGTCTCGACGGCGCCGATCTTCGGGAACAGGATCACGTTGCCGGTGATGAAGATGACGCCCATCAGGCCGCCGATCCACACCCACCACGGCTCGCCGAAAGCCTGCGTCAGGTCAATGCCGGGGCCCGTCGTCGCAGCCAACATTCCCGCGAGGGCGGCGGCGCAGCAAAAGGCGATGAAAAAAGAAATGAACGCCGCGGGAATCGGCGCACCGATCGCCCCGCGCAGGCGGCTGTTCACAGCAGTCTGCGCGGGGATGACGGCCCCCACGGCCATAGCAGCAGCAGTCAGCATGAGTTACTGGACGAGCGTGCCGATCTGTTCACCCGACACCGCACGGGCGATATTGCCCTCTTTGAGGAGATTGAACACGAGGATCGGCATGTTGTTGTCCATGCAGAGGCTGAACGCGGTGGCATCGGCGACCTTCAGACCCTTCTCAAGTGCCTCGCGCGGGCTGATCTCGCTGTAGAACTCCGCATCCGGGTTGGTGCGGGGATCGTCGGAGTAGACGCCGTCAACAGCCTTCGCCATGAGCAGTACCTCGCAGCCGATCTCCAGGGCGCGCTGTGCTGCGGTGGTGTCGGTGGAGAAATATGGCATGCCCATGCCGGCGCCGAAGATGACCACACGGCCCTTCTCCAAGTGGCGGGCGGCACGTAGCGGCAGGTACGGCTCAGCGATCTGCGCCATATTGATGGCGGTCTGCACACGGCAGTCCACGCCCAGCTGCTGCAGGAAGTCTTGGAGAGCCAGGCAGTTCATCACGGTGCCGAGCATTCCCATGTAGTCGGAGCGCGCACGGTCCATACCGCGCTGCGACAACTGAGCGCCACGGAAGAAATTGCCGCCGCCGATCACAACGGCGACCTCAGTGCCGTTACTTGCTACCTCAGCGATCTGCTTCGCCACATTTTCCACCACATCTGGGTCGATGCCGACATTGCCGCCACCGAACATCTCGCCCCCCAGCTTCAACATGACCCGCTTGTATCCGCGGCGGGTCGTGGAATCCGAGGCGTTGCTGTTGACAGTCGCGTTGTCGGTCACCGAAAACTCCTTCACGTGGGGGCGAAAATTCACCCACCGATTCTAGCGTCATGAAGGGGAGGCAAATAAAAAGGATCTCGGCCCCGCCGTCGATAAGCGGCGAAACCGAGATCCTGGAAAGCTAAAGCTTACTGCTGACCGACCTCGAAGCGGATGAAGTCGGTGACCTCAATGCCGTTCTCCTCGGCGTACTGGCGGACAGTCTTCTTGGAGTCCGCGAGCGACGGCTGCTCGAGCAGAGCGACATCCTTGAAGAAGCCGCCCAGACGGCCCTCGACGATCTTCTCGATCGCAGCCTCCGGCTTGCCCTCGCTGCGGGTGATCTCCTCCTGGACCGCGCGCTCCTTCTCCACGATGTCAGCCGGGATGGAATCCTTGGACAGGTAACGAGCCTTCATCGCAGCGATCTGCAGCGCGACCTGGTGCGCAGCCTCAGCGCCCTCGCCCGTGTACGCGACGAGCACGCCGACTGCCGGCGGAAGATCCGCAGCCTTCTGGTGGAGGTACACCTCGACCTGGTCGCCCTCGATGGTGGCGGCGCGGCGCAGCTCGAGCTTCTCGCCGATCTTCGCGGACAGTGCCTGAACAGCGTCAGCTGCAGACTGGCCGTTGACGTCAGCGTTGGCGAGCTCCTCCGGGGTGTTCGCCTTGACGGCGGCAGCGCCGGCAGCGACGTCGTCAGCAAGCTGCTTGAACTCGTCGTTCTTAGCCACGAAGTCCGTCTCGGAGTTGATCTCCACGATCGTGTTGCCCGACACTGCGACCAGGCCCTCGAGAGCGTTGCGCTCAGCGCGCTTGCCCACGTCCTTCGCACCCTTGATGCGCAGGATCTCAACGGCCTTCTCGAAATCGCCAGCGGATTCCTCCAGGGCCTTCTTGCAGTCGAGCATGCCGGAACCGGTGGTTTCGCGGAGCTTCTTCACGTCTGCAGCAGTGTAGTTCGCCATAGTTGGGCGACCCTCCTCATTGTGGGACTAAAAGTATGTGTAAAGGTCATCTGACAGCGTAGTGGACTTACCGCTAAGCGGCATGCCCAGCTGCCGTGTCGCACGCAAAACCCCCGCGCCTGAAGCGTCCTTGATGAAGTTAGGACGCCTCAAAAGGCGCGGGGGTCGGTGCTAGAAATCAACGCCGTGTACGGCCCGGGGGTTTAGACCGGGTCGACGTCGTTCTTGGCGGAGTCGACGTTCTCGACTGCCTCGGTGGCAGCCTTGTCAGCCGGAGCCTCTGCCTTCTCTGCGGACTCAGCTGCCGGGGTCTCCGGTGCGTCAGCCTTCTCGGCCGGAGCCTCAGCGGCTGCCTCGTTAGCCTCGACCGGCGCGTCGCCGGCTGCCTCGCGAGCCTTGGCCAGCTGGCGCTCTTCGCGCTGCTGCTTACCAGCAACGACTGCCTCGCCCACGATGTGGGTGAGCAGCTTGACGGAGCGGATAGCGTCGTCGTTGCCCGGGATCGGGTAGTCGACGAGGTCCGGGTCGCAGTTGGTGTCCAGGATTGCGACGACCGGGATGCGCAGCTTCTGCGCCTCGGAGACAGCGATGTGCTCCTTGTTGGTGTCGACGATCCACAGCGCGGACGGGGTCTTAGTCATCTCGGAGATGCCACCCAGCACACGCTCGAGCTTGGTGCGCTCGCGGGTGAGCATGAGGACTTCCTTCTTGCCGCGGCCTGCGTAGCCGTCCTCGGCTGCGTCCATGGCCTGCAGTTCCTTCATGCGGGCGAGGCGCTTGGACACGGTCTGGAAGTTGGTCAGCATACCACCGAGCCAACGGTGGTTGACGTACGGCATGCCCACGCGGTCGGCCTCTTCCTGGACCGGCTCCTGGGCCTGCTTCTTGGTGCCGACGAACAGGATGGTGCCGCCGTGCGCGACGGTCTCCTTGACGAATTCGTATGCCTCATCGATGTAGGTCAGCGTCTGCTGCAGGTCGATGATGTAGATGCCGTTACGGTCGGTGAAGATGAAGCGGCGCATCTTCGGGTTCCAACGACGCGTCTGGTGGCCGAAGTGCACACCTGCGTCGAGGAGTTCACGCATGGTTACGACTGCCATGGGAATGTCTCCTTGGGAGTTAAAGTTGTTCGGTTTCTTGCAGTTTGTACGGGTTTTGCCCGCACCCTAGCGACGAGCCACGTCCACGCCTTCCGCGCCTTGCGGGAGGACCGTTGCGGATCGCAGCACCCTGTCACCTTCGTGACCAGGCATTTTCGCCGCGCGTAGTCAGCGCGCCCGAGCGGACACACTGCTGGTCACCAAGCTTACATCTTTGCTGGGTGCGCGCCAATTCGCGGCGCGCCGCATTGTGCACACCTCACGGTTATCCACAGGGCATTTCGCTTATCGACGCACCGTGGTCCCCTCCCCGCCCACAATGACCCCATGAACATTTCTCATTCCCATGCTCGTGTTCATCCTTTTCTCTCCCTCTGCGCACTTGTCTGCACTGTCGCGGCGGTCGTGTTCGCGGGCGCAGTCCCGGCCGTCGCGTATGTCGATCCGACGACCGGCAAACCGACTGCGACGAACGTGACCCGCCGTGCCGATATACCCGAGAAGAACTGGTTGCCCGGCCACCGCGGCGTCGATCTGGCGGCGCGGACGGGTCAGGTAATTTACGCGGCGGAGGACGGCGTGGTCGCCTACGTCGGTGTCATTGCTGGTGTCCCGGTGGTCTCGGTGGATCACGCGGACGGGATCCGCACGACGTATCAGCCGGTGTACGCCACGGTCCGCGCCGGCGACGAAGTGAAGGAGGGGCAGCCGATCGGCCGTATGGCACCGCCGAACGGCGATCACGACGGGCTGCACTGGGGTGCGCGCACCGGCAAGGACACCTATATCAATCCGCTTTCGCTTCTCGACGCTCCGCAGATACGCCTCAAGCCCGTGGATGCGCCTGGTCGTACACGCTCTTGAGCCGTTGCGCGGACACGTGCGTGTAGATCTGCGTGGTCTGCAGCGACGAGTGCCCGAGCAATTCCTGGACGACGCGAAGGTCCGCTCCGCCTTCAAGCATGTGGGTCGCTGCGCTGTGGCGCAGTGCGTGGGGGCTTAGGTCGCTGTCCCCGGTGCGCTGCGCTGCGCGCTCGACGACGCGGCGGACTTGGCGCTGGTCGATGCGTCCGCCCCGGGAGCCGAGGAAGAGCGCCTCCGAGGCAGAGGAGGCAGAGCAGGAAGAGGAGTCAGCAGAGGCAGCTGCACCGGGTTTGAGGAGTTCGTCGCGGCGGGCGAGCCAGGCCTCGAGCGCGGTGGCGGCGTTGTCGCCGAACGGGACGACGCGCTGTTTGTTGCCTTTGCCGGTGACGCGGGCGAGGCGTCGAGAAGCGTCGATGTCCGCGATGTCCAGGCCAGTCAGTTCGGCGACGCGCATGCCGGTGGCGTAGAGCAGCTCGAGCATGGCGCGATCGCGGGCCGCCTCGGGCGAAGCAGCGTCGGCGTTGATCTCCGCTTCGACGAGCTGCCCGGCGCGCGCGGGCGTGACCACGTCGGGCAGGTGCCGGTTCACCTGCGGGGTGGCTAGGCGGGCAGCGACATCGCTATCGAGGTGTCCGCGCTCATACGCCCAGGTGGAAAAGGCACGGGCAGCGGCAGTGCGGCGGGCCATGGTGGAGCGGGCGAGGCCGGAGCGGAGGGCGTCGGCAAGCCATGCCCTGAGCGTGGGCAGCGTGAAGTCGGCGAAGGTCGCGCACAACGGCACGAGCGTGCGCAGGTCGCTGCGGTACCCCTTCACGGTGGCGGGCGAACGCCCTTTGACGAGTAGGGCATAGTCGGCGAAGTCGTCGATCGCCGCTTCGAGCTGTGTGATTTGCTCTGCCACTGTCGCCTGCCTTGATTGGGTGCTCGCGGGCATTGAAAAACTGCCGCGAAAAGGTGTCTTCGCGGCAGTATAGTTCGGCGCGCTAGCCGGACCCGGGGCTAAACGCGGCGCCAGTGCTGCCCTTCACGGGCGACGAGACCCTTCCCAGACAAGTCCATGAGCAAATGGACGGTGAGCCCGACGGTGAACCCGCACGCGGCGGCGACGTCGGAGGCTTCAATCCCTCCGGTATCGGAAAGCGGCAGGGAATCGTAGACGCGGAGCTCGTTGCGGGAGAGCTGCTGGACAGCGTCGGCGGCAAAATCCATCTCGTATTGGCCGTCGACGTCGGAAGCGCCAATCGGGCTGAGTTTCTCGTGAGCGTCGTCGGCACTGAGCACCATGGCGGCGCGCCCGTCGCGGATGGCCAGGTTGGTGCCCAAAGAGCCCGGCCCGAGGATCGGCCCCGGCACGGCCATGCCGATGCGATTGAACACCTCGACCCATTTCAGGGTGTTTAGGGCCCCAGACCGGAAGGCGGCTTCCACGACGACGGTGCCCTGCGTCAGCGCCGCGACGAGGCGGTTGCGTGTGAGGAAGCGGTGCCGGTCGGGCGTGACCCCAGGCGGATATTCGGTGACCACGGTCCCACCTTCGGACGCGATGCGCGAAAACAGCGCCTCGTTGCGCCGCGGGTAGACCTGCCCGGCGCCGCACGCAGCGACGACGACAGTCGCGCCCCCTGCGTCCAGCGCGGAGGTGTGCGCGACGGTGTCAATGCCGAGCGCGCCGCCGGAGACAATCGTGTGCTGGTGGCGCACGAGACCCCGGCACAGATCGGCGGTCGCGTGGTGCCCGTACGAGGACGCGGCGCGGGTGCCCACGATCCCGACGGCGCTGGCGAAAAGTTGCGCGAGATTCGCGTTGCCCCGCACCCACAGTCCGTGCGGCGGGTGCGCGTCGGGAGGAAGTTTTTCATCGCTTTTCGACGCCCCCGCCACCGCCGCCCCGAACGACATCTCGATCGCGTCCCGCGGCCACTCCGGAGACTCAGGCGTGAGCAGGCGGTAGCCTTCGCGTTCAGCGGCAGCGAGATCCTCGGCGGGCTGGTCCCACCTGTGGCGGGACTCGGTGGCGGGGCCGAGCTCGCCCAGCCAGCTGGCGCGGGTGCGGATGCCGCGGGCGAGTTCATCGGCGTCGCGCCCGGCGGCGAGCATGGCTTGGATGTGCCGGTTCGGTCCTTCGACGACGCGGTTCAAGTAGGCCCAGGATTCTAGCGAGCTCATGCCATCACCCCCGCGTGTTGCGTGGCACGCAGGTCAAGGGCGTCCATGACGTCAGCAAGACGCGGCTTATCGACGCCCCCAAGATCCGCCACCGTCCATGCCAACCTCAAGAGCCGGTCGACACCGCGCTGCGTGATTGAGCCGCTGCCCAGGGCTTTGCTGATCACGCTCATGCCCTCTTCGTCGGCGGGGAAATCGCGCCGGATGACTGCGCCGGGGACACGCGCGTTGGTCACGGCGCTCAATCCGGCTTTGGTCCAGCGGTGCCGCGCGCGGTCGCGGGCCGCGAGGACGCGTTCAGCAATCGCCGCTGAGGGTTCGTTGTCGGTGCTGGTGACAAGGGCGCCGACGGAGGTCGTCGATAGGCTGATGTCGATGCGGTCGCGCAGCGGCCCCGACAGGTTGCGCAGGTACATGGCGCGCTCGCTCGAGGAGCAGGTGCATTTCGCGGAATTGTCGACGCCGCAGCGGCACGGGTTGGCGGCCATGACGAGCTGGAAGTCGGCCGGGTAGACGACGTCGCGCCGCGCGCGTGTCAGCCTCACCTCACCTTTTTCGAGCGGGACCCGCAACGCGTCGAGCGTGTGAGCGTCGATCTCGCTGACTTCGTCCAAGAAAAGGACCCCGTGGTGCGCATGGCTGATGGCGCCCGGCCGCGGGATCCCTGACCCTCCGCCGATGAGAGCGGCGCGCCCCAGAGACGGGTGCGGCGCGACGAATGGCGCCTGCATGATCACTTCCCCGGTGGAATTGCCGGAAATGGAATGAATGGCTGTCGCTTCCACGACCTGCTGCGGAGAGAGTTCCGGAAGAATCGACGGGAGGCGCTCAGCGAGCATCGACTTGCCGGAGCCGGGCGCGCCGATCATGAGCACGTGGTGGGCGCCGGCAGCTGCGATCTCCATAGCGCGGCGTTCGCGCTCTTGACCGACGATGTCGCGGAAATCCGGCACGTGCACAGGCTGCACGGTGTGGCTCACGGTCTCCAGGCCGGACAGTTCACGCTCCCCGACCGCCCAGAGCCACGCCTCGGTGAGACTGCCCGCGAGCTTCACCGCCGGGTGCCCGACCAGTGCGGCTTCGGCAGCATTCTCGGCGGGGATTATGACGTGGTCGACATCGTCGAGGGCTTCCAGAATGATCTGGAGGATCCCGTCCACACGCCGCAGCTGCCCACCGAGGCCGAGTTCGCCGACGACGAGGCTGCGTTTCAAGCGGCGTTCCGCACGCGGGTCCATGCTCGCCAACACGGCCAGCGCTACCGGCAGGTCGAATTGGGAGCCGGCTTTCGGCAGGTTCGCAGGCGATAGGGACACCATGATTTTCGTGCGCGGCCACGGCAGCGTCGAATTGGCCACGGCGGTGCGAATCCGGTCGCGGGACTCCCCCACGGCTTTGTCGCCGAGTCCCACGATGTGCATGCCGGGCAGCCCGGGCCCGACATTCGCTTCGACGGTCACGCGGTGTGCACCGACGCCCTCGACAGTCGCGGAGAAAGTGCTAGCAAGCGCCATCGTCGACCCCCTGGTACATGCGGCACGAGACGTTGATGCCGTCGAAGATGACCTCGATGACATCGAAGCGCACAGAGACGTATCCGGACGACTTCTCAGCGAGCCACTGCGCGGCCGCCGCGCGAATTCGGCGCAGCTTCGCCGGCGTGACGGCTTCCGCGGCACCGAAGCTCGTGCTGCGCCGGGTTTTCACCTCAGCGAAGACGATCTCGCCGCGCGGCGAACGCGCGATCAGGTCGACTTCGCCGTCGCGGGCACGGTAGCGCAGCTGCACAATGTCGTAACCCAATTCCTCATACCAGGCCGCGGCGCTCGATTCGCCGCACAGACCCAGCATGTATTGGTCCCTTTGGTCGTGTTTTACAGGCATGAAAAATCCCCTCTGTTAACTCAAGTAGTTGCACTTAGTTAGACGAGGGGAAGGGGCGGAAGGATCCGTCGAGAAGCGAATTTTTTATTCGGGAATGACCATGTCCGGCTTGTCGAGCTCCTCGATGTTGACGTCCTTGTACGTGATCACGCGCACGTAGCGGACAAAGCGCACGGCGCGGTACATGTCCCACACCCACGCATCCGACATGCGCACTTCGTAGTAGACGTCCTTGCCTTCGGTGTGCGGAATGAGCTCGACGGCGTTGGCGAGGTAAAAGCGGCGGTCGGTCTCCACGACATACGAGAATTGGCTGACCACGTCGCGGTATTCGCGGTAGAGGGACAGTTCGACCTCGGCTTCGTAATTGTCCAGGTCTTCAGCGCTCATCGTGGATGCTCCTCATGTACTTCTCGTGGGCGGCAGCAACGTTGGCATAAGTGTAGCGATGCTCCGGGCTCGCGCCGTGACGGCGCACCGCGTCCATGTGGGCGCGCGTCGAATAGCCTTTATGCTTATCGACGCCGTACCCCGGGTACTCATCCCCCATCCCCGTGACCAGCCGGTCGCGGCTCACTTTGGCCAGCACGCGGGGGGGGGCGATGCGGGGGGCGGTGTAGCCCCCGCCGATGACTGGGAGGTGGGGGGAGGTCAGGCCGGGGATGCGGAAGGCGTCGATAAGCACGTAGCCCGGCCTGACGTCGAGCGCGGCAATCGCGCGGCGCGCACCATCTATGTTGGCGTTCTGGATGCCGCGGCGGTCGATGTCTTTCGCGGAGACGTGCACGACGGCGTGCGCAAGCGCCTTATCGACGATCACCGCGTAGAGCTCTTCCCGCCGCTTCGCCGTGAGCTTCTTAGAGTCGGTCAGCCCCTCAAGCGCCGCGATCGGCTGCGGCGGGAGAACGCACGCCGCAATGGTGATGGGGCCGAAACACGCGCCGCGGCCCGCCTCGTCGACTCCCGCGACGGGCCCGAGCCCCGCTTTGTCCAGCGCGACCTCGAAGGTGCGCAGCTGCTTCAGCCGGCGCATGTGCTCAGCGCGCTGTTACTGCTGCTGCAGCTCAACGTCGCCGTTCTTCACCGGCCCGATGCGGGTCAGCGGCAGGATGATGAAGGAGACCTTGCCGCGGATATTGTCCGTCGGGATCGTGCCCTGGAATTCATCGCCGGAGTGATAGCGCGAATCCGCGGAATTGGTGCGGTTGTCGCCCATGACGAAGACATTGTCTTCCGGCACCGTGATCGGGCCGAAGAATTTGCCGCCGCACTCGGCGGAGCCATCCTCGCCGATGACTGGGTTCGCCGGCGGGTCGAGAATGTACGACTGGTCGATCGGTGCGCCGTCCACCATCACTGCCGGGTCGCCTGCCTGGCACGAGACCGTCTGGCCGCCGGTCGCGACGACGCGCTTGACCAGATCATTCTCGTCCGGTGCGACCAACCCGACGTACGAGCCGAGCTGCTGCAGACCCGCCACGAAACCATTATCGGAACGGTTGGACACGTAGTCGGTGTTCCACGACGGCGTGCCCTCGAAGACCACGACATCGCCCGGCTCCGGGTCCGAGAAGTAGTAGCTGACCTTCTGCACGAAAATACGGTCGCCGTTGCAGCCGTCGCAGCCGTGCAGCGTCGGCTCCATCGATGCCGACGGAATCAAGTACACGCGCCCCACGAACGTCTGCAGGACAAAGATCAGCGCCAAGGTCAACAGGACGACCAGCGGGATCTCGATGTACCACGGTGTGGCATTGTCCTCTTCGGCGCGCTTGCGGCGTGCGGGACGGGGGCGGGGACGAGGGCGGGCGTATTCAGTCACGGCACATCACCTTATCAGCGTGAAAACGAAACGCCCCCTCCCGTTCACCGTGAGTTCGGTGGGAATGGGAGGGGGAGCGGGACGTCGATTAGCGACGCTCCTTGATGCGGGCTGCCTTACCGCGCAGATCGCGCATGTAGTACAGCTTCGCGCGGCGGACGCGGCCGCGACGCAGAACCTCGATGCGGTCGATGTTCGGGGAGTGAACCGGGAAGGTACGCTCCACACCGATGCCGAAGGAGATCTTGCGGACGGTGAAGGTCTCGCGGATGCCAGAGCCCTGGCGGCGGACAACGAAGCCCTCGAAGAGCTGGGTACGGGTGACGTTGCCCTCGATGACCTTGACGTGGACGCCAAGGGTGTCGCCGGGGCGGAAGTCCGGGATGTCGTCGCGCAGCTGGCCTGCGTCGACCTTGTCGATAATGCCGTTGGACATGGCAGAATTCCTTTTCAGATTTGGACAGAGGACCCTAGCGGCGCAAAGCGCTCGACTGGTTCGTGTCGGCTACATGACCCAAACATTCTTGCATAAGGGCCGGAAGCTTCCAAAATCCGCTTATCGACGCTCCACCGTCGACCCATACCAATATTCGACCCCCGGCAAAGCGCTCACCACAGCCTGCGTGGCCTGCTGCGGCGTCAGCGTCGTCCGGCCCTGCACGACAACGCGGTAGACGGGGTCGAGCAGCGGCCCGTCTTCGGCCGCGAGGAACTGGTTGACCACCACGTTGTCCGGCTGGCAGCTGGTGTCCATGACGTGGGCGTCGATACGCTCCGCCGGGTAGCCTGCGCGCCGGAGCTTCTTGGCCACCTTGTTCTGGTGCTTCTCCCACGCGGTGGCGCTCATGATCACGCCGATGTCTGTGGACACCTCGCGCGCGTCGAGCGTGAACAGGTCGTCTTTGTCGAGGGTGCCTTCTGCGCGCGCTCGCTCGATCAGGTCGGGGCGCACGCGTTGGGTGCGCCCCAGCGACTGGTCGCGGCGCCAGCGCGCGATCTTGCCGTGGTCGCCTGACAGGAGAATCTCCGGAGCATCGATCCCGCGCCACGTCCGCGGCTTCGTGTACGACGGTCCTTCGAGCAGCCCGTCAGAGAAGCTGTCCTCCTCGTGGCTTTCGGTGTTGCCCAGCACGCCGGGAATGAGACGCGTGACGGCCTCGGCGATGACGAGCACTGCTACCTCCCCGCCGATCAGCACGTAATCCCCGATGGAGACTTCCCGCACCCGGTAGTTCTTTTCCGCGTCCTCGAAGACCCGCTGATCGATGCCCTCGTAGCGGCCGCACGCGAAAACAATGTGCTCCTCGCGCGACCACGCCTGCGCGTCAGCCTGCGTGAACGGTTGTCCGGCCGGGGTCGGGACGAGCAACAAGGGCTTGTCCGCATCCCCAGCGGTATCGGCTGCATAAGGGCGCGGCGCGACACGTGCGACATCGTCGTGGCGCAGCTTGTCATTGCGGTGTGCGGCGGCGGTATCGAGCTGTGTCCCGGCGCGGCCGGCGGCGATCTCGTCGAGAGCGTTGCCCCACACCTCGGGCAGCATGACCATGCCCGGTCCCCCGCCGAGCGGCGGCGCGTCGACCGACTTGTGGTTGCCCGTCGCCCAGTCGCGCAGGTCGTGCACGCCGACGGAGAGAATCCCCTGCTCGATCGCCTTGCCCAGCAGGGCGTGGCGCAGCGGGTCGAGGTAGTCCGGGAAGATCGTGACGACGTCCAGCCTCATCGCGCTCACAGCTCCAGCAGCCCCTCCGGTGGGGTGGCCACCAGGTAGCCCTCGTCCACGTCGATCTCCGGCACGATGTCCATGACAAACGGGATGAGGACCTCTTTGCCGTTGTAGTCCACCTCGAGCAGCTTCCGGTTCGGCATGGTGGTCACACCGGTGACATCGCCTACGTGGGTGCCGTCGATAAGCACGCGCAAGCCGATGAGCTCGTGGTCGTAGTACTCGTCCGAATCCTCGTCGCGCTCGAGCGGCTCCGCGAAGAACTGCGTGCCCCGCAACGAATCCGCGCCCGTGCGGTCGGCGATCTCCTCGAATGTGATCAGAAGGCGCTTCTGGTGCGGGCGCACCGCCGCAATGGTCAGGTCCTGTTCCTTGCCCGCCTGGCGGCCGTGCAGTACCTCGCCCACCGCGAAGAAGACGTCCTCGTCGTCCGCGAGCGGCTCCACGACGACCTCGCCGCGCACGCCGTGCGACTTCACAACCCTGCCAATCCGGATTTCCATGCAGCTCAGGCTACCAGCGCCGACGTCACACGCCTGGGGCGGCTACCCGAAGTGGGTGAATGACTGCATCCTCTCCCCGACGATCTGGCTGCCCGCAATTTCGACCGGGTGTTCTTCGGCTGGGACTGCGGATAGCCCGCCCCCAGGGCGGAGATCACAGTTTAAAGAAACCTGCTTCCGCCAAGACCTGGTCCATATCACCCGCGACGAAGTCGGACACGGCACGCATTGCGACCTGGAGGTCGGCGAAACGGAATGAATAATTGCGGGTCACGTCGTCATCGCCGACGTAATGGGCCTCGACGATATACGGCAAGACATCCTCCTCCTGGTCGACGCGGCGAATCTCGACGAAGGAGTCATCGCCGGTGACGTCGAGAATGCAGTACCGGTCACCAGCGTTGTTCAACCCGTCACTCAGGATTCTTTCGATCGCCACGGGGTGGAATCTTCCGGCAGACTCAGTGGGCCCGATCTTCAGAACGTGCAGTAGACGGCGATTTTCCTCTACCTGCACTTTGCCGGACCGCTCCCACAGGGACGGGTCCGTGATGCGTTTGAAATCTCCTGCGATGGAGTAGATCCACGAGACATCGTCGAGGCTATCGTTGTCGCGCTCGAAGTAGGTGCCGTCCGGGTAAAGCAATGTGGTGGTGAGCTGCCCCTCTTTGTCAAAGATCATCGTCTGGTAATCAGCGCGGTGACCGCGGGTGCCGAAGGGGCCCTCGACAAGGACGGAGAGAACGCACCCAGCGGCGACTTTCCCGATTGCCTCCGTAAACGCGTTCAGTGAAGGGACTTTCCACCCGAGAAACGGCAGGCCGTTGTTGAACACCACGGCTGGATCGGGTTCAGACGCTTGCTTGTACTCGCCGGAGGAGTTGTATAAGACGTGGTCGCCGTGAACCACGACAGAAACGCCACTTCTTTTAGCGAGGGCGTAAAGCTGAGGTATGGCGCCGGGATTGCGCAACCGCAGGCTCGTCAGGTCTGCTGGCTCTGCAGGGCCGTCAACGAGAAAGTCAGCCAGTTCACGGTTGACGCTGTCGACGAAGTCGCGCATCTGCGCTGAGGCGGGACGGTTACGGCAGGCACGGTTGTGGTGGAGAAAGCGGATGGTCGAGTTCATGAACGGGGCGCTGCGTTCAGGAAGCACCATGGCGGTGACCTCCACCACGTCTCTATCCCAGACGAATTCGGTGCGCGCCCGGGAATGATTCTGCATCATCTCTGAAACTTCGCTGCCTTGTCCGGTCACGTATGCGTAGACAAGCGCCATCAATTCATCGAGCGTGTCGAAATCTCGGCTAATACGCACACCCAAAAGGCCGGTTTCTGTGGTGGTCCATGCTCCACTGGCGTCACGGCCGTAGCGCAGTTCGCCCCAGCTCAAGTTGTGGAGCCGCATCATGGTGCCCGCGGGCAGGTCGGCGACGGCGTCGAGGCGGCGCAGCGGCATGTTCTGCGTGTACACCATGGGTCGGAGCGTGGCCTCGCCGGGCGCGGCGTCCCGCCAGTCGAGCTCGTGGATCTCCTCGCAAATATCGGCGAACGCCAGCAGGATGGAACGGGCCTCCTCGTAGGTGGGCACACGCAGGGTCTGGGCGGGCTTCTGCCCACCGGATTCGCTCGGTGCGTAGCGGAGAGTCAGCGTCCACTGGCCGTCGGCCTCGAGGCGCATGCTGAGAGAACCGCCGAAGGAGTCCGCATTCCCGTACGTCGTCACAACGAGGATCCACGCGCCGACAGGATCCGGTGCGCGCAAAGCGTCCTCGAAGGCGAAGTCGACGGTGCGCTCCCCGACCTGGCGCCACACCGTGCCAGTCGAGCTGATCATCTGGACCGGCACGAACGTCTCCTGGAGATCCTCACCGGACGCGTTGACGTACAAGCCCGCATCGCCGAGAAAAACAAGGAGCTTATCGACGAACGCCAGGTGCTCAATCTGCCCGATCTGCTGGTCAGCGTTTGCCGGATCGATCTCCAGAGTGATGACTTTGTGGGCGGGGACCTCGTACCCCACGATCTGGCTCAGCTTCGCGGCGGCATCCCGCATTGACGGGTCGGGAACGTGTTGTAGATCGAGGTCAGCGGAATAAAGGGCGTTGACCAGTTCGTGATGCACGGCGATGACGGACGCGGGCGGTTTCAAGATGTGCAGCGTGATCGGCATGTCTGCCACGGTACGTGGGCGGGACGAGGCGTGACGTCGATAAGCAAAATGCCCGCACACCGTGTGGTGTACGGGCACGAGTGCGGGGAGCTTAGTTCTCCTCGGACTCCTCAGCCTTCTCTTCCTCGGCCGGGGTGTCCTCAGCCTCAGCCTCAGCGGCCTCAGCAGCCTCGGCTTCTTCCTTCGCCTTGGCCTCGGCCTCAGCCTCGGCAGCTGCCTTTGCCTCTGCCTCTTCCTTGGCCTTCTTGCGCTTCTCGGTGATGGCCTCGGCGGTCGGGCCGTTGGAAGCTTCCTCGAGAGCCTGGTTGAACAGGTCGAGCTTGGACGGCTTCTCCTCGGCAACCTTGAGGGTGCCCTCGGCGCCTTCCTCACCCTTGTGCTTCTGCCAGTCGCCGGTCACCTTGAGCAGAGCAGCGACGGGCTCGGTCGGCTGTGCGCCGACGCCGAGCCAGTACTGAGCGCGCTCGGAATCGATCTTGATGAGCGACGGCTCTTCCTTCGGGTGGTAGATGCCGATGTTCTCGATGACGCGGCCATCGCGGCGGGTGCGGGCATCAGCGACGACAACGCGGTACTGGGCGTTGCGGATCTTGCCCACGCGCTGCAGCTTGATCTTTACAGCCATGTTGAAAGTCCTTTACTTAGGTCACTGGGCAGTTCAGACACCCGCCGCTTATCGACGGGCCGGTTCAACCCTTGAGTTTCACCTGCGTGTGACTACGGCCGGGCGGTGGGACTTCCTATCTTTTAGGGAAGTGTGCCGGATCCGGCGCTAACGCAGCTTGGTGTTTCAGCGCGCGCTCGGCGCGCGTCAACCTGCAATACACTACCCCCGCGTGCACCGCCACACCAAAACGACGTGGGGGTTAACGGATTTCCGCCTTCCCGGCGGTAAGGTCTTCCCAGGAACACCCAGAAAGAAAAAGAGGCAACCAGCTTCGATAGCGAAACTATGTCTCTTCCTCTTCCCCTACATTACGGATTTTTGACGCAATGACGACCACGGTTACCGCTCAGCAGACCACGGACTCGAAACCGGCACCGAAAAAGCAGGCGTACCGCACGGATCTCGACGGATTGCGCGGCATCGCCATCGGCTTGGTGGTGCTGTTCCACGTGTTCGTCGGGCGCGTCTCGGGCGGCGTCGATGTCTTCTTGCTGCTGTCGGGCTATTTCTTCATGGGGTCGCAGCTGCGTTACGCGATGCGCCCGAACCCTTCACTGAATCCGTGGTGGCCGTTCTGGCGCACGGCGCGGCGTTTGCTGCCGGCGCTGGCGGTGGTGCTCGCAGCGATCTTCGCGGGAATCCGGTGGTTGACTCCGGAGATCATGAGCCAGGACCTCGCGCGGCAATTCACCGCGGCGGTGCTGTATTTCCAAAACTACGAGCTGGCGGCCCAGAACCTCGATTACGCGGCGGCGGGCGCGGAGACATCTCCGCTGCAGCACTTGTGGTCGATGAGTGTGCAGGGGCAGTTCTATGTCTTCGCGATCACGGTGGGCATCATCGTGGCGTTTTTGGCGTCACGCGTCGGGGTGAGCAATACGAAGCTGCGCCGCGGCATCATTGTGCTGTTAGCGGTGCTGGCGGTGGCGTCCTTCGCATACGCGTCGCGCCACGGCTTGGTGGGCACGCCGCAGAATTACTACGAGTTCCCGTCCCGTCTGTGGGAGCTGGCGTTCGGCGCGTTGCTGGCAATGCTGCCGGTGACGAACCTCATTCCGGAGAAATTCCGCGGCGTGGCGGCGGGTCTCGGTGTCACGGCGATCGCGGTGACGGGCGCGATCATCACCACCTCGTTGGCTTTCCCCGGCCCGGCGGCGCTCATTCCGCTGCTGGGTGCGGCGCTTGTGGTCATGGCTGGGCCGGATCAGCCGGTGGCGCGCGTGTTGTCGTCGGGTCCGATCCTGTGGCTGGGTAAGGTCGCGTATTCGCTGTACCTGTGGCACTGGCCGCTGCTGATTCTGTTCACCGTGAAGTCGGGCCGCCCGACGCCGACGGTGGGGCTCGGGATCCTCGTCATCGCGTTGTCACTGTGCCTCGCGCACCTCACGTACACCTTGGTTGAGGATCCGCTGCGCCAGCACGGCAAGCGCCCGAAGGCGACTGACACGCCAGTGCGCAATGCGCGAGCAAGCTTAACGACGCCCGAGGGCCGCGGCCGCGCCGTCGGCGGCGCCCTCATCGGAGCCATTCTGCTCGGGGTTTTGTCGATCCAGCCGCTCTACGCCCGCCAGATCGACGATGCGGATTTCAATCTCGCCTCCAATGACTACCCCGGCGTGATGGCGCATTTCGGGGCGGAGGTTCCCGAGGCGCAAGCTCAGCCCGACCCGAACCTGATCGCGGACATCTGGCCGCCGACTGCCGACGATAACTGCGTCATCTTCATGGATCAGCCGGCGGACATGCTGCCGGGGCCGCATTGCGTGTGGGGCGACCCAGAAGCTGAGACCACCGTCGTGCTCTTCGGAGGCTCCCACTCGGAGCCTTGGCTGATCCCGCTCGACCAACTGGGTAAAGAGCACGGTTTCAAGGTGATGCCGATGGTGCGCCAGTCGTGCCCACTGATCCTCGACGACCTCGACACCGTGAGCCCGGAGTGCGCCGAATGGTCGCGTCTGGCGTTTGACCGGATCATCGAGATGAATCCGGATCTGACCATTTCCACTGCCACGCGCCCTGAGGGCCGCGCTGGCGAGGGCAGCCCCGGCCCCGACATGGTGCCGAGCTCCTATGCCACCGTCTGGGAGGAGCTCCAGGCCAACGACATTCCGTTCCTCGGTCTGCGCGACAACCCGTGGGTATTCAGCCGCGAAGGCCAGCACATGGATCCGAACGAGTGCCTGATCGCCGGCAACGACTTCGAGGCGTGTTCGACACTGCGCGACACCGTCTACGGTGATGTGGATCCGTCTGTCGAATACCTTTTCCCGGAGAATAAGCAGTGGGGTCTCGATACCGCTGACTGGTTCTGCGACGACGAATTCTGCCCGCCGATCATCGGCAACGTGTACGTCTACCGCGACCAGAATCACGTCTCGAACGCGTACGCGGCGACCACTGCCCCACTGCTGTGGGCCAAGCTCCAAGAGGTCTTCGCGGCTCTGGGGACCCAGGTGGACGGACTCGAGGACGGCCCCGCGCTCGATCCGGAACAGGGTGTCCCTGCGGGGAAGCAGGAAAACGGGGTGGACGCGGGAGACGTCGGCAAGCCAAGCGTTGAAGCGAACCCCGACCTTTTGCCTGAGCTCGGCGACCAATAAAAAATCCTCCCGCAGGCCGAACTAGCCTGCGGGAGGAGGTGACTGGGGGACTTATTTGCCCTTGCCCATGCGCTTCATGGCTTCGCCGAAGTCGAGGTTGTTCAGATCGATGCCGTCCATGCCCGGCGGCAGCTGCTCCTGCATCTTCTTCAGCTGAGCGGGATCGAGCTGATCCATGCCCGGCATACCTGGCATGCCGCCCATCCCCGGCATGCCCGGCATCTTCGGGCCGCCGCCGCGCTTCTTCGCGGGCTTACGCTTGCCGTTTTTGCCCTTGCGTCCCTTCGGCTTCTTCTTCGTCGCGGAACGGCCGCCCATACCTGGCATGCCTGGCATTCCGCCCATGCCGAATTGGCTGGCCATCTTGCCCATCATCTTCTTCGCCTCGAAGAAGCGCTCGACGAGCTGGTTGACCTCGGCGACGGTGACGCCCGAACCGTTCGCAATGCGTTTGCGGCGCGACGCGTTGAGGATCTTCGGGTTCTCGCGCTCCGCCGGTGTCATGCCGCGGATGATGGCTTGGATGCGGTCGAGCTGCTTCTCGTCGACCATGTCGGCCATCTCGTTCATCTGCTTGCCGCCCGGCATCATCTTCAGCAGGTTGCCGATCGGGCCCATGCGGCGGATCATCAGCAGCTGGTCGAGGAAGTCCTCGAGTGTCAGCTCACCGGAGCCCAGCTTCATGGCGGCTTCTTCCGCCTTCTGCTGGTCCATCGTCGCCTCAGCTTGCTCGATGAGCGAGAGCAGGTCGCCCATGCCGAGGATGCGGCTGGACATGCGGTCCGGGTGGAAGATGTCGAAGTCCTCGAGCTTCTCGCCCGTGGACGCGTACAGGATCGGCTTGCCCGTGACCTCGCGAATGGACAGGGCGGCACCGCCGCGGGCATCGCCGTCGAGCTTGGTCAGCACAACGCCAGTGAAATCGACGCCGTCGGCGAAGGCCTGCGCGGTGGCGACAGCATCCTGGCCGATCATGGAGTCGATGACGAAGAGGACCTCGTCCGGGTTGACGGCATCGCGGATATTGCGCGCCTGCGTCATCAACGTCTCATCGATACCGAGTCGGCCAGCGGTATCGATGATGACCACGTCCGCGTGCGTGCGGCGGGCCTCCTCGATCGACTCGGTGGCCACCGCGACCGGGTCGCCGTGGGATGTTCCCATTTCATGTTCGCTCGAGTCGAGCGAGGTGCCCGGGTCCGGCGCGAAGGTGGGAACGCCAGCTCGCTTGCCGACGATCTCCAGCTGCTGCACCGCCCCCGGGCGCTGCAAATCGCAGGCCACCAGCATCGGAGTGTGGCCCTGCTTGGACAGGTGCATGGCGAGCTTGCCCGCCAGCGTCGTCTTACCCGCACCCTGCAGACCAGCGAGCATGATCACGGTCGGCGGGTTCTTCGCCAAGTTAAGGCGGCGGGTCTCGCCGCCGAGGATATTGGTGAGCTCCTCGTCGACGATCTTGATGACCTGCTGCGCCGGGTTCAGCGCCTCCGAGACATCCGCGCCGAGCGCACGCTCCTTGACGCGCTTGATGAATGCGCGGACAACAGGCAGGGAGACATCGGCCTCGAGCAGGGCGATGCGGATCTCACGGGCGGTGGCGTTGATGTCCTCTTCCGTGAGTTTGCCCTTGCCGCGCAGACCTTTAAGCGCTGTTTGCAAGCGGTCGGACAATGACTCGAACACGAAAAAGCTCCCTTAGATATCGAAAAAGTGGTGGGAACCAGCCTAGCTGCTCCCCACCACCTGAATCACATTGCCTGTGCTCTAGCCGAGCAACGCGTCGACAAAGCCCTCCACCTCGAACGGAGCGAGGTCATCCGCACCCTCGCCAAGGCCCACGAGCTTGACCGGCACGCCGAGTTCCTCCTGGACCTGGAAGACGATGCCTCCCTTGGCGGTGCCGTCCAGCTTGGTCAGGACGACACCGGTGATCTCGACGACGTCCTTGAACACGCGCGCCTGGGTCAGGCCATTCTGGCCAACGGTGGCGTCGAGCACCAGCAGAACCTCGTCGACCTGAGACTTCTTCTCCACAACGCGCTTGACCTTGCCCAGCTGGTCCATCAGGCCGGTGGAGGTGTGCAGGCGGCCTGCGGTGTCGACGAGCACGACATCAGCTTGCTGCTCCACACCGGTCTTGACCGCGTCGAAAGCGACGGACGCGGGGTCTGCGCCTTCCTTGCCGCGGACGGTGGAAGCACCCACGCGGCGGCCCCACGTCTCCAGCTGGTCTGCTGCGGCCGCACGGAAAGTATCCGCCGCGCCGAGCACCACGCTGTGGCCCATGGAGATGAGCACGCGCGCCAGCTTGCCGGTCGTGGTGGTCTTGCCGGTGCCGTTGACACCGACGACGAGGATGACCGCCGGCTTGCCGTTATTCGGCATCGCCTTGATGGAGCGATCCAGTTCCGGCTTACCTGCCTCAATAAGGGTCTCGCGCAGCATGGCGCGAGCTTCTTCCTCGCTGGACACGCCGCGCTCGGCGATCTTCTCGCGCAGGGATTCAGTGACCTTCATGGTCAGTTCCGCGCCGAGGTCCGCCATGATCAGCGTGTCCTCGATTTCTTCCCAGGCGTCCTCGTCCAGGTCGCCCGCGGAGAGAATGCCGAGCAGCCCCTGGCCGATCGCGTTCTGGGAGCGCGACAGACGCCCACGCAGCTTGCCGATGCGGCCCGCCGCCGGCTCGATGTCGTCGAGCTGCTCGTCCGGCACCGGATCCGTCTCGATGACGCTGGCCTCGGTCTCTTCGGCAGTCGACTCGTCGGCAGCTGCCGCAGCACCGGCGGCGCCCGCTGCACCAGCAGCTGTTCCCCCAGCCGCGGCCGCGCCTGCACCCGTCTCCGGCGCCGGCGTTTGCTCGCGTGCTTCCTCGGCAGCCTCGGCAGTCGAACGCGCGGCCTCAGCCGCTTCCTGTGCTTCCGCCTCGGTGCCAGCCTGGGAGGCATCGGAGGACTCTTCGGACTCGACCGGGCGGTCGGCTCCGGCAATCTCGCCGGACTTGTCCTCCTGCTCGACCTGCTCAACCGGCTCAACCTGCTCGACCTCGGCCGGATCGGGCTCAATCACTTCGGTCTCGGTCTCGCCGAGCTCAACGGGGTCGACCTCGTCCGCGGCAGTCGGTGCCGGTGCGATCTGCTCGGTCTCGGTGGCATCGGCGGTATCGGATACGTCAGAAGAATCCGTTGTTTCAGCAGGCTTTGCGGACGCGGCGGCGCCAGCAGCACCTGCCGCAGCAACGCCGGCAGCGCCAGCACCCGCGGCCTTAGCGGAGGTGGCAGGGGTGTCGCGCTTCAACGGCTCGTCGACACGCACGGGCTCTTTTTCGGCCGTCGGCGCGCCGGCGGGCGCGAAATTGAAGCCGCCCTTTGCCTGGTAGTTGCCGGATTTCTCCTGCTGGGTGAGTTCTTTTTGCTGTTCCGGCTCCTTCTTTTCAAAGGAGACGGTCTTCGACTTTTTCCGGTTGTTGCCGACGACAATGACGATGCCCAGGATGATGAGCAGCGCCACGACGACGGCGATAACGACCCACAGAACAGTTGAATTCATCATGTCCCCCATAGTGCCACCAGATGGCGCGGCGGGGTGCGGCTAGTCGGCAGTCTCGCGCGGAGCGGGGTTCATGCGCTGGGAAATCACGCGTGTCACGCCGTCGCCACGCATGGTGACGCCGTAGAGCACGTTCGCCACATCCATCGTGGGTTTCTGGTGGGTGATCACGATGAGCTGCGAGTCCTCGCGGAGTTCTTCGAGAAGGGCGATAAGCCGCCGGAGGTTGACGTCGTCAAGCGCGGCTTCGACCTCGTCGAGAACGTAGAACGGGCTAGGGCGCGCGCGGAAGATGGCCACGAGCATCGCGAGCGCAGTGAGCGATTTCTCGCCGCCGGACAGAAGCGACAGGCGCTTGACTTTCTTGCCGGGCGGGCGCGCCTCGATCTCGATGCCGGTGGTGAGCATGTCGGAGGGGTCGGTGAGCAACAGACGCGCTTCGCCGCCGGGGAACAGCGTTTGGAACACGCGCGGGAATTCGCGTTCGACGTCGTGCCACGCGTCGGTGAACAATTGCAGGATTTGCTTATCGACGTCGTCGATCACCCCCGCTAAGTCCTTCCTCGCCTGGACCACGTCGGCGAGTTGGGTGGACAGGAAGCTGTAGCGTTCCTCAAGTGCCTTGTACTCCTCGAGCGCGAGCGGATTGACCTTGCCGAGCGCAGCGAGGTCCTTCTCCGCTTTCTTGAGGCGCTTCTTCTCTTCCGCTTCGTCGAAGTCCTCCGCGGGCGTGTAATCGGCGAGCAGGTCGTCGATAGCGATGCCGAGCTGCTCGACAATCTTGGCTTCAGCTTCGTCGATGCGGACCTGCGCCTGCTCGCGCGCGATATCCGCGGCATGCGAAGTGTCGCCGAGACGGGCGAGCTGCTGACGCAGCGCACTGACCTTGTCGCGGGCCTGGGATTGGCGCGCGGCGAGCTGCTTCACGTCGGCGGAAAGCGTGTCGCGGCGCTGCGTGGCGCGCTCGAGCGATTCGGCGATTTTCGCGGCGAGGTCGCGCGCGTGTTCCGCGACCGCCTGGGCGAGCTCGGCCTGCGCGCGCTTGCGTGCCATCGCCGCGTCGTGCCGCGCTTTCGCTTGTCGCTCGTGCTCCGCTTGACGACGCAGCGCCGCTCCCCTTCCCGCCACGTTATCCACCGCCTGCTGAGTAGAACGGGCGGCAAGTGTCGCTTCCATTTCCTGCGACCGGGCTTTAGTCAGCGCAGCATTGGCTTCGTCGCGTGCAGTGGCATCGGCCTCTTCGTCGGAATCAGGGCGCTCGACGCGCGAGAGCCGGTCGCGGGTCTCGGCGAGAGATTTCTCGCGGCCGCTGAGCCGGATATCCGCCTCGTTGGCCTGCTTCGCGGAACTGGCGTGCTGTTTCTGCGCCTGCTCGGCCTGTTTGACCAAGCGCTGGTGGTCGCGCTTCCACGACTCGGCCTGCGCGTCGTGTTCCTTCAGCGCAGCCTTCGCCGATGCGGCGACCACGCGCGCTTCCTCAGCCGCGATCTTCGCGCCTTCGAAGGTGCCGGACAGCTCATCGAGCGCGGCCTGGGCCTGCTCGAGTTCCGCCGTAGCGACCTCGATGTGGGCAGCGACCTCCACGCTCGATGCACCACCGGACCCCGCGGCGAGCCATCCTTCGCCAACGACGACACCGTCGGCAGTGACTGCGCGTAGACGTGGATCATCGGCAACCGCCCGGCGCGCGGAGGCGACATCGTCGGCGAGCACCACATCGACAAGGATGCGGGTGATGGGGCCCACGACGTCGTCGTTGAGGCTCACGTGGTCGAGCAACCACGTAGTGCCTGCCGGCGGTGTTCCTTCGAGGCGCCACGACTGTCCGCCAGCAGATGTATCCACCACGACGGCGCGGGAGGCGTTGCCGAGGCCATCGGCAACAACGCTTTCGTCGATCTCGCCTGCGAGTGCTTCTGCATGGGGCCCGAGTGCCGCCGCGAGCGCTTTCTCCACGCCTTTCTCCGGCTTCATGCGGTCGGCGACGGGAGAGAATGTCTCACCCAGAACGTCGGCGGCCTCAGCGACAGGGGCGGTCTCGCTCAGCGTGGCGATGCGCGCTGAGAGCGAATACACCGTTTTTTCTCGTGTCTTCTGCTCCGCGCGCAGCTGCTCCAAGCGCTGCTCGGCGGCATCGGCCTCGGCGGCGGCGCGAACATGGGCATTCTCAAGGGGTTCGCGGCCACGGGCGATCTCAGCGACCTTCTCGGCGGCGGCCTGTGCTTCCGCGTCGGCGTCCTGGGCACGCCGACGTGTCTCGTCGGCAGCGGCTGCAAGGCGCTCAATTTCCTGCTTCGCACTCTCGACTGCTGCGACCTGGCTCTCCTCCTGGGCGAGCAGGCGCACAACGCCCTCGCGGCGATCGGCGATCGCGCGGACCTGCGCCATATGCTCGGCTTCGGCGGCGCGGGCTTTCTCCGCGAGCTCCTCGACCTGAGCTGCAATCTCTGCGCGGCGGGCTTCCGCTTTGTCGTATTCGGCGAGTGCGTCGGCGTGCTGCTTTTCGGCTCTCTCGGCCCGGGCAATCAGCTCGTCGGGGTCTTGACCGCGGTATTCGGTGGTGTCGCCGACATGCGAGGCACGCTCGGTGGCGATGCGCAGTGTCGCAGACGTGCGCTCAGCAAGAGATGACAGCCCGAACCAGAGCTGCTGTGCGCGCTCCGAATTCGCGGAGGCTACCGAGTGCAGCTTTTCGACTTCGCCCTGATTCGATTCAGCTTCGGCCAGCTCTTCTGTCACGGATTCGACGTGCTGGGCGTGGAGGTGGGCGGCACGGGCGGCGTCGTCAAGCGATGCCCTGAGGGTGACCACCTTGTGGCCCGCAAGGCGCAGACGTGCGTCGCGGACATCTGCCTGGACGGTCGCGGCGCGTTGCGCGGCTTCGGCCTGGCGTGCGAGGGGCTTGAGCTGCTTGCCCAGCTCGTCAGTGAGGTCGGTCAGGCGGTCGAGATTCGCCTGCATGCCGGTCAGTTTGCGCTGCGCTTTCTCACGGCGCCGGCGGTGCTTTAGCACACCTGCTGCTTCCTCGATGAACGCACGACGGTCCTCCGGACGGGATTCGAGGATCTCGTTGAGCTTGCCCTGGCCGACGATGATGTGCATCTCGCGGCCGATGCCCGAGTCGGACAGCAGCTCCTGGATGTCCATGAGACGCGCTTTGGAGCCGTTGATCTCGTATTCGCTGGCGCCGTCGCGGAACATGCGGCGCGTGATAGCTACCTGCGTGTACTCGATCGGTAGACGGCCGTCCGTGTTGTCGAATGTCAGCGTCACTTCCGCGCGGCCGAGCTGCTTGCGCTCCCCCGCGCCCGCGAAGATGACATCCTCCATCTTTCCGCCGCGCAGATTCTTCGCGCCCTGCTCGCCCATCACCCAGGCGAGCGCATCGACCACATTGGACTTGCCTGAGCCGTTCGGCCCGACGACCGCGCAGATGCCCGGCTCGAATTTCATCGTCGTCGCAGACGCAAAGGACTTGAAGCCTTTGAGCGTCAGCGATGTCAGGTGCATTGTGCTGATATTACCGAACCGGCTCCGCCCTTCGGCGCTGTCATCGCAGGACGAGCAGGCTGTGTCGCGGTCGTTTTGTAAGCTCTGCCCTAAAGCTGGCCGAGACGTTCCGCGGGAGGTGAAAGGTGCCGAGAAACCAGATCCGTTGGTTCGCCCCGGGCGGTGAATCGGAAGCCGTGAGCAAACGGGAGTTCAAGGCGTTATCGAAAGAGGGCCAGGGTGCTCTCGCCGCCCGCATTAAGCAGCTCGCCCAGGCGAAAATTGGGCTCAGCGATCTCCGGCACCTGCGCGGGGACCTGTATGAGATCCGGGCCCAGGTAGGCAATAACCATTACCGGGCGATCGTCATCCAAGACTCCCCGGTGCACTTCATCATCTTGTCGTGCTTTTTCAAGAACCAGCAGAAAACACCGAAGCACGAACTGGACAAAGCGGAGAAGCGGTTGAAGCGTTGGCGGCAGTGAATTGCAGTATCGGTCTGAGGCGATTAAATTGTGCTTTATCGGTCACAGCCGATAGTAAAGGAGCTGCCATGAATATCGACGACTACAGCGAGCACCACGCGGGCGATTCCGAGGAATTCGACTTCGACGAACTCCTCGACGACCCGGAAGTGCGCGCTGCGATGAGCGAAGCCGAAGAACGCCTCGCCGTCACAGAAACGCTCCGCGACGGGCGGAAGCAGTCTGGTCTGTCACAGAAGCAGGTGGCCGCCGCCATGGGCACGACCCAGTCCGCAGTATCTGACTTCGAGCGCGGGGAGACTGACCCGCAGCTGTCCACGATTCAGCGTTATGCGCGCGCGACGGGCGCGCGCGTGCGCATCCTCGTCGATCAGCCGGGCAGCAATGTCACACGCGTGGCATCGCCGTATGTCTCGGTATCGAAGACGGTTGCGGCACCGTCGGCGTCGTCGGGGCGTCGCCCGGCGCTGCGCGTGGTGCCCTCCTACCAGGACATTCAGGTGAGTTAAGCCATGTCTGATGCCAAAGTCCACGCGGAACTTCGGGTGCGCGCGGGCGAGATCGCGGGCACCAGCAATCTCTTCGACGTCCGCCTCGTGCAGTCGACCGCGCGCCTCGAGCGGGTCCCCTCCCCTGACGCGCAATTGAGCGTGAGCGTCGAGATGACGCCGTCTGGGAGCATCTCGCTCGACGCGGGGACGAACGGTCTGCTCCTCATCAACGCCGATTTCACCGTCACCATCGTGGACGCGGGAAACGATTCGGAGCCGGTCGCCTCGGTCGAGTGCACCTTCGTCGCCGCTTTCGAACCGCACATGGACTCGGAGCCGGCGCAGGAGGCGCTAGATGCTTTCGCCGAGACCACCGGGTTGTTCGCGATCTATCCGTATGCGCGCGAGTACATTTCGGATGCCACGCGCCGGATGGGCCTACCGGCGCTGGTTCTGGATCTGTTGAAGCGGTAGGCCTACCGCTCTTCGAAGCCTGTCGCGCCGCGCGGTTCGCTGTACTGCGGCACGACGGCGCGCACCTCGCCGGGGCGCTTGGCGGTCGAGGGTTGCTCTTCAAGCAGAGCAAGAAGCTTATCGACGTCTGCCTGCTCCCCCTCTGCCACCACTTCCACGCGGCCGTCGCGCAGGTTCTTCGCGTAACCGGCCAGTCCGAGTTCGAGGGCGCGGCTGCGCGTCCACCAGCGGAAGCCGACGCCTTGAACGTGGCCGGTGACGAATGCTGTCATGCGTGTGGTGCTCATGGGCACCACACTAGCTTTCGCCGCGTTAGATGCGGGTCAGGCCACCTTCGTCGGTGTCTTCTGCGGCGCCGTCGCGGCGTGCTTGATCGACCGTGACGCGATCTTCCGCGCTGCGGCGGGTGACCGGGTCAGAGCCATCCCAGTACTCGACGTTCTTCAGCTCCGGCAGCATATCGCGGTGGAAGACCGGGTCGATGCCCTGGGCGCGCTGCTCACTGAAGTTCTTGAGCAGCTTGAAGGCGATGCCGCCGAGCGGGACGATCGCGATCAGGTTGATGAAGACCATGGTGGCGGTCATCGTGTCGCCAAGAGCCCACACCAGCGGCAGGGAGCCGAAGGCACCGAAGATGACAAAGCCGATCACGCCGAGACGGAAAATGGTGAGAACGGACTTCTTGTCGGTCAGGTACTCGATATTCGCCTGCGCGAGGTAGTAGTTGCCGATCACAGAGGAAAAGGCCAGGAAGAACAGGATGAACGTGATGAAGTGGGCACCCCACGTGCCGACCGAGTCAGACAAGGAGGACTGCGTCAGCGTAGCGCCCTGCACTTCTTCGCCGTACATCGGCGCAGGACCGAGGAGAATGATGAACGCGGTGATGGAGCAGACGATGAGGGTATCGAAGTAGACGCCCAAGGTCTGTACCAGACCTTGCTTGACCGGGTGGGACACCGTCGCGGTGGCGGCGGCGTTCGGGGCGGAACCCTGGCCGGCCTCGTTGGAGAACAGACCGCGGCGCATGCCGTTCATGAATGCGGCGCCAACGGCCGCACCGGCGATCTCCTTCAAGCCGAGCGCGTGCTCGACGATGAGGGTGAACATGCCGGGGATCTCGCTGGCGTTCACAGTGAGCACGATGACGCCGAGAATGATGTACGCGAGGGCCATGAACGGGACGACGACCTGGGTGACATTGGCGATGCGGGTGACACCGCCGAAGATGATCAACGCGGTAACAAGGGCGACGATGCCGGCGACGACTGCCTTCATCATGTTCGAGTCGGTGCCCAAGGAACCGCCGACTGCCTCGACAATCGAGTTGGTCTGGATGGCGTTATAGATGAAGCCGTACGTGAAAGAGATAGCCACAGCGAAGATGACAGCCAGGGGCTTCCACTTCTCACCGAGGCCGCGGGTGATGTAGTACGCCGGGCCGCCGTGGTAGTTGCCATCGGCGTCCTTGGTCTTCCACAGCTGCGCCAGGGTCGACTCGACAAAAGCAGTCGCGCCACCGACCAGGGCGATGATCCACATCCAGAACACGGCGCCGGGGCCGCCCATCGTGATCGCCACCGCGACACCGGCGATATTGCCGGTGCCCACGCGAGAGGCTGCGGAGATGGTGAACGCCTTGAAGGCGGAAATACCGCCGTACTCCTCATCGAGGTCCCGGCCATCGCGGTCTTTGCCCTTCGGGCTTTCCGCCACTGCCTTGAACATGTCGGGGACCATGCGCAGCTGAACAAAAATGGTGCGCAGGCCGAAGTAGGCACCCGCCGCCAGAAGCAGGAACGGGATGACCTTCCACAGGTTGTCGTTGACGATGTCCGTCACGAACAGCTCGAGTTTTTCCATGCCGGAAATTCTATATGCCAGTGGGGCCCGCCAACGATTTTTGGTGGCGCTATGTCGTGTGTCAGCGCGTCTGGCACACCGGGCAGTAGTAGCTCGACCGGCCGTTGACTACGGTGCGTTCAATTGGAGTTCCGCAGCGCACACATGATTTTCCCGCTTGCCCGTAGGCATTGAGCGAGCGGGAGAAGTAGCCGGAGGCACCGTTGACATTGACGTAGAGCGAATCGAAGCTCGTTCCGCCGGCTTCAAGCGCACGGGCCATGACGGCGCGGGATTCTTCGAGCACCGCCACAGCATCGCGCTGGCGCATCGCTCTGCCCTTGCGGGTGGGTTTCACGCCGGCGGCCCACATCGCTTCGTCGGCGTAGATGGAGCCGATACCGCTGACCACGGACTGGTCGAGAAGAAGCGTCTTCGCCGCGACGTTCTTTTTGCGCATTGCGCGGGCGGTGGCCACGACATCGAAATCGGGCTCGAAGGGGTCGGGCGCGATATGAGGGATGGTCGCGGGAACGGGTCGGCCAGCACCGGGGTCCGGGGCGGTGAGCGGAACATACTGCCACGAACCGAAGGTGCGCTGATCGACGAAGGCGAGCTCCTGCACGCCGCTTGCCGACGACAGTTGCGCACGGATACGCAAGTGCGGACTATCGACGAGGCCAGGCTTTCCGACGAGCATCTGGCCGGACATGCGCAGGTGAACTAACAGCGCGGCGCCGTCGGAGAGCGTGAGCCAGAGGAACTTGCCGCGGCGGTCAGTACCGGTAATCGTCAGGCCCGGCAAGACCTCAGCGAGATCCACGTCGTTGCCGCGGACAGCGCGCGGGTGCAAAACCTCGACGGCACCGAATGTCGCACCGACAACGTGGGTGTCGAGCCCACGGCGCACCACTTCCACTTCCGGGAGTTCAGGCACGTCCCTTCCCTACCCTTTACGCAATGCGACGGTTTCCGGGTGGTCTTTGAGGAAGAAGAACGCCTCGCGGGCGGCGTTTTGCTCCGCAGTCTTTTTGTTGTGGCCGCGTCCGGTGCCGCGGTCGGTGCCGTCGATAAGCGCGTGCGCGGTGAAGACTTGCTCGTGCTCCGGCCCCTCGGCCGTGGCGGTGTAAACGGGCGGGTTGCCGCCGAGCTCCGCAACGCGTTCCTGGAGCTCCGTCTTCCAGTCCTGGATCCAGTGGGCGTTGTCGATCTTGTCTGCGAAAAGGCGCAAGATGACATCGCGGGTGGGGTTGAAACCGTGCTGGCGGTAGATGGCGCCAAGCACTGCCTCAGTGGTATCCGCCAGGATGGAGTCCTTGTCGCGGCCGCCGGTCGTCTCCTCGCCTTTGCCCAGCAGAATGTGCGCGCCGAGGCCGATTTCGCGGGCGACCTCCGCGAGCCCGTAGCGCGACACAATGCGGGCTCGCATCGGTGACAAGTCCGACTCCGGACGCGAGGGGAATTTCTCGAACAGCGCATTCGCAATGGTCAGACCAAGCACTGCGTCGCCGACGAACTCGAGGCGCTCATTATTCGGCAGAGTGCCGTGCTCGTTCGCGAACGAGCGGTGCGTCAATGCGAGACGCAGCTTGTCCGGTTCGATGTCGACGCCGAGCTTGTCCAGCAGCGGCGTGTGGTCGACAGCCGCGAATGCCTCAGCCAAGGCCTGATCGCCTGGGATCTTGTTCTTTTTCGCGCGTGGCACATGACCCCCAGCTATTTTTCGGAGCCGGATTCGGCCCCGCCGAGGAATTTCTCCAGACCAGCCCAGCGCGGGTCCACAAGGTCGTTCTGTTCGCCGGACACGCCGTCGGGCGAAGGAACATCGGAGTCTTCCGGGCAAGCGGGCTCGCACACCGGGTTGAAGGGCAAGTTCAGGCCGACTTCGTCGATGAACGCCTGCTCGAGGTTGACAGTGTCGTCGACAATCACCGGGACATCGTCGCCTGACCCGTCATCTTCTTCACCGGAGTCGTCTCCCGTGATGAAGTCGTCGGAGCCGGAGAACACCTGGGAGACGGAAATCTCCTCGGTGGGCGTGAGCTCACGGAGGCAACGGACGCAGTGCCCCTGGAGCTGGACATTCGCCGTAGCGTCCACGAGCACGCCCCCGCCGAGCGGAGTCACGGTCGCTTCGACGGTGATCTCTTGGCCTTCGGGGATGGCGATCATTTCCGGGCCGATGCGCGACGGCGACGGGCCGGTCAAGGTGGTGGTCACTGGAAGCCCGTCGCCACGCTGGGCTTCCGACACGTCCACAACAAAGGGATTAGTAGCCATAACGCACCCCACAATACATCGCGGTCGATCCTGCGGGCCCGGGAGAGTTAACGAGCGTAACCGCCGCGGTCATCGCGTTCGACGCGCTCGACACGCTCAACTCGGACATCGCGTGCCCCGCGGTCGTAGCGGCCAGACGCACCAGCACCCTGACGCAGTGCGGAACGGTCGGAGGTGACGGTGCGCAGCACCCCGCTCAAGGTCTCCTCGAATTCGGCGAGCTTGCCGTCGACGTAGTCGTCGCATTCGCCGCGCAGACGGCTGGACTCGGCATGCGCGGATTCGACGATACGGTGCGCTTCTTCGTCGGCCCGGCGGGTGACCTCAGCCTCGGAGACGAGACGCTGCTGCTCCTGGAGGCCTTCAGCGACAGAGCGATCGTAGGATTCGTTACCGTCAGCGACCAGACGCTCCGCTTCTCGACGAGCGCGCTCCACCATCTGCTCCGCCTCATCCCGCGCGCGGGTCACGGTGCTGTTGGCATCTTCTTCAGCATTGGCGACCATGACGGTGGAACGCTGCTGAGCATCGCTCAACATGGAATCGGATTCATTGCGGGCGTCAGTAACAAGGCGCTGGGCCTCCCCTTCCGCATCGCCGATAATCGCGTCCGCGCGGTCCTCGGCGCCGCGCAGGATCTCGTCCTGCTTATCCAGAACGTCTTGCGCATCGTCGATCTCGACGGGGAAGGCGTTACGGATGTCGTCGAGAAGCGCGAGCACTTCGTTGCGGGGAACCATGCAGTTCGACGTCATCGGAACGCCGTAGGCCTGTTCGACGGTGTTGACCAGTTCATCGAGAGCTTCAAATACGCGGTACATGAGCCCAACTGTACTGGCGAAACGACGAACGCCCCGGCAAGCCGGGGCGCGTGTCCTGCAATAGCTCGGCAGAAAGCCGACCTGGAATGAACCAGCCTAAATGATGCCCTGGGCGAGCATTGCGTCGGCAACCTTCTTGAAGCCAGCGATATTCGCGCCCACCACGTAGTCACCCTCGTGGCCGTATTCGGCGGCGGTGGCAGAGGTGTTGCTGAAAATATCTTCCATGATCTGCTTCAGACGGGAGTCCGTGTACTTGAAATTCCACGAGTCGCGCGATGCATTCTGCTGCATCTCCAGCGCGGACGTGGCCACACCGCCGGCGTTCGCAGCCTTGCCCGGCAGGAAGTGGATCTTGTTCTCACGGAAGATCTCGATCGCTTCGGCGGTGGACGGCATATTCGCGCCCTCCGCGACGTACTTGATGCCGTTATCGACGAGCTTCTGAGCGTGCGCGCCCTCGAGCTCGTTCTGGGTCGCGCACGGCAGCGCGACATCGGCCTCAAGGTCCCAGATGGAGCCCTCGTCGTGGAAGGTCACACCGTCGACCTTCTCGGCATATTCGGAGACGCGGCCGCGGCGGACCTCCTTGATTTCCTTGAGCAGCTCAAGGTCGACGCCGTTGGGAGTTTCCACCCAGCCAGACGAGTCAGAGAACCCGACGACGGTCGCACCGAGCTCCTGCGCCTTAGCAATGGCGTAAATAGCCACGTTGCCGGAACCGGAGACAATCACCTTGGCACCGCTGAGGGATTCGCCGTTTTCTTCCATCATCTGGTTGGTGATGTAGACGGTGCCGAAACCGGTGGCCTCGGTACGGACAAGGGATCCACCCCAGGCCAAGCCCTTACCGGTGAGGACACCAGACTCGTGCTCGTTGGTCAGACGACGGTACTGACCGAACAGGTAGCCGATCTCGCGACCGCCGACGCCGATATCACCGGCGGGGACGTCACGGTACTCGCCGATGTGGCGGTGCAGCTCTGTCATAAAGGACTGGCAGAAACGCATGACCTCGGCCTCGGACTTGCCCTTCGGGTCAAAGTCGGAGCCGCCCTTACCGCCGCCAATCGGCAGGCCGGTCAGGGAATTCTTGAAGATCTGCTCGAAGCCAAGGAATTTGATGATGCCGAGGTTCACACTCGGGTGAAAGCGCAGGCCGCCCTTGTACGGGCCGAGCGCGGAGTTGAACTGGACGCGGAAGCCACGGTTGACACGCACTTCCCCATCGTCCGCGATCCACGGGACGCGGAAGATGATCTGGCGCTCCGGCTCGCAGAGACGCTCGATCAGGCCGTAGTCGTTGTAGTGAGAATCTTTCTGCAGAACGATCTTGAGCGAATCAAGAACCTCCGCAACCGCTTGGTGGAATTCCGGCTCCCCTGCATTACGCTTCAGAAGCTTGTTGTAGTACCCCGAGATCTGGTCTTCGTTCGACGTCACCATCGATCCTTTCTTCCGACTGCTCGATAATTAGAAAACTATAGTCCGGGAAAGAGTGATTGAATCCGCTTCTCAACTGAATTGATAACGTCTGGGGCGCCAAACGCAATGATTGACCGCGACCGATTCCGCCGCGCCCCGCAGGAAAATAAAGGAGCACTCCCACCATGGTGAATACTCGCCCGATGACCGCCGGTTCTTCGGCAGACGAAGAGACTGCGGGCTTACCAGCGAATTTCGTAGCCGACGCAAAGACGGTCCGCGTCGTCGTCGCGCCGGACTCTTTCAAAGGATCAGCGAGCGCCCACGACGCGGCGGAGTGGATCGCGGAAGGCATTCAATCCGTGATTATTGACTGTGACGTTGATCACATACCCATGGCTGATGGGGGCGAGGGAACAGCGGAGCTCTTTAGTGGCGAGTCCATCACACTTCCCACGACCGACGCCGCCGGACGTCTGACCGAAGCCAGCTACGTCTACAACGCAGCCGAGGAAACGGCCTATATCGATGTCGCCGCCGCGACGGGATTGCCTGCTGTGAAAGACAAGCCCGTACCGCTTACCGGTGACACCTACGGCACCGGTGTGCTGATTGCGGACGCGCAGACCCGCGGCGCGCGACGCATCGTGCTGTGCCTCGGCGGTTCGGCAACGATCGACGGCGGGACCGGAATTCTCGTCGCGCTCGGCGCGAACCCGCTCAATGTCGACGGCCATCCGCTGCGCCACGGTGGCGGCGCACTGGGCGAGCTCGACCATTTCGACACCGCCAAGGTGAATATTCCCGCCGCGTCGGTGGACTGGGTGTTGCTCGCCGATTCGGAGTTCCCGGCTACCGGCCCGCAGGGCGCGGCGCGCATCTTCGGACCGCAGAAGGGCGCGAGCCCCGCAGACGTCGAGCAGGTCGACGCGGCGCTGGCGCACCTGTGCGAGGTCACTGGCGTAGACCCGGACCAGCCCGGATATGGTGCAGCGGGTGGCCTTCCCATCGGGATCACGTGGCTGTCCGAGCTGATGCACGGCAACACGGACCACGTCCAGGTCGTCTCCGGCGCGCGCACCGTCGCGGCTGCCCAAGGGCTCAAAGAGAAGATCGCGGAAGCGAATTTCGTGGTCACCGGCGAAGGGAAATACGACGAGCAGTCCGCCGCCGGCAAGGTCGCCTCTGTGGTGACGGAGCTCGCGCACGACAGCGGAGCGACCGTAGCGATTCTCGCCGGCGCCTTCGAGGCTGATGTGCCAGAAGGCACCCTCGCGGTGAATATCGGTGAACAGGATGACCACGACGATGTCCGCGCGCAGCTGATCCACGCGGGTGCTCAAGCCGCAGTGGCCTACCTCAATACCTCGACAGCCCAGGGATAGACGGCGGGCAACTCGAAGTCCATTTGGCGCTCCAGCGCCACCGGATCGTTCGGCAGCTCCGCCTTCGGCGTGAGCACGCGGGACAAGCCCATGGCGAGCTGGTTCATCGAACTCGCCCCCTCTGCCGAAATGAGGTAGCGCTGCACGATAGCGTCTCCCGGTTCCTCGCCGCGCTCTTCTTCAAAGGCGCGGCGAAACAGCGCCACCATGTCCTCGTGCACATTCGGGTCCTTGTCGCGCTCCACGGAACCAGAGGTGAGGCGTTCATGGCGCACGAGGATCTCGACGGCGCGCGAAAACGCCTCCTCCACCTGCTTTCCTGCGGCGTCGTCGGGAACAATCACGTCAAACTGGATCGTCGGCATGCAGCCAGCGTAGCGAATAGCCTTGGTGGACATGACACACCCAACGGTTCCCTTGTCGACCCCTCTTTCCGCCTCGCGGGACCCACTGCAGCGGATGGCGGACGGCACACTCAAACAACTCAACCCTTTCACCGGCACGCAGGTCTGGACTGTGCCGGGCCGCGGAAACAGGCCACTGTCGGTCCCGCAAAAGGAACCGGAGCAGCTCAAGCCGGAGGATTTCACGGCCAGGTGCAATTTTTGCGTCGATAAGCTGCTTCAGACGCCGCCCGAGAAATCGCGCACGGTGTCCCGCGACGGGCGATGGGAGATTATCCGCGACCTGCTCCCCCACGAGCTGGGCGACACTCAGGCCGCTTTTCGCCGCGTGCCCAACCTGTTTGAAATCGTCTCCTACGATTACTGGGCGCAGAATTACGGCTTCACCATGGATGAATCCCGCGCGAACCAGATGGAACGCTATCTCGCCGACGACGAAGGGCGCCGCCATGTTCTCGACATCGTGCGCACACGACTGAAGGCATCGGGGCAGGACGATAACGTCAGCGAAGAAGAACTTCTCTCCCACGCTCCTGCGTATTTCGGCGGTGGCCACGACGTGATCATCGCCCGCCGCCATTTCATCGATGGCGCCACGGATTCCACCCAGCTGGCGTCCTCCGGTACCCTGTCGCTCGACGAGCACTACGGCTTCATCGCGTTCACTATCGATTCCTTGCGCGACCTGTACGAACGCAACCGGTACGCACCGTATGTCTCTGTCTTCCAGAACTGGCTTGCTCCGGCGGGCGCGTCATTCGAGCACCTGCACAAACAGCTCGTGGCTATTGACGAACGCGGCATGCATTCCGAACTCGAGATCGCCAGGCTGCGGCAGAACCCCAATATGTACAACGAGTGGGGCGTGAACTTCGCGAGCTACCACAATCTGATCATCGCGGAGAACGACCACGCGGTGATGTGCGCTGGCGTCGGCCACCGCTACCCCACCATCAACGTGTACTCGAAGTCCCCGACCCCGGAGCCGTGGCGGCAAACCGAGGAGGAGGTGCGTGGGATGTCGGATATTCTCCACGCCGCGCACGCCGGCACCGGGCCTGAGGTCCCGTGCAACGAGGAATGGCACCACAAGCCAATCGATTTGGATGTGCCCATGCCGTGGCGCATCAACATCAAGTGGCGCGTCTCGGTTCTCGCCGGCTTCGAGGGCGGCACGAAGATCAACGTCAACACCCTCTCCCCGTACGATATCCGCGACCGAATGGTCAGCAGCCTGTACGAATTGCGCGAGCAGGGCCGGATCTCAAAGGAGATCCGCATCGCCACCGAATGCGCGCCGGCCCGCAACGTGCTGCGGTACAACCCGGTGTTGGGCCGCTGACCCGAAACGCGCCGGTGAGCACTACGAAACTATCCGGCCTACACTAGACAAATGCGCGACTGTGACTGCACGGTCGCAAACGGCATTGAACAAACTGAACAAGGAGGCCCTGAGCTACATGCCCGCCCATGCTGATCCGAATGCGATCAAGGAGATTCTGCAGAACTACACGGTGGATTCCGCATGGCAGCGCGACCTGTACCAGTACCTGCACGCACACCCCGAGCTGTCCATGCAGGAAAAGAACACTCACGCGCGCATTCTCAAGGAGCTCGAGCGTTTCGATTGCCGTGTCATCGCCCCGATCGGCGGGTACGGCATCGTCGCGGTCTTCCACAACGGGGAGCCGACACACGGATCGGCGGGCCCGACAGTGCTTTTCCGCGCGGACTTCGATGGGCTCCCGGTCACGGAGACAACGGGCGCGCCGTACGCATCGACGGACACAGCAACGCGTGACGACGGCACCGTGACCGGCCTCATGCACGCCTGCGGCCACGATATGCACGTGACTGCTCTCCTTGGCCTGTGCGACATCATGGACAACAACAGGGAACACTGGTCAGGCACATTCGTGGCTCTGTTCCAGCCCGGCGAGGAGATCGGCCGCGGCGCGACCGCCATGATCACCGACCGGCTCACCGACCGCATTCCCCGCCCCGACATCTGCCTGGGCCAGCACGTCATGCCCGGCCGCGCCGGCCAAGTGCAGACCAAGCCGGGCCCACAGTTCGCCGCCTGCGATTCCATCCGCATCCGCATCCCGGGCCGCGGTGCCCACGGTTCGATGCCTCACGCCGCCGTCGACCCGACCTACACGGTGGCTCACATCATCCTGCGCCTGCAGGGCATTGTCGGCCGCGAAGTCGCGCCGAAGGATTTCGCGGTGGTCTCCGTCGGCCAGGTGAATGCCGGCATGACGAACAACATCATTCCTGACCACGCTGAGCTGGTGGTCAACTGCCGTTTCTACAACGACACGGTGAAGCACAAGGTGTACGAGGCGATCCAGCGCGTTGTCATCGCGGAATGCGAGGCATCCGGCATCAAGGAGGAGCCGTATTTCGAGTACTTCGCTCACGGCGAGCTGCTGGACAATGACCGCGGCGCGTTCATGACAGTCCGCTCCACCTTCGACGAGGTCTTCGGGCCTGACTCGGTGGATTCGGAGCCGTCGACGGTGTCGGAGGACTTCCCGAATATTCCGCTGGCCTTCGGGGTTCCCTATATCTTCTGGCTCATCGGTTCTACCCCGCGCACTGTCTGGGATAAGGCTGTCGCGGAAGACCGCGTCATCACTGATGTGCCGGTCAACCACATGCCCACATTCCTGCCGGAATATGAGCCCACGGTGTATGCCGCCACGAATGCTGCTGCGGCAGCTGTGCTCACGTATCTCGCGCACCCGCTCGACCGTCAGCCGTAGACTCGGCTTCCCGCGCGCCGCTTCGTCCCCACCAGCGCTCCGATCCCCCGGTACAGTGGCGCGTGTTAGCGATCCTTCTAGATGATCTGACCATCTGATGACCTGAGGTAATCAACGCATGAATTTGCCAGCTAAACCCCCTGCTTTCATGGACACGGTCGGCGGCCACGTCCGGTCCGTCTCCGGCTCCGCTCCCGAGACCTCGACCCGCAAGAAATTCTGGACCGGCCTGTCCCTGGCCACGATGGAGCAGTTCGCCGACAAGTGGGATGAAACCCGCAAGGCGTACAAGGCGACGCGCCAGCAGGCGTATTTCTCCGCCGAGTTCCTCATGGGCCGCGCTTTGTTGAATAACCTCACCAACCTGGGGCTCGTCGACGACGCTATTAAGGCGGCGGAGGAGAACGGCCACGACTTCCTCAACGCTCTCGAGGCCGAGCACGATGCCGCGCTCGGCAACGGCGGCCTGGGCCGTCTCGCTGCCTGCTTCCTCGATTCCGCTGTGACGCAGGATTACCCGGTCACCGGTTACGGCTTGCTCTACCGCTACGGCCTGTTCCGCCAGGAGATCGAAAACGGCTTCCAGAAGGAGCACCCGGACGCGTGGAAGGAGAGCTTCTACCCGTTCATCGTCCGCCGCGGCACGCAGCAGCGCATCGTGAAATTCGACGATATGCACGTCCGCGCGATCCCCTACGACATGCCGATCACCGGCTACGGCACCGACAATGTGGGCACCCTGCGCCTGTGGAATGCGTCGCCGATGGCTGAGTTCGACTACGACGCTTTCAACTCCCAGCGCTTCTCCGACGCGATCCTGGAGCGCGAGGCAGTCCACGACCTCACCCGCGTGCTGTACCCGAACGACACGACGTACGAGGGCAAGGTGCTGCGTGTGCGCCAGCAGTACTTCTTCGTGTCGGCATCGCTGCAGGAGATGATCGACAATTACATCGCGCACCACGGCGAGGACCTGCGCGGCTTCGCCGAGTACAACTCCGTTCAGCTCAATGACACCCACCCGGTGCTGGGCATTCCGGAGCTCATGCGCCTGCTTCTCGACGATCACGGTATGACCTGGGAAGACGCCTGGGACGTGACCACCAAGACGTTCGCCTACACCAACCACACGGTGCTCGAAGAGGCTCTGGAGACCTGGGATGTGTCCATCTTCGAGAAGCTCTTCGGCCGCATCTGGGAGATCGTCGTGGAGATCGACCGCCGTTACCGCGAGGACATGGCGTCCCGCGGGATCGGCCCAGAGGACGCGCATCACTACTCCCCAGTCCACGACGGCAAGGTCCACATGGCCTGGATCGCCTGCTATGCCTCGTACTCCATCAATGGTGTCGCCGCGATCCACACCGACATTCTGCGGCGCGACACCCTGAACTACTGGCACGAGCTCTACCCAGAGAAGTTCAACAACAAGACCAACGGCGTCACTCCGCGCCGCTGGCTGCGCATGTGCAACCCGCGCCTGTCCGAGCTGCTCGACCGTCTCGTCGGCTCCGATGCATGGGTCACGGACATGGACATGCTCAAGGAGCTGCGCCACTACGCCGAGGATGACGCGGTGATGGAGGAGCTCCGCAAGATCAAGGCGGCCAATAAGCAGGACTTCGCCGACTGGGTGCGAGTGCACGAGGGCGTCGAGATCGATCCTGAGTCGGTCTACGACACGCAGATCAAGCGCCTCCACGAGTACAAGCGCCAGCTGCTCAACGCGCTCTACATTCTCGACCTGTACTTCCGCATCAAAGACGGCGAGAAGGACATTCCGAAGCGCACCTTCATCTTCGGTGCGAAGGCGGCACCGGGCTACGACCGCGCCAAGGCGATCATCAAGCTGATCAACACCATCGGCGACATGGTCAACAACGACCCGGAGGTCTCCGAGTACCTGCGCGTGGTCTTCATCGAGAACTACAACGTATCGCCCGCCGAGCAGATCATTCCCGCCACGGACGTCTCCGAGCAGATTTCCACCGCGGGCAAGGAGGCCTCGGGCACGTCCAATATGAAGTTCATGATGAACGGCGCGCTCACCTTGGGCACGATGGATGGCGCGAACGTGGAGATCGTCGATTCCGTCGGCGAGGACAACGCGTACATCTTCGGCGCCCGCGAGGAAGAGCTCCCGGAGCTGAAGAAGAATTACAACCCGACCGAGATCTACGAGAACAACCCCGCCATCAAGCGCGCACTTGATGCGCTAATCGACGGCACCCTCGACGACAACCACACCGGCATCTTCGCCGACCTGCGCGATTCACTGCTTGTCGACGGCGGCTGGAATACCCCGGACCCCTACTACGTCCTGGGCGATTTCGAGTCCTACAAGGAGACCCGCGACCGCATGGCCGCGGAGTACTTCGATGACCCGCTGCACTGGGCGCGCATGTGCTGGATCAATATCTGCGAGTCCGGCCGTTTCTCCTCCGACCGCACGATCCGCGATTACGCCACCGAGGTCTGGAAGATCGAGCCGACCCCGATCAAGAAGGGCTAGCTCCTCACCCGCTCGACGATAAAAGCAGCTCCTCTTAGGTGCAGACACCCGGCCCGAGAAAGGGCCCAGTGAACTGCATTGAGGGAGCTGCTTTTCTTATGCGCGACCCAAGGACTGCGCTCCGCGCTACTTCTTGTGCTTATCGAAGCAAAGGTACGGAACGAGGCCTTCACACGTGTATTCCTGCGGCGCGAAAAGACCGAGGCCGATGCTCGACAGGCCGAGCGGAATGGCGATCATCGCACTGAGCGCTTTCTTCACCTCATCCATGCCGCCACCAGAGGACAGCTGTGCCTGTGCTGCCTCAGGTGCTGGCTGCTCAGGTTCTGCAGTAGCTGCCGGGGTGGGGATGGTTGCGGCGCCGAACGCCACCGTGCTGGCAACGGCGAGAGCAGCGATACGTTGACGGATCATTGTTCTCCTCCTCGTTGTGCATCAGTGATCCTTGCAACCCGTCTATCGCTTAGGAGCGCGAAAACAATACACGTCCCGTCGCAGTTTCTTGCTTCGTTAGTTCAGCGGGTGTTCCGTCGGCGATGATCTGCCCACCCTCGGCACCTGCGCCCGGCCCCATCTCGATGACGCGGTCGGCCTGCGCGATGACCGACATGTCGTGCTCGACCACAATCACGGTCTGACCAGCGTCGACAAGGCCATTCAACTCTTTCACCAACAGTTCGATATCCGCCGGGTGCAGGCCCGTGGTCGGCTCGTCGAGCAGGTACACCGTGTGGCCCCGGCGCGAATTGCGGGAACGCTGCAGCTCGGTGGCGAGCTTGATGCGCTGCGCCTCACCGCCTGAGAGTTCCGGTGCGCCCTGGCCGAGCGTCAAGTAGCCCAAGCCGACCGCCTGGAGTGTTTCCACTGCGCGGAGAATCTTCGGCTCATCGGCGAAGACGTCCGCCGCTTCGTCCACGGTGAGTCCGAGCACGTCGGCGATCGTGAGGCCCTCCCACGTGATCTCGAGGGTCTCGTCGTTGTACCGCGCGCCACGGCAATCCGGGCATGTGGTGTACGAGCCAGGCAGGAACACCAGCTCGACTTCAGTCTTGCCGGCGCCGCCGCACGTCGGGCACTGCCCCTGCTTCACGTTGTAGGAAAAGCGCGAGACAGTCCACTTCCGCTTCTTCGCCTCGGGCGTGGAGGAAAAGAGCTTGCGTACGCCGTCGAAAAGCCCGGTATACGTGGCGAGCGTCGAACGCGGCGTCCGGCCGATCGGCTTCTGGGTGATCTGCACGATGCGGCTCACAGCATCGACACCAGCACGCTTATCGACGTTCCACTCCCCCGTATCCTGCGCCCCATCCTCGTCCTCGTCCTCGTCGTCGGTGACAGCCGACGCCGCTTCGCGCAGCACACCGGCGAGCACGGTGCTGACGAGCGTGGACTTGCCCGAACCAGAGACTCCGGCAACTGCGGTGAACTGTCCCAAACCGAAATCGACGTCGAGCCCGTCGATGGACCTGGCGTGGACTCCCGAAAGCGACAGGGTTCCTGTGGCGTCACGCGGGTCGTCGTTAAGCGAAAGCGTGCGGTTGCCCAGCGCGTTCGCGGTAGGTGTGTCCGCGTCGTAGTCCGCGGTGGGGCCGGAATAGACCACCTCACCGCCGCGCTCGCCTGCACGCGGACCGACATCGACGAGCCAATCAGTCTCCGCAACAAGCTCCATGTCGTGCTCGACCAGCAGGACGGAATTGCCGGCCTCAATGAAGCGGCGGCAGATCTCGAGCACCGCATTGCGCTCGGACGGGTGCAAACCCGCCGATGGCTCGTCAAGCACGTACGCCACGCTGAAAAGGCCGGAACGCAATTGCGCGGCGAGACGGATGCGTTGCAGCTCGCCCGCGGATAGCGTCGGTGCAGGTCGGTCGAGACTCAGGTGCGCAAGCCCCAAGTCGAGCGCTGACTGCAACGCCGGAAGGATCTGCTTGAGAAGGAGATCTTCAGCAGAATTCTCCTCGGGGGTCTGCTCCGACAGCACGGCATGAACGCGGTCGAGGGACAGGGCGCCGAGCTCGTCGATAGGCATGCCCGCGTACGTCACCTTGAGCGCTTCTGGATTGAGGCGGCGACCGTGGCAGGTCTCGCACGTGCGGGATTCCATGTACGACAGGACGCGCTTGCGCAAGGTGTCGGACTGAGTTTCTGCAAGCGTGTTGGTCAGATACGCCGCCACCGAACGCCACGTGCCCTTGTAATTACGCTGGATCTGGTCCTCGCCGCGCAACGGCTTGACCGTGACCACGGGTCGCTCGTTAGTAAACAGGATCCACTCGCGGTCCTTTTGCGGCAGATCCCGCCACGGCGAATCGAGGTCATAACCGAGTGTCTGCAGGATGTCGTGGAAATTCTTGCCCGCCCATGCACCCGGCCAGGCTTGGATCGCACCGTCTTCGATAGACAGCGTCGGATCCGGAACCATGGACTGCTCCGTGGGCTCGTGCACGACCCCGGTGCCCTGGCAGGTCGGGCACATGCCCTCTGGCGTATTCGGGGAAAACGAGTCGGAGTACAGCCCCTCCGGGTTATCGCCGGAACGCGAATACAGCAGGCGGATACTGTTCGACAGCGCAGAAACTGTTCCCACGGTGGAACGTGCCCCGCCGCCGGACGTCGACTGCTGCAGCGCCACCGTGGGCGGAAGCCCGTCGATCTCCCCGACCTGCGGATCCACCGCCGAGCCGATGAGTCGGCGCGCAAAAGGCGCCACCGATTCAAGGTAGCGCCGTTGTCCCTCGCCGTGGATCGTGCCGAAAGCGAGGGAGGATTTGCCGGAACCGGACACTCCCGTCACCGCGACGAGAGTGCCACGGGGAATGTCCACATCGACATTCTTCAGGTTGTGCAGGTGGGCTTCCCTGACTTTGATTCCAGTGGAAATCTCAGTTGTTTCAGGCATGCCCACCAGCGTAACGAGAGTGGGACTCTAACGCGGGTTGCGCGTGTCCTCTCCCAGCTGGTGCACGTGAATCATGTTCGTCGTGCCTGCGATTCCCGGCGGGGTGCCGGCGACGACGACCATCATGTCGCCTTCCTTGTACTTGTCGAGGTGCAGCAGCGATTCGTCGAGAACCCTCATCATCTGGTCGGTGTTGTCCACATCCTGGCACAGGAATGTCTCCGCACCCCAGGTCAAAGCGAGCTGCGAGCGCACCTCCTGGTTCGGTGTGAACACGAGCAGCGGTAGGTGCGAGTGCAGACGCGCCATGCGACGAGCGGTTTCACCGGAGCTGGTGAAAGCGACGAGTGCGCGGGAGTTGAGGCGCTCCGCGATATCGCGCGCAGAATACGAGATCACGCCACGCTTAGTGCGCGGAATGTGGTTGAGCGGCGGGACAGAGCCCATCGACTCCGCCACACGCACAATGCGGTCCATCGTGCGCACGACGTTGTGCGGGTCCACACCGATCGAGGTCTCACCGGAGAGCATGACCGCGTCAGTGCCGTCGAGCACGGCATTAGCCACGTCAGAGGCCTCCGCGCGGGTCGGACGGGAATTATCGATCATCGAATCGAGCATTTGCGTAGCGACGATCACCGGCTTGGCGTTCTCACGCGCGATCTGGATCACGCGCTTTTGCACCAGCGGCACCTGCTCGAGTGCGATCTCCACACCCAAATCGCCGCGGGCGACCATGACGGCGTCGAAGGCCAGCACGATGGACTCGAGCGCGTCAACAGCCTCCGGCTTCTCCAGCTTCGCGATGACCGGAACGCGGCGACCTTCCTCATCCATCACTTCGTGGACCAAGTCCACGTCGGACGGGGAACGCACGAACGACAGGGCGATGAAGTCCACACCGAGCTTCAGCGCGAAACGCAGATCCGCAATGTCCTTCTCGCTCAGCGCCGGCACGGAGATGTCCATACCCGGCAGGGAGACGCCCTTGTTATTGGAGACAGGGCCGCCCTCAGTGACCTCACAGACCACATCGTTGCCGTCGACTTCTTTGCAGACGAGGGCGACCTTGCCATCGTCGACAAGCAGGCGGTCGCCCGGCTTCGCATCCTGCGCAAGATTCTTGTACGTCGTGGACACGCGGTCATGCGTGCCCTCGACATCGTCAACCGTGATGCGGACGGTCTCGCCCGTCTCCCAGTAGGTCTTACCGTCGCCTTCGAAGCGGCCGAGACGGATTTTCGGGCCCTGGAGGTCGGCGAGAATACCGACCGCGTGGCCCGTCTCGTCGGTCGCTTCGCGCACCCACTTGTAGTTCTGTTCGTGGTCCGGGTAATCACCGTGCGAGAAATTCAGGCGGGCGACATCCATGCCGTCACGCACGAGTCCAAGGATTGCGTCCTTGCTGGCTACTGCAGGTCCGAGAGTGCAAACAATCTTGGTGCGTCTATCCACAGCTTCCTTCTTCTGATCTATGCGGCCCAGCCGGGCTTTCAGCTGGCTGGACAAGGATTGGATACGTCGCCCACGCTACCGAAACACTATGGCTTTTGCTTCTGCGATTGTTCGCGCACGCCGACTGAAGTCTTCTGCTCTCCGCGCTCCGCATCGGCAGCGTCTGCGCCATCAAGCGATGCGGCGTGCTCTTCGTGCTTTTCGTCTGCGTCCTCCAGCTCGCGCGGATCGACTTCATCCGGAGTTTCACGCCCGCGGCGCATGAGGAAGAACACAGTCGTGGACACGATGAAGATCACCGCGGAAATCACGAAATTCACACGGAGACCGAAGATGGTGTTCGCGGCATCGTCACGCATCGTTTCCATGAAGACGCGGCCCAGAGTGTAGGACGCGATGTAGAGCACAAAGACGCGGCCGTGGCCGAGTCGGAAGCGCCGCTCCGCCCAGAGCAGGAACGCGAATGCCGCGACATTCCAGATCATCTCGTACAGAAATGTCGGGTGAACACTGGTGACGATCTCGCCCGTGGAGCGTCCCGTCAACGGCGCGAAATTGCCGTTCTCGTCGACGCGGTAGAAGATGTCCAGCGCCCACGGCACATCCGTCGGGCGGCCGTAGAGCTCCTGGTTGAAATAGTTGCCGAGACGGCCAATCGCCTGGGCGAGAATGATGGTCGGGCCGACCGCATCGGCGAACGGCGGCAGCGGCACCTTCCGGTACCGGAACAGCGCCCACACCGCGAGCGTGCCCAACGCCACCGCGCCCATGATGCCCAGACCGCCCGCGGAGAAGTTGAACACCTGCCACGGGTCCTTGCCGGGCCCGAAATAGCTGTCGTAGTCCGTGACCACGTGATACGTGCGCCCGCCGATGATGCCGGCGGGAATAGCTACGATCGCCGCATCCCACACCATGTCCGGGGCCCCGCCGCGTGCCTTGTAGCGGCGCAGCGTGAGCGTCAACGCGACAATGATGCCGGGGATGATGCACAGCGCGTAGGCGCGGATCGGGATCGGCCCGAGGTGCCACACGCCCTGCGGGGGCGACGGGAAATTAGCGAGAACTTCTGTAACCACGAAGATCAGTTTGCCTGATTACGGCTGCGATGGCGACAGCCCCGCGCGGTCTTAGCGCGACGGGCAGGCCGGGTGCTGGCCGGCAGCGACGAGACGGCGGGTGGCGGCGGTCACGTTGGTGCTGGTCATCACTGCCTCACCGGCGAGCACAGCATCGGCGCCGATGGAGGCAGCGGAGATCAAGTCACGGGCATTGCGGACGCCGCCGAGACTGATCCGCAGCACGCTTTCCGGAAGGCCGGGCTCGATCTCGCCGAAGGCTTCGCGGTTCAGATCGTTGGTGTCGAACGTCCACGAGTTCACGCCGATCACCGATGCCCCGGCGCGTAGTGCCCGGTCGGCTTCCTCGACCGTGCGGACCTCTGCCATTCCCACCATGCCCAGGGATTCCACTCGGTCGAGCAGGCTCTCCAGCCGCGCCTGCTCCAAAAGGCCCACTTGCAGCGGCACCATATCGGCGCCGTAGCAGCGGGCCTCGTGAATTTGATAAGGGTCGACGATCACGTCGCGGCACACCATGGGAAGACTGGTCGCATTGCGTGCCTGCTCCATGTCGTTGAGGGAACCGTCGAAACGCAAACGCTCTGTCTGGCACGCGATGAGTGCGGCGCCTCCGGCCTCGATCTCGGCGGCGAGATGCGCCATGGAGTCGATCACCCCGGTGGGTCCGAAAACGGGCGAGGTGCGTTTGATCTCCACGATCACCCCGCAGCCGGGACCGAGCAAGGCGGCGCGGACATCCCTCGTCTCGGGCATGCTGCGCGAACGGGCTTTGATCTCCTTGAAAGGAATTTGCGCTTCGCGCTCGGCAACATCAGCCAGCACCCCCGCGACAACTGGATTGTGCGTCGCGTCGGTGACCAGCTGTTGCTTGCCCTGCACCGCAGTCATGCCTATGAGGTTATCGGGTTGTGCGCAGTCCACGAAATCAAGCGGTGCAAAAGTGTTCTACATGCGCGGAGTTTCATTCCGTCCGCTTGGGCCCACTTCGCGTTTCAGTGTCGGTCGGGTCCAGATCCGCGTCGATCGCATCCCACAGAACGCGACCGGAATCGGGCTCAGACTCGAGATCCTGCTCGATCTTCTCGCGGCGTTGCGATGTCTTCTCGTACTTATTCACCGTCGCCGCGTCATAGCCGGGTCGGACCGCGAGCAGAAGGCCGCCAGCTGCGGCGGCGAGTGCCCCCAGCACAGCCGCGATGGGGCCAAGTGCGGCGACATCGATACTGGAAATATTCGCCCACTCCGGGATCGCAGTCTCACCGACGGTGCTGCCGATAGCTGTTTCCTCGCCGCCCAGGGTCAGCAATGCTTTAGCGCGTTCCGGATCCGGCGACCCCGCCAGCAGCCCGAGCGGCGGAATGGTCACAGCCACGGCTGCGATAGCTCCGACTGCGCCAACGAGACGGCGTCCCCAGCGCCGCAAAGCTAGCCCGGCCACTGTGGCGGCGAGCAGCAACAGCACTACCGCCGTGACCTCCGTCGACCAGGTGGCGCCGTTGACGTCCACGGCGCCGTCGCCCGTGCGGTCATCTTCGTAATTGACCGTCATCCAGCTCACGCGCGAAGCCAGCCAGAGCACCAGCGCTCCGATTCCCATCAGCAGGGCGCCCAGGCGGGCATGGCGTTTGTCCTGGACAGCTTCGTTCGTTCCGTCGGTGTCGCTCATTATCGTCCTTCCTCCGGTGCGAGGAGTAGGTCGCTATCGAAGCAGGTGTGGTCGCCGGTGTGGCAGGCTCCGCCGCGCTGCTCCACTTTCATCAGCACGGTGTCGCCGTCGCAGTCGAGGCGCACCTCCGTGACGTACTGGGTATTGCCGCTCGTGAGTCCCTTGATCCAGTATTCGGACCTGGAACGGGAGTAGTAGGTGCCGCGGCGCGTGGCCAGGGTGTAGGCGAGCGCATGCTCGTCCATCCACGCCATCATGAGCACCTCGTTTGTGCCAGCGGCTTGGACGACGGCGGGCACCAGCCCGGCATCATTGAAGCGGACGTGGTCACGGAGCGCGTCGTCGAGCTGGGCATTCTCAGGGATGAGTTCATCGGTAGGGTTATCGCGCATCACTGACGCACCTCGCATCCGGCGTCGGCAAGCGCCTGCTTGACCTCACTGATGCTCACCTCGCGGAAGTGGAAGACGGAAGCGGCCAGCACCGCATCCGCCCCGGCGCGAACCGCAGGCGGGAAATGTTCGGCCTGGCCAGCACCGCCGGAAGCGATCACAGGAATGGAGACGGCCTCGCGGACGCGCTCGATGAGCTCGAGATCGAAGCCTTCCTTCGTTCCGTCGCCGTCCATGGAATTGAGCAGGATCTCCCCCACCCCGAGTTTCTCGCCCGTGCGAGCCCACTCGATGGCGTCCAATTCCGCGGAACGGGTGCCGCCGTGGGTGGTCACTTCAAATCCGGACGGCTGCGGGGTGCCGCCTTCCGGCACTCGGCGGGCGTCTACGGATAGAACAATGCACTGTGCACCGAAGACCTGGGAGAGCTCGCGCAACAGCTCCGGCCGGGAGATAGCCGCGGTGTTGACAGAGACTTTGTCTGCACCAGCACGCAAAAGCTCGCGCACATCGTCTTCCGTGCGCACGCCCCCGCCAACGGTGAGCGGAATGAACACCTGGTCGGCGGTGCGGCGCACCACGTCGAGCATCGTGCCGCGGCCCTGCTTGGAAGCGCTGACGTCGAGAAAGGTCAGCTCGTCTGCGCCCTGTTCGCCGTAGAGCTTGGCCAGCTCCACCGGATCGCCTGCATCACGCAGGTTTTCAAAGTTCACGCCCTTGACGACCCTGCCGTTGTCCACGTCTAGGCACGGAATCACCCTGGTTGCCACGGCCATGGCTCAATCACTTCCTTCCGGCTTCACGCTGAATGGACTTCATGGTACGCAGCACTGAAGCATGCACTTCGGGCGACCCAGCGATGACACCGAGGGAGCCCAACTCCCACGGCTTGCCATCCACGTCTGTGACAACGGCGCCGGCGCAGCGCGCGAGGAGCACACCGGAGGCGTTGTCCCACGGGAACGGCGAGAAGCTCACGGTGGCCTCATAGATTCCTTGCGCGACGAAAGCCAGGTCAAGGCCGACCGATCCGCTGATCCGCGGGCGCATATTGGAGTATTCGAGTGCCTTGATCAGCTTCAGGCGGCTGTCGGGCGGGACACGGCTCGTGTCGTCGGTGCCCACAGTGCCCACGCCGACTTGGTTGCTCACCGGCTCGACGTCGTCGATACGCGGAAGCTGCCTTCCGTTCAGCGTGAGGGCGGAACCTTCGGTGGCGGAAAGACGCATATTCAACATCGGCACATCCGTGACGGAAACGACCGGCTGGCCATCCACCACTAGGGAGATCAGCACCGCACAATTCGGGTTGCCCGAAGAGAAATTAGCGGTGCCGTCGATGGGGTCGACGACCCACAGGGCGTCGCTAAGCTTTTGCCCTCCCTTTTCTTCACCGAGCACCGGAATCCCCGTGGATTCGGTGAGGTGTTTGCGCAGCGTCGTCTCGATCTGCAGGTCCACCTCTGTGGCGAAGTCGTTGGAGCTTTTATACAGCGCTGGTGCTGACCCGAGACCCTCGATGAACTGCTGGCGCGCGATATCCGCAGCTTCCTCCGCGACCGCGAGGAACCTGTTCAACTCGTCTGCCTGCATTGCGTTCTACTCGTCCCCCGGCGCGGCCGCGGTTGCGAGGGCATCGCGCAGCGTGAAGCGCTTCTCGTAGAGAGCCTTGCCCACGATCACACTGTCAATGCCTTCATCGGCGTAGCGCGCGATCTCGGCGATATCGGCGAGTGCAGACACGCCGCCCGACGCCGTCACAGCAGCGTCGGTGGCCGCGGAGACCTCACGCAACAGGTCCATGTTCGGGCCAGTAAGCGTGCCGTCCTTGCTCACATCGGTGACCACAAAACGCGCGCACCCGGCGGAATCGAAGAACTCGAGGACCTCCCACAAGTCGCCGCCGTCCGATGTCCAGCCGCGGCCCTTCGTCCGCCACTCACCGTTTTCTTCGCGCACGGCGATATCCACAGCGATCTTGTCGCCGTGCTTCGCGATCGCCTCGGCCGCCCAGTCCGGGTCCTCCAACGCAGCCGTACCGATATTGACGCGCTTCGCACCCGTCGCCAGCGCACGCTGAAGCGTCGCGTCGTCGCGAATCCCGCCGGTCAGCTCCACGTTGATGGACAGCGTCTTGGTGATCTCCGCCATCAGCTCGTGGTTGGAGCCGCGCCCGAACGCCGCGTCCAGGTCGACGAAGTGCAACCAGTCCGCGCCTTCTTCTTGCCACTGCAGCGCCGCGTCCAGCGGGGCGCCGTAATTCTTCTCCGTACCAGCTTCCCCCTGGTCAAGGCGGACAGCCTGGCCGTCGACGACGTCTACTGCGGGCAGAACAGTGAAACTCATATCCGCAGTCTAATTCAGATGGCCGACCCAATTCCGCAACAACGTCAAACCGGCGTCCCCGGACTTCTCCGGGTGGAATTGCGTGGCCCACAGCGGGCCGTTTTCCACGGCTGCGACGAACCGCGAATTGCCATGCTGCGACCACGAGACTTTCGGCGCGGCGATGAAGTCATCCTCGGCCATTTCCCAGTTCTGCACGCCGTAGGAGTGCACGAAGTAGAACCGCGTGTCCGCATCCAACCCCGCGAACATCTCAGAGCCGTCCGCCACATCGACGGTATTCCAGCCCATGTGCGGCAAGACAGGGGCATCAAGCTTATCGACGACCCCCGGCCACTCCCCACACCCTTCCGCCTCGATGCCATGCTCGACTCCCTTCTCGAACATCACCTGCAGCCCCACGCAGATCCCCAGCACCGGCCGACCGCCAGCCAACCGCTGCCCGATCAAGCGTGGCCCGGCGACGCCCTTCAACCCACGCATGCACGCGTCGAATGCCCCGACCCCCGGCACGACCAGGCCGTCTGCCTCCACCGCGATCATGGGGTCGCGCGTGACCACCACGTCCGCCCCGACATGCTCGAGTGCGCGCTGCGCCGAGCGGAGATTTCCTGCACCGTAATCCAGAAGGGCCACCACGTTGCTCATGAGTGGGAAGTTTAGCTGTCTACCCCACCCTTCCGGTACACCGCTTCCAGACGTCGAGCAATTCCCTCGGTGTCGAGCTCACCGGCGGAAACCGCTACCACCAGATCAAACCAATCGTCGTCGGAGATACGGCGGTCATCCCGGCCATGAACCCTGAGCATGATCGATCCCAGCAGGACTCCCACCCTCTTGTTTCCGTCGAGGAACGGATGATTCGATTCGATGCTGTGCACGAGCGCCGCAGTCTTCGACCATTCGTCCGGGTAGAGCTCTTCACCGCAAAAAGTCGCCCACGGCCGCTCTAAAGCTGACGCGAGAAGGCCCATATCTCCGACGGTAAACCCGTGCTCTTCGAGAGCGGGAAGAACCGTCTCGAGCGTGAATCTGCGTCGTTGCAGAGACATAGCTTCTATTAAGCGTCTTTCAATCGTTGCATCAGAACGTTCCGCTCGCCCATTAACTCGCCTATATCCCGGGAGTTTGCAAGGCGCGCCTGCTCTGTTTCCCACTCTCTGCGAATCAGCATGGAAATGACCCTTTGCTTGGACAGCCCCGAGGAAGCGGCGAGGTCGCTCAATTGATGATCTTCCTCGGCGGTCAAGCGGAGATTCAAAGCCATGGCAAAACGGTACCATTCAGGTACCATTTGGAGCTACCTCCCGAGACGCCGTTTTCCGATGATCCAGTCCGCCGTGGTCATCACGATCCCGGCGACGACGACAGCACCGGAGGAAGCGAACGCTCCGGCGGCGCCGAGCCCGGCGATCATGCCGCCGAACATGAAGGAGCCGATGCCCTGGCCGCCGTCGAAACCGACATTCCACACGGCGGAAGCGTGGCTGATCTTGGACTGGGGCAGCCGGTAGAACATGCTGAGCAGGGACTCATTTTGCACGGCGCCGAAGCCAGCCCCGAAGAAGATCGCGGAGACTACCATCCACACTGGGTGGGCGCTGGTAGCCAGGCAGGCGGCGAAGCCGAACATGCCGATGGCGGCGGCGATCTGGAACGGGATCATGAGGGTGCCCGGCTCGCCGCGGCGGTCGGCGACGACACCGGTGAAGATGCGCGCCGACATGACTGCCAGGTTGATCACCGCCAGGATCAGGCCGCCGAGCGTGGTGCCGGAGGTGATTCCCGTGTCGCGGGCGGCATCGGGCAGGAAGTTGGCGATCAGGCTGTACGCCATCGCGGCGATCGCCAGCGCCAGGGTGGGCACGAGCACGAGCTTCCACGTCGGGGCGGACATCGCGCCGCTGGCCACCGGATCGGGTTGGGCACCCTTGATGGGCGGGATAGCAGCACACGCCAAGCCGCCGACGGCAGCGATCACTGTGGCTATGATCCACACGGGTTCGTACCCGATTTTCTCGCTGAGGAACAGGCCCAACGGCAACGCGATCATCTGGGCCGAACCGCTCGAAGCACCGAAGACACCGGAGGCTTTACCCAGCAGTTTGCGGGGCACGAGCTCAGCAATGATCGCGGCCTCAGCAACAGTCATCGCGCCGAAGCCGATACCGCGCACCACGCTCACCGCAAGAACCACCGGCGGGTCCATATTCCACATGAACGCCAGCGCCGGGACACCGAGCAGCACCGCCGAAACGGCGATCGCGGAGCGGTAGCTGAACCGGCGCAGCAACCGCGGCATGAAGACCTGCGTGAGCACAGTCGCAGCCATGAACACGCCTGTCGACGCACCGGCGAGGGCGTGTGAGCCACCTGCATCGAGGACTGCCACCGGCACGACCGGCAGCAACAGCGCCCACGAACCGAAAGCGGCGGCGACCGCCACCAGAGTCGGAATGAAGCCAGATGCCTCCCAGACCGAGTTGACCTCAGTCTGGGAAGCATCGTCCGGACCAGTCCCTTGCGGGGAACCCACGGTGAAAACCCTCCCAAAACTCACATCGACTGCACAAAGAAAAAAGGAACCGGACGGTTCCAACAAGAAAAATCAGGCTCCCACCAACCGTGAGGACTCACAGTTGGAAAAGCCCGAAAAATCAGCGTTGGGCGCGGCGGTTCGCGGAACAACGCTGACGTCGATAAGCGTGCTTTAAAGCGCACCCTTGGTAGAGGGTACGCCCTCAACGCGCGGATCGCGTTCGTAGGCCTGGCGCAGTGCGCGTGCGACGGCCTTGTACTCGGCCTCCGTGATGTGGTGCGGGTCGCGTCCGTACTGGACATTGACGTGCAGCGTGATGCGCGCGTTGTACGCCAACGTCTCAAAGAAGTGGCGGTTGATCACCGTGGCGTAGTGTCCGCCGATGATCTGCCACTCCATGGATTCCGGCTCGCCGTTCATGACGAAGTACGGGCGGTTGGAAATGTCCACGATGGCGTCGACGAGGGTCTCGTCCATCGGCAGCGACATGGAGCCGAAGCGGCGGATGCCCTTTTTGTCCCCCACCGCGTCGATGAGCGCCCAGCCGAGCGTGATCGCCGTGTCCTCCACGGTGTGGTGCGCATCGATGTGGGTATCGCCTTCCGCCTTGATCTTCAGATCGAAGCTGCCGTGCGTGCCGAATGCGGTGAGCATGTGGTCGAAGAACGGTAGGCCGGTGTCCACCTCGACTTTGCCGGTGCCGTCGAGGTTGATCTCCACCGAGATATCCGACTCGCTGGTCGTGCGCGTCGCTGTGCCGATCCGGTCAGTCATTATTCTTAATCTCCTTCGCTGCAGCCAAGAACGCGTCGTTTTCTTCATCCAACCCGATTGTCACGCGCAAATGTCCAGCCACGCCGACATCGCGGATGAGCACCCCGCGATCCAGGAATTCCTGCCAGGCGGCGTGCGCATCCTCGAAATCGCCGAAGAAGAGGAAATTCGATTCGCTGTCCACGACCTCGTACCCCAGCTGAAGCAGCGCAGCTTGAACGCGCTCACGCTCAGACGCGAGCTTATCGACGTTTGCCAGCGTCTCCCCTGCATGCCGCAACGCCACCCGCGCTGCCGCCTGTGACAGGACCGAGAGGTGGTACGGCAAGCGGACGAGCATGACTGCCTCGATGAAGGCGGGGGCGGCGACGAAATAGCCGAGACGGCCTCCCGCGAAATCGAAGGCCTTCGACATGGTTCTGGAGACCACGAGCTTGGCCGGGTACTTCTCCAGCAACGACACGGCGGATGCCGACGGGGAGAATTCCGCATACGCCTCGTCCACGATCACGATGCCGGGGGCTGCTTCGAGGATGCGCTCTATGTCAGCGAGCGCGGTGACATCGCCCGTCGGATTATTCGGGGTGGTCACGAAGACCACATCAGGCTTTTGCTCGTTGATCTCGCGAACGGCCAGATCCACATCGATGCGGAAGTCCTCTCCGCGCGGAATTCCGATGAACTCCGTCTGCGTGCCCGACGAGAGAATCGGGTGCATGGAGTAGCTGGGCACGAACCCCATCGCTGTGCGGCCCGGCCCGCCGAAGGCCTGGAGCAGCTGCTGGAGCACCTCGTTGGAGCCGTTCGCCGCCCACACCTGGTCGCGCGTGACTGTGACACCGGTCTGCTTGGACACGTACGCGGCGAGGTCGTCGCGAAGCTCGACCGCGTCACGCTCCGGGTAGCGGTTCAGTCCTGCAGCGACCCGCTGGACCTCCTCGACGAGGTCCGCGATGAGCTCATCCGACGGCGGGTACGGGTTCTCGTTCGTGTTCAGCGCCACCGGCACGCTCAACTGCGGCGCGCCGTATGGGGACTTGCCTCGCAGCTCCTCACGCAGCGGCAGGTCGGACAGGGCAAGCTGGTTCTGCTGATTGCGCTCAGTCATTGTTTCTCCTTGTCTTCCCTTCACTATTTCTCGGTGCGGGCCTTGATCGCTTCACCGTGGGCGGGAAGCTGCTCGTCGCCAGACAAGGTGATGATGTGCGGCCCGACTTCGGCGAGAGCTTTCTCGTCGTATTCGATGATGTTGACTGGGCGCAGGAACGTGTGGGTGGACAGACCCGGGGTGAAACGTGCTGTGCCAGACGTGGGCAGCACGTGGTTCGAACCGGCGATGTAGTCCCCCAACGGCACCGGGGAGAATGGTCCGACGAAGATCGCGCCGGCGTGCGTGATCTTCCTTGCCACATCGGCGGCATTGCGTGTGTGGATCTCAAGGTGCTCTGCAGCATACGCATCGGCCACAGCGATGCCTGTGGCGAGATCGTCGACGAGAATGATGCCGGACTGCTGCCCGCCAAGCGCTGTCGCCGCACGGTCGGCGTTGAGGGTCTGCGCTGCTCGCGCGTCGATCTCTTTGTCGACGGCGGCTGCGAGTTCCTCCGAATCCGTGATCAACACCGACGCAGCATTCTCATCGTGCTCTGCCTGAGAGATCAGATCCACGGCGACAAGGACCGGGTCCGCGGAATCGTCCGCGAGCACCGCGATCTCGCTCGGTCCCGCTTCTGCATCGATCCCGACTACCCCGTTGACTACGCGTTTCGCCGCAGCGACGAAGACATTGCCGGGGCCGGTGACCATGTCGACAGGCTCGAGGTTCTCCGCGTCATCGCCATAGGCCATGAGGCCGACCGCCTGCGCACCGCCGACGGCCCAGACTTCATCCACACCGAGCATCGCGCACGCCGCGAGGATCGTCGGGTGCGGCCATCCACCGTGTTCCGCCTGCGGCGGGCTGCACACCACGAGCGATTCTGCTCCTGCTTCCTGCGCCGGAATGGCATTCATGAGCACCGACGACGGGTAGACCGCTTTACCGCCCGGCACGTAGAGGCCGACGCGCTCCACTGGGAGGAAGACCTCAGTGACCGTGGCTCCGGCGGACACGTCGATAGTGTGCTCAGACGGTTTCTGTGCGGCGTGGACTGCACGGATCCGCGCAATCGCCACTTCCAGGGCGGCGCGGAGCTCACCGTCGAGATCCTCAACGCAGCGGGCGATGACCTCGTCCGGCACCCGCACAGTCTCGGGACGGATCAAATCGAATTTCTCGCCGTAGTCGAGCGCCGCTGCGGCGCCGCCCTGCTTCACGTCCTCAATGATCGGAGTGACAGTGGGAACCACCGATGCAATATCCATGCCGCCCCGGGGCAGAACCCGGCGCAGCTCGGATGTCGAAGGAGTGCGTCCACGAAGATCAGTCACATTGAGCATGGCGCTCATCATATTCGGCGTCACGCGGCACCGGGCCACTTCCCACCGATGAAACCGCGCCGAGCCAATACGCCAATGCCGCCACGAACGGCCCCGCGAGCCACGCGGGCCCCGGGCGCAGGACCGGCACAAAGGTCAGTGTCTGCCCCGGCTCCACATCATGGGGATCAGGTACTCCGTGGTACAGCTCCGCGGACCAGGTGCCGAGAATAAATAACGTCCAGCTTGAAAACGCCGCCACGGCAATGGTGAACAGCATCCGCCCGATCCCCGCGCGTTTTCCCGCGGTCAGAAAAGCCACTACGCCGATCAATAGACCCAGCAGTGTGGTCAGAAGAACGAAGCCGACAAAAGAAATGAACTCGACATTATCGGCGTTCAACGCCGGGTCGATCCGTGCGCCGCCATCATCGACGGTGGCGGAATAGCCCGGACGAGTAAGGCCCCACACGCCGCCGACAAGCGCGGCGATAATGCCCCCAAGCGCAACAAGCCCCGCGCCCCAGCCGAAAGGCTGGGAAATACGCGGGGAATGACTTAGTTGCACACCTTCCACTGGTCGCCCTCGCGCTGGAAGCGCTGGACGCCAGACTCGGTCTGGCCGTTGGTATTGACGGTCACGGTGGCGGAGGCGGAGTCGCCGTTCACTCGAACGTCGCTAAGCTCCGCTTGGGTTTGCGGGACCGGCGGCAACGGGCGGCCCGCAGCTCGTGCTGCGTCGACTGCCTGCTGCATCTCGCGCTCAGTCTGCTCGAGGGAGGTGCCGCGGCCAGCCAGCTCCTGGTTGGTCTGGTCGACGACCTTCTGGCAGGAGTTCTCCATGATCACGCGGGACCAGGAGACAAGATCCTTCGGGTTGTAGATCTTGTTCATCGTTTCGGTCATGCCCTTGACGTCTGACTCGCTGGCCTGCTGGCCACCCTCGACAGGCTTCGCCTCGACGGTCGGCAGCGTGCCGTCCTCGAACGGGTTGACCACCCCAGCTGCGCCCTCATTCGGCACGCCCTGCGCCGCAGGGTCGTTTTCCGGCTTCGGTGCGTCCTCAGGCTTGGACTCCTCGTCCTTGTTGTCCTTGTCCTTGTCCTTGTCGTCGCCGTCCTTCTTCTCCTTATCGTCCGCAGGCTTCTCAGCCTCCGGATCGACAGTGACGACATTGGTCTCGGTGGCCATGCCCTCGGCGACATTCTCGTCCTCGTTGGACCCGCAGGCAGCAAGAGCCAAAGGTGCGATCAGAATAGCTGCCGCGACCGTCTTCTTCGGAGCGATGGTCAACGTCATAAAAGAAGTCTCCTCAAACTGTTCCGTTATCCGAAGCCCTCTTCGAAACAGTGGGGGCCTACCGATGTCCCGGCGAAAGCCACCGCGTCACGTGACGCGGGAACATCTTTGATAACGCGTATTGCTTAGTGTTGCTTTCAGTGCACATCAGATCATAGCAACGGCCACGCGATTCCCATTAACTGTGGGACGTTGAAGATGCCATGAACTAGCTGTGAGAATGGCCGGGGAGCTGCGTGTACGCTGTTATAGCATGCAACTGTCCCGCCCGGTGATCGCCCGAGCAGCCGTGGAGATCTTGGATTCCTACGGTCTCGCCGATGTTTCCATGCGCCGGGTCGCCGCGTCCTTGGGTGTCGCCCCGGGCGCTTTGTACTGGCATATCGACAGCAAACAAGCACTCATCGCCGCGATGGCCGACGAGATCATCGCCCCTGTGCTCGCCTCCCCACACCCCGGGCCCAAAGAATTCTGCGCGGCTCTGCGCGAGGCGCTTTTATCGCATATCGACGGCGCCGATGTGGTCTCCACCGCCGCGTCCCAGGCCGACTCCCCTGTCTTTCCCGCATTACTCGACGGAATACGGGCGTGCTTTGCCGGAGACCCGCCTGAGTCGGCGGCCGCCGGACTGCTCTATCTCACCTTGGGCGCCACGAGCCTTCACCAGGCTGGCACACAACTGCGAGAAATAACTGCAGGTGAAAAGCAGGTTCTTTATGGTTCGGCCGAGCAGGTCGATGCTGCTGTGGATTTCCTTCTCGCGGGGCTCGACTCGGACCCGCACTAGGTGCGTCACGCACCCCGATTTCTATTAACATCGGGTCTCATGACAAATCCGAGCGCGAACGAGCAGACCATCCAGGTGTGGCCTGGATCCGCCTACCCCCTGGGATCTACATACGACGGTGCTGGCACCAATTTCGCCATCTTTTCCAACGTCGCCGAGAAGGTGGAGCTCTGCCTGATCGACCGTGAAGAAAATGAAGTGCGCGTCAACCTCGAAGAGGTGGACAACCATGTCTGGCACGCCTACCTGCCGGGCGTCCTGCCTGGCCAGCGCTACGGATACCGCGTCCACGGCCCGTGGGACCCGGAAAACGGCAAGCGCTGCGATCCGTCCAAGCTCCTGGTCGACCCGTACGCCCGCGCATTCGACGGCGAATTCGACGGACATTCGTCCTTGTTCTCTTACGACATTCACGCCGAGGAGCCGGGCACCGGACGCAACGAGGAGGACTCGCTCGGCCACACAATGAAGTCCGTGGTGATCAACCCGTTCTTCGATTGGGGCGATGACAGGTCTCCGCGCATTCCGGAGAACGACGCGATTATTTACGAGCTGCATGTCAAAGGTATGACGCAGCTGCACCCGGATGTGCCGGAGGATCTCCGCGGCACCTACGCCGGGCTTGCCCACCCGAGCGTCATTTCCTATTTGAAGGACCTCGGAGTCACCTCGGTGGAGCTCATGCCGGTCCACCAGTTCCTGCAGGACGATCGTCTGCGCGACCTCGGCCTCCGCAACTACTGGGGTTACAACACCTTCGGCTTCTTCGCGCCGCACCAGGATTACGCGGCCAGCAAGAAGCCGGGCGACGCTGTCGCCGAGTTCAAGGGCATGGTCCGTGCGTACCACGAGGCGGGCATGGAGGTCATCCTCGACGTCGTGTACAACCACACGGCAGAAGGCAACCACATGGGCCCGACGATCGCCTTCCGCGGCATCGACAACGAGGCCTACTACCGGCTTGTCGACGAGGACCGGTTCCACTACATGGACTACACCGGCACCGGTAACTCGCTGAACGTCCGTGACCCGCACTCTTTGCAGCTGATCATGGATTCGCTGCGCTATTGGGTCTCCGAGATGCGCGTCGATGGTTTCCGCTTCGACCTCGCGTCCACCCTGGCCCGCGAGTTCTCGGATGTGGACCGCCTGGCTACCTTCTTCGACTTGGTGCAGCAGGACCCGATCGTGTCCCAGGTCAAGCTCATCGCCGAGCCGTGGGATGTGGGCGAGAACGGCTACCAGGTGGGCAATTTCCCGCCGCTGTGGCGCGAGTGGAACGGCAAGTACCGCGACACGGTGCGTGATTTCTGGCGCGGCGAACCTGCCACGCTCGGTGAGTTCGCGTCGCGTCTGACCGGTTCGTCGGACCTGTACAACCACAATGGCCGCCGCCCCACCGCGTCCATCAACTTCATCACCGCGCACGACGGTTTCACCCTCAACGACCTGGTCAGCTACAACGAGAAGCACAACGACGCGAACCAGGAGGACGGCCGCGACGGTGAGAGCCACAACCGCTCCTGGAACTGCGGTGTGGAGGGCCCGACCGACGACGAAGAGATCTTGAAGCTGCGTGCGCAGCAGCGCCGCAACTTCCTCACCACGCTGCTGCTCTCGCTGGGCACACCGATGATCGCCCACGGCGATGAATTCGCGCGCACCCAGGGCGGCAACAACAACGTGTACTGCCAGGACAACGAGACGTCCTGGATGAACTGGGACCGCCTGGAAGTGGGCGACGACCTGCACGACTTCACCAAGCGCCTAATCGCCATCCGCAAGAACCACCCGGTCTTCCGCCGTCGCCGCTTCCTCGCTGGTGGCCCGCTGGGCACTGACGCCCAGGACCGCGATGTCGCGTGGCTCACGCCCGATGGCCGAATGATGACGCAGGACGACTGGGACTTCGCTTTCGGCAAGGCGCTGCAGGCATACGTCAACGGCAGCCAGATCGCTGAGCCGGATTCACGCGGCCAGCAGGTCATCGACGATTCCTTCCTGTTGATGTTCAACGCCTTCCACGAGGACATCGAGTTCACCCTGCCATCGAAGAACCTCGGCGCGAAGTGGGAAGTTCTCATCGACACCACCGAACCCCTCGGCCACCCGGCAGAGACCGAAGAGATCGAAGCCGGCGGCACCAAGAATGTGCCGGCGCGCTCCACCATCGTGCTCCGCCAGATCGAGCCTCCGATTTTCGACGAGAACAACGAGAGCAACGAGAACAAGGACGACGAAAACAACGAGAACGACAAGAACAACGAAGGCGTCGAGGAGGCACAGGGCGCAGATGATTAACACGCACGGTGCCCGAATCCTGGTCACCGACTCCGCGCTGGAGGTTCACCCGGATCCGCTGGAAGCCGCATTGACCGGCACGGCAGAGGCGGTGGTGCTCCCGCTGGCGGAGGTGTCGTCGATAAGCGTGCTTCCCGGCGATGACTGGGATGGCGCACGTGTCGTCCTTGCTGGCGGCGCTGGTGAGACTGTTATTCGTTTCGTCCCTGGCGACGAAAAAGGGCCGGAACAGCTGCAGGCCATCGTGGATGCCGCGCGTTCGGGCAAGAAGATCAGCGCGGATAGCATTCCAGGCTTCAGCTTTGTTGCCTTCGATGTCGAAACCGCGAATCAGAATTGGGGTTCGGTCTGCCAAATGGGGCTGGTACGCGTCATCGACGGCGAGATCGTCGAGCGCGCATCGTGGTTGTGCCGCCCACCGGAAGGCATCGACGAGTTCGATCCGTTCAATGTCGATTGCCATGGCATCACGGCAGACGCCGTCGCCGATGAGCCCGCTGTCGGTGAGCTGTTTGAGCGATTCACGGACTTCGTCGGCGACCTGCCCGTCGTGGCGCACAATGCGTATTTCGATGCCTCCGCTATGCGCTACGCGGCGCAGGCCTCGGGCGCGAAGATTCCGCACATCACCTTCGCGTGCGCGCTGGCGCAGTCGCGCGCCGCGGACTTGGGCGTGGCCAACCACCGTTTGCCCACGGTGGCAGAGCATTTCGGTGTCGCACTCGACAACCACCACGATGCCGCCGCTGATGCGGAAGCGTGCGCAGGCGTGATGCTCGGACTCGCCCGGCGCGCGGAACACACCGGCTCGCTGGCCGAATACGTCCATTCCGCTGGCTTCGCCCTGGGATCCGTCGACACTGCCCGCGTCACCCCTGTGCTCAAAGACCTCTCCGGCGCACAGACGGCCTTGCAGTCCGCCTCCGCCGCTGAGGAGAAGAGCGAGCCGGACGAGAACGGGAGCTCCGGACAATCCGGCCGCGGCCCTGCGCCGTGGCAGTCGGTGGCAACCCCGGACACGATCCCGGAACCGGCTGTCGATGCTGATCCGGAGTCCCCGCTGTACGAGCAGAATGTCACGCTCACCGGCGAATTCGAGCCCTTCGACAAAGGCCAGCTGTGGGACGGCATCGCTGCACGTGGCGGCCAGGTGGGCAAGAACGTGACCAAGAAGACGACGATTCTCGTCGTTGGCGAATGGGCGTCGATGACCTCCAAGGAGAAGCGTGCCCGTGAGCTGATGGAGAAGGGCCAAGAGATTGAGATTTGGCCCGCGGACAAACTGCTGGACATTCTCGGGTTGAACGAGCAGCCCCCGTTTTAAAGAAATTTCGGCGGCGAGGGAACCGCGGGCTGGGTCAGCGCAGTCTAAAAAGGCATGAATGTCGCGCTGAATCCTGCACCACCTGCCGTTCCTACTCCTGTCGCTGTCCCTGTCCCTGTCCCCGTTTCCGTCCCGTCCCCGGTGTCTTCATCCGCCGGGTTGGCCGTCGCTCAGCTCCCAGCGAGTGCACTGCACGCTGTTCCCGCCCCGCGGACGCGTGCTGTGAAGTCCACCGGCTGGGCGCACCCGGGTTCCTCCGCCAAGCCGGCATATGTCGCGCTCTCCCGCGACCATGTGGCGTTGTTGAAAGCCCCAGACGGGCGTTTACTGACACCGCTTGATCTGGGGCACATGGAATTGAGCACGCAGCAGGCCTGGGATACCGCCGCCGACACATTGCTGCGCACGCAGCACGACAGAATCGAATTCACGGTGCGCAATGCATCTTTCGCACTTGGGGATACGGCGCCCCGGGGCCTCGAAGTGCGAGGCGGTGCGCATCCGCCGGCAGCGTGGCTGGCGCATCCGCGGACGTTCAGAGTGCTCCACGCACATTTCACGGAGATCCTCTCCCCCGGAGCAGCACTGGTGTTTCTCACCCGCGACCACAAAGAGCTCTTTGTTCTCGACGCAGATGCGCGCCAGGTACGCGAGGAATTCCCGGCTGCTGCGGTATTCACCTATTCCTACGGCTTTCCGGTCAACCATCATGACTGCGGAAGCGGTGAGAGCGCGGCTTCATCTCACTAGTGTGTGAGGGTGTACAACACAGTGTCACGACGATAAGGAGTGTCCGCACATGCCCCGTCCGATCACCTCGACGTACAGGTTGCAGTTGCGCGGCGCGAAAGCGGACCCGGCGGGCCGAAGCTTCACCTTCGCCGACGCCGCCGCTCTCGTCCCCTACTTGAAGGAGTTAGGGGTCTCCCACCTGTACCTCTCCCCGATCTTCACGTCGTATCCGGAGTCCAACCACAATTACGACGTGACAGACCCGACCGAGGTGAACCCGGAACTCGGCGGAATCGAAGGGCTGCGCCACCTAGCGGCGGCAGCGCACGCGGCGGGACTCGGTCTGATCGTGGATATTGTGCCCAATCACCTCGGTGTGGAGACGCCCCAGTTGAATGCCTGGTGGTGGGACGTACTCAAAAACGGGCAGGACTCGGAATTCGAGTCGTATTTCGACATCGACTGGCATGAGGACAACGGCGCAGGCGGCAAGTTGGGGCTCCCCGTGCTGGGCCAGCCGGGCGACGAGGACAAATTCGAACTGACCTATCTCGACGATATCGATGAGCCGGTGCTCGCCTATTTCGACAGTTATTTCCCCCTCGCGCCGGGCTCTTTTTCCAGCCTCGACGATGATCCGCGCGAGGTCTACGAAAAGCAGAGCTACCGCCTCATGTTCTGGCGGGACGGAGTGATCTCCTACCGCCGTTTCTTCTCCGTCAACGGCCTGGCGGGCATCCGCCAGGAGGACCCGCTCATCTTCGAGCACACCCATCGCACATTGCGCCAGATCATCGCAGAAGACCTGATCGATGGCGTCCGCGTGGACCACCCGGACGGACTCGCCGACCCATTTACCTATTTGAACCGCTTGCGGGATCTAATCGGGAAGGACCGGTGGCTGGTTGCCGAGAAGATTCTCGGCGTCACCGAACCGCTCGACCCGCGTTTGGCCGTCGACGGCACCACCGGATACGACGCGCTGCGGGAGCTCGACGGCATTTTCATTTCCCGTGACGCCGAGGATTCGTTGAGCATGCTCTCCCTCCAGCAGTCCGGCTCGACATGGGATGAAGCAGCTATCGCCGCAGCCGAGCACCAGCTCAAACGAGACGTGGCGCAGTCGGAGCTGGCCGCTGAGGTCCGCCGTCTGACCCGCGCCATCCGCCGCGATAATTTCTCCACGGCCGGCGCGGACGTGACCGACGAGGATCTGGAACGCACTGTCATCGACCTCGTCGCCGCTATGCCGGTTTACCGCGCGGACTATATCTCCCTATCCCGCCAGACGTCGACGATCGTGGCGGACATGGTGCGGCGCTTCCCGTCACGCCGCGGAGCACTCGATTTGATCTCTGCGGCGTTTCTCGCGAACGGCGAAGCCAAGACACGCTTCGCCCAGGTCTGCGGTGCCGTCATGGCAAAGGGCGTGGAGGACACGCTGTTTTACCGGGCCTGCCGCCTCGTCGCGCTCCAGGAAGTCGGCGGCGCGCCCGGCCGGTTCGGGGTGTCGGCTGCGGAATTCCATCTGCTCCAGCAGGAGCGTGCGATGCTGTGGCCGCACGCCATGACATCGCTGAGCACCCACGACACGAAGCGCAGCGAGGACACCCGCGCCCGCATCATCGAGCTCACCGAGCGCCACAAGGACTTCGCGGAGCTGGCCCAGCAGATCAGCGCCCTGGTCCCCGCGCCAGACGATGCGACGGCGCATTTCCTCCTCCAGAACATCATCGGTATCTGGCCGACCGACGGCAGCACCGACACCATCCGCGAGCGCCTCAAGGACTACGCCGTCAAAGCAGTGCGCGAAGCTGGCGTGCACACGTCGTGGTTCGACAACGAGGAGCATTTCGAACGGACGATCACGGATTGGGTCGACGCGCTTATCGACGGCCCCGCCGCCCCCATGATCGATGACTTCCTCCGTGAGATTCACCGCGGTGCCGTGCAAGTCTCCCTCGGCCGGAAGATGCTCCAGCTCATCGGCCCCGGTATCCCGGACACCTACCAGGGCCAGGAATTCTGGGATTTGTCGCTGGTGGACCCGGACAATCGCCGCTTCGTCGATTACGTGGCACGCGAGCAAACACTGGAACAGTTCAAGGAGGCGGCGTTGTCCGGCCGTGTCCACGCCGAATTGGTCCGGGACCGCGACGCCGCGGCGGACGACGAGCAGCCCGGCCTCTATCCGCACCTGGCCGGCATCATCGACCGCGCCAAGCAAGCTGTCACCCACGAGGGCGTCTACCTCCGCCGGGAGCACCCGGACTTCTTCTTGGACGGTGATTACCAGGCAGTCTTCGGCGTGGGCGAAGCTGCGAGCCACCTCGTCGGCATGGCGCGAGGCACCGACGGCCTCGATGTTGTCGCGCTAGCCACCCGCCGCCCGCTCCTGCTGGAAGACCGTGGCGGATGGGGCGAGACCACCGTCACCTTGCCCGAGGGCGAGTGGACGGACCGGCTCACCGGCTCGACTTTCGCGGGCACGGTCCTCGTCCGCGATGTCCTGGACGTCCTGCCGACGGCGCTTTTGGTCGCTGTCCACACCGACGTGTAGCGCGGCTCAAACTCAGCCCCCTGGACTTCGGTTCTCTAGATGTTGACCCCAGAAGTGAGTTACCCCAGGTCGCGGATTTCAGGCCATTTTCGCCGACCTGGGCTAACTAAGTTTTGGGGTTCACATCCTCGCCGCGGATGCCCGCATCCAGAGCTCGTCTGCTCAGTCCCAGTTCAGCGCCGACCCATCAGCCGGTCGAGTTCGCGCCGCTCCTTCTTGGTCGGCCGGCCGGCACCCCGGTCGCGCTTCGGCATGGAGTAGAAGTACTCCTTCGGCGGAGGCGGCGGCGAGTGATCGATGTAGCAGGTCCGGGCTACAGGTGCACCGGCGCGTTTGCGAAGGGTCTGCACCACTTCGTACTCGATGTCCCGGTAGTCTTTCCACGCTTTGACTCGGTCGCCCGGCACGACTTGCGTGGATGGTTTCACGGCGTTGCCGTTGAGCTTGACGTGCCCGGCGCGCACCGCGTTGGCGGCTTCGGAACGGGTCTTGTACATGCGGACGGCCCACACCCACACGTCGATGCGGACGGGGCTGCCGTCGGGTTCAGCACCAGCCACGGAATTAGTAGTTGTCCTGGTGGTTGATGATCTTCTGGATCTTGCTGTAGTTGTACAGCCCGCCGCCGACAGCGACGACCATGCCGAGGGCGAACCAAAACCAGAAGGAGGAGAAGATCAGGCCCAGCGCCACACCGCCGAGCACACCGCCACCGACGCAAGCCACTCCGTTGCGGGAGTAGCGGCGCACGGCTTGTTTACGGGCTTCGATCGGGTTATTCGGGCGGGGCTGAAGAGTCATGAGCACAAGTTTAGCGGGCGCGCTCCACCCACATTGTTCCCGCCTCGCGCGCGGTTGCGTTTCCTTGGGTGACGGCGGCGAGCAGCTCATCGAATTCGTCGCGGGTTCCGGGGGCGATGGCGAGCCGGTAACTCGCGTGCGCACCGTAGGCCACGTCGACGACGTCGATGCCGTGGGTGCGCAGTTCCGCTTCAATCCGCCCGGCATCGGCATGAGGAAGATCGACTGCGACGAGTTCGCGAAGGGATTTCTCCGCCCGTGGCACGGCGTCAAGAGCTTGTGAGACAGATTCCGAATAGGCGTGGACGAGCCCACCCGCGCCGAGTTTCACACCGCCGAAATAGCGGATCACCACGGCCACGGCGGATTCGAGGCCAGAGCCGCGCAGTGCATCGAGCATCGGTTTACCGGCTGTGCCGGCAGGTTCGCCGTCATCGCTGGAGCGTTCAATGGGCACAGCACCGTCGACGTGCACGATGAATGCGGAGCAGTGGTGCCGCGCATCGGGGAATTCGTGTCGTGCGCGCGCGATGACATCGCGTGCTTCTTCTTCGGTCTCAGCTCGTGCAATCCAGGTGATGAAGCGGGAGCGTTTGATCTCGAACTCGTTCACCGTCGGTTCACCCGCGACAGGCAATGAATATGTTGTCACCATCGCCGGACCATTTTACTTAGGGTTGAACACCTGAAGTTCGATGTGTGGGCGGCGCAGAGCTGCGCTAGATCCTTAAACGAAGATCACCGCGAAAGTCACGATAATGGTCACGATCACGGTGGCCAGAATGAGCTGCGTCTGAACGGAGAGCTTCACCGGGGACAGGCCCTGTTGCCAGAAATCATAGTCCTCACCGTAAGGGGCGCCATTATGAGCCTTCTGCGCCGGGGGAGCACCTTTCGGCCCGTAGTTGGGCCGGGGCCGGTTCGATGGCGGATCGGGTAGAAGCGCGTCGCCAGAGAAGGCGGCCCTCGGCTCCGGGTAGGTGTTTATGTCAGCCACTTGCCCTCTCCGATCGCTTCGCGGATGTTCAGTTCGAACTGCTCGGAAGTCATCTCAACGTTGTCCGCTTCCTGCTGGACATCGATCCACTGGTTGAACAGTTCTGGAATGGTTGCTTCCGGTGCCGGGCTCTGCATCGCGAAATCAAGGGCGTGCAAGATACGCATCAGTCCAGTGCGGTTGAATCCGATCCAGTTCACTTCCCCGTCCACGGCCTTGAGTGTGAGCGTTAGCTCTTCTGCGGGCCCGTACGGGCGACCACAAAAGCCGGTGAGCCAGGCGTGGTCGATCACTGTCACCTGGCCTGGCGCAGTGCCAAGAAACAGGCGCGAAGTCGTGCACACGCATGCTGACGTGAACCCGGGAGCACTCGTGAGTGCCACCTCCAGGATTTCCTCTCCAGGGCCAAGCACATGCATGACATCATTCACGACGGCCGGTGCGATCTGGGTGTCACCACAACGCTCTAACGCTTTACGCACAAACTCGTTCTCATCGACCACGTAGGGCAGGTTAACATGTGTATTGCGCGAATTTCGTCTTGTGAGGAAGGAATCCCCTGATGACCGCCATCACCGCCGCACGGTTCGAACGTCCCCGCGCCAAGGCCGAAAATATGGCAGTTGACCTGTGGGAATGGAGCGCCCCGCAGCCGGACCGTCAGACGGTGCTGGAGGCGGTTTTCGCCCTGCCGTACCGAGTGGCACACGACCGGACCGTGGACACTCCCACGTTGCCTGTAAAGAAAGATCGCGTGCAATACAAGCGCATGCTTGAGCACTCGTGGGGCATCACCTCGGCTGATGGAGCCCGTCAAATGATGGAGATGCTCATCGCCGGCGACATGCACACCGCGTCGTCGGATGCCGTGCTGCACACAGCCGAAATGCTCACGGGTGAGTTCGCCCCGCAGGAATGGCGTTCGCAGGATTTTGCGGCGCGCCGCCGGACGATGGAGATCTTCCTGGAGCACTTGGCTATTTCCAACTGGATGGATCCGAAGCAGCTCTGGACCGACTTCGACCACTGGATAGCTGTGCGCACCCACCCTTCGTTCGCGAACGTTAACGCGCCGTCGACCCCGACAACGACCCGCGCCTGGGACATCATGCGGGTGGAAATGACAGGCGCGACAGCCGCGCTCGTCGGGCTCATCACCCCTGAGGAGTACTCCAGCTACGCCTCGCGCGCTGTCGCCGAGCTGCAGAAGCACTTCCGGTCTTGGGGGGATGCCGCAGCCAGCTTCTGGTGGGGTCGCGCCATTTGGTCAGCCGACACCATCAGGGACAACGCAGACGACATGCAGGGTGAACTCCAGTTGTTCGACCACATTCTCACGGAAGCATTGATCGACCCGAACTCTCCCTGGCGGCGCTTCCCGCTCCACGCTTAGCCACGCCTGCCACGCAGTTTGTCTAGCTCGCGGCACTTTTTCTTATTCGGTCTACCAGCATCGCGGTCACGCTTCGGCAAGTTTGATCTCGATCTCGCTCACCGTTGGTTCACCCGCGACAGGCAATGAATATGTTGTCGCCATCGGTAGATCATTTTACTTAGGGTTGAACATATGAAGTTCGATGTGTGGGCCCCGTACGCGCACGATGTGAAAGTGGTGGTCGACGGCGTCGAGCACCCGATGCGCCGCGACGACGCGCGCACGGGTTGGTGGTTGAGCGATATCGAGAAGGTTCCAGGTCAGCGCTATGGCTTTTCGCTTTTCGACGGCGCGTCGTGGACCTCGCCTCTCCCCGACCCGCGCTCAACCCGCCAGCCCGACGGAGTGCACGGTCTGTCTGCGGTGACGGATCCCGAATTCGAGTGGTCCGACCAGCACTGGACCAGTTACGAGCTCAAGGGGCAAGTGATCTACGAGCTCCACGTGGGAACGTTCAGTAAGGAGGGAACGTTCGACGGGGCCGTCGATAAGCTTGATTATCTTGTGGACCTGGGCGTGACCACAATCGAGCTGATGCCCGTCCAGCCCTTCGGCGGCGAGCACAACTGGGGTTACGACGGTGTGGACTGGTTCGCGGTGCAGGAGAGCTACGGCGGGCCGGACGGGCTTAAGCGTCTGGTCAATGCCGCGCACCGTCGCGGTGTGGGCGTGTACCTGGACGTGGTGTTCAACCACTTCGGGCCCGACGGCAATTACAACGGCCAATTCGGGCCGTACACCACGTCGGGTTCCACGGGGTGGGGTGACGTGGTCAACTTCTCCGGCGCTGATTCGGACGAGGTCCGGGCGTATGTGCTGGACGCTGTCCGCCGCTGGCTCACCGAATTCCACATCGACGGGCTGCGCCTCGACGCGGTGCATTCCTACGATGACCGCAACGCGTACTCGATCATGGAGCAGATCAACATGCTCGCCGACGAGGTGGAAGCGGAATTCGGGCCGAACCCGATCATCATCGCCGAAAGCGACCTCAATGATCCGCGGATCATCTCCGATTATTCCGTCGGTGGCTACGGCCTGGACGCGCAGTGGCTTGACGACGTCCACCATGCCCTCCACACCGTCGTCACCGGCGAAAATAACGCATATTACGAAGACTTCGGCACGATTGAGATTCTCGCGGACACGCTACGCCACGGCTTCCGGTTCCGTAACCACTACTCCAGCTTCCGCGGCCGCACCCACGGTCGTGCACTGGATTTGTCGACGATCCCGCCGTGGAAGCTGATCACCTACACCACGACGCACGACCAAGTGGGCAACCGCGCGCAGGGCGACCGCCCGTCGCAAAATCTCACGTTGGCCCAGCACGCGCTGAAAGCCGCCGTGATCTTCTTCAGCCCGTTCACGCCGATGATCTTCATGGGTGAGGAATCCTTCGCGCAGACACCGTTTCCCTTCTTCGTCTCCCACACCGACGAGAAGCTGATGCAGCTGACCCGTCAGGGACGCGCCCACGAATTCGCGCGCTACGGCTGGGACTTCGACGAGGTCCCTGATCCGGCTGATCCAGCTACTTTTGCATCAGCGAAGCTGAACTGGAATGTCAACGACGATGCCTCCGCAATGCACGAGGCGTACAAGACGCTGATCACCCTGCGCCGCGAATTGAACCTCGCCCGCGAGGATCTGCGCGAGCTTGAAGTCGATCATTCCGATTCCTGGCTGACCATGGGCTACGACGATGTCTTCCTCGCGGCGAATTTCACTGACCAGCCAGTCACCGTCCCTGCGGGCGGGGAGCTCATCTACTCATTCGGCTCCCCCACTGTCACCGCCGACGCGATTCAGCTGGAGCCCTGGGGATTCGCCGTCATCAGGCGCTAGCCAGTGACAATGAAATCGTATTCGGGGGTGCCCGGGAAGAGCCGGCGGCAGTCGAATGCGGCCTCCTCCATGCGCTCGAGCAGCGGGTCGAGATCGGATGCGCGCGCGAGCTCGATGCCGACGAGTGCCGCGCCGGTCTCGCGGTTGTTCTTCTTCAGATACTCGAACAATGCGATGTCGTCGTCTGGGCCGAGCACGTCGTTGAGGAAGCGGCGCAGCTGGCCCGGCTCCTGCGCGAAGTTGACCAAGAAGTAGTGCTTCAGTCCCCGGTGCACCAGGGACCGTTCCATGATCTCGGCGTAGCGCAGGACATCATTATTGCCGCCGGAAATGACGCACACAACGGTGCTGCCAGGTGTCAGGTTTACATCTGCCAACGCCGCCACTGACAGGGCGCCCGCGGGCTCCGCGATGATGCCCTCGTTCTGGTACAGGGCGAGCATGCTCGTGCACACCGCTCCCTCATCAGCTGCCACAACGTGCAAGCGCCCGAGGTTTTCCTCGATGATCTTGAAATTCACGTCGCCGATGCGCTTGACCGCGGCGCCGTCGACGAACGGGTCGATGGTCTCCAGCGTCACTGGCTCGCCGGCATCGAGCGCCGCCTGCAGCGATCGGCCGCCTGCTGGCTCCACGCCGACGACCGCGGTACGCGGTGACATATCTGCCAGATAGGAAGTGATGCCGGCGAGCAGTCCGCCGCCACCAACTGGGACAACGATGGAGTCGAGTGACTTGCCCAGACCCGACAGCTGGGAGACCACCTCAGCGCCCACGGTGCCCTGGCCGATCACGGTATTGCGCGCATTGAAGGGCTCGACGATGGTGGCGCCGCGTGATTGTGCGTCCTTGCGCGCTGCTTCTGCCGCTTCGTCGAAGGTGTCACCGACGAGAACGAGCTCCACATTGTCCCCGCCGTGCACCTTGATGCGGTCGCGCTTCTGCTTGGGCGTGCGCTTCGGCACGAAGATCTTTCCGTCGATGCCCATCGAGCGGCACGCGTACGCGACACCCTGCGCATGGTTGCCTGCCGACGCCGCGACGACACCCGCGGCTTTCTCTTCTTCGGTGAGGTTGCTGATGTTGTAGTACGCGCCGCGGATCTTGTACGACCGCACATCCTGCAGGTCCTCGCGCTTGAGGTACACCTCCACCCCGTAGGCCTGCGACAAACGCGGGCAATACTGCAACGGAGTCGGCGCAATAATGCTCGAAATGCTCGCCTGTGCCCCTTGGATGTCTGCTGCGTGGACGGGTGAGAAATCAGGCGAATGTGTCATACCGAGCAATCATAGACTCACACATGGCCCCTCAAGCGCATGTGAACCGAAAATTTCCGGACGCCGCGAGCGTGCTCCACGACCGAAGACCGCCGCGTTTCCAGCAGGTCCCCCGCCCCAGAATCTGCAAAACATAAACTATGGTTACTGCAAAACATAAACTACACTTGCTGCAAAACATAAATTAGGAGGGATTGGTGTGGATACTAAACAGCTAGCAGGCCGCCGCTACCGTCCACGGATCGTCGACACTCGAGTCGAATTTTTGCTGCAGGCCAGCGGCGCCGTCATCATCGAAGGTCCGCGCGGATGCGGCAAGACGATGACCGGGTTGTACCACTGCGAGTCCTTCGCATTTGTTGACGATCCCGCCACCAACCAAGTAGCGCGACTCGTACCTGAGTCCGTGCTCGCGGGCCCGCGACCCCGGCTGCTGGACGAATGGCAGACTGCACCGGATCTGTTCAATCTCGCCCGTCGCGCCATCGACCAGGCCGGGGAGCCGGGGCAGTTCATCTTGGCAGGCTCGGCTGTGCCGGCAGATGATCTCACTCGCCACACAGGCGCCGCACGGTTCCTGCGCATGCGGCAGCGCACTCTGACACTTTTTGAGAAGGCAGACTATGAGCCGGCGGTTTCTCTCGAATCGTTGTTCAACGGCGAGTCCCCACTTCCAGATGCAAAACAAATCTCCTACCAACAGGTCATCCGCGATCTGCTCCGGCCAGGTTTTCCCGGCTACCAGGACACGAACGAGCAAGTCGTGCTCACTCAATTGCGTGGTTACCTGACGGAGGCAGCCCGAGCCGACATGCAGCGGGTGGTGGATCTCCGCATCTCGCCCTTAGCGACCGAACGGCTCATTGCTGCGATCGCGCGGTCAACTGCAGGCGAAGTCTCCGTGGCCACGTTACGGAAAGACCTAGATGCGGTAAGCCCGGGCATCTCGCTGCCAACGGTGAACAAGCTCTTGGACAGCTTGCAGCGCATTTTTGTCGTCGAAGCAGTCGCCGCTTGGACACCGCGGCTCCGTTCCAAGGCACGTCTGCGGGTGTCCCCGAAATACCACCTCGCAGATGCTGGACTCGCCATCGCAGCTCTGGGTGCCACCTCCGCTTCACTGGAACAAGACCCCGAGACCACTGGCCTGCTCTTCGAATCTGCCGTGATTCACGACCTTGCGGTCATGATCGAATCGTTGGGTGGAGCTATCCACCACTACCGCGACTCGAACGGGAATGAGATCGATGCAGTGCTGACACTCCCCGATGGCCGATGGGGAGCTATCGAGGTCAAGACTGGTTTCGGCGGAGTTGAGCGTGGCGCTAAATCCCTCAAGAAAGCCGTCGAAGCCATCAATCACGAAGGACGTGCACCCTCATTCACCGCCGTGATCACTGGCACAGGCATCACTGCGGAATTGGACGACGGAGTCATCACCTTTCCTCTGCACCAGCTCCGGCCTTGACAAAGGCTGGGCCAAGCAGAGCAGCCCGCGAAAACCCTTGGCATTAGTTGATGCGAGGCGTAAGCTCTTTCGAGGTTCCTATTAGCTTTACCCGAACGTATTCAGTGCAGAAGGAGTCCTTCGTGAAGAAGCGCACCGCATTCATCGCCGCAACACTTTCCGCCGCAATGGCTTTCAGCGCCGCACCGGCCGTCGCCGAGACCACCGGCGAGTCCAACGCATCGACCGACACCGGCACCAACAACGACGGTGACAACACCTCCGGCAACGATGACACCACCTCCGAGACTGGCGACGACAACGGTAAAACCAAGCCGGCACCGAATAAGCCTGGGAAGGATAAGGACGAAGACGAAGAAGAGGAGGAGAACCCGAACGCCCTCGACCCGACCAAGGGCAAGTGGGACAACGGCGGTGCCAGCTCCGAAGCCGGTAAGGAAGGTCCCTTCGGCTCGTCCGGCCTGAACCGCATCTCGAACTACACCCAGAGCAACCAGTTCAAGAGCATCTCCACGATCGTGGCCCTGGTCTCGGGCGTGATCACGGTGGGCTCCCAGGTGGCCGCGCTGATCATCTCTGTCTCCCCTACAGCGAAGGCTCAGTTCGACAACTTCTTGAGGAGCCTCCGCTAAGTACGGCACGGCCCCTTAGATGATGAAGGGCCGCCTCAATTGTTAAAGACTCCTCGTTCCCCTCGGAATGAATCCGTGGGGGCGAGGAGTCTTTCGCTTGCGCGTCGATAAGCGTGCTTATCGACGTCGCCTCTGCTGACCTAGCCCAGCACGCCGGCGCCCATGGCTGCCTTGAGATCGCCCATGAGGCTGCCGGAGCGCTCCACCCGCAAGTGGTCACCGAGAACCATCAACTGGGAGTGATCCCCGTTGACGAGGTTCAAGTACACATCGGAATCGCCCGGATTATTCACCAGCACTTGCTTGAGCTTCCGAATGTTATCCATTGTGCACTGGTCGGTGCGCAAGGTCAGGCGCAACGGCAGACCAGCACCGTTGCCGGGCCCGAGCTCGGGGACCTTCACGTCGTCGCCGAACAGACTCATGCGCTCATCACGGATGGAGACGTGCGCCTTGACCAAGATGATGTTGTCCTCGACGATCTGCGGCGCGACAAGGGCGTAGACCTTGTTGAACAGCAGAACCTCCACCTGGGCGCCGTTGTGATCCTCCAGCGTGACGATCGCCCACGGTGAGCCATCCTTCTTGGAATAGCGCCGGTCGACACCGGAGATGATGCCGCCGATGGTCACTTGGTCGCCGTGGCGCATCTCCCCGCCGAGAATCTTCGGCATCGGAGTGTCCGTCTGCGCTTCGAGCGCTTCCTCGAACCCGTCGAGCGGGTGGCCCGAGACATAAAGGCCGAGCATTTCGCGTTCGAGCGCGAGCTTGTGCTTCTTCTCCCATTCTTCTTCCGGCACATCAATGCTGAATGCGTTTGCGGCGCTGTCGTCGCCGTCATCTCCGCCGAAGGACGAGAACAGATCGAACTGGCCCTTATCAGCTGCCTTCTTCGTCGTCAGAACTGAATCGACCGCACCGTCGGAGACGAGCAGCAGCCCCTTGCGTGGATGGCCGAGCGAGTCGAATGCGCCGCCCTTGATCAGCGATTCCGTGATGCGCTTATTGCACGGCAGCAGGTCGATCTTGTCCAGGTAGTCGGAGAAACTCGTGAACGCGCCTTTGGTTCGGCGTGTCTCCATGATGGACTCCACCACTTCCACGCCGACATTGCGGATCGCGGCGAGCCCGTAGCGGATGTCTTTGTCCACAGCGAGGAAGTTTTCCTCCGACTCGTTGATGTCCGGCGGCAGAACAGAAATACCCAAATGGCGGCAGTCAGCGAGGTAAATCGCGGACTTGTCTTTTTTATCGCCGACAGAGGTCAGCAGTGCCGCCATGTACTCGGAGGCGTAATTAGCCTTCAGGTACGCCGTCCAGTACGAGACCAACGCGTAGCCGGCGGCGTGAGATTTGTTGAACGCGTAGGACGCGAACGGCTCGATCGTGCCCCACAGCGCGTCGACCGCAGACTTGGTGTAACCGTTGTCGAACATGCCCTGCGAGAATTTCTCGTACTGCTGGGCGAGCACTTCTGGCTTCTTTTTACCCATGGCCTTACGGAAGCCGTCTGCCTCACCAGCCGTGTAATTGGCTACCTTCTGGGAGATCCTCATGATCTGCTCCTGGTAGACGATGAGACCGTACGTCTCATCGAGGATCTCGCGCAGTGGCTCCTCCAACTCCGGGTGGATCGGCGTGATCGGTTTGCGGCCGTTCTTGCGGTCTGCGTAGTCCCAGTGCGCGTTCACACCCATTGGTCCCGGACGGTAAAGCGCGAGCGAGGCGACAATATCGTTGAAGCCCGTCGGCTTCATGCGCTTGAGCAGCTCCTGCATGCCGCCGGAATCGAGCTGGAACACCCCCAGGGTGTCGCCGCGGGACAAAAGCTTGTAGACATTCGGGTCATCGGTGTCCAAGCCTTCAAGGTCGAGGGTCTCGCCCCTGTTTTTCTGGATATTCTCGATTGCGTCGCCGATGACGGTCAGGTTGCGCAGACCGAGGAAGTCCATCTTCAGCAGGCCGATGGCCTCGCACGCCGGGTAATCCCAGCCAGTGATCAAGGCACCGTCAGCGGGGCGCTTCCACATCGGAATGTGGTCCATGAGCGGAACCGAGGCCATGATCACTGCACAAGCGTGAACGCCCGCCTGGCGCACGACGCCTTCGAGGCCGCGGGCAGTCTCGTAGATCTTCGCCACATCTGGGTCGGTCTCGACCATGGAGCGGACCTCGGCGGCCTCCGAGTAGCGATCGTGCTCCGGGTCGGTGATGCCGGCGAGCGGAATGTCTTTTGCCATGATCGCAGGCGGCAGTGCAGCGTTGATGCGGTCGGCCATCTGGAAGCCGGGCTGGCCGAAATTGACCTTCGCGGCATCCTTGATGGCCTGCTTCGTCTTCACTGTGCCGAAGGTGATCACCTGGGCGATCTTGTCCTCGCCCCAGTTCTCGGCGGCGTAGGTGAGCATCTCTCCACGACGGCGGTCGTCGAAGTCGATATCGATATCCGGTGCGGACGGACGTTCCGGGTTCAGGAACCTCTCGAAGAGCAGACCGTGCTCGATCGGGTCGATATTCGTGATCGTCAAGGCATATGCGACCAGTGCGCCCGCAGCGGAACCACGGCCCGGGCCGACTCGGATGCCCACGGAGCGGGCGTGCTTGATCAGTTCAGCGACGATGAGGAAGTAGGACGGGTAGCCCTTCATGTCGATGACGCTGATCTCGTAATCGGCGCGCTTCAAGTACTCCTCCGGGACTTCCTTGCCCTCGAAGCGCTCCTCCAAACCACGATGGACTTCCTTGCGCAGCCACGTCGTCGGGGTCTCCCCTTCCGGCACTGTCGCAATCGGCATGCGGTCGTGCGGGTGTTCTTCCCACAGCTCGCCGTAGTCGCCCACGCGCTCAGCAATCCAGAGAGTGTTATCGCAGCCGTCCGGCACCATATCGTCCCACGTGGCGCGCATCTGCTCAGCGGACTTGATGTAGAAGTCGGTGGCGTCGAATTTGAAGCGGTCCGGATCGAGCAGCGTCTTGCCAGTCTGGACGCACAGCATTGCCTCATGGGCTGGTGCCTGTGATTCGAGCACGTAGTGGCAATCGTTGGTGACCAGCGGCGGCAGGTCGAGCGCCTGGCCGATGCGCAACAAGTCGTCGCGGACCCGGCGCTCGATGTGCAGGCCGTGGTCCATCAGCTCAAGGAAATAATTGTCCTTGCCGTAGATGTCCTGCCACATCGCTGCCGCTTCGAGCGCTTGGTCGTACTGGCCGAGACGCAGGCGCGTCTGCACGTCACCGGACGGGCAGCCGGTGGTGGCGATGATTCCGTCGGCATGCTCGGCGACAAGCTCTGCGTCCATACGCGGCCACTTGCCCAGCTGCCCCTCGTAAGACGCCAAGGAGGACAGCTTGAACAGGTTGTGCAGGCCCGTGGCGTTCTCCGCCAGCATCGTCTGGTGCAGGTAAGCGCCGGAGGCCGAGACGTCGTCTCCCTTCTGGTCGGGAGTGCCCCACAGCACACGCTTTTTGTTGAAGCGGGATTCTGGGGCCATATACGCCTCGATGCCGATGATCGGCTTTACGCCGGCTTCCACCATCCGGCGGTAGAACGCGTTCGAGCCGAACATATTGCCGTGGTCTGTCATGCCCACGGCGGGCATGCCCTGGCGGACAACTTCCTCGGCCAAGAGATCCACCTTGGCCATACCGTCGAGCATGGAAAACTCGGTGTGGTTGTGCAGGTGAACGAACGAGGAGTTTTTGGCCATGCCGGTAGTTTACTCGTAGCGCAAAGCGTCGATCGGCTGCATCTTGGCGGCCCTGTTCGCCGGGTACGCGCCGAAGAAAACACCGATCGCCATGGAGAAGATCAACGAGGCAAGGACAGCGCTGATCGGAGGCCACGCCATTGGTCCGTATTCGCCACCGCCGAACATGCCGATGAATCCGCTGGCGACCGAGCCAATGAGACCACCCAAAACGATGCCGATGATGCCGCCGAGGAGACAGACCATGACTGCCTCGACGATGAACTGGGTGCGGATATCACGGCGGGTCGCGCCGAGCGCCTTACGCACACCGATTTCGCGGGTGCGCTCGGTAACAGTGATGAGCATGACGTTCATGACACCGATGCCACCGACGAGCAGGGAGATACCGGCAATGGAGGCGATCACAGCACTGATGGCGCCGAAGATCTTGGTGAAGGACGCGAGCTCCGCTTGCATGTCGATGACTTCGGCCTGGGCCGTATCGCTCTTGGAGTACCACCGGTCGACATACTTCTGCAGTTCGTCGCGGAACTCCGCCGGATCTTCGTCACCTTTGGCCTGCACGTTGAACAAATCAGTGCTCGTGATCGGCTCCGCGATACGGTCGATGGAGCTCAGTGGCACAAAGGCTTGGCCAGCAGCGGAATCCTGGCCGAAGTTGCTGGCGTCTTGCTTCTCCGCCTCGGCGACACCGACAATGGTGTAGACACCGGTCGATTCCACGCTCAGATCGATGCGCTTTCCGAGGGCGGCGGCACCGTCGCCGCCAAAGAAGGCGTCGACAAGCTCCTGCGAAACGACCGCGACCGGGCGCTGGCTGTCGATGTCCTGCTGCTCGATTGCGCGCCCGTAGGCGATCTCGACGTTGCGCACTTCCATGGACTCGCCGAGAACTGGGTGCACCTGGACCGAGGCATCCTCACCCTCGAATTTGGCATCGCCGCCGAAGCTGTCCTGAATGTCCACGCCAACGATGCGGTCGCCGAAGTGGTCCTTGAGTTCGTCCAGCTGCTCGAGCGTGACTTTGTCCGCTTCGTCGCCGACAGGCGGGCTGAAGCCGCCCGCGTCCTCGGCGCCGTCCTCGGATTCCTCGGGCTTCTCGGTGATGAACACCGCTTGCTGCGATGCGCCGATGTCCTCGAGGCCGCTGGTCACACTGTTTTGCAAGCCGCGGCCGAGCGTCATAATGATGACGACGGCCATGATGCCGATGATGATGCCCAGCAGGGTGAGGATCGAACGCATCTTGTTCGTCCGCAGACTGCCGAGCGCGAGGTTGACTGATTCACGGAATTCCATGGTTTAGACCGCTCCTCCCGAACGCACGTCCACGACGCGGCCGTCCTTCATTTCGACGATCCGGCTGGTTTCTTCCGCCAGCTCCGGGTTGTGGGTGATGAAGACGATCGCCTTGCCGTATTCCTGGTTGAGCTGGTGGAACAGATCCATCACCATGCGCCCGGTTTCGGAGTCGAGGGCGCCGGTCGGTTCGTCGGCAAGCAGCAAATCCGGGTCGTTGGCGAGGCTGCGCGCGATAGCCACGCGCTGCTTCTGGCCACCGGACAGCTCGTTGGGTGCGTGCTTGATGCGATCGCCCATGCCCACGAGTTCGAGCAATTCCGCAGCGCGCTCCTCGCGCTCCCGCTTGCCCACACCCGCATACATCATCGGCATGGCGACATTCTGCAGCGCGTTGATGCGGCCGACGAGGTTGAAGTTCTGGAAAATGAAGCCGATATTTTCCGAGCGGTACGACGCGAGCTCGTTATCCACTTTCTGGAAAATATCCTCGCCGTTGAACGCGTACCCGCCGTGCGTCGGCTTGTCCAGCATGCCGATCAAGTTCATCAATGTGGACTTGCCGCAGCCGGACGGGCCGACGATGGACACGAATTCGCCGTGGTCGGTGTCGAAGTCGATGCCGTGCAGGACGGTCAGCTCGGTGTCTTTGCCTTGGTTGTAGGTCTTGACGATCCCGCGCATGAAGATCAGCTTGTCGGGGTCGATTTTGACCATGGCCGGCTGTTCGCCGCCGTTGATGGCAGTGCTCACAGGGCTATTCTCCCCCTACTTGTCCGATTTGTCGGACTGCTCGTCCTGATCAGCCTTGTCGTCCTTCTCACCATCGCCGGACGATCCGGGGCCGAAATTCTCGTCATTGATGCTGAGGGTCTCGCCCACGCGACCGCGGAAATCATCCGGCCACGCGATGACGATATCGCCTTCTTTGAGATCACCGCTGGTGACCGCGATGTCGGTATCGTTCTTCACGCCCGTTTTCACGGTGCGTTCTTCGATCGTGCCCTCGGCCGCATCCTTGTTAGCGCGGTTGAGCACGAGCACCTTGTTCTCGTCGTAGACAGCATCGCGCGGGATGCTCAGGTGGTCGCGGTCTTCCTCGGTGATGATTTCTACGCGGGCGGAACCGCCCAGGCGGAGGCCCTTGGTGTCACCGGTGACCTCGATCTCGACCGGGAAGCTGATGCCGGTGTCCTTCTTGCTGTTCTGGCCACCACCGCTGCCAGGGCCGCCCTGCATGGCGCGTGCGGCTGCCGCAGCACCACCGTCTTCGCCGCCGTCGGCCATCGGTGCGACGCGGCGCACCTTGCCTTCGAATTCGCGGTCGCCCGTGACCGGAGTGGTGAAGGTGACGCGGTTGCCTTCCTTCACATTTGCGATGTCGGACTCGCGCACAGTGGTCTTGATCAGGTAGCGCGACGTGTCCGCAATGGTCATGAGCGCGCCGCCGGCCGGGGAGCCTTCCTCAGCCTCAATCTTGGTCACGACACCGTTAATCGGCGAAGTGACTTCACGCTCCTGAACCTGGTGCTCGAGCATGCTGGTGTCAGCGCCACCGCCGCCCGGCATTCCGCCGCCCTGCGCCATCGCTTCCTGCTGGGCGAGCGCCTGCTGCTGGGCCATGGCTTCCTCTTCAGACATGCCGTCCTGGCCCGGCATTCCGCCGCCGCCACCCATCTGTGCCTGCTGCTGCAGTGCGTCCTGCGCTTCCTGTGCGCCCTGGGCGCGGCCTTGCTCGTGGGCTTCGCTCAACGCCTTTTCGATCTGCTCGCGGGACGGGCCCTTCTCTTCCGGAGCAGGTGCCGGCTGGGGTGCCGGGGCGGGGCCGGGCAGAACCTGCTTGATGCAGTCGTCGATCGTCTTGCGCGCGTCATCGACCATCCGCTTCACGTTGTTCGACGCGGCGGTCATCTCGACGGGTTCCCCGCCGGCCTGGCCCTGGCTCGTCAGCTGCTCGTTCGCCTGACGCTGGGCGTCGATCTCGCGCTCAATCGAGGAGGTGTCCATGGTGACCAGGAGCTGCCCCTGCTTCACCTTGTCGCCGACGCCGACGTGGATCTTCTCCACCGGAACCTGCAGCGTGGTGGAGATGCCAGCCTGACGAATCGGGGCGATCGAACCGTCGACGATGATGCTGTTGACCACTTCTTCCTTGGCCACGACATCGTATTCGCCAGCGCCGAGGGAGGCTCCATCTTCCTTGTCGCCGCCGCCTCCGCCCAGACCGCACGCCGTTGCGAAGAACAGGGTCGAAGCGATAGCGATCGACGCCCCGGTTTTACGGATAGCTGACACGTCTCATCTCCTCGTTTAAGGATCGAAAATTAACCTTCAATGACCTTACACGTTCGGAAGGCCTCACCGATAGGCGCTTAACGAGCCTGAATATTCACTGAACGTACCCCGAAAGCGCCCCACACGGCATCGGATGGAAGGGCCTCGACAGAGGCGATCCTGTCGCCGGAGGACAGCGCGCGCAGCACATCGCCGGTGTCGTGGACGACGGCGCCGGCAATGTCGCCGTCCACCGCGATCCGGAAGATATCGGTCCTGTCGCGCCCCTCCTCCGGTTCGCCGACGGGCTTGAGCGGAGCATTGGGCGGAATCACGGCGTCGACCCTTCGCACGGGTTCGAGCACCGCGGAGGCCTCCTCCGCAGAAGCATCAGCAGCAAAGGTCACAAGTGCGAAGACCGGCTCGTCATCCGGTGCCTCAGCCAGCGAGCGGTCCGCGCGTTCGACATACTCTGCGAAAGTCTCGCCGTTGTCCTGCCCCAACGTGTCGCCAAGCGGGACCGATTCGAAGCGCGTGCGGGTGCCCAGCGCGGAGATGAGTGCCACGAGCACACCGGCGGCAACAGCACCGAGGATTAAGGCTGCGCCCGCCGCGAATTCACGCCGGTTCATGCGCGCAGCTTTTCGACGGCCCGTTGGAGATCCTCCGGGTACGGCGAGGTGACGTCCATCCACTTCCCTGTTCCGGGGTGGGTGAAACCGAGCCCGGTGGCGTGCAGCCACTGGCGTTTGAGTTCCAGCCGTTTGGTCAGGTTCGGATCGGAGCCGTACATCGGGTCCCCGACACACGGGTGGCCGACCGAAGACATATGCACGCGGATCTGGTGGGTCCGGCCGGTTTCCAGGTGGACCTCGAGCAGACTCGCTTCACGGAACGCCTCGATCACCTCGTAGTGCGTCACCGACGGCCGGCCGTCCTGCGTTACGGCGAATTTCCACCCGGAAGATGGATGGCGCCCGATCGGCGCGTCGATGGTGCCCACGATCGGATCAGGCAATCCTTGAACCACCGCGTGATACGTCTTTTCCACGGTGCGTTCCTTGAAGGCCCGCTTGAGCACTGAGTAGCCGGGGATCGAATTGGCCACGACCATCACGCCGGAGGTGCCCACATCGAGGCGCTGGACGATGCCTTTGCGCTCGGGCGGACCGGCGTCAGGTAGCTGGAAGCCCATGGCCACTAAGCCGCCGACGACGGTCGGGCCTTCCCAACCGAGCGTCGGGTGAGCCGCCACACCGACGGGCTTGTCCACGACGATGACATCCTCGTCGTCGTAGAGAATCTCCAACCCCTCCACCGGTTCGTCCTTCGGCATGGGCACGGTCTTGGGTTCCGGCAGGGTCACCTCGAGGGTCTGCCCGGGGGTGAGGCGGGTGGATTTAGGGACCACGGTGCCGTCGATAAGCACATCGAGATCCGCCGCAACCGAGCGTGACACGCCGAAGACCTTGGCCACGGCGGCGTCGACACGCATGCCGTCGAGTCCCTCCGGAACCGTGATCGACCTGTAACCGCTGGTCATGACTCGTCCTTCTCGGCCGTGGCCTCTTCATCCTTGGCGAAAAACAGGGCGAGAATGAACACGGCAACCCCGATGTTGATGGCGGTGTCCGCGAGATTGAACACGGCGAAATCGCCAACGGAAATGTAGTCCACGACGTGGCCGAACCAGAATCCCGGCGGGCGGAACAGGCGGTCGATGAGGTTGCCCAGCGCACCGCCGGCAATGAGCGCGATGCCGAGGACCTCCCAGCGGTTGTGGAGGCGGTGCGCGAACACGAGCGCACCGATGACGAAGGCGAGCTGAATCGCGGTGATCAGCCAGGTGAGGTCCTGCCCCATGGAAAACGCGGCACCGGAGTTGAATAACAGCAGCCAGCGGAACCAGTCCCCGATTACCGCGACGGGCTCACCGGGGGTCAGGGTTGTGACCATGATCTGTTTGACCACCTGGTCCACGAGCCCCACGGCGACCATGATGCCGGCGACCATTGCCACGGTCCGGCGGCGAGTGGTTCCGCGGGCGCTGTTGGGCTTCTGCGAAGTAGAGGTGCTCATCGTCGCCTTACTGTAGTCGGTTACGTGTGCGGTAGGTTCAATGTGTGAGCTTTAGGTATCTGCAAGCAATCATGATCGCGGGCGCGGTAGGCGCTACCGCGGTGCTTTCCGCGTGCTCGTCGCAGGATGCCGACCCGTTCGCGGAGGTCCCCGCATTCAACGTCGACCCGGGACGTGTCACGCTCGTCAACGCCGGCGAGGGCGAGAAGAAGGTGCTCGCTTACGCGACCGAAGGCGCGGAGCAGACCACCGGGATCGAGACCATAAACGGCATCTACCAGGGCCGCGTGGCCACGGACAAGGTCGATCCCAAGGCACCGGAACCCAGCGCCACTGACGCACAGTCGCTGCAGCTCGAGGCCACCAGCAACGGGGAGACCACCGACGTTGTCGCCGAAGGTTTTAGCATGCGCTGGTCCGCCGACCCGAGCGGGCAGATCAACGACGTGAAGCTGCTCCCGGAAGAAGGAAGCAGCGACGAGGACCGCGAACGCCTCGAGCGCGGTTTGCTCCAGCTTCTATCCACCATGCCGGTCTTCCCCCGCGAGGAGGTCGGCGAAGGCGCATCGTGGACGGCGGAGGCGCGCACGACTGGGCAGACCTCGATGAACCGCACGACCACTTACACGGTCACGAAAATCGAGGGGTCCACGGTCACGCTCGACCTTGATATTTCGGAGGAGCTGCCACAAGGCCCCTCTAGCTTCGGGCCTAACCCCGATGGGATTGAAGACGATCGCGATACAGTACAGCTCGAAACCGAAAGCACGAGCACGACATCGCAAGCGGAGATCACGGTCGACCTGACAAAACCGATCCCCGTCGCCGGCCAGAATGCCGCGACGACACGGCTGGTCTATACCGGCCAAAACCCAGACTTCAAGGTGGTCCAGGACATCACCACCGCGACACGATACGGAAAATAAGCCATCATGCCTGCCCCACTCCACATCGGACTCGACGGAATCTCATTCACGTACCCAGACGGCCACCGCGTGCTCACGGACATCTCCTTCGCTGTGCCGTCCGGTTCGGTCACCGGCCTGATCGGCGAGAATGGCGCGGGCAAGTCGACGCTCCTCGGCGTCATCTCCGGCGACCTCACCCCCACCGCCGGAGCGCTGGTCACCCCGCCAGTGACGGGGTTCATCGCCCAGGAGACCTCGCTGCCGTTCACGGAACCCGCGAGCATGCTTATCGACGCCGCCGTGGACGAGCTCCGCGGCGTTGAGCGCGCCATTGCGGATCTCTCCGGCGCGATGGCGGAAGACCCGGAAAACACACGCTTAGCAGATGAATTCGATCTCGCACTGGCCAGGGCTGAGAATTCCGGCGTATGGGAGCTCGATGCCCGCATCGCCGCCGTCTTGGCAGGTCTCGGACTGGCCAATGTGGATCTGTCCACTCCGCTGGGTGAGATGTCCGGCGGGCAGCGCCGCCGTTTCGCTCTGGCTACTCTCCTGCTGCGCCCAGTGGACGCGATGGTGCTCGACGAGCCGACGAACCACCTCGACGATGAAGCTGTGGACTTTCTCGTCGGCGAGCTCGAGTCTTTTTCCGGCCCCGTGCTCGCCGCCTCCCACGACCGTTATTTCCTCGACGCGGTCTGCGATGCACTCGTCGACCTCGACCCGGGTCTCGGTGCGGAGGGCGGTATGGGCGAAGAAACCCGCCAGGGTGCGCGTTTCAGCGGTTCCTTCAGCGATTATTTGAAGGCACGCGAGCAGCGCCGTCAGCGCTGGGCCGCCGACTATGCCGCCCAGGAACACGAGCGCGAGCGACTGGAAAAAGCCGCTGAGCAGTCGGCGGAGGACATCTTCCACTCGCAGGAATCGAAATCCGAGGTCCGCAAAGCCGCGAAGTTCTATGCCGACCGCGCCGCCAAGACCGTGGGCAACCGTCGCCGCGCCGCCGAGAACCGCCTCGAGGAATTGGAGCGGTACCAGATCCCTGCTCCCCCGAAGCCGCTGCGTTTCACCGGCATCCCGGAACACACCGCGACCTCCCTCGGCGTTCCCGCCGTCGTCGCGAACGAACTCGCGGTCCCTGACCGTCTCGCACCGTTGAACCTCAAAGTCCAGCCCGGCGCACAGCTCCTTGTCGAGGGCCCGAACGGCTCCGGCAAATCGACCCTGCTGAAGATTCTGGACGGCGAGCTCACCGACTATTCCGGCGAGCTCGTCATGCCGGAGGAAATGAGCGTTGCCCGCCTGGAACAGGACGATTCATGGACGGATCTCTCCGTCACCGGTGCCGATATCGTGCCGGGAATCGTCGACATGGGGCTCATGACATCAGCGCAGGCCGCAATGCCGCTGAAGGACCTCTCGCTCGGCCAGCGCCGCCGCGTCTCCTTGGGCAAGATCTTGTGCTCTCCGCCGGATTTGTTGCTTCTCGACGAGCCCACCAACCACCTCTCCCTCGCCTTAGCCGAGGAGCTCGAGGCCGCCCTGGTGGATTTCCCCGGCACCGTGATCATCACCAGCCACGACCGGTGGATCCGTCGCCGTTGGCGCCAGCGCATCGCCCAGAAAGACGGACGCGCCACACTTCTCACCCTGTCCACGCTGTGGACCGAGGAGGTGTGGCGCGAAGAAGACTGAGCGAAGTCACCGAGCAATGCTCAATAGCAGTGCTCAGTGACTTCGTGTTCTTTACAATGCCGGGGCCGGTGCGCCGCCCTGTGCCGGAGCCTGTGCACCGTCTGCGCCCTGCTGCGGGCCCTCCGGTGCCGGACCGCCCTGCGCCGGAGCCTGTGCGCCGTCAGCGCCCTGCTGCGGGCCCTCCGGGGCCGGACCGCCCTGCGCCGGGGCCTGGCCGTCCTGGCCTGCCTGGGCGTTGCACATTGCCGGGACCTGCTCCGGAGTCACCGTGTTGGTGATCAGGGTGCAGGCCCAGGACTGGGACAGCTTCCAGGTGTCATCTTCGAAGATGAAGGAGACGTTCTCAGCCACAGACGGGCCCTGGTCCGGCTGCGTGAAGTTCACGGCGGCGAGGACCTCATTCGGGGTGTAACCCGGCAAGATCGGTTCGACGACCTGGAAGTCCGCGCCGGACTCCTTCTTTGCCTGCGTCATGACGTCGAAAAGCTCGCGGGCATTTTCGCCGCCCTGAACCGTCTTCACGCGCTCTTCCATCGGCAGTTCCGGGTTGGTGGCACGTGCGAGCACCTCGTTGAGCTGCTCAGCGGTCGGCTTCTCAGCAGCCGGGGCTGCCTGCTGCGAAGCCGTGTTGGTCTCGGTGGCAGTGTCCGAGTCGGATCCGGTCTCGTCGTTCGAGCACGCCGCGAGGGTCATTGCAGCGCCGAACGCAGCCGCGATGGCGGCGAATTTCCGTGCGGTAGTCGGTGCGTTCATTTATCTCTCCTTGAATTCCGTTAACTGGCCTAACGTTACCGGTGCCAGTTGGTTTAGGACTAATCGGCGCGCCTAATCTGAAGTTCATGAATGCGTTAGAAATCGCTGTGGTCGCCACTGGAGGAACCATCGCCTGTGAGGCAGACGAGACCGGCGCGCTCGTGCCCCGCCGCACTGCCGAAGAGCTGATCGAATCCGCCGGTATCACTGCGCCGTGCCGTCCAGTCGACGTCCGCGCCCTGGATTCGTCGTCGATGACTCTGGCGGATGTCGATGCCCTTATCGCCACCGTTCACGAGCAACTCGCCGATCCATCCGTCGCCGGCGTCGTGGTCACCCACGGCACCGATTCGATGGCGGAGACTGCTTTTGCACTCGATCTATTCCACACGAACCCGGCTAAGTCGGTCGTGGTCACGGGTGCGCAACGCGCCGCCGATGCCGACACCCCCGACGGCCCGGGCAACCTGCGTGCTGCCGCGGATTACATCTCTGGAGCTGTCTCAGGCGACGCCACTGACCGCCGCTGCGCTTCTGGTGTCGTCGTGGCATTCGGCGGCAACATCACCCCGGCGCGGGGCTTAGTCAAGGCGGACACACACGCACTGGATGCCTTCCGCCCCACCACCGGATCAACCGGCGACGAGAATCCGCCTCGCCCCGCTCCGATCCAGCCTGTGCGGCTTGCCGGAATGAAAATCCCGATCGTGGCCGGGTGGGCCGGCGCCGACGGGGACATCGTCGACGCGGTGATCGGGATGGCCCCCGACGGCATCGTGGTCGAGGGCATGGGCTCCGGCAATGTCTCGGAGCAGATGGGCCAGGCGCTGCACCGTGCACTGGACGCCGGGATTCCAGTGGTGGTCACCACCGTCGTGCCGCACGGCAAGGTGGAATTCGCCTATGGCGGTGCCGGCGGCGGCGCAACGCTCGGGGACCGCGGTGCGATTCCGGCCGGGTGGTTGCGCGCCGGTCAGGCACGTATCGCCCTCGCCGCAGCGCTATCGGCAGGTATCGACCCGCGCACGCTTATCGACGGCTCAGGCGCCACACCACCGCACCAGCGATGATGACGACGCTGCCCAGGATGATCCACAGGCTCACCGGCATCTGACGGGCACCGTCATCAGCCGTCGTCATGGTGTCAGCACCGGAAACAGCCTCAGATCCTGCTTCTTCGCCGGACGCTGCTTCTTCGCCAGCTGCTGCGGCCTCCCCAGATCCTGTTTCTTCACCGGCAACGGTCTTTTCGATCCACTCCGCCTGGTCCGCTACCGGGGACACGGCCACCTTCGGGTTGCTCATGAGGTCTTCTTCGGAGGGGTTGTCCGGGTCGTCGAAAAGCCCGGCAGACATCACAGCAGCGACCTTCCCGTCGGCGAAGATCGGGCCGCCCGAGTCGCCGCCTTGGATGCGCGCGCCGTTTTTCAGCGAGACCACGGCAGCCGACGGGGCGTCGAAAAGCGCGGGTGCTTGATCGCCTGCGGAGGTATCGGCATCGCCCTTTGCAACGGGCAGGGTCTTCGAACCGCCGGTGCCCTCCGACGACCAGCCGTACACCGTGACCTCCCCGTTTTTCAGTTCGTCATGGGAGACCTCAGCGAAGTGCTCGAGCTGCATCGGCTCCTCGGTGTGCACCAGGCCGATATCGCCGCGGGGCGCCTTCTCCCAGCGGTCGACTTTGTACATGCGCTGCTGGTCGCCCTCCCCGGTGCGAACAGTGCCGCCGGGTTTGTTGAACATCTCCATGCAGTGGCGCGCGGTGACCACCCAGTGCGGGGCGATCGCGGTGCCGGTGCAGCTGCCGTCATCCGGCTCGTTGTCTTCCATGCGCAGCGAGACGACAGTGCCGGCTTCCGGGGTCGAACCAGCCATGTCTTTGCTGTCCAGTGCCCACGCAGGTGTCGGCGACACCAGCAAAGCAGTCAGTGCGAGTGCGGCAATGCGACTATGAGTACGAGTGAGTTTCATGATTCTCCTTCAAAGAGTTCTACGAGGTTGATGCCGGCTTTGGCACCAGAGCTGTGATTCGGTCGATGCACCAGCGCATCGCCGATTCCATCGGTCCGCGGCGGAAGAAGGCCGACCACGCGACGGCGAAGACAGCGGCGATGATGACGCTGACGGTGAAGCTCAGCCACTGGGCGCTGAGCATGTGCAGGCAGTAGATGGTGAGCGACATCGAACCGAGCGGCTGCATCACCCACGACCGCGGGACAAAACTGCACAGGCCCAGCACGGCGAGTGACATGCCGACCGAACCGGCAATATCCAGCAGCCCGCCGGTATGCCCGTTCGGCTCCAGCCATGCGGACGGCACGATGAAGTTCAGTCGCACGACCACCACGAGCGCGGCGATAACGGCGCCAGCCACAGCCGCAACAACAGTGGCGGTGCGCGAGGGCAAAACACGTTCTTCGGCGACCATTCCCGCGGTCATCAACGCCGCCCACATCACCAGCGGATACGGCGGACCGAAGAGCGACCACGGTTCGAGACCGAACTGGTAGATCAGCCCCGAGGCCACCGACAGCGCCACGCACAGCGCGAGTTTCGCGCGCACGTCCCAGCCAGTGATCCACCCGAGCGCGATCATGGACATGCCAATGGGAAGCAGGACGACGGTGATCTCGCCCGCAAACGGCACGAGCGCAAAGTGCAGCGCGATGAGCAGCACCCCGCGAACGGTGAACTGCAGCGGCCCAGCAGAACGCGCCATGAGCTTCATGGACATACCCGCCAGGAAGGCGAACAGTGCCGCGGGAAAGCCGTACAGCAACTGACCGGTGATCCCGAGGGTGTTCGCGCCCGTCGTCGTCAAATGCGCGGCCATCATCGCGATGAGCGCGACCGCGCGGCACACATCGATTCCTACAATCCGTTTTGGCATGCTTCGCACGCTATTCAGGGCGATGTTGCGAGAGCGTTAAGATCACAAAACATGACCTCGCGCGTACTCATCGTCGAAGACGAGACCTTCCTCGCCGACGCTATAGCGACCGCGTTGAGCAGGGAGAATTTCGACGCTTCCGCGCTTTACGACGGCACACAAGCCCTGACCCACCTCACCTCCCACGCCGCAGATGTGGATGTCGTGGTTCTCGACCGCGACCTACCCGGCGTGCATGGCGATGAGATCTGCGCACGGATCGTCGCTGACTACCCGCATATCCGAGTGCTCATGCTCACCGCCGCCGGGACATTGGACGACCGCTTGAGCGGTTTCGAGCTCGGCGCCGATGACTACCTGCCCAAGCCTTTCGAGCTGCCCGAACTCATCGCCCGCGTGACCGCCCTGTCGCGCCGCTCCTCCCCGCAGCGCAATTCAGTGCTGGTGTGCGGGGACGTGCGTCTCGACGAGACCCGCAAGCGCGTCATGCGCGCCGGTAACGAGATCAACCTGTCCCCCAAAGAATTCGCCGTCCTCAAAGTCCTCATGGAGGCCGGCGGCGCGGTGCTCTCCGCCGAGGAGCTGCTCGAGGAAGCGTGGGATGCCAACGCCGACCCCTTCACCAACTCCCCGCGTGTGACCATCTCGTATTTGCGGCGCAAGCTCGGCGAACCATGGATCATTCACACTCTGCCTGGCGAAGGGTATTTCGCCGCCGACCCCGCAGAGATGGACTCATGAAAGCGGAGATGGACTCATGAAAAAAGCGTTGAGCCTGCGCGCCCGCATCACTTTGCTATTCGTTCTCACCGTCGCCGGTGTCGGCGGCATTCTCATCGCGGTGATGTACGCCTATTTGAAGCTCACTCCGGTGCCGTTCGAAGCAGTCTTCTCCGACGATGCGGCGATCAGCGGTGCCGTTCCTGTCACAGACGACATCTTGAAGGTCGTGCTCACGGTGTCGCTGACCACGCTGGCTGTTCTCACCGTGTTGGCTGGCGCGATCGGCTGGTTCGTCGCTGGCTGGGCGATCACTCCCTTGACCGGTATCGCGCAATCTGCGCGTCAGGTCACCGCCGGGAACTTGGACCAACGCACGGGCTACGCCGGCGCTAACGACGAGGTCGGCGACCTCGCCAACGCACTCGACACCATGCTGGATTCACTCGCCGCTTCCATTGCCAGCCAGCAGCGTTTCTCCGCCAACGCGTCGCATGAGTTGAAAACGCCCATCGCCACCATTCAGACCGTCGCCGACGTGGCGCTTGCCCCCGAAGCCGGCGAAGACGAGATGCGCGCGGCGCTCACCCAGATTCGCACCGTGAACGCGCGCAGCTCCGAAACCGTCTCCGCGCTCCTCGATCTCGCGCGCGCCCAGACACCAAATGTGTCGGTCTTCGACCTCACCGATGCGCTGCCCGTCTCCGCAATCACCTCCACGACCGACACAGATAGCTCTCACGGCGATGCACCAGTCACCGTCGCCGGCGACCCTGTTCTCATTCGCCAAGCCGTGGACAACCTGCTGCGCAATGCGCATGCGCACGGGACGGAGGGAACTACACAGCTGCGTCTGTTCACTGACGCAACTACGGCGGTCATCGAAGTGTCTAACGGCGGACCCGAATTGAGCGCGGAGCAGTTGAACCAGCTCAAAGAACCTTTCGCCCGCGGCGCGAACCGAGTAGCCGGGCCCGGTCACGGTCTCGGACTCGCGCTTGTGGACGCCATCGCCACCTCCCACCACGGCCACCTCGATCTCACCCCGCGCCGCGGCGGAGGTGTCATCGCCCGGCTCAGCCTTCCGCGTTCGGCTCACCCGGCGCCGGGGCATCGTCCATCTGGGCCGGAGCATCCTCAGTCGTAGCCAGCCAGTCCTCCCATGCCAACGACGCGACAGGGTCGGCGGGGCTCAAATCGGGATCGTCCGCGCGGAGGTTCTTCACCGGGCCAGGGCCTGTCGCGCGGGTCTCGAACCGTACGGTGACGAACCCGTGACCCGCTCCTTGAATCCAGCCGTGGCCGAATTCGGAGTGGTGGACATCCTGCGTCGCCGCCCACGCGCGCGTGCCGGTGGGCATGACCGGAAGGATCTCCCCCGTCTGCGGCTCGGGCAAATTCGCCCGGTCGAGCTCCGGGAAGAGCACTTCTTGCATGACGGTCTCTAACCCGGAAAATCCCACACCGACGAGACGGATCGGTCCGAGCTCGTCCGGGTAGCGGGCGATGCGGAACGCCGCCGCCGTGAGCGTGTCTATGTCATCGGTGGCGTAGGTCAAGGTGCTGGAACGCGATTCGATGTGGAAATCAGCCATCTTGAGTTTGACGGTGACGGTGCGGGCACCGCGGCCGTCGATAAGCAACCGCTTGTGCGCTCCTTCCGCCGCGCGCCTAATGGCGGCCTCGACCTCGCTCTTCGTTGTCAGATCGCGCGGGTAGGTGTGCTCGGCGGAGATCTGCTTCGACTCCGCGCGCGGCGCGACTTCGCGGTCGTCGATGCCGCGGGCCAGCGTCCACAGCTGCTTGGCTACGACCCCGCCCAGCGCTACTTCCACTTCGCGCTCGCTCATGGCCGCGAAATCGCCGATCGACTCCACCCCGATGCCGGTGAGCTTATTCGCGGTCACGGGCCCGACACCCCATAATTCGCCGACGGGCAGCGGGTGGAGGATCTCCGTCTGCTTCTCGCGCGGGATGATGAACGTGCCGTCCGGCTTGGCCAGGCCCGAACCGATCTTCGCGTACTGCTTGCCTGTTCCCGCCCCGATGGAGCTGGGCAGACCTGTCTCCGTGCGGATCTCTTCGCGAAGATTATCCGCCCAGTTTTTGACCTCGTCGGGGGACGCTCCCGCGAGTTCACGCGGCTCGAGGAACGCCTCGTCGATGGACAGCTGCTCGACGACGTCGACCCGGCGCGCGATGACCCCGAAGACCCGGCGCGATGCCGTGGTGTACACCGGCCGACGCGGCGTGACCAGCACGGCTTTCGGCCCGACGAGCTGGACCGCGCGATACGTCGGCATCGCCGAATGCGCCCCGTATTTGCGCGCTTCGTAACTTGCACCCGCGACCACTCCGCGACCCGTTACCCCGGCGACCAACACCGGCCGGCCCTGCAGCGTCGGACGGGTCAACTGCTCGCAGGACGCGTAGAACGCGTCCATGTCGATGTGCAGCACCCAGCGATTCATAGCCATTCCAGCGTAGGCCGGAAGGCCCGGTGACCGCAGGTTCGGGTTGAAGATCCCATTTGCAGCAACGAGTTACACTTTGACCATGGCAGATGCGAAAGAACTGCAGGATAACCGTCTGACGCGACGCCCGTACTACGCGCTCAAAGAAGATCTCTTAGAAGCTTTTCAGAACGCGCCAAAGGTTGACTACGCGCGTTTTCGCTCCGAAAATGATGCGCATGTTGACCAATCGGTCCACCATCCATTTGAGAAAGACGTTTAAGTGCCCCACGTCTTTTCTCTTGAACTCCACAAAAGCCTAAACACCTACTCCTAGGTACCTGTTCACAGCGTGGGCTCTGCGGCGAGGTTTTCCGCGACGTTGTGGATAGGTGGCCTGAAGTAGGTGTTTGGCGTAAGCGCGCTTGCTAGCTGTTCTTTTTTAGCCGTTCTTGGTCACGTTCGCGGTGACGCCGTCGAGGACCTTGTGGCCGGCATCGTGGGCGTCGGTGGTGACGGTGAACGAGGTGGCCAGCGTCTCAGCCGCGATGTGGTCGGCGTGGCGGTTGGCCCACTCCTCCTTGTCCGCCGGGACGTGGAGGGTGACCGAAATGCGGTCGGAGACTTCAAGCCCTTCGTTCTTGCGGGCGTCCTGCAGGCCGCGAATGACATCGGCGGCCCAGCCCTCGGCCTCCAGCTCCTCGGTGAGGGTGGTGTCTAGGACGACGAGGCCGTCCATGCCCTCCACGCGCGCGGTCGAATCCGGGTCTGCGGCGACGAGGCGCTCGGTGTACAGATCCGGAGTGAGCACCAGGTCGCCGTCGACGACGACGTTCTCGCCATCGTGAACGTAATTGCCGGCCTTGACGTTCTTGATCGCGCGCTGGACGTCCTTGCCCAGCTTCGGGCCGGCGACCTTCGCGTTGACGACGACGTCGAAAGAACCGGCGGAAGCGACGTCCTGGGTGAGTTCGACGTTCTTCACGTTGACCTCGTCACGGATGACCGACTCGAACGGGGCGAGTGTGTCCGCCTCCGGCAGGGCGACCTTCAGGCCCGGCAGCGGCAGGCGGTTACGCAGCTTCTTCGCCTTGCGCAGCGAGGACGCAGCGGAGCACACAGCGCGGGTGGTGTCCATCGCGGCGACGAGCTCGTCGTCGGCCGGGAAGTCGTCCGCATTCGGGTAATCGGCAAGATGCACGGAGCGTTCGCCGGTGAGACCGCGCCACATGACCTCGGTGATGTACGGCAGCAGCGGAGCCGCGGTCCGGGCAAGGACCTCGAGCACGGTGTAGAGGGTATTGAATGCCTCCGGGTGCTCGTCCTGGCCCGCCCAGAAGCGGTCGCGGGAGCGGCGCACGTACCAGTTGGTCAAAGTGTCGGCGAAGAGACGGACTTCCTCGCATGCACCGGAGATATCAGTGGATTCGAGGGCTGAGCTGGTGTTCTTCACCATGTCGTGCAGCTTGGCCAAGATGTAGCGGTCCAGCACGTTATCGGAACTGGTATCCCAGGTTGCCTCACGGTCGGAGTAGAGCTGCAGGAACGTGTAGGCATTCCAGAACGGCAGAATCGCTTGGCGCACGCCGTCGCGGATGCCCTGCTCGGTGACGATCAGGTTGCCGCCGCGCAGGATCGGGCTGGACATGAGGAACCAGCGCATCGCATCCGAGCCGTCGCGGTCGAAGACTTCCTTCACGTCCGGGTAGTTGCCCTTGGACTTGGACATCTTCAGGCCGTCCTCGCCGAGCACGATGCCGTGGGCGACGACCTGCTTGTACGCCACACGGTCAAACAGTGCGGTGGACAGCACGTGCTGGACGTAGAACCAGCCGCGGGACTGGCCGGAGTACTCGACGATGAAGTCCGCCGGCTGGCGGGTGTCGAATTCTTGCTTGTTCTCGAACGGGTAGTGGTACTGCGCAAATGGCATGGAGCCGGACTCGAACCAGCAGTCCAGAACATCCGGGACGCGGCGCATGGTGGACTTCCCAGTCGGGTCGTCCGGGTTCGGGCGGGTCAGCTCATCGATGTACGGGCGGTGCAGTGATTCCGGACGGACGCCGAAGTCGGCCTCCAGCTCATCGAGGGAGCCGTAGACATCCACGCGCGGGTATTCCGGGTTGTCGGACACCCACGCCGGCACCGGGGAACCCCAGTAACGGGTGCGGGAGATATTCCAGTCGCGGGCGCCCTCCAGCCACTTGCCGAACTGGCCGTCACGGATGTGCGACGGGATCCAGTCGATCTCCTGGTTCAGTTCCACCATGCGGTCGCGGATGTCGACGACCTTGACAAACCATGCTGGCAAAGCCATGTAGATCAAAGGCTCGCCGGAACGCCAGGAGTGCGGGTAGGAGTGAACGATGGTCTGGTCGCGCACGACACGGCCGCGGGCCTTCAGGTCGCGGATGATGTCGCGGTTAGCGTCGAAGACGAGCTTGCCCTCATATTCGGGAACCTGGGAGGTGAACTTGCCGTCCGCGTCGACCGGGATGACCAGGCCGATGCCGTACTTCTCGCAGGTATTCATATCGTCTTCACCGAAGGCGGGTGCCTGGTGGACGACACCGGTGCCGTCCTCCGTGGTGACGTAATCGGCCAGCAGCACCTGGAAGGCATTCGGCTCATCGGCGAAGTAGTCGAAGAGCGGCTCGTAGGTGATTCCCTCCAAATCGGTTCCGCGGTAGGTGGCCAGCACCTCCGGGTTCTCCCCCAGCTCCTTGGCGTAGGCCTTGATCAGGTCAGACGCCAAGACCAGCTTCGCACCGGCGAATTCCGGCACGGAGGTGTCTTCGCCCACGCGCACCAGTGCATACTCGATCTCCGGCCCAACAGCGAGAGCCAAGTTCGACGGCGTCGTCCAGGGGGTGGTGGTCCAGCCGATGAAGGCGGCGTCGATAAGCTCCTCGTGCCCCTTGGCATCCTTGATCGGGAACGTGACGGTGACCGTCGGATCCTGGCGCTCCTTGTACGCGTCGTCGAGGCGCGTCTCCTGGTTCGACAGCGGCGTGTGCTCGGCCCAGGAATACGGCAGGACGCGGAAGCCCTGGTAGATCAGGCCCTTGTCGTAGAGCTCCTTGAATGCCCACATGACGGACTCCATGTATTCCGGGTCCATCGTCTTGTAGCCGTTGTTGAAGTCCACCCAGCGTGCCTGGCGGGTGACGTAGTCCTCCCACTCGTCGGCGTAGTGCATCACCGACTTGCCGCAGTACTCGTTGAACTTGGCCAGACCCATGTCCTCAATCTGGGCCTTGTCGGTGATGCCCAGCTGCTTCTCCGCCTCAAGCTCGGCGGGCAGGCCGTGACAGTCCCAGCCGAACACGCGCGGTACATGGTAGCCCGTCATGGTGCGGTAGCGCGGAACGATGTCCTTCACATAACCGGTGAGCAGGTGGCCATAGTGCGGCAGACCGTTCGCGAAAGGCGGGCCGTCGTTGAAGACGTATTCCTCGCAGCCCTCGCGGTTTTCAAGGCTGGCTTGGAAAGTGCCGTCCTGGTTCCAATAATCCAGGACGATCTGCTCCATCTCCGGGAATTTCGACGAGCCCCCGGTCATATCGACCTTGGGGTACACGCCGCCGACACCTTGCTTGTCTGCCATGATTCCTCCACGCACATCATCGCGCGGGGACGCAGCAGGCTGCGCGGTACCACCCCGCTTGGAACTTCCCGGATGGGGAAATTCCCACTTCATTGTGGTGAAGGATTGACGTATCCCTATGCACGTCCGGTTCTACTGGGCCAGTGGCGCGAAATAGGCTGTATGGCTGTTCTTCCGGAAACGCTCCCCAGTGATGGCCGGATCAATGCGTGTCTGGTTCTGACATGGGTCAGTGTAGCTCTCCCCTTCAAGCAGTGCGCAATGGGTAGTTCAACATGCTGTTTCAATCACGCTTAGATGGCACATTTTTTAAGAACACGGCACGCACCGGAGCTCTGAAGCGAAAAAGAAACCTGCAGTTCAAAGGGCTGAATGATGTCAGAAGGAAAATACATTTATAACAAACTTGAGAGCCTTACCGAGCCCAGTACGGAAGGTAGCGCATATTCTTTCGGCCAGCGTTAGGGTCCTTCGGGATCAGATACTCATAATCCATGGCAAGCCGTATGAGAGAACTTGCCTTCTGACTTTGTTTAGCCGATAGCCCGAACCGTTCACGAATCGATTGATTATTCGTATCTGAATTCGATACGTACTGAAGGCAGGAATGCAGGTAGACTGCCCACGCCTTCTCTTCATTGTCCATCTTTGATAATTCACGCGGGGACTGAAGCTGAACAATCGTGTTCTCACTTGAAGTACGCACTCGCGGAGCGGGCAGTTGATGCAGCTCAACCTCTGCTGCGATGCGGTCCCAGCCACTGCCACGTTCTTCGCATATTCCCACACGGCGCATTAAAGACGCAAGAGCTTCGTTTCTGGAACGGGGCGGCGAATCAACGAACCTGTCTAGTTCAATCAGCGGTACGCCGGGGTTTGATACCTCAATACGATCGTCATAAATCTCGACGATCGGCGAAACACCAGTGAAACTAAGGTCTTGATGGATCAGCGCATTTGCGACTAGTTCGCGAACCGCAACAAGCGGATACATCGGCTTATCAATTCGAAGAGCCGCTCCAATGAATTCATTAGAGGGAATCAACACCTCGATATATTCCATATACGCTTCAAAACCCGAAGCATATCCCGCTAAGAACAACTTTTCCTTATTAGCGGACAGTTTATTAAAGCCCTGGTAGCGGATAACTCTCAAAGCTTTTCTTTGTACTTGGGGAAACTCTCTTAAATCGTTAGCGAACAGCAAAGCACCCAAGTTTGTGACAGAGTACTGGCCGTTTGGCTGTTCACTCAATAGACCATCAGCCAGTAGGTGATCCCGTACTAGTTCATCAGAATCCGGGCGTGGCAAACCTTGCAAAGAGAAATACTGGTCCGTGTCGATCAATTTAATTGCTTGCTCCACCTGCAAGTCAGCACGAGCAATGTGAGACTCGACCGAACCCGCCGTCAGCAGACGATAAAGGCGCTTCTCCTCAGATGGATGGTCAGCAAGGCGCTTCACATGACTGCCTAACCGCATGTACGGAATATTCTTAAACTTCACGGCGTTGCCGGGAGCTGGCCAAATCTCAAGAATTACAAATTTCTTGCCTTCCTTCTCGACCTTTCGAAAAACAAAGCCGGGAACAGGGTCAAGCATTGACGCCAGCCACGGTTCCAACGATTGATTACCAACTTTCACGGCACCAGCGTCGAAATGCGTCCCTACTAACGCGTGAGTAGCATTTTCAATCCCCCACACCAAATAGCCGCGTGGTTGCTCTTGCAACACCGCAGAATTAGACAGGGCGGAAATATAACGGCCACTTTTCTCTGCATCACTGAGGTTTTCTTTGAACTCAATAGTCTCAGTTTCGCTCACCTGCGCAGCCAAGCTCTCTAACAGCATTAGATCCTGTTCACCAGATACCAAGATTGGTCCGCCTCCGCCTGTATCGTCTGAACCAATAAGTTCAAAAATTCCACCCTTCAACCTAACTTACTTAGGTTGGCAGAAGACACGCTGGTTTAACAGCAAAATGACCCGACCGGTTCACCGGTCGGGCCTCAGCAAACTGACTATAGAGAGCGCTTATTTCTGCGTCACATCGCCGCTCGGAGCGGAGGTGCCGCGGGTCTCCAGCTCCTCGAGCTGGGACTCGAGCAGGGTCTTCAGGCGGGTGCGGTACTCGCGCTCGAAGGTGCGCAGCTCGGAAATGCGGGACTCGAGTGCGGTCTGCTGCTGCTTGACCGTGTTCATGATCTCGGTGTGCTTGCGCTCAGCGTCGCTCTTCAGCTTGGAAGCCTGCTCCTCAGCCTGGCGGATCTGTGCCTCGGCGCGGGAGTTAGCGTCGTTGGTGGTCTCCTCAGCCTTGCGCTCAGCGTCGCTGACGAGCTGGCTAGCACGCTGCTCGGCGGCCTTGGTGGTCTCGGCGGCCTTCTTCTCTGCGTCGGACACCTGAGTGGTGGCGTTGGCGCGTGCATCGGCAACAACGCGCTCGGACTCTTCGGCAGCTTCGCGGGTGAGACGGTCGGCGGTCTCTTGCGCCAGCTCGAGAACGCGAGCGGCCTGGATGTGTGCCTCGCCGGTGGTCTTCGGCTGCTGCTGGCTGACCGGGCGGGAAATGCCCTGAGCCTGTGCGTCGCTCTTCTGGGATGCCTCGGCCTGCTTGCGTGCCTGCGCAGCCTCTTCGCGTGCGGAGCGAATCTCGGCATCTGCGGCCTCGGCGCGGGAACGGGCTGCCTTGGCCTCGTCCTCGGCATCCTTCAGACGTGCCTCGTACTCCTTGCGGAGCTTAGCCTCGATCTCCTGGCGGATCGCATTCTCGTCAACCTGGTTGGACGGCTGAGCGACAGCTGCCGCAGCCGGTGCACCGCTGCCGGAGCCGAGCTCCTCGATGCGTGCGCGAAGATCGTCGTTCTCATCCTGCAGCTGGGCGAGAGTATCCTCAACGAGGTCGAGGAACTGATCGACTTCGTCCTCGTTGTAGCCACGCTTGCCAATCGGCGGCTTGCTGAAAGCGACATTGTGCACGTCAGCTGGTGTCAGCGGCATTTGCGTTCCCTTCAAGTAATGACGTTTTTTGCCAGCCCCGATCGGGCCAGTGGCACGGTCTAGGCTTAAAGCCTAGCTGACAGTAGTTATACCCTCAACGTTTACCCGAGGGTGAGTTTCAGAATTTTATTTTCCGGGATTTAACCGCTCTGCAGTTTTGCCACTACAGCAAGATGCCACGGATCAACGCTTGAAGCACCGCGAGGGCGAGGAACAGCACGATCACGCTGACATCCAACGCGACGCCACCGAGCGGCAGCGGCGGGATGTACCTGCGCAGGAGTTTGATCGGCGGGTCCGTGACAACAAAGAAGAACTCGCCCGCCACCATGAACCAGCGCGGCGGGTCGAAGTGCTTGGAGAACGACTGGATCATCTCGATGATCAGCCGGATGATCACGAAAAGCGTGTACAGACCGACGATTGAATAGAGAACGGCTCCGAGCATATTCACGGGACCCCACCCTACCTAGGCGGGTACGCCAAATGAATTAGCAGTGAACTAACGGATGTGCGCAGCGCGCTCGAGCTCGCTGACGGTGGTGCGCGCATTCTCCGGAACGATGGCGAACACGAGATGCTCATCGCCGGTGCGGGACAGCTTGTGCATCTTGCCGCGGGCAGCGAAGCACAGGCCAGCAGCGAAGTCGATCAGGCGCATTGCGGTCGGCTTATCCACGTTGGACAGGTCCATGACCACTGCATCGCCATCACGGAACGGCTCACCGATCTCCTTAGCGTCGTTGTAGTTGCGCGGACGGACGCTGATGATCGCCGCGGAGTAGTCGCGCGGCTCGTAGCTGTACTCGCGCTCGCGGGTGCGGGGCTCAGCAGCGGTCGCGGTGCGGGAGTACGCGCCGGCGCCAGCTTCTTCGTACGCCGGGTCATCGTAGTACGGGTCCATTGCCGGGTCGTACTGGCCGATGCCGAAGAATTCCTTGAGGCTGTTAGAGAAGGACATGCGCGTAAGTCTCCTGTTCGCGGGCTGTTTTGGGGAGTCGATCTAGCGTTGTTCGTCAGCCTACGGGCCGTGCTCCCAACAGCCCGGTTCCGACACGCACGACGGTCGATCCGTGAGCAATTGCATCTTCAAAATCACCGGACATTCCCGCTGACAGCCGCAGGGAACGGCCGAGCTTTTCCGCGTATGCATCGCAGATGCTTTTCGACGCCGCGAACACCTCCCCCGGCTCGGCCTCACGGGGCGGGACCACCATGAAGCCGTCGAAAAGCAAATGCTCGGCCGTATCGACGGCGGCGACCACGGAATCAAGCAGCTCTGCGTCGTCATGCGGCACTCCCCCGCGGTTGGTGTCGTTGTCGAATGACAGCTGGATCAAGCACGGCAATGTGTCCGTGGTGCGGTCGCCGCGCTCGAGAGCCAGCCCCATCCCGCGGTCGAGGCCGTTCGCCAGGTTCACCGAATCGACGGAGTGGACTTCGCTCGCCCAGCGTGCGACGGCATTGGCCTTTTTCGACTGGATCTGGCCGATCATCGCGAAACGCATCTCCACTCCGGCGGCGGTGAGTTCCTCGACCTTGCCGCGCGCCTCTTGTTCGCGGTTCTCCCCCACGAGGTCAATGCCCAGTTCCGCCAGCACGGCGACATCGGACGCCGGATGGAATTTGGTGACCGGAAGAATGCTCACGCTGCCGGGCATCCGGCCCGCTTCTTCTTCGGCCGCGCGCACCTGGGACTGGAGCTGCTCCCATTTTGCCGCGATGTCGGCACGGCGCTCATCGGTGAATTCCACTTAGTTCTCCTCCCCGGAATCAACAGATTTGCCCGTCAACCAGATCACGCCCGCCTGGCGTCCAGTGGTACCTTCACGTCGGTAGGAGAAGAAGGAATCGTCGGTGACGGTATCGCGCGGATCCGCATCGATGTGGGTCACGCCCGCCGCCATCAACTGCCGCACCAGGCCAGCGCGGATATCCAACCCCGGCGTGCCCTTCTTGGTCCGTGTGCGGGAGCCCGGCAGGTGTTTCTCCACATCATCGGCCATTTCTTGCGGCACCTCGTAGGATTCGCCCGCCGCGGCGGGTCCGAGGAGCGCTTGAATATTCGCAGGTTCTGCGCCGAGCTCTCGCATTTTCTCCACCGCGCGCGGCACGATCCCGTTGCGGGCGCCGAGTCGTCCGGCGTGCACTGCCGCCACTACCCCGGCATTGTGGTCGGACAGCAGCACAGGAACGCAGTCGGCGACCAGCACGCACAACGCCAGGTTCTGCTTGGTGGTCACGATCGCGTCGGTCGCCTCGACTGGGCCATCCTGCGGCCCGTCGACGACGGTGACGTTATTGGTGTGCAACTGCTCCATCCACACGAACTGCTCCGGGGAGAGCCCGGCGATATCGGCGAGACGCGCACGGTTAGCTGAGACTGCCCGCTCGTCGTCGCCGACGTGATCGCCGAGGTTGAAGGAATCATACGGGGATGCAGAAACCCCGCCCGCACGGCTGGTGAACAGCATGCGGACGGGGCGGCTGGTGGTGTCAATCATGACACCCAAGGCTACTACCGGAGGAAGTCCGGCACGTCGAGGTCGTCATCACCACCGCGGGAATCGCGGGTGTCCTCGTAGCGGCGGGTCGTGCGGTACTCACGGTCGTACTCACGGTCGGAGCCACGGTCGGAATTGGTGAACAGGCCGCCGCGGGATTCGTCGTAACGGTGGCGCGGCGTGTACTCCTCAGCCACGGGTGCGTCAGCGGGTTCCTGACGGTCGCTGGACTCGAACAGGGAGCTCGAGGACGGTGCCGGAGTCGGGGTCTCGGCGGCAGCGGCCGGCTCAACCTGGACCTGCTGGGTCTCCACAACCTGGGTGGAGCCCTGGCCTGCCTGCTCCTGGCCCGGTGCCTGCGGACGAGCGTTGGCCTTCTCGTCGAAGCCGGTGGCGATAATGGTCACGCGGACCTCGTCGCCCAGGTTGTCATCGATGATCGTGCCGAAGATGATGTTGGCATCTTCGTCGGCCTTCTCCTCAACGATGGAGGCGGCGTTGTTGACTTCCATGAGGCCGAGATCGGAACCGCCGGCCACGGAGATGAGCACGCCCTTGGCGCCCTCCATGGTGGTCTCCAGCAGCGGGGAGTTGATGGCCTGCTCGGTGGCAGCCATGACGCGGTTCTCGCCGCGGGCCGAGCCCACGCCCATGAGCGCGGAGCCGGCATCGGCCATGACGGAGCGAACGTCAGCGAAGTCGACGTTGATCATGCCCGGGATGGTGATCAGGTTCGTGATGCCCTGAACACCGTTGTAGAGCACCTCGTCGGCAGCGCGGAACGCTTCCATCATCGACAGGTCTGCTTCACCCAGCTGCAGCAGGCGGTCGTTCGGAATGACGATGACGGTGTCGCAGACTTCCTTCAGAGCGTCGATGCCCTCGAGCGCCTGGCGGGTGCGGCGCTTGCCCTCGAAGGAGAACGGTCGGGTGACCACACCGATGGTGAGTGCGCCCATCTTCTTGGCGATGCCGGCAACCACCGGTGCCGCGCCCGTACCCGTGCCGCCGCCCTCGCCGGCGGTGACGAAGACCATGTCGGAACCCTTGAGGGATTCCTCGATCTCCTGCTTGTGGTCCTCGGCGGAGGTGCGGCCGACCTCCGGGTTAGCGCCTGCACCGAGACCGCGGGTCGCCTCACGGCCAATGTCGAGCTTGGTGTCCGCATCGGTGAACAGGAGTGCCTGGGAGTCCGTGTTGATGGCGACGAACTCGACACCCTTCAGGCCCTCTTCGATCATGCGGTTCACTGCGTTGACACCGCCGCCGCCGACACCGACAACGCGGATCATGGCGAGGTAGTTGCTAGGTGAGGTCATGGGTGTGTGCTCGCCTTTCAGATAACGGGGACATGTGATTCAAAGACGCCTCCCATCATGACTAAACGATGCGGCATTTCGGCGAATTCTTTCGGCGTGTCGGCACCCTCAACCTATACTTTAGGGTTTATGACCTGGACTTTTGTAGAAACGTCTCTATTTGAACGTCTCTATTTGACGGTGATCTGCCGCGGGTTGGTCACGTTGAATTCTTTTCCTTCGCGCTGAAGCACGGTGTCCAACGCCAGGGATTTATTTTTGTTGTCTTCGCTCGCGCCCCACACGACGGTGCGGTCGTCTTTGAGATTGAGCACGAATTGGTATTTCGACTTCGCCTCGATGGATGTCACCGCGGCGCGCCCGTTCTCGCTGAGAGCCGCGGCGATGTCCACGGCGTCTTTGCGCACGGATTCATCTGAATCAGCAGCGCCGGTCAGCTCCACTGCGTCCTCCGGAGGAGTGTCGACCGCGAATTCCTTGCCCTCCGGGTCAATGAGGTGGGTGCCGTCCGACGCAGCGCGGTATGCGACGGCGGTGTTCTCTTCCACCTTCACGGAGATTGTCGACGGCCATTTCCGCGTTGCAGTCGCGGATTTCACCCACGGCAGGGAGACCACATTCGACGCCGTCTGGCGCATATTCACCTGCGCTAAGGGCGTGCCCTCGGCGACGCCGGCGGCGGAGACGACTGCCTCTTCGTCGAGGTGCTCGTTGCCTTCCACCGCCACGTTCTTCACAGAGAACAACGGCGTGAAATAGACGATCGCCCACAGCAGCGCCAGGACGACCACACCGACTGCCGTGATCCCCGCGATCCGGCGCCACGGCAGCTCACGGCGGCCGCGGGCAGCATTTCGGCGTTGCCGGTCTACGTTCTTCGCTTGTCCGCTGTCAAGGGTGCGATCGTCGTTCCGATCATCGCTGCTGGACGGGTTCACGGCTGTGGACATGGGTGTTTAGTTCGCTTCCTCACCATCGGTGGAACCGGAGGCTGTGTCAGTGCCCGCCAGCGCCTCGAGGATCGGGTCGGCGAGCATGGTGACGGTGCCGGCGCCCATGGTGATTACAACGTCGCCCGGCTGGGTCACGGAGCGCACAGTGGCTGGCGCGCGGGAGAAATCCGGCTCATAAACAGTCTCAGTGCCATCGGCAATGTGCTGGGTAATGATTCGGGAATCCACTCCTTCCACAGGAGCCTCGCGGGCGCCGAAGATATCGAGGACCACAGCGGCGTCGGCAAGCGAAAGCGCCTCGGCGAATTCCTGCGCGAAGGCCTGCGTGCGCGAGTACAGGTGCGGTTGGAAGCACACGACGACGCGGGCGCCGTTGCCTTCGGATTCGACCTTGCCGCGCGCGGCGGACACAACGGCGTGCACCTCCGTCGGATGGTGCGCGTAATCGTCGTAGACCCGGGTGCCGGTCTGCGGCCCCGCGGTGATCTCCCCGCGCAGCTCGAAACGGCGGCGCACACCAGTGAAGCTACTCAAACCTTCGGCGAGCTTTCGCGGATCCGCGCCAGCGATCGCGCAGGACAAAAGCGCTGCGGCGGAATTGAGCACCATGTGACGACCTGGCAGCGCGAGGTGGTACGCCACCGTGCCCTCGTGGCCTTGGAGGCGCAAGTCAACGGCGACCTCGGTGAGATGGCCGTCGGCCGACTCGTCGGTGATCACCGCTCCAGCCAGGATCTCCGGGTGACGGGCAGCTGCGGTGTCCGTGCCGTAGCCCAGCACCGTGATTCCGCGCTCCTGCGCGCGCAGGCCGCACCGCACCGTCGCCTCATCGTCGAGGCAGACAACCAGCGTGCCATCGTCGGGAAGGCGGTCCGCAAATTCGTCGAATACTTGGTAGTAGCTTTCCGCATTGCCGAAATAGTCGAGGTGATCCGGCTCAATATTCGTGATCACAGCGACCGACGGGCGGTAGCGCAGCAGCGACGCATCGGATTCATCGGCTTCCGCCACGAAGATGTGGCCGCCGCCGTGGTGCGCATTCGTGCCAGCCCGGTTGAGTTGACCGCCGATGGCGAAGGAGGGGTCCTCCCCCGCTGCCTGAAGGGCGACGACCGCCATCGACGTCGTTGATGTCTTGCCGTGGGTGCCGGCGAAGAGGACTTGGGTGTAGCCCTCCATGAGCTCGCCCAGCAAATCCGAGCGGCGGATCACCGGAATGCCGTGCTCCGCGGCGGCGAGAAGCTCCGGGTTGTCTTTCGGAATGGCCGCGAAACTCGTCACCACGACAGTCGGCAACTGCCCAGACAGTTCGAGGTTCTCCGCCGCGTGCCCGACCGCAATGGTGGCGCCCTGTGCGCGCAGGGCGCGGACGGGGCGGGAGTCTTTCACATCGGAGCCCGTGACCACAGAGCCGCGGTCAAGCAAGATGCGGGCAACGCCCGACATGCCGGAACCGCCAATGCCGATCAGGTGGACCCGGGAGAGGGCGATGGGTGCCGCAGAAGTCATGATGTCCTTTCTCCGATGATGCGCCGGGCGATTTCCTCCGCCGCATTGCCTGCCCCGGAGTCATCCAACGCCGCACGCATGGCAGAAGCGGTACCGCCGGGGCCGAGGATTTCAGTGACAGCGTCGACGAGGGCCTCGGGGGTCAGGTCGGCGTCGTCGATACGCACTGCCGCCCCTGCCTCGACGACATGCGCCGAATTGAGTCCTTGCTCTCCGTTGCCGTGCGGCAGCGGAATGTAGATCGCGGGGACGCCCGCCGCAGAATTCTCCGCCACCGTCATCGCGCCCGACCGGCAAATGACCACATCGGCTACGGCGTAGGCCGCTTCCATGTCGTCGATGTACGGCACAGCCGTGTAGTGGTCGTGCTCGGCCGGCGCGTCATTCTTCTGGCCGTAGGCGTGCAGCACCTGATAGCCGGCAGCGACAAGCGGGCCGACCGCGCCCTCGAGTGCGGTATTGATGCTGCGTGCTCCTTGCGAGCCACCGGTCACCAGCACTGTCGGGCGCTGCGGATCCAGGTTCCACATTTTGTAGCCACGCTCTGCCTTCACACCGTCGGTGTCCACACCGACACCCGGGCGAACGGGAATGCCGAGGACCTCGCCTGGCATGCCTGAATGAGGCACGGCATTGAAACCGGTGCCACCGAGCTTCACGCCGAGCTTGTTCGCCATGCCCGCCAGCGCATTGGTCTCCAGAACATAGAAGGGAATGCGCAGCGATTTCGCTGCCAGATACGCAGAAGCTGACACATAGCCGCCGGTGCCGAAAACCGCGTCAGCCTTGGCCTTTTTCAGCGCCGCGCGAGTCTGTGCCACGGAGCGAATGAGTTTCGCAGGCACGCCGAGCAGCTTCAGCGGCTTCTTGCGCGGGATCGGCACGGGCTCGATGAGCTCGAGCGGGAAACCGCGGGCGGGAATGATCGTCGTCTCCAGGCCCTTCTCAGTGCCCAGCGCGGTGACCTCGGCACCAAAGGAGTCGCGCAGGACTTCCGCCACTGCCAAAGCTGGTTCAATGTGGCCGGCAGTGCCGCCGCCGGCCACCACGATGTGTCGTGCTGTCACTGGGTGATTCAACCGCCTTTACTATCCGGCGCGGCGGGTGTCGTGTGCGTTCCGGTGGTTCCGGGGCTCACGTCGCGCGCGTGGCTCATCGTATCGCGTCCGGGCCGCCGGACGTGCGCCAGTGCGGGCACCGCCACGGACATCGCCGCGGCCACTGCTGCGGGTCGGGGCCTGAGCACGGCCCCGCCGCTGTCCTTCGTGTTGGGCCGCACGTGCCTCCGGCGCGGGACGGCGACGCGCAGTGACCGGGGTGCCGTAGCGGCTGTCATTCGTCTGCTGCTTCGACTGCTGTTTCTTCCCCGGCCGTGCGGCGGCGCGCTGACGTGGCTCGCTCGCGGTCGGCTCGCGGAGGAAGAAGAGACGATCGAACAACGGCCGGCCATAGTTCTGCATCGAGGACACAGCACCCGGCTCGTGACGGGCGACGGAGGCGACCAGACCCATTGCGCCGAGGGTGATCACTGCCGAGGTGCCGCCGGCGGAGATCATGGGCAGCTGAATACCGGTCACCGGAAGCAGGCCGATGACATAACCGATATTGATGAATGCCTGGGAGACAATTCCAGTGGTGATCGAGGCCGCCAGAAGAGCCTGGTACTGGTTCGCGGCAAGACGCGCGGTGCGCAGACCGAAGAAGAGCAGCATGGTGAACAGGATGATCACCAAGGCCCCGCCCCACAGGCCGAGCTCCTCGCCGATGACCGCGAAGATGAAGTCGTTCTTCGCCTCCGGGAGGTAGAACCACTTCGCGCGGGACTGGCCGAGACCAACACCGAATACGGAACCGTCCGCCAGCGACAAGAAGCCCTGGTAGGACTGGAACGCTACGCCGCGGGTGTCTTCGAAATGGCCGAAGAGCGCGTCGAAGTAGACGTGGAAGCGTTGGGAACGGTATCCGCCGGCAGCCATGACGCCGGCGAAGAGCAGCACACCGAAAGCGGCGACAACGCCGATGAACTTCCAGGAAATGCCAGCGAAGACGAGGATGAACGCGACGACGATACAGAACGACACGGCCATGCCCAGGTCGCCCTGCGCGGCAATGAGCCCGACGCACAGCACCGCGACGGCGGCGAACGGCACGAAGCCGTTGGTCATGTCGAACATGCGGCGCGGGTCCTTATTCGCCAGAATCGACGCACCCCACACACAAATGGCCACCCTGGCCACCTCCGAAGGTTGCAGCTGGAAGCCGCCGATATAGATCCACGACTGGGAGCCCACTTCCTCACGCCCGGTGCCCACGCCGGGCAGGAGCACCGCGATGAGCAGCAGAATCGATAGCACCATCAGGATCAGCGCGATCTTCTGCACCCGCTCGGGAGGAATTTGCAGCGCGACCCAGAACATGAACAGGCCCAGTGTGACAACGATGACCTGCTTGAGCGGCTGGGCCCACACAGAAGAATCGTTGAGCGCGGACCACGTCATCGAGGAGCTGGTCACCATGACCACGCCGAGACCGGCGAGCACGAGCACGATCGTGCGCACCATCGTGTAATCGAGCAGCGGACGCGCATCCATCCACGCGTTCATGCGGGACAGCGCACGCGCCATGCCGGACGAGTGCTGCCCGGCAGCGGCACGCTGGCGCGGTCGCGTAGGCCGCTGTGCCTGTTTCGCATGCGGCTTACGGGGCTGGTGTGGCCGTGGTGGGCGCTGAGCTGCTGTGGTCATCGTGTTTCAGACTGCCTTAAACGTCGCGTTTTCCGGCGAGGGCGCGCGCAGCGTCAGCGAAGATATTTCCGCGCTGCGCCATTCCCGAGTACATATCCAGGCTCGCGGCAGCCGGCGCGAGGATCACCGAGTCACCCGGGCGAGCCTGCTCCGCCGCGAATTCCACGACAGCACGCATAGCTTCTTCGGGGTCCGCGCTATCTGTCAGGAAGACAGGAATTTCGGGGGCATGCTTATCGACGGCGCGTGCGATCTGTTCCCTGTCCACCCCCAGCAAAGCGACTGCCCTGAATTGCTGGGCATGGTCGGCGACAAGCTGGTCGATCTCAGCGCCCTTGAGCCGGCCGCCCGCAATCCACACGATCTGTCCTTCGACACCGTTGAGGGCCGAATCTGCCGCATGGGGGTTGGTCGCTTTGGAATTGTCGATCCAATCGATGCTGTTGTCGGTGTGAACTACCGCTCCCCTGTGCCCCGACACTTCGTAGGAGTGCAATGCGCGGTCGATCTGTTCCGGGGTGGCGCCACGGGTAATAGCCACAGCCGCAGCGGCCAGCGCATCGAGCGTGCCGGCGGTGCCGGCGGGCTCGATGCCGTCGATACGCGTGATCTCCGTCGTCGCTGATCCGATCCGCGAGACAATCGTGCCGTCGATGATGCCGACCTGGTTGTCCTGCGGTTCGTTGAGCGTGAAACCGATGATGTCCGCGCGGCCGGATTTCTCGGCGTAGCTCCACACGTGCTCGTCGTCGATGCCAGCGACGGCTGTCGAATAACCGAAGACCTTCGCTTTCGCTTCCGCGTAGGCGTCGAAGCTGCCGTGCCAGTCGATGTGGTCATCGGCAAGGTTGAGCAGCACGCCGGCATCAGCGGTGAGGTCGTGGGACCAGTGGAGCTGGAAGCTGGACAGCTCGGCGACGAGGACGTCGATGCGCGGTGTGCTCAACAGCGCGTCGCCGACCGCGATACCGATATTGCCGCAGGCTGTCGCGCGCTTACCGGTGTATTCCCCCGCTTCCTCCATGATGCGGGCGAGCATGCCCGTCGTGGTCGTCTTGCCGTTGGTGCCGGTGACCACGAGCCAGTCGCGCGGCGGGCCGAAGAAGCTGTTCTGGTCGAACAGGAAGCACAGCTCGACATCGCCGATCACCGTGCAGTCCATGTCCTGCGCGGCGAGGAGGAGCGGAGAATTCGGGCGCCAACCCGGAGAGGTGACCACGAGCGGGTACTCGGTGACCCGCTCGGCGGCTTCCGCCGTCGTCATGGTGCGGCAGCCGGTCGCTTCGTGCACGGCTGCGCGGTTAGCTTCGTTGTCGTCGGCGACAGCGAAGAAAACGCCCGCCTCACGAAGCAGCTTCGCGGTTCCCATGCCGGACACTCCGGCTCCGGCGACGAGAACTCCGCCGGAAAGCAGGATGGAGAAAGTCTCGTTCACGCTCGTGGTGGAGTGAATGCTGTCGCTCATGCCAGATTCACTCCGGTGGCGGAGAGCCAATCGGTGTAGAACACAGCCAGGCCGAGCACGACGGCGATGGCGCACATGACCCAGAAACGGACCACCACGGTGGTCTCTGCCCAGCCACCGTTTTCAAAGTGGTGGTGGAACGGCGCCATGCGGAACACGCGCTTACCGCTGGTCTTGAACACCAGCACCTGGATGACCACGGACGCTGCCTCCATGACGAACAGAGCACCGATGACGACCATCAGAACCTCGGTGCGGCTGGCGATGGACACGCCGGCCACCAGTCCGCCGAGAGCCAAAGAACCGGTATCGCCCATGAAAATCTTCGCGGGCGCGGCATTCCACCACAGGAAGCCGATGCAGGCGCCGAGGCCCGCGGAACACAACACCGCCAAATCGAGCGGATCGCGCACGTCGTAGCAGCCGGCACCCGGCGCTTGGGCGCAGGAATTCCGGAACTGCCAGAAGGTGATCAAGGTGTAGCCGAACATCACCAGCGAGGTGGAACCGGCAGCGAGCCCGTCGAGGCCGTCGGTCAAGTTCACCGCATTCGACCATGCGGCGATGAGGAAGTAGACGAAGATCAAAAAGAAAATCGTGCCCAGGACTGCACCACCGACGGCGATATCGAAGGTCTCGATATCGCGAATGAAGCTCAGCTTCGTCGAACCCGGTGTCAGGCCGGTGCGGTCCTGCGGGAACTGCAGGAGCAGGAAGCCGAAAACGAGCGACACCACGAGCTGGCCGATAAGCTTCGCGGTCTTATTCAGCCCGAGGTTGCGGTTGAAGAAGAGCTTGATTCCATCATCGGCGAAACCGAGCAAGCCCAGACACATGGTCAACCCCAGCACCAGCAGGCCAGATGCAGTGAAGCCCCCGTGGCCAGTGGCCTGCCCCCAGATGCCCACGACGAGATAGGCGACGAGAATGCCGAGCAGGATCGCGATGCCGCCCATCGTCGGCGTGCCGCGTTTGCGGATGTGGGAGGCCGGACCGTCCTCACGGATTTCCTGACCTTTTCCAGCATTGGTGAAGTACCGGATCAACAGCGGTGTGGTGAAGATTGCGACGAGGAAGCTGATAGCCCCCGACATGATGATCTGGGTCATGGTTGGCTACCTCGTGTCTTCCTGGTCAGGTTGTGTGATCGGTATGTTCGGCGAATGCGGGACAGTATTCGGTTGCTGCGGGTGCGCAGGCCCGTCGGCGAGCAGAATCTCCGCGACCCGCCACAGGCCCACCGCATTCGATGCTTTGACGAGCACCACATCGCGGTCGTCGCGGTTACGCCAATTTCCCTCCCCTGGCGGGGCGGTGCGCACGATCTCGCTGACGATGTCTGCGGCTGCGTCGACGCCGCCCGCGCTATGGGTTTGAATCCCGCGCCCGGCGGCGCGCTCGGCGAGCACTCGCGTTTCCTCGCTCTCCCCCACCACCACGAGGTGGGTGACACGGTATCGGGCGAGTTCGTCGCCCAATGCACGGTGCGCTTCAACAGAGTCGGAGCCGAGTTCGCCCATCTCGCCCAGCACCGCGATCGAGCGGACGCCGGGGCGCGCAGCAGCAGTGAAGCCGAGGGCGGCGATGCCTGCGCGCATCGAATCCGGGTTGGCGTTGTACGCGTCGTTGATCACGGTCACGCCGTCGGCACGCGTGTTCACGTCCATCCGGTTGACCGAGACGCTGTGCGCATTCGACAACGCGTCGGCGACGGTCGCCGCATCCAGCCCAGCTTCGATGCCGACAGCCGCGGCCGCGAGAGCATTGGACACCTGGTGGGCGCCGAAGACCTTCAAACTCACCCGCTGCGGGCCGCCCGCGGGGGAATGCATGGTGAAGGTGGCACGCGCGACGTCGTCAAGCTTTATGTCCGTGGCGTAGTACTCAGCCGCGCCGTGCCCTGTGGCGCCTCCATGCTCCGCGGAAAAACGCACGACGCGCCCGTGGGTGCGCGGCGCCATGCCCGCGACAAGATCGTCGTCAGCGTTGAGAATGGCCACGCCATCAGCCGGCAGGGCCTCGACGAGCTCGCCTTTCGCTTGGGCGATATTCTCGCGCGAACCGAATTCGCCGAGGTGGGCGCTACCGACGTTGAGCACCACACCGATGTGCGGCGGCGCGATGCTGGCCAACTGAGCGATGTGCCCGACATTGCGCGCGGACATCTCCGCGACCAAAAAGGCTGTGTTTTCCGTGCAGCGCAGCACGGTGTACGGCAGGCCGATCTCGTTATTGAACGAGCCAGGCGGCGCGACCGTCTCCCCTCCATGACCGAGCACATTCGCGATCAAGTCCTTCGTGGAGGTCTTGCCCGCAGAACCCGTCACGCCAGTGATACGCAAGCCATGCTTATCGACGAGCGTTCGCGCCACATGCCCCGCCAATTTCGCCATTCCGGCGACGACTGCGCGGGCGGAACCATCCGGATCACCCGCGGCGAGATCTGAATTATCTCCCTCAATCTGCTCGACAGGCGGAAGAATGACTGCGGGAACTCCCACTTCGCGCGCGACGAGCACTCCTACTGCTCCACGCGCAATCGCGGATTCGGCGAAATCGTGTCCGTCGACATTGCTACCGGGCAGGGCCACGAAAAGGCCGCCAGGGGTGATCTTCCGCGAGTCGAACTCGACGTAGCTGGTCACCGTCGCTTGCGGGTCGGCGGACTCACTGAGGGTGCCACCGGTGACCTGTGCGATGTCTGCCAGCGTCATCGGAATCATGCCCGGTCCTCCTTATTCTCAGTCCGTGCGGGTGCAGTGCCGAAGCCATTGTCCGCCAAAGCCGCGCGTACTTCTTCTCTATCGTCGAAGTGGTGGGTCGTGTCACCGATGATTTGCCCGACTTCGTGGCCTTTACCCACGACGATAACTGCGTCGCCGGGTTGTGCCCACGCGACGAGCTGCCTGATCGCGTCCCCGCGTGAATCGCTCTCGCGGATCTCAACGTTTCTGCCGGACGCTGCCGCTTGTTCGGCGCCTTCCCGCACAGCCGCGCGGATGGTGGCCGGGTCCTCGGTGCGCGGGTTGTCGTCGGTGATGATGACCAGGTCGGCGCGTCGCGCCGACTCCGCGCCCATGATTGCGCGCTTGGATTGGTCGCGGTCGCCGCCGGCGCCCACAACGATACCGACGCGGCCATCGACCTGTTCGCGCAGCGAGTCCAGGGCAGCAGCGATCGCGGCGGGCTTGTGCGCGTAGTCGACGACAGCCACGAATTCCTGGCCCGCATCAATGCGTTCCATGCGGCCCGGGACCGCGGCGCCGCTGACGCCCTTGAGGAAGGTCTCCGCGTCGATGCCCGCTGCGGCAGCGAGTGCCGTGGCCAGCGCTGCGTTGGCGACATTGAATGCGCCCGGCAGCGGCAGACGCGTATCGATCGCGGTGCCGTGAAGTTTCACCGTGATGTCCTGTGCGCCGGTGTCGGTGGTGCTGTTCAGTGTGGCAGCACAATCGACATCATCCTGCCCATTCGTGCCCACGGTGATTACGGCGTGCTCCCCTCCTGCGGCACGCTGCGCCATTTTCTGGCCCCACTCATCGTCAACGCAGATCACAGCCTGCTCAGTCGCGACCGGTGAACCGGGTTCGAAGAGCATCGCCTTGGCGTCGAAGTACTCCTCCATCGTCGGGTGGAAATCCAGGTGGTCCTGCGACAGATTCGTGAAACCGGCGACAGCGAAATGCGTGCCTGTCACACGTCCCAGCACGAGAGCGTGGGAGGAGACTTCCATGACCACGTGGGTCACGCCGCGCTCCACCATGAGCGCGAAGAGTTCCTGTAGCTTCGGCGCCTCCGGCGTGGTGAGCGAGGTGGGCACGTCTTCGCCCTTGATGCGAGTGCCGGTGGTGCCGATGAGCCCCACCGCGCAGCCAGCGGCAGTCAGCCCGGATTCAAGCATGTATGTCGTGGTGGTCTTGCCTGACGTGCCAGTGACACCGATGATGGTGAGCTTTTCCGACGGGTGCCCGTAGATCTCAGCAGAAACGAGACCGAGGATCGCGCGGACGTCCTCGACAACGAGCACCGGTCGGGTTTCGTGCGCTTCAACGAGGATGTCCCAGCCGGCCGCATCGGTCAGAATGGCCGCGGCCTTCGATCCCTCCGCGTACGTCGCTCCGTGCACGCGCGTGCCCGGCAGCGCCGCGAAAATGGAGCCTGCTTCAACTGCATTCGAGTCGAGGCTGATCCCGATGACCTTCAGTTCTTCCGTCGGAGCGTTCTCGATCCGCGCGGCGGCAATCTCGGCCACTGTGGTGAGTGCGACGGCGGCCGCAAAATTCTCGTTGATGTTGTTCATGACCACTCCTCGCTTTCGCTACTGGGCTTGCAGGACCATCGGCTCGCCCGGGTCCGGGCTCTGGGCAATATTTTCTCGGTTGATCAGCCAGTTGGCGATCTCGGTGAAGATCGGTGCCGACGACTGTCCGCCACCGCCGCCTTCAAGCGGGCCACGCTCCGGATCATCGAGCATCACCGCCACGACGAAGCGCGGATCGTCTGCCGGTGCGATACCGGCGAACGTGATCCAATAATCCGAATTGGAGTACGCGCCAGTGTCCGGGTTCACCTTCTGTGCTGTACCGGTTTTGCCGGACAGCTGGTAGCCCGGAATGGAGTTGCCCTGCGCGGTACCGCTGTTGACCCCGTTCGGGTCGTCCTGGAACGGTGCGCGGAACATGTCGACGATCGTCTTCGCAGTCTTTTCGCTGACCACACGGGTGCGACGCGGATCATCCTGCGGGATCTCCTCGCCGGTGGACTGCGTGACAGTCTTGACCACGCGGGGCTCGATCCTCTCTCCTTCATTGGCCAGCGCCTGATAGACGCTGGCCAACTGCAGCGTGGTCATGGACATGCCCTGGCCGATCGGCAGGTTGGCAAAGGTGCCGCCGGACCACTGCTCACGTGTCGGGACTAGGCCCGAGGATTCATTGGGCAATTCGATGCCGGTGGATTGGCCCACGCCGAATCGCTTCAAATAATCGTCGAATCGGTCCTCGCCCACCTTCTGGGCAAGCATCAGGGTGCCCACGTTAGAGGACTTACCGAAGATGCCGGTTGTGGTGTACGGAACGACATCGTGCTGCCATGCATCTGCGACCGTCACACCAGCCATCTCAATGGAACCGGGCACCTGGTGTACCTCGTCTGGCGTGGTCAGACCTTCCTCGATCGCTGCCGCAGCAGTGATGATCTTGGCGACAGAGCCTGGCTCGTACGGGTGAGAAATCGACGGGTTCTCGAAATTCCGCCCGGAATCGAGCTGGCGGTCCAGGTCGCCGTTCGGGTCGATCGTATTCGTATTCGCCATTGCTAGAACTTCACCGGTCTTGGCGTCCAACACGACTGCTTCTGCTTCCTTGGCCTTCGCATTCGCCTTGGACTGTTCCAGCAACTGCTGAACATATGCCTGGAGGTCCAGGTCGACCGTGAGCTCGACGCGTGCACCATCGACGACCGGCACCACATCGCGCAAGGTGCCGGGGATCGCCTGACCGTTAGCGGAAACGTCCTCGGTGGAACGGCCGTCAATGCCCGTGAGAATTGAATCGCTGGACGCTTCGAGCCCGAACTGGCCCTGGCCGTCCATGGACACCCGTCCAACGATATTCTCGCCGATCGCGCCGTTCGGGTATTCACGTATGTCTTGCCGGTCAGCGGCCACGCCGTGGAATTTCTCCGCGACCTTCGCCGCGACATCTGGGTCGACATTGCGGACGAGAACCTCGTAATCGGTATCCGCGTGGAGCTTCTCCAAGATGTCCTTGGACTTCACCTGCGGGGTGGGCAGCTTGTCCTTCTCCCCCGCCGATTTCTTGTCGTCGTCTTTTTCATCCTTATCGTCTGAATCTTCAGAGCTCTCGCCATTCGGATCCTGCACCTGATCGTCGCTGATCATGGTGGGGATCTCATTGGCCATCTGGCGCAGAATGTCCTCGACGCGTGCGTCCTGCTGCGCTTCCGCTTCAGCGCGGGTCGCGCCGTTTTCGTACATCTCGTTGCGAGCGATCTCACCGAGTTCGCGGCGCAGGGTCACCGGCGACACTGTCAAGGAGCGGGCCTTCATCGTGTAGGCCAAGTAATTGCCTTCGCGGTCCAGGATCGCGCCGCGGCGGGCAGGATCCTCAAAATCCCGTTCGCGCTGCTCGGCGGCCACCGTCTGCAATTGCGGGCCCCACTTGAGCTGGACCCAGGCGAGACGCCCGACGAGGACGAGGGCGAGAACCAAGAAGAAGGCCGTGAGGATGCGCATGCGACTGGCAGTAATGACTTTTTGCGCGGGGACTGCCCGCGCCTGCCGCTTCCGCGGGACCATTCTGCTCACGTCGCAGTCTCACCTACTTCTCTTGTGTCGTCGCGCCCATAGGAGGCTTTCATCCCAATGATTGCCTTCATCTTGCCCCGATCACCGGGCAAGGTTATGACCGCCACACACGAACTGGGGACTAAATCCCTGTACGAATCATTCGCGCCTAGGCAGACGCTCAGAAACCGCCGGGCAAAGCTGGCAGTGCGCCCTCCGCCGCCGGTGCGGGTGCTGGGGCCGGAGCGGCCGGAGCCGGTGCGGGTGCTGGGGCTGCCGGAGCCGGTGCGTTAGGTGCCGGTGCATCAGCAGCGGGCGCTGGTGCCGCCGGAGCAGCCCCGCGATTACCCGACTGGCCGCCAGGAGTCGGCAGCGACGGCGCAGCTCCGCGTCCGGTCGGCAGCGAGTTCTGCGGAAGAGCAGACAGGTTATCGGCAATATCGCGCGTTGCTTCGCGGTCACTCGTCGCCTTGTCGGTGCGGATCGTCTCCTCATTCACATCGACAACACGCACGTGCTTTTCTGGGTCGGCTTCACGAGTCTCGTTCGCCTTGCCGTCAGCAGCGACATCGATAATGCCGGGCTGAACCGGAACGACCATGCCCGCAGCATCGGCCTTCGCCGCGACTTCTGCAGCAGCACGGCTGTCCTCGACATTGCGGTTCAGCGTCTCAATTTCATTGTTGAGCGTGCGCTCCTTGCTCTGGAGCTGTTCGATCGTGAATGTCTGCTGCGTGGACAGAGCAGACAGCAGCATCGCACCAAAGATGCCCAGCACCAACAGCGGCAACGCCAGCATCGACATCGTCGAGAACTTGCGCTTCGCCTCCGTGGTGGCCACGCGACGTCCACGCACGGACACGACCTGCTTGGAGCCCAGACGACGCGGTCCGCGTGGGACGTGCGGGGCGATGCGCGGCTTCAGCCCCGACGGCACCGGTGCTGTGCGCGTGCCAGGCTGGTCAGCATGGCGGGTCGTACGCTGCGGGGTGCGCTCCAGCAGCGCAGTCGAGCTGCCGGCAGTGTTACCGGCGGTGAGGTCTCGGCTTGCTCCCATGGTCGTGGTTCCCTTCGCTTGTTGCCGTGCTGTGTGTGGTTGCCGTGCTGTGCGTGAATGCGTCGATCGGATGCTCATCGCGCACCCCCAGGTGGCCCGCTGTCGAGCTTCTCCACCGCCCGAACGCGCACTGAAGCTGCTCTGCGGTTCAGCTCAATCTCTGCCTCGGAGGCCTGCTCGGCGCCACGAGTGACCAACCGGAATTTCGGTGCCATGTCTGGCAGCTCGGTCGGGAGACCCGGCGGGGTCTTCGACTTCGTCATATCCGCGAATGCACGCTTGACCAGCTTGTCTTCGAGCGACTGGTAACTCATGAACACTGCGCGACCACCCTCACCGAGCGCATTCGCAACCATCGGGATGACGTTTTCCAGTGCCTCGAGCTCCCGGTTGACCTCGACGCGGAGAGCCTGAAACGTACGCTTGGCCGGGTGTCCGCCCGTGCGGCGCGTCGCCGCAGGGATCACATCGTAAAGAAGCTCCACGAGACGTCCGGACCGATCGAAGGGTTCTTTCTCGCGCTCATCGATCACTGCCGAGGCGATCTTGCCGGCGAAACGCTCGTCACCGTACGTCTTAAGCACACGCGCCAAATCACCATGGCTGTACGTGTTCAAGACATCCGCGGCCGTCAGACCGATGCTCGGATCCATGCGCATGTCCAGTGGTGCGTCGACGCGGTAAGCGAAACCGCGCTCCTCCTGGTCGAGCTGCATCGATGACACGCCAAGATCAAAGAACGCGCCCGCCAATCCCGTCTTGCGGACGCGCTCGAACACAACGTTTTCGTTGCTCGCCAATTCCTCGCCGAGGCAATCGAAGCGGCCCCGGACCGGAACGAACCTATCGCCGAACCGCGCCAGACGCTTAGTGGCGTTTTCCAGCGCCGCCCCGTCTCGATCAATGCCGATCACGGTGGCGTCGGGGAATTCGGTAAGGAAATATTCGGTGTGCCCGCCGGCACCCAGCGTGCCGTCGACGATCACGGCCTCAGCTCCGAAGCGTTCTACTGCCGGGCGCAGCAGATCACCCATGCGGTCGCGCATAACGGGGACGTGACCATGGTTCGCATCGACACCGAAGTCCATGTCCGACTTCTGCGACGTGTCATGTGCCATGTGGTCCACCCCCCCCTTGTGCCTGGTGTGCCGTGCTACGGATTAGGTCTGACTGCGGTTGAAAGAATCTGTTCTAACGGGGAACGTGTAGGGCCCTGCTCGGGGCGGTCATTCTGATATCGGGGAAGTACACCAGAACGACTCGCGCCCCGAGCAGAGTCCGTACACGCTCTCCGTTCGCCCGCTTAGAGCAGGCCCGAGAGAATGTCGTCCTCATCGGCCGCCGAGAAAGCGGCCTCCGTATTTTCTTGGTATTTCTGCCAGGACTCGGCGTCCCAGATTTCCAAGAAATCCACTGAACCGATGACCACACATTCCTTGGACAGGTTCGCGTAGTCCCGGTGCGCCGGTGACAGCGTGATGCGACCCGAACCGTCCAGCGTCTGCTCATCCGCACTTGCCGCCAAGTTTCGGATAAAGGCGCGCGCCTTCGGATTCGTGCGGGAAACCGCAGCCGCTTTACGCGCGCGTGCCGCGAATTCCTCGCGGGGATAGACCGCCAGCGAGTGGTCTTGCCCCTTGGTCACCATCAGCCCGTCCGCCAGTCCTTCACGGAACTTGGCGGGCAGCGTCAGGCGCCCTTTGTCATCCAGCTTGGGGGTATAGGTGCCAAGAAACATCCGGCGCCCTACCTTCCTTCGCTCAATGACTCCGGCTGTGAATTTTTGTCAGATCCGACCCGGCATCGTCACACCGGCCCTTCACTGTCCCCCACTTTAACCCACTCTCCCCCACAAACGCCACATTGGAACACAAAATTCTTTCCGCGTGTCACGAATCCACAGTTCAGCACACTGATCACACGTGGCGCGTCCACCCGCCCCCTCTAGCCACTTTCCACCACATCCGCCCCTAATCGCCCTTTACTACCCCACCATCACCACCACTACCACTACGACCGATCGGCATTCCCGCAGGAAAAACGGATCACGCCATAACCAAGAGACCCCAGTGGGTGAAAGTGGGGAGCCTGGGTGGAGGAAAGTGGGAACCCCAGGTGGAGGAAAGTGGGAAGCCAAGCAAAAAGGCGCCACCCAGGCGAGATACCGTGATGCGCGCACAAAAATTCCCCCTCACGTTTCCGTAAGAGGGTTTGAAACTATTCCGTTAAAGGGCCGGGAACCTATCTAGCTGGGCAGGCACTCTTGCCTAGTTGGGCAGGCCCTCGTGGACGGGCCTTCACGCCGGGAGGGCGGCAACTGAATCAGGAGGACGGTTTACTGGCCTTCGAAGCGACGGCGGAAATTCTCCTCCATCCGGGAGCTGCGCCCTTCGCGGCGCAACTGCGGCCCAGCGCTTTGAGCACGCGATGGCACGTTCTCCTGAGCCGGTGCACGCAGCCCCCAAATGCCGCCAATGAACATGACAACGAAACCGAGGATGCTGAGTGCCACAAACCAGATGCTTTCAGCAGCCAAGGCGACGCCCGCAATGAGCAGCACGAGGCCGAGCACAATGAGGGCAACGGCCCGCATGGTCGGCCGGAACCCGCCGTCAGCAGATCCACGCTCAGGCACAGAAGCCACCGTCGACCCGAACTTCGGATCGTCGGCCATCAGCGACTCCTCGATTTCGCGGAGCAACTTCTGTTCCTGCTCAGATAAAGCCACTTTCACTCCCAGCCTGGTTTGGTCGCTGTCTTCTCTGAACTACAACGCGCCACGGCGTCGTTTTGTTCCCTTCATCATAGCGCCCCGACACCACCGCAGAACAGTCACAGCAGGCTAGGCAGCGGTCATGCCACTTCCCTCCCCGGCCGTCTCCCCGAAGAACTCGGAAGCCAGCTGAACAAGACTTTCGACATCCTCACGTTGCGGATTCAGCTCGATCCCGGACGCGACTCTTCCCCTCAGCCGCGAGAATCCGGAGAACGCAGTCGCCCAATACGCTCCACGAGCCCCTGTGAGTGCAAGCTTGTCCCACGCACTCGTGGGCAGACGCTTCCGCTTGGCCACCACTGCCGACTGCGCAATCACGGCCCCTGCGGTACGCAGTGCCGCGCGGTACGCACTTTCCAGAGCCAGGCCGTATGCGCCGGCAGCGAGCTGCGCATGCGCGTCCTCGAGCAGCGCACGCCCCGAAGCCAGAAATTCATCATGCTGCAAGGTCGCGGGCACCGCCCCGTATACCGCGCCCGTCGTTGCTGAGATCACGCTAGACATCTGACTCTCCTCCTCGTTTCACTACCGTTCCGCCCGGCGCTCACATTCCTGTTCGCGCCCTCATTTCCAATTACTTTGTGAGCCTCACACTAGAAACCGAACCGGACACAGCCCGCCAGCAGTTCGAACACGTTTTCGAACTATTGCCCCACTTCGTATCAACACACCGCTATGACCTGCAGTTTCAGCGATGTCGGGGTGTGGATAAGCTGAATCAGACGCACCCACGCGCCCCACATGGTTCGATGGAAACCGTGTCCGTCACCATCCGCGAGCTGTCCCCGTACGAATTCACCGCCATGGCTCCCGAACTCGTGGGCCTCTACATCACGGCGATGCGCTACCCCATTGCCATCCACGACCAGCGCGTGACTGTCTGGCGCCGCGATTCGCTGGAACGGGACTTCGCTGCCGTCGCCGCATTCGACGAGGAGCAGCTCGCCGGTGTCGCTTATGGTTTCCGAGGCTCACAGAAACGCTGGTGGGACCAGCAGCTTCGACGCGGACTAGTGAATAGCCATGCGATGACGCCAGAGATGACCGCTGTCGTGGAGAACTATTTCGAGCTAGCGGAAATTCACGTCGCCCCGCATCTCCAGGGCCACGGCATCGGCAGAGCCCTCATTGAAAGATTGCTCAGCCGGGCATCGCAGCCACATGTCTTGCTCTCCACCCCCGAAGTGCCGAACGAGGGCAACGCCGCGTTCGGCCTCTACCGCTCGCTCGGCTTTGAAGATGTGCTCCGCGATTTCCGCTACACCGGTGATCCGCGCCCCTTCGCGGTGCTTGGCCGGACATTGCCGTTGGAGATCAGCACCCCGGTAAAGTGAGTGGTAATCGTCCATCCTCCCCTCCGTGCGGCAGAAGGAGACACCACTTTTGAGCGAGCGCACACCTCACATTGCGGTAGCAGATGTCCCAGCAGCAGTGGAACGAGAGCTGGAAGCATTCTTCGGGGACAACGCGGCGTCGATAAGCGAAATCGGCGCTCCCGTCGCTGAGGCCGTGGGGCACTTGCGCAATTTCGTGCTCGGCGGAGGAAAACGCATCCGTCCCACCTACGGTTGGGTGGGGTACGCGGCGACAGTCGGTGCGGACGGCAGCGGCGAGGACCCGGCGGCCGTGCTTCGTGCGGTCAGCGCCCTCGAGCTCATTCAAGCGTGTGCACTGGTCCACGACGACATCATCGATGCCTCAGACACCCGACGTGGCAAGCCCACGGTTCACCGTGCAATCGCTGCGGAACATGCGCAACGCGGCTGGCACGGCGACGCGGACATATATGGTGAGAATGTCGCGATCCTCATTGGCGATCTTGCTCTGGCCTGGGCCGACGACATGTGGCGCTACTCCGGCGTGAGCGATGCAGCGCTGCTGCGCGCGGCTGAACCGTGGCGCGGTATGCGCGCGGAGGTCATCGGCGGGCAGATCCTCGACATCGCCTTGGAAGCCTCCGGCAGCGAAAGCGTGGAGATGGCAGATTCTGTCAACCGTTACAAGACCGCCGCCTACACGGTGGAACGTCCGCTCCACCTCGGTGCGGCACTGGCGGGCGCGGACGAGACGACTATCGCTGCGCTGCGCGGATACGGCCGCGATATCGGCATTGCCTTCCAGCTCCGCGACGATCTTCTAGGCGTCTTCGGCGACCCTGAGGTGACCGGTAAGCCGGCAGGCGACGATCTGCGCGAAGGCAAGCGGACCGTGCTCTACGCACTTGCGTTGCAAGCCGCGGACGCATCAGATCCGGCCGCTGCAGAAAAACTCCGCTCGGGAATCGGCACCGCCACGGCCCCCGACGACATCGCGGAACTGGCGCGCATCATCGAGTCGACCGGCGCTGTGGACGTCACGGAAGAGCGCATCACGCGTCTGACCGAGTCCGGATTGAAGCATCTCGAGGATGCCCACATCACCGATGACGCCGTGGAGACCCTCACGTCCCTGGCTATCAAGTCCACGGCCAGGCGCAAATAGAGGCGTCTGTCCGATGACCGTACGACTCTCCCCGAAAACCGCGCTGTGGTTGGGCGCTGCCGGTGCCGTCCTCATGATGGTCGGCTCCTTCGGCGCGGGCGCAACGAGGAACCGCGGCGGGGTGCTCGATGCTTCCGGTATCGCCTTCCTGTCGTACGGCCACGGCCGGGGCCTGCTCAACATCGCATTGACCGCAGGGCTTGTGCTTCTCGTGCTCGGTTGGGTCGCCGCCGGCAGGTATGTGCTGGCTGACCGCACTGAGCCTGGCGTGCGCGACCGGTGTGAATTCGCGCGGGCATCACTGTGGTCCGCCACTGCCCCACTCCTGCTCGCCGCGCCACTGATGTCGCGCGACATCTACTCCTACCTCATGCAGGGCGCCATGGTCCGCGACGGTTTCGACCCGTATTCGGAAGGCGCCGCTATAAACCCCGGCCCGTATTTGCTGGAAGTCTCCCACGACTGGCGCAACACCACCACGCCCTACGGCCCGCTGCACCTGTGGATCGGCAATGGAGTGACCAGCTTTGTCGGTGACAATGTCATGGCGGGCATCATCTGCTACAAATTCATCTCCCTCGCTGGTTTCGCCGCCATTGCGTGGGCGGTCCCGAAAATCGCGCGTTTCCTCGGGGGCGATCCAGCGGTCGCTTTGTGGCTGGGTGTGGCCAATCCGGTGATGCTCATCCACATGGTCGGCGGCATGCACAACGAGGCCGTCATGGTCGGCTTGGTCAGTCTCGGCCTTGTGGCGTGCCTGTCGCGACGCTTCCTGCTGGGCACCGTGCTGGTCGGGGTGGCTGTATCCCTCAAGGCGACTGCTGCGGTCACGTTGCCGTTCATCGTGTGGATGGCTCTGCACCGCTACGCGCCCGAGGGGTCCCGCCCAGCCCGACGGGTGGGTGTCTTCTTCGCTGCTGGTTTCGCCGTAGTAGCAACGGCTGTGGCCACCGTCGCGGCGGTGACGCTGGCGTCAGGCACCTCGTGGGGCTGGCTGGCGGAGATCTCCGGCAATTCGAAAGTGGTCAATCCGCTCTCCGCCGCGACACTCGCCGCGGAGGCAATCACGCCCTTCCTGCAGCTTTTCGACGAAGCCTTCCCCTACAACACCGTCCTCGGCACCACCCGCACTATCAGTTCGGTGCTGATGCTGGCCGGTCTCGTGGCGGTGTGGTGGATCTTCCGGAAGACTGACCGCCGCAATGTCATGGGCATGGCGCTGGCATACATGGTCGCATTCGTCTTCAACGCAGTCTCGCTGCCGTGGTACTTCGCCTCCGCTGTGTCCGTGGCGGGCACGTTCACCCCGGCGCGCTGGCTAACACGCCTGACTGTGGGGTTGTCAGTGATCGTGGCGCTCGCGTTTTCCGGCAGCGGCAACCACCACTTCTACAACGGGCCGTGGATGCTCGCCGCTTTGATCGCCGGCTGGTGCGCGGCCGCGTATGTCCTGCCGCGTTCTAAAACGCCATCGCCTGAGCGCGCCTGATCACTTCACGGGCCCCGTGGCCGTGCAACGCGTCGATCGGGCGGCCGGGCAGACTGTCATCTTCCGTGAACAGGTAGGCCAGGATTTCCTCCTGGTTGAAGCCACCGTCGAGGAGAACGGTGATGGCCCCGGCGATGAATTTGGATAGCTCCTTCCCGCCGTCGAGCATGAGCTCGGGGATGACTTTCGTGCCGTCCTTTTTGTGGGACACGAGTTTGCCGGCGTTGACGTAGTCGTGGACCTTTGTCACAGGGACGCCGAGCCGCTCCGCCACCTCGGGGAATGGCAGCAGCGTTTCCCCGCTCAGCAGTGCGTCGAGGTCGTGTTCGTTGGGGTCGTGCTCTGTAGAATTCACGCCCGCCACTCTACTCACCGCATGCCGTCTACCGGTCGGGAAGTCCCGTGCACCATACTGGGTGCTATGACTCACCTCGCAGCCGGCGACGTGTTGGAAGGCCGGTACATCATCGACCGCCCCATTGCGCGCGGCGGCATGTCCACCGTGTACCGCTGCCTCGACGACCGTTTGGGCCGTGAAGTCGCCGCGAAGGTGATGGATGAACGCTATGTCCACGACGATGTTTTTCTCGATCGCTTCGCGCGCGAGGCCCGCGCGATGGCGCAGCTGAGCCACCCGAATTTGGTCAATGTGTACGATTTCGCGGCCGACGGCGAGGATGTCTTCCTCATCATGGAGCTGATCACCGGCGGCACGCTCCGGGAGCTGCTCGCCGAGCGCGGCCCAATGCCCCCACATGCCGCCGCCGCAGTCATGCGGGCAATGCTGACGGGCTTGTCCGTCGCGCACCGTCGCGGTCTGGTGCACCGCGACATCAAACCAGACAATATTCTCATCAACGGCGACAGCACGGTGAAGCTCGCAGATTTCGGTCTCGTGCGCGCGGCGAGCGATGCCCGGCATTCCACGGATCAGATCGTCGGCACTGTCGCGTACCTCTCCCCCGAGCAGGTCGACGGCACAGAAATCACCCAGACCTCTGATGTGTATTCCGCCGGCATCGTGCTCTTCGAACTCCTCACCGGCACCGTCCCCTTCGATGGGGACACCTCGCTCGGCCATGCGATGGCGCGCCTGCGGTCGGATGTCCCGGCACCGTCGTCGCGCATGCAGGGCGTGCCAATGCTTTTCGACGAGCTCGTGGCCACCGCCACCGCCCGCGATCCCCGCGAGCGTTTCGCCGATGCACGGGAGTTTCTCGATGCTCTCGACGATGTCGCCGCCGAGTTGGAGCTGCCAGAGTTCACGGTCCCAGTGCCCACTCAGTCCGCGGCGAACCGGGCCGCAGCGATTCCCACGAGCGTCACTCACCTTGACTCCCCGCAGTCTGCCCCGGAATCTGCCCCGGCACCGGAACCAGGTCTGTTCGGCCGCCGCGACGACCACAGGTACTGGGATCACGACGAGCCACGGGAGCCGTACGCTGCCCCGCTCCCGCCGGCAGCCGCACAAGCTCCGGCCCCAGCCCCGGCACCGTACGAACCGCATGTTCCGCCGTTGGAGCGTGTCGACGATCGCCGGCGGGAGCCCGAAATGGATGAACAGCCCCCGGTGGACACGAACCGCTCGGCGGCTGCGATGGTCGTGATTCTCCTGCTCATAACAGCAGCCACCGCAGCAGTCGCTGTCGGTGGCTGGTGGTTCGGTTCCGGGTCCTACGGGGAGATCCCCGAAATCCTCCGGATGCCTGAGTAGAGCGGGAATTCCCCCACTCCGCTCTGTTGGTTCCCGCTCTGTTAGTTGCGGAGCATCTCCGCGACGAGGAATGCGAGCTCCAACGCCTGCTCCGTGTTCAAGCGCGGGTCGCAAGCGGACTCGTAACGGCCCGGCAGGTCGATATCGGTGATGTCCTGCGCGCCGCCGAGGCACTCGGTGACGTGCTCGCCGGTCAGCTCGATGTGGATGCCGCCCGGGTGGGTGCCCAGGTGGCGGTGCACCTCGAAGAAGCCCTGGACTTCGTCGATGATCTTGTCGAAGTGGCGGGTCTTGTAGCCGTTCGATGCGGTGAAAGTGTTGCCGTGCATCGGGTCGGACTGCCAGACCACCTTGTGGCCGGAGCGCTCCACGGCATCCACGATGCCCGGCAGGACGTCGCGGACATTCTCGTGGCCCATGCGCGCGACCATGGTGAGACGGCCCGGCTCACGGTTCGGATCCAGCTTCTCGGCGTAGGCGACAGCCTCCTCCGGAGTGACCTTCGGCCCGAGCTTGATGCCGATCGGGTTGTCGATCAGGGCGGCGAAGTTGACGTGGAAGTCCTCGAGACCGCGTGTGCGCTCGCCGATCCACAGCTGGTGCGCCGACAGATCGTAGAGCTTGGTCTCGCCCTTCTCGTTCTCCGCGAGGCGGAGCATCGCACGCTCGTAGTCGACCAGCAGCGCCTCGTGGGACGCGTAGATTTCGGAGGTGCGCAGCTCGCGGTCGTTCACACCGCAGGCGTCCATGAAGTGGAGCGAGCGGGTGATCTCGCGCGACAGTGCCTCGTAACGAGCACCAGCGGCGGAATTGGCAACGAACTCACGGTTCCAGGCCTCAACGCGGTACAGATCGGCCGTTCCTGAGGTGGTCAACGCACGGACCAGGTTCATCGCCGCCGAAGAGTTCGCGTAGGCGCGAATCATGCGGGCCGGGTCGTGGCGGCGGGATTCCTCGGTCGGTTCCACACCGTTGACGATGTCGCCGCGGTAGTTCGGCAGACCGTTCTCGTCCAGATCGGAGGAGCGTGGCTTGGCGTACTGGCCGGCGATACGCGCCAGCTTCACCACCGGGGTGGATGCGCCGTAGGTCAGCACCACTGCCATCTGCAGCAGGGTCTTGATATTGGCGCGGATGTGCGGCTCAGTGTTGGACTCGAAGGTCTCGGCGCAGTCACCGCCCTGCAGCAGGAAGGCCTCGCCGTTAGCCACGTCCGCCAGCTGGCTCTTCAGCTTGTGGATCTCGGGTGCCACCACCACCGGTGGGACCGACTCGAGAATTTTGCGCACATACAGGGACGAGTTCTCATCCCATGTCGGCTGCTGCTTTGCGTCGCGGTTGACGGCGTCCTGGAACGCCTCATTGATGTCACCGGGAAGCGGCGGCAGATCGGGCAACACTTCTTTGGGGATGTCTACTGTCCAACTCACCTCTTTACTTCTAGCACGTCTGCGACACCGGACGTAGCAAAAGTGTGAAATGAGCTTGGATTATTCCGGCCGCGCGGTCGCGTGACCCCGACGATCGAGGGGCAGCGAGCGCGCGCAGATCTTGAATTTAAGGAGATTATGGCGCGCGTCGACAAGCGCGTCGTGGTTGCCCTGGGGGGCGGGAGGCAGCGTCGGGCGCCCCGCCATGTCCCAGTATTGGCGCAGCTCACGTGTGTACCGCGGCATCTCCTTCGGGAGTTTGGCCATATCGCCCCACAGCTGCGCCAGCACGACATGGTCGTACGCGCCCACCCACGCCCACAGCTCGGGCTTCGAATCGGAATCGGTGAGAAAGGCGAAGACCTCCTCGCGGATGGTCTGCTTCGATTTCCATTCCGGACGCTGCGGATTGGGCAGCTTCTCTAGGACATTCTCGCGCACCCACGGATTCGCGCGCGAGGCGTCGAAGTCCGTGGACACGGCGTAGTACTCGCGTCCGTCCTCGGCGACGATCCCGATGGAGATCAGCTCGATCGTCGTGCCGTCCTCGATGAATTCGGTGTCGTAGAAGTACCTCACTGCATGTTCTGCCAGTCAGGCTCCGTGCCCTCCGGGTAGCCGTTGCCTGCCTCGAGGGACTTCTTCACGTCCCCGGCGTACGCATCGACATAGTCGTAGCCGGACAGCTCAACGAGCCGCTCCATAAAGAAATCGGTGAACGGGCGCCAAACGGCAGAATCGCTCGGGTCATATCCGTTCTCACGTGCCCACTCGTGCGGGTCGATCGCTTCGCCGATCTTCACTCGCACCTTCGCCGGCCGCGGAATCCAGGAGCCGATCGGGTTCGCGTTGCGGGTACCGATCATGGCGACCGGAATGCAGGGCACGCCCGATTCCATCGCCACGCGCGCCATACCGGTCTTGCCCTTGTAAATACGCCCATCCGGGGAGCGCGTTCCCTCCGGGTAGATGCAGAACAGATCGCCTTTATCGAAGACATTCTGAGCGACCTCGAGCAGGTGCGCGCCAGCATCCTTCGCCTGACGGTCGATGGGCACCTGGCCCACGGAGGTGAAGAAGAACTTCTGGACGCGGCCGACGAAGCCCGGTGCGGTGAAGTACTCCTTCTTCGCCGGGTGCACCAGCTGGCGCGGGCACACGAGCGGGAAGTAGAAGGAATCCATCACGGCTTGGTGGTTGGACACCATCAGCGCAGGCTTCCCCTCCGGCGGGATGTGCTCAAGCCCCTCAGTTTCGGGGCGGTTCCAGATCCGCAACCACGGCCCGATCAGGATGTACTTGAAAAACTTGTACCACTTGTTGTTCATACTTCCTCTTACAGCACGTCTCGGGCCAAATCAGCAACGCCAATCATACCTGCCTGCGCGCCGAGCTCAGCTGTTTCCAGACGCGGATTGGGACGGAACCCGGAACCGACCACGCCAGCTTCCATTTTGTTTCGCGCGGTATCCAGGAACATGTCAGCATCTAGGCTCACTCCCCCGCCGAGCACAATGAGCTCAGGATCGAGGACATCGCACACGATCGACAGGCCCTGCCCGAGCCACCCCGCGAAGTGATCCATCGTCGCCAGCGCGAGCGCATCGCCGGAACGCGCCGCAGCGACGACATCGTTACCGGACGCACGCTTATCGACGACGCGGCGGTACAGCCCACAACCGTCGAACCCGCCCCGTTCTGCGATCTCCACGGCAGTGTCCACCAGCGCGGTGCCGGAGGCATATCGCTCGAGGCACCCACGTTTGCCGCAGGAGCATGCCCGCCCACCCGGCATGACGGTGAGGTGACCGAATTCCGGTGCGGTGCCGAACGAGCCGCGGTAGATCTCCCCGTGGTGCATGAGCGTGGCACCGATTCCGGTCCCCACCGCGAAGAGCACCCACGTATCAGCATCCTTCGCCGCACCGAAGCGGTATTCGCCCCAAGCAGCCGAGTTCGCGTCGTGCTCTAATCGCACGGGCAGTTCGAGTTCCTCCTGGAGAATGTCGCGGACTGGCTCATTGTCTTTCCATGGCAGGTGAGGCGCGAAGCGAACGACCTCGCACTCCGGGTCCAAAAACCCTGCCACCGCAACACCGACGGCGCCCACGGAATACTCCCGGCGCAGTTGCTCCACCAGCTCAACGATGGCGTGGACCAGGCCGTCCTCGTCCTCTGGGGTGCGCGTGGACACCGTGGTGAGAATACTGCCGGAGGCATCCACGACGCCCGCGCGCGTATTCGTGCCGCCGATATCGAAACCGATGGTGAGCGGGGCGGCACTGTCTTGTGTACGCATGGGTCAACATTCTAGCCTCGCGGCGGCGCGGTCTATATCCCACCGGTTGCCCCACCACGATCCGAACGATCCTCGAGCACGTCCGCGAGACGTTCGGCCAGCACTGTCCACGAGAACCTCTCCCCCACGAACTTCCGGCCGGCTGCACCCATTGCGGCACGTTGCTGCGGGTTGCGCAATAATTCGATGACCGCTGCTGTGATCGCGGTGTTATCGGTGCCGTCGACGACGATGCCAGTTTCGGCGGTGACGGTTTCCGGTGCACCGCCGGATTGTCCTGCGATGACGGGCACTCCGCACGCTTGGGCTTCGAGGTAGACAATGCCCAGCCCCTCAACATCCAGCCCACCGCCGCGTGTGCGCGCAGGCATAGCCATCACATCAGCCGACGCGACGATATCCCGCATGTCCTCCCGCGGCAGGCGGCCCAAAAAGCGCACGGCGTCCTCGACACCGTGGCGTCGCGCAAGCTTCTTCAAGCGCGGCTCGTACCGACCTTCGCCGACGACGGCGAGCGTCGCCCCCGGCACTGCATCGCGCACCGCCGGCCAGCACTCGATCAACCGGTCCTGCCCCTTACGCGGCACGAGCCGGGAAGCGACCACGACCAAGGGGGCAGAGCCGAATCCGTAGCGGTCGCGCGCCGCAGCCCGCTGCTCGCTCGTTGCGGGACAAAAGAAGTCCGTGTCTACCCCAGAGGGCAGTGGTACGAATGCGGGGCGTTCACCGAATGCGGCGCGAAAACGCCGGAGCGTGTACTCCGAGATATACGTGACCGTATCCGCCGCATTGCCGATCAGACGGAGCACCTGACGCGCTCCCGGCAACATCGACCATCCCACTTCGTGTCCGTGCGTCGTCGCCACAATTGTGCGTGCACCAGCTCTCCGGGCAGCTGGAGCCATCACAGCCAAAGGCGCAGCCGCACCGAACCAGACCGTGGTGATGCCGTGCTGTTCAATCAGCTCCTGCATACGGCGCACCGTCGCCGGAGTCGGCAGCATCATTTTCGCGGGCAGGCGGTGGACGGTGTACGGCAACGTAGCGTCGTAAAGCGATGCTTCATGCGCATCTTGCGTGGAGGCGAAGACGACGAGCGACTCCGGCCCACGCAGGCGCACGAATTCGCTCGCGAAATCCCGCAGATACGACTGAATCCCGCCGACTGTGGGCGGGAAATCATTCGTGACGAGAAGCGTTGCCATGCTGCCCAATAAGGGGGCGATTCGACGCGTTGCGCGACTAGTAGCGCACGGCGCCCTGGACGGGCATGGAATTCAAAGGCACGACCTGAACCGGAATGCCATAGTCCGCAGCGTGGACTACCTGGCCATTGCCCACGTACATGCCCACGTGAGTAACCCCCGGGTAGTAGCCGATAATGTCACCGGGCTGCAGCTCGGACATAGACACCGGAGTGCCGCCGGCGAGCTGGGCGCTGGAGGTACGCGGAATGGACTTGCCGTTCTGCTGGTACGCCCAGTACATCAGGCCCGAACAATCGAACTGGCCCGGGCCCGCGGCGCCCCAGCCGTACGGCGAACCGATCTTGGACAGCGCCGAGCCGACAACACCGTTCGCGGACGCGGACGGCGGAACGTTGAGGCTCACCGGCCCGTTCTTCGCCTCCCAACGGGAACGCTGCTCCGGAGTGAAGGCGTCCACGCGCTTCTCCACATCCTTGACCTTGTCGTCGAGGTCGCGGCGCTCGCGCTCCAGTTTCTTGCGTTTGCCCTCAAGCTCGGACTGGCGGTAATTCGCCACTGCCACCGCGATATTCGCATCGGTCGCGCGCTGAGCAGCCCGCTGGTTGAGCCGCTGCGACTCGTCGAGAGTGCGCTGCGCAGAACGGGACAGGGAGCCGAGGTACGCTGCCCGGTCAATAGCTTCCTGCGGATTCGCCGACTCCAACGCATTCACATTCGCGTCATTCGACAGTTTGCGGTACTGGACGCGCGCACGGTTATCCACCTCGCCCTGCGCACCGTCCTGAGCGTCAGCGGCCTTGCGGGCATCACGCCGCGCATCGTCCGCCACCTTCTTCAGCGACTTCACCTCGCGCTCGCCCTTGGCGATATCGTCTTCGATCGCCTTGACTTCTTCAGCCTTCGAGGTGGCCTCATCCGAGATCTCGCTCATCTGCTTGATCAGGTCGTCGACCTCATCAGCCTGGGCAGGCGTAGCAATGCCGCCAGCTGCGAGCGCCGACGCGAGACCGGCGGCGGCGAACGCCTTCGCGGTGCCATTGAAGCCACGAACACTCACACGGGAAGAAGCGCGGTGCGTACCCATCACGGGAACCTCTTCTTTCAAAAAACGCAGACGTCCCCCACGCACACTGTCGGGGCCGCAGCAACAGGTGAAAAGATTACAAACTTGTAACAAAACTAATCTGCAAACAGTCGCAGGTCAAACGCCCAGAAAGGACAAGTTCCGCCACTGAAACAGGTGTGATCGAAGTGAAAAACGAGACAAAAAACCGGCCGCGTACACCCCGTGGTTGCTGCGGGGTGCCGCGGCCGGTTGATCGCTCTTAAAAGCGTTACGCCTTAGAAGCGGACTGCCGAGTGGATCGGCATGTAGTTCAGCGGACGGTAGCCGACCGGGGTGCCGGAGTTCAGCGCGTCAATGATCTGGCCGTTGCCAGCGTAGATAGCAACGTGGGAAGCGCCGCTGTAGTACACGACGACATCGCCCGGCTGCAGGTCGGAGATAGCGACCTTACGGCCAGCGGCAGCCTGAGCGCCGGAGGTACGCGGGATCTGCTTGCCAGCCTGAGCGTGAACCCAGGAGGTGAAGCCGGAGCAGTCGAAAGCGTTCGGGCCAGCTGCGCCGTAGACGTACGGGGAGCCGATCTTGGACTTCGCGATGGACACGATGCGCTCACCCTGGGACTGCTTCGGCTTCGGAGCCGGTGCCGGCTTCGGAGCAGGCTTAGCAGCGGCCGCGCGGTACTCGGTCTGAGCCTTGGCCGGGGCGTACTTAGCCTCGACACCTGCGATCCAAGCGCTGAAGCCCGGGACGTTGTTGACGCCCGGAACGTTCTTCACAGCGTCGATAGCTGCGCGGACATCCGCACCCTTGTCAGCCTTGCCGGCGAGGGACGGGATCCACTGATCAATACCCGGGACGTTAGCGATGCCCGGAACGTTCTCGATGCCCGGAACCTCAGTAGCGATGCCAGAGTTCGGGACGGTGACCTGAGCCGCGTTAGCGGTGGCCGGTACAAAAAGGGTTGCGCCCGCGACGATCGCGGAGGCGGTAGCGATGCTGCGCTTTGCAGTCGTGTTCTGGCGGCGGTGCTTAGCCATGGACAATCTCCAATATCTTCCAGTGTCGCCTACCGGGTTAGCTGACGGGTTCGGTGCAGGAAATCACCTTTGGGACGCTCCGGCGCACTCGGTGCGCGCTCCTTGCTTCCCGTTCACCCCAGGAAACGTTTTCGGTTCCCCGGCTTCCATCCCCGCCATGGGGGGCGGAGTGAAATTCGGCTTAATGTTCAGATGTCTTATCGCTTGCGCCTCTGTGGCCGCAAGGTCTCAGATAGGTTACGAAATGGACACGGACATTGTCTAGCGACGCGCCCGTTATCAATTCGTAATTTTCATCGGTGCCTTCGGTGAAGGCGATTTCTCGACATCTAGATTCCCGGGAGAAACTTTTCCCGGACGGCAAATATACTGCCTGACCTGCACAGTTCTTATCTGTGAACGCGCTGCGTAGCCTCTGTCCGAGAGACCCCATACCGTCAAAAAATTTAGTGTGGCGCTCGTCACACCGTTACAAAAACGCTATAAACACGAAGATAACCCCCTTCCCTGATCCGGACTGAACCGGACCCAAACGGAAGGGGGCTTTAAGCGCTGTAGCGCCTAGATTCTACTTGCGCTTGCGCTCAATAGCGCCAGCATCACGGTCGGAGGCATCCTTCTCGGCCTCGAGGGCGCGGAGGGTCTCCACCTCCTCGTGGTGGTTAGCGCGCTTGATCTCGTTGCGCTTCGCGGTGATCGCCGGGTCATCCGGGGAGAAGACACCGGAGGTCTCCGAGTCGGCGTAGCCGAGCTCGTTGAGCTGCTTCGGCACACGTGCACCGGCGTACTCCAGCGGCAGCTGGTGGCCGTCGGCGTCGACTGGGCCCAACGGCTGGTGCACACCGACGAAGGCGCCGTTCGGCAGCTTCTGGATGATACCGGTCTCAATACCGTGCTCCAGCACCTCGCGGTCGCTGCGCTGCAGACCAACGCAAATGCGGTAGGTGATGAAGTACGCCAGCGGCGGCAGGACGATCAAGCCGATACGGCCGACCCAGGTCATCGCATTCAGGGAAATCTGGAAGTGGTACGCGAACAAGTCGTTACCGCCGGACAGCGTCAGGAGCAGGAAGAAGACCAGGCCCATGACACCGATGCCGGTGCGCACCGGAACGTCGCGCGGACGCTGCAGCAGGTTGTGGTGCGCATCGTCGCCGGTGACCTTCTTCTCGATGAACGGGTAGGTCAGCAGCAGGACGACCATCAGGCCTGCCAGCAGTGCGACCCAGAACACGCCCGGAATGGTGTAGTTGCCCAGGTAGAGCTCCCACGCAGGCATGACACGGGCGGCACCGTCAGTCCACAGCATGTAGATATCCGGCTGCGAACCAGCGGAGACCTGCGACGGGTTGTACGGGCCGATATTCCAGATGGCGTTAATGGTGGTGACACCGGCCATCAGAGCGAGGACGCCGAAGACCAGCATGCCGAAGCCCATGGCCTTCACGGCGAAGACCGGCATAATGCGGATGCCCACGACATTGTTCTCGGAGCGACCCGGGCCCGGGAACTGGGTGTGCTTCTGGAACCAGACGAGCAGCAAGTGCGCTGCGATGAGCGCGAGGATGATGCCCGGCAGGATCAGCACGTGAAGGATATAGAAACGGTCCAGCATGAGATCCGACGGGAAGTCGCCGCCGAACATTGCCCAGTGGAGCCAGGTACCGATGATCGGCAGACCAACGATGATGGCGGACATGATTCGCAGACCGACACCGGAGAGCAGGTCGTCCGGCAGGGAGTAGCCCATGAAGCCCTCAGCCATGCCCAGCAGGATCAAGGTGACACCGATGATCCAGTTGGCCTCGCGCGGGCGACGGAACGCGCCGGTGAAGAAGATGCGCATCATGTGGGCGAACATCGCCATCATGAACATCAGGGCGGCCCAGTGGTGCATCTGACGGACGAACAGACCGCCGCGGACCTCGAAGGAAATATCAAGTGCCGTCGCGTATGCGCGCGACATTTCTACACCGTTGAGCGGCAGGTAGCCGCCGTCGTAGATGACCTTGGTGATGGACGGATCGAAGAACAGGGCCAGGTAGACACCGGTCAGCAGGAGAATGATGAAGCTGTACAGCGCCATCTCACCCAGCATGAACGACCAGTGGGTCGGGAAGACCTTGTTCAGCTGCGGGCGGAGAATGCCCGCGATCGTGTACCGCGAGTCAATATTGTCCGCGGCTTGTTCCAGTTTCGTGCTCATTATGACTTACGCTCCCAGAATGCCGGGCCGACGGGCTCAATGAAGTCCCCGCGGGCGATGAGGTAACCGTCTTCGTCGATTTCAATAGGCAGCTGCGGCAGAGCGCGGGCTGCCGGGCCGAAGACCGGCTTGCCGTGCTCCAAAGCGTCGAACTGCGACTGGTGGCACGGGCACAGGATGCGGTTGGTCTGTGCCTCGTACAGAGAGGTCGGGCAACCGATGTGGGTGCAGATCTTCGAGTAGGCGTAGAAGTCGCCGTAGTGGAAGTCCTCCTGGCCCTCGCGCTCGATGACCTTGGCGGCATCGGAGGAACGCAGGCGGATCAGCATGACAGCATTGCGCGGACCGTGAATCGAGTGCATGTGATTCTCGTACACGTCGCGCTCGGCGTCGTACTTATCGCCGTCGTTGACATCCTCTTCCAGGAGCGGGAAGACCGTCTCCATCGAAGCGGCGTCGAGGTCCTCCGGGCGCATACGCACCAGACGGGACACGCCTGCGGTGCTGTAGTGCTTACCGGCCTCGGTGTCGTGCAACTCGGCGATCGCGGCGGTGTCGCGACCCAGGTAGAGCTTCTTGCCTTCGCGGGCCAGTGACCAACCCTGGGTCCACAGCGTGCCGTCGCCGTTGTAGTTCATCTGGTGACGAACGCGCCACGGATTCTTGATGATGCCACCGAGCGGGGCGATGATGACCAGACCAGCCATCAGACCAGCACCGCCGAGCAGGCCCTTCATGACGTTGCGACGACCAAGGGTGGAGGTCTGCCACGCATCGTTCAGAAGTGCCGTCGTGGTGCGGCGGTCCAGCTCGGAAGAACGTCCGTCGTGGCGACGCTGAACCGCGATCTCCTCCGGCACGAACTTCTTCACGTACTGGACGATTGCCACGCCGAGGGAAACGAGTGACAGACCCGAGGTCAGACCCAGCAGCGGGGTGTACAGGCTGTACATCCCCAGGCCTTCCTGACCATGGAAGCGAGCCTCCCACGGCCAGAACAGATAGACACCCAAGAAAGCGAGACCCGCGATGATGGACAGACCCAGCCAGATATTGATGCCAGCTGCGGCACGCTTTTCTGCCGGATCGTTCTCGATCGGGAAGCGCTCCTTGCGGTACGCCACCGTGACGTCGTCAAGCTCGGTGCCCAGTGCAGCGAGCTCAGCGTTGCTCATCTTGTCCAGCTCTTCGCTGGTGTAGTTCTTCTTTAGTTCATTGCTCATGAGCGCGATCCAATCCACATTGCGGCTGCACCGATGAGGGTGACGCCAATGATCCACATAGCCAGACCCTCAGCCACCGGGCCGATACCGCCCAGTGCCCAACCAGCCGGGCTCGGGGTCTCCTTCGACGACTTGATGAATGCGATGATGTCGCGCTTCTCATCCGCCGTCAGCTGACGGTCGGAGAACTTCGGCATGTTCTGCGGACCGGTCAGCATCGCCTGGTAGATCTCCTGCTCGTTCGCGGGATCCAGGTACGGCGCGTACTTACCGGAGGACAGGGCGCCACCGCGGCCGGTGAAGTTGTGGCAGGACGCGCAGTTGAGGCGGAACAGCTCGGAACCGCGTGCAACGTCAGCGGCCTGAATGTCGCCATCGAAGTTCTTACCGCGCAGTTCTTCCATAGCGATGGAGCCGTCCTCGTTGTACACGAGCTCCGGGCCGCCGCCATTTGCTGCAACATATGCGGCCATAGCCAGCGTCTGTGCCTCGGAGTAGCGCGGCTTCTTGCGCTCAGCCTGCGCGTCGTTCGACATCATCGGCATGCGGCCGGAGTTGACCTGGAAGTACACGGCGCCCTCGCCGGTACCGATCAGAGAAGGACCACGGTCCTTCACGCCCTGCAGGTTCGCGCCGTGGCAGGTGATGCAGGCCTGCTCGTAGAGGTCTTTGCCTTCCTGGATCAGCGCTTGGTCATCGCGTTGGGCGGTGGCAACCTGCGCATCCGGAGTCAGGGCCGTAGCCAGCAGGCCGGCACCCGAGAGACCGATGCCGAGCGCCAGTGCGCCAGCCGCGGAGCGGCGCATCTTGCGGCGGTTCCGCGCCTTCTTTGGGGTGTTATCCATGTTGTTCCCTTAAGCGAAATCGGTGGTTAGTGCTTACGTCCGAAAGGCCGCGCTACTGAACCAGGTAGAGAGTAACGAACACGCCGATCCACACGACGTCGACGAAGTGCCAGTAGTAGGAGGTCACCATGGCGGCAGTTGCCTGCGCCGGGGTGAACTTCGACTTGGCCACACGGAGGATCACGACGACGAACGCGAGGATGCCCGCGGTCACGTGAGCCATGTGGAAGCCGGTGATGATGTAGAACACCGAGCCGTAAACACTGGACTGCGGGGTGATTCCCGCCATGACCATCTCGGTCCACTCAAATGCGACGAGGCCCAAGAAGACCACGCCGAGCGCAATGGTCACGGTGAACCACTTGCGCAGACCGAAGACATCGCCCTTCTCAGCGGCAAAGACGCCGAACTGAGACGTGACCGAGGAGGCCACCAGGACGACGGTGATGATCGTGCCGAAGACCACGTTGAGGTGGTCCGTCTGGTTCGACCAATCGCCGGTGGACATGCCGTTTGCACGCGAGGTGAAGTACATCGCGAACAAGCCGGCGAAGAACATCAATTCTTGGGCGAGGAACACGATCGTGCCCACGCTGACCATGTTGGGACGGTTCAGCACGGGAAGACGATCGGGCGCTGTCGCCATACCTGGGTTCGTTGTTGCAGTCGTCACGCGTATCAGTATCGCCTTTTTGAACCATAAAGTCACCTTGTTCACCCCCGAATTTTTCATGTGAGCACGACGCGGACCTGCCGTTTTCTTTTCGTTTCCTGCGCGTGTCGGTCCACTTAAAAGTTGCGGGAACTATTTCGGCACGCTTTACGACGTTCATCGGTGCAGGTCACCGGCTAACGCTTGCGAGCACACTTCGCCGGACTGAAATCCGCATAAATCCCGCAACTGTCTTTCGAAAAATAACCGAAAATTTTTTAGTTCCCGGGTGTGACTGGATTCACACATGCGCCCTGCCAAAACGCCCGATCCCCCAAACTTTCGTATGACCCCCCGCGTCGCTACCACACTCCCCCACCGCGTACGTGCGAAAAGGCATGCATGAAAGAATCCCCGCACCGTCGAGATCAACGGTGCGGGGATGGGCGCGTGAAGCGTCGAAGGCGTTTAGTGCTTCTCGCGCGGAATGCCGTACTGCAGGTTCAGCTTGGTGGTAGCCCAGATGAGGATGACCGCACCAACGGCGAGCAGCCACAGCTGCCAGAAGGCAATACCGAAGGCCATGAGGCAGATGCCGCCGGTCATAGCGAGCGGCCAGATGGAGCCCGGGGAGAAGAAGCCCAGGACGCCTGCGCCGTCCTCGACCTCAGCCTCCTCCCAGTCCTCCGGAAGAACATCGGTGCGACTCTCGGTGAAGTTGAGGTAACCGCCGAGCATGAACGAGAAGGCAGCCGCCAGGATCAGTGCGACACCGCCGGCCCACTCGTAGCCGTAGAGGTATGCGTCATCGCCGACGTAGTTGGTGGCGAATGCGTAGATGACCGCCATGATCGTCAGGAAGACGCCGTTGGCGTAGAAGACTTTTGCTCCAGCTCCCATTGCTTTTCCCTAGCCTCTCTTAGACGTTCTGCACGGCGTTGTCGCCGCCGCGGGTACCGGTTCGGTCGGAGTTGAACGGACGGGTGGACGTTGCGAACGGCTCTTCGCCGATGGATGCGAGGGCCTCGGAGTTAGCCGCGTCGGGGTTCTCCTCGCGGAAGCGCATGTAGTCACGGAACTTCTCCGGGGAAACCGCGCGGATCTCGAAGTTCATCATTGCGTGGTAGGTACCGCACATCTCGGCACAGCGGCCGACGAATGCGCCTTCCTCATTGATCTGCTCGATCTGGAACCTGCGCTCCTGCTGGTTCTTCTCCGGGTGGGAGTAGACGTCGCGCTTGAACAGGAACTCCGGAACCCAGAACGCGTGGGAAACGTCGCCGGATGCCAGACGGAACTCGATCGGAGTGTTGGTCGGAAGAACCAGCACCGGAACTTCCTCGGTCGTGCCGACAGTCTCGATCTTGTTGAAGTTCAGGTAGGACTTGTCCGACATGGAGTTGCCGTGGATCGGGTTCGCGTTGTGAACGTCCTCCGCATCCTTCTGGGACTCGTCGGCGATCTTCTGACGCTCAGCATCAGTACCGTCATAGTCGGAACCAGTCGGCGAAAGCTCCGGACCGACGTGGGCGTAACCGAACTTCCAGTTCCACTGGAAACCGGTGACATCAACGGTGACTTCCGGATTCTTATCCAGGGCAACGACCTTGGTCTGCGTCTGAATGGTGAAGAAGAACAGCACCATCACGATGATGATCGGGACGATGGTCAAGCCCAGCTCCAGCGGAACGTTGTACTGCAGCTGCTTCGGAAATTCCCCGGCACCCTTCTTCTCGCGGCGCTTACCACCCCACGCGAAGATCGCGTAGAGGAAGATGCCCCACATGATGATGCCGATGATCCATGCGGCGAGCCAGACCCACACCCAGAAGTTGTACATGCTTGCACCTTCAGGGGTGATGGGGTCCGGCCAGCCCATGTCGAGCAAGTTCGACAATGCGCTCGGCGGTTCAGCCTCACAGCCGGCGAGACCGAAGCCGCTCAGGGCGAGCAGCCCTGCGACTCCGAGCTTCTTGGCCAGGCCACGGTTCTTTGCCGTATCCACGTGTGTCTGCCTTCCTGTCCACACAAACGAAAAAGCTGTGAATACCCTTCAATCCTCTCCCCCGGCTGACAGCCAGCATGGGGCGAGCAGAGCAGAATATTCCTACCAAGTCAGAATAGATTATCCGCGCCCCGGACCTAACCCGCCGCGGTCCGCATGTTCAGCCAGCCCAATCAACTGCTGCGACCGGCGACCACACCGATCCGTTTACCCGCTGGTAACCGGCCACGTCTCCAGTGCTGGACATCGGAGCCAATCCGGCGATGTGCCCGCCGTCACACAAATCGCCAGAAATATCAACCGGAAGTTGCACCCCTATTGGGGACGGGCTAAAGGTTGGCTGACAGCACAACTAGAGTGCCTCACAGCAAGGTGCCGCGCCACGCGGACGCGCGCTAATTCCAGTCGTGCCGGATGCGGCTTCTATTGTGGGTAGAGCTGAACTCACTTTCCTTAAATGACCAACTAAGGAGCCATTCCCATGTGCGGTCTTCTCGCCATGCTGACCAGCTCGTCTGACGCTTCCCGTTTCGTGGATTCCGCCGAGCGAGCTCTCCCCTGCTTCTACCACCGCGGCCCGGACGCTGCGGGCACCTGGCACGACGAGGACGCCGTCTTCGGCTTCAACCGCCTCGCCATCATCGATCTCGAGCACTCCCACCAGCCGTTGCGCTGGGGCCCGGCAGAGAACCCAGAGCGCTACGCTCTGACGTTCAACGGCGAGATCTACAACTACGTCGAGCTGCGCGAGGAACTCACCGCCGCTGGCCTGACCTTCAACACTGAAGGCGATTCGGAGACCATCGTGGTGGGCTACCACCACTGGGGCGAGGACGTGGTCAAGCACCTGCGCGGCATGTTCGCTTTCGTCATCTGGGACACCGAGACGCGCACGATGTTCGTGGCCCGCGACCAGTTCGGCATCAAGCCGCTGTACTACGCCACCACCGACGCTGGCACAGTCTTCTCTTCGGAGAAGAAGGCCATCATGGAGATGGCGAAGGAGCTCGGTCTGGATTTGAGCCTTGACCGCCGCGCTATCGAGCACTACGTCGATCTCCAGTACGTCCCGGAGCCGGAGTCGCTGCATTCTTCTATCCGCCGTCTCGAGTCCGGCTGCACTGCCACGCTCACCCCAGGCGGCGAGGTCGAAGCGAAGCGCTACTTCAACCCGCAGTTCAATGTCGCTCCAGTGACTAAGGGCAAAGAGCACGAACTGTTCACGAAAATTGCCGGGGCGCTGGAGGATTCCGTCGCAAAGCATATGCGTGCTGATGTGACCGTCGGCTCCTTCCTCTCGGGCGGCATTGACTCCACTGCAATCGCGACGCTGGCGAAGCGCCATAACCCGGACCTGCTCACCTTCACCACCGGATTCGAGCGTGAGGGCTACTCCGAGGTCGATGTCGCCGCCGAATCCGCAGAAGCGATCGGTGTCGAGCACATCGTGAAGGTCGTCTCCCCTGAGGAATACGCCGACGCAATCCCGAAAATCATGTGGTACCTCGACGACCCGGTTGCGGACCCGTCGCTCGTTCCGCTGTTCTTCGTCGCGCAGGAGGCGCGCAAGCACGTCAAGGTCGTGCTCTCCGGTGAGGGTGCCGACGAATTATTCGGCGGCTACACCATTTATAAGGAACCGCTCTCCCTCGCTCCCTTCGAGAAAATGCCCGATCCTCTGTTGAAAGGCCTGAACAAGCTCAGCCAGGTTTTGCCTGAGGGAATGCGCGGCAAGTCGCTGCTCGAGCGCGGCACCACCCCGATGGAGACCCGCTACTACGGCAACGCCCGCTCCTTCAATTACGACCAGCTGCGTCGCGTACTGCCGTGGGCGAAGCCGGAATGGGACCACCGCGAGGTCACCGCACCGATCTACGCCCGCTCGAAAGACATGGATCCGGTCGCGCGCATGCAGCACCTCGACCTGTTCACGTGGATGCGCGGCGACATTCTGGTCAAGGCCGACAAGATCAATATGGCGCACTCCCTCGAGCTGCGCGTGCCGTTCTTGGACAAGGAAGTCTTCTCCGTCGCCGAGACCATCCCGCACGACCTGAAGATCGCGAATGGCACCACCAAGTACGCCCTGCGCAAGGCCATGGAGCAGATCGTTCCGCCGCACGTGCTGCACCGCAAGAAGCTCGGCTTCCCGGTGCCGATGCGCCACTGGCTCGCCGGCGATGAGCTCTACGGCTGGGCGCAGCAGACCATCAACGAGTCACAGACCGACGACATCTTCAACAAGCCCGAGGTGTTGGAGATGCTCAAGGAGCACCGCGACGGTGTCTCCGACCACTCCCGTCGCCTGTGGACCGTGCTCGCGTTCATGATCTGGCACGGCATCTTCGTCGAACACCGCATCGACCCGGGCATCGAGCAGCGCGACTACCCGGTGCAGCTCTAACCGCACCCCTTGGCCCTACTACCCCGCCTCGCGGCACATCCACCGTGCCTGCACGCGGGGTAGTGCTGTCTCTACCTCGATTGCATAAACAGAGCTACTGACTCTACCTGCGCCCGGCTGTTCAATGAACACCATGACAACAACACAGCCAGCCACGACGCCACAGTCAGTCACGACTCAACAAAAGCCAAAGAAGACCGGACGCAGGATCCTGACCGTGATCGGGGTGCTCTTTCTCGCGGCCGTGCTCGTCGCTGCAGTCGCCGCGTATTTCTACGGCCCCGCAGTCAGCGCGATGACGACCGGCAAGGCACGCTTCCTCGGCACGGATTCGCCCAAACGCTACACCTCCACGGTGCTACAGCTCGCCGAACAGGGCATCTACAGCGATTCGGAGGAATTCGCGGCAGCCAGCGAGCACGCGAAGGAGGTGGCCAAGGATGCGGATTCAGTCGACGAGGTGCGCGCAGCGCTTGACGACGCCATTCATGCTGCCGGCGGCAAACACTCCCGCCTGTTCTCTCCGGAAGAAGCCGAGCAGCGCGTCGCCGATTCCGACACCGCGGATAGCGCCGACGGTGCGGGGCCTGCTGCCGACGTGGACGGTGGCGTCGTCGTCGCGACCGTGCCTGGTGTTTCCCGCCACGCTGACGTGCAAGGCTACGCTGACACGCTCGCGGACGGGCTGACCCAGGCGCGCGATGGCGGCGCATGCGGCGCGATCGTGGACCTGCGTGGCAATGACGGCGGCGATATGGGGCCGATGCTGGCCGGCCTATCCCCGCTCATCCCTGACGGCACGGCGATGGAATTCGAGTATTCCGGCCGGACGTCGCCGGTGACCGTCGGCGGCAATTCCGTGTCCGGCGGCGGCACTCCCCTGTCCACCCACGGCGGCAAATGGGACGTCCCGACCGCGGTCCTGGTGGACGAGGAGACCGCATCTTCCGGTGAGGCGACCATGCTGGCATTCCGCGGACTAGACAACTCCCGCAGCTTCGGCACCCCGACAGCCGGCTTCGCCTCGGCGAACACTGTCTATGACTTCCCCGACGGCAGCGAACTGATGCTCACCATCGCGAAGGACCGTGACCGAAACGGCCAGACTTACGTTGAAGACCCGATTGAGCCCGACACGAAGACCGAGTCGGGCGACACCGCCCTCGCCGCGGCTCAGAAGTGGCTGCGCGACGAGCACGGCTGCCAGTAACTGCACCGTGACCCGCTCCCGACGCATTGCCGGAGCAGCGGGAGCAGGTTTGCCTTTTGTGGTTTGCCTTTTGCGGTTATTTCCAAAAATTCACCTGGACTTTTCCGCTCTGGAGGCCTAAAAGGCAAACCACAAAAGGCAAACCTCCTTCAGCACACGATTCCCCGTTCCGCGCGCACTTCCCCCGTTGCCCCATTGCACTCTCGGCACCGCACCAATGCCGGACTGACATCTCACAGCGCCCCGCCAGTACAGCAGCGCAAAAAGAAACACGCCCCGTAAGGGACGCGTTTTCACCACCCGCTTGGGGCGGACCAGCTGACTCTTAGTTGAAGGAGTCGCCGCAGGCGCAGGAGCCGCCGGCATTCGGGTTGTCGATGGTGAAGCCCTGCTGCTCGATGGTGTCAGCGAAGTCGATCTCCGCGCCCATCAGGTACGGGACGCTCATCTTGTCCACCACGAGGCGGACACCGCCGATGACGTCGGCCTTATCGCCTTCGAGGTCACGGTCGTCGAAGTAGAGCTGGTAGCGCAGCCCAGCGCAGCCACCCGGCTGAACGGCGATGCGCAGGGACAGGTCATTGCGGCCTTCCTGATCCAGCAGCGCCTTCGCCTTGGCGGCCGCTGCCTCAGTGAGCTTGACGCCGGTTGCGGAAGTCGGTGCAGTCATGAACGTTTCTCCTTGCCTACGAATCGTTTCAGGTTCCCGAGCCTACTCCCGGCCGGCACCTGGATGCTAGTACACCCTAACTTGCGCTGGTCACTGCTCAAAAAACGGGACAATAACGAAACCTGAGCGTGATACCGCGCTTGTATATTCGTTCAACACCACGCTGCGCACCCGTATTCCCACCAGCCCACGGCGGTTTTGTAGCCTAGAGTGCGTGAAACTTCCCTGGCAGAAATCCGATGCCCGCGCGGCAAAAGGCGCAGCCGCCAATAGCGGCTCCACCAAGCTCGACCTCGGCGACGACGCCAAGGACACCAAGAAGGCTTCTTCCGCGAAGAAGAACTCCGCGAAGAAAAACTCCGCCTCCACAGCCGCCCAAGACACAAAGCAAGGCGACAAGAGCGACCGCCCGCTGGGCAAAGACGGCAAGCCACTGCCGAAGGGCTACACCCCACCGAAGGGGCGCCCGACGCCGAAGCGGCACGACCAGGAGGTCAAGCGCGGTGTCGTGCGTGACCCGAATGCCATGTCCAAGCCGCAGCAGGCGCAGAAGCGCAAGGAGCTGAAGGCCTCCATGTCCAAGGAGGAGTGGAAGGACTACAAGAAGCAGGAACGCGCCGAGCGCCGTGAGCGCAACAAGGAAATCCAGGCTCGCATGGACGCAGGCGACGAGCAGTACTTGATGGAGCGCGACCAGGGCGACGTCCGCCGCTACGTGCGCGACTGGGTGGATTCCCGACGCTTTTTGGCCAACTACATGCTGCCCACGATGGTCGTGCTGCTCGCCATCATGCTTCTGGGCACTTTCTTGCCGCGCGTCGCGGAGATTCTGTCGCTGGTGTCCATGATCTTCATCGTGGCGATCTTCGTCGAGGCCGTGCTGATCGGCCGCCGCGCGAACCGCGCTGTGCGCGAGAAGTTCCCGGAGACGGATGAGACGGGCTTCGGCCTGGGCATGTACGCCTATTCGCGCGCTTCCCAGCCGCGCGGTTGGCGTACCCCGAAGCCACAGGTCGCAATCGGTTCCAAGGCGTAGCTCCAGCCAATAGCGCAGAAAGCAGGCCACGTCATCATGAGCGTTTCGCTGGACTTCAACCCAGTCCCCATGCCGGACAGTTCCGCTGAGGCACAGGTGCGCGCCGCGATGACGGAGAATCCGCGCGGTGTGTCGTTCGGCAGGCTCGCGGGGATCGGCGCATGGTTGGCAGGACGCCAGGGAGAAGCTCCCCCGCGGCCTGTTCAATCGCCGAAGATCGTCGTATTCGCCGGCGACCACGGCATTACCGCCCGCGGGGTGTCCGCGTACACGCCGGAGGCATCGGTTCTGCAAGCCGACGAGATTGACGCGGGAGCAGCTCCGGTGAACACGTTGGCGCGCATCGCCGACGCCCCGGTGGAACTCGTCCGCGTGAGCCTCGCCGAAGCCGGTTCGCTCATCCGCGAAGCGTCCGGCGCGATCGATGTTGAGGACGCCATGAGCGACGACGAGTTCGTTCGCGCCGCAGAGCTCGGCAGGACCATCGCTGACACGGCGATCGATTCCGGGTGCGATCTCGCTGTGATCGGCGACATCGGGGTGGGCAACACGACGGTTGCCGCGGCGGTCATCGGCGCGCTCACCTTCACCGAGCCCGTCGTCGCGGTCGGCCGCGGCAGCGGCATCAATGACGAGACCTGGAAGATCAAGGTCACCGCCGTGCGCGACGCGATGTTCCGCGCACGCGAGATCAACGACGATGTCGCGGAGGTCCTCCGCCGCATTTCATCACCGGATTTCGTCGCGGAGGTCGCGTTCATCGCGCAATGCGCGGCACGACGTACGCCAGTGCTTATCGACGGCGCGTTTCCCGCAGCCGCCGCCTACACCGCCGAGCGACTCGCCCCCGGTGTGAAAGAGTGGCTGCTCGCCGGCCAGCTCAGCCCAGAGCCCTGCCACACCGTGTGCCTGAAGGCCCTGGATCTGACCCCGGTGGCGGCACTCGACATGACCACCGGCCAGGGTGCCGGCGGTGCTGCCGTCCTGCCGCTCGTCACCGCGGCTGCGGAGCTCGTCGCCGACGAGATGCGCTCCCAGAACAGCGCCGAGCAATAGCTGAGCTGTAACAGCCGCCCCTACTTCACGGGCACGAGCGTGTGCAGCCAACCGTGGGTGTCCTCGTGCTCGCCACGCTGAATCTTGGTCAGGCGCTCACGCATCTTCATCGTGACATCGCCAGCCTCATTATCGTTGACGGTGAAGTCGATCCCGTTGCCGACAACGTGGCCGACCGGGGTGATCACGGCAGCGGTGCCGCACGCCAAGGTCTCGGTCAGCTCGCCGTTGGCAACGTCGGTCATCCAGTCATCGACGGAGATGCGGACCTCTTCTGTGTCATAGCCGAGGTCTTCGGCGACCTGCAGCAGCGAGTCACGCGTGATGCCCGGCAGCAAGGAGCCGGACAGTTCCGGCGTGACCACCTTGACGCCGTCGTCGCCCGAACCGTAGACGAACATCAGGTTCATGCCGCCCATCTCCTCGATGTAGGTGCGCTCAATCGCATCCAGCCACACGACCTGGTCGCAGCCCTGCTCCTTAGCTTGAGCCTGTGCGAGCAGCGACGCAGCGTAGTTACCGGCGAATTTCGCGGCGCCCGTACCGCCCGGCGCGGCGCGGACATAGTCCTCGGAGATCCACACCTTGACCGGCTTGATACCGCCGTCGAAGTACGCACCCGCCGGGGAGGCAATGACGTAGAAGGTGTAGGAGTTCGCCGGTTTCACACCGAGGCTGACCTCGGTAGAGATCATGAACGGGCGCAGGTACAGCGCAGCCTCGCCGCCAGCCTCCGGCACCCATGCCTCATCGATCTCGACGAGCTGGCGCAGGGACTCGAGAAAGTACTCGTCGGGAAGCTCCGGCATGGCCATGCGCTGCGCCGAGTTCTGCATGCGGTGTGCATTCTGCTCCGGGCGGAAGGTAGCGATGGATCCGTCCGGCTGACGGTACGCCTTCAGGCCCTCGAAGATCGCCTGGCCGTAGTGGAAGACCATGGCCGCCGGATCGAATGAAAGCGGCGCGTACGGCTGCACGCGGGCATTGTGCCAGCCCTCGTCCTCGGTCCAGTCGATCGCGACCATGTGGTCGGTGAATTCCTTGCCAAATTTCGGATCTTTGAGAATCTCCGCACGCTGCTCGTCGCTCGCAGGATTCTCGTTTTCTCGCACGGTGAATTCCAAGTTCGTCATGCCTCCCAAGCATACGCTGGCTGTCAGCAGCCGCAGCCAGTTTCCGCGCACGGTACTGGCGTAGGATCGGCCGCGAGAATCGCACGTACTGATTGTCTTTAGAAGGAGTATGCGTTCAATGCTTCCTCACACAACCGGTGTTCTTCCCTCCCACGGCACGCTGCCCGACGTCGACTTCGCCGCGGCGGCAGACAGCACGCTTATCGACGGCGCGGCGCGCCTCATCCCCATCGCCCAGGGCGACGCACTGGAGCTGCCGGTGTCGGCATTGACCCGCGATGGTCTGCTGGAGGCACTGGAAGCTGTAGGGGCGACGGGCGCCCACGGCGAGATCACCAAGGTGGTTCTCGACGGTGTCCTCTATATCTCGGTCGGACTCGGCGAGGACACCTCCGCGACCTCCGTCCGCCGCGCGATGGGCGTTGCCGCCCGCTCCTTGGCAGGCATTGACCGCGCGGTCGTCTCAGGTGAATTCGGTGTCGGCGCGATCGTCGAGGGCCTGTTGCTCGGCGGCTACAGCTACTCCGGGTTGAAGACTCGCGACAGCGAAAGCAATGGAGCCGAGAAGACCGAGGACACATCCTTGGCTATCACGGTGATCGGCCGCGAAGACGAGCGCGAGGAATTCGATACCGCTGCGACAATCGGCCATGCCGTTGCTCTGGCACGCGATCTGGTGAACACGCCGTCGAATCTGCTCTACCCGGAGGTCTACGCCGCTCACGCAGAGAAGGTCGCCACCGATGCCGGCTTGACTGTCGAGATTCTCGACGACGCGCAATTGCGTGAGCAGGGGTTCGGCGGCATCACTGCTGTCGGCCAGGGCTCCGAGCACGCGCCGCGCTTGGTCCACCTGACGTGGGCTCCGGAGAACGCCTCCGCCGAGACATCGGTCGCGCTGGTGGGCAAGGGCATCACCTTTGATTCCGGCGGCATTTCCATCAAGCCGTCAAACGGTATGGAGCAGATGGTGATGGACATGGGCGGTTCCGCAGCCGTGCTCGCCACTGCGTGCGCCATTGCCTCGCTCAATACTCCGGTGCGAGTGGAGGCATGGATGCCGCTTGCGGAGAACATGCCGTCCGGTTCTGCGCAGCGACCAGGCGATGTGATCACCCATTACGGGGGTATCACGAGTGAGATCATCAACACAGACGCGGAGGGCCGACTCGTGCTCGCCGATGCGATTGCACGCGCCTGCGAGGACTCCCCCACCCACCTGATCGAGACCTCCACGCTCACCGGCGCGCAGATGGTCGCCCTGGGCAAGCGGACCTTCGGCGTGATGGGCAGCGACAATCTGCGCGACCGTATTGCCGAGAACGGCCGCGACATCGACGAACCTGGCTGGGCAATGCCGCTGCTGGAGGAGCACGAGAATGAGATCTCCTCCAAGGTCGCCGACGTGAAGAACGCCAACAGCGACCGTTTCGGCGGGATGGAATTCGCAGCTACCTACCTGTCCCGCTTCATCGGCGACGACATTGAATGGGCCCACGTGGATGTGGCGAGCCCCGCCTGGAATACAGGCGCGCCCCACGGGTTCACTCCCGGCCGCGCTACCGGCGTGCCGGTACGGACGCTGGTGGAGACCATTCGCGGCCTCGCCTAACCCAGCCCTTCTTCCAATGAATCCCCAGTTAGGGGAATGTTCTACTCGCCGCGCTCGAACCGGGCGCGGCGTTCTTTTTGTTCGGCACGCTTGCGCAGGATGCGCTCCTGCTCCATCCGCTTGCGCATGCGGTCGGGATAACCGGTCTCCTCGACGTCGTAAAGCGCGATGCCCAGTTGTTTCGCGACCACGTCGATGCCCTTCGGCCCACCGATCCGGCGACGGGTGAATTCCCCGTTCTCCGCGACAAGCACGACCGACATTTCGTTGACCAGCGTTTCCGGTTCAACAAACCCTTCAACGAAGGCGTGCTGTGCGGTCCACTGCTCGAGGTACCTGATGTCTTCAGGCCGCACGGTCTCGCCGGGACCGCGCGGCGGCTTGATCGGCGAGTTCTTTTTGCGGGAACCGAAGATATTGAACACGCACCACATCATATAAGGCGATATAGAACACACCCCAAAGCAGACATCCGCGCACGCACCATACTGGCTAAGCAGGTACGCTGGTGGCGTATCAACGTCTGCAATTTTTTGAGGAGACTCCATCAACATGGCTCACTCTGTAGAGATGCCCGAGCTGGGCGAATCGGTCACCGAAGGCACCATCACCACGTGGCTGAAGGAAGTCGGCGACACCGTCGAGGTCGACGAACCTTTGCTCGAGGTCTCCACCGACAAGGTCGACACCGAGATCCCGTCCCCGGTCGCCGGCGTTCTGCTGGAGACCAAGGCTGAGGAAGACGACACCGTCGAGGTCGGCGAGGTCATCGCCATTGTCGGCGACGAAGGCGAGAAGCCGTCCGACGATTCCGACGACGACGCTGCTGCTTCCGAGGATAAGGACGAGGACGAGGAGAAGACCGAGTCCGCACCGGCGAAGAAGTCAGGCGGTTCCGGTTCCGCTGCCGACGTGGAAATGCCGGAGCTCGGCGAGTCCGTCACCGAGGGCACCATCACCACCTGGCTGAAGGAGGTCGGCGACGAGGTCGAGGTCGATGAGCCGCTGCTCGAGGTCTCCACCGACAAGGTCGACACCGAGATCCCGTCCCCGGTCGCAGGCACGCTCGTTGAAATCCTGGCGCAGGAAGACGACACCGTTGAGGTCGGCGAGGTCATCGCCCGCGTCGGCGACGCTGACGCAGTTGCTTCCGGCTCCGACGATTCCGCTGACGAAGCAGAAGAGGAAGAGGCCGCAGCTCCGGCAGACGCTCCGAAGAAGTCTGCACCGAAGTCCTCCTCCGACAAGAAGGGTTCCGGCGAGTCCACCGAGGTCGCTATGCCGGAGCTCGGCGAGTCCGTCACCGAGGGCACCATCACCACCTGGCTGAAGGAGGTCGGCGACCTCGTCGAGGTCGACGAGCCGCTGCTCGAGGTCTCCACCGACAAGGTCGACACCGAGATCCCTTCCCCGGTCGCAGGCACCCTGCTGGAGATCCTCGCCGACGAGGACGACACCATCGAGGTCGGCGCCGCGATCGCACGCATCGGCGATGCTGAGGCTGCTGCTGACGATTCCTCTGACGACGCTGAGGAAGAGGAAGAGGAGAAGCCGGCTCCGAAGAAGGAAGAGCCGAAGGAAGAAAAGAAGGCTGAGCCGAAGCAGGAGAAGAAGGCTGAGAAGTCCGCTTCTGCCACCACCTCCGCGAAGGTCAACAACGGCGGCAAGGTTCCGTACGTCACCCCGCTGGTCCGCAAGCTCGCTGAGAAGCACGGCGTCGACCTGAACTCCGTCGAGGGCACCGGTGTCGGCGGCCGCATCCGCAAGCAGGATGTCCTCGCCGCTGCCGAGGGCGGTTCCGCTAAGGGCGCATCCGAGGCCACGGACACCAAGGCTGCTGCAGAGTCCGCACCGAAGGCTTCCGGCCCGCGCGCACGCTGGTCCACCAAGGCCGTCGACCCGGCCAAGCAGGAGCTCATCGGCACCACGCAGAAGGTCAACCGCATCCGCGAGATCACCGCTGCGAAGATGGTCGAGTCCCTGCAGATCTCCGCACAGCTCACCCACGTGCAGGAAGTCGATGTCACCCGCATCGCCGACCTGCGCAAGAAGGTCAAGCCGGCATTCGTCGAGAAGCACGGCGCGAACATCACGTTCCTCGCCTTCTTCGTCAAGGCTGCGGCTGAGGCTCTGGTCTCCCACCCGAACGTCAACGCCTCCTACGACAAGGAGACGAAGGAGATCACCTACCACGAGGACGTCAACATCGGCATCGCCGTTGACACCCCGATGGGCCTCCTGGTGCCGGTTCTGAAGCAGACCCAGAACATGTCCCTGGCTGAGATCGCTCAGGGCATCGCCGACCTGGCTGCACGCGCACGCGACAAGAAGCTGCGCCCGGACGACCTGTCCGGCGCGACCTTCACGGTCACCAACATCGGTTCCGCTGGCGCACTGATGGACACCCCGATCCTCACCCCGCCGCAGTCCGGCATCCTGGGCACCGGCGCGATCGTGAAGCGTCCGGTCATCGTCACCGAGGACGGCATCGACTCCATCGCGATCCGCCAGATGTGCTACCTGCCGTTCACCTACGATCACCAGATCGTCGACGGTGCTGACGCAGGTCGCTTCATCACCACGATCAAGGACCGCGTCGAGGCAGGCGACTTCGAGGACGACATGGACCTCTAAGTCCACGCTGAACCTGGGTTCTTCAAACGGCCCGGCACTGACCACGACGGTCAGTTGCCGGGCCGTTTTATCTGCCAAAACGCTCCTTGAGCGCAGTCGATACACTGGTTTTCATGTCACAGGATTCGACTGAGAACAACGCCGAGAAGAACAGCTACAGGTCTTTCCGCAACCACCCCGCCCACTTCATGGAGGAAGCGCTCGGCGGGCTCGTCGCCGCCCACCCAAATGCGCAGTGGCACGAGGAAGGCTTCATCGGGCTGGCAGAGGAGAACGACGGCAACGCCGACCGCCACGTCGCAGTGATCTCCGGTGGCGGATCCGGCCACGAGCCGATGCACGCCGGTTTCATCGGTGCCGGCATGCTCGACGCGGCGTGCCCGGGCTTGCTGTTCACCTCCCCCAACGCCGTCCAGATCACTGCGGCGACTGACTGGGCGGACCGCGGCGAGGGCGTCGTGCATGTGGTGAAGAACTACACCGGCGACGTCATGAACTTCACCGTCGCGGCTAATAGCTCCGACGCCGAGGTGGCCACCGTGACCGTCGCGGACGACGCAGCCACCGAGATCGACGAGGACGACGACTCCCCTGGCCGCCGCGGCACTGGCGCGACCATCATCGTGGAGAAGATCGCGGGCGCGTCCGCCGCACGCGGCGACGATCTGGCAACGGTCGCCGCGACCGCACAGAAGGCCGCCGACCAGTCCCGCAGCATGGCTGTCGCGCTCATGCCGGGGCACCTTCCCACGACCGACCGCGAGACCTTCGATCTGGATGAAGGCGAGATTGAGATCGGTGTCGGCATCCACGGCGAGCCGGGCGTGGAGCGCCGCGACACCACGCAGAGAGAGGCACCGACCGCGGAAGCGCTCGTCGAAGAGCTGCTGGACGGCATCACCGAATCCCTCGGCAACGCCGATGTGGCGCTCGACGGCGCCGATGTCGTCCTGCTGGTCAACGGCCTCGGAGGCGTGAGCGAGCTGGAGCTGGATTTGGTCTTCGGTCAGGCCTTGGGCCAGCTTGGGGAACGCGGAGCGACGGTCCGACGGGGCATTGTGGGAACCCTGGTCACCTCCATGAACATGGCGGGCGTGTCCCTGACCGTCACCGTCGTCGATGACGAGCTGCTGGAGCTCATCGACGCTGACACCGCGGCCCCGGCGTGGCCCGCGGTCGTCGCCGATCCGCAGTACTCCCCGGCCCTCATGGTCGATGACAGCGAGGCTCCGAATGACGGTGCCGAGAACGAGTGGCTCACCGCCTTCGCCGACCGCCTCGGCAAATCCTACGACGACCTCACTGAGCTCGACCGTGTGGCCGGCGACGGTGATTTCGGCCAGAACCTCGAGGCTGCCTTCGGCGATATCGAGACCCCGCTCAAGGGCTCAGACGCCGATGTGCTCGAGTTCTTCGCCCACCGCATGCTCGTCCGCGCTGGAGGAACCTCAGGCGCAGTGCTGGGCACGCTCTTCCGTGAGATGGGCGATGCCTTCGCCGATGCGGACGTGGATTCACGCGACGCCGATGCCGCCGACTTCGCCCGCGCCCTGAGCACCGGCCTGAACAACGGCGTCGACGCGATCACCGCACTCGGCGGCGCAAAGGAAGGCGATAACACCTTGATCGACTCCCTCGCCCCCGCCGCGAAGGAAGCTGCGAATCTCGTCGAGGGGGCCGGAGCCAACACCATCGCCGAGGTTCTCGAGCAGCTTCACACCCCCGCTGTGGAGGGCGCCAAATCCACGCGTGGCATGCAGGCCAAGAAAGGCCGTGCTTCTTACCTGGGAGAATCTGCCGCCGATGTGCCGGATCCCGGCGCGATCGCCATCACATGGTTGTTCGGCGAGGCAGCCGTCGACGAGTTCTAAAACACGGTTTTCTACACTCGTAGGCAAACGTAAAACGTGACGCACTAAATACTTCAAGGAGCTAGTTGTCGTGGATTACATTTCCCGCCACATCGGCCCGACGGACAGCGAGCGCAGCATCATGCTCGACGCTGTGGGCTACAGTTCGGTCGATGAGCTGGTTGCCGCCGCTACCCCACCGGGCATCCTGGCGAAGGCACCGCTTGACCTGCCGGAGGCGCTGACGGAGCAAGAAGCACAGAACCGCCTGCGGGAGCTGGCCGGAAAGAATACGGTACTAAAGGCCTTCTACGGCCAGGGATTCTCCTCCACCATCACTCCCCCGGTGATCCGCCGCGGTGTCGTGGAGGATGCTGGCTGGTACACCGCCTACACCCCGTACCAGCCGGAGATTTCCCAGGGCCGCTTGGAGGCGCTGCTCAATTTCCAGACGTTGGTGCAAGACCTCACGGGCCTGCCGATCGCGAATGCATCGCTTCTCGACGAAGCATCTGCCGTCGCCGAGGCCATCGGCCTGATGTCTCGCAAGGTGAAGAAGGGCCGCCGCGTGCTTCTCGACGCACGCCTGCACCCCCAGGTCATCGCCGTCGCCGCAGAGCGCGCGCGTGCTTTGGACCTCGAAGTGGAGGTCACCGCGCTCGACTCCAACCTGGTCGGTGAGGACTTCGTCGGCGTCGTTCTGGCCTACCCAGGCACCGAGGGCGATATCGTCGACCCGCGCCCGGTGATCGAGGCGATCCACTCCCGCGGCGGTCTTGCCACCGTTGCCGCTGACCCGCTGTCGCTGCTGCTCCTGGAATCCCCGGGCGAACTCGGCGCCGATATCGCCGTGGGCACCACGCAGCGCTTCGGCGTTCCGCTGTTCTACGGCGGTCCGCACGCCGCGTACATGGCTGTGTCCGACAAGCTCAAGCGCCAGATGCCGGGCCGTCTCGTCGGTGTCTCCGTCGACGCTGAGGGCTATCCGGCCTACCGTCTCGCCCTCCAGACTCGCGAGCAGCACATCCGCCGTGAGAAGGCGACCTCCAACATCTGCACCGCCCAGGCACTTCTCGCTGTCACCGCGTCCATGTACGCCGTGTACCACGGGCCGGAAGGCCTGCGCGAGATCGCGCGGGACGTGCATGAATGGGCGGGGCGCTTCGCGGCGTCGATAAGCAATGCTGGCTTGACCGTCAAGCATGACGCGTTCTTCGACACCGTGGCTGTCACCGTCCCGGGCCGCGCGCAGGGCATTGTCGACACGCTGGCCGACGCTGGCTACCTCGTGCGCGCCGTCGACGAGGACACCGTGGCTGTCAGCTTCGGCGAGGACACTGAAAACGCCGATCTGGCGGCGCTGCTCAACGGCTTCGGCATCATCGATGACCCCGCTGCTTCGGCGGAGAATCACCTGCCGGATGCGCTCGCGCGCACCACCGAGGTGCTCACCCACGAGGTGTTCAACACCCACCACTCCGAGACGATGATGATGCGCTACATCCGCTCGCTCGGCGACAAGGACTTGGCTCTCGACCGCACGATGATCCCGCTGGGCTCATGCACGATGAAGCTCAACCCGACCGCGGGCCTGGAGGCCATCACGTGGCCCGGCTTCGCCAACGTGCACCCGTTCACCCCGGACAAGTACACCGAGGGCTGGCGCGAGCTGATCGACGAGTTGACCGGCTGGCTGGTGGAGATCACCGGTTACGACGCAGTGTCCGTCCAGCCGAATTCCGGCGCGACCGGCGAGCTGGCTGGCCTGCTGGCCATCCGCCGCTACCACGTGGCTAACGGCGATACCGAACGCGATATCTGCCTGATCCCGGCCTCCGCGCACGGCACGAACGCGGCGTCGGCGACACTGGCGAACCTGCGCGTGGTCGTTGTGAAGACCGCAGAGGACGGCTCGATCGACATCGCCGACCTGGATGCCAAGCTGGAGCAGTACGGCGAGCACATCGCCGCCATCATGATCACTTACCCGTCCACGCACGGCGTGTACGAGGAGACCGTCACCGAGGTCGCGGACAAGGTTCACGCTGTCGGCGGCCAGGTCTACATCGACGGCGCGAACATGAACGCCCTGACAGGTCTTGCCCGCCCGGGCGATTTCGGCGGCGATGTCAGCCACCTGAACCTGCACAAGACCTTCACCATCCCGCACGGCGGCGGTGGCCCAGGCGTCGGCCCGATCGGCGTCGGTGCGCACCTCACCCCGTTCCTGCCCGCCGACCCGCAGATGTCCGGTGCGGACGCGGCCAAGGAAGCCGCCGAGGGCGCCGGTGTGCCGATCTCCGCGACCACCTACGGCTCCGCAGGCGTGCTGCCCATCTCCTGGGCATACATCGCTATGTCCGGTGCTGACGGCCTGGCTTCGGCCACCCGCAACGCGATCCTCAACGCCAACTACCTGGCGCACGAGCTCAACGACTCCTTCCCGGTCCTCTACACCGGCAACGCCGGCCTGGTGGGCCACGAGTGCATCATCGACCTGCGCGAGATCACCGATGCCTCCGGCGTCACCGCAGCCGATGTGGCTAAGCGCCTCGTCGATTACGGCTTCCACGCCCCAACACTCGCCTTCCCCGTTGCCGGCACGCTCATGATCGAGCCGACCGAGTCCGAGGACATCGCCGAGCTGCAGCGCTTCGTCACCGCAATGCGCTCCATCCGCGCAGAGATCCAGGACATCATCGACGGCAAGGTGGCCTACGAGGATTCCGTCATTCACCACGCGCCGTACACCGCGCGCAGCCTGGTCACCTCCAATTGGGACTACGCCTTCACCCGCGAGCAGGCCGCCTACCCGGTCGAATCCCTGCTCACCGGTGGGAAGTACTTCCCGCCGGTGCGGCGCATCGACGAGGCCTACGGCGACCGCAACCTCGTCTGCGCCTGCCCACCACCGGAAGCATTCGACCTCTCCGCCTCCCCTGAGGACGGCGAGATCATCGAGCCTGTCGTCACCGAAGAAAACAGTAAGTAAAGGAGCACACACATGCCGCAGACTCCGCTGCACAGCAAGCACGAAGCGCTCGGCGCATCGTTCACCGACTTTGGTGGCTGGACTATGCCGCTGAAATACGGCAGCGAGCTCGAAGAGCACCGCGCCGTGCGCAACGCCGTGGGTATCTTCGACCTGTCCCACATGGGCGAGATCGACGTCACCGGCCCGGACGCCGGCGCGTACCTCGACTACGTCCTCATCTCCAACCTGTCCAACCTCAAGGTGGGCAAAGCCAAGTACTCCATGATCGTCGACGAGAACGGCGGAATCCTGGATGACCTGATCACCTACAAATTCTCCGACGACCACTTCATGGTCGTGCCCAACGCCGCCAATACCGCGACCGTCTGGGCCGCCTTCGAGGCACGCACCGAGGGCTTCGACGTTGAGATCCGCAACGACTCCGAGGCAGTGGCGCTCGTCGCCGTCCAGGGCCCGGGATCGCTCGAGGCACTCACGCCCCTGCTTGCCGACGACCCGGCGCCCCTCGCCTACTACTCCGGCGCGTGGACCACTCTGAAGTCTGATGGCTCCGACGTGGAGGTCTTCGTCGCCCGCACCGGTTACACCGGCGAGGACGGCTTCGAGCTCTTCTGCCAGAACGAGGACGCCGAGAAAGTCTGGGACGTCGTGATCGACTCCGGCATTCCGTGCGGCCTCGCCTCCCGCGACTCCCTGCGCTTGGAAGCTTCCATGCCGCTGTACGGCCACGAGCTCACCGCCGACATCACCCCCGTCGAGGCGGGTATGGGCCGCGCCTTCGCCAAGAAGGAAGCGAATTTCGTGGGCAAGGACGCCCTGACCGGACGCGAGCCATCCGTCGTCATCGCCGGCCTGACCTCTGAAGAGCGCCGCGCCGCCCGCGAAGGTGCTGAGGTCTTCCTCGCAGACGAGGACGGCTCTAACACCCGCATCGGCGTGGTCACCTCCGGCCAGCCCTCCCCCACTTTGGGCCACCCGGTGGCTCTTGCACACATTGATCCCGCGCACGCTGAGCCGGGCACTAAAGTGGAGGTCGACATCAGGGGTAAGCGCTACGCTTACACCATCTCTGAGACCCCCTTCTACTCCCGAAAGGACAAATAAGAATGTCTGATCTGCCCCAGGATTTCTCCTACTCCGAGGACCACGAGTGGGTCAACGCCGCCGCTGACGCCGTAGAGGGACAGACCGTCCGCATCGGCATCACCTCTGTGGCCACCGAGCGCCTCGGCGAGATCGTCTTCGCCGAGCTGCCGGCCGTCGGCGACACCGTGACTGCAGGCGAGACCTGCGGCGAGGTCGAGTCCACCAAGTCCGTCTCTGATCTGTACTCCCCGGTCACCGGCAAGGTCACCGCGGTCAACGAGGACATCGAAGACAACTACGAGGCGATCAACAACGACCCGTTCGGTGAGGGCTGGCTCTTCGAGGTCGCCGTCGAATCCGCAGGTCCGCTCATGACTGCCGACGAGTACGGTTCCGCAAACGGCCTGTAAACGGTCTCCTCTTAAGCCGACGCGGCGGGAGGTCTACCATGAAGGGCATGAGTGCCCCGCGTGAACCGTTCTTCCCCGCAGACCGCTCCATCCGAGCCTCAGATTCCCCACTAGACGTGCGGGAACTGGGGCTCGTGGACTATTCGGAGACCTGGGAGCTGCAGGCGAAGCTCGCCGCCCAGCGTGCCGACGACGAGATCGGCGATACGTTGCTCGTACTGCAGCATCCGAATACATACACCGCCGGCAAGCGCACCCAGCCGGAGGATCTCCCCGATAACGGCCAGCCCGTTGTCACCGTCGACCGCGGCGGCCGCATCACCTGGCACGGCGAGGGCCAGCTGGTCATCTACCCCATTATCAAGCTCGCCGACCCCGTCGACGTGGTGGACTTCGTCCGCCGCATCGAGGAAGCCATGATCGCCACGATCCGCGAATTCGGTGTGGAGGACGCCGGCCGCATCGACGGCCGCTCCGGTGTCTGGGTGCCGGCAGACGATCCGTCGATAGGCGTGCGCCGCGACCGCAAAGTCGCCCAGCTGGGTATCCGCATCACCCGCGGCGTGACCATGCACGGCCTCGCCGTCAACTGCAACAACACCCTCGAATACTTCGGGCACATCGTCGCCTGCGGCATCAGCGACGCCGACGTCACCACGATGAGCCTCGAGCTGGGCCGCGATGTCACTCCCGACGAACTCGCTCCCCCGCTCATTCGCAATCTCGACCGCGCGCTCTCGGGCGAACTCGCCGTCGCCGACCACACCATTTCGCGCGACTGACTCTAAACGGGGGTTGCTTCGGCCAGCCATATTCGCACCTTTGCGCGAGCGGGGTTAACGTGGAACCCGTGACTGTCGCAGAAGAAGGACGCAAGCTGCGCCGCGTTGAAAAACGCAACGCGCAGACCCCGATCGAATCCAAGCCGCGTTGGATCCGCAACGCCGTGAAAACGGGCCCCGAATACGAGGACATGCGGAAGAAGGTGAAGGGTGCTTCCCTTCACACCGTGTGCCAGGAGGCCGGCTGCCCCAATATCCACGAGTGTTGGGAATCCCGTGAGGCTACCTTCCTCATTGGTGGCGCGAACTGCTCCCGCCGCTGCGATTTCTGCCAGATCAACTCCGCCAAGCCGGAGCCGCTCGATCGAGAAGAGCCGCAGCGCGTCGCAGAGAGCGTCCGCGAAATGGAGCTGAACTACTCCACCATCACCGGTGTCACGCGTGACGACCTCGAAGATGAGGGCGCATGGCTCTACGCCGAGGTTGTGCGCAAGATCCACGAGCTCAACCCGCACACCGGCGTGGAGAACCTCACCCCGGACTTCTCCGGTAAGCCGGACCTGCTCCAGCAGGTCTTCGAAGCCGAGCCGGAGGTCTTCGCCCACAACTTGGAGACCGTTCCGCGCATCTTCAAGCGCATTCGTCCGGCTTTCCGCTACGACCGCTCCCTGGACGTCATCCGCCAGGCACGCGATTACGGGCTGATCACCAAGTCCAACCTCATTCTCGGCATGGGTGAGACCCGTGAAGAGGTCCTCGAGGCGCTCCAGGACATGCACGACGCGGGCACCGACATCATCACGATCACCCAGTACCTGCGCCCCGGCCCGATGTACCACCCGATCGAGCGTTGGGTGAAGCCGGAGGAGTTCATTGAATACCGCGATGCCGCCTACGACATGGGCTTCGCCGCTGTCATGTCCGGCCCGCTGGTGCGCTCCTCCTACCGCGCCGGCAAGCTCTACGTCGAGGCCATGAAGTTCCACGGCCGCGAGCTTCCGGAGAACCTGAAGCACCTTGCCGAGACCTCCCAGGGCGCCACCGACCAGGAAGCCGAGACCCTGCTGAACAAGTACGGCGCGTCCGAGGAAACCCCGGTCGTCTCCGCAGGCCGCCCCGCCGTCGGGCTCGGCATGCCGGGCATCGGCGCCGACTAGGGGTGGGCGCAGGCGCTCCGCCGCCCCGCCACAGCTCTAAACCCAGCTATCTGGATCCAGATAGCTGGGTTTGACGTATGCGAACAGTGACTCGCTCTAGCTGTACTGACCGGGGACGTTGGTCAATCGGGAGATGGGCGGCTGGTAGTCGCAGGCCGTGTGCGGCCGGTGGTGGTTGTAATGGTGGAGCCAGTCAGCGAGTGCGTCGCGACGCTCCTGCTCGCTGGTGTAGCAGCGAGCGTAAGCCCATCCGTCGGCCATTGTGCGATGGAAACGTTCGACCTTGCCGTTGGTTTGCGGCCGGTAGGGGCGGGTCCGCTTCGGGGTGATGGACAGCTCCTCGCAGGTGCCGCGCCACAGGTGCGAGCGGTAGGCACCGCCATTGTCTGATAAGACTCGTTCGACAGTGACGCCACGATCGGTGAACCACTCGACCGCACGGTGCAGCAAAGCGACCGCAGTGGTGGCGGTCTCGTCGTCGTGGGCCTCGGAGTACGCCACTCGTGAGTGATCGTCGATCACGGTGTGGATGAAGGCGTACCCGAGCTTGGGATCGCGCCACTTGTTCTTCGGCTTGTCGGGGGTGGCGGAACGGTTCTTCTCTCCTTGGCGGCGGCCCACGTAGCGCCAGCCACCGCCATCGGGGATGTTCCCGAACTTCTTCACGTCTACATGGACGAGGGAGCCAGGGTAGCGGTGTTCATACCGGCGAACTAGCTCGCCAGTGGCGCGGTCGAGGTAAGCAAGTCAGTTCAATCGAGCCGAGCGCAGGATGCGGTGCACGGTCGATGGAGCGACACCGACGCGCACGGCGAGCTGAACCGGTCCTTCTCGCAGCCTCATTCGCAGGCTGATACAGCGCTTCGTGACCGCGAGCGATGTCTTGGTCGGTGAGTTCTTCGGGCGCGAGGACCTGTCCTGCATGGACTCGCCGGACAGATAGCGGTCGCCCCAACGCTTCACGGTGGGCCACGACACCTGGAACCGGGCTGCGATCTCGCTGATCGGCCATCCTTCGTCGACGACGAGGCGGGCGACCTTGAGTCGGTGGCGAAGTGTGAGAGCGGCGTTCGCGTGCGTCGTCATCGGACCGGCTCCCACTGGAAGCGCCACCGGCCAACGAGAGCAGCGACAGCGAGTACAACGCTCAGAAGAAACACCGGCATGATCATGGCGGCTAGTGGGTCGCCGTCCCACGCGTGTTGAGCGGCTTCGACGAACCAACGGACGGGTGAATACTTAACGATCTGCTGAATCGCCGACGGCATCGCCGCCAATGGCGTAAAGGCTCCGGATGTGAGCATGAGCAGGATCATGAGCACGTTCCCTATGCCCGTAGCGGCAGTGGCGGACGGATAGAGCGCCGCAAGCGCGCAACCCACTGCGAGGAAGGTGCTGAGCCCGATGAGGCACACGGCCAGGACACCTGGGACGTGGCTAGGCATGGGCACCCCGAAAACCCCGATCCCAATCGCCAAAGCGGTGAGCATGCCCGCAATACCTACGACGAAGTGCACGGTGAGGCTCGCTGCGATGAAGGTGGAACGACGCAGCGGCGTAAGACTCAGGCGTCGGAGTGCGCCCGTGTCACGAAGGGTCAGCATCGCCACGGGCACCTGGAGGACCCCGGTCATGGCGAGAACAAGAGAGGCGAAGGCGGGCAGGGTCGCATCGAGGAATCCCCGTCCACCGAACTCCGGTCGCGGATCGTTACCGAAGATCACACCCAAGGCCAGCACCAAAACCGGCGCGAAACCGAAAGAGAAGAACAGGCCTACAGGGTCGCGGCGCTGGGAGCGCCATAGGGCTTTGAGAAGGGCTCGATATGCGTTCATGCCGCCTGCTCCTCGGTGGTGATGTGTCGACCGGTGAGGGCCAGGAAGACGTCTTCAAGGCCGGGGGTCGTCGTGCTCATGCTCGTTACGGTGATGCGGTGTGCCGCCAGTGCAGAAAGGACGCCCTGCAGCCCGTCCGCAGCGCCGCGGATGGTCAGTTCCCGTCCCTCTGTTCGAGCGCTGGTCACGCCAGGAACTCCGTTGAGGTCGAACTCTGCGCTAGGCGACGCCGACAGGATGAGCTTCGCCGTGGTTTCGCCGGCGTGTTGCTGGATGAGGGAAGCCACTGTGTCCAAAGCAACCAACCGGCCGTGGTCGATGATGGCTACACGGTCGCATAGCCGTTCGGCCTCCTCCATGTAGTGGGTTGTGAGAACGACCGTTGCACCGCTATCGCGGACGTGCTCGACGGTGTCCCACATGTTTCGACGTGACTGAGGATCGAGAGCGGTGGTGAGCTCGTCCAAGAAAGCGAGCTGGGGACGGTTGATCAAGGCGAGGGCGACGAACACTCGTTGACGCTCCCCACCCGAGAGCCTGTCAACGCGGGCGTTGGCCTTGTCCTTGATCCCCAGATCCTTCAGCAGTTCGCGCCAAGGCCGCGGACGCTCGTAGAGGGCGGAGTAGAGCTCGAGGGCGTCCCGCACAGTGAGGCGAGGTGGCAGGGCCGCACTTTGCAGCTGGACCCCAATTTGCTGCGCCAACGAGTGCTGGTCCTTGATGGGGTCGCAGCCGAGCACCTCGACGTGCCCAGACGAGGGGCGGTCCAGTCCTTCCAGGCAGTTCAACAGGGTCGTCTTACCAGCACCATTCGGGCCCACGACCCCGAAGATCTCTCCTTCGCGGACCTTGAAGGAGACGTCTTCGAGGGCAGTGAAGCTGCCGAAGTTGCGGCTGACAGCCGCACAGCTCACGACATTCTTCATCCCTCATCACCCTCGGAGTCCACGGGGGCCTGATGGCTAGGCATCGCCTGCATGACGATCTGATCGAGCGTCTCCTGGCGCATCAAAGCGATCCCTTGGTTCGCGTCAGCGAGCAGGAGCAGGCTGTCGCCCGGGTGAATATCGAAGAGCTCCCGCGCGCCCTTGGGGATGACGACCTGTCCCTTGGGGCCGACCTTGACCGTCGCGGCGTACTTGCCCGGTGGGGGCGTTTGATCCATGTCCATGCTGACCTCCTGGTTGGTACCACAAGTATAACAAGTATAACAAGTGGCACCAACCAGGAAGTGACCTCACGGCATGTAGTCGATCAACGTGTCCGGTCAGTACATCTAGCGACGACTAAAGCCCACCAGGGATCTCCCCTGATGGGCCTTAGTCATGTGAGCGAGGCCCCGTCTTAATCAGGGACCGTCACTGGGCTACTTCTTGCCGGTCGGAATGTTGGAGCCGACCTTCATTGCCTCCGGGTTGTCGCGGGAGTCGTCCGTGCCGCCGTCCTTGAACAGCGGGCGGTCGAGCACGACCGACGGAATAGCGAAGGCATCGACGAGCACCTCCGACCACGGGCCGAGAGAGTCGACCAGGTCGTTGATGGAAGCGCGGGCTGCCTTGACGCGGCCCGAGGAGATCACGTTGTGCTCCTGGTACCAGCCGGCCTCGCGGACGATGGTGTCCAGGACGAAAAGGTGGCGGACCTGTTCGAAGACAGCGCGCTCGGTGGAGCCGACCGGCAGGGAGCGCTCTGCCTCGATCATGGCCTGAACCATCAGGCTCTCGATGTAGGCCCATGCCGCGCTCAGCATGTGGTCCTGCGCCTTGTCGATGACCTTGGCGGCCTCAGCCTTCTCCAGCTTGCGTGCGCCCTGGATACGACGGATCAGCGAACGCATGACCAGCTGCTCGCGCATCTGGGTGACCTTCAGCTGGTAGTCCGCGTCAAACAGGGAGGACTCTTCGTTGGTGAAGGTGTCCACCACAGACTGGACGGTGGCGCCCAGGCCCGCGCGGCTGCGGAAGATGTCGGTCACGTTGGTGGCCGCGAACTTCACGATGTCCATCGCGGACGGGTTAGCCATCTCGCTGGTGTAGGCCGTCAGCAGGTTCTTGCCGGCCAGCTGCAGCAGGACGGTGTTGTCGCCCTCGAACGTGTTGTACACGTCGGTGTCTGCGCGGTAGGTGGTCAGCAGGTTCTCCGACATGAAGCCGGCACCGCCGCAGGCCTCGCGGCACTCCTGGATGGTGTCCGTGGCATGCTCGGTGGCCACAGCCTTGAAGGCCGCTGCCAGGGTCTCCATCTCGCGGGACGCGAGTGACTGCGCCTCGGTCGGGTTGGTCACGGACCACTCGCCGGATGCCTGGCGCTCGGTCTGGTCTGCGTAGCGTGCCGTCAGCTGGTTCTGGAGCAGCTGGATGGCGTAGGAGCGGGCCAGCGGAATGATCAGGCGGCGGCGGTGCTGACGGTAGTCAATCAGCTTGGATTCGGTGCCGGTGTCGCCGTAGTCGAACTGGCGACGCTGGTGCGCGTACTTCAGGGCGATCGCCAGAGAGGACTTGGTCGCACCTGCGCCGGCTGCACCGACAGCGATACGGCCGCGGATCAGGGTGCCCAGCATCGTGAAGAAGCGGCGGTTCTTCGACTCGATCGGAGAGGTGTAGTTGCCTTCCTCGTCGACGTCGCCGAACTGGTTGAGCAGAGCCTCACGCGGGATGCGGACGTTGTCGAAGGTCAGGGTACCGTTATCGACGCCGAGCAGGCCGCCCTTGTGGCCGTGGTCGCCAATGGACACGCCCTCGACCGGGGAGCCGTCCTCTTCGCGGATGCGCACGACGAAGCAGTGCACGCCGTGGGATTCCTCCACACCCGGGGTGTAGAGCTGAGCGAAAACTGCGGACCAACGGCCGTCGCGGGCGGTGTTGCCAATGTAGACCTTCGTGGCCGACGGGGACGGGGAGTTGATCACGAACTCCTTCGTCTCCGGGTCGTAGGTCGCCGTGGTCTCCAGCTCCTGCACGTTGGAGCCGTGGCCACGCTCGGTCATGCCGTAGGAGCCCAGCTTGGACAGGTCCATAGCACCCTGCGCGTATTCGCGGTGACGCTCGGTGCCGAGCACGTCCACAGCGCCGCCCCACAGACCGAACTGCACGCCGGACTTAATCGCGAGCGAGCCGTTGAACTGGCCGAGCAGGTCCAGGCCGAGAATGCCGATGTGGGCCTCGCCCGAACCACCGTTGGCCTTGGAGAAAGCGGTCTGCATCATGCCGGAGGTAGCCACCATCTTGACCTTTTCCAGCAGGGCCGCGCGGATCTCCTCAACGGAGCCCTCGATCATCGGCAGCGCTTCCTCACGATTGAGCTGCTCGCGGATATTGTCCTTCTGCTCTTCCCACTGGCCGTCGAGCAGCTTCTTCAGCTTGCCCGCGACTGCTGCGTCCGGGGTCTCCGGCAGTGCCTGCGGGGAACGGGTTTCGGGAGACGCCTTCTGGGGACGGCGTTCCAGATTGACCTTGCGGACTTTGTCCTCAACGGAAGTCATGATGACCTTCTTTCCTGAAAATGCTTCCTTTATGTGGTGGGGGGTATGTGATGTTTAGCGCTCGATGATCGCGACGACGCCCTGGCCACCTGCGGCACAGATGGAGATGAGGGTGCGGCCGCCGCCGTTTTCCTCGAGGGTCTTCGCTGCGGAAGCGAGGATGCGTGCGCCGGTCGCCGCGAACGGGTGGCCGGCTGCCAGCGAAGAGCCCTTGACGTTGAGCTTGGAGCGGTCGATGGAACCCAGCGGGGCATCGAGACCGAGACGCTCGCGGCAGTAGGTCTCGTCCTCCCATGCCTTGAGGGTGGCGAGCACCTGGGAAGCGAATGCCTCGTGGATCTCGTAGAAGTCGAAGTCCTGCAGGGTCAGTCCGTTGCGCTCGAGCAGGCGCGGCACGGCGTAGGTCGGTGCCATCAGCAGGCCGTCCTTGCCGGACACGAAGTCCACAGCAGCCAGCTCAGAGTCGACCAGGTACGCGCGGACCGGAAGGTTCTGTTCCTTTGCCCACTCTTCAGAGCTGAGCAGGACTGCCGCGGCGCCGTCGGTAAGCGGGGTGGAGTTACCCGCGGTCATGGTGGCGGTGCCGCCGTGCTGCTCGGCGTCCTTCTTACCGAAGACCGGCTTGAGCTTGGACAGCTTCTCCACGGTGGAATCCGGGCGGAGGTTGGTGTCGCGGTTGACACCCAAGAACGGGGTCATCAAATCATCGAAGAAGTTCTCTTCGTATGCCTTGGCCAGGTTCTGGTGGGAGGTCGCCGCCAGTTCATCCTGCTCCTCACGGGAGATCTCCATCTCGCGTGCGGTGATCGCTGCATGGTCACCCATGGACAGGCCGGTGCGCGGCTCACCGTTCTGCGGCTGCTCCGGAGCGAGCTGGTTCGGACGAATGGAACCAGCGAGCTTCAGCTGATCTTTCACAGACTTCGCGTTGGAGAGACGGATCAGCGTCTTACGCAGCGTGTCATTGACAGCCAGCGGAGCATCCGAGGTGGTGTCGGCACCGCAGGCAATGCCGTTCTCGATTCGGCCGAGCGCAATAGCGTCAGCGACCTGGATCGCAGAAGTCAGCGACGTGCCGCAAGCATGCTGCAGATCAAAGGCCGGGGTCGTGGACGCCAGCTCCGAACCGAGCACGGACTCGCGAACCAGGTTGAAATCGCGTGCGTGCTTGAGCACAGCACCGCCGACGACGAGACCCATCTCCTGGTCCTGCAGGCCATAACGTGCGACAAGACCGTTGAGGGCCGAGGTCAGCATGTCCTGGTTAGAGGCCTTCGCGTACTCCTTGTTGGAACGCGCGAACGGGATACGGTTTCCGCCGAGAATGGCTACTTTGCGGGGTTGATTCATGCTTATTTCCTGCACTTCCCATGGAGCTCGAGGTAAGTAACTGCTGTTCAGTCGTTTACCGTGCGATATTTGTCTGACATTTTACAAAGTTCGAACTTTGTAAGGTTCGTCACCATTGCGATCTTATAATAGTATCCGACACAGAGCTACCGAATTGATACGGTCGCACCCCCAAATCAGAAGGAGAAAGTTGTGGCAAAGAAAGGCCTCCTCGAACAGTTCATCAACTCCCCTCTCGCCGCGAAGGCGGGTGTCCCCCAGGGCTACCCCCTACGCCGCTACAAGCAGGGTGAGGATCTTCTTCACGGCCCGGTCGTCGTCGGTGGCAACGGCCGACTGGCCGAGCAGATCACGTCTCTCCTCGACGGCCCGTACAAGCTGATCAAGGCAGAGGCAGACACCAAGCGCGCCGGCATCGTCTTTGACGCGACCCAGCTGGAGAAGCCGGAAGACCTGGTCCAGCTGTACGAATTCTTCAACCCGCAGCTGAAGAAGGTCCTGGACAACGCACGCCTTATCGTCATCGGCACCACCCCGGAGCTGCTCGACAACGCTGATGCCCGCATCGCTGCCCGCGCACTCGAGGGCTTCACCCGCTCCCTGGCCAAGGAGATGCGCAAGTCCGCCACGGTTCAGCTGGTCTACGTGGACCCGGCGATCGACGGCGCACAGATCAACAAGGTCGAGTCCACTCTCCGCTTCCTCCTCTCCGGAAAGTCCGCCTTCGTCGACGCACAGGTCATCCGCATTACCCCGGTCGATGTTCAGCTTCCGGAGAACTGGGAGAAGCCGCTCGAGGGCCGTCTCGCTGTCGTCACCGGTGCTGCTCGCGGCATCGGCGCCACCATCGCCGAGACCCTGGCCCGCGACGGCGCCAAGGTGATCTGCGTGGACATCCCGCAGGCTGGTGAGGGCCTCGCCAAGACCGCGAACAAGGTCAAGGGCACTGCCCTGCCGCTCGACGTGACCAACCCGAAGGCCGCCGAGGAGATCGCCAAGCACGCCCAAGAGCGCTACGGCCGCAAGATCGACACCATCGTCCACAACGCAGGTGTCACCCGCGACAAGCTGCTCGTCAACATGGACGAGGGCCGCTGGAACATGGTCCAGAACATCAACCTCGTCGCACCGGTGCGCATCACCGAGGCGCTGCTCGACGCCGACGCATTCGCCGAGACCCCGGCCATCATCGGCGTTTCCTCCATGGCCGGCATCGCCGGTAACCGCGGCCAGACCAACTACGCCACCACCAAGGCAGGCGTGGTCGGCTTCGTCGACGCTCTGGCTGAGCGCATCGCCAAGGCCGGCGGTTCCATCAACGCCGTCGCACCGGGCTTCATCGAGACCGACATGACCGCCGCTATGCCGTTCGGCCCGCGCGAGGTCGGCCGTCGCCTGAACTCCCTGAACCAGGGTGGCCAGCCGGTCGATGTCGCTGAGACCGTCGCATACTTCTCTGCACCGTCTTCCGTCGCCGTCAACGGCAACACCGTCCGTGTCTGCGGCCAGAACCTCCTGGGAGCGTAAACACAATGACTACTGCTGTAAATCGGGGCAACGACGACAACGACCCCAAGAAGAAGGCCGAAGCAGCCGCCGCTGAAGCCAAGACCGAAGCTAAGGAAGCCGCTGCACAGGCTCAGGACAAAGCTGAAGAGGTCGCTGACAAGGCAGCCGACGCCATCGAAGGCGTGAAGGAGAAGGTCTCGTCCAAGGTCGACGAGCTGACCGATGCCGCCGAAAAGAAGGCGGAGCGCAAGGCTGAAGAGGCGACAGACTCGAAGGCCGACGCGACTGCGACGAAGGCAGCCGCCAACGGCACCCGCCAGTACGAGAACCTGAAGTCCATTCCGGACATGAAGGCGATCAACCGCAAGATCTTCGTCAGCGCCATTCCAGGTATCGGCGGTACCCGCGAGGCGAAGCAGGATCCTACGTCGGCAATCCAGGTCAACGGCGTGAAGGTGGATAAGGCCAACCTGGCCGACTACACCAGCGCGACCGGTCTGCGCCTGGGCAACGACCTGCCGCCGACCTACTTCTTCGTCCTCTCTTTCCCGCTCGTCATGGAGTTGCTCTCCCGCCCGGACTTCCCGTACGCGGCGATGGGCGCGGTGCACGTCACCAACGTGATCGAGCAGACCCGCACGCTCAAGGTCGACGACACCTACACCATCCGCTCCCACGGGGAGAACCTGCGTCCGCACCGCCGTGGTCTGCTGGTCGACGTCGTCACCGAGATCTTCGTCGAAGGCGAGGAGAACGGCGAGCCGGTGTGGCGCCAGACTTCGACGTTTTTGGGCATGGGCGCGAAATTCGCCAAGTCTGCGAATGTCAGCGTGACCACCCGCGCCAAGGATTCCGGCAAGGTCCTGCCGAAGCCGGAGCTGCCGGAGTTCAAGCCGAACGCCCGCTGGCGCTGGACTGGTTCCGACGTCAACGCGTATGTCGAGGCCTCCAACGACCACAACCCGATTCACACCTCCAACCTGGGTGCGAAACTGTTCGGGTTCCCGGCGCGCATCGCTCACGGCATGTACTCCGCCGCGGCTGTGCTCGCTCCGCTTGAGGGCCGTCTGCCTCAGGCACTGCGCTACTCCGTCGAGTTCGTCAAGCCTGTGGTGATCCCAGCGCAGGTCGCTCTGTGGACCATCAAGGACGAGGACGGTTCGTACGATATCCAGCTGCGCGGCTCCTCTAAGCCGGACAAGCTGCACCTCAACGCGGAGATCACTCCGCTGTAGGCCACAAGCGCTGACTCGTCGGCCGCACTTTCCCGCCGCTCCCCCGCCACAGGAAGCGGCGGGGTTTCGCGTGTGTGGCACCAATCAGCCGTGGTAGTTCGTGCGGGGTGCGGGCTCTTCGTTACTCTAGTGACCATGGCAAAGGACAAGAAGGCAACTGCAGCCGACGCTTCCGCGAAGAAGGAACAGCGCTCGGCGAAGCGCCTGAAACGCAAGCAGACCCGTTCCCAGATCTGGCAGGCGTTCAACCTCCAGCGCAAGCGCGATAAGAAGCTGATCCCGCTGATGCTGGCGTCCATCGTCGGCGTAGCGCTGCTCTTCTTCCTGATCGGTCTGCTGTTCGGTGGCGAGTGGTTCATGCTCGTCCCTGGCATTCTGTTCGGCTTCGTGCTGGCGATGTTCATCTTCACCCGCCGCCTCGAGGGCTCCATGTACGAGGAAGTCGGCGACACCCCAGGCGCGGCTGCGTGGACGCTCGAGAATATGCGCAACACGATGGGCATCGTGTGGCTGACCAAGACGGGTATTGCCGCTAATCCGCAGATGGACACCGTCCACCGCGTGGTGGGCAACCCAGGTGTCGTGCTCGTCGGCGAGGGCGACCCGAAGCGTCTCAAGCCGATGATGGAGAAAGAGCGCAAGCGCATCGACCGCCTCGTCGCGGGTGTGCCCATCCACGAGATTCTCGTGGGTTCGGGCGAGGACCAGGTCCCGCCGAGGAAGCTCCAGCGCACGCTGTTGAAGCTTCCGAAGAACTACAGCAAGGACGAGGTTTATTCCGTCAACGCGAAGCTCGAAGCGATGGACAATATCCGCGGCGGCCAGCGCGCCGGCCTGCCGAAGGGCCCGATGCCGCACCAGGCGCAGAATATGGCGGGCATGAACCGCAAGATGCGCCGCATGCAACAGCGCAAGGGAAAATAAACAGAGTTTCCAGCTAAATCCGCTCGTCAGCCGCCAAGGTTACGAGCGGATTACTGCTGTCCCGGTCGCACGATCGTGCATCCCGCGGCCGTCAGGGTCAACGATCGCCGCGGGGAAGATGAATCCAGTCAAGATGGTGCGCACCGCCGCTCGCCAGAAGCCGACGGTCGCGCCAGGCTTATCGACGCGAGCGACGCCCATCCCCAGCACTGCCATTCCCGGCGTGCGTGCAAAGAGCCAGCCACTGATGATTCCCAGCAGCAGCCAAAGGATGTACGTCAACGTGGCGGTCCCGCCGAATACGTGGGTATTCATGACGATGAAACCCGCAATGATCCAGCAGATTCCCCAGTCGATGAGCACGCCTCCGGCGCGGCGCATGACTGATGCCATGGCTCCGCTGCCGCTCTTCGGCATGCCGAGGTGCTCCCCTGGCCAGCGTCCGACCATGAAGTCGTCGTCGCCGCCTGCGGGACGGGGCGATTGTTTTCCGGCGTTGCCGCCACGCTGCGCATTACCCATGGTCATCAAGGATAGAACACCGTTTTTCTAATCCGAATTCATCTCTTCGGTACACCGGCGGAGACATTGTCCTTCCATGTAACATCGTTGGAAGAACCCAATTTGCACTCAAGGAGTTTTTAACTGTGGGCTTTGAAAATATCCAGGACACGATGAAATTCATCAAGGATGAAGAAGTCGAGTTCGTCGACGTTCGCTTCACCGATGTGCCTGGCATTGAGCACCACTTCAGCATTCCCGCGTCCATGTTCGACGAGGACGCTGTCGAGGAAGGCTTGGCTTTCGACGGTTCGTCGATTCGCGGTTTCACCACTGTTGATGAGTCCGACATGATTCTCATGCCGGATCTCGCTACCGCGCAGATCGATCCGTTCCGCAAGGCGAAGACGCTGAATGTGAAGTTCTTCGTCAACGACCCGTTCACGCACGAGGCTTTCTCCCGTGACCCGCGCAATATCGCGCTGAAGGCGGAGGAGTACCTCGGGTCCACCGGGATTGCCGATACCTGCTTCTTCGGCGCTGAGGCCGAGTTCTATCTCTTCGATTCCGTCCGCTACTCCGCCGAGGCTCACAAGTCCTTCTACGAGGTCGACTCCATCGAGGGCTGGTGGAACCGCGGCCGCGAGCTCGAAAACGACGGTACCCCGAACCTGGGCCATAAGACCCGCATGCAGGGCGGCTACTTCCCTGTCCCGCCGTATGACCAGACGCTGGATGTCCGCGATGACATGGCGCTGCACTTGGCCAAGGCCGGTTTCGATGTCGAGCGCTTCCACCACGAGGTGGGCTCCGGCGGCCAGCAGGAGATCAACTACAGGTTCAACACCCTGCTGCACGCGGCGGATGACCTGCAGACGTTCAAGTACATCATCAAGAACACCGCCAAGAAGTGGGGCAAGACTGCGACGTTCATGCCGAAGCCGCTGGCCGGTGAGGCTGGTTCGGGCATGCACGCCCACCAGTCCCTGTGGAAGGACGGCGAGCCGCTGTTCTACGACGAGTCCGGCTACGGTGGCCTGTCCGATATCGCGCGTTTCTACATCGGTGGCATTCTGCACCACGCCGGCGCCGTTCTGGCGTTCACGAACCCGACGCTGAATTCCTACCACCGTCTGGTGCCGGGCTTCGAGGCACCGATCAACCTGGTGTACTCCCAGCGCAACCGCTCGGCAACGATCCGCATTCCGATCACGGGCTCCAACCCGAAGGCAAAGCGCATCGAGTTCCGCGCGCCGGACCCGTCGGGCAACCCGTACCTCGGCTTCGCCGCAATGATGATGGCTGGCTTGGACGGCGTGAAGAACCGCATTGAGCCGCACGAGCCGGTGGATAAGGACCTCTACGAGCTCCCGCCGGAAGAGGCCAAGGCCATCCCGCAGGCACCGACCTCGCTCGAGGCTGCCCTGGCTGCGCTGGAGGAGGACCACGACTTCCTCACCGAGGGCGACGTCTTCACCGACGACCTGATTGAGACCTACATCAAGCTCAAGCACGACAACGAGATCACGCCGTCGCGCATGGGACCGACTCCGCTGGAGTACGAGCTGTACTTCGACGTCTAAAGCACAGTGATATGCCTGGGGTCCGAGTTTCATCTCGCCCTAGGCGCTTGTTCTTCACGCCCGGTCACTGACGCATGTTCTAGCCATTTTGAGTCGAAACAGGCGTGGTTCACCTTTCCGCATAGACTTTGGGATACAAGGTCGATACGGGTATAGGAGGTGACCATGAAGGACCAAGACCCGTCAACCGAGACTCAGCACGCCCTCGAACTCAAGCTCAATGGCGAAATGGGCGCTATTGATGCCAAGACAGTTGTTGATGGACTCGAACTTCTCAGAAAGTTGGTCGGGAGCTTCACTCCCGGGCAAGGCCCAGTCAAAATGGCATCCCTCCGCTCCGGAAGCGCGGTGACTGGCGTTGTGGCCACCCCTGAAGTGGAAACAACGATTCTGCGCGCCATAGATTCGATTCGTGATCACAAGGAAATGCCTTCTAACTGGTCATCTAAGCAGGCGACCCTATTGCAGGACTTGGCGAAGCTATCTAACCGCAGCGGCGTTGACTCAACTGAGCTCTCGGGCAGTTCCAGTCTGCGCGTCACGCAACTCGATTCCGCTCTGCTTGCGTCCATCCAGGAGGCGATGAAGAAGACTCCCATTTCGATCGGCTCTGTGGTCGGAACACTCTACAGTTACCAAGTCAGCGCTAAAGGGCTTAGCGCGAAGATGCGTGACTCACTCACCAACGAAGACGTGAGAGTACTTTTCGATGAAGACCTCGACGAAGCAATCCGCAGCAACCTTCGAGGGCTAGTCGAAGTGTCGGGCGTATTGAAAAGGCACCCTGAAACCAATGCACCCGAGGAGATAAGCGCTAAGAGTGTTGAGGCACTGCCAATCAAGACGGTTCCTGTTTCGGGGCGCGGTATTTGGCGGCGATTGAAAGAAGAAGGAACGACAGCACAGGACATGATGCGTGCGCTCCGCTCCGAAGGAACCAACGCCCATGGATCGTAAGGAAGAACCAGTCCGCGTTGCCGTGGATTCGAATCTCTTTATCAGCTTGTTTCTGGACGAAGATGAGAACCTCAACGACCGCACCGAAGCGGTGTTGGGTTACGACGGATTCGATGTGGTTCTATCCACGTTGGTTGGCATCGAAGGCGTCGGAGCCGTCGGAATGCGCAAAGGAGCCAGCATTGGCCCTATCGATAACGAAGAAATCCAAGCCGCCCGCAGATTCTTCGATAATGCGGACGTTTTATGGATGGAAGTCAACCGCAAAGTCATGCTTCGCGCCCGTGATTACTCCACACAGTTTGTGATCAAACCTCCAGACGCCACTGTTCTTGCTTGTGCGGTCGAATCTGGCTGCGAGTATTTATTTACGAATGACGACGGCCTCATAAAACACTCTGACTCGATCCCTGGAATTGAGATATGTCCTCCTCCACCGCTCACGTTCTTCCCAGGTGAAGAGAAGGGATTCGTTCTTCCAGATCAACCGGGTGGCGAAGCTGAATTGCCTGATTGAGGCTTTCGAAAAGGCTTCAGGAGCTAATTACAGGTTTGACGCATATCGGCGACGGAGCATCATCTGTCCATTCCCCAGAGTGTTTCAGCTACCGCGCGCCCCACGCCCTTCCCTTTCCGAGGAGGTCGCGGGGTTTTCACGTTTCGCACAATCAGCGCAAATGATTACCATATGTTGAGTGACTGATAAGTTCCGCAAACTGCCTCCGCCAGGCCCCGCTTGGGGCGGCAGCCTCATGGGCACGTCGATCGTCGCTCGTCTGCTCGTCGAAAAGAACATGATGGTCGGCGCGGGCATCTTTTCCGCGATCGCCTGCGTGATCCTCGTGGTGCTCGTGTACGGATTCGCGCGCTACCGCCACCCCAGCTTCGAGCGCACGACGATGGCGGAATGGTCAATGTTCTTCATCGGCATCTTGGCGCTCGGCGCAGCGCTTTCGGGCTTGACCGGCGAGGGCGTGTACCGCCTCATCGGATTCTGGATCGGTGCGCCCGTCACGGTTGTCACCTGGGCCATCCAGCTGACGCGTTTCGACGGCACCCCGCGGTTTACCTGGGGCTTGCCTCTTGTCGGACCGATGATTTCGGCCTCCGTCGCCGGTTGGCTCGCCCGCGATTACGGCGAGATGTACCACGTCATGGGCACCGTCTTCTTCGCCATGTCGATCCTGACAGCGGTACCAGTCTTCATTCGCGTTTATTGGGCTGCCTGGCACCGGAAGGTCGACCTGCGCGGTCCGAACTCGGCCACTGCATGGGTCCCGCTCGGTGTTGTCGGACAATCCACGACGGCGATGCAGATCCTCTACCCCGGTCCCGTGTCGATCTTCTACGGTCTCATCGCGCTCGGGATTGCCATTCCCTTAGCGCTATTCGCAATGTTCACCTTCTACCCGAACGTCGTGCGGTGGGTCGAGTACTCACCAGCTTGGTGGTCGTGCACCTTCCCGCCGGGCACGATCAGCATGGGCGGACACCAGCTCGCCCTCGTCAACGGGTCAGAATGGCTCGATGTGGTCGCGCTCAGCATTCCGATTCTCCTCATCATCCATTGGTCACTGTGTTCGGGAAGATTCTTAAGCTGGGTCGTGGAAGGCCACCGCCAAAAGGGATAAGTCCCTTCGCGCATTCTTCGGCGAAATTTTCTCAGCAGTTATATATTGGGTCCGTCCGTACAACTGCTCGAAGAAGGCGATAATGACTACTCCGAACATGCCCGGCCCGAACGGCCCCATTGGCAATCACGGCAACCCCGGCCCAGGCTCCCAGCAGTGGGGCAACCAGCAGCAGACACCGAACGGCCCCGCAGGTGGGCCTTCTGCGGGTTCCACTGCTGCGTCGACGAGTTCCTCGTCACTTCCTGGGTGGCCGACGTTCGCGGCAATCGGCTTGTTCCTTCTCACCTTGATCAGCAGCTTCTTCCCTATCTTGAAGGTGAAGACGGACGCGGAAGCGCAGCGCGCCCAACTTGAAGAGGAATTCGGCGGCCTCGATCTCAACATCGAAGACATTATTCTCGACTTCACGGTGACCATGAACTGGTGGGCTAGGGCCAAGTTCAAGACTGCCGACTCCAGTGAGTTTGCCAAGGAAATCGAGAACGAATTCTCGAGTACCGCCGAATTCGAAGATTTCCAGGTCGTGCTGATCGCATTGACCGCGCTCGTGCTCGTCGCATACGTTTCCGCCATCGTGCTTGGTTTCCTCAAGCTGGAGCGCTTCGGCATCATGGCTGGGCTCGCCGCGGCAGCGTTCCAAGTCATCGCGATCATCATTGCAGTGCTCAATTACGCCGACGCCAACGCTGAACCAGAGATCAAGGATCTCATGCAGGTGAGCTTTGGTGGCGGTTTCTGGACCTGGGTCCTGTTGGCTATCGCCGCCATTGCAGCATTTGTTTTCGCGCTGATCAACGGCGGATCTAAGAATTCCCCGAGCACGCCGGCGTTCGCAAGCTCCGGTCAGCCAGGCCAGCCGCAGGGTTTCGGCCCGGCTCAGCCGCAGCAGCAGGGTTTCCAGCAGGGCCAGCCGTTCTCTCCGCAGGGCCAGCCAGGACCGGGGTTCAACCCGGGCCAGCAGCCGGGACCGGGAGCCGGTAACCCTTACCAGCAGTTCGGCCGCTAAACAGCGCCCCTCTTCACCCCGGGCATCCACAGCACGGATGCCCGGGTTTCGTCTTTCCACAGCAAGCGCGCTTATCGACGAATCACCAAAAACTATTGACGGACTGTTGTGTTTATGCAACACTTTGGGTCATTCCCCCAAAGAAAGGTCCCGTTGACCTGATTCACCATCGGGTGCGGGTGCTGCGCGTGGAGAGGGACTTAACGCGCGCGCAGCTGGCGGAAGCGATCGACATCAACATGCCCGACGAAATCTAATGGAGGAACCACTCATGACCGCCGCCACACCGAACACCGTCAAGGCGCGCAACCGCACGATCCATGCGACCGACGCTGCGATTGCCGTGGTGATCCTTTCCGCCACAATCCAGTTCTTCCAGCCGGGCATCGCGAACCTGCTGTGGATGCTTGGCGCCCTCGCCGCGGCCGTCGGCACGGTCGCCCTGCGCAAGCAGATCAATGGCGCCGACCTTCGAACCGCCGAGCTGGACGAGTACGAGCTGCAGCGCCACCTCGAGGCGCGCGAAGACGGCTTCAAGACGGGACTCGTTCTCTCTATCGCGTTCTTCCTCATCTCCGGCATCGTTGCCCTCGCATCTCAGCTGTGGATCGAGCTCGACGCCACGGAGGTCGCACTCTTCTTCGCCAAGCTGCTCACCGTCCAGGTCTTGTGGGTGCCGTTCATGATCGCGCGCTCGTTGGCCGGCAAGATCAACCGGGACGAACTCATCACCCGCTAAGGGCAGATGAACACAGTGATAAACTCCGGTTATGAGCGCCTACCATCTCCTCGGCCGCACATACCGCCTACCTGCTGATTCGACGCAGGATCCGTCACGAGCTCCAGCCGGAACGCCTCCCCGACCCGCGTGGTGGCGCCCACTACTGGAGCTCGTGCTCGCTATTGCGCTGCTGATCGGGCTCACTGCCGCGGCGACCGGCCTGTTCTACCTCTACGAGAAGATCGCGCAGCCGAGCGTCAGTGCTTTCGATGAATTCTCCTTCGCCGACCGTCCGTACTTGGCCGTTGTGACATTCATCGGCTGGGTCGCGGCCATTCCGGCAGGCTTCATCGCGGCCCGTCTCACCGGCCGCGACCCACGTGCGCTGTGGTCGACGCAGCGTCGCTTCCGCTGGAAGAATTTCGGTCTCGCGCTCATCCCGGCGCTGATCTTCCTGGGCGGCGAAGGCATCTACGCCATCGTGAATTCGGACCGTTCACAGATGACAGTCGGGCTGCTCAATGTCGGTGCGCTGGCCGTCATCATCGCGCTGGCACCACTGCAGTCGCTGTCGGAGGAGCTCTTCTTCCGCGGCTCGCTGGTCCAGATCATCGGCCAATGGTTCTCCCCCGCCATCGTGGCGTACCTGCTGCCGTTCCTGTTCTTCCTGTCGGGCCACCACTACGGCTGGCAGGGCATGGTCAGCGTGGGGGTCTTCGCGGCCTGCGCGATGTTTCTGACCTACACCACCGGCGGGATTGAGGCGGCGGCTGCCGTCCACGCTGTGGGCAACACATTCGCCTACGCGCCCGACGCATTCGACATCGGCGGGGTGAACCTCAATGCAGCGACCACTGCCGATCTGCTCATCTCTGTTACGGCGACCGTCGCCGCGACAGGCATTGCCTACGTGCTGATCACGCGCCGCACGTCGACATCCACCTCGTAACCGGCAACGAGACCGCGCGAACCGTACTGCCACATCACGGGCGCCTGCTTGCCCACGTCGCCAGGCCACGCACGTCCCTGGAGCAGCTCCCGCGGTGGCCCGACGTGGTCCGCGCCGTAATCAGCGACCCACACAACCCCGAATTCGGCGGTGCCAGCGCCGAGCATCCGCCAGCGCCAATAGCGCGGATACGTGTAGATCCCGGCGACAGGCACACCGCGCGCGGTGAATTCATCGCGGGCCTGGCGCACGTGGTCGAGGCTGAGTCCAGCGGGTGTCTCGCAGTCGATCCACATGGGATAGACCTGCTCCCCCATCACCGCACAGGCGGCGTCGACCTGCTCGGCGACCGTAGTGCCCTCCGAAGGGTTGCGCAGGTAGTGGTAGGTCTCGATGGATAGCCCGGCTCGGCGCGCGTCGTCGATATGCGATGCAAACGTCCGGTCACGGTAGGTGCCGTCGGTGGTGCGCACAACGACGAACTCGATGCCTTCGGCAGCGGCTTGGGCCAGGCTCAGCCCGTCTTGGTGCTCGCTGACGTCGATGCCGATGCGAAATTCCGCGGCCATGTGCTGCTTAGCGCTTGGAAAACCCCATGCGCGGTGTGAAGGCCGCGGGGTGCTTGCGCTGCGCGACGGCGTCGGCGATGACGAGACGCCACTTCGGGTCGGTCACCGGCATCTGGGCGATGGAGAACCAGCCGGTCTCGGTGTTCTCGTCGTCGCCGACTGCCGGTACGGCGGCGGGATTGTCGGCCTCAAGGCGGATAGCGACAGACATGTAGGTAGCGTTGTCACCGTTGGCGTGCACGATAGGGCCGACCGCTCCGACGCCGAGGAGCGCAGCAGCACTGGCAGCCACACAGGTCTCTTCCTCCACTTCACGCTCGGCAGCGTGGTGGGGCTCCTCACCTGGGTCGCAGATCCCCGTCACGGGCGTCCATTCGCCGTTGTCGGAGCGCTTGACCAGAAGAACTTCGGGCACGGCCCACGGGGAGTCGTCGGTGGAATCGCGGAGCACCACGGCGGTGACAGCCGGGATCCACATCAGGTCAGTGCCGATTTTCTTCCGCGTTTCCACGATGAATTCGGGGATGGGCATGTGTGCGCACCTTTCTGTCCGGAAGCGTCAAGCGAGTTCGCCGTCCAAGTCTACGTCCCGCGTCCCCGCGTTAACGGGCGGGTGAACTAACATCATCTTCATTATGAGCACGCAGGTCACCCCACCCACCAGCACGCAGGACACCGAGGACAACGCGTACAGCCGTGTGCCCGCGGGCGCGTTCATCGTGGGTTTCGGGGCTTTAGTGATCGTGTGCATCGTGCTCACGGTCGGTCTGTTCAATTACGAGTCGTCGGCGCAGGAGCGCGCGTCGAGCACATCGACGGCGACATCGACGAAATCGTCGACAAGCGTGCACGATATCCCGACGGTGACCACGGTGACGGGCTCGGATGGCCAGCCGAGTGTCTCACGCCCGCCGAAGCCGACGCCGCCGGAGACGAGCGAAGAGCAAGTGAGGTCGTCGATACGCGCGCATTTCATCGAGAACGCTAAGACGGCCCGCACGTACACGGGCGTTGCGGTCACTGGTGATGTCACGGAGCTCGCGCTCGAGGATATGCCGGAATTCACGGGCCACGTCAGCCGTCTCCTCGAGCAGAATTGCGTGGACTCGATGGCGCTGACCACGCCGGATAATGTCCGGCTGACGTTCAACGGTTTCTGCTATTCCACGATGCCGGGCGAGACCTTCGAGCGCATGCTCGACGTCGCGCTGGAAGGGGAGGCGGATTCGATCGATTTCGCGCATAATCCGTCGTACGGCCACAGCAATCACGTGTCCATGACGTGGTTCGTCGACAACGAGGAGCAGGTGGAGCGAATCCACGAGACGTGGCACGGGGTGCGCCGCCCGCGCGCTGTGCAGGAGATCCGTTTTGCCACGTACTCGCCGGAGGCGGTCCACCGCCTGATCAAGGAGCGCGGCAAGGCCGACGCATGGATGGAAGACGAACGGTTCTAAGCATTCGCTTATCGACGTCTCCCCTGCATCCCTACCAGGTCTGCTCCACCCAGTCGACGCCGGGAACGACCCGATTGATGACCTCGATTACTTGGTCGTAGTTGGAGTACGACATCATCTTGGTCTCTGAGCCTGCTGCATCGCACGGCTCAGCAGCGCGGCCTGCTTCGGTGCCGGAGACGACACCGATGATGCTGGCGCGACCGCCGATGAGGTAGAACACCGGTCCGCCGGAATCGCCCGGCAGGGCGCAAACGTGGGCGATATCGCCGTAGGTCTCCCGCTCGGTCTCTGTGTCAGTGCGGATGATCTGCGTGCGGTTCGAGGCTTCGAAATCTCCGCAGGTGAATCCAGTGGTCGCACCCGTCTTGCAGATCTCTTCTCCCGCCGGAATATCCCCGGAGTACAGCGCCGTCTCGATCGGCTTGCCCACGAGGTCCATGTAGCGGTCGGGGTCGGTGATCTCGATGATGCCCACGTCGATGTCCCCGGTCTCCCCCACATCGTCGCTGTAGAGGCCCGAATAGACGTAATGCCCGACCTCCACGGAATAATCCGAGACCGTCTCGGCGTACGTCGGCCACACCAGGTCGCCTTCTTTGCCGCAGTGGCCGGCAGTGACGGCGTAATTGCGCCCGTCTGGGCCACTGAAGCTGAACGCGACCGTGCATGTCTGCGCCGTGAACTGTTCGCCCGCCTGCGGATAGTGGTCAGTTGCCTGGATCTTGGTGCCGGGCGCCCACTGCGCGAATGCCGGGGAGGAAACACGGTACCCCATCGCCGGCTGGTCCGGGTTCTCCGCCTGCCCGTCGTGGTGCTGTTCACCCGGGGGACGCTGCACGTGCTCACGCTCCTGGCGTTCTTCTGCTGACGGTGTCGGGTGCTGCGCCGTGGTGACTCCCAGCCATGCCACGGACGCCACCATGAAGGTGGTGATCACGACCATGGCTGCCCACAGCGCCACTCCCGCTGAGGAACCGTGGTGTTCTTCTGGCCTCTGGTCCGCCTCGTAGTACGGGTACGACACGTCAGGTGCGGCGTGCTTAGGCGTCCTGCTCTCCGGAGTGTGTGTCATCGGTGGTGCTCTTCTCGCCGTTGTCGCCCTTCTCGCCGAATTCCTTGATCAAGTTCATGTCGCGGAGAAATTTCTCCGGGTCGAATTCGGTGTAGTGCTCGGGGCCTGCGAACTGCTCCTGGGCCATGGTGGCTGGTGCCTCCTTTGCGCTAGCTCTTCTGCTCCGCGGCGGCTGCGACGGTCTCGGCGATATACGTCTTCACTGCCTCGGCATCGTTGGGCATGTCCACCACATGACGGCCAGCATCCATGATGTGGGCGAAACGCTCGGGCACATCGGGCTCCTGGCCGGTGGCCTCGACGATGGTCTCGGAGAATTTCACCGGCAACGCGGTTTCCAGCACAACGATCGGGGTGTCCACTTTATCGGCCACACCGCGTGCGACAAAGACGCCGTCGGCGGTGTGGGGGTCGATCAGGACGTTGTGGGCGGAGTGGGTGTCACGGATCGTCGATACGCGATCTGCGTGCGTCGACGTGCCGGACAGGAACCCGTAGCGCGAACGGATATCGTCCATGAAGTGGTCGTCGAGCTCGAAGCCGCCATCCTTCGCCTTGACGCCGAAGAGCTCGGCAGTCTGGTTCGCGTCGCGCTCGATGATGTCGAAGATGAAACGCTCGAAATTGGATGCGCGGGAAATATCCATCGACGGCGACGACGTCGCGTGCGTCTCCGCCGCCGAGCGCGGGCGGTACTGGCCGGTGGTGAAGAACTCGTGGAGCACGTCGTTCTCGTTCGTCGCGACGATGAGCTTGTCCACCGGCAACCCCATCTGCTTCACGATGTGGCCGGCGCAAATATCGCCGAAATTGCCCGTGGGGACCGTGAAGGAGATCTGCTCGTCGTTGCTTTCGGTGACCTTGATGTAGGTGGAGATGTAGTACACGGTCTGCGCGAGCAGACGCGCCCAGTTAATGGAGTTCACCGCGCCGATGTGGTGCTTGGACTTGAACGCGGCGTCAGCGTTGACCTCCTTGACCACGTCCTGGCAGTCGTCGAAGACGCCGTCGAGCGCGATATTGAAGATATTCGGCTCATCCAGCCCGAACATCTGGGCCTGCTGGAACGGCGTCATACGGCCAGCAGGGGTCAGCATGAACACGTTGATATTGTCCCGGCCGCGCATCGCGTACTCGGCGGACGATCCCGTGTCGCCGGAGGTCGCGCCGAGAATATTCAGGGTCTCCTCGCGGCGGGCCAGCTCGAATTCGAAGAGCTCACCGAGCAGCTGCATCGCCATGTCCTTGAACGCGGCCGTCGGACCTTCAGACAGGTGGGCGATGTAGAGGTCGTCCTCCAGCTTGCTCACCGGGACGATCTCCTCGTCCGCGAAGACGGGGGTGCGGTACGCGTTCGCGGTGAGCTGCTCGACCTTCGCCGGCGGGATATCGCTGACGAAGAGCTTCACCACCTCGGCAGCCAGTGCCGCATAACCACCCTCGGCGAGAACACCGCGCCACTGTGTGAGGCGCTCATCCGTGATCCGCGGGTATGCCACGGGCACGTACAGGCCGCCATCGGGGGCGAGCCCGGACAGCAGAATGTCGGTGAACTTGTTCGGAGCGGCTGACGCGTCGCGCGTTGAGATGTAATCCACCCAAAGCAGTCTACGTGGGATCGCTCACTAAATAGAAGGGTGGGGGTAATGCGTTACCGGCTATGCGCACCCGGCGGATCCTGCCGCCCGGTGAGAATGTCCATGATTCCGCGCACAGCATTCTCCCCCAGCACCGGCAGCACGCGATCTTCGAAACCTGGGGTATCGCGGGCCTGCCGCGCATCGCGCGTGTAGCGCACAGCAGCGTCGTCCCGGCGCGCCATGCTTACCGACGGCGCCGCCACCGAGACCTTCAGCATCGTGCCGTCCAATTCCAGGGAGGTGGCGGAGTCAGCGCCGGCGGTGCGTGCCGCATCCACGAGCGCGACGAGGTCGCCGTACGTAGCATCGTTCAGGTCGATCGACAGATTCACAGCCATGCCTGCCAGCATAGTTAGTCGTCGTACTCGAAGGACGGCTTCTCGCCCCAGAACACCTCCTCGACGACGGCGTGCGCCCGGCGCGTGAGCTTCAAATAATGGTCCAAAAAAGCCTGCGCGTCGTGGGGGTCGTATCCGGCGGCACCGGCGACCTGGTTGAGCTGCGCGCCCGGCCCCGGGAGCTGATCCGTGCGCTTGCCGGTCACCAGCACCAGGGCATTGCGTGCCTCGGTGGCGAGCAGCCACGCCTCCGTCAGCGTGCGCGCCTGGGGCGTCGCGATGATCTTCTCTCCCTCCTCCGTGACCAGGAAGTCCAGCACCTCGAGGGTGGAGGTGTTGTGCAGCACGTCGTATTCGTGGGCGTGCATCATGGTGAGCAATTGGACGGTCCACTCGATATCCGATAGCGCGCCGCGCCCCAGCTTGGTGTGCGTGGCGCGGTCGGCGCCGTGGGGCAGGCGTTCGTTGTCCACACGGGCCTTGATGCGGCGGATCTCACGGATGTCTGCTTCGCTCGCGCCGCCTTTCGGGTAACGGAACGGGTCGATCGCCTTTAAGAAGGCGGTGCCCACTTCGCGGTCGCCGGCGACGTAGGTCGCGCGCAGCAAGGCTTGTTTCTCCCACACCGCGCCCCACTCCTTGTAGTAGCGCTCGTAGGAGGCGATCGTGCGCACGACCGGCCCAGAGCGACCTTCGGGCCGCAGGCCGAGGTCGACTTCCAGCGGCGGGTCGCCGGACGGCTTGGACAGGCGTTTGCGCATCTGGTCGATGATCTTCGTCGCCCACGCCAGAGCCTCAGCTTCGTCGACCCCCTCGGCGGGTTCAGCCACCACGATCACATCTGCATCCGAGCCGTAGCCGAGCTCCTGCCCACCGAGACGCCCCATGCCGATCACCGCGATGCGGGCCAGCGGCTCCTCGACACCGCGCGCGATGAGGTCGGCGCGCACCTCCGCGCGGATGCCTGCTTCGAGCACGGCGTCCCACACCCAAGAGAGCTGCTCGCAGACCTCGCGCACGTCCATGAATCCCAACAGGTCAGCCGAGGCGATGCGCGCCAATTCAGCACGGCGCAGCGAGCGCGCGACTTTGACGGCCTTGTCGGGATCAGCGTGGCGCTTCGTCGCCGCCACCAGCGCTTTGTACACGCGGTCTGGCGCGGTATCCAGCAATTTCGGTTGGGAGGCCCCGTCACCGAATTGCTTGACTACATCGGGCGCAGAAATGATCAGGTTCGCCGCGTACGGGGAGCTGCCGAGGATGTGCATGAGGCGCTCGCCGACCACGCCTTCGTCGCGAAGCATGCGCAAAAACCACGCCTTATCGACGGCTGCTTCCGACAGCTTCCTGTAATTGAGCAGCCCGGCGTCTGGGTCCGCGGTCTCCCCCAACCACGCCATGAGCGTGGGCAGGAGGATCTGCTGCAACCTCGCCTTGCGGGACGTCCCCTTCGCCAGCGCGGACAGGTGCTCGTAGGCACGGTCCGGGTGCGTGTAACCGAGGGCCTTCAGGCGGGCCTTCGCCGCATCGGCACCGAGACGTGCCTCACCCACGCTCATCCCGGCGATCGAGTTCAGCAGCGGGCGGTAGAACAGGCGCGTGTGCAGGTCGGCGATCTTCTTGCGCTCTTTTTTCAGGCGCCGGTCCAGCTCGTCGACGGCGGAGGCCTTCGGCGAGGAGATGAACCCGGAGGTCAAAGCTAGCCAACGGCGGTTCTCCGCATCGTCGTCGGCGGGCAGAGTGTGGGTGCGCTTGAAGCGGTGCAGCTGGAGACGGTGCTCGAGCAAGCGGAGAAATTCGTACGCCTCAACCAGGTCGGCGGCGTCCTCGCGGCCGATATAACCACCGGCTGACAGGGCCTCGATAGCAGCGACGGTGTTCTGGGCCTGAACGGAATCGTCGATCCGCCCGTGGACGAGCTGCAGCAATTGGACCGCGAACTCGGCATCGCGCAGCCCGCCGGAACCGAGCTTCAGCTCGCGCGAGCGCATGTCCGCCGGCACATTCGACAGCACGCGGCGGCGCATGGCTTGCACGTCCTCGACGAAAGAATCGCGTTGGGAAGATTCCCACACCATCGGCCGTAGGCGGTCGTAATAGGCCTGGCCCAGCTCCATATCGCCGGTCATCGGGCGCGCTTTGAGCAGCGCCTGGAATTCCCATGTCTCGGCCCAGCGCTTGTAATACGTCTCGTGAGAATCGAGGGTGCGCACCAAGGCGCCGGACTTGCCCTCCGGGCGCAGGTTCGGGTCGACGTCGAAGAACGCGGCGTTGCCCACAGCCGTCAGCTCGCTGGCGACGCGGGTGGCGTGCGTGTCCGAGGGCTCGGCGACGAAGATGACATCCACATCCGAGATGTAGTTCAGCTCCCGCGCGCCGCACTTGCCCATCGCGATGACGGCGAGCGAGCCCTCGTAGTCCTCCTCGCCGTGCACCGTGCGCACCCCGACAGCCAGCGCGGCAGTGAGAGCAGCGTCCGCGATGGTGGTGAGCAGCTCGGTCACCTCGCCGTAGCCCAGCTCCTCGTGCTGAGCGCCATAGCCCTTGAACGCGGAATACGTGCCCGCCAGATCCGCGGCTGCCACGCGCATGACCAGCGTGCGATACGCGTCCTTCAGCAGCTTCTTCGCTTCCACGCCCGTCACCGCCGCACGATAAGTTCCGGCGCAATCGCAGCTTTTCGACGCCGTCGGGTCCCCGTCTACCGGCTCCGCGTCCACCGCGCCCAACATGGCCTGGAAAATCTCTTCGGAGCTGGGCAACGGCTCCGCCAGCAGTTTCCATTTCTCCGGGTGCGCCACCAAGTGATCGCCTAAGGCTGTGGAGCCTCCCAAAAGGGCGAAGAGGCGGACGCGGAGCACGTCGTCGTCGATAAGCGCTTGGCGCAATTCCTCGTAGTCGTCCCCGAGCGCCTCGGCGAGGCGGAAGCTCGTGTTGAGCGTGAGATCCGGATTGCCCGAACCCCCGAGCGTGTAGAGGACGTCGTTGTCGCTCCAGCCGAGTTTCTCCAGGTCCTCGGCGGCGTTCGCCCCAGTGAGCGCGAGTTGGGCAGGCGACGGTGAGCTGCTGCGGGCCATGGTTCCTTTCTTAGAGATTCAGATTATTGGCCAGTTCCCACGGAGTGATCTGGTCCTCGTAGGCGTGCCACTCATCCCACTTGGAGCGCAGGAAGAACTCGAAGACCTGCTCGCCCAGCACCTCCGCCATGAACTCGGATGTCTCCAGCACGCGCAGCGCCTCGTCGAGCGAGCGCGGCAGATCCTTGTATCCCATCGCGCGGCGCTCGCGGCGGGTCAGCGCGAAAACGTCGTCGACGGCCGGCTCCCCGAGCTCCATGCCTTCCTCGATGCCGTGCAGTCCGGCGGCGAAGATCGCGGCGTACGCCAGGTACGGATTCGCCGCGGAATCGATCGTGCGCACCTCGATGCGGCGCGATGCCGACTTATGCAGGCGGTAGGTGGGCACGCGCACCATCGCGGAGCGGTTGGACACACCCCACGTCGCTGCCGTCGGCGCCTCGGAGCCGAACTGGAGGCGCTTGTACGAATTCACCCACTGGTTCGTCACCGCGGAGATCTCCCCCGCATGCTCGATGACTCCCGCAATGAACTGGCGGGCTGTCTTTGACAGCGAATACTCGTCGTCCGGGTCGTGGAACGCGTTGTCCTCCCCCTCGAACAAGGAGAAGTGCGTGTGCATCGCCGAACCGTTGTGCTCGCGGAACGGCTTCGGCATGAATGTAGCCAGCACACCGTTTTTCTCCGCGACCGTCTTGACCACGTATCGGAAAGCGATCACAGTGTCCGCCATCGTCAGCGCGTCCGTGTGCCGCAGGTCGATCTCCTGCTGCCCCGGCGAGCCTTCGTGGTGCGAGAATTCCGTGACGATCCCCATGTACTCCAACGCAGAGACAGCTTGACGACGGAACCGTGGCGCCGCATTCTGCTTCGCCTGATCGAAGTACCCGCCATCGTCGACAGGCATCGGCTCGTCACCTTTGAGCACGTAGAACTCGATCTCCGGGCTGGCCATGCACTCGAAACCCGCATCCGCGGCCTTATTCAGCTGGCGGCGCAGCACCTGGCGCGGATCCGCGTACAGCGGCTTGCCGTCCGGCATCGAGATATCGCAGAACATCCGCGCCGTCTGCAATCCATCTTCCACGTCGAACGGCAACGTCTGGTACGTCGACGGGTCCGGCAGCAGCAGCGTGTCCGATTCAGAAACGCGCGAGAAACCTTCGATGGAGGAGCCGTCGAAGCCCACGCCTTCATCGAAAGCCGTTTCCAGCTCCGCCGGGGACATCATGACCGTCTTCAGCTCCCCGAACAGGTCCGTGAACCAGAGACGGATGAAGCGGATATCGCGCTCCTCAACGTCGCGCAGAACGTTTTCTTGTTGGCTGTTCATGCCTTCCAGACTAGTGAGCATCACCGCGCCTGACGCTGAATCACGTTAGGTAAACTAAGGGTGAACAAGAATATTTGCTCCGAGTTTGCAAAGAAGGCCAGATCCAATGAGCACCCAACCGTTTATCGAGGTCGAGGCTAAGTTTGCCGTCGATGACTCCATCGCCGTCCCTGACCTGACCGCCCTTTCCGCCGTCGAATCCGCCGGCGAGACCGTCAACCACAGCCTGTCCGCGATCTACTACGACACCGCGGACCTGCGCCTGACCCGCGCCAAGGTGACCCTGCGCCGCCGCACCGGCGGCAAGGACGACGGCTGGCACATCAAACTCCCCGGCGCTAGTGGCCGCACCGAGCTCCACGCTGAGCTCACCGACCCGTCGACCCCGCCCGATGAGCTGCTCGCCGCAGTGCGCGCCATCATCCGCGGCGAGCCGCTTGCCCCCATCGCCCAGGTGGACAACGACCGCGCCGAAACCCCGCTTTTCGACGCCGCCGGCGACCAGATCGCCGAATTCTGCGACGACCACGTCACCGCCTGGTCCCTGCTGCCCGGCGGCCAGCAGACCTCGTGGCGCGAATGGGAAGTCGAACTATCCGGCGAGCTCGCCGAGACCGTCGACGGCAACGCGCTTTTGCACGAGGCCACCTCGCTGCTGATCAACCGCGGCGCCCGCAAGTCCGCCTCCTCCTCCAAGCTCGCCACCGCGCTCGGCGATTCCGCCGCAGCTGCACCGGTCCCGCCGTACATGAGCGCCGGCGGCCTCGACGAGGACTCCCCCGCCAAGGCCGTCGTCGACTCCCTGCGTGTCCAGCGCGACCGCCTCGTCGAATGGGACCCGAAGGTTCGCAACGACGAGTGGGATTCTGTCCACCAAATGCGCGTGGCTACCCGCGAGCTCCGCAGCCTGCTTGAGACCTTCGAGGGAATCCTCGCCGGCGACCAGATCAAACACGTCGAAAGCGAACTCAAGCAGCTCGCCGCACTGCTCGGCACCGCCCGCGACGCCGAGGTCGTCGAGGAACGCTTCATCGGCTTGCTCGACTCCGATACCACCGGCATGATCGACGACCCCGCCGCCGAGCACGTCCGCGGCGACATGCGCCGCGAATACGAGCGCGCACACCGCCGCATTTTGCGCACGCTCGACTCCCAGCGCTACCTCACGCTTCTCGACGACATCGACGCCATCCTCGCCGACCCGCCCCTTGCCACGGACACTCCGGCAGAAGAGGATGCCGGGGAGGCTGCTGCCGCCGAGTCTGCTACCGCCGAATCTGCTTCCACCGAGTCCGCCCCGGCTGAGGCCCGCACTTCCGAGGAGATCCTCTACGAACACCTCGAGCGCGGCTACAAGAAATTGGCCAAGCGCCACAAACTGGCGCTTGAGCACTACCCGGACATGTCCCTGCCGCTGCACGACCGCGAGGAATACGTCCACGACGTGCGTAAGGCCGCGAAGAAGCTGCGCTACTCCGCCAATGCCGCCAAGGACAGCGGCTTGAAGGCCAGCAAGCTGTCCAAGGCGTGCAAGGAACTCCAGGAGATCTTGGGCGACTACCAGGATGCGGTGACGTCGCGCGACCGCATCGAGAAGCTCGCCGCCGGCGCCCGCAAGCGCGGTGAGGACACCTTCTCCTACGGCATGCTCTACCAACGGGAAATGTCGCGCGGCGACAAGGCTCTCAAGGACTACCCGAAGGCGTTCAAGGAGGTCAAAAAGGCCTTCAAGAAGGTGGAACCCAAAGAAAACTAGCGCCTAGCGGAACTCACCCCGCCAAGCGCTAGACCACAGAAACTCGGGAGTTATTTCTCCCACGAGGCCGGCTGACCCCAGTTGTCGTCGGCTTCGTCCTGTGCCTCGGCGGCCTTATTACGCTCCTGCGCGGTAGCGAGCGCCTGCTCGGCCTCTTCGCGAGTGTCGTACGGCCCCATGCGATCGTCCCAGGAGCCTTCCTTGCCCTGAGAGACCTCGCGGGTGCTGGGGTTGAAGTAGAACTTCTCGTCGCTCATCATTAGTTCCTTTCGGTCGCGTGTTCTTTCGACCAGGCTACCCGCGGACGATTGGTACTGTTGTGTGGGTAAATTCGCCCGCCCGACCGCGCACCGAAAGGACAGTGCATAACACCCATGGCTGTGTGGACCGCCCCTGAAACTACCGCGTCCGACCGCGTCGCCCAGGCTCACCGCAGCCGCACCGGGAATGCGCCCGCCCACACCGCCGACGCGCCGGGCACGTTCATTGTCGTCGGGGAGAATTCCGACCATTTCGGCGGCATCACCATCGTGGGGCTTACCGACCTGCGCGCAGCGGCTGCCGTGAGCTCGCGCGAGGACAACACCATCGCGGTGCACGCGGAATTCGCGGGCGTCACCGTGGAGGAGACCGCGGACTGCGCGCGCATCGCCCAGCTCGCTGAGCACAACGAGCCGGCGGACGAGAGCCCGGCGCGCACGCTCGCGGAGCGCTTCGGCGGGCTGGTGCACACGCTCGTCGGCAGGCAGATGCTCTCGCGCGATACCGCGGGCATGGACGTCACCGTCATCGCGGACATCCCGCTCGGCGCGGGGCTGGGCGCGCTGCATGCGGCGGACGCGGCGCTCGTTCTCGCGCTGATGGGAGGCGACGAGGAGATTGACGCTGCACCGCTGCGCACGCGTCTGGCGGATATCGCATCGCAGTCGGCGCGCACGTTCTCTCACCTGCCGGTGCTGCGCGCACGCCATTCGGCGGCGCTGCGCGGCAAGGAAGGCACGGTGTCGGTGATCGACTACGCGGATGGTTCGCTCACCCAAGCGCCGCACCCGGCGAAGGCGGAGGTGCGGATTGTGTCGGTGGCGCCGTCGCACGGGGAACCGTTCGTCGATAAGGCGCAGGCTGTGCAGGAGGGCCGCGAGTTCATCGACGACGCGTGCGCGAATTTCGGTGTCGCGTCGCTGCGCCAGTTGCCGAATGCGGCGGATCGCGTCGTCGAGTGGGTGGACGCGCGACGACAGGTCCACGGCACGGATTCCGCGCCGACGCTCGAGACGGCCCGCGCGTGGGTCGATTTCGGCGCGGCGGAAACAGAGCTGTCCGCCAATGCGGCCCGCGCGCTGCGGTCCATGCGCACAGACGCCGTCTCTTATACACCTCTAGATGTGTCTATTATACCACCCCCACAATCGCCCCGTGACGGTCCTGGTCCGCCGGGTCCGACCGGGTCCGACTATCAAGGGCGTGCCCCGCGACCCCCAACG
>NZ_JAGKSD010000019.1 GCF_017942225.1 Corynebacterium sp. Marseille-P3884 | reverse complement strand
CGCCCACCGACATCTCCCCTCTCCCCCTCCACGCCGTTCTGCCGTTCTTGCAGGCGGATGCCGCGCGTGTGGAGCCAGACGTGCTCGTCCGGTCCGTGGGGGGCGATCGTCTGGGGGAAACCCGGCTGGAAATTCATGGTTCAAAAAAACGCGCCGGGGACGCTTTGTCCGGGGCCTGTCTCTTATCCACCCCCCAACAACCAGCTCAGCGACCAGCTCAGCAACCGGTCCCGCAGCCTGCGCCCGCGGAACCGGAGCAAGCGGCCACGTCGCAGGACGAGTCTCCGCGTGACACGCAGCGCGAAGTGCCGCAGCAGCCTGAACCTGAAACGCACATTCCGGAACCGCCGGCGAAAACGGAGACTGAAGAGCCGGCAAGCGGTCCCAGCGATACTGGCGGCGTTGTCGACGCGACGGAGCTCATGGAGCGGATCCGCAAAGAGTGGATCAACTTGCGTCAGTCGGTCGGCGAGCGAAATAAGGTCGCTGAGATCATGCTCACCGAGGCAACGCCGCTGGGGATGGATGGAACGACGCTGGTGGTCGGGCACAACACTGGTGCTTTGGCGAACAGCATCAACTCGAAGCACAACAATGACGACATCGTTGCTGTGCTGACCGACAAGCTTGGCACCGAGGTCGCGGTGCGCTGTGTGGTGGGCACGGACCCAAAAGCCGCGGGCTTTGAGACCCCTGCTCGTGCGCCGCAGGCGTGGAGCCCGCCGAGCGCACCGAAGCAGCCAGAGGCACAGGGGCCTGAACGCACCAGTCCGAGCGATGACGAGGCTGATTCCGCTGACGATGACCCGCATGCCGCCGACGGCAAGGAGCCGGATGAGCCGACCCCGACGAGTGATGGCTCGGTAAGCAGTGAGAATGAGGCTGTGACACCGGAGCCGGCATCCGCGCCGGTGCCGTACGACCCGTGGGCGTCGACACCGGCGAAGACGGTGAACCCGGAGAACAGCGACGCTGAAGCCCAGCAGGCGCCTGCTGCGCCGTCGCCTGAACCGTCCCCGCAACCGGCACCTGCACCGGAGGCCTCCGGTCCCGCGGCTGCTGCGGCAGCGGCTGCTGCGGCGGCAGGTGCAGCAGGTGTCGTGAGAGGGGCGGCTCCGCGAGCTACGCCCGATCCGACGGATGGGCCGAACACTGGCTTTGGGGAGTCGACGAGCTTCAGCAGCGGTGTGCCGCTGCCACCGGAGCCGGAAGACGAACCGCCGATGGAGGAAGAGCCGACGCCGTACACCCGCGAGGATGAAGAGCGGGACATGGTCGACCAGTCACAGGAAGCGGGCACATTCGACAGGAGAAGCCCGACAGAGGTGGCGATGGAACTCCTCGCCGACGAACTAGGCGCACGGCCCTTGTAGGGGACTCGGTACACTAGTTCAAAGACGGAGCCGCAACGCGCCGGCTGCGTGACAGACATACTTACAACAGTCCAAGAAAGGTCGACGACCATGACTCAGCCCGATCAGAACGGTATGCCCGACATGCAGGAACTCATTCGCCAGGCGTCTGAGGTCCAGGCACAGATCCAGCAGGCGCAGGAAGAGATCCTCGCCGCGACTGTCGAGGGCTCCGCTGGCGGCGGTCTGGTGCACATCACCATGACCGGTGGCGCAGAGATCCAGGATCTGTCCATCAAGCCGGAGGCTGTGGACCCGGAGGACGTCGAGACGCTGCAGGACCTGATCCTCGCCGCATACCGCGACGCCCACACCAAGGCTGGCCAGCTGGCACAGGAGAAGATCGGCCCGCTGACCCAGCAGGGCCCGGGTGAGGGCAACGACTTTACCCAGATGTTCGGCGGAAACTAACCCGCTCTATGTTTGAAGGCCCTCTTCAGGACCTCATTGACGAGTTCTCTCGCCTCCCCGGAGTGGGGCCGAAAAGCGCGCAGCGCATCGCGTTCCACCTGTTGAAGACAGATCCGGACGATATCGACCGTCTCCGCAGCGCTCTCGGCGCTGTGCGCGACGGTGTGACGTTCTGCCGGATCTGCAACAACGTTTCGCGCGAAGAAGTCTGCCGCGTCTGTGCAGACAGCGGCCGTGACACGGGGTTGATCTGCGTGGTGGAGGACGCCAAGGACATTCAGGTCATCGAGCGCACAGGGGAGTACTCGGGGCGCTACCACGTTCTCGGCGGAGCACTCGACCCGCTGGCGAATGTGGGTCCGAAAGACCTGGCTATCTCCTCGCTGTTGCAGCGCATCGGCGGCGTTTTGCCGGACCGCGACGGCGAAAATGCCCCGGATATCCACGAGGTCATTCTGGCGACTGACCCGGACACCGAGGGCGAAGCGACCGCGTCGTACCTGGCGAGACTGCTGAAGGACTTCCCGGACCTCACGACGTCGCGTCTGGCATCCGGCATGCCGCTGGGCGGCGACCTCGAATTCGTTGACGAGCTGACGCTGTCGCGCGCGCTGACGGGGCGCCTGCAGCTCTAGATCCAGCGCGCTTCAGCCACGCCGCAGCCCGGCCCGACCTGCGGCGCTGCGGCCCAACGTGGCTAGCGCCCCATGCGCTCGAGACGCAGGCGGTCGACCTCGGGAAGCTCCAGCGGATCAAGCTCAGAGAGCGGGATGCCCATGGCGCGGGCGAGGATCAGGTCGGCCAGCTCGGGATTCCTAGCGAGTGCGGGGCCGTGCATATAGGTGGCGATCACGCTGCCGTGCACGGCCCCTTCGCCGTTTCCTTCCCCCTCGCCGCCGTTGCCGTGGCCGTTTGTCACGGTGCCCAGCGGAGAGGCATCAGCGCCGAGGACGGTGCCGCCCAAGTGGTTTTCAAAACCGGTGAGCGGCTGGGTCAGCTCAGAGGCAGCACCGTTTTTCGCCGGGGTGGAGGCGACTTCGCCGATGGCGCGGGAGGAAAGGGGGGAGGTGGTGGCGTCGATAAGCGATAAGCCTGCGGTCTTCTTACCGTGGGCGTGGAAGCTTTCGCCGAGGATCTGGAAGCCGGCACATACTGCGAAAATGGGGCGGCCGTTCGCGGCGGCGCGCGCGAGGCCGCCGTCGGCGATGAGGTGTTCCGCGGCGAGTACTTGCGCGCTGTCTTCGCCGCCGCCGAGTGTGTAGGCGGCGAGGTCGGCGGGGACGGATTCGCCCAGCTTGATGGGAAGAATCTCTGCGTCGATATCGCGCATGCGTGCGCGCCCGCGCAGGACAAGCGCATTGCCGTCGTCGCCGTAGGTGCCCAGCACGTCGGGGAGCACGAGGCCGATGGTCAACGAATTAGTCATGGTTAGCCTCCTTGACCAGCGCCTTCTTCAGGTTGAGCAGAGCGGTGTAATTCGCGAGCACCTCCACGCGTCCGGGCGGGCACGCCGCGATCGCGTCGAGGGGGTCGTGGATGAGCTCATGCTCGATCTCCGCGTACAGCAAGCGCACGGCGAGGTCGGTGCCGCGTTCGCCGGCGGCCTTCACGGGAATGTCCTCGAATTCTTCGAAGCGGACGTCCCACAGCCACGACAAGTCGGCGCCATCGCCCTCCTGCCCGTTGACCGCGATGACCAGGCCATCAGCGTCGCGGTCCACCATCGACAGGGCTTCTTGCCAGCCGGCGGGATTCTTCGCCAGCAAAAGGTGCACGTCGCGGTCATTCCAGGAGATCGTCGTGTAGCGGCCGGCGACATCGTCGACGCGTTCAGCCGCGGCAATCGCAGCTTGCTTATCGACGCCGAATGCTTCCACCGCCCCCGCAATCGCCTGCGCCGCATTGCCCCGGTTGGCCCTGCCCGGAAGCGCGAGCTGAAGCGGGTGCACAGTCCCGTCGGGGCCGGTCAGCCCCTCGTCGGTGACGGTCCAGTGCGGGGTGGGGCGGCGGAATTCGCGGCCGTCGGCAAGCGGTTTCGTGGCGTACCAGTCATCGTCGGTGCGCACGATGTACCCGTCGCCCCGCGGGTTCGACACCGAGTCGCCGACCCAACCGGGGCCAGCGGACACCCACACCACATTGGGTGCGTCGAAAGCGACTGAGGTGACCAGCACGTCGTCGCAGTTCGCGATGACCGTCATATCCGGGTGCGCTTCCACCGCCGCGCGCAGCTTGCGCTCGATGGAGTTGATCTCACCGACACGGTCCAGCTGGTCGCGCGTGAGGTTGAGCAGCACCAACGCCGTCGGGTTGAGCTTGTCCGCCACCGCCGGAACGTGGAGTTCGTCGACTTCCAACACCACATGGGACGCTTTCTCGCCGGCGAGAAGCGCCGAGATAATCCCGGCATCCATATTGTCGCCACCCTCGTTGGTGGCCACGGTGTAGCGCGATGCCACTGCGCCGGCGAGCATCCGCGTCGTGGTGGACTTGCCGTTCGTGCCGGTGACTAGCACTGCCGGGCGCCCGCCGCCGAGCTGCTCCAAAATCCCCGGGTCGATCGCGCCCGCGATGAGGCCGCCGATCATGCCGCCGGCTCCGCGGCCCGTCGCGCGCGAGGCTTTCGTGGCCAGCTTCGCCGCGGCGATCGCCGCTGTACTGCGCAAACGCTTCAAAGTGCTTGCCTTGCCCGCCCGGTCGCGTGAACTTCCGGATGTGCTTGAATTCATGGGCTAAACCCTAGTTCATCGCTGCCCGGCAAACGTTGAGTGACGAGGGGGCAGCGCACAGAAAACTGCGGCGGAGCGTCGGGGCATCAATTCCCGCGGGCGTCGTGAGCGGCGCGCACGGCTGCGAGAAAATCCTCGTCGGAGACCAACGGAATTCCTTTGCGCTGCGCGTGCATCGCTTTTCCGCGCAGGTCAGCAGGGTCGCCTGTGGCGTTGGTGACCACTAGGGATGTCTCGCGGGTGAGCTTCTCGGCGTAGGTCATCTCCAAATCGAGGATCGCCTGGATCAGCTCATCGTGCTCGGCGCAGATATCGTCGGAGACCACCACTTCCATGCCGGGGCGCAGGCCGGACTTGTTGGTGAACTGGCCGGGGTTGCCGTGCTGGGCGGGAGCCTTCTCGGCGTCGACGCGCAGCTGGGTGCGCTGCAGCCCGAACCGGTCCGGGGCCAGCTCATCTGTGGTGCGGGTGACCAGTGGACCGGCATTGACCAGCGCTAAGTACAGGCCGACGAGTGCGAGGGTGCGCTCGCGGGAGGTCTCCTCTTCCGGCTGGGCGGCGCGCTCGACAGACGCAGCGGCAGGGGGAACCACGACGCCGGAGAGGGAGGCGACGGCTTCGAGGCGTTCGTCGATAAGCACTGCTCCTTGTTTACGCGCGGTTGCGAGCGTATCGACGATCCCCTCCGGCCGCGGCACATGCCCCACCCGCTGTCGACGGCGGCCACCCCGACGGTTGCGCGAACGATTCGCGCGTGCCGCCGCATTCATCGCGCGACGCGCCTCCGAAACAATGAAGCCCCACACCAGCGGCGCATCGTGAACGACGAGCGTGCGGCCGTCGAGGAACTTATCCAGCTTCTTCAAATGGCGGGAGAATTTCGCGGCGCGCTCGAAATCGTTGCGCTTCACACCGTGCGTGTGCATCGGGCCCGGGTCCCCGCCGACGTTGAACACCGCGTGGAATTCCTCGCCGACGACCCCCGATTCGTCGAAAGCGACACCATCGAGGGAGACCAAACGGCCGCTCGACGGATGAATATTCGTCGTCTGCGCAGTGAACGCGGCGAACGGGAATTTCTCCGTCATGCTCGGCTCGTGCTGCTGGGAGTCTGCGTCCTGCGCACGGCAGGATGCGCTGGTGGTGGGGGTGTCGTTGTCTACCATTGAAGCTCAAAAATCGGTTGTGGATTAGGGGCGTTGTCGGCACCACCGCCGCCGCCGTTGCCACCGTTATCCGGTGCTGGCGCGGGGGCTGGCGGGGGTGCTGGGTTCGGATTTGGGTTCGGCGGCGGTGCCGGATTCGGGTCGGGGTTCGGGTTCGGCGCTGGCGCAGGTGCGGGCGCCGGTGCTGGTGCCGGTGCCGGATTCGGGTCGGGGTTCGGGTTCGGCGCGGGCTCTGGTGCCTGATTCGGATCCTGCGCAGGCTCGGAGACGTCCTCGCTGTCGGATGCGGAGCTGGGCGCCGTGGATGAGGTGGTCGACGCAGACGACTCGGACGACGGGGAGCTGGACGTGGAGCTCTTGGAGACCGTCTGGGACTGAGCGGTCTCGTCGGTGGAATCTGTGAACGCGGTCATCTCGCGACCGTCCTCGTTAAGCCCGTAGTAGTAGCCGAGTATGCCGATCAAGCCGATGGTCAGGGCAGAAGAAAGAATGGCGACTGCCTGCAAATTCCTGCTTCGCGGCTTGGTTCGTGCAACCGTGCTGCCGCCGGTGGTCGGTGCCGTGGAAGCGTCGGCGGCGAACGCGGCGGCCTCGGCTTCTTGATCGGCGGCGAAAGAGTCCGCGATCGGGAGTGATTCCGTGGACGCGTCCGCCGAGTGAGCGCGCGAACGCGGAGCGCCCAGCGGGTCGGCGTGAATGGTCAGCGCCGGTTGGTCGTCCACAGTGGTGAACGAGCCGCGAGCCAGCGCGACCAAGCCGCGGGCCTCCAGTAGGCGTAGCGACGGGCTGAGGTCAGCCGAAGCTTCAGCATCGAAGTGGCCGAGCACGTCGCCGTCCATGCGTGCGACGACATCGCCGGCGGAGTCGAAGCCGATTTCCACGACGGCGGGGGAGCCGTCGGGGCAAGGGGCAGCGTCGATAAGCACTGTGCGCTGGGTGCCCGCCGGGAGCCACACGCTGCTCGTATGCGGCGACAGATCAGCGCGGTCATCCGCGGCATTATGCTCGCTCATGCTGATCTCCTCTGGTTCAACGCACTATCCCCAGAGAAGACTAGTACTCACCGCTGAAATTAATCCAGTGCGCGGTTCACGGCAGACACCATCGCCTTGATCGACGCGCGCGTCGTCGACCCCGCAATGCCCACGCCCCACGCCGTGGCACCGCCCACCTCGCTGTAAATGAAGCAGGCCGCGTCCGCGTCGCCGCCGGCCGTGCGAGCCTGCTGACGGTAATCCTTGACCTCGTACTTCAGACCCAGCGAGCGCAACGCGTCAGCGAAAGCCGCGATCGGGCCGTTGCCCGCGCCGGTGATCTCTCGCTCGGCGCCGTCGAAGACGACCGTCGCCGCGACCTTCGCCTCGTCGTCGTCCGTCTCCGCCGCGTCGACGTGCAGATTGACCAGCTCGACGTGGCTATCCAAATCCAAGTACTCGCCGGCGAAGACATCCCACATATTCTTCGAATTGACCTCGCCGCCCTCCGAATCCGTGATGGCCTGGACGGTGGAGGAGAACTCGGCCTGCATCTCCTTGGGCAGGTTGATGCCGTGGTCCGTCTTCATGATGTAGGCGACGCCGCCCTTGCCCGACTGGGAATTGACGCGGATGACCGCCTCGTAGTCGCGGCCCACGTCCTTCGGATCGATCGGCAGGTAGGGGACCTCCCATACCGTTTCGCGCAGCTCCTCCCACGCGACATCGGTGGAATTCGCGTCGGGGCGGACCTTCTGCGCCAGGGCGTCGAGGCCCTTGTTGATCGCGTCCTGGTGCGAACCGGAAAACGCGGTGAAGACGAGCTCGCCGCCGTACGGGTGGCGCTCCGGGACGCGCAGCTGGTTGCAGTACTCGACGGTCTCGCGGATGCCCGCGATATCGGAGAAGTCGATCTGCGGGTCCACGCCCTGGGTGAGCATGTTCAGCCCGAGCGTGACCAGGTCGACGTTGCCGGTGCGCTCGCCGTTGCCGAACAAGCAGCCCTCGATGCGGTCCGCGCCCGCCAAGTAGCCGAGCTCAGCTGCCGCGATGCCCTCCCCGCGGTCATTGTGCGGGTGCAGGGACAAGATGATGCAGTCGCGCTTGGCGAAGTTGCGGTGCATCCACTCGATCGAATCCGCGTACACATTCGGGGTGATCATCTCCACCGTGGCCGGCAGGTTGATGATCATCGGGTTATCCGGGGTGGCTTCCATGATGTCCACCACCGCGTCGCACACGTCCACCGCGAAGTCGAGCTCCGTGCCGGTGAAGGACTCCGGCGAGTACTCCCAGCGCCAGTGCGTGTCCGGGTAGTCCTTCGCCACCGTCTTGATCAGTTCGGCGGCGTCGGTGGCGAGCTTCTTGATCGCGGCGCGGTCCTTGCGGAACACCACCTCGCGCTGCAGCTTCGACGTCGAGTTGTAGAAGTGCACGATCACGCGCGGCGCACCGGCGCACGCCTCGAAGGTGCGGCGGATCAGGTGCTCGCGTGCCTGCACCAGCACCTGGATGGTCACGTCATCCGGGATCATGTCCTCTTCGATGATCTCGCGCACGAAATCGAAATCCGTCTGGGATGCCGACGGGAAACCGACCTCGATCTCCTTGTAGCCCATCTCCACCAGCAGCTTGAACATGCGGCGCTTGCGCTCCGGGCTCATCGGGTCGATCAGCGCCTGGTTTCCGTCGCGCAGGTCCACGGCGCACCACTGCGGGGCGACGGTGATCTTCTTGTCGGGCCACGTGCGGTCCGGCAGCGTGATGTCCTCTACCTCTTGAGCGAAAGGCAGGTAACGCTCGAACGGCATCGACGAACCGCGCTGCATATTCCACGCGGGTTGGTTGGGGTTGCGCGGGCCGTTCGGTGTGCGGGTTTCTGCGGGTGCGGCAAAGTGTGCGTCAGACGGAGTCATGGCTTTTCAAAGTCCTTTTCTGGGAAATCTGCAGAGGGTGTGTGTTGAAAAGAAGCGCACGGCCGGCATGCCGAACTCCGCGACGGGGCGCCGGCCGTGAAGTATGAGGCCTAGAACCCGCCGCGGCGCAGAAGTAGGGCAGCTCCCGGGAGCGCCGACATCGCCGTGTTTGCCAATGACATGTTTCACATCCTAGCCACAGTGTGGCGTCGCGCAACCATCTGGCCTTCAGGTCACAGGGATTTGCGCGACAAGAAGAAGGTGGAAACGAACATCGCGGCGACAGCCAGCGCCATCATCGCCCAGCCCCACACGGTCGTCACCGTGAATTTTTCACCCAGCAGCGTCATGCCGAGCGTGTACGCGAGCAGCGGCTCGAAAATCTTCATCGCGGGCAGCGACTGCGACAAATTGCCCGCGCTGAACGCATACTGCTGCACGATCGTCCCCACGACAGCCGCGCCGAGCAGGGCATACAGCGGCCAGGTGGTCACCAGCTCGGGCACGCCGCCGCGCACGAATGCGTCGACGGTCGTCTTCGAAAACACCGCCAGGTAGCCGAAAATCGCGCCGCAGACCGCCCCCAGCAAAAACGCGCGCATGACAGAGCCGGTCCGCCTCGCCGCCGCGACCGTCACGGTCATCACCACAGTTCCGGCGCCCAGAGCAATCAGCCATTCGCTTATCGACGCCTCCCTTGCCCCCGGCTCCGGCCTTCCCAGCACCACCAGCACTCCCACCGCAATAGTGAGGACCGTGGCCCAGAAGGTCTCATCGATCTCCATCCCCCGGCGCTCCACCTTCGCCGACAGCACCAGCGTGAGCAGCAGTGACAGAACCAGCACCGGCTGCACCACCAGCAGTGTGCCGAAAGCCAGTGCCACCGCTTGGAACCCGTAGGCCAGCCACGCCAACGACAAAGACAGCCACCATGTCGGACGCCTGATCGCCCCAATCGCCCCCGACGACCCTTCCTGCTCCGCGCTGTACCGCAGCACGATTTGATGGCGCCACACGGTACCGACCGCGATCGTCAACGCTGATGCGAACGCGAAGAGTACGGCGAGGGCATTGTTGTGCACCGTGCTCATAGTAGTGGGTGGAGCGGGGCGAATTGCCGAAGCAATTCGAGCAACGGGAAATCGACGCCGAATATAGTCCTATACAGATGCGCGTTTTCTCGCTTAACCTATTTAGCGGTCTAGGGAGAAGTCGAGCCGTTCGTTCCGCGCTGACAACCTCATAGAATTGTGCACGTTATTTAGATTGAAAGGCGGACCAGGGTGGCACTGATCGTCCAGAAATACGGTGGATCCTCGCTTGAGAGCGCTGAGCGGATTCGTGCCGTCGCGGAACGTATCGTCGCCACCCACAAGGCGGGCAATGACGTCGTGGTGGTCTGCTCCGCGATGGGCGACACGACCGACGAGTTGCTGGACTTGGCCGCGCAGGTCAACCCGACCCCGCCGCCGCGCGAAATGGACATGCTGCTGACGGCGGGAGAGCGCATCTCCAACTCGCTGGTGGCGATGGCGGTCGCAGGGCTCGGTGCGCCGGTGCAGTCCTTCACCGGTTCCCAGGCCGGTGTGATTACCACTGAGCGCTACGGCAATGCACGCATCCTCGAGGTGACGCCGGGGCGCGTCAAAGATGCGATCGACGCGGGCAAGATCGCCATCGTCGCTGGCTTCCAGGGCGTCAACCGGGACACCCGCGACGTGACCACCCTGGGCCGCGGCGGTTCTGACACCACAGCGGTAGCGCTCGCGGCAGCCCTCGGCGCAGACGAGTGCGAGATCTACTCCGACGTCGACGGCATCTACAGTGCAGACCCCCGCATCGTCCCCGACGCGAAGAAGCTCGACCAGATCTGCTTCGAGGAGATGCTCGAACTCGCCGCGTCCGGGTCGAAGATTCTGGTGCTGCGCAGCGTCGAATACGCCCGCGCATTCAATGTTCCCATGCGAGTACGCTCGTCTTACAGCAACGATCCCGGCACGCTCGTGACCGGAGCGATGGAGGATATCCCCGTGGAAGAAGCAGTCCTGGTCGGTGTCGCCACCGACGATTCCGAAGCAAAGATCACCGTGTTCGGTATTCCCGACGTCCCGGGTGAGGCCGCGAAGGTCTTCCGTGTGCTCGCCGACGCCGAGATCAATATCGATATGGTGCTGCAGAACACCTCCACGCAGGGCAATAACGTCACCGACATCACTTTCACCCTCCCGATCGCGGACGGGCCGCGCGGCATGGAGTTGCTCACGAACCTGGTGAAGAACGAGGGCTGGGAAGATGTCACCTACAACGACGAGATCGCGAAGGTCTCGCTCGTGGGTGCTGGTATGAAGTCCCACCCAGGTGTCACCGCGGACTTCACGGAGGCGCTGCGCGACAGCGGCGTCAACATCGGCATGATGAACACCTCGGAGATCCGCATCACGGCTGTTGTGCGCCGCGCGGACATGGAGGACGCAGCGCGCGTCATCCACGAGAAATTCGACCTCGGTGGAGACGAGCCTGCCGTCGTCTACGCAGGCACCGGCCGTTAAAACGCACAGAACAAAGATTGGAGCAAAAGACATGACCACCGTCGCCGTCGTCGGAGCCACCGGCCAGGTTGGACAGGTGATGCGGGAGATTCTGCAGGAGCGTGACTTCCCGGTAGACAAGGTGCGCTTTTTCGCGTCCCCGCGCTCGGCCGGCAAGGAGCTCGAATTCCGCGGCGAGACGATCGTCGTGGAGGATCTCACGCAGGTCACGGTCGATTCCGTCAAGGACGTCGACATCGCGTTGTTCTCCGCGGGCGGCTCGACATCCAAAAAGTGGGCGCCGGTCTTCGCGGAGGCAGGCGCGACGGTCGTCGATAATTCTTCCGCGTGGCGCAAGGACCCGGACGTTCCGCTCATCGTCTCCGAGGTCAACCCCGGCGACGCGAAAAACCTGCCCAAGGGCATCATCGCGAACCCGAATTGCACGACGATGGCGGTCATGCCTGTCGCCAAAGCGCTTGACGACGCAGCGTCGCTCACCACCATGCGCGTCGCCTCCTACCAGGCGGTGTCGGGGTCGGGTCTGGCGGGCGTCGATACGCTTGCTGCGCAAGTCGCTGAAATCGGTGACCGGAATGTGGACCTCACTCACGATGGCTCCCTGCTCAACCCGGATGAGCTCGGCCCGTATGTTGCCCCGATCGCGTACAACGCTCTCCCGATGGCCGGCAATCTCGTCGACGACGGCTCGTTCGAAACCGACGAGGAGCAGAAACTGCGCAACGAATCCCGCAAGATCCTCGGCCTGCCTGACCTCAAGGTCTCCGGCACCTGCGTGCGCGTGCCCGTTTTCACTGGCCACACCATGGTCGTGCACGCCGAATTCGAACGCGAGATCACGCCTTCCGCGGCCATCGACGTGCTCAACGACGCACCCGGTGTCTCCGTCGTCGACGTTCCCACCCCGCTTGCTGCCGCGGGCAAGGACGACTCCCTCGTCGGCCGCATCCGCCAAGATCAGGCCGTCGACGGCAACCGCGGATTGGTCTTCGTCGTCTCCGGCGACAACCTGCGCAAGGGTGCTGCCCTGAACACGATCCAGATCGCAGAGCTGCTGGTCTAGCCTTCCTCGACCACGATGTCCACTGTGTAGGTTGGGCGCGGCCCGTCGTCGTCATGGCAGATACCGGTCGCGTCCGGCATTTGGCGGAAGCAATCCGCCACCTTGATGGTGCCTTCGCCGGGGGCCAGCGCAGTCACCACAAGGTAGGTGTTTCCGCCGGCGCCATCGAGCGAAGGATCCAGCGGATCTTCGTTGACTTCTTCAACCTCGACGATGTCAGGTGACGGCACCTCAGTAAGTGCATACCATATCCCCACCGAAAAATTATTCTGGCCTACTTCGATCCTCACTGACTCTTCCGGCTTGAGCACGATAGGTTCCTCGATTTCGCTAATGCTCAGCGGCTGCGGCGGTGGAACCGACAGCGCATGAAACATAAGTACGGTCAGCAATGTCGCGAGAAGCACCGCGAATCCTGCAACCGCAGTTGCTATCCACGCTTGGCCCTTCCTCCCCGTCATGACTTCAGAATTCTAGTTGCTTGTGCCGGCGACAAGGTCGCGTCGCGCACGCGCCACACGGGAGCGGATCGTGCCGACGCGCACATTCGCGATCTTCGCCGCTTCCTCGTAGGTGTACCCCAGCACCTGGGTGAGGATGAGGGCTTCGCGGCGTTCGGGAGCCAGCGCGTCGAGAAGCGTTCGTGCGTCCATCACCTCGGACCACGTATTCGGGTTGTCGCGGCTCGGCTGTTGCGCCGCCACATCGTCGTACTCCGCCGCCGCTTTCCGAGGCCGGGCCATGTCGTGGCGTACCGAATCCACCCACGCGCGCCGCGCCAACGACAACAACCACGTCCGCGCACTCGATCGCGCCGCGAACCGGGGGAGCGCCCCCAACACCCGCAAATACGTCTCCTGCGTCAAGTCATCCGCTTGCTCCCTGCCCGCCAAGTGAGCCAACAGGCGCCACACATCGTCGTGGGTCAAGCGAATGAACTCAGACAACGCCTGCTTATCGCCACGCCCAGCCCGCAAAGCCAGATCCGTGACATACGCGTCGTCCCTTTTATTCACGAGTGCAGACGTTACCAGCCTAAACAGCGATGACCTGCGAACGATTGCTGATTAGCGTTCTAAAGCTGACAGCCCGCTGCGGAATAGTTCAAACAAAGGAATGAGTTAGGGCGAACTTGGTTGAAGGGCCTATAGCGCGTGCGTAGTGTCGGATTCACCAGTGAATCAAACCTGATTTAACGAGGAGGGCCATCTACATGGCTGAGAACAAACCCGCTGAAGAAATTGTGAAGAAGGGCGAGCGCGCTGCCGGTAACGGCAAGACCACCCGCCTGGGTGGCCAGCCGGTCGCGTCGGAGAACATCTCCGTCACCGCCGGTCCGCAGGGCCCGAACCTGCTCGACGACGTTCACCTCGTCGAGAAGCTCGCCCACTTCAACCGCGAGAACGTCCCGGAGCGCATCCCGCACGCCAAGGGCCACGGCGCATTCGGTGAGCTGCACGTCACCGAGGACGTCTCCAAGTACACCAAGGCCAAGCTGTTCCAGCCGGGTACCGTCACCCCGATGGCTGTGCGCTTCTCCACCGTCGCCGGTGAGGCTGGCTCCCCGGACACCTGGCGCGACGTCCACGGCTTCGCGCTCCGTTTCTGGACCGAGGACGGCAACTACGACATCGTCGGCAACAACACCCCGACCTTCTTCCTGCGCGACCCCGTTAAGTTCCCGGACTTCATCCACTCCCAGAAGCGTCAGCCGGACTCCGGCCTGCGCAACGACGAGATGCAGTGGGACTTCTGGACCCGCACCCCGGAGTCCGCTCACCAGGTGACCTACCTGCTCGGTGACCGCGGTACCCCGAAGACCTCCCGCCACCAGGACGGCTTCGGCTCCCACACCTTCCAGTGGGTCAACGAAGAGGGCGACGCAGTCTGGATCAAATACCACTTCAAGACCCGCCAGGGCTGGGAGTGCTTCACCGACGAAGAGGCAGGCAAGATGGCCGGCGACAACGCCGACTACCACCGCCAGGACCTGTTCGAGGCCATCGAGCGCGGCGACTACCCGATCTGGGACGTCAAGGTCCAGATCATGCCGTTCGAGGACGCGGAGAACTACCGCTTCAACCCGTTCGACCTCACCAAGACCTGGTCCCAGAAGGACTACCCGCTTGTCGACGTCGGCTACTTCGTCCTCAACCGCAACCCCAAGAACTTCCATGCTCAGATCGAGCAGCTGGCACTGGACCCGTCCAACATCGTGCCGGGTGTCGGCCTGTCCCCGGACCGCATGCTGCAGGGCCGTGTGTTCGCATACGCCGACCAGCACCGCTACCGCATCGGACCGAACTACAAGGACCTGCCGGTCAACCAGCCGATCGTTCCGGTGAACACCTACGCTGAGCGTGGCCCGATGGCGTTCTTCTTCAACAACGAGGGCGAGCCGAACTACACCCCGAACAAGACCGATAAGGGTGCTGGCTACCTCGACAACGGTGAGGACTCCTCCTCCAACCACACCACCTACGGCCAGGCTCACGACCTGTACGTCAACCCGGACCCGCACGGCACCGACCTGGTCCGCGCCGCGTACGTCAAGCACGCCGAGGACGACGACTTCGGTCAGGCAGGCACCCTGTACCGCGAGGTCTTCGACGACGCTGAGCGCGAGCGCTTCATCGACAACGTCACCAACAAGATGCTGCCGATCCAGGACAAGGACGTCGAGGAGCGCACCTTCGCCTACTGGGGCAAGGTCGACGCCGACCTCGAGCCGAAGCTCCGCGAGGTGCTTGCTGAAAAGCGCAAGAACGCTTAAGGCTTAAGGTTCAAAGCTCAGCGCTAGCTGCACCAAGCTAGGCGCCAAGCACGAAGCCCCGCCGGGCCGCTGCCACGAAAGGCAGTGCCGGCGGGGCTTCGTTTTTCCACGTCTTCGTCGAGACGACGCGTGTATATTGCGGGATATACAGACGGGAAGGAGGGCATGATGACTCAGCGAATCGAAACTAGCGTTTTCAAGTCCGGAAACAGTCAGGCAGTACGCATTCCAAAAGCTTTTCGCTTTTCGACGAGTGCAGTTACCGTAGAGAGCGTCCCCGAAGGCCTGCTCCTGCGTCCGAAAGAAGACACTGTTGCCGATACCCTCAGGCGCTTGCGGTCGTTTCAGGAAAAACACGGAATTGTCGGCGGCCTGCTCGAGGATGTTGACGATCTTCCACCTGAACCAGTCGTCGACTTCGACGAACCGCAGAGCCGGAAGCGTCCATGAAGTATCTGCTGGACACGAACGTGTGGATCGACCTGGAGCGGGGCTCCGATGAACAGGTAATGAGCCGCTGTTCTGTTCTTCCGCTGAGCAGTATTTGCCTTTCGGAGATCGTGCTTGGCGAGTTGCTGTACGACGCGAAACGATCCCGTGAGCCCGAACTGGCGCAGAATTCAGTGGAAAACCTCGTGCACGGTTTTCCCCGAGTGGGCATCGATTCTGCTGTCGCTCAAGCGTATGCGGAAATCAGGTCCTGTCTCGCTGCCAGAGGCGAGATCATTGGGGCCAACGACATGTGGATTGCAGCCCAAGCCAGGGCCTTCGGTCTCACACTTGTGACCGCTAACGTGGATGAGTTTCAGAGAGTGCAGGGGGTGGTGGTGGAGGACTGGCGTCGATAAGCGTTATTGCTTTTTCGCGCGCTCCTCGCGTGACAGCGCGGCGCGCGGATCGACGACGGTGACGCCGTGGATCGAGCGACCCATAATGAACGAGCCGACGGAGCCGACGATCCACACGCCGAGGATGGCGATGACGGCGCGGATGAAATCGCCCACGTTGAAGCCCTCGGTGGCCCAGTCGGCGGTGAGCTTGGCCAGAATGAGCGCGGGGAACGCCAGGCACACCAGCGGGCCCATGAGGTTGACGCGGGTCAGCGCGTTGGGGGCGCGCAGCTGCAGAATGAGGGTCGCCACCGACATGAAGACGGCGAAGAACACGAACACGAGCACGATGATCTGCCAGATAGCCATTAGCGGCGCCCCCTCGAGATGATGCGGGACATCGACAGCGTCGGGATCGCGCCGCAGACGAGCGCGGCGAGGATCGCGATTTCGTAGCCGATGAACGTGTGGTTGAACAGGGTCCAGATGAGGTAGAGGCAGACCATCGCGTAGAAGATGTAGTCCGCCATGACTGCCCGGGTCAGCTCGTCTTTGTTAAGCAGGATCGCCGCCAGGCTGACAACCAGGCACACGGCCATGATGCCGATGCAGACGGTGAGGATCGTTTCAAACATGGTTAGTTCCTCTCTTTCGTGGCGCGCACGGCACGACGCCTGCGGGCACGAGCGCGGGCACGGCGTTCGCGGCGAGCACGATCGGCGGCGTCGACGGGGTCGGCGGCATCCGGGTCGAGGCGGTCGCGGAAGTCACGGTAGGGCTCCCACAGCACCTGCGCGGGGTCGATGGGGTCGTCCTTGACGCGGGGGGCGACGTGCTCCTCCATGTCGGCGAGCCCGGCGACGATGTCTTCGGGGTTCGAGCCGAAAGCGGCTTGGACGAGCATCACCTGCGGTTTGCCGGGAATATTGTCGCGGAAGCCGAAGGACAAGGTGGAGGGGGTCGCGGTGACGGAGGTGGAGAACCAGAAGAGTTCCCAGTCGCCGTCGATACGCAATGGGTAGTAGATGATGATCGGATCGATGCCGGAATTCGGCCGGAAAGCGGCGAGCGCGGTGGAGAGTCCGGCGAGGATGATTTCCTTGACGATCCAGAAGAAGTAGCCGATTCCGTGCAGGATTGTCTTCATTACTGGCCCCCTTGCAGGTTAGCGGTGTCAGGCACGCCGACTGGGTCGGAGCCGAGGACGGCGGAGGAGTAGGAGTCGACGTCCAACAGCGCGTCGATGGAGCCCGTCGCTGCGCTCCACAGCGGGCCGGCGGCGATGAACATCGCGAGCGAGATGAGCATCAAGCTTGCCGACGGCGCCAGCAACGCCCCACGCACCTTCAGGTTCCCCGGGAATCGCTGCATCGGCTTGCCCCAGAACACTTCCCGCCAGACGCGGAACATGGCCAGCATCGCGCCGAACGACGCGATGATGATTGCGGCGATGACCACCCACGAGCGGGCGTCGCCGGCGCGGGCAGCCGCGAAGACGAGGGAGAGCTTGCCCCACAGGCCGGAAAACGGCGGGAAGCCGATGACGGAGAACGCGCCTGCCGCGAACACCCACGCAGCGAGCGGGTCGCGGCGCGCCAGCCCGGAGAGTTTCGAGATCGTGCCGGTGCCGTACGTTTCCTCGATCGCGCCGGCGTTGAGGGTGAGCGCCCCGATGGTGATCATGTGGTGGAGCGTGTACATCAGGCCGGCGGCGAGCGCATAACGCGGCTCCTCCTGTGTGAAGGCCAGCATGATGAGGATGAACGGCATGCCGTTGACCATCTGGTAGCCGAGGACCTGTCGGATCGTCGATTCCGCGAGACCCGCGTACGCGCCGACGAGCATGGAGACCACCATCACCGCGATGATCAGCCAGTTCCAGCGCGGATCCATGTCGAAGATGACGACCCAGATGCGGAACAGCATGTACACCGCGACCTTCGTGTGCAGGCCGGAGAACAGACCCATGACAGCAGCGCTTGTCGACGTGTACGTCCGCGGCAGCCACGTATGCAGCGGGAACACAGCGGCTTTCGCGCACACGGCGACGACCACGATGCCCATGGCGACTGTGACGGGGCCGTTGCCGGCCGCTGCTCCTTTCAGCGCACCGATATTGACTGCGCCGGTGACCGCGTAGACGAAGCCGACACCAATGAGCAGGAAGGTCGATGCAGAGAGATTCACCAGGACGAATAGGCGCGCCGACTGGAGACGGTGGCGCGTACCGGTCATGGCGATGAGGCCGTAGGACGGCAGGAGCATGACCTCGATCATGACGAAGAAGTTGAACAAATCCGCCGTGAGCAGCGCACCTGAGACACCGGTGAGCAGCACCAGCGACAACGGGGTGTAATACCGCGCGTGGGTCTCACCGGAGATGATGGCGAACCAGTTGGAGACCAAGGCCACCAGCATCGTCGTGATGAGCATGATCGCGGAGAACTGGTCGGCACCGAGCGCGATACCGGCGCCGCCGGGGTAGAGGCCGATGACGTGGCCGATCGTTCCGTGTTCGGCGGTATGGGCGTAGAGCCAGATGCCGCCTGCCAGGTTCACGGCCGGAATGATCAGTCCGAGCGCACTATTGAGAGCGCGGGACGGGGAGATCGCCGTGATCGCTGCGACGATGAGCGGCAGCGCGATGAAAACAGGAAGAATCGTGTCGGGAGCCATTAGCCACGCACCCCCTTATGGGCCTTGCGGCCGGCGGTGGTGAGTGCGTCGGGGCCGAGCTTCGCGGCTTGCTCGGCGTCGAGAATGTTGTCGATGGTGTCGTCGTCACGCCCCAGCGCGGCCATGAGCAGCAGGATCGTGGTGGTGGCCATCGCGATCACGATCGCGGTGAGCACGAACGCTTGGGGGAGCGGGTCCGCCATCTCGTCCATCGACGTCTGCGACGGGAAAGCTTCCCCGCGCCACGCCCCGTTGCCCGCGGCGAGCAGCATCAAGTTGCCCGCGTGGCCCAGCAAGGACATGCCGAAGACAATGCGCACCATGCCGCGCTGCATGATCAAATACACCGCCCCGGCAACGAGGATTCCGACGGTGGCTGCGTATATCATCGTGCGCCTCCTTCATTGGTGGGAGCGTCCTTTTTAGACTTGCTCCGCGCTGGGTTGCCGCGCGAGCCGGAGGTGACGGCCCGGGCGAGGTCCACCGGCTTGGAAGCCGGGTTGATGGGCTTGGGACGGGGGTCCACAGGCTGCTCTGCGGCGATCGCCAACGGGACATCCGGCAGCGGGTTTTCCTCGCCACGGTGGTAAGCGAGCTGTTCGCGTTCCGCACCGGGGCGGAGGTAGCCGCCCATGCCGTTGATCGCCATGGTGAGCATGCCCAGCACAGCGAGGTAAATGCCCGCGTCGAAGATGAGCGAGGTGGTCAGGTGCTCCCCGGCGATCTCGCCGTGGATGGCGTAGAGGAAGCCGCCCTCGAGGAATCCGATGAAGCCTGCCGCCAGCGCGACGATCACACCGACGCCTGCGAGGTAGACCGGAGTCTTCTCGCCGACGGCGTTGTCGTCGGAGCCTTGCGAGAGGTAGCTCAAAACGAATGCGGTGGCCATGACCAGCGCCGCGATGAAGCCGCCACCGGGGACGGTGTGACCGCGGAAGAAGATCAGCACGGACAGCACAACCAAGATCGGGATGATTAGCTTGGTCACCTTGCGCAGCGGCAGGGTGTTCAGGCGGGACTGGCCGAACGGGGCGGGGCGGGTGCCCTCCTGGAAGTCGTGGCGCGGCACGGAGGTCGTCACGGCGGCGATCACCACGGCAGCCATACCGAGGACGGAGAGCTCGCCCAAGGTATCGAAGCTACGGAACTCGACGAGAATCACCGCGACGATATTGTCGCCGCCGGTCAGCGGACCGGTCTCGTTGAGGTACCACATGGCCAGCTCGGAACGGTCCTGACGGCCGGTCAGGCCGTAGACTGCCGCGAAGGCCACGACACCCGAGATCGCAGCGAAGATGCCCGAGAGGACCTTGCGGCGCTTCGACACATCGGGGAACAGTCGCGGCTGGTAGCGCAGCACCATCATGATCACCACAACGGTGAGCGCCTCCACCGTGAACTGGGTCAGGGCGACATCCGGGGCGCCGAGCAGCAGCATCCGCAAGCTCACGCCCACACCGGCGGTTCCCAGCATCAGCGCCGCCGTCATGCGCTTCTTGGTGTTCACCATGCCGACCACCGACACAACGATGATCGCCAGCGGGAGCAGATCCCAGTAGTTGTCCACGCCCTCGGTGCGCGGCGCCAGATCAACACCGTCGACGCCGGTGGTGAACAAGATCGTGACCAAGCCCAGCGCAACGACCACGCCGACCGGCCACTTCAGGTGGCGCGACGGGTTGTACGAATCAGCCATGGAGCCGGCGAGGCGGCCGACCTGCTCCGAGGCATTCACGATCATCCGCAGAATCTCGTTGCCGGTGTAGGGGAGAAGCATCTTGTTCTCCAGTGCCTTATACACCGGCTTGCGCACGAAGATGAACGCGATGCCCGCAGCCAACACCAGCGCAGACACGATGAACGGCCACGTTACGCCATGCCACAACGCGAGATGCGACTCGAACGAATCGTCCCCGGTGATGGAGTGGACGGCGCGGGTGACGGGGCCGTCGATAAGCGAAAGCCCGAAGACCGCCGGGACGGACATGAGGCCCGGGACTGCTGCCGGCAGCCACAGCGAGACGGGTGCTTCGTGGACGCTGCTCATGTCGCGCGTGCCGTCGATGAACGCGCCGAAGACGATTTTCGCGGAGTAGACGAACGTCAAGAATGCTGCGAGACCAGCGAGGACAAGCAGGACCGTGCCGTATTGGGTCTGGTGGAACGCCTCCAGGATCGACTCCTTGGACACGAAACCGAACAGCGGCGGGACCGCAGCCATCGACGACGCCGCCACAACGACCGACGCGAAAGTGAACGGCATCTTGTTGTAGATCTTGCCCAAGCGGCGGATATCGCGGGTGCCCGTCTCGTGGTCAATGACACCGATGAGCATGAACAGCGACGATTTGAACAGCGCGTGGGCGAGCGTGTGCACCAGCGCTGCCGCGAATGCCGCAGGGGTACCGATGCCCACCGCCGCCACGATCCAACCCAGGTGCGAGACCGTCGAGTATGCGGTGAGGTGCTTCAGATCCGTCTTCGTGATGGCGAACAGCGCCGACATCAGCGCCGTGCCCAGGCCGAAGACGACCAGGATCGTGTTCCATGTCGGGTTCGACCCGAAGATCGTGGAGAAGCGCAGCAGCAGGTAGACGCCGGCCTTCACCACGGCCGCCGCGTGCAGGAACGCCGAGACCGGGGTCGCCGCCGCCATCGCCTCCGGCAGCCAGAAGTGGAACGGGAACTGCGCGGCCTTGGTGAAGCCGGAGAATGCGATCAGCACAGCCACCGTCGTGGTCAGCTGTGGGTTCGCGGCCCACACATCCGAGGTCACGATGCCGTCGATCTGTGTTGTGCCGGCGCTCACCGCGGCGACCGCGAGACCAGCCAGCAGCGTCAGGCCGCCGAAGAACGTCAGCGCGAGAGTGCGGAACGAGCCCGCCTCGCCCGACGAACCGGAGCGCGCGATGAGCAGGAACGACGCGATCGAGACGAGCTCCCAGGCGATGAACAGCACCACGACATCGCTCGCCGTCACGAGCAGGAGCACCGACAGCGAGAACGCGGTCATGATCGTGTAGAAGCTCGTGTTGCCGTCGTTTTTCGGCAGGTACGACGCGGAATACAGCATCACCACGCCGCCGATGACGAGCGCGAGGAGCCCGAAGAACAAGCTCAGCCCGTCCGCGCGCACCCCGAGCTCCACCACGGTGCCCGGCCCGAGCAAATCATTCGCCCAGGTAGTTGAGAAAGTCGGTGTCGCGCCGTCCCGCGCAGCGTTCGCGAGGATGCCGGCCGCGACGAAGAAGACCGGCCCGATCACCCACCCGGCTCGGCGGTCGATTGCGCGCACCAACACGGGGGATAGCACCACGGTCGCGGCAACTAGCCCAAAGACCAAAAGAAGAGCCATATGTGCTCCAGCCTGTGTAGCGGTTGGCAAACATGTAAAGAGTAACAGTAAATCGACGTAGAGTCCGACCTGCGGTGTGTCACATACATAACATTCGCCACAATCATTACATTGCTCGGTATGAAGTGGAACGCCATCATGTCTGTCGCCGCCCTTCTCGTTCTGGTCGTCGCAGCATTCGCACCCATGAGCCCCGCGTCCACGTGGGTACCGCGCGGTGCCGAGAACGCATCCGGCGCACCCGCCGCCTACGCCGGCGCCGACAACCTTGGCAATGCACGCCGCGCCGCCGGCGACGCCAGCGCACAAGCAGGCTTCCTCACCCAGGGCACCAGCAAGCTCAAAGACGGCACCGAAGAGCTTCGCGACGGCTCCGGGGAACTCGCCGACGGCATCTCCGCCGCCAAAGACGGCGCCGACGAACTCTCCAACGGCATGATCGAAATCCAGGCAGGCACAGGCCAGCTTGCCGACGGCGCCACCCGCCTTGCAGACAACGTCGGCGGCGCCGTCGACCAAGTCGTCGGATTCGACGCCATCCGCGGCCAGGTCCTCTCCGCCATCGACGACACCCTCGAAGGCACCCGCGACAGCAACGATCCCGATGTCAAGGAGCTGCGCCGCCAGCTCGAAGACCTCCGCAAGCAAGTCGACACCGCCGAGCTGCCCGAAGACTGGACCGACAAACTCACTGAGCTCAAAGACGGCTCCCGCGAGCTCGCCAACCAGCTCTCCACGCCCGGGTATGCCTACCACGACGGCATCTACTCCGCGACGAACGGCGCCTCCGACCTCGCCGAAGGACTCGGCGAAATGGACGACCGCGTCGGCGAAGCAAAAGACGGCGTTCAAAAGCTTGTCGACGGCGCCACCAAAGTCGACGACATGTCCAACTCCACGAAAGACCGCATCGGCGACATCCAGCGCGCCCTCCCTGCCGCTGCCCCGGTGGCAGGCTCGGCGGGAGCGGCGGGGGCTGGGGCTGCTGAGGGGGCGTCGATAAGCTCTTCGCTTCCTCCGCTCGCCGCGATGCTCGTCAGCGCCCTCGCTGTGCTCGGCGGAGTCGCTGCAGCCCTGGCTGCCTACGGCGTGACCCGGTCCCGGTGGACCATTCTCGGCCTGGGAGTCCTGCTCGCTGCTGGCGCTGGCACCATCCTCGTGACGATCCTCGGTACCGGACTCACCCCCGCCGCCATCGGCATGACCGGCCTCGCCCTCGCCCTGGGCACCCTCGCCTCCGCCGGCGTCACCTGGATTCTCCGCGGCACCTTCGGCGAGCTCGGCGGCACCGCCACCGCTGGCATCTTTGCCCTCGCTCAAACCGGACTCGTCGGCTGGGTCTGGTCCCGCACGGCCACCGGCGACGTCGACACCGTCGTCCGCGCCCTGTCGTCAGCCATGCCGATGCACTGGAGCACCGCCGCCATTTCGTCTGCCGGCAACAACGGATCCCTCATGGCCCTGTGGGTCGGCATCGGACTATCCGCCCTGCTCGCTGTGCTCGGAGTCGTGGCCATGCGCATGAGTCGCCCAGTTGCAGTGCCGGCCGAGGACGCCGTCGACGCTGACTATGCGGATGCTGGCTACACAGACGCCGACTACGCTGCCGACGATTACGCAGACGCCGACTATGCGGACAACGACGACCTCACATACGCGGGCCATGACGACACCGCTGTCCTCGAGACAGACGAAGCTATCGAACATAGGCGCTAAACCGTTCTCCAGCGGTCGTGGCCGTCATGTAGGCTCCTGCGCTGTTCCCCGAAACTGGGAGAACAACTCACATAACTGAACAAAGGAGTCGCGCATGACCACGCTCAACGCCCGTCAGATCCTCGAGCGGGAAGGTCGCCCGCTTATCGCCGACCTGCTCGGGCCCGTCAACGGTTACCGCCATTCGCCCAATTCCGTGCGCCGTTGCTCGAAGTGCTACGACGAGATCATTCTCCACGGACGCTACGGATGGCTCCATTGTGAATCGCTCGAGCATGACTGCCTCGACGCGGAGAACACAGCTACCTGTGCGCGCTAGCCTCTCAAGACGGAGTTTCTGTGTTACTAGCGGGGCAGGAGCGACCTCCGTAATCACATGGTGCGGGGCTTAGGAAATTAGCAACCTATTGTTTCCTTGGAAGTCTTCTATCTGTATAGAAGCTGTGATTTAGTTCGCTTTTAGATGGGTGTTAATCCATCTGGTTCCTCATTTTCCCGCCACCGGCGCCATCCCGGAGCCGCAGCGATTACAGCGAACAGGAAACTTCATGCGCGCAGCAACATGGAAATCGGTGGCTGCGAGTCTGAGCGTTATCGCTCTGACCGCCGCCACAACCCCCACCACTCAAGCAGCAGTTGATCTTAATTACGAGGGCTACAACGGTGAGCCGTCGTGCATCTCCATTGACAGCAACGGCAACGTCAAGGCTCCGCAGCCGGGCGATTGCGCCCAGTTCGGCAAGGGCGGCCAGGGCCGCTCCGACGAAAAGGCAAAGAACGTCATCATGATCGTCGGCGACGGCATGGGACACCAGGAAATCACCGCGGCCCGCAACTACCTGCTCGGTGCCGGCGGCCGCTTCGACGGCCTGGACAACCTCACCGCCACCGGTGCCTACACCACCTTCGCCATCGACGAAGACGGCAAGAAGAGCTACGTCACCGACTCCGCGGCTTCCGCTACCGGTTGGGCGACCGGCACCAAGAGCTACAACGGCGCGCTCGGCGTCGACATCGCCAAGAAGCCGCACATCAACCTTCTCGAGATGGCAAAGAATGCCGGGATGCGCACCGGTAACGTGACCACCTCCGAGATTCAGGACGCTACCCCGGCAGCGCTGGGAGCCCACATCTCCCAGCGCGGCTACTACGCACCGTCTGGCGATTCGAAGCCGGTCAAGGGAGACGAAGCCCGTGAAAAGGGCGGCTTCGGCTCCATCTCCGAGCAGCTCATCGATACCCGCGCCGATGTCACCCTCGGCGGCGGCGCCAAGTACTTCGACACCAAGGTGATGGCGGACAGCGGCAACACCAACCCCTTCCTCGAAGGCGATGCAAAGTACGCCACCAAGTGGGAGAAGGGGAAGACCGTCGCCGAGAACGCCGAGGCGAACGGCTACAAGATCGTGCGCACCCGCGACGAACTCGCCGCAGTCAAAGAGGCCAACCAGGAACAGCCGGTTCTGGGTCTGTTCCACGACAAGAACATGACCCGCCGCTTCGAGTCCACCACACCGACCAAGGGTGGCGCGACCGCGGAGGCCACCAAGTGCAAGGAAGCCAACATCGGCAACGAGCCGGAGCTGGCGGACATGACCAAGAAGGCCATCGAGCTGCTGGACAATCCGAACGAGGAGAAGGGCTTCTTCCTGCAGGTCGAGTCCGCATCCATCGACAAGGCCGACCACGCCGCAGACGCCTGTGGCTTCATCGGCGAACTCAAGCGCCTCGAGGACGCCGTTGCCGCCGCCGTGGACTTTGCTAAGAAGGACGGCGACACGCTGGTCGTCGTTACCGCCGATCACGCCCACACCGCGCAGATCGTGCCCGACGGCAAGGATTCTCCGGCTGTGACCACCCGCCTGCACACCCACGACGACACCAACATGTCCGTCGCGTTCGGCACCGTGCCTGTCGCTCAGGTTGAGTCGGGCGACTTCTCCATGCAGCACACCGGTTCCCAGGTCCGCATCGCCGCGTACGGCCCGGCGTCCGAGAACGTCTTCGGCCAGATCGACCAGACCGATGCTTTCTACGTCATGGCCAACGCGCTCGGCCTCGGCGACTGGAAGGTGAACACAGCTCCGGTCGTGCGTGACTTCACCGCCCGCAACGCCGCCAACGGCGACCTTTGCTACCAGCTCGAAGCCGGTAAGGCTCCGCAGGTGGGCGACTGCGCGAAGTTCGGTAAGACTGGCCAGGGCCTCGACAATAGCAAGGCGAAGAACGTCGTGATCATGCTTGCCGACGGCACCGCCGACGCCGACATCACCGCCGCCCGCAACTACCTGCACGGCGCCAGCGGCCGTTTCGAGGCTGTGGACAACCTCGAATACACCGGCTACCACACCACGTACTCCCTGGATAAGGAGACCGGTAAGCCGGACTACGTCACCGACTCCGCAGCATCCGGTTCCTCCCTCTACTCCGGTATCAAGACCTACAACGGTGCCCTCGGCATCGACAATAACGGCAAGCCGGTTCCGACCATGGCTGAGCTTGCAAAGGCAGCTGGCATGAAGGTCGGCAACGTCTCCACCGCGGAAATTCAGGACGCCACCCCGGCGGCCTTCGCTGTTCACGCACTCGACCGTGCGGACTACGCACCGTCTGGCGACAAGAAAGTGGCGCAAGATGCACAGCGCCGCGAAAACGGTGGTCTCGGATCCATCTCCGAGCAGCTTGTCGACGTCCGTGCTGACGTCACCCTCGGCGGCGGTGCCCGCTACTTCGACACTGAGGTCATGGTCGACGGTAAGAACGGCGAAACCACCTGGACCAAGGGTAAGACCGTCCTTGACAACGCCCGCGACAACGGCTTCGAGATCGTCACCGACGCTAACGGCCTCGACGCAGTGCAGAACACCGACAAGCCTGTGCTCGGATTGTTCTCCCCGAGCCACATGCCGCGCATCTACAAGGAGACCGTTCCGACCGAGGACGGTGCGATGAAGGATGCTCAGCGCTGCGAGGCTAATCCGGAGTACACCGACCAGATCCCGACGCTGGCGGCCATGACCCGCAAGTCCCTCGAGCTGCTGCAGAACGATAAGGGCTTCGTCCTCCACGTTGAGGCTGCTTCCCCGGACAAGGCCAGCCACGGCGCTGACGCTTGCGGCATGATCGGCGAGATCCGCCAGTGGGACGAGTCCATCAAGGTCGTCCAGGACTGGGTTGAAGAGACCGGTGAGTCGACCCTGATCATCGCCACCGCCGACCACGCCCAAACCCCGATGATCACCTACAACAACAAACCGACCGCCGGCCTGACCACCAAGCTGAAGACCGCAGACGGCGCCGACATGTCCCTGGTGTACTCCACCGCGAAGTCCAACGACCCGAAGGACGCTCTCGGCGGCCAGCAGCACACCGGTGCACAGGTCCGCGTCGCCGCATCCGGCCCGGGTGCCGCTAACTTCACCGGCCAGATCGACGAGACCGACATCTTCTTCGCTGCGATGAATGCTGTTGGTGTGGACACTGAGCAGGACATCGACCTGACTTCGCCGTGGGCGGATGACACTCAGGAGACCCCGGATAACTCTGGTTCCACCGATGGGTCGGCCAAGAACGCCGGTTCTTCTATCGGCATCCTCTTCGGCATCATCGTTGCACTGCTGGGTGCGGCTGCCGTGCTGAGCCCGCTCTTCCCGCAGGCACGCGAGATGTTTGAGAACGCCCGCAAGAACCTGCCGTTCTAAAACCGGGTGAGTTGCTCTCCCGTAATCTCTACGGGCACGAGTCGTAAAACAGCTCCCCGCTGGTCGGACTGTGAAAACAGTCACCGACTGGCGGGGAGCAGTTCTTTTCTGAGGGAGGGAGTGTTTGGGCGGGGTTAAGGGTCAAAAAGTGTGTCTGGGATCGGGGATTTTTAGGTTCTGACCTGTAGGGTAGCGTGAAATATATGCTTTGGGAGCATATATCTGGCCTCAACACGGTAAACCCCCGGTGTGGCTGCCAGTCTGTGGTAGTAGGCGGTGGTGTGGTGGCTCAATGCCAAAGAACCGACCACACTGCTACTGCGGCGGTGATACCAAACGCAATGGAACAACCAGCAAACGCACTACCCGATGGCGATGGAAGGCCTGTGGAGCCTCAGTCAATAAAAGTCGGCCAGATGTCACAGTAGCGGACCACCAGCCCCGTTAGACCCCATGCGTAGCTATATCCCCACTATGCACAGTCCTTCACTTGCATACTTTGCAAGCATTATACTTGCATGTACAGCAAGTGTTACACTTGCCTTAGTTGCAAGCCAGTGAAGTTGACGTTAGGGGAAGAATAATGAGCGACGACCTTAAGATCATTCACGACGTTCAAGAACGCACCACGTGGACGCAGAGCTGGTGGGCGGTGGCGATAGTGGCGCTTGGCGTCGGCGGCGGTCTCGCGCTAACCAAGCTGTCATGGTGGTACGGCCTCGCGGTTCTTGTACCGACGTTCGTTCTGGGCTATCTCCTCAAGGATAAGATTGCAAACCCATTCGTGCGCCTCGATCCAAATATGGGTCCGAGCAACGATCGCGCAACCTGGTCACGAGTATTGCTACCCGGTGCAATGATCATGTCTACAGCACCGACACCGGATTCGTGGCCGTGGATGATTGTCTGCGGCGTCGTTGTCTCTACGGCGACGGGATGGATGTTGTATGAGAACCGCAACGCCGCCGTAAAGGGCGTCAATGTCTAAGGATCCTTCACTACGCCCAGCAAAGCTGGATCCGGTCATCCACCCCATCAACCGGCTTAAAATTTGTGCCACGCTGTTCCATTCAGGCGCAACCGGCGGCAGGCAGATGAAATACGCCGTGCTTGCAGAGCTCACCGAGCTTCCTGCCGATACGCTTTCCAAGCAGTTGAAACATCTTGAGGACAGCGGCTATATCAGCCGCACCCGCGAATATGGCTCCACGCGCGCGAAAGACGCCGTCTGGGTCGCGTTGACCCAGACTGGAACAGAAGCCTATGCACAGCACGTTGCGGCGCTTAAAGCCATGACAGAGGGCTCATAGATTGCGCAGCTACTGCGTAATGTGCTGCCACAACTGCGGAAAGTCGAGGTAGCCGTCACTCCCCAGGAAGTGCCCACCGTTCTCAATGGTAGTGAGCGGAGCCGAGAAAACATCGGCAAGCGTGATGGCTGTATCTAAAAACAGAACTGCCCGACGATCCCGTAGAAATCGCCAGACAGTACAACTGAGGCCAGGACCAACTCGCCAAAGTACAAACCCTGACCCACAACGAGAACCAAGCCGACCACGAAACAGGACGACCAGCCCTCTACGACAACGCTATCGACACCGACTACACCCACTCAATCTGCATCCAGAAAGGCCAAATCTAACCCCCATGCGACACGCCGAGCCAGACACACATTTTGTCGTTTAACCCTTTGGGCGCGACTCCGGAGCTACCTTGAGCCGTGCCTCGGCAAAAAGAAAAAGAAGCCGCTGAAAATCAACGACTTCTTTCTTGGTGTTGGTCGGGATAACAGGATTTGAACCTGCGACCTCTTCGTCCCGAACGAAGCGCGCTACCAAGCTGCGCCATATCCCGGTGCACTTATTGAGTACCCGGGCTACTTTAGTCCACGCCCCCGCAAGCTCCAAAACGCCTGTTGGGCAGGGCTATGGCGCGCTTAACCGGCCGGCTAGTCCTCGCGGGGAGTGAGCGTCAGCAGCGCGGCGGACGGCCGGCAGAAAATACGCACGGGCGCGAATTTAGAGGTGCCGAGACCGTTGGAAACCTCGAGCCACATGTCGCCGTAGCGGTGGAGGCCGGAGGCGCGTTCGCGGTCGATATCGGCGTTGGTCACGAGGGCTCGTTCGCCGGGCAGGCAGATCTGTCCGCCGTGGGTGTGGCCGGCCAAGACCAGGCTGTAGCCGTCGGTGGCGAATCGGTCGAGGACGCGGCGGTAGGGCGCGTGGGTGACGCCCAAAGCGAGGTCGGCGTCCGGGTTGGGTGCACCGGCGACGGAGTCGTAGTCGTCGAGGTCGTGGTGGGCGTCATCGGTGCCGGTGACAGCGAGGCGCAGCCCGCCGGCTTTGAATTCGAGGCGCTGGTGGGTGGCGTCACGCCAGCCGTGCTCGATGAAGGCGGCGCGCATGCCTTTCCATGGCAGGTCGACGTAGCTGGGTTCGCGTTTCTGGTCGAGCAGGTATTTCAGCGGGTTGACCAGGCGCGGTGCCCAGTAGTCGTTGGTGCCGAATACGAAGACACCGGGGCGCGAAAGCAGCGGGCCCAATGCGGCAAGCACGTCGGGGACGGCGCGGGCGTCGGACAGGTTGTCGCCGGTGTTGACCACGAGGTCGGGGTTGAGTGCGTCGAGGGCGGACACCCACGCGATCTTGGTCTTTTGGCCGGGGATCATGTGCAGGTCGGCGACGTGGAGGATGGTGAAGGGGTCAGTACCTGCGGGGAGGATCGGCAGTTCGTACTGCTTGAGCCGGAATTTGGTGAGCTCGCTGACGCCGTATGCGAAGGTCGCGGCGCCGAGGGCGAGGCCAGTTGCGGCGGCGAGTCCGACGCGCCGCAGCACGGTGCGGGTTGAGTGCTTTGTGGTCATTGCTCCGAGGGTACCGCCCCTGTCGCGCTACGCTCGTGGACATGAGTGATTTGAAGAATCAGATTCGTGCTGACTTGAAAGAAGCAATGAAGTCGAAGGAGAAGGAGCGTACGGGCACGATCCGTATGCTGCTCGCTGCGATCCAGACGGAGGAGACGGAGGGCACGAAGCACGAGCTGACGGATGAGGAGGTGCTGAAGGTCGTGGCGCGCGAGATCAAGAAGCGTCGCGAGTCTGCTGAGGTGTACGCGGAAAACGGTCGCCAGGAGCTCGCGGACGCGGAGCTTGCAGAGGTTGCGGTCCTCGAGGGGTACCAGCCAAAGCAGCTTGACGACGCTGAACTTGCCGAGCTTATCGACGACGCCATTTCCCAGACCGGCGCCACCTCTATGAAGGAAATGGGTCAGGTCATGAAGCTCGCCACGGAGAAGGCCGCCGGCCGTGCCGACGGCAAGCGTCTTTCTGCCGCGGTGAAAGAGCGCCTCTCCTAGCGGAAGAGGTTCGCCAACTCGTCGGCGAGCTGTCCCAGATCGACTTCTTCGGGGGCGGGCTCTTTTTCCGCCTCGGCTGCTGGGGAAGTGGGGGAGGCAGAAGGGGTGCTGGGGGTCGTCGATACGCGTTTTTTGGAACCGTCGGAAACGACGAGCGTGATGGTCGAACCTGGCCCTGCGTCCTCGGCCGAGCGGGTGTCCACGACCTGGTCGCGAGGCGCATCCGTGTCCGACTTCGTCGTCTCGCGGACCCGGAACCCGGCGTCCTCGAGCATCTTCCGCGCATCGTCCTTATTCATTCCCACTGCGCGCTTGAGCAACTCGTCGCGCGCCTTCGGGTCGAACAGCGGGCTCGGATCCGGAAGCCCCGCATCCTGCGCACCCGGAATCTGGTTCGCCATCCGGAACCACGAATGCGCCGCCTCCTGGCCACCGAACAGCGACCCGCTCGAGCATTGGCGCACAGGGCCCGTGCACAGCGGGGTGGTCTGCGTGCCATCGTTATAGATATACGTCGCGGCCGCGACCTTCTTGTTGAACCCGAGGAACGCTGACGACTGGTGCGACTCCGTCGTGCCCGTCTTCGCTGCGACTGCGCCGCGCCAGCCTGTTGCAGCCGCGGCCTTCTTCGCGGTGCCCGATACAGCGTCTTCTGCCATGCCTCCCGCGAGTCCGGCCGCGAGCTCCGGCTCCACCGCCTGCTCGCAATCCGGGCGGTCGATAGCGACCTCGTCGCCGTAACGGTCCACGACGCTCTTGATCGGATTCGGCTCGCACCACATGCCTTCGGAGGCAAGCGTGGCCGCCACGTTGGAGAGCTCCAGCGGATTCACCGCCGTCGGGCCCAGCGTGAACGAACCGAGGTTGTTCTGGCGGAAGTAGTCCGCGATCGAATTCTCTCCGTCGAATGTGCCCTGGTCCTCGTACGAACGCAGGCCGAGGCGCACAGCCATATCGACGGTCGGCTCCACACCTACGCTCTCGATCAGCTTCACGAACGGGGTGTTCGGCGACTTCGCCAACGCGTCCCGCAGTGTCATCTCGTCCGGGTACTTGCCGGCGTTTTCCACGCAGTACGCCCCCGCCGGGCAATTGCGCGCGCCGCCTTCGCCCATGCCGTAGACCACCGCGCGGTCCGGCACCTCGAGCTTGGACTCCAAGTTGTAGCCGTTCTCCAGCGCTGCCGCGGCCGCGAAAATCTTGAACACTGAGCCGGCGCCGTTGCCCACCAACGTCGACGTCTGAGGCAGGACCGTTTGGCTTTCGTCCTGGTCGAGGCCGTAATCGCGTGACGATGTCATCGCCAAGATATCGTGGCTTTCCTTGCCCGGCTGTACCACGTTGATGACCTCCGCCACGCCCGGCTGTCCCTTGTTCACGGCGCTCGTCGCGGCTTCGTGGGCGATCTCCTGGACCTCGGGGTCGAGCGTCGTCGTGATGGTGTAGCCGCCGCGCTCGATTTCCTCCATGCTCAGACCTTTGTCCGTGAGGTAGCGCAGCGCGTAGTCGCAGAGGAAGCCCGCGCCACCTGCGGTGATGCAGCCGTGGGGTAGGAGCGCCGGCTCGTCGAGCACGCCGAGTGGCTCGCTCGCGTATTTATCCGCGTCGGCCTGGCTGAGGTAGCCCGACCCCACCATCGCCTGGAGCACTGTGTTGCGGCGTTCTTTCGCGCCGTCCGGATTCGTGTACGGATTCAGCATTTCCGACGACTGCAGCATGCCGACCAGCAGCGCCGACTGCGGCACCGTCAGCTTTGCGGCCGACGTGTCGAAGTACGTGCGCGCCGCCGCCTCAATGCCGTACGAGTGGTTGCCGAAAGACACCAGATTCAAATACCGCGCCAGAATCTCCTCTTTGGACAGCTGCTTGTCTAGGTCCGAGGCCATGCGCATTTCGCGCAGCTTGCGTGGAATTGACTGCTCCACGGCCGCCGACTGCTCTTCCGTCGTGTCGGCGTTGACGAGCAACAGGTAGTTCTTCACGTACTGCTGGTCGATCGTGGACGCGCCTTCCTCCACGCCGCCAGCGAGAACATTTTTCACCATTGCGCGGGCGAAGCCTTGCATATCGACGCCGTCGTGCTCGTAGAACCGACGGTCCTCAATAGCGACCAAGGCATCTTTCGCGGACTGGGAGATCTCGTCGGGCTCCACCTCGTAGCGCCGTTGCGCGTACATCCACGCTATCGCGTCGCCGTTGGTGTCGGTGATCGTCGTGACACCGGGTGCGGTGCCGTCGGTGAGGTCGGCGAGATTGGACTGCATCGTGTCGTCGACACGCGTTACTGCAGCCCCGCCGATTCCCGCCGCGGGGGCAAGGCAGAGCGCGATGCCGAGGCCCGCCGCTAACAGGCCGACGAGCAGTTTTCCCAGGGAACTTAGCGCAGACACCTCACTTACACTACGGCCTTTAGTCCGTCAGCGGAATCACCACCTACCCCCACGTGTGTGATCTATTCGACAAAAAACTGCGCGCGTGAATACACTTACATAGGGACAGCATGGTGATAGCAGCCCTGCTGATAACGCATAGGTATAACGGCCGGAAGGAGACTGTGGTGACCACTACGATCAGAAACCGCGCACTGGAAAATGCAAGCTCTGCCCTACGACTTGGGCAGCAAGTACGACAGCGCTCCTCCGTAGACTCCGAGAGGTCCTTCGAACGTGGCGAGTGGGTCACCATGGCGGTCTGCCGCTCCGGCGACCCCGACGCACTCTTCGTCCGCGGTGCCGAGCAGCGCAAAGCCGCAGCGATCTGCCGCAGCTGCCCCGTCCAGATGGAATGTCGTGCTGACGCCCTCGACAACAAGGTCGAATTCGGCGTGTGGGGAGGCTTGACTGAACGTCAGCGCCGCGCCGTCCTGCGCAAGAACCCCCACGTCACTGATTGGGCAGAGCACTTGGCGGAGGGGCGCGAGATTATCGGCCTGTAGGGTGGTGCCCATGAAGAAATGGGAATACGCAACAGTTCCGTTGCTCACGCACGCAACAAAGCAGATCCTGGATACCTGGGGTGAAGACGGCTGGGAGCTCGTCGCTGTCACTCCCGGCCCGAACCCGGAGAATGTCGTCGCCTACATGAAGCGGGAGCTCTAATGGCTGCGGCGTCGACGTCGCCGAGCGAGCGCCTCGCTGAACTGGGCATCGAGCTCCCAGCGGTCGCGGCGCCCGTCGCCGCGTACGTCCCCGCGACTCGAGTGGGCAACCAGGTGTGGACCTCCGGCCAGCTTCCGTTCGTCGACGGCGAACTGCCCGCCACCGGCAAGGTCGGCGCGGACGTCGATCCCGATGACGCGTACGGTCTCGCACGCACCGCGCTGCTGAACGCGTTGGCTGCTGTGGATGATCTTGTCGGCATCGACAAGATTGAACGGGTAGTCAAAGTTGTGGGGTACGTGGCGTCGGAGGTCGGGTTCGCGGGACAACCGGGCGTCGTCAATGGCGCTTCCGACCTTGTCGGCGAGATCTTCGGCGACGCGGGCGTCCACGTGCGTAGCGCAGTCGGCGTCGCCGTCCTCCCGCTCGACGCCCCAGTTGAAGTCGAGCTCATCGTCGAGGTCGCGGGCGCCTAAACGCCCTCGCCGCCGAATTACACATCCTGCCTATTGACGGTAGGGTTGAAGGCATGCAGCATCCTGCCTACAGCCAACTGCGTCCTGTCACTCCCTCCGCCGCTGTCGTGCTGGCTCCCAATCCCAGCTACGCCGCACTGGAAGGCACGAACTCCTGGGTCATCCGCGACCCGGAAGACGAATTCAGCATCGTCATCGATCCGGGCCCGGAGGATGAAGGCCACCTCAATGTTCTGCAGTCCGCCGCAGACAAGGTGGCGCTGGTGCTGTTGACGCACCGCCACCACGACCACGCGGACGGTGCCCAGCGCTTCCGCCAGCTCACCGGCGTTGAGGTTCGCGCGTTCGACGAGCGCTATTGCATCGGCGGCGAGCCGCTCGAAGACGGCGAGATCATCTCTGTCGATGGTGTCACTCCCCGCATCAAGGTCGTGCACACTCCAGGCCACACGCGCGATTCGGTGTCGTTCTACATCTACTCGGGCGACCCGGAGTCGTCGGAGCTTGAAGGCATCGTCACTGGTGACACGATCGCCGGCCGACACACCACGATGATTTCCGAGACCGATGGTGACCTCGGCGCATACCTGGAGTCGCTGGCCAAGCTCGAAGAAGAGGGTACGGGCATCACGTTGCTGCCGGGCCACGGTCCGGAGGGCGCAGATCTCTCCGAGTTCGCGCGCAAGTACATCGACCGCCGTAACTACCGCCTCGATCAGATCCGCAAGGTGCGCGAAGAGCGCGGAACGGATCTAAGCATCAACGAGCTTGTCGACGCAATGTATGACGACGTCGACCCCGTCCTCCGCGGCGCCGCTGAGCAGTCCACCCGCGTCGCACTGCGTTACCTCGACGGCAAGAACTAAGCCGCATACCCCACGACGGGCCCCTTTTCCCAAGGGGCCCGTTTTCGCTTTTGTATATACTTCCTGCATGGAACACTATGACGATCCGGAACTGAGCTTTTCGGAGGTATCCGTTCCGCCGCGCTTGCGCGACTACGGGATACTCAAGTGGCCGACGATCGAGTTCGCAGTTGTCTTCTTCCTCGCTGTCGCCTCTGCTGTCGATATGTCGGAGACCGGTACTGATGCTGGTTTCGCCGCAGTTTTCATGTACATTCCGGCGATCGTGTTAATCACGATCTGGTGGCTTGTCTTCCTGCCCCTCTTGAACGTCAAGGTCAACAATTTCAGGTGGGACATCTTCCTCGCAGTCCTCATCTTTGACGTGGCCCTCGTGTGCATTCTCGTAGAGAGTTATTGGCTTATTGTCACGCCATGCGCGCTGCTTGTCGTTGTGGCCGTGATGGTGCGCAGGTTCATCGCGTTCAGAAAGTGGAAGAAAGGGGAGACCTTCGACTAGGAATCGTTTTTTGGGCGTGCGGAAGTGGCCGTGGACATGCCTGATTCACGCGATGAGCGTGGTCAGATCTTGTCTGCGGCCTTTTCGCTATTTCCCGAACAGTAGGTGCATGGCACCGTATTGGTGTGTCCGGTTTGGTACTGGTGTTCCGCGCGGTGAAACCCATGTTGGTGTCCCATCGCGCATCTGTATTCGGCCCCTGTTGTGCCTGTCGGGGTCATCGTCGTTGGTGCGGTTGTGGTACCTGCACAACACCGACAGGTTGTTCATGTTCGTCTGTCCACCGCGGGCCCAGGGTTCGATGTGGTGGACCTCGCAGTTATCGGCAGCATGCCGGCAATCTGGTACTGGACACGTCGTTAGTGTTGCTCGGGCGAGGTCGCGTTGTTTCTTATTGGCGAACCGTTTCGTGTTGTACAGGTTCACCGGGCCTGCCTGTGGGTGGAACAGTGCTACCTCGAGGTCCTTGGAGTGATGGTGCATCAGATACTCCGCACCCGTCATCGTGGTGCCGTCAGACAGGCCCAGGATGGTGTCATTGCCCTGGCCGCCGAGGATCGAGATGTAATCCGGCAGCGGGATCTGGACCAGTGGGCGTGGGACAGCATCAGCGACAGCACCGTCGTTGTGGAGTAGGTCGTGGAATGCCTCGTACATCTGCGGGCCCTCAGGACGGGTGGCGTCGAGTTTTTGGCGCAGGGCGTACTCAAGAGCGGCGATATCCCGCGCATCACCGGTAGCACTGAAGGTGCGCTTGCCTTTCCGGGGCTTACCGAACCGGACCGCCGACTCAGGAGCAGGAGTATCTGGCTCAGGGACGATGTCTTTGGCGCGGCGTTTCAACGTCTCGTAATTCCCGCGCACCGACAGCAACGCCAGGCGGATTGTCCACTTTTCTTTTTCGGTGTCCAAGGGGCGGACTCGTTGTTCGATGAGCACCAATTGATCCAGTGACTTCGCAGTCTGGCGGGCGACACGAACAGCATTAGCCTGCTGGCGGGAAAACCGAGTCTTTCCGTAATAGACCTCGTAGACGCCTTTCCAATCGGCAACGCGGGTGGGGTTGGCGCCGGCGTCGACAAGCTGCTGGGCGTCGAAGCTCCCCAGCAGGTCGATGGCATTGCCCGCGCCCACATGCGCCGCGAATTGGTTCATGGCACAAACGTTAAACGCCCCGCAACCTATCGTCTACGAAACGATGTCTACTTCAGTAGACATCGCCCAAACGGGCAGGTCACAGGGCGTGAAAAAGGGGCGAAAACGCGAGCAGGCGGCGTCGATTAGCGTGCGCGGCGCGCGAGGTGCTCGGTGTCGACGATGACGACGGACTTGCCCTCAAGGCGAATCCAGCCGCGCTGGGCGAAGGTGGCGAGGGCCTTGTTCACGGTCTCGCGGGAAGCGCCGACGAGCTGGGCGATCTCTTCCTGGGTGAGGTCGTGGTTGACGCGGAGGCCGCTGCCTTCCTGGATGCCGAAGCGGTTCGCGAGCTGCAGGAGGGTCTTGGCGACGCGGCCGGGGACGTCGGTGAAGATGAGGTCGGCGAGCGACGCGTTGGTGCGACGCAGGCGTCGCGCGAGGACGCGGAGGAGCTGCTGGGAGATCTCCGGGTGATCGTTGATCCACGTGCGGAGCATCTCGGAGTCCATGGTGGCGGCTTTGATCTCGGTGACGCACACGGCGGACGAGGTGCGGGGGCCCGGGTCGAAGATGGACAGTTCGCCGAACATATCGGAGGGGCCCATGACGGACAGGAGATTCTCGCGGCCGTCGGGGGCGTGGCGGGCGAGCTTCACTTTGCCTTCGATGATGATGTAGAGGGTGTCGCCGGGCTCACCTTCGTCGAAGATGGTGGTGCCGCGGGGGAACGACTCCGTCTGCATCTGTGAGATCAGGTTGACCACTGCATCGGGGTCTACTCCCTGGAAGATCCCGGCGCGGGACAGTGTTTCCTGCACGCTTTGCATCGAAGCTCCTTGTAATTTTTGGTCCGTGTGGAGTTGGTCACCGGAATCTCAGCTCGCGGTCCATGTCACAATGGTCCACCCTAGCATCTTGCTGTGCGCTGTTCGGCGTTGTTAGGCGTCGGTGTGGACGACGGCGATTTCGAGGCGTTCCATGCCGACGAGGAAGACGGCGAGGAATGCGGGTGCGAGTAGCGCGAGGAGAGTGCTCAACATATGTGCCCAGTATAGTGAACGCCATGTCTGCTTCTGCTTCGAGGACGCCGCAGCGGTTTCGTCGGCCGGGTTCGCATCCGGCGGCAAAGGGTGCGGAGACGGACTTGGGGCGTACGCGTCGCGCGCGGAGGATCAATCGGACGTTAGCGGCCATGTTCCCGGATGCGCATGCTGAGCTGGATTTTTCGACGCCGCTCGAGTTGCTTATGGCGACGATGTTGAGTGCGCAGACGACGGATGTGCGGGTCAACAGTGTCACGCCCGAGCTTTTTGCACGCTTTACGACGGCCGCGGCCTACGCCGCGGCTGACCCCGCCGAACTGGAGAGCATCATTAAGCCGGTCGGGTTTTACCGTGCGAAGGCGGGGCATTTAAAGGGGATCGGGGAGAAGCTGGTGGCCGAGTTCGGCGGCGAGGTGCCAGTGGCGATCGAGGACCTTGTGAAATTGCCTGGTGTGGGCCGGAAGACGGCACACGTGGTGCGGGGCAATGCGTTCGGGTTGCCGGGCTTGACGGTGGACACGCACTTTCAGCGGTTGGTGCACCGGTTGGGGCTGACGGACGAGAAGGATCCGGTGGCGATTGAGAAGGCGATCGGGGAGATGATTGAGAAGCGGGAGTGGACGATGTTCTCGCACCGGATCATTTTCTGCGGTCGCCGGGTGTGCCATGCGCGGAAGGCTGCGTGCGGGGCGTGCCCGTTGGCGTATGACTGTCCGTCGTTCGGCCAGGCGGGACCGATCGAGTGGACCGAGGCGGAGAAGCTGGAGACGGGCACAGAGCGCGACCACATCCTCTCGATGGTGGGGGAGAGCCGCGAGTGAAAAAGCAGGTCTGGCTGAGCGTTGTGGTGCTGGCGGCAGTGACGGCACTCGTGGTGGTGGCAGTGGTGTCGTTGTTGCGACCTGCGGACGAGCCGGCGGAAGAGGCCGTGGGAGAACAAGAGATTCCGGCTCGCCCGGACTGCCCAGGCGGGAGCGTCGGCTCGGTAGATCTGCCGTGTCTCGGGGGAGGGGACAGCGGGGACACCGCACAGGAGATCACGGTCGCGAATGTGTGGGCGTGGTGGTGCGAGCCGTGCAGGGAAGAGCTGCCGGCACTCGAGGAATTCGCGAAGGAGCACCCGGAATACACGGTGGTGGGGGTGCATGCGGACACGAATGCGGCGAACGGGGCAGCGCTGCTGAACGATCTCGGTATCGACCTGCCGAGCTACCAGGACAGTGAGAGTGCTTTCGCGGGGCAGTTGGGGTTGCCGGGGGTCGTTCCGGTGACAGTCGTCTTCCGGGGAGAGGAGAAGGTGGGGGTCGTGGGGAGGGCTTTGTCGTCGTCAAGCGAAATTGCGGAAGCTGTCGAGGAGGTGCTGTAGATGGCGCAGTGGCTGGATGGGCTGGCTGGCGTGCTGTCGGCGCCGGGCAACGCGAAGCTGGTGAACAAGATGCAGGGGCACATGCGACTGGCGTCGCGGAAACCGCGCCGGTCGGCGGTGCTGATGTGTTTCACGGGCGACGCGCAGGCGCGGGAGCTGCCGCAAGACGCACGGATTCTGCTGACGCACCGCACCCCGACGCTGCGAAATCACTCGGGCCAAATGGCCTTTCCCGGCGGACGCCTGGAACCGGACGACGCAGGCCCCGTCGATGCCGCGCTGCGTGAAGCGCACGAGGAAACGGGCCTGGAACCGTCGCGCGTGGAGACGCTGGCCGTGCTCGAATCCATCGCCGTCGGCCCGTCGGGCCACCCGGTGAATCCGGTGCTCGCGTATGCGGAGGACCCAGGCGACGTGTGGTGCGCCAGCCCCGAGGAAAATGATGACGTCTTCTTCGTGGACCTAGAGCAGCTGATCGACCCGGACAACCGCTTCCGCGTCGCGCGACTGGGCTGGTCGGGGCCCGCTTTCGACGTGGGCGGCTACGTCGTGTGGGGGTTCACGGCGTCGCTGCTCGCAGTGATGATCCGCGAAGCGGGCTGGGAAGAGCCCTGGGAGCACAAGGACGCCGTGGATCTGCGGAAGGCGCTGCGTGCGTCGCGCAACGGCGAGGGACATGGGTTTTAGCGCGCCCGGCGCGTAGGGTGGCTCCCCATGACCGCTCTCATCGTCGACCTCGTGCTCGTTGTGCTCTTTGGCGCGGCGCTCGCGGGCGGTCTGCGGCAGGGGGCGTTTTCGTCGGCGTTCGCGGTTCTCGGCGTTGTGGCGGGGCTCGTGGTGGGCCTGGGGGCGGCAGGCCTGTTGGTGCGCGTGTCTGATGTGGCGAGCATGCGCGTGCTGCTCCTTCTCGCCACGGTCGTCACGTTCGTTGGCGTCGGCAATATTGTCGGCGCGACGGTGGGCGCGGCGCTGCGCGACAGGTTGCGCTCGAAGTCGACGCAGGCGTGGGATTCGGCTCTGGGGGCGCTGTTGCAGCTCATCATGGCGGTCGTGGTGGCGTGGGTCGTGGCGGTTCCTGTCGCGGCGAACGTCGGCGGGCCGCTGGGTAGCGCGGTCCGAGGTTCGCGCATCCTCGGCGCGATCGACAGCGTTGTGCCCGAGTGGGGTAATAAGGCGCCGGAGCACATTGCACGGCTTATCGACGTCACCGGCCTTCCCCCCTTGGTTTCTCCCTTCCACGGAGGCGGCGCGGAGGTGGAGGCTCCGGACCCTGCGAGCATCGACGAGGGCGTCGTGGAGGAGGTGCGCTCCAGCATCGTGCACGTGGTGGGGGATGCGGAGAGCTGCCGGCGCAGGTTGTCGGGGTCGGGATTCGTGTCGGCGCCGGATTATGTGGTGACGAACGCGCACGTCGTCGCCGGCACCGAGACCGTGGAGTTGGACACGGTGCTGGGGCTCAAGCGCGCGACAGTGGTCCTGTACGACCCAGAGGTGGACATCGCGGTGCTGCACGTTCCTGACCTGGGGCTCGAGCCACTGCGGTCGTCGCCGGGCACAGCGAAAAGCGGCGACGACGCGATGGTCATGGGCTTTCCCGGCAATGGCCCGTTCACGGTTTCGCCGGTGCGCGTGCGCGAGCGGCTCAATATTTCGGGGCCGAATATCTACGCGACAGGCCGCACCGAGCGTGAGGCGTTCACGCTGCGCGGCAGCATCCGCCAAGGTAATTCGGGCGGGCCGCTGCTTTCTCCGGCGGGGGAGGTCCTCGGCGTGGTGTTCGGCACGGCCGTCGACGGCCATGAGACGGGATATGCGCTCACGGTCCGCCAGATGGAGCTGGTCGTGGGGGAGTATGAGGGGCTGACGGAGCCCGTCGATACGCAGGCGTGTGTGTCTTAGGGCAAGAATGTGGCGAGTGCAGCCACGAAACCCTGTGGGTTCTCCACGTGCGGCACGTTTTTCGTCCCCGCGACAGTGTCGGTGGTAGGCGGGGTTGCCAGGCGTTTTGCAGCCCGGGTGTCGATGCGCGCCCAGACGGACTGGCGGGGGTGGAGGAGGAGAGTGGGGGCGTCGATAAGCGTGCGCGTTTGGCGTGAGGCGGTGAGCATGCGCGTGTTGCGGACGATGCCGCGCAGGGCGTTGTCGATGCGCGCGGCGCGGATACGCAGCTGTAGCGCGTCTTCGAATTCGGATGTGCCTGCGAAACCTGGGGCTGTGTTGAGCGTCAATTCGCGGCGCCACACCCGCGGGAGGAGTCCGGCGCAGGCGTGGTGCACCCCGATCGGCAGACGCCCCACAGTCACGCGGACCAGCATGAACATCAATTCCCACGGCCGGGCACGCAGATGCGCGCGCATGTCGCCCGGGTGCGCCGCGGAGACGGATACGAGGCTGGCCGTGCGTTCCGGGTACATGCCCGCGAACACCCAGGCGATCGCGCCGCCCGTGTCGTGGCCGACGATGTGTGCGCGGTCGTGGCCTAGCGCCGTGATCGCCCCCGCGATATCGCCTGCCGCGATGCGCGTCGGGTCGCCCGCTCGAGCTGGAGGTTTGTCCGACATGCCGTAACCGCGCATGTCCATCGCCGCCACGCGGAAACCGCGCTCGGCGAGCGGTGCGATGACGCGGCGGAAATCCACCCATGCGCCGAACGTCCCGTGAACGAGCACGATAAGGGGGTCGCGCGGATCACCTGCTACCGCCGCATGCAAGCGGATGCCGCGCGTGTGTAGCCAGACGTGCTCGTACGGTCCGTCGAGGGCGATCGTCTTCGGGGAAACCGGCTGGGAATTCATGGTTCATGAAAAAGCGCCCGGGACGCGTTGTCCTGGGCGCTTGCCATGCACGCGGTCGTGCGCGGCGTTTAGTTGACCTTCGTGGATCCGCCCGCGGTGCGCGGGACGGTGGAGCCGGTGCCGTAGGAGGTGTAGAGCTCCGAGGTGTCCTTTTCCAGGTTCTTCTGTGCCTGGCCCGGGACGAGGTTCTTCAGCTCGTTGACGGAGTTGATGGTCTTTTCCGGCTTGCTCATGGCCTTGAAGCGCTTCACACCGATCAGGGCGAGGATGCCCGCGGTGATGATCATGATCAAAAAGACGATGCCGAAGCCCCAGGCGTCATTCGTCCACAGGGCAATCAGCTTGGCCAGGAAGAAGAAAAAGAAGAAGGACGAAAATGCCGCCACGACACCTGCGGCAACGAGCATGCCGGAGCCGATCGCGGCCTTCTTTGCTTCGCCGACGATCTCGGTCTTGGCCAGTTCGATTTCGCTGCGGACCAGGCTGGAAACCTGCTCGGTCGCATTGGACACCAAGGTGCCCAGGGAGTCGCTTCCCGGCTGGGTCACGTCTGTGTCGCGGAGCGGGATGGAATCGACCTTGGCTTTATAGCTCGTCGACCCGCTGGTGTACAGACCCTTGTCGCTCATTTCTGAAACCTTCCTCAGTGCGCAGGGTGCGCAGCTTAATCGTCAGTTGTACCGGATCTTATAGTAACGCACAGCACATTATGAGGAGGAGTCCCCGCGGCCGCGCTGCGCCAACCAAATGCCGAAGGCGGTCAGGGCGGTCACCGTGACCACGACACCAGCACCGATGCCGATCTCCTTCGCGCCGGGCGGGTCGAAGAGAGGCTCGGGGTTTTTGAATACACGTGTGTCCCAGCCATGTTCGGCGGCGTGCTTTTTCAAGCCGCGTTCAGGGTTGACGGCGACGGGGTGGCCGACGAGGGAGAGCATGGGGACGTCGGTAAGCGAATCTGAGTACGCGTAGCTCGCCGCAAGGTCGTAGCCTTGCTTTTCGACGAGCTCCCGCATCGCCTCCGCTTTTTGTTCCCCTTTGAGGTAGCGCGTGATTTCTCCGGTGAGTTTGCCGTCGACGACTTCGATCTCGGTGGCGACAACCCGGTCGATGCCCAGCTCCTGCGCAATGGGCTCCACCAGAAGCGACGCTGACGCCGACAGGATGACGATGTCGTGGCCACGGTCGCGGTGCCATTCGATAAGTTCGCGCGCCTCGCTGTAGATGGCGGGGGTGACCACTGTGTTCATGGTCTCGGCGACGACGCGCCGCACGTCGGCGACGGGCCACCCGGCGACCATGTCGGCGAGGCGGTCGCGCGTGGCGTCCATCTTGGAGCTCGACTGCCCGTTGAGCATGTACGACGTTTTTGTGAGGAAGAGCTCGAGCGCGTCGGTGCGCGTGATCATGCCGTTGTCGAAGAACCCGCGGCCAAATGCGAATGCGGACGAGGTGGCGATGATCGTTTTGTCCAGGTCGAAAAACGCCGCGACGCGCCCGGAATCTGCCCCGGGCGATACGCGGTGTTTGGCACCTGAATCTGTCATGGGGATAGTCTACGCCCCAGCACATGTGCCCGGTCGAAGAATAGTTCGATCATCGCCGAGTCGTCATTGTGTTTGGTTGTGCCCGTATGCCATAATTATCCGCGCACGGCCCCGATATACAGTGCGGCCGGCCCCGGCCCTACCCCCCCTTGTGGCCGGGTAACGGCGGCCCGCGCGCACCCCCCCCCGATAGCGCGGGCCGCCCCTATTTCCACAGTATTTTGGTGACGTGTCCCGCTAAACCGGGGTTATCCACAGGGTTGCCGCCTGTCCCTTGAGCAGGTGTGTGCGCTGGGCGAAGGTGAAGCCATGACCAGCGAAACAGCACCTATTCTCATTGCCGTCGATGACGCTTTGCTGCACCCTGAAGCCACGCACCTCGCGGCAGCGACAGGCCGCCCGATCATTGATTCGCGGGGCCCGGACGACCTCGTGCGCCATTATTCGCGCGCATTCGCCGTGCTTATCGACGTCGCCCGCGCCCCCGACCTCGACCCCCTTCCCCCGCGCTCTGGTGTTTTCCTCCTGCGCGGCGACACTGATCCCGATGCCGGCGCTGATTCGAATGCGTTCATTCTTCCCGCGCAGGCGGCCGATCTGCTCAAGGCGTTGGGGAGGCTCGCGCTGGCCACGAAGGATGAAAAGCACGGGGCAGCAGCACCCCAGTCGCGGTCAAGCGCGGGCACGGTCTTGTCGTTCGTGGGCGCCGCTGGCGGTGTTGGAACGTCCACGTTCGCGGCGGCGGTAGCCCGGGCGGCATCGCAGGACGCAGACCCAGTGGTGGTGGATGCCCACCGTTATTCCGGCGGGCTCGATCTGCTGCTGGGCGTGGAGGAAGAGATCGGTGCGCGGTGGGGTGAGATCGAGATCGGGGAGGGGTCCGTCGACCGGGCGCAGCTCCGCCGGGCGCTACCCCGAACCAGGGACGGGATCGCGGTGCTCACCTGCGCACGGACGACGGTGCCTGCCGCAGCCGCGAAGAGTCTGCGTGCGGAAGTGGACCGCGTGACCACGGTCCTAGGCGCCGGCGGACTCACAGTGGTGGACGCGCCACCGGACGCGCTTCCGAACCGGTGCGACCACACCTTCGTCATTGTGCCTGGGGAAGTGCGGGCAGCTGCGGCAGCGGCGCTGATCAGCGCGGAGTGCCGTGCGGCGAATACCCCGGTGTCGCTGGTGCTGCGGCACCGCGGCTGGTCGGGGTTGAGCGCGCAGGAAGTCGAGCGGGTGGCTGGCGCGGACGTGGTCGCGGAAGTCAAGCACCTGCCACGGCTGGTGCGCACGTGCGAAGTCGACGGGTTGCCAGTGCGTTTGCCTTCTCCGCTGGCCGCCGCGGCGGAAAAGGTGCTGGAGGCCGCCAATGGATAAGGCATCGATCGTGATGAAGGTGCAGCGCCGCCTCGCAGAAGACCCGGCGCAGAATTCCCCGGCGGAGCTCGCGGCACTGATCCGCGAAGAAGCGGTGGTGATCAGCGACCTCGACGTTTTGGACATTATGAGGGCACTGCGGGATGAGACGGTCGGGATCGGCCCGCTCGAGCAGGTGCTGGCCCAAGACGGGGTCACGGATATCTGCGTCAACGGCCCCGACGACATCTTCTTCGACCGCGGCCGCGGACTAGAACGCGCCAGCCTCACGCTCAGTGGAGAAGCGGAGGTCAGGCGTTTGGCGACACGGCTCGCTAGCAGTTGCGGCTGCCGTCTCGACGATGCGCGTCCCTTCGCCGACGGCCACATTTCGCGTGACGACGGCACTGTTCTACGTTTCCACGCCGTCCTTTCCCCCACCGCGAACTGCGGGACCTGCATGTCGTTGCGCGTGCTCCGGAATAAGACAGCCACTTTGGACCAGATTCAGGCTTCGGGAGGAGTGGACGGGGAAAGGGCGGGGGTGCTTAAGGGGATCGTCGATAAGCGGAAAGCTTTTCTCGTTGTCGGCGGAACCGGAACGGGCAAGACGACGCTGCTCGCGGCGATGCTGGCGGAGGTCGCGGCGCACGAGCGCATCGTGGCGATCGAGGACACCGTCGAGCTCACGCCCGCGCACCCGCACGTGGTGAATCTGACCTCGCGCGGCGCGAATGCGGAGGGTGCGGGCGAGATCACCATCGCTGACCTGCTGCGGCAGTCGCTGCGCATGCGCCCCGACAGGATTGTGGTGGGGGAGATCCGTGGCGCCGAGGTCGTCGACCTGCTCGCGGCGCTCAATACCGGGCACGACGGCGGCGCGGGCACCGTCCACGCGAATTCGATCGAGGAAGTTCCCGCACGCTTGGAAGCGCTCGCGGTGCTCGGCGGCCTCGGTCGTGAGGCGCTGCACTCGCAGCTAGCCGCCGCCGTCGATGTCGTCGTGGTGATGCGTCGTGGCTCCGACGGGGTGCGGCGCGTCCACCAGATCGGCGTGCTGGACGGCAACCCCGTGGTCCCGCGTGTGGTGTGGGATGCCGACACTGGCCCGGGCGACGGCTCCTCAGCGAGATCGGCCTCGCACCCGTCTCCCCTCCCTTCCCCCTCTCCTCTCTTCTTCCTTCTTCTTCTTTCCCAAACCCACCCCCCCAGATCACAACTCCCCTACGCAATAAATCTATAATT
>NZ_JAGKSD010000018.1 GCF_017942225.1 Corynebacterium sp. Marseille-P3884 | reverse complement strand
CGGCGCCGCGGGGCTTGTCACCCATGCCGGCGGCCTCGGCGGAGGCGTCCTGGAGCTCAGTGAGACCGGCGACGGCGGCAGGTGCCTGCGTGCCGGTGAGAACACCAAGGAGGTGCGCCATCATGATCTCCAGCAGCAGGCGCGGGGAGGTCGCGCCGCGCAGGGAGGTGATGCGCTCGTTTACCTCAGTGGCAAGCGCGGCGAGCTGGTTGCCGGGGAATTTGTCAGCCTCGGCGGTAAGAATCTCCGCACGGTCGGCAGGGGCATCCACGAGTCCCTGGCCGAAGGCGTCCGGGACGGCGTGAATGATCATCAAATCGCGTAGGCGGTCGAGCAGGTCGATCGCGAAACGGCGGGGCTCGTGGCCGGCCTCAATCACGTCGTCGACGGCCTGGAACAGGGCGGAGGCGTCGCGGGAGGAAAGGGCGTCCACGGTGGCGTCGATAAGCGAAAGGTCCGTAACCCCGAGAAGCGGCAACGCGAGCTCGTACGTCAAGCCCTCGGGGCCGGCTCCTGCGAGCAGCTGGTCGAGGATGGACAGGGTGTCGCGCGGGGAACCGCCGCCGGCGCGGATGACCAGCGGGTAGACGTTCTCGTCGACCGTGACACCTTCCGCGGCGACCGTGCGCTCGACGAGCTGGCGCATCGCCTGCGGCGTGAGCAGACGGAATGGGTAGTGGTGCGTGCGCGAACGGATCGTGCCGATGATTTTCTCCGGCTCCGTCGTCGCGAAAATGAACACGAGGTGCTCCGGCGGCTCCTCCACGATCTTCAGCAGGGCGTTCGCGCCCGCGCCCGTGATCATGTGGGCCTCGTCGATGATGAACACGCGGTAGCGCGATTCTGCCGGCGCGAAATACGCGCGTTCGCGCAGCTCACGCATTTCGTCGACACCGCCGTTCGACGCGGCGTCCATCTCCGTGACGTCCAGGTTGCCCGGCCCGCCCGGCGCGAGCGCGACGCACGACGGGCACACCCCGCACGGCGTCGATGTCGGCCCCTGAACGCAATTCAGCGAGCGCGCCAGAATGCGTGCCGACGACGTCTTGCCCGTTCCCCTCGGCCCCGAGAACAAATAAGCGTGGTTGACCCGCCCGTTATCCAGCGCTGTGGACAGCGGGCGCGTCACCTGCTCCTGCCCAATCATCTCGGCGAACGAGGCTGGGCGATACTTCCGGTACAAAGCCACGGTTTCACCCTACTAGGCGCCCGCGACACCCACCGTGGGTCAGCCTGCAAGTGGGCATTGCCAGCGCAGATATTTTCGTTATACAGTATTCACATGCCTGTGAACGCCAGCCAAGAACAGCTCGACGCTTGGGTCGCCGAAGCCGAGATCGGCTACGACCCAGAGCTCCTGAAGAAGCGCGGCCGCGGGCGCCCGGGACGGGGATCAACTCCCGCACAGGTCGTCGCAGTCCGCCTCACCGACGATGAACTGAAAGCACTCGACGATCTCGCCACCAAGAAGAACGTGACCCGGTCCGAGCTCATCCGCCAAGCGATCGGCGCCTTCACCGCGGCATGAGATACGCGAAGTCCGCCACCAACTAACCTGCATCAATCGAGTACAGGTAGAGCTTTTCACGTCTTAGTTGACTCCCCACTTGTACTTATGTGGTTCAGTCCATGCGCGAACTACGCCGTCATCGCCTCCTCGCAAGGGAACCAATGCGCTCTTTTCGCAGTCTAAATAAAGGAAGAATTCTGCAACAGCGTCAATAGGGCATAGACAAACTTAATCTTGGGGGGCTTGAAGATTGAAACGGCGTGCGGTAATTAAGAAGTTGAAGCTCGAGGCACGACGGCGCGGCCTTGAGTTCGAGGAAATCCCATTGCGCCGACATGATGCTTACAGGGTCGGAAGCGTCACGCGGACGCTGGGCAGGCACAGCGAAATCGACGACCTCACTGCACGTAAATTTTTCGACCAGTTCGAAGCAGAGCTGGGAAAGGGATGGTGGCGATGAACACGTTCACAGTGACCGCCGAGCGCGGCACCAGCGGTGTGTGGGTCCTGGAATGCACAGAGCTCGGGGTGGTCTCCCAGACCAGCCGGTTGGACCGGGCGGAAGACGAAGTGGCCGAAGCGATCGCGTACCAGTCGGGACTCGCGCCATCAGAGTTCGAGGTCGAGGTGGTTCCGGTGTTGCCCGACGAGATCGAGACGCTTCGTGTCCACGCGGAGCAGACAAACAGGAAAGCGGAAGCCGCCACCCGCGAAGCCGCCGACGCGAAGCGGGCCCTGGCCCGTTCAATGCGGGACCAGGGCTTCAGTGTCCGGGAAATGGGCCAGGTTCTGGGCGTGTCCTACCAGCGCGCAGCGGCGCTCGCGGCGGGCTGATGCTGGGGAGCCCAGCCACTAGCCGCAGCTTCTAGAAGCTAGTCGTTGAGCCGGCCGGTCTCGGAAAGCACGCGCTCGCGGAGCTTGCCGGTGGCGGCGACAGCGGCGACGCAGCCGGCGAGCGCAAGCACGATCAGCACGGCGAAGAGTGCGTGCCGCGTCAGGAGGGCATCGACCGGTGCGATGACCAACGCCAGTCCCATCAGGCTGCCCATGCCGAAGCCCATGAGAGTCACCAGAGCCATCGGGATTCCCACCTCGCGGATCGCCACAGAGGTGTGGAACTTCGCGGGAGCGCCGATGAAGTAGAGGGACTTGGTCAGTTGCTTTTGCTCCACCACGGCCAACGCCTGGGTGAGCAGCGTGGAGGCGATAAGCAGCACGGCGCCGAAGATCGCGGTGATGGCCACGCCGGAGGGAATGTCGGCGGTGACAATCTTCAAAGCCGGGTCATCGTCGATCTCAGGGATAGCGGAGAAGCCGCTTCCGGCGCCCGCGATGAACGCGACGAAGTACAGCGCGGCGACGCGCTTCCAGGTCGTCCTCACCCCGCGGCCGACGCGGCGGGTGGCCACGTAGGTGGCGGAGCCGGGCAGTAGGTAGCTGATTCGGGCGATCAGCTGGATAACGCCGACGGCGATGAGTGCGTTGACCATCAGCACGCCGGCGGCGACAATGAGCGTCGCAAAGAACTCGGTGGCATCGGCCCCCGGGGCGATCGTCAGCGTGCTCAAGTAGCGGTACAGGGCAATAGCCGCCGCCAATGAGATGACCAGAGTGACCACGCTTTGCCCCTTCGGCGGCACCTTCTTGGTGACGCCCAGCGGGGTGACGGCCACGCGGCGCAAGGCGAGCCAGACGGACGCGGCGGCGAGAACCAGGACGACCACCCACGCAACGGGCACGACCCACCACGTGAACATCTCCCAGGTCTCAATTCGCTTTTCCTGGAAGGTCAGCAGCGACCAGGCGGGCACGCTGACCAGGTACAGCACAGTACCGACGGCGAGGCCGACAATGGCCTGACGCAGTGCATCGAGAATCATCATTCCGCGCACCTGACCAGAAGTCGCACCGATAAGGCGCAGAATGGCCAGCTGCTCTTCACGGCCGCCGAGGTTCGCGCGCGCAGCTTGGGTGAGCAAACCCAATAGCGTCGGCACCACCAGCAGCGACGCGAAAAGAGCAAGGAAGATATAAAACATAGACAGGGGTCCGCCCGCGCTCTCCTGCACCTCAACGAGACGCTCATGCGGGTGCATGTGACGTTGCGCGAACATCCACGTTCCGGCAGCCAGGGTGCACAGGATCCACGTGGACACGGAAAACGCCACGAGAGACAACACGTGCACCCAGCGTTCGCCGGTCTGACGTTGGGAGCGGCCCTCGCTGGAGGAAGACTGCGCAGCGGACATCAAGGTCAGGGTGCTCATGCCGGCATCACCTTGCTCGGGCCCTCAGCGTGAATGAGACCGTCACGAATCTCGATCCGACGGTCGCACCACTGCGCAATCTTCGGGTCGTGGGTGACCAGCACGAGCGTCACACCGAATTTCTTCGACACCGCCGTGATCTGCTGCATCACCTCATGGCCGGTGGCCTGGTCGAGTGCGGCAGTCGGCTCGTCGGCGAAGACCACCGACGGCGGCCCAGCCAAGGCGCGGGCGATCGCGACGCGCTGGCCCTGCCCGCCGGAAAGCTGGCCCGGGAAGCGATCCACAAACGCGCCCAGCCCCAGCCGCGTGAGCATGTCCGTGGCCTCCGCGTGGGCCTTCGAGCGTGATTCGCCACGCATGATCTGCGGCAGAGCCACGTTCTCCTTTGCAGTCAGTTCGGGCATGAGCTGCCCGTCCTGGAAGATGAAGCCGAAGTGGTCGAGGCGGAGCTGGGAGCGGGTGGCGTCGTCAAGCGATGCGATGTCGCGCCCGTTGAAGCGGACCTCGCCGTGGTCGGGCACGAGCACTCCTGACATGCAGTGCAGCAGCGTCGATTTGCCGGAGCCGGACGGGCCCATGATGGCGACGGATTCGCCGGGGCCGATGTCCAGGCTGATTCCTTCGAGAACCCGTTGCTGGGTGAATGATTTCGTGATGTCGTTCAGTTCGAGCATGGTTCCTATTTCACTGTGTGCCGCGCGCGTCCACCATGGCGCAGGCTCCCGAATACGGGTAGTGCCAGCACTACCCCGCTACCCTCAACACCATGTGGCGGAAGAAGAACCACGAGGCTGAAGCAGCACGCGCGATCCACGAGCTGACGGCATCCAGGCGGAAGATCGCCGAAGCGTACGAGGTCGAACGGCTCCGCATCGAGCGCGACCTGCACGACGGCGCGCAGCAATATTTCGTGGCAGCCGCGATGAAGCTCGGCGAAGCGCAGCTTGAAACAGACTCGCCGCTTCTCGACGCCGCCGCCCGCGACCTCAAAAACGGCCTCGACGCCCTGCGCCGCACCGTGCGCGGCATCCACCCGCGCGAGCTGACCGACCGCGGGCTCGTCGAAGCCGTCGAGACAGCCGCCGCGCAGTACGGCCCGCACGTCACCGTCCGCGCACCGCACGATTTACCGCTTATCGACGACTCCGTCCTCGCCGCCGCCTATTTCTTCACCTCCGAAGCCCTGACCAACGCCGCGAAGCACGCGCCCGGCGCCCCCGTCAGCGTGCTCATCACCTCCGATGCGACCCTCAACGTCGCTGTCACCGACTCCGGAAACGGCGGTGCCCACATTGTGCCTGGTGGTGGGCTCGACGGGATGCGCGAGCGCATTGCCGCGTTCGGTGGGTCGATCGAGCTCAATTCACCCCAAGGCGGCCCCACCACCATCACCGCACGGATACCGTTATTGCTGTACCGAGGAGAAAGTGGGTTAGCGCAATGAAGATCGTAATCGCCGATGATTCGGCACTGCTGCGCGAAGGTGTCGCGGGTCTGCTCACCCGGCGGGGCCACGAGGTGGTGGAGCAGGTGGGGGATGCGGACGCGCTGCCGGGTGCCGTCGATAAGCATGCTCCCGACCTCGTGATCACCGATGTGCGCATGCCTCCGAACATGCGTGACGACGGCCTCCAGGCTGCACTCAAGCTGCGCGAAACCGGCCCAGTGAATGTGCTCGTGCTGTCGCAGTACGTCGCCCCTGCCTATGCCCGCGAGCTCTTCTCCGGCGGCCACGGCGGCACCGGTTACCTGCTCAAAGACCGCGTCGCCGAGGTGAAGGATTTCGTTCAGGCTTGCGAGACCGTCGCATCCGGTGGCGTTGTCATCGACCCAGATGTAGCCAGCGAGCTCATGGCGGCCAGCTCCCAGTGGCTGACCACGCTCACCCCGCGCGAACGTGAAGTGCTCGAGCTCATGGCCGAAGGACTATCCAACGCCGAGATCGCGGAGAAGCTCTATTTCTCTGGCGCCGCTGTGGCCAAGCACGTCTCTGCTATTTTCTCGAAACTAGGGCTCACGCCCGACGAGGAGAACCGCCGCGTCCGTGCAATCTTGATGTACCTGTCCGAGCGCGGGATCACCTAGCGCGAGATCACCTATCGCGGGGCTACTCGCGGGCCCAATCGCCGAGGCTCGTCTGACGACGACGGAGGCGGCGCTCGAGCACCTCGAGCCCCTGCTCCTCAGCGAGCTCGTATTCGTCGTCGGTGAGCAGGACCAGCTCCAGCAGCAGTGTCATGCGTGCCGGGGCGTCGTCGGTGGCGGGCTCGTTGACCAAGGGTGTCCCGCGATCGAAGATTTCGGGTTCGCGAAGCAGGCCGTGATGGACGGTCAGCGCCGGGTCGTTCACCAGCCCCGGAAGAGCCGTACCCGGCTGACCGGGAATACCAGCGTTAACCAGCGTGTTCCACGCGCCCGCGACCGCCATGACACGCTGCTGCGGGGTCGCGCCGTCGGCGGCGCAGATGATTTCGCAGCGAACCTCGGTCAGCCCAGCGCTATCCGCGTCCGGGTCGTCGACAACGAGACCGCTATCGATCTCGCTGAACCCGACGGTCACCGCCGCCGGAAGCACAGGCGCGACACCGATGGTCATGCCATTGACATTCAGCAGGTCCATCGGACCGAGAACGTCGGTGAGCCAGGCGTGTGTTTCGGCGGGAGTCACTAGTTCTCGAGCTTCTCCAGTGCCGCGAGCAGCACGCAGGTGGCGACACCGTCCATAGCGGTACGGACTTCGTCGAGAGGCGGAAGCGACGGCGCGAGACGGATATTGCGGTCGTTCGGGTCCTCGCCCTTCGGGAAAGCAGAACCGGCCTTGGTCAGGGTGATGCCGGCTTCGCGGGCGAGCTCCCACACGCGGGTGGCCGTGCCGTCAATGACGTCGAGGGAGACGAAGTAGCCGCCGGCCGGAGTCGTCCAGCGCGCGACCTCGTACTCGCCGAGGCGACCCTCAAGGATCTCCAGCACAGCGTCGAATTTCGGCTTGAGGATCTGCGCGTGCTTTTGCATCAGGGCGCGCACACCGTCGGCGTCACCGAAGAGCTTTGCATGGGCCAGCTGGTTGATCTTGTTCGGGCCGATACCGCGGATCCCAGCGATGGAGGCGTACCAGTCCAGGTTCTCCGTCGACGACGCGAAGAAGGCCACGCCCGCGCCCGCGTGCGTGATCTTGGAGGTGGAGCTCATCACCCAGAAGCGGTTCGGGTTGCCGGCCTTTTCAGCCGCACCGAGCACGTCGATGATCTGCGGGAAGTCCTCGGTGAAGGTGTGCACGGCATAGGCGTTGTCCCACACGATGCGGAAATCCGGCGCGGCGGTCTCCATCGATGCGAGTGCGCGCACGACCTCCTCAGTCGCAGTCACACCAGACGGGTTGGCGAACATCGGCACGACCCACATGCCCTTCACCGCCGGATCCTTGACCAGCTCGGCGACGGCATCGACATCGGGGCCGTCGTCAAGCATGGGCACGGTGACCATCTCGAAGCCGAACTTCTCCGAGATGGCGAAGTGGCGGTCGTAGCCCGGGACCGGGCAGATCCACTTCACGGTCTCTTCTTCGCGCCACGGGCGTTCCGAGTCGTTGTTTCCGAAGATGAAGGACCAGCTGATCAGGTCGAACATGATGTTCAGCGAGGACGAATCCTCCGCATAGAGGTTGTCCACCGGCACCCCGATGAGCTCGCCCCAGATCTCCCTGATGTCCTTGATGCCCTTGAGGTTGCCGTAGTTGCGCACATCCGTGCCGGCGGCATCCACGTAGTTGCCCTTGCCCGGCAGCTCAAGCAGGTCGTTGCTGAGGTCGAGTTGCTCCGACGACGGCTTACCGCGCGTCAGGTCCAAGTCCAGGTTGCGGGCCTTGAGCGTTTCGTATTCCTCGCGCACCTTCGTCGCGAGTTCCTCGCGGGCAGCGGCGTCCAGATTGAGCAGGGACATGGGGGAGATCACTTCCTTTAAGGAGTGGAACCGTTTACGTCGCCCAGATTACATGCGCCCCGCTGGCGCGGCCCCCACCGCATCCGCGCGAAATAAAGGGACCCCACGCACCTGCCAGAGCTCGCTGACCCTTGCTGCGTTCCCGCCCTGGGGGAGTTCACAAGATAAACACCGCGTGAGATCCTGGGGGAAAGTCTAGTAGCTTGCGGCAACCAGTTCAAAAAAGCACGCATTCCGCCTATCGACGCCCCGCCCCACCACCAATTTTGTCCCCACCCCAGTATCCGCTAAAGTAGTGGCTCGACGCGCTGCGCAGGCCATGCTTGCAAGGCGGGAAACGTCGCTGGAGGATTCGACTAGCGGCCTATGTCACACGCCTGGAACGCGTGCGGGTTTCACGACCCTCGTGGGTTCAAATCCCACATCCTCCGCAATGTCCCCCAGCCCACACATAAGGGCTGGGGGAATTTTGGTCTTTCCCCGGCGCTTGATTCCCCCTCCCGATTGCTCGGCCCACGCGACTTCAGCCTGGCACGCCGGTGAGCGCCGGTGAATCTGTTTACATTTCACGCCGACTGCTTGACAGCCCCAACTTTTTAACCAGCAGGTTTAAGTCCACCCATTATTTTCAATGTAAACAGATTCACCCGCCCCACCGCGGAGGGCCTAAAGGCATCACAATCAGGTGAGGACCATGTGCGGTCAAGGGATTTCATTGACGTCATGTCCACAAAAATGGCTCGCAGGAAAGCATTTCCGGCGTGAATTTCTGCATCAACTCATCCGCGCTGGTGGCGCCCGCGACACCGACTGAGGCGGAGAGCTGCTCGACAATTTCTGCGATAGTTCGGTGAGCCAACATGTCCCGCAAAGTGACCGCGCCGTCGCGCTTCGCCAAACGGTTTCCTTGGGCATTTATCACGAGCGGAACATGAACGTAGGTCGGCTGGGGCAGGCCGAGTTGGTCGGCGAGGTACGCCTGCGCGGGCGCTGATTCCAGAAGATCATCTCCACGGACGATCTGGTCGACATTCTGGAACCCGTCATCGACCACCACGGCGAGGTTGTAGGCCCAATCCCCCGCTTGTGCCTGGTTCAGGTTGCCGCCGCGCTTGAGAATCACGTCGTCGACGGGGCCGGTGAATTCGCCTTTGTAGTAATCGGACACAGTCCACTCACGGGCATGGGCACGCAGGCGGATCGCGGGGAGGCGGCCGTGGTCGGCGAGCTGGGATCGTCGATAAGCGCGCTGCTCTTCCGTGAGGTCGCGGCACGTGCTCGGGTACATGCCCGGCTGCGCGTGGGGCGCGGAAGCCGCCTCCCGGATATCGCGGCGGGAGCAATAACATTCATACGTGTCGAGCGTGGCCAGCGCCGACGCGTACGCATCGCCGCGCTCGTGCTGGTAGACGACCGGCTCATCCCACTCGACGCCCAGCGCCGCGAGATCCTCGAGCTGGCGGCGGGCCGATTCCATGCTGGAACGCTCCGAATCAATGTCCTCCACGCGCATGTAGAACTTGCGGCCCGACTGACGCGCAAACAACCACGCGAGCACCGCCGTGCGTAAATTGCCGAAGTGGAGATCCCCACTCGGGCTCGGTGCATAACGGCCGGCTGAAGGTTGTGAGTGAGACATATGTGCAATGATATTGCGCATGTCGAATCCCATTTCCCACACGCACCCCATCGCGCGCTCGCCGTACCCGTACCTGCTCGCGGTGTTCTGCGCGGTCTTCCTCATCTCCAATATCACCGCACAGAAAGGCGTCGAACTCGGGCCACTGGTCACCGACGGCGCGTTCTTCCTCTTCCCCATCTCGTACGTCATCGGTGACGTGATCGCTGAGGTCTACGGATTCAAAGCCGCCCGCCGTGCTGTGTTCACCGGTTTCGGTGTCGCCGTGCTCGCGGTGCTGTCCTTCTATATTGCGATCTGGCTGCCCGCCGCCAGCTTCTACGACATGCAGGACACCTTCGCCGCCGTGCTGGGTCTGCTGCCGCGCATCATGCTGGCATCGCTCACCGGCTACGTCGTGGGCCAGCTGCTCAACGCGTGGGTGCTGCAGAAAATTAAGGACCGCTTCGGCACCGACCATTTGTGGGCACGCCTGATCGGCTCGACAATCGTGGGTGAATTCGCTGACACCCTGCTGTTCTGCTCCATCGCCGCCGGCGTGATCGGCATCGACTCCGTCGGCGCGTTCGTGAACTACGTCATCGTCGGCTTCCTGTGGAAGACCCTCATGGAGGTCGTCCTGCTGCCGGTCACCTACCCGACCATCGCCGCCGTGCGCCGCGCCGAGGAGCGCGCGAGCGCGGTGACGGCTTAATCCGACCAGGGGTTGATGCACGGTACCCGGAATGGGATGAAGTCACGCTCATTCCGGGTCACAACAGCAAGACCATGTAGCTGCGCTGTTGCCGCGATGAAAGAATCCGCCAGAGGGCGAGGATCATCCACGTGCAGGCGAGCCGCATGCGCAGCAACCGCAGCATCAAACGGTAGTACCCGCCCTTCGAATGACGGCTTCACCTGATCTTCGATCCACGCCCGCAGCTTCGCGCCTTGCACTGGATCGCGGCGTTCCTTCAGCGACACCCCCAGCTCAAGCTCGAAGATGGTGACGGCCGAGAGAAATTGCTCGACAAGCGGGTGTTTTGACGACCAGGCCAACACTCCGGGATTGACTTTTGAGGCGGGCTTTCGAAGCTCGCTGACCACGTTGGTGTCCAGCAGGAAACTCATAGCCCCGGATCCCTCAGACCGAAATCCATGCGGGCCGGTTCAAATTCGATGTCCTCGTCCATGTGGAGGCGACTCGCCCAATTAGATGTGTTCGCCACGAGCTCCTCGTAACGCTCCGCCGACAACAGCACATGCGATGCGCGGCCGCGGTCAGTGATCACCACTGGTCCATCAAGAGCAGCGCGCTTAGCGGCGCTGACATCACGGTTGAATTCCCGGGCACTCAGCGTTGTCATCCCACACCTCCTGTAGGTACATACCTACATCCTAGGATATTTCACCGCCCCGCGTAATAGCGGCCGAGGAACTCGTCGCGGTAAGCCTCGTAGTCGCCAGCGTCGATCGCGGCGCGGATATTGTCCACCAGGCGCACCATGAACTCGAGGTTGTGCAGGGTGCACAGGGTGCCGGCGAGGAATTCCTTCGCGCGCAGCAGGTGGTGGATATAGGCGCGGGAGTAGTTCTCGGAAACGTAGCCGCCGAATTCCTCGTCCACACCGGTGAAGTCGCGGCGGAAGCGTGCGGCCATGAGGTTCATACGGCCGTCCAGGGTGTACACGCCGCCGCGGCGACCGAGGCGGGTCGGGGCGACGCAGTCGAAGGTGTCGGCACCGGCTTCGATGGCGGTGAATAGGTCGTCGGGCTCGGAAATACCCAGCAGGTGCCGGGGCTTGTCCTCCGGCAGCTCGTCGGTGACCCAGCCGACGATGGTGCCCAGGTTCTCTTTCTCCAGGGCACCGCCGATGCCGTAGCCGCCGAAACCGCGACGCCCCTCGGCGCGGGCTTCCTCGTCCAGGGCGATCAGGCCGTGGGTGGCTTGGCGACGCAGGTCCTCGTACTGGGCGCCCTGCACCACTCCCCAAAGAGACTGTAGAGGCTTGTCGTGGCGGGTTTGGGTGAGGCGTTCGTGCTCGAGCAGGCAGCGTCGTGCCCACTGGCGGGTGCGCTCGACGGAATGCTCCTGGTAGGCGCGGGTGTCCACGAGCGTGGTCAGTTCGTCGAAGGCGAACATGATGTCGGCACCGAGCTGGTGCTGGATCTGCATGGACACCTCCGGTGTGAAGCGGTGGGAGGAGCCGTCGATGAAGGACTTGAAGTCGACACCGTCGTCGTCGACACGCGCCATCCGGTCCTTGTTGGCGGCGCGGATGTCCTCGTCGGTGAGCCCGGCGACGTCCATGGCCAGGACCTTCTTGAACCCGACGCCCAGGCTCATGACCTGGAATCCGCCGGAGTCGGTGTAGGTGGGGCCGTGCCAGTTCTCGAAGGCGGCCACTCCCCCGGCCTCGTCCACGATGTCGGGGCCGGGCTGAAGATAGAGGTGGTAGGCATTCGACAGGATGGCCTGCGCGCCCGTCTGGCGGATCTGCTCCGGGGTCAGGGTTTTCACGGTCGCCTTGGTGGCCACCGGGATGAATGCGGGCGTCTGGATCGGACCGTGCGGAGTATGGATCACGCCGGTACGGCCATGGCGGCCCGGGGCCTCCTCGAGGCGGCTGCCTACCTCGAAGCTGAGATCGGCCTTATGAGGGGTGTCGGTCATGCGTTGACGTGCTCCTTTTCAAACTGGCGCTCAAATTCGCGCTCTAGTTCCTCGCCTTCGATGTCGAGGTTGGGCAAGATGCGGTCGAGCCATTTCGGCATCCACCAGGTGGTGGTGCCCAGGATGAACATGGTGGCGGGGACGAGGGCCATGCGGACGAAGAAGGCGTCGAAAAGCACGGCCGCGCCGAGCGCGAAACCGAAAATCTTGATGAACGGCAGCGGCTGATCGATGAACGCGACGAAGACGGCGATCATGATGATGGCGGCGGCAGTGACCACGCGCGCGCCGCGGACGAAGCCTTCGACGGTGGATTCTTCGACAGCGTCGAGGACGGCTTCCGGATCGTCGCTGGGGCGGCGCAGGCGCGTGTACTGCTCGCGCATGCGGGTGACCAGGAAGACCTGGTAATCCATGGCCAGACCGAAGGTGACGCCGATCAGCAGGATCGGCAGGAAGGACAGGATCGGCCCCGGGGTGTTCACTAGACCCGTGAACCCTTCCTGGAAAACCAGCACCGTCGCACCGAAGGCCGCGCCGACGGACAGCAGGAAGCCGAGGCCCGCGACAAGCGGCACGAGGATCGAGCGGAAGACGATGATGAGCAGCAGGATCGCCAAGCCCACCACGATTCCGAGGTAGAGGGGCATCGCGCCGGCGAGTTCCTCAGTGATGTCCATCTGCACGGCGGTAAAGCCAGTCAGGCCCACATCGGTACCGGTGGCGTCTTCGATCTCGGCGTCCATTTCCCGCAGGGCGTGCGCGGTGTCGACGGTGAACTGGTCGTCGGGCCCCGTCACCGGCGTGGCCAGGATCTGCGCAGCGGTCATGTCGTCGTTGACGCCGACGAGCTGCGCGTGACGCACACCGGTCACGGTGCCAGCGCGTTCCATCGCGTACATGAAGGAGGACAGCGCAGCTTTTTGCTTATCGACGTCCCCTGCGCCCTCCACCGCCTCATCCGGGATCGACTTCATGTACGGGGCGAGTGCCTGCGACTCCGGATTGACGTCGTGGGCATCGACGACGAGCAGGAATGGTGCATTGACACCTGCACCGAAGCCTTCGGCCATGAGGTCGGCGGACTTGCGCTGGGTGGTGTCGGTATCACCGTTGGAGTCCGAAGGCAGGGACATTTCCATCTGCAGCACCGGCAGCGAGCACACGCCGAGCAGGACGACAACGACGGCCATGACCAGCGCCGGGACTCGGCGCACGGTGTTCACCCAGGCGCGGCCGAGCGAGCGGGAATCCAAGTCTTTCGCAAGACGGTCGCCGGGACCGGGGTTGCCAGCCACACCGGGGATCTTTCCGCCGAAGATTTTATCGCCGAGCAGGCCCATCAGGGCTGGCAGCAACGTGATCGCGACCAGCACTGCGATGGCCACGGTGGCCGCGGCCGACAAACCCATCCAGGAGAGGAACTCGATGCGCGCCAGCACCAGCGCGACCAGGGCGGTGAACACCGTCATGCCAGCGAAAAGCACAGATGAGCCAGCCGTGCCGACAGCCAGACCGGCCGCTTCCGGGCCGGGGAGGCGCTCACGCTCCTGCTTGTAGCGGGAGAGGATGAACAACGCGTAGTCGATACCCACGGCCAGGCCGATCATCACGGCCATGACCGGGGTGACCTCGTTGAGCTCCGTGAACCGCGTGGCCATGAGAATGAGGAAGGTGCCCAAGCCCACGCCGACCACGGCGGTGATCACCGGCATGCCCGCGGCAACGAGTGAACCGAAGGTGACCAGCATGACCACGAAAGCCACGCCGATGCCGATGATCTCACTGGTCGTCTTGATCTCGATGGGATCGCCGAAGCCCGGCCCACCGGCCTCGACCTGCAGGCCCTTCGAACGGCCGAGGTCGAGCGCCTCGTTGACCACGGCGCGCTCCTCATCTGTGACCTGCATAGAGGTCTCCGCGCCGAATTCGAAGGTGGTGTAGCCGATTCGCGCGTCTTCGGACAAGAGGCGGACATTATCGGCATCGGCCTTGGCACGTTCTTCAGGCAGACCCATGTCCGTCATCTGGGAGATGATCTGCTCTGTCTGCGCGTTAGACACGGTGACGGGATTGCCGAAGCGGTCTTTGCCGCCCATCTCCGGCAGGTTGTCCTCTATATAGGCCACGGTCTCGTCGATCGCAGCCATATTCGCCGGGTCGTCGAGGCGTTGCCCGTCCGGTGCCTTGAAGACCAAGTTCACCGAGGGCGCTTGGACAGGGTCGCTGATTCCGGGGAAATTCTCGCCGAGCGATTCGAGAGCGTCGATCGCCGGGGTGCCCGTGATCTGGAAGTCCGACGACAGCGGCTTCGACAGGGTCGCGGCGCCCGCAGCGCCAGCAGCGAAGAGCAGCAACCACGCCACGATGACCTTCCACTTATTGAGGAAGGACCATTTGCCTAGCCGGTAGAGGAACTTCGCCACTGGGATCCCTTTCCTAGAAACAAAAAATTCGTGGTGTGGAGATGAAAAACGGCGATATTTCGCCGAATTCTACCCACACCACGAACTTCTTGAAAATGGCGGTAGCGGCGGGATTTGAACCCGCGGAGGTTTTACCCTCACTCGCTTTCGAGGCGAGTACCTTCGGCCGCTCGGACACGCTACCGCAGAACAGAGTAGCGGTAGCGTCGCCGGTGAACCAAATTCCTAGGCACTCGGCTCAAGCGACGGTTTAGTTCTCGTCGCGGGAATCCTGGATCTTGCCAGCGACCTCGTTGGCCTTGTCCTTGATCTTGTCGCCAGCCTCGTTCAGCTTGTCCTTGACGCCGCCGGTGAGCTGGTCAGCCTTGCCCTCGTTCTTCAGAGCGTCGTTGTCGGTGACGTTGCCCAGAGCTTCCTTAGCGTCGCCCTTGACCTGGTCCAGCTTGCCGTTGAGATCAGCCATGATCTTTCTCCTTCTAAGTTGATTTCGCTTACTCGGCCCATGCTAGAGAAATCAAGGTGACGGTTGGGTAACGATTCCATGTCAATCCACGGCGCGAACTACTGATCAGCGCAAACGGTCGAAAAACCCAGTCATCAGCGCAGCGGTTTCAGCCTCGAGGACGCCACCGCGCACCTCGACGGTGTGGAGGTGGGGCGGGTCGCGGAGGACGTCGATAAGCGATCCCACGGCTCCCGTCTTGGGCTCGTACGCGCCGAAGACCACGCTTTTCATGCGCGCGCCGAGGATCGCGCCCGCGCACATCGTGCACGGTTCAAGCGTGACCACGAGCTCGCAACCGTCGAGCCGCCAGGTGCCCAGGGCGCGCGCGGCTGCTCGCGTGGCGACGACCTCCGCGTGCCCGACCGGATCCTGATCTGTCTCGCGGCGGTTCGTCCCGGTGGCGATTTCGGTGCCGTCCGGCCCATAAATCACCGCGCCGACCGGTATGTCCGCTGCTGGTGTGGTGCGGGCGACCTCGATGGCGCGGCGCATCCGTTGTTCGGCGCGTTGCTCCAGCTGGCTCATGACGGGGCTAATTCAGCGCCCGGTCGAGCTCGTCGATGAAGCCGAGCTCGTCAGCGATTCGGTCGATGATGTCGGAGGGGTCGTCATCGGAGTCGTCGATAAGCACGCTCATGAGCTCCTCGCTGAAACCGATATCCTCGAGAATCTTGAAGTCGCCGTCGGCCCAGCCGTCGATATTGTCCAGCTCATCCGGGTCGATGTCCGGGATCTCAATGCCCGCGGTGTCGAGCACTTCGGCCGCGAAATCATCGTCGACCGCCATTGTCGCGTCCGAGATGAGCACGCGCGTGCGCGACGGGCCGGGACGCACGATGACGAGGTACGCCTCTTCGACATTGAGGAGCGCGAACGCCGCACCTTCGCTGCGGAGACCGCGCACCGCGTTGATGGACGTATCTAGATTCTCGAAATCGTCGTCGAATTCCGCGACGACCCACTCCCCGTCGCGCCTGGCCACAGTGACCGCGTAGCCGTCCTCGAAGGCGCTGTCGTACCCGTCGCCTGAGCCAGCTTCCGCATGTCCGTCGTTCATGCCTAGTCAGACTACTCGCGTTGTGGAAAGCTTGTCAGCGTGAACGAGCAACACGGTATGTCAGGCAACCAGGGGTCCAACGCACGCGTCGGAGGGCGGCGTACCCTGCCCACGACCTGCATTATCGGGCTGGGGCTCATCGGCGGATCAATCATGCGCGACTTAGATGCCGCAGGGGTGCCGGTCTACGGCTACACGCACTCCCGCTCCGGCATGCGCGACGCCGCGCGCGAAGGCTTCGACGTCTCCGACGACCTGTCCCGCGTGCTCTCCCGTGCGTCCTCCGACCACGCGCTCATCGTTATCGCCGTGCCCATGCACGCGGTGGAGGACGTCCTCGATTCGATCGCGATGTACGCGCCAAATTGCGGCATCACCGACGTGGTCAGTGTGAAAAAGCCTGTCGACGAGCTGGTGCGCGCCCGCGGCATGCGCGAACGTTACGTCGGCGGCCACCCGATGTCCGGCACCGAGGACTCCGGTTGGGGCGCCTCCCGCGCCGGCCTGTTCACCCGCGCCGCCTGGGCGATCACCTACGACTACGCCAAGGAATGCGAAGATGCCGGACGTCGTGTCCCCGCGGACTGGGTGGACATCTTCGGCCAGGTCTGCGAGCTCGCACGCGTGTGCAGCGCTGAAGCAGTCCCCGTGTCGGTGGAGAAGCATGACGAGGCAGTCGCCCGCGTCTCCCATCTGCCGCACGTGCTGGCTGAAGCACTCGCCGTCGTCGGCGACCGCGGCGGCACCCTCGCCCAGTCCCTGGCTGCCGGCTCGTTCCGCGGCGCAACCCGTGTTGCTGGCACCGAGCCCGAACTGGTGCGCGCGATGTGCGAGACCAACGCCGATGCCGTGGTGAAGACCTTGGACGAGATCATCCCGCTGCTGCAGGATGCCCGCTCTTCGCTGGCCGCGCCCGAGCCCGACTTGGAGCAGCTCGTCGGCGCCGGCTACCGCGCCGTCACCCGCATGGGTGCGCGCAAGGGCGCCCGCGCCGAGTCGGTCTCGCCGATCAAGATCTCCTCCCGCCCCGTCATGCGCATCCAGCTCGGCGCGCACGGCTGGGTCAAAGCCCTCCGTCAGACCGAGTCGCTCGGCGGGCGCATCGACGTGTTCTAAACGAGGGTGCACGGAAAGCAGAAAAGCCCGCGATCTGGCGTAGCTGCCAGGTCACGGGCTTTATGTGAAGCGTGCGCCCGGAGGGATTCGAACCCCCAACCTTCTGATCCGTAGTCAGATGCTCTATCCGTTGAGCTACGGGCGCGTGTTTTGCAACGAGATGTAACGGTACACCACGGTGAACAGCAGGCAAAATCCGCTGGTCACCGGAGCGTTATAAGCCGAGAATGGACGTCGCGACGAGGAAGTAGATGATCAAGCCCGTCGCATCGCAGAAGGTGGAGATGAAGGGGTTAGAAAACACTGCCGGATCCGCGCCGACTGTCTTTGCCACGATCGGCATAGCGCCACCCACCGTTGCCGACATGGTGCAGATGGACAACAGGGTCAGGCCGATCACCATGCCCATGTCCAGCCCGTAGACCAAGGTAGCCAGGGTAAAGCCCAATGTGCCGAGGACAGCGCCGAGCATCAAGCCCACTCGGACTTCACGCCACATGACTTTGAGGACGTCGGATTTCTTGACGTCGCCAAGCGCCAATGCCCTCGTCACTGTCGTCGCCGCCTGGTTGCCCGTGTTGCCGCCTGTGCCTGTGAGCAACGGAATGAACAAGGAGAGCACCACGGCCTGCTCCATCTTCTCCTCGAAGACGTCGAGGACCTGGACGGTGAGAATCGCGGAGACCGCGAGCACGAGAAGCCACACGATGCGCGACTTCACTAGGTTGGTCAGCGGGGTGGACAGATACGGCTGTTTGAGGGCCTCAGAACCACCCTGACGCGCGCTGTCCTCGGAGTCCTCGCTCTCCACGACATGCTGTGCCTCGTCGAAGGTGAAGATGCCCACCAGGCGGTTGCCGGAATCCACCACAGGCAGTGCAAGCAGCGCCAACGGAAGGAACCAGCGGGCAGTCTCCTCCGCATTCGCGGTGGCGACCACGGACGGCGATTCCTCCAGCAATTCCGCTATCTGCGTATCACCGTCAGCGAGGAAGAGCCGGCGCATCTTCACGATGCCGGTCAGCTGCCGGTCCCGGTCGATCACCGGCAGGGTGTACAGAGTCTCCAGGTCCTCGTGCTGTTGGCGCAGCAGCTCACGCACCTCGTGCGCCGTCATCGACCCGTAGATCTCTGGGATCTCCGGGGACATCACGCGGCCGACAGTGCCCTTCTCGTATCCCAGGACCGCGTCAGTATTCTCTTTGTCCTTTTCGCCCAGCTCTTTGAGGAGGCGCTCGGCGACGGACCCGGGGAGCTCGTCGAGAAGCATGACGCGGTCTTCCGCGCCCATGTCCTCAAAGAACTCGCCGACGCTGTCACTGCCCAGCGCGTGCACCATATCCGCCTGGTGTCGCGGATCGAGCGCATCGAATACGGCACCCGCGCGCTCCGGCGGTAGAAGGCGGAAGAGTACGGCACCGCGCTTGATCGGCGAATGCTCGATGAGCCGGATGATCTCACTCAATGTCGCCTCTGCGAGCAGACCCGAAATCTCTTCGGCTCGGTCACCGCGCAACCGCGTTTCCACGAGCTTTTCTAGCTCGCGCAAAGCATCACGCTCCTGCGTCGTGGCCATGGCGTCCTCTTTTCTTCACCGCGGGCGTTATCCGCCCACCGAATCTACTTCACCGCGCAGGAACACTCACCGCAAGACGCAAAAACCGGCCAGAGAAGCCTCTGACCGGCAAAAATAAGTGGTGCGCCCGGAGGGATTCGAACCCCCAACCTTCTGATCCGTAGTCAGATGCTCTATCCGTTGAGCTACGGGCGCATGGCGGAGATGACAGGATTTGAACCTGCGGACCTCGTGAAAGGTCAACTCCTTAGCAGGGAGCCCCAATCGGCCACTCTGGCACATCTCCATAGCCTTGTTACACACTACCCACAACGGTGCAGCCGGACCAAAAAATTTGGGTGCGCGTGGGAATAGACTCTTAAAGCATGATTCGCCGTGACCTCGCCGACATTCCGTCCTACGTCCCGGGCAAGAGCGACCCGGACGCGCTCAAGCTGTCCTCGAATGAGGCCCCGCAGGGACCGTTGCCGTCAGCGGTCGACGCGATGGTCGCCGCGGCGCGCGGAGCGAACAGGTACCCGGACATGGGTGCGGTGTCATTGCGCCGTGCGCTCGCCCGCCACCTGGGTGTCGAGCCGGAGAATGTCACGGTCGGCTGCGGTTCGTCCGCGCTGTGCCAGCAGCTCGTGCAAGCGACGTCGACACCGGAAAACAACGTGATCTTCCCGTGGCGCAGCTTCGAGGCGTACCCGATCTTTTGCCAGGTCGTGGGCACACAGGCACGCCCGGTCCCGCTGCTTTCCAACGGCAAGCACGACCTCGAGCGCATGCTTTCGCTTATCGACGATTCCACCTCCCTGGTCTTCCTCTGCTCCCCCAACAATCCGAGTGGCCAGGTGATCACCCGCTCCGAGTTCGCCGCGTTCATGGACCGCGTGCCTGAGCATGTGACCTTGGCGCTGGATGAGGCGTATGTGGAGTACAACCGAGATCCAGACGCAGTCGAGGGCACTAGCGTATTCCGCGACTATCCGAACCTGGTCTGCTTGCGCACCTTCTCCAAGGCCTACGGCCTGGCTGGCACCCGCGTCGGCTACGCATTCGGCGCCCCTGACCTGATCGAGGCGCTGGACAAGATGGGGGTTCCTTTCCAGGTCAGCGCTATCGCGCAAGCCGGCGCGATCGCGTCACTGCAGCATTCCGAGGAGCTCCTCGCCCGCGTCGAGGACACCATCGAGGCACGCGACGAGGTCGCCGACGGCATTGGCGCCCTGCGTTCCCAGGCCAATTTCGTGTGGCTGCCGGATGTGGACTCCGCTGCTCTCGCCCGCCAGTTGGCAACCCGTGGAATCCTTGTCCGCGCCTTCCCCGAGGGCCTGCGCGTCACGGTGACGAACCGTGATGAAGCTGAAGAATTCCTCTCGGCATGGAAAGCGATTCATTCAACAACGAAATGATGCCGAAATATAGAAATCACTAGGATTGCGGGCATGAAGCTGAATTACTCTCTCAACACTGGTTTCGCCGCGGGTGACGGCGCTACGCCGACCCTGGACAACATCTCCTCATGGATCGCATGGGCTCCGGTTCCATCCGCAGACTTCACCGCGGACACCACGCTCGGCACTACTTTTTATCTGACTCCGCGAGCAATCCCGCAGCTCACCGAGGACACTCTCCTGCTCGGTGTCCCGGTCGGCGAAGCGGGCATCGACATCGACACCGCACTCGATCCGCAGCAGCTTTCCTACGCCAGCGACGCGAGCGCGACCGTCGAGACGCGTCGCCCGATCGGCCTCGACGCGGTGCGTGTGGTTGCGGCAAAGAGCGGCCCCGCGCGTCGAAAAGCACAAAACGCGCTTATCGACGTCCCCGGCGACCGCCAATTCCACATCATCCACGAGCTTTTTGAGCATTAGTCAACCCAGCAATTAGGAGAATCAATCATGCGTTTCCTCATCGATGTCGTCATGACCGCGGTCGCCCTGTGGCTGGTCACCCTGATCGTGCCCGGCGTTGAGGTCATGGGGGGCGTCGGCGCGTTCATTTGGGTCGCGCTGGTGTTCATGTTCGTCAATGCCTTCATCTCCCCAGTTGTGAACCTGATCAGCATCCCGCTGAAGATCGTCACCTTGGGCCTGTTCTCCCTGCTGGTGAACACCCTGCTGTTCTCCATCGTCGGTTGGATCTCCGACGGGCTCGGCAGCGGCCTGCAGCTCAGCGGCTTCTGGGCGGCATTCTTCGGCGCGATCGTCATGGCGATCGCGAGCTGGATCGTCGAGGCAGTATTCAAGGCCACCGGCCTGTCCCGCGACAAGTCCAAGAACTAAAACTCGGCCCCCAAGCACTTCCTCCGTCATCCCGTTTCCTTCGTGGAAGCGGGATTTTTTCTGCCTCGCTGCGCTCAGTAATGTGGCTGACTCCAAGTTTATTGAGCGCAAGCTGTCAGTTTCTCCGCGAATCAGTTAGCATAGTGTGACGCATGTGTCGGATGTGACTATTGATTCGACCAGTTGCGTTCTCCCGCCTCCCCCAAATGAAGAAACGAGTTTCCATGTCTGCCTCCCGTACCCGCCGCGCACCCCGACGCTTGGGCCTGACCCGCCTCCTTACCACGGCTGCGCTGGCAGCGGCAGGCATCGGCGCCGTCGGCGCTGGCGTTCCCGAAGCGAATTCCGCGCCGAACGGCAACATCGTCACCTTCGGTGATTCCTACACCTCTAACCCCGACGAGCTCCGCAACACCTTGAAGAAGGTTCCGATTCCCGACGTCCACCACTTCGTGTGGGGCACCTACCCCAGCCGCCTCGGCTGCCTGCAAGCCCCCAATAACTGGCCCCGCCAGCTCGGTTCGATCGCCCGCGCACCCATCTCGGACTATTCCTGCACCGCGGAGTCCTCGCACGTCATCCCCGGCAAGATCGACAAGGCCATCGCCGCCGGAGACATTCACCGCGGCACCCGCGCAATCGTCATCGCCGTCGGCATCAACGACTTCGGCCCCTACGGCATCCAGCGCGGCGCGCAGCCGTTCAACGCCGCCAAGATGCGCAGCGACTACATCAACAACATCCGCCGAGGCGTCTCCAAGGCACGCGCTGCCGCACCGAACGCCAAGATTCTCCTCAGTGGCTCTCTGTCCGTCACCGAACCGGACCGCCTCAACAGCCTGTGCTTCATCAACGTGGTGCCCGATGCACCGCTCGGCGTGCCGATGCCCACCCTGCACCAGATCGAGCACACCAACCGCGGCCACCAGCGCGCAGCAGCCGCCGCCTCCGGCGCAACCTACGTGGAAATGATGCACCCGTCGCGCCACCACAGCACCTGCGCACGGGACTCCCAGCGCTGGGTCGCCGGCGTCATCGACCCCCACGCACAGCACAATATGGGCCTGCACCCGACGCCGGCTGGCTCGCGGTTCATGGCGGAGGAGATTTCCCGCCACCTGTAGTTGTACCTGCGGAGACGGGGGGATTTGAACCCCCGGAGGTGTGACCCTCGCTGGTTTTCAAGACCAGTGCATTCGGCCGCTCTGCCACGTCTCCTTCGTCGCAAAGCAATTGCGACTCACCCACTTTACAACACGGCACGGCGGGCTCTGCCAACGGCGGAATGCCTGCCTTCTATGCCAGTGACGCCACGACGCGGATCAGCTGCTCCACGTCGGCCTCTGTGTTGAACGGGCCCAGGCCGACGGTGACTGCGCCTCCCATTTCTTCGATGCCCATCTCGGTGAGCAGGGGTGTCGCCTGATCCGGCGTGGTCAGCGTGGTGACGATGCCGTTGTCGAAGAGCCGCTCGTACACCGTCGCCGCGGGCACGCCCCGGACACCGAAGGAAAGGCGCGGGGTGCGGTCGGTGCTTGCCTCGGAGGCGGCTTCGCCCGTCACACCGAGAATGTGGACGGCGGGCAGGGTGCCCAGGAACGTGTACAAATCATCGCGCAGCCCGTCCAAGTAGGCGGTCATCTGCCCCATCGACCGCGTCAAGCGCGCCCGGCGCGTGGCGCGCCCTCCCTGAGCAGGCACGAGGTCCGCCAGGTGGTCGACGAGCGCGGTCGCACCGCCGGCGAGACCCGGCGAAACATCGAGCTGCAGCTTCTCCGCGCCCGTGACACGCTCATCACCGCTGAGCGATTCCATCCGCTTGAACATCGCGGTATCGCGCACCACGAGCGCAGCCATGTGCGGCCCGCCCAACGCACCGAGATCGATGCCGACGACATCGGCACCCCACTCATCGAAATCGATCCCGTGGTACGGCACATAAGAAGAGGCGTCTACGACAACCCAGGCGCGAGAGCGTTCCCGCACCTGATCGACAATCGCGGAAACAGGAGCCACCGTTCCCAGCGTCGCATGGGCGGCGGGGAGGGAGACGAGGCGAGTTGAGCCGTCGATAAGCTCTGCGTATTGCCACGCAGGAAGCTCGCCCGTACCCAAATCCGCGTGAGCCGTGCGGACCTTGGCCGGCGCGCGGCGCACAGCCGCGGTAATCTCCGGCCTGTCGAGCGGACTGGTCACCAGCGACGAACCATGCCGGAATAACGGCTTCATCCCCGTCACCAACGACGCATAGAGCACAGGCAAACTCGGGCCCAGCACCACACGCTCCGCCGACGCCCCCACGAGATCCGCGACCGCATGGCGTGCCGACGCCACGAACATCTCCCCCTCCGGACGCCCCAACGCCTGACGCGAATGCGACCCGGCATTGACCTCCGGGGCCGCCACCGCCGTGGCCATCCTGAACGACCGCGACACCGCCGCCGACACACGCTCCGGCACCTGCGGGCAATCATGCGCATTCAAATATGTCCAACCATCCGAAAGCGAGGTATAAAGCCCGCGCACGCTGGCCACATCGTACGCCACGCCGACGCTCCCTTCCCGGACGAAATCACAGTGTGTGGCTATTGAACACCACCCACGCCACAAGCAACAAGTATGCCTGCACAACTTGGCCCGTGCAGGGCACTAGGGTGGGACAAGTGCAGGACAACGAACAGCTGCTTGCCGACGTCTCCCGCATGACCTCGGCGGCCCACGACCACACCCCACCGTCCACGTCCACCACCCTGGGCGCTGCCGCCTCCGACCTCGCACGCGGCTGGGGCCAACACGAGCTCTGGCTCCAACTCGGCTGGCAGGACATCAAACAGCGCTACCGCCGATCGACACTCGGACCACTGTGGATCACCATCGCCACCGGTGTCATGTCCTTGGCGCTCGGTCTTCTGTACTCCATGCTGTTCCAGATTTCCGTGCGCGAATTCCTCCCGCACGTCACCGTCGGCTTCATCGTCTGGGGGTTCATCTCCGGCTGCATCAAGGACGGCGCGAACGTCTTCATCGAGAACGAAGGCTTGATCAAACAGCTCCCTTCGGCTCTATCCGTGCACGTCTACCGCCTGGTGTGGCGCCAACTGCTGTTCTTCGCCCACAACATGGTGATCTGGCTGATCCTCGTGCTGGTGTTCCGCATTCCGTTGGGCTGGAACGTGTTCCTGTTCATCCCGGCCCTGGCCCTCATGGTCATCAACGGCGTGTGGGTGACCATGCTCTTCGGCATCATCGCCACCCGCTTCCGCGACGTCGCTCCCCTGCTCGAAGCTCTGGTCCAGCTGCTGTTCTACGTCACCCCGATCGTCTGGACCGCCAAGACCCTGCGCGAACAGGGCGGCGAGGTCGCCCAGCGCGCACGCATCGTCGAGCTCAACCCGCTCTACCACTACCTCGAAGTCGTCCGCGCCCCGCTCATCGGCGAACCCGTGGCCGCCTCCCACTGGGGCATCGTGCTGGCCGGCACCGTCATCGGTTTGTTCCTCGCCATGATCGCCATGCGCCAATGGCGCTTCCGCGTCCCGTACTGGGTGTAGATCAAGGAGTTCACCATGGTTTCCATTGACACCTACAACGCCTGCGTCGACTTCCCCATCTTCGACGCCAAGTCCCGCTCCCTGAAGAAAGCGGTCATGTCGTCGGCCGGCGGCGCCATCGGGAAGAACGACTCCAATACCGTCGTTGTCGAGGCGCTCAAAGACATCAACCTGCACCTGCGCGAAGGCGACCGCGTGGGACTGGTCGGCCACAACGGCGCAGGTAAATCCACGCTGCTTCGGTTGCTCAGCGGTATTTATGAACCCACCCGCGGCGTCGCCGATGTCCGCGGCCGGGTAGCACCGGTGTTCGACCTCGGCGTCGGCATGGACCCGGAGATCTCCGGCTACGAAAACATCATCATCCGCGGACTCTTCCTCGGCCAGACCCGCAAGCAGATGAAAGACAAGATGGACGAGATCGCTGAATTCTCCGAACTCGGCGACTACCTCTCCATGCCCCTGCGCACCTACTCCACGGGCATGCGCGTGCGCCTCGCCCTCGGTGTCGTGACATCCATTGAGCCTGAGATTCTTCTTCTCGACGAAGGCATCGGCGCCGTCGACGCCGCCTTCATGGCCAAAGCCCGCGTCCGCCTCGCCGAACTGGTCAAGCGTTCGGGCATCCTGGTGTTTGCTAGCCACTCGAATGACTTTTTGGCCCAGCTCTGCAACACCGCCCTCTGGGTGGACAAGGGCGAGATCAAGCAAGCCGGTCTCGTCGACGAAGTCGTCGAAGACTACGAAGGCCCCGAAGCCGGAGACTACGTCCGCGACCTTCTCACCCGCTTCGACGAGGAGGACGATGAAGAGGTCTAACGGTAGACAAACGCAGCTGGTGGACCTCCCAGTCTGTGAACGGAATGCGTCCTTGAAAAAATCGACATCCCCCGCAAGCCAACGATTCCTGGCAACGCCATGACCTGCGTTTTTATTAGACGCCGGATTTTGGCGTGTCGATTTTTTCAAGAGCGCCTGCGGATCAACTCATCAAGGGCCTTGCCCACCGCCCCTAGTGTTTCCTTGCTCACCCTTAACACTGTCCATCCAAAAATCGCGGCTCGCATGTTGATCCGCGAATCCCGATTCCGACGTTGTCTACTCAAATGATCCTCACCGTCGTACATGATCCCGATCTTCAACTCAGGTAAAGCGAGGTCAAAAACCGTCAAGATCTTCCCGTCATCAATGAGCGCCACCTGCTCTTTCAATTCCAAGCGATGAGCTTGGCAGACGGCAGAGCACAGCAAGCGCATCTCCGTTTCTTTCGGTGAATCAGAACCATCACTGGACAGCCGGAGGACTTTCCGCAGCCACCTCTGAGCTAGGCGCTGCTTACCGGCCTGTTCAATCTGGAGGGGATCGAGGTCGAACCTGCGACGGCAGGCGTCGACAAGCTGAATCGCGCGAACAGTGCCCGGATCGACCCCAGCGATTGAGTGAGCTTCCCATGCATTGATGCCTTGACGAAGATGCTTCAGCGCCTCGGTCAAGGCATCGTACGGGGTAGATATCCGGATTTTGTGGCCCTGATATCTCACGACCCATAGTTCGCGGTCCGAAGCCCGAAAGACCGTTGGCGCATACACAGAACCAAATTCCGTTTTGGCAACTGGGCCGTATAGCGCGGTATCGCAGGAATCAACGAAATACCGGAGGCCGTAGATCGCCAAAGCGCTCATTCCCCCTACCGAATGATCTGGGCGTTCTAGTGCCATTGCCACTGCACGAGCAGCCGCTGGCACCCGATAAACAATCTTGCGCGGATGAAACAGCGAGGTTTTACCTGCGAGTTCTAAAGGGAGTAACACCGGGTCAGTAGTGAAGTATTGTCGTGAGACTGGGGTTCCAACACCATCGGCCCGCAGGAAGGTATGGACCAGTCCTGTGACATCCATGTTGTTGCGCAGGGCGACGGTCTTGCGAATAGGTGTGGGTTTCTTCGAGTTCATACACGGTTAGACTTCCCCGAACTGCACGGTGGTTCCGTGTCTGGTGTGAGCCGTGCCGCGTGGCAGAATGGGGCGCATGAATTCCCCCGCTGGAAGCTCCCGCGACAACGCCGAAGCCAACGCCGATGCAACGCTGAATCCGCAGGGCACGACGGCTGCGGTGATCGTGACGCATAAGCGGGTGGAGCTGCTGCGGCACTCTTTGGAGCAGGTCGTGAACCAGACGCACCCGGTGAACTGGGTGGTCGTGGTCGACAACGGCTGCGAATCTGAAGTCCAGGACCTGGTCAATGAAATGGCAGGCGAGAAAGCCGTTTACCTGCCGTCGCGGACAAACCTCGGCGGCGCGGGCGGTTTCGCGTACGGCTTCCTGCACGCACTGGCGTTGGGGGCGGACGCGATCTGGTGCGCGGACGACGACGGCCGTCCGGCGGACGCGAACGTCCTAGAGACCTTGTACGCAGTCGCTCAACGGGAGCAGCTCGCAGAGGTCTCACCGGTGGTGTGCAATATCGACGACCCGAACCGCCTCGCTTTTCCGCTAAGACAAGGCCTGACGTGGCACCGCCGCCGCGATGAGCTGGAGGGGGATTTCCTGCCCCAGTACGCGAGCTTGTTCAACGGCGCGCTGATCAGTGCGAAAGCGATGGAACGGATCGGAGTGCCGGATTACCGCCTGTTCATCCGCGGCGACGAGGTGGAGTACCACCGTCGGCTGGCGCAGTCGGGCTTGAAGTACGGAACGGCGCTGACCACGGCGTATCTGCATCCGGACGGGTCGGCGGAATTCCACCCGATCATGGGCGGACGCGCACACGCGCAGTGGCCGGACAACGACACGAAGCGCTATTTCACCTACCGCAACCGCGGGTACATCATCAATCAGCGCGGAATGCAGAAAATGAAGCTGCAGGAGCTGGTGCGTTTCGGGTGGTTCTTCCTCGTTCAGCGCCGCAGCCCGCAGGAATTCAGGGAGTGGCTGAAGCTATTGCGCATGGGCGCGCAGGAAGACTTCCAGCGCCCCTAAACCGCGGGCTACCGCGGCTCCTCCTCGATGACGACGCGCGAGGGCTCGCGGAAGATGAGCACGCGCTGAAGCACGAAATTGGTGATGGTGGCCACGCCTTGAGCGATGACGAACGAGACGGCATCCTTCCACGGATCAACGAGACCGAGGGCGCGCAGCGGAGCATTGGTCACGGCGTAGAGCACCCATTGCACGCCGAGGGTAGAGGCGTAAAGGATGAACACGGCGAGCGCGCGTTTACCTGTGATTTTCGCCTGGAAGGTGTACTTGGAGTTCAGCAGGTACGCGACGAGCGTGCCCAGGCACCAGCCGAAGACTTTGGCCACGAGGCGGTCGTAGCCGACAACGTGGGTGAGCGTATACGTCAGCCCGAAATCGAGCATGGCGCAGAATACGCCGACAGCGAGGAACCTGACCAGCTGTTTCTTCGCGTTCGCGGGCCGGCTCACTTCAACCTTGGATGACACGCCGGATTACTTTACCCGAAGCAGTGCGCGATAAAGATCAAGCTTATCGACGGCCGACCTTCCCCCCGCCCCATATCCCCCCACGGATGCGAGTCGCACCAGGGAGCCAGCGCAGAGTTGCTGGATCTGGCTGGCGCACAAAGGACTGCCGTCGGCGGCGGTCCAGCCAAGGGCCGCCATGGCGGATTCGGTGACGTCATCGGTGGTGGCGTCGTCGACAAGGCAAGACAGGGCGAGGAGCGTGCACCAAAAGGCGTCGCGGGCTTGGGGGGTTTTCTCGCGCGGCAGTGTCTGCAGGATGTCGTCGACGGAGGGGGTGAGGTATGCGGGCCGTGACAGGTCGAGGGCCTGGAGCAGCGGGATGAAATCCATCGCTTTGGAGCGTGAGACGACATCGACGACCTCGGGGCGGACACTAGCCATCACGTTCTCGACAGCCAACGGGCCGAGGAGCTGGGCGTTGATGGCGGAAACGTCGAAAGGCGAGCCCGCGAAATCACCGGCACCGGCGACACAGAGTGCACGCGGAGTGGCGGTGTCGCGGGGATAGGTATCGAGCAGGGTCAGCCTGAAGCACCACAAGCCCCAGTGGAAGAACAATTCGTCGCCACCGTCGCGCAGGAATTCGCCGAGGGTGGCGGTAAGTTCGAGCCGGCCGGAATCAGCAGGGGCGAGGGTGAAGCGGCTCGGGGTGGGCGTGTCCCCCGGCACCGCGAAAGCGATGTGGAGGGCGCGCTGGACATCCTCGAGAGAACTGTCGGAGCAAAGGCCGATGTGGCGGATGATCTCTTCGTCGGCAAGCGATGTGCCACAACGCACGAGCAACGTGCGGCTGCGACGGACGCCGCGGAGGCGGGCGCGAGCTGCGTCGAGGTCGACGACAGACGCCACCTGCTGGCGGCGTCGCGGTCGATACAACGTACTCGGCATAAGCCCCACCCTAGTGCCGATTAACGTGCAGTGGCGCGAGCCTCGGCCTCCGAGCCAGCGAAAATTAGGGCGCCGCCGATGAGGCCGAGCACCGTGTTCGGGCGCTTTGCGCCGCGGCGGCGCAGGGCGTCGGCAAGCTTGCTCTGTACCGCGATGCTCAGGCGCGTACTGCCGACGAGCAGTGCGAGACCGCCGAGGAGAAGGCCCCATGTCTTGGCCGGGCTGCCCGTCTCGGGCGTGTTCTCCACGCGCGCGGTGAGGTCATTGCGCGGGTCCTCGTCGAAGGCGTTGAACGCGGCGACCGTGCCGCCGAACGCCGCAGCGATGCCCACCCAGGCCGCCACGCGTCCCGGAGTCGAACGCACGTAGTCCGGCACCGCCGTGAACGCGACCGCGAACGCGGCCTGGATCAACCGGCCGCCGGTGGTGTTGTCCAGGGCGTTGTAGTCGATGCGCTCCTCGCCTGTCTGCTCCTGGACTGTCTGCTGCTTTGTCTGCTCCGTCATGCCGCCATCCTACCGGGGTGAAAGCCCGCCGTAAGATGGCTCACATGGTCAATCATGATGATTCCCCGCACATCGCCGCCCAGCTCACCGACCTGCCGCTGGATGATTTCATGACCCGTTTGGTGGCGCAGGAACTGCCGCTTTTAGATAGCACGAGCCGCGGCATCGTCTACGAAGAACTGCGCGAATACCAGCAATCGGGCAAGCCGACGATCACGAGCCAGGAGGATCTGCCGGAGCGGATCCGCGAGATCATGGAGCTGTGATTCTTCTCGCTGTCCCCCTCCTCGAGGCATTTTGACCCCCGGGCACCCGAAGTTCCGGGAGTAGGCTGGCCCCCAGTGCCCAAATGGGCAACCACAACCTATGGGGATGGAAGAGATGGAACTTCACACCACCACGAAATCGCTCTACGGCTGGGGCCGCACCGCCCCGTCCACCGCTCACGTCCTGTCCACGCCGGATGTGGATGTGATCAAGGAAGCAGTCCGCCAGGTCGCCGAGGACAACGCGACGCTGCCGGTGAACCGTCGCCGCGGCGTCATCGCGCGCGGCATGGGCCGCTCCTACGGTGACCCGGCGCAAAACGGCGGCGGCTTGGTCGTCGACATCCAGGCGCTGAACAAGATCCACGACATTGACCCGTCCACGGGCATTGTCGACGTCGACTCGGGCGTGACCCTCGACCAGCTGATGAAGGCGGCACTGCCGTACGGCCTGTGGGTTCCGGTTCTGCCGGGCACCCGCCAGGTCACCATCGGCGGTGCGATCGGCCCGGATATTCACGGCAAGAACCACCACTCCGCCGGCTCCTTCGGCAACCATGTCCTGTCCATGGAGCTGCTCGTCGCCGACGGCCGCGTGCTGCACCTGGAGCCGGAGGGCTCCACGGACGACCCGGACGGCTCCCTGTTCTGGGCGACGGTCGGCGGCATGGGCCTGACCGGCATCATCTTGCGCGCACGCATCCAAATGACCTTCACGGAGACCGCCTACTTCATCTCCGACACGGTGCGCACCACGACTCTCGACGAGACGATCGAGGAGCACTCCCACGGCCAGGAGGAGGGCTACACCTACTCTTCGGCATGGTTCGACGCGATCTCGGCGCCGCCGAAGACCGGCCGCTCCACGATCTCCCGCGGCTCGCTGGCAACGCTCGCGCAGCTGGAAGAGTACGCACCGAAGCTGGCGAAGAACCCGCTGAAATTCTCCGCCCCGCAGCTGATGACGGTACCTGACATCTTCCCGTCCTGGACCATGAACAAGCTGACGCTGTCGGCGATCGGCGAGGCGTACTACATGATGGGTTCGCCCAGCCAGAACGATATTTTGAACCTGACGCAGTTCTACCAGCCGCTCGACATGATCGCGGAGTGGAACCGCGGCTACGGCAAGGCAGGCTTCCTGCAGTACCAGTTCGTGGTGCCCACGGACGCGGTCGAGCCGTTCAAGCAGATCATCTACGACATCCAGTCGTCGGGCCACTACACCGCGCTGAACGTGTTCAAGCTGTTCGGCGAGGGCAACCGTGCGCCGCTGTCCTACCCGATGCGCGGCTGGAATGTGTGCGTGGACTTCCCGATCCGCGACGGCCTGCATGCCTTCCTCGACCGCCTCGATGAGCAGGTCATGGAATTCGGCGGACGCCTCTACCTGGCTAAGGAGTCCCGCACCTCCGCCGAGAATTTCCACAAGATGTACCCGGAGATGGACAGTTGGCTTCACACCCGCCGCGCCATCGACCCGACCGGGGTCTTCGCCTCCGATATGTCCCGCCGCTTGGAACTCTCCTAGCCCCGCCCTACCTGAAGAAAAAGAGGAAACACAATGCTCAACGCAGTTGGACAGGCACAGAACATTCTTCTTCTCGGCGGCACGAGCGAGATCGGTCTCGCGATTGTCGACGAGATCGCATCGCGCGGCGGCTCCCCGACAGTCACGCTCGCGGCACGCAAGAACAGCCCGCGTATCGACGCCGCCGTGGAAGAGGTCACCAGCCACGGCGCCGGCGAGGTGCGCGTGATCGACTTCGACGCTTTCGACACCGCGTCCCACCCGGCCGTCATCGAGGAGGCCTTCGCGCACGGCGACGTGGACGTGGCCATCGTGGCATTCGGCACCCTGGGCGACCAGGAAGAACTCTGGCAGAACCAGGAGGCGGCGGTCGCCTCCGCGCAGACGAACTTCACCGCTCCGGTCTCGGTGGGCGTGCTGCTGGGCCAGAAGCTCAAGGAGCAGGGCCACGGCCGCATCATCGCGATGAGCTCGGTGGCGGGCATGAAGGTGCGCCGCTCGAATTTCGTCTACGGCGCGACCAAAGCGGGCATGGACGGCTTTTACACCCAGCTCGGCGAAGCGCTGCGCGATTCAGGTGTGACGGTCACCGTCGTCCGTCCGGGTCAGGTCCGCACGAAGATGACGCAGGGGCTGGATGAGGCGCCGTTGACCGTCGATAAGCAAGATGTGGCGAAAGCTGCTGTGAACGCCGCGCTTGCTGGCAAGCCGAACGTGTTCGTGCACAAGCTCTTCGGGCCGATCTCGCTCGTGCTGCAGCACATCCCGGCGCCGATCATGCGCCGCTTGAGCTTCTAATACCGGGAACTGCCCCGCGCTGTGGGAGACTGTCAGGTATGACAGAGCACCTCACCGAGCAGCGCGAACGGCAGTCAGGATCGACAATTGCGGAGCGCAGGCGCGTTTCCGCGTACGCACCAGACGGCTTATCGACGCCAGCCGCCCTGGTGCGTTTTGTCTGCGCCCTGCTCGGCGGCGCCGTTTTCACGCTGGCCTGCTGGTACGTGCTGCACTCGGTGTCGCTCGCGGCGTTCAACGTCTCCATGGTCACCCGCGCGCTTGCGACGGCGTGCTCCCTTTTGGTCGTCGTCGCCGTCGGTGTGCTGATCTGGCTGTGGTTGCGTGACGGCGAGGACCCGCGACCCCGCTGGCGCACGGTGCTGACGGAGATCGTGTGCACCCTCGCCCCCTCCGGCCTCGTCGTATCCGCGCTCGGCATTCCGCTTTCCGCGACAAAGCTGTACCTCGACGGCATCCAGGTCGACCAGGGCTTCCGCACCCAGTTTTTGACGCGCATGGCGGAGACCGCCACGAACCAGGACATGAACTACGTGGACCTGCCGTCGTTCTACCCGCTCGGGTGGTTCTGGCTCGGCGGGCGCCTATCGAACCTGCTCGGCATGCCTGGCTGGGAGGTGTACCAGCCGTGGGCTCTGGTCTCCATCGCCGCTGCCGGTTCCGCCCTGGTGCCGGTGTGGCGCAAACTGCTCGGGTCTTTGCCGATCGCCACGTGCATCGCTATCACCACCACGGCAATCTGCCTGACGATGGTGCCGGACGAGCCGTACGCCGCCGTCGTGGCCATGGGCGTTCCCGCCGCCGCCGTGATGGGCTTCCGCGCAATGCGCGGCTCGTGGGCCTCCACGATCGGGCTGATGGTGTATCTGGGCATTTCCGCCTGCTTCTACACCCTTTTCACCGGCATCCTGGCGCTGATGATGACCACCTTCACCGCCACCGCCATCGCCTCCGGCCCCAGCTGGCAGCGCTGGTGGGTGCCGGTGCGGCAGCTGGCCGTGATCGGCTTCGGTTCCATCGCGATCGCCCTGGTGGCGTGGGCTCCGTATCTGCTGGGGCTGATCCGCAGCCCGGAGGCTGTGAAGTCGACCGCGCAGCACTTCCTGCCGTCTGAGGGCACCACGATCCCGCTGCCGTTCTTCTCGTTGACCGCTATCGGCGCATTGAGCCTGATCGGTCTCATCTACATCATCGTGCGCTTCCGTGAACCGGAGATCACCTACCTCGCCACGGCGGTGAGCGTCTGCTACGCCTGGGTCTTCGGTTCCATGGTCGTCGCGTTGACCGGCACGACCCTGCTCGGCTTCCGCGTGGAGGTGCTCATCGCGCTGCTGTTGTCCACGGCCGGCATTTTCGCGATCGCGGACCTGCGACTCGTCGGCGTGGACTTGCTCTACCCGGATAGGCTCGGCGAGCGTGGCAACCGCATTGTCACGGCTGTCTTCGTCGTTCTGCTCGGCGCCGGAACGCTGGCCTATGTCCAACAGATTCCGGACGAGAACGAGAGCTTCATCGACGAGGCCTACACCGGCACCGACGGCAATGGTGAGCGCGCCGACCTGCGCGAATCCGATGTGGGGCGCTACTACATCCAGATCCACGACTTCATCCAGCAGCAGGGTTACACCCCCGCCGACACCGTGATGTTCACCGACGAGATCAACTTCATGGCCTACCACCCGTACCACGGGTTCAACGCCTTCACCAGCCACTATGCGAATCCGCTCGGCGAATTCGACGCCCGCAACGAACACATCGCGTCGTGGGCCCGCGGCTCGTTTGGCGAGCTGTCGGATCCCGCTGCCTTCACCGCCGCTGTCGATGAGACGAACAACCGCTGGCGCGCACCCGACGTCTTCCTGCTGCGCGGCAGCGAGGACGACCCGGACGAACCGTGGAAGACCCACATCGCCCACGACATCTTCCCCAGTCAGCCGAATGTCCACTACGAGGCGTTGTTCTTCAACCCGAAGGCATTCGATTCCGACGACTGGACGGTCGAGCAATTCGGCCCGTTCGTGGTGGTGGTCCGCAACAAGTGAGCAAGAAGCAGAAAGTAGAATCAGCCGCCGTGAACAAGGTGAGCAAGGTGGAAGAAACAAACCAGGCAGACGCGCGCACCGCGGGCAGCACCCGCGTCGCGTCCACGTCAAAAAGGAGTCCCCGCTGGTTGAGCCGGACGGCGATGCTGTCGGGCATCTTGGCGTTCCTGTTCTTCGTTCTCACGCCGCTTCTGCCGGTGAAGCAGGTTCAGTCGTCTTTCGATTGGCCGCAGAACGGGTCGCTCAATTCGGTGAACGCGCCGCTGATTTCGCTGGCGCCAGAGTCGATGGACCTGACCATTCCGCTGAGCGTGACGGATGCGCTGAACCCGAATCAGACCAATATCTTGTCCACCTTGCCGCAGGATTCGACGGAGGCATTGGACCGCGGCCTGTTCATCACGGTCCCGGAGGACGGCGGGCTGACGGTCTCCTCGCTCAACGAGGTCATCTTCGAGCTCACACCCGATGAGCTGGACAAAGCACGCAAGGCCGAGGACGCGGCGCTGCACCTTTCTGCCACAGGCGACGGCATCACGGTCGAGGTGCCGGGCACGGACTTCGCGGAAGAGACCGACGAAGACATGCGTCCCCAGCTCACAGGCATCTACAGCGAGCTTTCGGAAGAGCAGGCGCAAGAGCTTATCGACGCCGGCCTTTCCGCCCACGTCGACATCAATTCCCGCTTCACCTCTGAGCCCACCGCAGTGAAGTGGCTGGCCATGATCGGCGGCACCTTGTCCGCGATCGTGGCTCTGTGGTCCTTGGCGCGCCTCGACCTGCTGGACGGCAAGCGTCTGCGTCCGCTGCGCCCGGAATGGCGTTCCTTCAAGCCTCTCGACGCCGTGGTCGTCGGTCTGCTGCTGTTCTGGCACTTCTTCGGTGCGAACACCTCCGACGACGGCTTCTTGCTCACCATGGCGCGCGTGGCCAACGACTCGGACTACATGGCCAATTACTACCGCTGGTACGGCGTTCCTGAATCGCCGTTCGGCGCTCCGTTCTACAACCTGCTGTCGCTTCTGGCGAAGGTCAGCACCGCCTCGGCGTGGATGCGCATTCCGACGCTGCTGTCCGGCATCGCCATCTGGTGGGTGCTCTCCCGCGAGATCCTGCCGCGGCTAGGCGCGTCCATTGCCACCCGGCGCGTGGCGTACTGGACCGCCGCGTTCATGTTCCTGGCGTTTTGGATGCCGTACGACAACGGTCTGCGCCCAGAGCCGGTCATCGCTCTCGGCACGATTGTCACCTGGGCATCCTTTGAAAGCGCCATCGCTTCGCGACGCCTTTTGCCCGCCGCGTTCGGCACTGTCTTCGCGGCCTTCACTCTGGCGTGCGGACCGACTGGCTTGACCGCCGTCGGCGTCTTCCTGGTGTGCCTGCCGCATCTGCTGCGCATCGTGCGCGAGCGCACCTCGATCGCTCCTCAGGGAGCATTCGTCCTGCCGTTCCTCGGCTTGGGCTTCGCAGTGATGATCCCGGTCTTCCACGACCAGACACTCGCGGCGGTGCTGGAGGCCACATCTGTCCGTTCGGAGGTCGGCCCTGCACTGGAGTGGTTCAACGAGTACGTCCGCTACTCCACGCTCTTTGAGGCGGCGGTGGACGGGTCGCTGACTCGTCGATACGCAATGTTCACGTTGCTGTTCTGCCTGGGCTTGGTGCTGTGGAGCATGTCCCGCTTCGGCAGCGTGCAGGGCGCGGAAAAGGCCCCGACGAAGCGCATGCTCGCGATCTTCGCGCTGTCCATGTTCTTCCTCATGTTCACCCCGACGAAGTGGACCCACCACTTCGGCATTTACGCGGGCCTCGCCGGCGCCGCAGCTGCTCTCGGCGCTGTCGTGCTGGCCCAGATCGCCGCGCAGTCCGCCCGCGCGCGCACTTTCGCGCTCGCAGCCGTCATGTTCCTCATGGCGCTCTCGCTGGCCGGTTGGAACGCATGGTGGTACGTCTCCTCGTTCGCCGTCCCATGGTGGGACAAGACCGTCCAGCTCAAGGGCGTCGAAGCCAGCTCGGTCATGCTGGCGCTGTGCTTGATCACCGTGATCGTCGGTGTTGTCCAGTCCCTGCGCTACAACCAGCGCCGTGCCGAAGCCGAAGAAGCCGGCCGAGTCGAGGAATTCGAGGCTGCGGAGGCCGCAGAAGGCTCCCGCTTCCGCACCGCCATGACCGCACCCATTGCCGTTGCCTCCATCTTGATCGTGGCGTTTTCATGCCTGACCTTCACCAAGTCCTTTATTGACCAGGCACCCGCCTACTCCGTCGGCATGGGCAACGTCCGCTCCTTGAAGGGCAATACCTGCCAGCTCAGCAGTGATGTTCTGCTGGAGACCAACACCAACGACTCCTTCCTCACTCCCGTCGACGGCGTCCCACTCGGATCCTCGCTCGAATCCGGCACTGTCCGCGGCTTCCACCCCGAAGGTGTGCCCGCCTACATCGACTCGGACAACGAAGGCTCGGCGAGCGTCGGCGCCATCGGCAACGACCCGGCCGCAAACGCCGACACGGGTGCAGGCACTGCTACGGGCTCGGCGAATGCGGCGAATGCCGACAGTTCAGACTCGAACGCCAGCACCGGAACCAGCACGGGCACCGACACCGCCACCGGCTCGAACACCAAGGGCGACGACGTCACCTCCGACACCGTCCAGTCCACCAGCCGCGCCGGCACCCAGGGCAACCGTTCCGAGGACCAGATCGGCATCAACGGCTCTACGGTGCGCCTTCCGTTCAACCTGGACTACAACCGCATCCCGGTGCTGGGCACCTTTGATGAAGAGGCCCAGTCCTCCTCCGAGATCACCACGTCCTGGTTCGAGCTGCCGGAAGCCACCGAGGAAGCGCCGCTGCTGGTCACCTCCGTTGCCGGCCGCCTGGCGCACCACGACATCAACGGCGAGGAGAAGGAAGGCCAGACCATCAAGCTCGAGTACGGCACCCGCAATGAGGGCGGCTCCGTCACCGACATCGGCGAGGTGGAGATGATGGATCCGGGCCCGCGCGTTAAGTGGCGCAACCTCCGCTACCCCATCTCGGACTTGCCGGAGGGCGCGAACGTCGTGCGCTTGGTGGGCGAGGACTTGAACCTCGACCCATACGAGTGGATGGCGCTGACCCCGCTGCGCAACCCGAAGCTCGAGCACATCACCGACGTCTTCGATTCGGAGACCCCGGGTCTGCTCGACTGGCCGGTCGCGCTGCAGTTCCCGTGCCACCGCACGTTCAACCACTACGCCGGTGTTACGGAGATCCCGCAGTTCCGCGTGGCTCCGGACGCCCCTGGCAAGGAGCAGCTCAGCGGTTTCCAGGACTTCATGGGCGGCGGCGCGATGTCTACCGCCGAGGCCGTGAACTCTGCCTACGAGATGCCGGGCTACCTCGACCAGGACTGGCACCGCGACTGGGGTTCGGCCTACCGCTACGTGCTGCGCACCAACTCGAAGGGCGAGGCACCCGCTGAGGCTGAGATCAACCACGAGGAGATCACCCGCTCCGGCTTGTGGAAGCAGTCCGACATGAAGATTCGCGACCCGTACGAGAAGAAGGACTAGGGCGCTAACACATACAAAGGCCGGGAACCGCGTATTCGGTTCCCGGCCTTTCACTACAGTGGGGTCCTATGAAGGACCTTTACCGACTTGTGAACGGACCCTGGCTGGAAAGCCACGTCATCCCCGATGACCGCGGTGTGGACGGCACCTTCCACGGCCTGCGCGACAGGGCCGAGGAGGATGTGCACGAACTCGTCAAGGAAGGTACAGGCCGCGCGAGTGACCTGTACGCGGCGTTCATGGACATTGACGCGATCAACGCAGCAGGAATGAGCCCGCTTGATGACGATTTCGCCCTCCTCAGCGTCGCCGACATCGAAGAACTCGCCCGTAACCTGGGCGCACTCGACCGCCGCGGCATCTCCGGCCCGTTGGCCTACTGGGTGGAAAAGGATTCCGAGGGAGACGAAGCAGTCCCGTACCTGGTCCAGTCGGGCCTGGGCCTGCCGGACGAGGCGTACTACCGCGACCCGGCGCACGCCGAGACACTGAAGAAGTACCGCGCCCACGTCGAGCGCATGCTCGGCTTCCTCGACCCGTCGCGCCTGTTCGGACTCAGCGCGGCCACCGCCGCACAGCGCATCGTGGAGACAGAGAAGCAGATCGCGCACAGCCACTGGGATGTCGTGGCCAGCCGCGACGCAGTGAAGACATACAACCCGAAGCAGCTGAGCGACCTGCCCGCCATCATCCAGACGCTGCTGCGCGGCTCCGGGCTTTCCGACGGCCGCGTCATCGACATGATGCCCTCCTACACCGTGGAGCTGGCGGCGATGCTCCGCCCCGAGACCCTGCCGGACTGGCAGCTGTGGGCGACATGGCACATTCTCATCTCCCGCGCCGGCGTGCTGCCGGAGGAGGTCGGCGCCGCCAATTTTGAGTTCTACGGCACCGCGCTGTCCGGCGCGACGCAGCAGCGCGACAGGTGGAAGCGCGGCATCGCCCTCGCAGAATCGCTGGTGGGGGAAGATATGGGCAAGGTGTTCGTCGATAAGCACTTCTCCCCGGAAGCCAAGGACGAAATGCTGAAGCTCGTCGACTACCTTGTCGCCGCCTACCGCGAGCGCATCAGCGAGCTCGCGTGGATGTCGCCCGCCACCCGCGAGCGCGCGCTGGAGAAGCTCTCGCAATTCCGCGCGAAAATCGGTTATCCCGACACATGGCGCTCCTACGACGGCCTCGACTTCTCCCGCAGCGGCGCCGATCTCGTCGCCAACGTGCGCGCGGGCGCCGAATTCGAGCACGACTACCAGGTGGCCAAGATCGGCAAGCCCGCCGACCGCGACGAGTGGGTGACCACCCCGCAGACCGTCAACGCGTTCTACAACCCGGTGGTCAACGACATCACGTTCCCCGCCGCGATCCTGCGCCCGCCGTTCTTCGACATCGACGCTGACCCCGCGGAGAATTTCGGGGCGATCGGCGCCGTCATCGGCCACGAGATCGGCCACGGCTTCGACGACCAGGGCTCGCGTTACGACGGCGCCGGCAACCTCAACTCCTGGTGGACCGACGACGACCGCGCCCGCTTCGAAGAGCTGACGAGCAAGCTGGTCGACCAGTACAACGGCCTCGTCCCGCACGTCCTCGAAGGCCGCGAGACCGCCGGCGTCAACGGCGAATTCACCCTGGGCGAGAACATCGGCGACCTGGGCGGACTCGGCATCGCCGTCGTCGCGTACAAGAACTACCTCAAAGACAAGCAGCTTGACGACGGCCCCGCCCTCCCCTTCGACACCGACGGCTCCTCGAAGGAACTGGACGGGAAAGAATTCACCGGCCTGCAGCGCCTATTTTTGTCCTGGTCCCGCATCTGGCGCACCGCGATCCGCCCTGAGATGGCGGAACAGTACCTGGCCATCGACCCGCACTCGCCCGCCGAGTTCCGCTGCAATGTCATCGCCGGCAATATCGCCGAGTTCTACGAGGCATTCCCCGATGTGGACGAAGACTCCCAGATGTGGGTCGCCCCGGATGACCGCGTGGTGATCTGGTGACAGTTTCCCCCGACCACTCCCCCGATTTCGCCGCCGCGCAGGCGCGCATGCGCCACGTCCCGGAGCCCGTCGAACCTGACGCGCCCCTGCCTGCCGGCGAAACCGACGCCGCCTACCCAGTCAACGAACAGCACCTCGAGGACTTCCAGGTCGGCGGTGTGGAACGCTCGCTCCCGCCGGCGGAGCAATTGGCGCAGCTCGTCTCCTACATGGAGAACAGCTACCCGGTGCCGGCGGACGACGACGCTCTCGACCGCTACCTCGCCGCGCTGCCGGACCGCCTCACGCACGCAGCGATGCTCATGCTCGGTTCAGGCTTGGACCACACGATGCCCGGTGTCGCCTACGGCATGGATGTCGACGCACGCGAGCTACCCGAATTGCCCGAGCTGGGTGCCCGCGTGTTCGTGCCCACGGACACCAGCGTCGGCCGCTGGGCTGTCTCGCTCAACCCCGGCTTCGGGCCCCGCGCTGTCGAGCACCACTGGCGCCCGCTGATCGCGGCGATCGCCCAACTGTCGGGCACCACCATCATCGACCTTCCCGACCCGCAGCGGGACGGCGATGTCGCTGCGGTACTGGATGTCGTCGCAAAGCAGCAGCCGGCAACCACCGCGATCATCGCAAAACAGCACGAGGCGCCGGACGGGATTGCGCTGGTCAGCGCGGCTGCGCTCGTCGAGCCCTCCCCCGATTATTCCGCGGCCGCCATCGGGCACCCGGGAACCTGCGGGATCATCGCCACGCCGGAGGAGTACCGGCGAATCGTCCGCGATATCGCGGACCGCCTCCGGGCATAATCCACGCCTCCGCGCCTTACGGTCACCGCTCCACGAACGGTTGTCCGACGGTGTGGAGGCCCCAACGCACCCGTTCCGATGACCACACGGTCAGCGATTCAGCGCCATTCGCGATATCGAGCGCATCGATCGTGTCGCGGTCGACGCCGAAGGACAGACGATTCTTCTCGGACTGGTCGATCCAGGCGTGCACGTCGTCGGTGTGCTCGTCGATATCGCCGTAGCTCATCGCGGCAACGACCCAGTCCGGGCCGAAAGAGACCGACCCGAACGCGGACTCCCGGTCGTCGGCCCACCCGAATTTCGATCCGATTGCCCCATCTATCTGGTCCGTGCCGAAGTCCTGTTTCAACCCGTCTTGGGCATACGGGGCGTGATTCGCCATGCCGCGAATCAGGGGCTCAGCGACGGGATCGTCCATGATCGCCATGACGAATTTCGCCAGGTCGTACGGCGTGGTCTCCGATTTTCCCCAGTAGCCGGCGCTGTAGGTTCCCGAAAGCTCAAAGTCTTCGGCGACGTCGTTGATCGCATCGGGGTACTTCTCATCGAGCTCGACGGCGAGCAAGTCATCGGACACGCGGATCATCCGCAGAACTTTGCCCCGCTCCTCAGGGGTGCCGTTCGCCAGGACGTAGTAGCCGAGGTACAGCTTCGCCAACGACAGCGCCGGGCGGGACTCGCGCGCATTCGGCGACCCCGTCCAGTGGCCGTCGGCGTGGTAGACCGCCAGATCAGTTCGTTCCCCGGGGTCGCCGGGAATGACATCGACGGCGTCAGCCTGCGGCGCGGCAAGCGCGGTGAGCAGGCACGCGGTCGTTGTCGCGGCGGCGAGGAATCGTTTCACAATGGCTCATTATGCACCGCAACTCACACACTGCGGAATCCAAGCTACAGGTGCAGGATCGAATCGCCTTCGTCGAGGGTCTCTTCGTCGACGGGTTCGTCGACCTCGCACAACGTCACCACCGCGCCGGTCGAATCCGCGGCGGTCAGCAGCAGCCCGAACGGCGAATTCTCCGGGCCGCGCAGCACCTCGCCACCGAATTCTTCGATGCGGCTGCGCGTCTCCGCGATGTTGGCCACGCCCAGATATGAGCGCCAAAAGCTCGGCACATCCGCGGGAATCTGCTCGCGCGCGTCCCAGATCCCGGCGAATGCCGCGCCGTCCTGCATGGCCAGCAGGTAGCCGTCGTTTTCGACGATGTTCCAGTCGAACAGCTCGCCATAAAAACGCGCAAGCTTATCGACGTCCCCCGTACACGTATATTCATGCCACACCGGCGTCCCCGGCTCACCGGCCGCGACGAAGGAATCTTCCCCTTCCGGCTGGTACAGGCCGAACCAGCCCCCTTGATCATCCGCGCACAGCGCCATCGTGCCCAAGGACACTTGCTGCGGCTGCGCCAGCACCCAGCCACCGAGCTCGCCCACGCGCTGGGCGTCGCGCTCGATATCGGTGGACAGGAAATACGTCACCCACGCGTCCGGCATGTCCTCTTGCGGCACCATGCCTGCCACCGGCATATTCTGCAGCCGTGCGATGCGGTAATCGCCCTCTGCGACATCCCAGCCGAGAATCCGGGAGTAGAAATACGCCGACTTCCTCGTCTCCGAGGTGAGTAGGTCAATCCAGTACGGCATGCCCTCGCGGGCTTCGAAAGCGGGCATGGGTTAGAGATTCCTCCACTTCTCCGGGTCGAAATCGTCGTTGGCGGTGCGCTCGTCGAAATAATCATCCCCGCCGCCGTCCGCCACCACAGTGGCATTGAGGGAGGCGGAGGGAATGGAGACCACGTCGCCGTCGATAAGCTCATGCCCCCGCGAGGTGACGACCTCGCCATTGACCGCGACCTCCCCCGAAGAAACGAGCTCTTTCGCGTGGCCACCTGTTTCCGCGAGATTCGCGAGCTTGAGGAACTGGCCCAGCTTGATGCTGCCACCGCTGATGCTTACATCCATGCCTCTATGTAAGCAGCTCGCCGCTAGTCGAGCCGAACCGCGGTGCCCGTCGCTGCGACGAGCATCATCGAACCATCCGCACCCATCGGCGAATAGTCCAGCTCAACGCCAATGACCGCGTCCGCCCCGATCTGGCGTGCGCGCTCCCACAGCTCGTTGAGCGCACTGTCGCGCGCCTGGATCAACTCCTGCTCCCAGGAGCTCGCGCGACCGCCCACCATATTGCGGAAACCCGCGCCGATGTCCTTGAACATGTTCATGCCGGTGATCGTTTCGCCACCGATGATGCGCATGTATTCCGTGATTGTCCGGCCTTCAACTGTCTGCGTGGTAGTGAGGATCATGAACGCAATGCTAGCGCGGCACACCGACGGTGTCTCCGACTCAAAGCAGACTCGTAGCGCCCTCTACGAGCATCCACACCGCCAACGCCACAAAGATCACGCCCGTGACCACGTCGACCACATGCCCGTGGCGGTCCAGAAAGCCCGCGAACTTATCGACGAGCACCGCGAACCCCACGAACCACGCCACCCCGATCACCACCAGCGTGAGCAGGATGACCAGCATCCACTCCCACCCCATGCCGGGTGTGACGAACTGAGCGAACACCGCCCCGAAGAACAGCACCGCCTTCGGGTTGGCCAGGTTCGTGGCCACGCCGATGCGGAAAGCCGTGCTGGTCGGCAGGGCTGCGGAGGACGGAACGTCGGCAGCTGCGACCGCGTCCGTGTCGCCGGCTGTGCCATCGTTCGCTGCTTCCTTCCTCACGGCGAACCCGGCACGAACAGCACCGATGCCCATCCACAGCAGGTACGCCCCGCCGACGAGTTGGAGTACAGCGAGGATCTGGGGCACGGCCTGGATGAGTGCGCTTAAGCCGAGCAGCGAGGCGGCAATCCAGAAGGTGTTGCCCACCATGATTCCGACGGCGCACGCCACTCCGGCCGCCCGCGACTTCACCCCGAGGCGCGCGATCTGGACGATGTCGGGGCCGGGGCTGGCAATCGCGGCGACCCAGACGCCGACAAGCGCCAGTAGCTGACCGGTCGCCACTAACGTTCCGCCTGGTCGCGCGGCATGATATTCATCGTGTCGATATTCACGTGCGGCGGCAGGGATGCCACCCACCGGATCGCCTCCGCGATGTCCTCGGCGGTCAGGTTGAGCTTGCCGTCGTAGACTTCCGCCGCGCGCGCCTCATCGCCGAAGCGGTTGAAGGCGAAGTCGGTCTTCACGCGGCCGGGGTCGATCTCGGTGATGCGGATGGGGGCGTCGACCTCCTCGCGCCGGAAAGCGCGGGTGAGCGCGCGCAGGCCGAATTTGGCCGCGTTGTAGCCAGACCCGCCGACGTAGGCGTCCCACCCGGCGACGGAGCCGACGTTGATGACCAGGCCTTCCGCCGCGACGAGCGCCGGGTAGAGCGCCTTGGTCACGCGCACGGTGCCCAGCACATTCGTCTGGTACATCCAGTCCCAATCCTCGGGCTTGGCCTCGCGCAGCGGGTCGAGCCCTTTCGCGCCTCCCGCGTTGTTGACCAGCACGTCGACGCGCTCAAGCTGCGCGGCAAGCTTATCGACGCTCCCCTGCTCCGTCACATCCAGCTCCACCCCCACACCGCCGATCTCGCCGGCGATCTTCTCGCACAGCTCTTTGCGGCGGGCGCAGACGTAGACGGTGTAGCCGTCGTCAGCCAATGCCCGTGCCGCTGCCGCCCCGATGCCTGCGGAACCGCCGGTGACTACTGCAATCTTCTTCTCGCTCATGGGGTGCAGTGTAGGCGTGCCCCTCGGCGGGCACTGGTTTTTTAACGCGTACCCTTGCGCATATGACCACGCTTGATGATGCGACAGAACACCCCAACCTCGCCGACCTCCGCGCCTCCCGCTGGTACAAGCCGGATTCCGACGAGCTGGAAACTGTCCGCCACGCCGCGTGGGAGCGCATCCGCGAACTGAATTCTTTAGGCAATTTGAATTCTGAGCGTGCGGAAGAGCTCTTGAAAGGCATCCTCGCCCCTGGTTCCGCCATCCCTGAAGTTTTCGCACCGCTACAGGTCGAATTCGGTGCGCACACCACCTTTGGCGAAGGCTGCTTCCTCAATTACAACTGCGTGATCTTGGACGTAGCTGAGGTGAACGTGGGCAAGCGCACCCTGTTTGGTCCAGGTTGCCAGCTCATCACCGTCGAGCACCCGGTTAATGATGCGAAAGAGCGTGCCGACGGCTGGGAGCGCGGCCGCCCCATCAACATCGGCGACGACTGCTGGTTCGGTGCCGGCGCGATCGTCCTACCTGGTGTGACCATCGGTGACCGCTGCGTCATCGCCGCCGGCGCTGTGGTGACCAAAGACGTGCCCGATAACTCGTTGGTCGGCGGAGTCCCAGCGAAGCTGATCCGCCAACTCGACGCACCAGGCAGGCCGAGCTAACCCGCCAAATCCACATCGCCATCGGTGTCGAGATAGATCTCATCCAGGTCTGCTAAAGCCTGGTCGATGGCGTGCTGCGATGTGACGGCCTGGTAATCGTCGATCGAGAAGATCCCGAAGCGCGGGCGATCCAGCCCCTCGAAGGCCGCTTGAATGCTGCCGCGTTCGAGCTTGCGGATGAATTTCGCCATCTCGCGGTCGATCGCGCGGCGCTGCTGCCGTGGCAGACGCGGCAAGTACGGGTTGTGGTTACCGAACACGCGGCCGGCGAAGTGCCAGTTGACCGGGTCGAGGACAAACACGGCCAATGGGTAGTTCTCCTCGGGACCCATGCGGCGGACGATGGAAAAAGCGTGGTAGACAACCTCGCTATGACCGAGTCCGGCAAGCACGTGGTCGCGCAGTAGCTGTAGCACCCCGGTATCGAGGTCGTCAGCCTCAATATCAGGGTTCTGCTCCATGTCGATGCGGTCGGTGAAGTTCAACGGGCCGTCGAGAAGCGCTGCTCCTTGCTTGCGGTCCATCTCGATTAACCATTGCTTCATGTCCTCGAAGAACTCCATGAGCTCATCGACGACCACATCATCGTGATCGAACGGTGCCGCCGGGTGGTCCGCGGGCAGCGCCGTGAAGAGCATCTCCCCCGTGATGGAATCGACGGCCATAATGCCCGCCGGGTATGCGTCGTTGAATTCGTCTTGGTCTGGTCGGTACGTGATTGTGAAACTGTAGATTTTCATTTCTTTCCCCCCTTGCCCCGGACATTAATCGTTTCGGGCCGCGAAATTAAGGGACGGATGTACACTTCAGTGCGCAATCCGACACCGCGGGTAGATTTAAGGGCGATGTTCGACCTATCCACCATCGGCGCAGGCCTCCCCGTCGCGAATGTCATCGGGGACCTCCCGGCGCGCGGCCCGCTCGTGGTGGAGGCACCACCGGGCACAGGCAAGACGACATTGCTGCCGCCCGCGATCAGCAACCTCACCACCGACGGCGGCATCACACTCGTCACCGCACCCAGGCGCGTTGCGGTGCGTGCCGCAGCGAGACGCTTAGCGCTTCTCGACGGCACCCCCCTAGGCGACCGCGTCGGCTACTCCATCCGCGGCGAACACAAGGACGGGTCGCTGGTGCAGTTCGTCACGCCGGGCGTGCTGCTCAACCGCCTGCTCAAAGACCCGGAACTGTCCGGTGTCGGCGCGGTAGTGATCGACGAGGTCCACGAACGCCAGCTCGACACCGACCTGGTGCTGGCCATGGCGATGGAAGTGGCGTTTCTGCGCGACGACCTTTATCTAGCCGCCATGTCCGCGACCCTCGACGCGAAGGCGCTCGCCGCGCACATGGACGCGCAGATCCTGGCCACCGAGGCCGTCACCCACCCGCTGGATGTCAGCTACCACCCGCATCCGGGCCGCGCGGAGGTCTCACGGGAGTTCTACCGCCACGTCGCCCAGCTCGCGGGCACCCCGCACGACGGCCGCACCCTCGTGTTCGTCCCCGGCGCGCGCGAGGTGGACGCCGTGTGC
>NZ_JAGKSD010000017.1 GCF_017942225.1 Corynebacterium sp. Marseille-P3884 | reverse complement strand
GGCGTGATGTCCTCGACCACTGGGCCGGATGCGGGACCGGCGAGCACGACCTCGGCGCCGCGGCCGGCAGCCGCGCTGATCAGGCGGGTGGCGTTCTCCGCGTCGGGGGCATCGCCCACGACGATGACGACATCGAGGGCGCCGACGAATTCAGGCACGAAACGGGTGACCATCACTGGGGCGCGGCCGAAATTGAGCAGCGCGACAGCGCACTGCGCCGCGGCCTCTGAGACAGCGTCGGTGACCAACACAACGACGCTGCGCGGCGAGGTGTTCCGCAGCCCATCGAGAAGCTCTATTGCTTGCGCGACAGCGCGGACATGCGCACCTTCGTGGGCGACGTCGAAGAAGCGGACGGACTCGATGTCGTAGCCGGCTGCCCCGTCGTAATAGCTCCGGTCGTCGGCGCCCAGGTCAGAATACGTCTCAGGTGCCATTTTCCACGCTCCTTAACCGCGGATGATGCCCAGCACGTCAGCGACGAGCGCATCGACCTCGTCCTGGGTCTCAGCCTCCACATTGAGGCGCAGCAGCGGCTCGGTATTGGAGGCGCGGACGTTGAACCAGGCCTTCGTGTCCTTCAGCGACACGGTCACGCCGTCGAGACGGTCGACGTTCTCCGTGCGGTCGGCGAACGCCTCGACCACTGCCTCCATCGTCGCGTCCTGGTCGGCGACCTCGGAGTTGATCTCGCCGGATGCGGCGTAGCGGTTGTAGCTGGCCATGAGCTCACTCAGCGGCGCGTCCTGCTCCGCCAGGGCGGCGAGCACGTGAAGGGCGGCGACCATGCCGGAATCGGCGTTGAAGAATTCAGCGAAGTAGTAGTGCGCGGAGTGCTCGCCGCCGAAGAGCGCGCCCTTATCAGCCATCTCAGCCTTGATATAGGAATGGCCCACGCGCGTGCGCACCGGGGTGCCGCCCTTAGCTTCAATCAGCTCCGGCACGGCCTGTGAGGTGATCGCGTTGTAAATGATCGTCGCACCCGGGGACGCCTTGAGCGTGCGTTCTGCCACCAGCGCGGTGATCGCCGACGGGGAGACAGGTTCGCCCTTCTCGTCGACGACGAAGCAGCGGTCCGCGTCGCCATCGAAGGCGAGGCCGATATCCGCGCCTTGCTTGACGACGAACTCCTGCAGGTCCACCAAGTTCTTCGGATCCAAAGGATTCGCCTCGTGGTTGGGGAACGTGCCGTCGAGTTCGAAATAGAGCGGACGGATATCGAGGTTCTCCTCGCTGCCCAGCACCGCCGGGACGGTGTGGCCAGCCATGCCGTTCGCCGCGTCGACGGCGACGACCAATTTCCGGTCGTTCGATACCGGAACCAGGTCGCGGAGAAAGTCCGCGTACTCGCCGAGAATATCGCGCTGGCTGACCGTGCCAGACTCGCCGTCGTAGGCGGGCACGCCCTCAACCAGCATGTCGGTGATCTCCGCCAGACCCGTGTCCTGGGAGACCGGGGTGGCGCCGGTGCGGCAGAGCTTGATGCCGTTGTACTGCGCCGGATTGTGGGAGGCGGTGAACATCGCCCCGGCGCAGCCGATCACGCCGGCGGCGAAGTAGAGCTCGTCGGTAGACGTCAGGCCCAGATCGATGACGTTCAGGCCCTGGCTGGTCACACCGCGGCCGAATGCGGCGGCCAGCGCCGGCGAAGACGGTCGCATGTCGTGGCCGACAGCGAGGGTGGTCTCCCCTTCCCCACGCAGGATGGAGGCGAATGCTGCGCCGGCGTCGAAGACGAAGTCCTCGTCAACAGTGGCCTGATCAGCCGGTTCGACGACACCGCGAATGTCGTAGGCCTTGATGGCCGCCTCGACATCCTCGCGGGAGCGAGTGCGGGTGTGGTTCTGGTGTGCGGGCTGTGACGGTTGTTCAGTCATGACCCCCGATCTTAAACGCGTTCGGGGTACTACGGGTCGACCTGTCTGCCACTCCCAGAGCAGTCCCAGGCGCCCGCTAGCGTGAATCGGTGCCCGCTAGCGCGAATCGCTGTCTGTCTGTTCTGTATCCGTATCCGGATCGGGCACGACAGTCAGGTGCGCGCGGCGGGCGGCCTTGTGCTCGGCGAGGTGCTCGCCGACACGCTTTGTCCGGTACACGGGGTGGTTGGACGTGTCCGGGTTAGTGAAATCACGCTCGGTGTCGAATTCGATCGGGTCCTGAGTGGTATCCACCAGGCCCGTGGTCACGCGCCCGGCCTCGCTGACGGCCTGGGCCAGGGCGGTGATCTCTTCTTCGTCGGAGAGCTCGATATTGTCGATGCGCACCATCTCCCAGCCCACGGGGGCGGTGATGTGCTCGGAGTGGCGCTGGCACAGATCCCACGCGTGCGGGTCCGGCGACGGGGACAGCGGCCCGACGATGGCGGTTTTCTCGGAGTACGCGTACACGAGCGTGGCGATGGCGGGGCGGCCACACCCGGGGCGACAGCAACGGCGGAAGGTACTCACGGGGCAATAGTCTAAACCCAAGGTTTAGTTTTTGGCTCGCGACGCGCGGCGCGTCCGCACTCGCCCCACTGGCGCACAGTCCTAGATTGATAGCTATGACTCACCCCGGCGCACACCCCGCACGCTTGGACACCAGCTCCGGCAACGGCCCCGGCCACGGTCCGGCCGCAGGCGCAGGCACGGACACCGCGCGCCTGCCCGTGCGACGCGACCGCCACGGCCACGGTGTGCGGGGGCCGCTCATGCCGGTGTCCGTCCCGCGCTACCGCACCCGCTCCATGGACTTCGACCAGGCAGTGCTCGAAGCGTATGCGCCGCTGCAGAACCGCTATTTCGACCACCTGACCGGCGTGGACCTGGCAGTGGACACGATCCCGCGCATGCGGCTGCGCTCCGACATGATCATGCCCGACGAGATCTACGCCGACGGCCCGATCCCGCTGGGCCGCGTACTGCAGGCGGGCGTGGACCGCGCCGGGAATCCGACGCGCGCACGCATCGTGATCTTCCGCATGCCGATCGAGCAGCGCTGCACAAACGCAGTAGAGCGGTCAGAACTACTCACTGTGGTTCTGACCGCTCTGGTCGCGCACTATCTGAATCTGGACCCGCGGGATATCGACCCGAACTTCCAGTACTGAGTGAAGCGTTAGCCGATCTGCTTGCGCAGGCGGCGGCGCTCACGGTCGGAGAGACCGCCCCAAATGCCGAAGCGCTCATCGTGCTCGAGTGCGTATTCAAGGCACTCGTCGCGCACTGCACATGCCTGGCAGATGCGCTTCGCCTCGCGTGTGGATCCACCCTTTTCAGGAAAGAATGCCTCCGGATCAGTCTGAGCGCACAGGGCCTGGTCCTGCCACTCCTGCTCGACGGTGCCGAAAAGTTCGTCGAGGGTCATTCCGCCCGCAGCCGCGCCGCGGAGAGTGGCGCCTGAAACCATATCTTCCACGCCGTCCCCTTTCTGAGTCTTGTTTGTCGCCGTGTTGCTGTCGTGGCGCTGATTGCCAATGCCCGCCATAGTGCCATGCCGTCAGCACCGCCCCCACCGTGTGGCCGCCGCTGATTACACAAGTGTGATTCAACCCTCGCGCACTAAATAGCGTCAACACGAAGCGGGACAAAACTATCGCTTCGCTGGGCATTAGCGCGGGTTTCGGCCGTCGCACGCAACATCAGTCACATACGCCACATACCCCTCGCGACGGGGGTGACGCACGGGGGTACTAGATATAGTGGTGGGTGCCCCCGCAAGCAACTAATGCGCTGGTTCCCCGGCGTGTCGCTACGCGTCCGGCGAAAAACGCACTCCCAGGTCCGGAATATCCACGCCCGGCCACACGCGCATTCCGCCCTGCAGCTCGCAGCGCGCACCGATATTCACGCCGTCGCCGATCACGCAGTCCTGGATGCGCGCATTCGCACCGATGGTCGTGCCGGAGGCGATGATGGAATCACGGATCATGGCGCCGGGCTCGATAGTGACACCGTCGAAGACCACACAGTCATCGAGGCGGCAGCCCGCGCCGATGGTGGAGCCGCGGCCGACAGAGGTTCCTCCGACGAGGATGGCGCCGCCGGCAACACCAGCGGATTCGTCGATAAGCGATTCTCCCGTGCGCCCCTCCAACAGCGGACTGGGCGCGATACCGCGGACGAGGTCCGACGAGCCCTGGACGAAGTCCGACGGGCGGCCCATGTCGCGCCAGTAGCTCGCATCGACGTGGCCGTAGACGCGAGCGCCGGATTTGAGCAGGCCGGGGAATGTCTCGCGCTCGACGGAGACGACGCGGCCTTCCGGAATCGCACGGATCACATCGCGCTCGAAGACGTAGCAGCCGGCGTTGATCTGGTCTGTCGGCGGCGCCTCCGTCTTTTCCAGGAAGGCCTCCACGCGGCCATCCGCGTCAGTGGGCACGGAGCCGAACTGGCTCGGATCCGGCACGCGCACGAGATGCAGCGTGACATCCGCTTCCTTATCGGCGTGCGTCTGCAAAATGCCGCCCAGATCCGCACCGGAGAGCACGTCGCCATTGAAGATCATGGCCGTGTCGAAGCGCAGGCGCGACTCGACGTTGCGGATGCCGCCGCCGGTGCCCAGCGCTTCCTCCTCCACGACGTACTCAATATCCAGGCCCATCTCAGAGCCGTCGCCGAAGTATTCCTCGAAGACCTCCGCCTTATAAGAGGTACCCATGACCACGTGCTCGATGCCCGCGGCCTTGATGCGGGCGAGCAGGTGCGCCAAAAACGGGTAACCGGCGGTGGGCAGCATCGGCTTGGGCGTGGACACCGTCAGCGGACGCAGGCGTGTTCCCTGCCCGCCGACCAGCACGACTGCATCGATCTGGGAGGGGTCTACCGTGGAAGCCATTGTGTGGTGCGGCCTTTCTGTTGGTTGCTACCGTTCGTCGTCTCGTTGATGAAGGTATGGAATTGAACTCACCCGCAGCATCACCGCCGCGGGAGAAGCTTGCGCATTAACCTAACGGTTCGGTCTGCCAATAGGGCGCTTTGACGGGGCCAAGCGACTGGACAGTGGCTAGGAACTCGCCTGGAAAGCCCTTCCTTCAAGCGCTTCCCCAAAAGCCCGCGAGCACGGCGCGGCCTTTGAGTCCCAACCACAGCGCGGCACGGATCGGCGCCTGCCAGGCGTGCGGGTGGCGGTCGGCCTGGAAGCGGTAGGCGGAATCGTGGTGCGCGGGCACGGTGACGCGAGAATGCTTCTTCGCGGAGTGGCCCTGATCGTGGAAGATCACGGAATCAGGGCAGAAGATATTGTCCCAACCGGCGCGGGATAAACGGTCGCCGAAGTCGATGTCTTCGAAGTACATGAAGTAGCGCTCATCGAAGCCGCCGATGGCGTCGAAAGCCTCCCAGCGCACGAGCAGGCACGAGCCCGACAGCCAGCCGGCGGGGCGAACCGTCGTGAGGTTCTCCCCCGCTTTGTACGCCTTACTGAAGGGGTTGCCCGGCCACACCGGGTAGAGCACGGCGTGCCCGATGCCAGTGACCAGCGTGGGCACTTCGCGCGCTGACGGATAGGCCGAGCCGTCGAGCTCCTCGATACGCGGACCGACCGCCCCGGCGCGCGGATGCTCGCGGGCGCACGCAAGCAGCCTGTCGAGGGAACCGGGACTGAATTCCACGTCGGGGTTGACGATGAGGAAGTACTCGCCGTCGATCTCGCCTGCCTCACGCGCCGCGGCGAGGTGACGGGCAGCAGCATTGATGGCCGCGCCGTAGCCGATATTTCCGCCGGTGGGCATGAAGTCCACGTCCGCGCGCTCCGCGGCCATCGCCTGCGGCACGCCGTCGGTGGAACCGTTATCCGCGCAGATCAGGCGCGTTTCGCATGAGGAGGCGGAGCTGAGCGTATCGACGAGCCCCGCCAGGTGCTTCCCCGGCGAGAACGTCACAGTGACCACGGCCAACGGGGCAGCGCTCTGCCCCGCCGCGGTATCTCGTCCAAAAGTCGTACTCACAGTCTGGCAGCTTACAGCCGACAGCTGCTGCTGGATCCCGGCGCGCGCGGGAGTGTGCACTATACTTTCCACCTAATGTGAAGAACCCTCCGCGCGGGGTTCCGCTGGGCTGCTCGTGGCAGCCCGCACCTCCGCACGGCAGGCGGCGTGTGGACGAGACTTAGAGGGGCAATTTTCGTGAGCGTGAAATACCGGCCGGTGCGCGATATCCAGCCGGCCCCTTCCCGCGTGAAGGACATCAGCCAGGCAGGCCACCCGGCACTGAAGGCAGTGCTGGCGGTGCTGTCTGTCCTCATCCTGCTCGTCTCCGCATTGGGGTACTACTCCGTGGGCCGCTTGGGCGGGAACCTCTCGTCGACGGATCTGACATTGTCGGACGACAACCTCGACGGCGAGGACGGCGCAGTGGACATCCTGCTGGTCGGCTCCGATTCCCGCACCGACGCCCAGGGCAACCCGCTTTCCGCAGACGAGTTGGCGCGACTGAATGCGGGCGAGGCAGGCGGTGAGCTGAACACAGACACGATCATGGTGATCCGCGTGCCCAACGACGGTTCCCGCGCCACCGCCGTGTCCATCCCGCGTGACACGTACATCCACGATTCGACGTACGGCAATACGAAGATCAACGGCATCTACGGCCAGTACGCGAACGATAAGCGCGAGGAACTTCTCGAAGACGGGGAGAAGGAAGGCAAGGAGCTCGAGGAGAAGGCCGCCCAAGCTGGGCAGCAGGGGCTTATCGACGCCGTCGCTGACCTCACCGGCGTCGAAGTCGACCACTACGCCCAGGTGGGCCTGCTCGGCTTCGTGCTGCTGACCGACGCTGTCGGCGGCGTGGAGGTCTGCCTGAACGAAGCAGTGGACGAGCCGTTGTCCGGCGCGAAATTCCCCGCCGGCCGCTCCACTTTGGACGGCACGGAGGCTCTGGCATTTGTCCGCCAGCGCCACGACCTGCCACGCGGCGATCTGGACCGCATCGTCCGCCAGCAGGCATTCATGGCCTCCCTGGTCAACGAGGCGATCTCCGCCGGCACCCTGTCAAACCCGGCGAAGCTGCGTGAGCTGTCCAATGCGGTGGAGCGTTCCGTCAACGTCGATTCCGGCTGGAATGTCATGGGCCTGGTGAGCCAAATGTCCGACCTGGCCGCCGGCAATGTCACCTTCTCCACCATTCCGGTCACCTCCGTCAACGGCGTGGGCGATTATGGCGAGTCCATCGTCACCGTCGACCCGCAGCAGGTCCACGACTTCATGGACGACCTGGCTCAGAAGCAGGAAGAGACCGCCGAGCCGACCGACGAGACCGGCACCGGCAACCCCGATGGCGCGGACGGTGCCGCCGACATCTCCGCCGCGTTGACCGGTGCGTCGGTCACTTTGCTGAACGCCGGCAGCACTCCGGGCTTGGCGGCCGCCGTCGGCGGCTTCCTGGAGGAGAAGAAGCTCACGATCGAGAGCATCGGCAACGCCACCCCCGGCATTTACGCCACCTCCCAGATCGTCGCCCCCACCGCCGACGACCCGGCCGCCGCAGAACTCGCCGAATTGCTCGGCGGCCTGCCTGTCACCGTCAACGAGTCCCTCGACCCCGGCTCCGTCATCGTGGTCACCGCCGACGATTACACCGGCCCCGCCTCTGACGAGGTCGACCCCGATGCCGGTGCCGACGAGCTGACGGAGGAAGACACCGTGGGCACCCCGGGCGAGGACTTCGGCGCCGCCGAGGTCGCCCCGGAGATCAACGCCGGCGGCTCCGGCCCCCGCTGTGTGAACTAACTTCCCACACACCTGGCCGCAGCGTTTTCCCTACGATGGGTTGCCATGAGCCTGCTCACGCCGATCGTGTCCACCGACCCTGCCAGCCCCCGGCTGACGGTCTACGACGAGACCGCCGGCACGCGGATGGAGTTCTCCGGCGTGACGCTGGAGAACTGGGCCAACAAGATCGCCAACATGCTCGTCGAGGAATTCGAATTCGACGACCCCTCCGCCGCACCCACGATCGTCGTGGACCTACCCATCTCCTGGCAGGCCGCCGTCCTGCCCATCGGCATCTACAACGCCGGCCTGACCTTCACCCTCAGCCCGGGCGCCGCCGGCACAACTGCCAGCAACACAAACACCCCGAACCCCAACCTGGTCTTCACCACCGTCGACCGGATGGAGAACTGGCCGAAGGGCACCGACGTCGTGGTGGTCTCGAATGATCCTTTCGGCCGCGGCGTGACGGAGACCGGCGGGACGCTCCCGCCCGGCATCGTCGACTTCGGCCCGACCGTCCGTTTCTACGGCGACCAGTACTTCGGCGACTCCCCCGAGCTCGCCGACTGGAGCGCCCCCACAGACGGTGAATCAGCACCGGGAACGACAGCCGAACGCATTCTCATTCCCGCTTGGACATCGCGCGAGGAATTCGACGCGAATGTGATGGCCCCGCTCGCCGCTGGTGGCTCCGTGGTGGTCATCGCCGGGATGGCCTCCGCCGACCGCATCGAGCAGATCGCCGAGGCCGAGAAGGTCACCGCCCGCCGCGCCTAGCCACCGACTGAGAAGCAGCGTCTACCGCCCGAACCAGCGACGGACGAGCTTGCGCCACACCACCCGTGCGGCGGAGTGCGGGACGGCGATGATCTCCCGGGAGTAGTTCTTCAACCTGGACGTCTTCGGCGTCGGTGCAGCCACCACTGTGACGGGCACGCCGAGGTGGGCCGCCCAGACTTTCGTGCGCGCGACATGGAAACCGTTGGTGACCACGATGAGGCGCGCTGCCTCCGGAAATAGCTTCCGGGAATTCTCCAAGTTCTCGTTGGTGGAGGTCGCCTCTGGTTCCTCCACGATGCGTGAGGCGGGCAGACCGTGCTCGATGAGCCAGCGCGCCATCACTGCCGATTCCCCTTTCCCCGTCACGACGACGGGGGCGGTGGAATGCGTCGACGCGACAGACAGCGCCGTGGCCAGGCGCGCTTCGAGCATGCGCGATGGCCGGCCGTCGATAATGCGCGCCCCGAGCACCACCACGGGGTTCGGGGTACTACTCACCGTCGCCGAGGAGACGCTCGCGCAGCGCCTCGTCCTTGCGCTCGACCTCTTGGGCCATATTCGCCTGGTAGTCGACCATGCGGCGCTGGATCGCCGGGTCGGAAGAGCCGAGAATGCGCGCGGCGAGCAGGCCGGCGTTCTTCGCGCCACCAATGGACACGGTGGCCACGGGCACCCCACCCGGCATCTGCACGATGGACAACAGCGAATCGAGTCCGTCCAGGTCCTTCAGTGCACGCGGAATGCCGATGACCGGCAGCGGTGTTGCTGCCGCGACCATGCCCGGCAGGTGCGCCGCACCACCAGCGCAGGCGATGATGACCTGCAGGCCGCGCTCATGCGCACCCTTGGCGTACGCCAGCATTTTCTCCGGCGTGCGGTGCGCGGAGACAACCCCGACCTCGAAACGGATGCCGAACTCAGCGAGGATCTCCGCCGCGGGCGCGACAGTGTCCCAGTCCGAGTCGGACCCCATGATGATTCCTACCTGCGGTTCCATGTGCGCTCCTTCACTCTCCTACTTAGCAGCACCACTGCCATTGACGATGATGCCCGCCGCTGCGGTGGCCCGCTCCAGCACGGTGTCTAAGTCCGTGCCGGAGACATTGACGTGTCCCATCTTGCGTCCCGGGCGGTGGCCCTTGCCGTAGAGGTGGACCTTGGCGTCCGGGTAGCGGCGCATGACCTCGACGACGCGGTCTTCCATCGGCTCTTCCGGCTCGACATCCGCGCCGAGGGTGTTCACCATGACGGTGTACGGCGCAGTGGTATCCACCGAACCCAGCGGCCAGTCCAGCACCGCGCGCAGGTGCTGCTCGAACTGGCTGGTGACACAGCCGTCCTGCGTCCAGTGGCCGGTGTTGTGCGGGCGCATGGCGAGTTCGTTGACGATCACGCTCTTTTCCTCATCCGCGCATTCGAAGAGCTCCACGGCAAGAACACCAGTGACATCCAACTCGGTGGCGATCTTCTTCGCCAGCTCGCGACAGTACTCCGCCTGCTTATTAGTCATGCCCGGCGCGGGCGCGATCGCTTCGACGCAAATGCCGTCGCGCTGGCGCGACTCCACGACCGGCCACGCACGGACCTCGCCGGACGGGGTTCGCGCGACCATGGCGGAGAGCTCGCGGCCGAAGTTGACCTTGCGCTCGGCATACAGCGGCGTGCCCTTGTCCAGCAGATCCGCCGCGAGGCTTTCCGCCTCCTCGCAGGTGTCCGGGAACCACACGCCGTGGCCGTCGTATCCGCCGCGGGTGGCCTTCAGGCACATCTCGCCGGCAACGGAGTCGAAGAACTCACCGGCATCCGCGGCTGACTCGATCGGCACGAATTCCGGCACTGGCGCACCGATCGCCTTCATTTTGCGGCGCTGCTCGAGCTTGTCCTGGGCGTAGATAAGCGCGCGCGGCTGCGGCTGCACGCTGACACCGGCAGCGATCAGCTCGTCCAAGAACTCGTTGGGCACGTGCTCGTGGTCGAAGGTGGCGGCGGTGGCGCCGTCGCAGACCTTCTGCACGTCGTCGAGGTTCTTGTAGTCGCCGATGACGACATCGCCGAAGACTTGCGCTGCCGAAGCATCGTAGCTGCCTGCAAGGACGCGGGGCTTCAGACCGAGTTCAATTGCCTCGGTGTGCATCATGCGGGCGAGTTGGCCGTCGCCGATCACGGCGACGATGGGCATTCCTTGAGGATCTCTCACGCCTGACTAGCTTAGTGAGCCTTGACGACGGGAAAGAGCCCAGGCACTAAAACGCACCACACACAGCACCCAGTGCACGGCCAGCACAGCCAGAAGCACCTGACTTATCGCATTCATCCAGCCCCACCCGTCCAGCTCCGAGAGCAGGTGCATTCCCAAACACAATGTGCCCACTGGGAAGGTCGACCCCCACCAGCCCGGGGTGTAGTCGGCCCAAGCAGCCACGCCGCGCAGGAAACGCTGGGTAGCATAAATGAACGGCAGCACACCGATCGCCAGGATGGTCACGCCATAAATTAGGCTGGCACGTTCGTCGAAAAGCACGTGCGCGGCGGCCGTGGACTGCCCCACCACACCGAGCGGGATCCATGCCGTGCCGGCCAATCCGTCGGGAATGTTCATGCGCCCGCGCAGCAGAGACACGTAGCAGTAGCCGAAGACCGGCAGTGCCGCGCATATCGCGAGCAGGAAAGATGCCACGCCAGCCCAGTGGTACCCCAGCTGACCGGCGCTCGTTGCGGCGACCATCGGCGCGACGAGTGCGAGGCCCCATTGGAAGGTCGGCGAGCCTTCGAAGCGCCTCAGTTGGTTCAAGCACACCGCCCACCCCAGCGGAGCACCGATCCACCACGACAGCACCTGCCACGACTGCGCGCCGGTGACCTCCGCCGCTGCGGACCCGAGCGCCAACACCCCCATAGAGAACATGCCCCACGGCCCCATCGCGGCACTGTCCCACCCCGGAGTGCGGTGGCGCAGCCATCCGGCCACGATGACCACCAGCACACACACGGCCACAGCAAGAAGCACCCACGGCGCGACGGGCACGCCGTGAATGTGGCACAGGGTGGCCAGGATCGACGTGCCCATCAAGGAGCCGGCCCAAGCGGGTCCCGGCGGCGGCAATTGGTTCATGCCGCAACGCTATCCCCGTGAGGCGCCCAACACGGATGACGAGCTTCCCTGTGAGGGGTACCATGCAATCATGTATCCCGCTTTACCTGCGATGGCGGACCTTGAGGCGTTGCTGGCCGTTGCCCACGCCGGCTCAATCTCTCGCGCCGCACGCACGGCTGGACTCAACCAGCAGACGATGTCCACCCGCGTCTCCCGGGCCGAAAAAACGCTGGGAATCACGGTCTTCGAACGCTCGCCATACGGCGTGCGGCTCACAGACCCAGGAGCGTTGCTTATCGGCGCCCTTCCCGACCTGATCCAGGCCCACACCAGGTTTCTCGACACGGTGCAGCGGCTCAGGGACTCCGGCACCCCGCGCCGCATGACGGTCGCGGTGTCCAACACGGTGGCGGAAGTCTACTACCCCGGGTGGGCGGCCCGTTTCCACGCCGCACACCCGGCGGTGAAGATGACCATGATGCAGGGCAATTCCCACGAGGTACGTGAGGTCGTGGCCAGCGGGAAGATAGACCTCGGTCTCGTTGAGGGAGGGCGACCCCACCATGACCTCGCAGAGACTGTGCTGTGCCGCGACGAGCTGGTGTTGGCTGTTCCGGCCAGTCACCCGTGGGCCAGCGCCGAAACCGCAATCACCGCCGCGCAGCTCCGCAAGACCCCGCTGGTTGTGCGCGAGCCGCAATCCGGCAGCAGGGCGCTCGTCGAGGAGGTCTTGGGTGAGCTCGCCGAGCCGGCCGGTGAGTTCGGCTCGCTGTCAGCGCAGAGGGCGGGCATGCTCGCCCTTGGGGAGCCAACTGTTATTCCACAGGCGGCGGTGACCGACCAGGTGACGCTCGGCGAGGTGGCCATCGTGAAGGCTGAGCCGCTCTTCGTTCGCGACATCTCCGCCGTGGTCCGCCGTGGCTCGCAGCCCTCTCACGACGTAGCGGCCTTCATCGCGGTAGCTCTCGCCTCCGAATAGCTACCATCGGCCACATGAACGCTTTCAGTCGCCACACGGTTTTCCAGAATTCGCTGATGTCCGCGCTCCTCGACGGGATCTACGACGGGGAGATGACCATCGGACAGATCCTGTCCAAGGGCAATTTCGGCCTGGGCACCTTCGATGGGTTGGACGGCGAGATGATCATCCTCGACGGCACGTGCTACCAGCTGCGCAGCGACGGCACGGCGACTATCGCTGACCTTGACCAAAAGAGCCCGTTCGCGCAGGTGACCAATTTCGTGCCGAAGATCGTGGAGCCCGCGCCAAAGGGCATGAGGCGCAAGGAGCTCTCCGCGTTCATCGACGATCTGGAGCCGTCGGGCAATTACTTCCACGCGGTGCGTATTTCGGGCTCTTTCACCAACGTTGTCACCCGCACGGTGACGAAGCAGTCCAAGCCGTACCCGCCGATGCGCGATGCGGTGGGTGACGACAAGGAGATCACGTTCGACAACGCCCGCGGCATCATCGGCGGTTTCCGTACCCCGAAGTACGCGAAGGGCATCGGCATCCCGGGCTGCCACGTCCACTTCATCGATGAGGAGCGCACCTCCGGTGGCCACGTCCTCGACTACACCGTCGACGACGCAACGATCGAGCTGTGCCCCGGCACCGACATGGAGCTCCACCTGCCGCTCACCGCGGACTTCGCGGCCGGCAACCTCTCCCCCGACGACATCGACGAGCAGATTCACACCACAGAGGTGAAGAGCTAAGCTGTGTCCCCTCACCACGACGCTCCAGGAGCTCAATGAACTCAAGCAGAGACATCACTACTTTTTCCACATCCATGCTCGTCAGCGCTTTGGACACATTGCAGATTGCTGCTGCGGAGGACGACGGCGACTGGGGCGCAGAGTTCCCGCAAGGCACCGTCATCTTCGTTCCCGACGGCGACTACTTCACCATCCGCATCCAGTCCCACGGGACAGTCAGCCAGGACGCGATGCCGGTGGCCATGAACGCCATTAACGCGATGAACGACAACCTCGCCTTCGGCAAAGTGGTGCCCAACGTCATCGAGGGGCGCCCGACAGTCGTCTTCCGCAACCATTTCAACTTCACCCAGGGCGTGTCCCAAATGCAGCTAGACACGCTTATCGACGCAAGCCTGCAGGACGGTTTCAATGCGCTGGACCAGATTGAAACCCTGCTGAAAGGAACGGAGTAGAGACATGGGATTGTTCGGAAAAAATAAGCCAGCACTACGCGAAGCATCCGTCGAATCCATCGGGGAAGCGCTCGCAGCGCAGGGTTTCAGCTGCTCTCCGCTGTCCACCGGCGGTCTGCTGACTAAGGTGAACGGGGTTCCTGTCTACGTTGTGGATCAGGACCAGAACATCGGGATCGGCGGGATGATTCAGGCTCGTCAGTCCGCGGGGGAGGACCTCAACTGGATCAGCGACTTCAACAACCGTGCGCTGTGGCCGGTGGTTTTCCGCGCAGAGCAGAATGGCACGAGCGTCATTAGCGCCGAGCACCGGATCATCAAGGGCGTTGAGTACTCCGAAGCGCAGCTGCGCGATGAAGCTCTCCTCGGCGTCCAGCTCGTCGCCGACACCCTGCTGCGCTACAGCGACGAGCACCCGCAGTAAGTCGCGAGCAGGCCCCGCCGAGCCAACAACCGGCACAAAACCTACCAAATAAGCATTTTTCGTGCCACGTACGATCACACAGATGGCACGAAACCTACTCGACGCCTAAACCAACCGCTCCGCGATCATCGCCTCGACCCGCTTCGCACGCCCAACGTCGGGGAAATGCACGGCCTCGCCGTAGCCGAGCAGGCCGATGTCGATGCCACCGCGGCGCCGGCGCACGTCGCTGATTTGGGCGAAGGGGATAGATTCGGTTCGTCCGCGCCCACCAGGGATGAACATGACGCGTTTGTTGGTCACCATGAAGCGCTGGCGCCGCTGCCGGATGAGCGGAAGCAAAAACCGCCAGAGCACGACGAGGAACCAGATACCGACGACAGCGTTGCGGATGCCCGCGTCCATGCCAGCGGTATCCATCCACCCGATGAGCATCCAGAACAGGGCGGTCGCGATGATCAGCTCAAGGAAGGGGTAGATCACGCCGCGCAGCGGCGGCGCCATGTCCGCCAAGACGACTTCTCCCCTACCGAGCTTGATCTTTGCCACGGCCAAAACATTAATCGCTCGTACGCAGGTGCGTCACGTCGCCAGTGGAGTAACTGACACCATCGACGACAATCGCGCCCCGCTTATCGACGTCCCCCGCAACCCCTTCCACGATCCCCTCCACCGTGTCGAGCCGCACCGCCTGACCAAGCGTGGCCGACACCGCGCGGTAATCGTCCAGCAATGTTTCGTCGCGGTCCTGCCACTGCTCTAGTCGGCGTCCCAGGGCCTTCAACAGATCGATAGTGAACTCGTCCCAGTCCACGTCGATGCCTTCGAGGTTCAGCGCCGTCGACCAGTCCGTGGGCAGGTCCTCCTGGCGCCACGCCACATTCACGCCGAGTCCCACCACGAGCTTCGGGATCTCCGCCGTCGTGTCGATCTCGCCGAGAATCCCCACGAATTTCTTACCGTTCAGCAGCACATCGTTCGGCCACTTCAGCTGCGCGTTCGGGATCACATCGGTCACAGCCAATCCCGCCGCCAACGACACCAGCCCCAGATCGTCGGTGTGGACCAGTTCGATCGCCACACTCATGAGCAGGCTCGCCCCAGCGGGTGCTTCCCACACGCGTCCGAGCCGGCCCTTGCCGCCGGTCTGCTGTTCGGCGATGAGTACATGCCCCGGCTCCCCCGATGCCATCAGCTCCGTGTTCGTCGAGGACGCCGTTTCCACGTAGCGCACCTGCCCCCAGTACTGGGCTACTTCAGATTCAATTCGGGCAATGTCCTGAACTGTCATGCGCACCAGAATATCGAGACTGAGACTAAACTGTGACAACCGCGCATATCCGGCCGCCGCCATCTATTTTGGCTTTCCGGTGGGCGATTCCCTGTAATTAGATCAGAAATGTAAGTACCTGCCCTATTACAGGCTTGCGAAGTGCGGCATCTTTAAGTCTTTTCATCGCCCGTTCAGCTTCTTCTCCTACATAGCTATCCCGGGGATCCCGCTCAGACTTGAGTATGTAGGCGATCAACTTCGTTTGAACTAGCCGCTGGTCTTTCTGATCAAGCTCATGCCAAATGCGTGCGAATGCTTCGCCTTTGGTCTCCCGCTTCCCTGTAAAGGCAGGTTCTTCGTAACCGGCTTCCCGAGCTATTCGTTCAAACTCACTACGGCTCCCCACTCCGTAGTTCGCCGCTTCAATTCCGGCCAGCCTTACTTCCTCAGGAAATAACTCCAGATCCATCTATCCACTCTCGTAGTCGCGAAATCCTGCACTAGACGCCCCATAGGGCCCCAGGTTTTACAATATGGTTTCGAAGGGTTCTACGTTGTTTATCTCGACCTCGGCTTACTGGATACAAACTCTGTACAAACTCCGCACTGCGGAGTCCCTGCGGGTTTACATCCACTCCGCACTGCGGAGTCCCTGCGGTTTTGCATCCACTCCGCAGCCACACCGCAGACACACCACCAGACCTACACTGGGCTCCATGTCGGACCTGAAGCTTTTCACCATCGGTTATTCGAAGAAGAGCGCCGAGGAGTTCTTTGACCTGCTGCGCGATAACGGCGTGAAGCGGGTGGTGGACATCCGGCGGCACAACACGAATCAGCTCGCCGGCTTCACCAAGAAAGACGATCTCGCGTGGTTCCTTAAAACCATCGCCGACATCGATTACGAGCATGTTCTGGAACTCGCGCCGAGCGAGGAGCTCATGCACGCGTACAGGAAGGAAGGTTTGCCGTTCGACGAGTTCGCGGACAAGCTCCGCGCACAATTCGACGACCGGGAGATGCCCACCAAGGCCACTTTCGACCACGCGGCCTTGCTGTGTTCTGAGGCCGACCCCTCCTCGTGCCACCGCATCGTGGCTGCGGAGTATCTGGCGGAGAAGTGGTCTGGGGTGGACGTCGTCCATCTCTAACACCCCGAACCTGTGGAAGAGTGAGTTCAAGGAACCGAGACGAGGGAAACACCCATGCCACTGCCCGACCTGACAGACGAAGAAAAACAGGCCATCATTCAGGCGCTCCAAGAAGCGAATGTCAATTGGCCTGGCTTCCAGCCCGAGGCGAAGTGGTACAAGGACTTTCTCGTCGTCCGCTACTGGTGTCCAGAATTCGACACTGAACCCGACTTCGTAGTCATCGGCCACGGCCCCGCGATCGTGGATACCCGCGACAACTCCGTTGTGTTCTATGGATCAGTCCCAGTCGGATGGACTGATGCGGTCTTCGCCGACGACTTTCCCCACGGGGTCGTTCAACTCTCCGACGAGCCGATCCCGGGATGCCCGAAGATCAAAAGGGAGCCGATCCCTGCAGAGGAGATCCGCGCAACGCCGAGGAATACCCGGCAGGGATTGCGTCGGCGGGAAAACTAGTCGTTCCCGAGCACGTCACTCACGAGTGCGCGGACTTTCGCGTCAATGTCGTCGCGGACCAAACGCATGCGCTCCATGCCCTCAATACCGCGTGTCGACGGCTCGTCCGTCACCCACCGCTCGAGAGTTCCGCTCGCATCGTCGGGAAGCTCCAACTGCGCTTCCTCACCGATGACCACGACCCGGTCCGCGGTGCGGAGAAGCTCCGGGTCGATCGCTTTCGGGTGACCGCCTGACATGTCTGCGCCGACCTCCTCCAAGGAAGCTGCCGATTCAGCGTTGATCGACGTCCCCGGCTCCGTGCCGGCGGAGTGGATCTCGAGCTTGTCCCCCGCATGCTTTTCCGCCAATGCAGCAGCCATTTGGGATTTGCCGCCGTTGCGGACGCACACGAACAGAATTTTCGGAGTAGTTGCCATCATGAGTCCTTTCTACGCCGCAGTGCTGACCGCGGTCGTCCGATTAGGCAACGTCGGGTCACCAGGGAACAGCTTCGGGCCAATCCCCCGCATGACGTAAACGAGACCGACCAGGATCGGGATTTCGATCAGCGGGCCGATCGTGCCGGCCAGCGCCTGCGCCGATTCCGCACCGAAGGTGCCGATGGCCACCGCGATCGCCAGCTCAAAGTTATTGCCCGCAGCGGTGAACGCCACCGATGCCGACTGCGCGTATCCCATCCCCGACATCTTGGATGCGATGAGTCCCACCGCGAACATGCCGACGAAGTAGATCAGCAGTGGCACTGCCACCCGCGCCACCGTCCACGGACGGGCGATGATCTGCTCACCCTGGAGGGAGAACAGCAGCACGATCGTGTACAGCAGGCCGATCAGCGCCAGCGGGGAGATCGCCGGAAGGAATTTCTCCTCGTACCAATTACGCCCCTTGGCCTTCTCCCCGATGATGCGCGAAAGTACGCCAGCAAGCAGCGGAATGCCCAAGAAAACCAACACGGATGTCACGATCGCCCAGAAGGAGAAGTTCACCGACGTGGTGGACAGTCCCAGCCAGTTAGGCAGGATTTGCAGGTAGAACCAGCCCAGAACGCCGAACATGAGCACCTGGAAGACCGAGTTGATCGCCACGAGCACCGCTGTCGCCTCCCTGTCCGCGCACGACAAGTCCGACCACACCAGGACCATCGCGATACAACGCGCCAGGCCGACGATGATCAGGCCCGTGCGCAGCTCCGGTTCATCAGCAAGGAAGATCCATGCCAGCGCGAACATGACCGCCGGGCCGACGAGCCAGTTGAGGATGAGCGACACCGTCATCAACCTCTTATCGCTGGTGATCTCCTTCGTCTTGTCGTAGCGCACCTTCGCTAGCGGCGGGTACATCATGACCAACAAGCCGAGCGCGATCGGCAGAGAAATTCCACCGACCTCCATGCCTTGCAGTGCCCCGCTGAGCCCAGGGAACCAGTTCCCTAGCCCAAGCCCCAGCGCCATCGCCAGGATGATCCACACAGGCAGAAATCGGTCGAGAAATGACATGCGCGCAGGTTCCCGCGCCGCAACCGGGTCGGACATAGCCCACCTTTCGTATCGACAACTATCAATACGAAACGTAATGCTATTATTGATCCCTGTCAATATGAAAGAGTGAGAATCATGGCCGCCCCGAACACCCCACCAGCATCCTGCTGCTCGCTGAGCGCCGGTCCACTCACCGACGAGGAAGCCGACCGTTACGCCCAGCTCTTCAAAGTGCTCGCTGACCCAGCACGCCTACGACTCCTCTCCCAGCTCGCCGAAGACGGCTGCGGCCCGATCAGTGTCTCCGAACTCGCCGAGCAATCCGGCCTGAGCCAACCCACGGTCTCCCACCACCTGAAGAAGCTCACCGACGCCGGCCTACTCACCAAAACCCGCCGCGGAAAAACCGTCACCCACAGCGTCTGCCCCGAGCCCTTCGCCGAGCTGCGCACGGTCCTGCAGATGGACTAGCCCGCTCTACACTGGGCACCATGTCGGACATGAAGCTTTTCACAATCGGGTATTCGAAGAAGAGCGCGGAAGAATTCTTCGACATTCTGCGCGACAACAGCGAGAGCCGCACACGCCGCATGGCTCAAAGAACAATTCATCGGCAGCGGATAACCCGACGGATAAACAGCAGCATTCGATACAGGCATCAACAACGAATAGAACCTCAGCTTGAGCATAGGAAGTGGGTTGGAGGTCCGGACACCACTAAATGCACACGAAATCTCCGTTAAACCGGCTTCTTGGCTTTACACCGCGATACTCTACGACACCTGCATAAGGGCTTCCGAGCACTTTCTGTCATGGTGTTTACACTCAATTCATTGGCCTCAAGTAGAGCCATCAAGAATTACGTGATGGTGTCAAAAGGTTAAGATTTCACACTCAGGATTCCATACTGAGAGGCTGAGAGGTGCTGATTTTAAGAGTTTCTTCCGACTTTGATTCATAACGATTGCTACTGAGTATTGCGCACGAGTAACCGCTACGTAGAATGCGCAAGCACTCTTGCCTTGAAGCTCTTTACCTTTGAGGCAGAAGTCCTGGATTGCTCCAGTTGCCAGGATGATCACTCGCTGGTAGGTACGCCCTTTTGAGTTGCCAAATGTTATCGGATTGCGCGCTGTTTGATCTCTCCATGAGCTACTTGAATGCCGCAAAACAGTTGGGGTGAATTCTGCAACGTAGTGGTCGAGATCTTCTTTTGCAACCAGAAAAACTCCATCGTGGGAAGACTCGTAGTTCATCCTTGACATGGTCGACGAGAATCCAAATCTTTTTGGGAAAATAGTGTCTGAGAAGTCCGCGATAGTCTGATTGAACCGGTAGGTTTCAACTTTCTCAACGATCTTCAGACGTCCCGAATTCTCAAATTGCCGGTACCACTCCATGAGGTTCTGCCGGTCGGCTTTCCTGTTCTTCCGGGAGGACAAGCTGCTGTCAAGGAGGGACTGTCGACTATCGCCCACAAGCATGCACCGAACCGAATCCTGACGCAGGAGACGTGCTATGACGTCTAAACCGCTACGGCTTACATCCTGCGCCTCGTCGATGAGGATTTCATCGTAAATGAGCCGGAGACGGTTTTCTACTAGTCCGTCAGCTTCATCGATCAGCCCGGTAGCGAGCTCCTCGAGGTTATCCTTATAGATCATCCCGGTTTCACTAAAATAGCGTCGTGGGTCTGTCTTCTTTTTATATCGCAAGCTCTCTCGTGCATCACCGGCATCAAATATGAATCCGGTGACTCGTTGCTTAGGAAAGAGCAGTGGAAGATACGGTCGGACGATGTGGTGGGTCAAGAATGCATACCAACCTGTTACTTCCGGCGCGGGTGATGAAGGATCGATGTTTTTCTGGAGGCGTCCTTCGATTTCATCCTGTCCGGTCAGCGTCAGTGTGATGATTAGTCGCCGGACGTTGGGATGGCTCTGGCTACAGTGGTCAATAACGTACTGGGTCTTTCCCGAGCCCGCGCAGGCGTGGACGAATTGGTGCGTCATGACGCTGAGCCGATTCTTTTCCCGAGGGCATCCAATACGTCCTGGATGTATGGTGGTGGATCCAGGGTGTGCTCTGATGTGGCGATGGCTAGGGCCGCATCCGTCTTGTTTTTCTGCATCCATGCAGCAAACGGAGGTTCTTTTGCTTTGGGGAACACAAGTTGCAGAGACTCGTTCGTGTTTGCGCTTTCAATTTGGGGCTCTAACGTGTTTCCGAGGTTCGGATCGCCAATGGACAGGACCCTCTGCCCTTCCTGCAGGTAGGATCCTATTTTTTCCTGCCAGTGCTCTGGGGCATGGCCGTCATTGTCGCGGATAGCCAATAAGGAGCGGCCCAGCAGAGTTGCCAGTTCAAAGCATCGTCCGAACGACACGCCATTGATGGACATCACGTCTACGCCGCACTCCAACGGTTCGCGGCCAAACCTGTCGGTGAAAAACCTGGTGAAGACAATCTCGTCGGAGGGACCCTCCACAAGCACGATCGTGTCAGCCAGGATGAGTCGGAGAGTGTCGAAACCGGAGAGCTTCTGGAAGTACCGGATCGTGTCTTTGTTCAGCGTGTTGAACCGCGCGGGCGTCCCGTCGCTGAGCAGGGTCACTTGACCAAGTCCGAGTCGGTTGAGGATATAAGAACTATGCGTTGTGATGAACACTTGCCGGTCTTGAGCAGAGCGTTCAATGTAAGAAATGAGCTGTCGCATTCGGGTGTGGCTTAGGTGGTTCTCTGGTTCCTCGATAAAAACGAGGTTACTTGTGTCTGCATTTCGTCCCATAGCGAGGATGGTTTTGGCCACCGCCTGATTTCCCTGCCCAGCCATCGACAACGGAACGTCATCGACATCGGGGATCAGCGTGGCTTCCCACGAGGCCGAGCGAGACTGATCGATCTGCAGCCCCACCACTGCTCCTGGAATCGACTGATTCTCTTTGGCGAGTTCCTCGTTGAGATCGCGCAGAACCTCGCGGCCGAGGGTTGCGCGGAGCTTACGGTGATCAACAGAGACTCTGCTGCGGTCTTTCGGGTCGAGACGGGTTTCCAAGATTTGTCGCGTGTAGTAGTCAACGCCACGCTCGGAGCGGATTGTTCGACTATCGATCAATGAGATGCCGAGGTCCTTGGGGCGTCGCTGCAATGGGTGTCCACCAAAGCTCAGCCATTCAACCATGTAATACTCGACTGGAAGAACTTCAGCGCAGTCTTCTTGCTGGAAGTAATCATCAAGCTCCTGCGTGTACTCCGGATCAGGATGTGCCCAGATGGACAGACCAACCGAGTCTGCGCTCGCCATATTATTGACGCCTCGGAGTTTTTCCAGCTCACCTCTTTCGACATCCAGGTAGACGTCAATGCGAAACGTTGGTGCATCGCGGTGACTGCGTTCGCTGGGCGGTTTCTCGAAAAAGTCGTGAACCATGGTGTGGTTAAACCAATAAGGGTTCAGGTACTCTTCCGCGCGAACGCCGTTGACTCGCCCTGATAAGGCTAGCGTGATTGCTTCCAAGAGCGTTGATTTGCCCGCCTCATTTCCGCCGACGATAATGTTCGTTCCCGCCTCAGGCTCAAACGTAAAGTCCTGGAACCTTCGATATCCTCGAATCTGCACTCTCGTGATTACTGGCGCCATTGCGCCACCACCTGTTTGATCATGGTGACGATGTCGTCGCGTTTGAGTTGTGGAGCGAAGTGTACGGAGATGCTCTCGTCGCTAATCGACTCGAAGAAACTCCGAGCGGCCTTGATGCGTAACTGCTCGGTCTCGCGCAAGTCTGCCTTAGAGTCGACGTCCTTGGTCTCGACGATGAAGTTCAGCGTAATTTTGCCATCAGCGGTCTTGAGCACGTACATAAAGTCCGGGCTGGTCGTTCCACCGAAATAGACGGGCACCTGGATCGATTTACGCGGGATTTTGCCGTAGACAACGACCTCGTCGAGAACAGAGTCACGGATCGTGGTCTGTTCCTTCGGAGAGTCGTAAACGAACGCGTCATAGAGGTACTTCTCTGGCAACTCGGAGGTGGTGTCACGGTAGACACCGACGTTTCCTTGCGCAATAGTCTTCAGAGGTTGCCCGTCAGGGTCGGTCAGCGCGGTGGCGCCCAGTGGCCCGTCGATCCGAGTGTAGGAAAACCGTTTGACATATTCGCGCTGCATCCAGCCATGGAACTGCGCAACAAACTCACCCAGTGTGGCCTTATTGAAGAAATCGCTGGGAAGCTTCTTCTTCGCGTTGCGTCGCACCAAGCCAGCGTGAATCTCGCTGATGGGTAGATAGGTTTGGGTGTAGGCCAGTCTCAGCCACTGTCCATAGGGCATCGACCCGTCAACGGCGTAGGTTTCCTTCGTCGACGAGATGGTCGTCAGCGCCCCGTCCTCGCCGGTCGTGAGCAGGTCTTGGGTGAACCTACCGGTTTGTGCCTTGTAGATGCCCTCGTCCAGGATCTCGTCGATGCAGGTACTGATTTCGGCAGGTGTGAGGTCATCGAGTCTGAGGTAGTACTTGGCGTTGACTGCCTCCCATAGTTGTTTGAGTTCGGAGTAGCGTTTCTTGCGGATTCCGACTCGGGCTTTCTTTTTGTCAGTGACAACTCTGCCGGGCTTTAGCTTGCCTTCTGCGAATTGCGGATACAGCTCAAAGAGTGCCTCGGCCTTGCCTTCTATCAGGTTCTTGTCGCTATCGACCAGGCCACTTTGGAGTAGTTCAATGAACAGCTCGGTCTCGCCTCTACCCAGTTTGGCTGCCACACGCGGCAGCAGTTCCTTAACCGAGGGTGCCTGGCCGCCGGTGTCCGCGTTGATTTCGCTCACGAGGCTGTTGGCGAATGATTCCTCGGTGTAATCGACGAGGTAGGTCAGCCGGAAGTCCTCATCAGCTAGTCGACTGCCGCTGACATCAACGGGAAGGCGCAGTCCGCGCCCGACCTCTTGGAGTTTGGAGATTTCCGAGCCCGACGAGCGTAGTTTCACGATCTGGAATACGTTGGGGTTATCCCAGCCTTCACGCAGCGTCCACTTCGAGAACACGAATCGCATCGTGTTCGGTGACCCATCCGCTTTCGTGAATGACAGCATCGATTGCTTATCGCGCAGAATCAGGTCCACCTCGGCCTGGATTGCCTCATCGGTAGACGCATTATCAGCAGAGAAGTAACCACCGTTTGTTGCTGACACATCGGCCAGCGAGGCCTTCAAGTATGCGACGTAGTCTTTGGCTATCTGTGAGGTCTTGTCCTCGTGTTCGGCGATGACCTCCTTGAGCTTGGCGGCCAGCAGTTCCTCGAACCGGACGCGTAAGTGGCCTGGCCCGTCCTCGCCACGGTAGGACTCTATCGAGTCAATGAAAAACAGAGTCAAGGTTTTCACGCGGGTAGCGCGCCGGAAGTTTTCCCACTCCGTCTCGAAGTGATTATCCAGCGCACGGGCAATCATTAGTTCTTGATAGGTCTGGGAATACACTCCGGCAACCACGGTGTCGCCCTTACCCAGGATCTGACCATTAGACAGCGTCACCCCCGACTTGATGGTCGGGTTCTCTGTTTTTCCCACAGCTTCGATCGTGATGCCTACGAATGCTCCATCAGCCTCAGCTAACGAGCCTCCCAACCCTACTGTCAAGGTCTTGGAGGTATCGAGGTTGGTGAACGTGGCCTGTTTCGGCTTGCGAGCTGACAAGCTTGTCAACTTCAGCCTCGTGGAGTCTTGTCCATCGTCTTCCGGGTACTGCACAGCCACGCCTTTAACGAGCTGTTCGTTGAATGCCTCGACCGCGCCAAGATTGAACACTAAATTGTTGTAATCGATCTGGCTGGTCTTGTCGTTCTTCGGGAAGGTCGCACCGAACCTGACCACAGCTTGGGGTTGGATCTGGTCAATGATCGTTTGGTAAGCCTTGTTCTCACGGCGGAACCGATGCGGCTCATCGATAATCACCACCGGCCGAGTTGCCGCCAATGCCTCATACGGCTGGCTCGACATACCCAACACTGTTTGGTCATAGGTAGCACCCATCGTCGCTGCCGAACGCAACATGCCATCAGTCATTAACAACGCATGTACACGGCCCTTGGTTAGCCGGGATGCTGACACGAAATTCGCGACCGCGCTAGGGAAGAACTTCCGTCCCTTTGACCGCTTCTGTGGATCAAGAACATCCAGCTCCAGCTTGATGCTGCCACCATAAGTATCGTCGAAATAGTTACGCGTATACTCGGACGTGATGAATGACCTGGTGCCCAGCTTGATCGCGGTCGACGGCACCACAACGATAAACTTGGTAAACCCATAGAGCCTGTTGAGTTCGTACATCATCTGCGTGTAGACCAGCGTCTTACCCGTGCCGGTCTCCATTTTCACGTCGATACCGAGCACGCCATCATCCACCCGGCCGCGCCAGGCACGCGGGATAGCGGGTACACCGACAACCGCGCCGTTCTGCAACTCAGAAATGTTATGAGCCAGCTGCGAATCAGCAAGATCGAAGGTCGGGTTGGCCTCCATCAATCCGCTAGAATCGAGATCCACGCCTTGGAAAACACGGGTAATGGCTGTCAGTGCCCGCTGCTGGTGTTCAAGGGTCTGTAGCCTAATCTGCATCGTCCTACAGCCTCTCAATCACCGACACGGTACGTCCAGACTTCAGCACCGAGAGGTTCTTCTTCAACTCGTGCATCACACCAAATGTGACCGAATACCCGAACACCACAACACGAGAAACCGCAAGATCCCCGTTCTCAAGCAGGCGAACAAGTTCCATCACGTCATCACTCGCCAACCCCGGGGAAATGATATAAGCAGAGTCCCCACACACGTCCAGCTCATAACCAGCCAAGGCAACCTTCTGCGCGACAGCGGTCAAACCGTGACCGTCCTCCACCAGCCACGTTGCCAGCACCGTGTCATGCCCAGGTGTACCGTTCCGATCGAACTTCGAAACATAATCGGCAGCCAGCAATGAAGCGCCCTGCTCCGGCTCAAACGTCAGTAGATCGTCAAGAACCCCACCAGACGGCTCGTTCAGCCTATACAGTTTGAAGCCATAGTCGATATCCGCATCCGTCTCCTCTTTGATCTTTGCTGCCGCCCGCGTGATCCGTTCCCGACCGACTGAGTCAATCGTGCGATAGCCGGCTTTGTAAGCCACTGAGGATTCTCCGGTGGATTCATCCAGCTGAATAGAAATGAAACGCCGTTTAATTTCGTCATCCGCGTTCAGTTCAAGCGCAGCATGAGCAGAGGTCGATGACCCAGCAAAGAAATCTATAAAGAAATCACCATCGTTAACCTCCACCGATCCCAAAAGCGTCCTAAGTAGCGCAGTTGGTTTTGGGTACGAGAAGACACTCTTGCCACCCATCAACCTCTCGAGCTCGACTCCTCCATCGCTTTTAGTCGATTGAATTGATCGCAAAAGCAAAGTGCTTAGCTCATCTAGATAACTAATCGAACTTGGCTGTATTGACTCGTCTTTGCCAAACCAGATGTTTCCAGTGCGATAGCTGCCGTCGTGAAGCTTTTCGACGGATTTGTAACGCCCCTGCTTAAGTCCTGCAGCAGTGCAAAACGTTTCATATTTCCAGCGCCATCCACGATCCGGTATCGACACCGGTCGTCCTGTTATTGGATGCAATACTTCGTACTGGGGGCCAAACGTATCACCGTTCGGCCAGCTCATGTTGATCTTTCCCCAGAGTCTATAATTCTCGTCCAAAGAGTTATATAACGTGATCCCGCGATCGAGTTGATTTTTCTTATAGTAGAGCTTGATCTGACGCTCTGCCTCCGAGAGATCGACAGCAGATCGCTTAAGTTTCTGAGTCAGATCGAATACCCCTTCAAGCCCTTCTTTTCGCATCGTAAAGGATTGTCGGAAGCTAGCATTGCGCGTGTATATCAGAACATATTCATGAATACTGCCAACGCCTTTATCATTCTTTGGAATTCGCTTATTCCACACAAGCGACTCGATAAAGTTTTCTTCGCCGAGCACTTCGTCACAAACCATACGCAGATTTGCGTGTTCGTTATTGTCGATACTGATGAATATGACACCGTCGTCTGCTAAGAGTTCTTTGCCTAGTTGGAGGCGCGGGTACATGAAGGTGAGCCATGCTGAGTGTGACGACTTGCCACGTAAATCAAGGACTCGCTCGGCTTCATCCTCGGTGAGTCCGACTTTTTCAACGAGTTGGGGTGCGGTGAAGCCGAAGTCGTCGTTGTAGACGAATCCGTCCGAGCCTGTGTTGTAGGGCGGGTCAATGTAGATGCACTTGATCTTGCCCGCATATGAGCTGAGCAGATGCTTAAGTGCGTCGAGGTTGTCACCGACGATATAGAGGTTCTCGGAGTCCGCGTTTTCAGGTTTTGAGTTGTGCTCGAGGTCGGGCACAACCACGGTCTCTGTCTTGGTTGACGTGAGGTACTTGGCGTAGGACTTGCCGAGGAACTTCATTTCGTAACCCTCGCGGGTGAGATCGACGTCCCCGTCTTGGAGTGCCTGTTGGAGGCGGTCGATCATGAAATTGCCGTTGCTATCGAAGTACTCGGGTAGCGCAGTGCGGAGCCGATCAAGTTCAAAATCATTGGGCTTGACAGTCTCGTTGTGGTCACTGATGTTTCGGATCATTTCGTTGGTTCCTTTGCTACTTCGCAAACGTCGTTGATATTTACCGCTATTGTTTCGCAGATTTGCGCGAGCGCTTCGGTTGTAATGTTGCGGTTTTTACTCACCTTGCCGATGGTTGCTACTGGTAGGCCGGCAGCTAGACGTAGGTTTTCCTTAGTCATGTCTCAGTCCATGAGGAATTTCCACAATGGTCTGAACATGATGGTCACTTTGCTTCTGCCCTTTCGTTCAGTGCAGTGTTCCTAATGAATCCGCATATCACCACAAGATTGTCCTCTCATAGTAGCGTCAGCCAGTCTGAACCCAGGTCAACAGAGGGGCCCGCTCGACAATCACTAGCATGAAGGTTTTCTTCATGGTCTATCGATAGAGTGACCGATCACTTGTGAACGTGGTCCGACTTGCCGGAAGTAACCGGCGCATGCATTAGATCCTTCCGAGTCGAGGCGCACAAGCGGGGACGAAGGTTGTCATCCGAGAGCGCCTTCTTCACCGCAGTCAACTGATAATCCAGCGGATCCACGAGCATCTCTTCTGCGACGGAGGCTCCTCTTGGTGCAGCGGGACCGGCGTTTGACGCAGCGTTGTCTCCAGCCAGAGTCGCGTGGTCCGGTACACCGGTGAGTGGTCCGGCACCACCTCAACCTTGGCTGGGTCGAACACCTCCACATCGTCGATCGCGGTATAGAAGCTCGCCGTGGTGTCGCGCACGTAATCCGACAGCCCGCGCACCTTCAACAGGTAGCCGTCGACGGACTGCGTCACGTGGGTGATCAGCCAAAGTTCATCGCGGACACGGATCATGAGACCTGGTGCGAACGCTGTTGACGATGCAGGAGTAGGCATATGTTCGAGAGCACTGTCGCTCATCGCCACCTGAGGAACATTCACGCCCACAAAACGCGGCGTTTTGCCAGCACGCGCCGCAGGTCTCGCGCACGCCGAGAATCGAAGTCCGTGGCGGAGACAATCCGCTCTGCCGCCCCTTCGGTCACGCGCAATGCCGTGGCCATTATGCGTTCGGTGGCGCGTTCCGGTAGCCCGATCTCTCCACAGAAATCGCGGAAAATCCTTCCGCTGATGTTGTCCTTTCTGCCCTGTACCGACAGGGCCATTGAGCTGTCGCCGTACGGGAGGGTGGAGGGGATGTCGTAGATGGGAGCGACCTCGACAGTCGCTCCGCGCCAGATCATGGAGATGTTTTTTGCGTGCAGGTCGCCGTTTCCGGTCAACCATGCAAACGCCGTCTGAAAAGCAACCGAACGGGCCGTTAGGACGGGCGAGGAACTGACGCTCATGAGCGCCTGGGCAACATCCTCCATCGGGGGGTCATATTTTCCGCTCGGGTACAGCCCCATGATTTGCGCCGCGTCCTCAACGTGGAGGCGGGTGTCACCTTCACGGTCGAAACGGGTGATCAGGAGACCGGGGCGCTGGTGGACGTCGTAAAGCAACTGCACCTCGGCAAGCGGGTAACCTGCGGATTTCGCAATGTCGAAGCATGCCTTTTCGTTCTCTACGAGTTTGGGGTACTCGGGCGGCGAGACTTTCAGGATGTAATCACGGCTCTGGCCTCGTACGGGTGCCGCGATGGTGCGTGCCGACGCTTTGTCCTGGACGCCTGGGACCGCAATGGGGTCTGCGATACCGGCACAGGCGAGGGCACCGGAAAAGTCGAGTTCACCGTCGAGGTCGATGGCTGCTGTTGTGGGACTCGGCGTCTGCCCGTGCGGAAGAACGCTAACGTCGCCAATCGTGTCGCTACCGACGGCGAGAAGCAACGCGAGTTCATCGTCTAAAGATGCTTTCACGGTTCGCTTCAGCGTGGAAAGCCGACGGCCCTCCGGGAGAAGATTGGTGAAAAACGGGGGAAGGGCGCCACCTGCAGCAATATAAGGGCCACCCGCGACTGGCAGTGTCGACGCGACAGGTTTCCCCGCAGAGACGAGATACGCAAACTCCACCAACCCATCGTCGCGCTTGGAAAAATGACCTACCAGGTCACTACCTACGTAGACGTCCGCAGCGATCATAATGCGCTACCCCTGTGCACCGCAGGCTCGAGATCGTACCCAAGCACTGCGAGCACGTCGATGACTTTCCCAATCTCAGCGGACGGCTTGCCATGCTCCAACTCGCGCAGAAAGCGGTCCGATACCTCCGCGAGCTCCGCCACATCCAGCTGTGTTAGCCCACGGTCCTTGCGCTGCTGGCGCACGAACGCACCCAAGGCCGCAATGTCCATAAGGGCCCTCCTAGCGGATCGATCGTTCCGAAATGTTCGCTCAGCGCCTTATCCTACCCACCAAGTCCGACATTTCGGTGCGAACGTTCCTTTTTGTTGTGCTTTGCCGTCGAACCCTCTTTCCGGATCTCATTTTCGGTGCGTTCGTTCCAGCCGACGATGGTCAGGTAGATGCCCACGGCCACATCCGCGCCGGTAATGCGCACGGATTCCACCATGTCCAGTTCGGTGATGGGCTTGCCAATCTCGGGGTCTTCCACGCGCTCGAGTGCCGCGAGGACGTCCTGCTCTCTGATTTTTGTTCAGTAGCCATGTTGCCCTGCAGTATAACGGTGCCTTGCAGGCGAGCGGATACACTGTGGCATGACAAATCCCATGAACAACTCTTCCCGTGTGCCAGCGGCAACAGGGCCGTCGCTTCGTATCCAATGGCCCCCGTGCCCGCGATATCCGCACAGCGACGGGAATCGACGCAAAGGAACCCATCCGCATCTACGACGGCTACATCCCGGGCCGCTCCTTCCAGCAATCCGCGGAGAAGATCCGCGCCGAACTCGAACGCACTGGTGCCCTGCTGCATCAGATCCACGCACACGATGGACAGCTTCTCCACCGGGAACTCCTTGTCAGATAGCGAATCCACCGCCTCCTGCGCCTCCGCGTACGTTTACGAGCTACGACTACAACGGAACACCGGAAACGAACCCGGACTATGGTCGCCCCACGGAGTTCAAGTACGGCTCCTCGTACACCGATGTGGAAACGGGTGAACGTGTCTATATTGACCACTCAGATTCGCGCACACCATACGTCAAGCCTCGTGAGGACGGTTTCGTTACCATCAAGCCGTAATGATCGACCACGGGAAGTAGCGAGGACATATGGCCCAGCCGCGTTCGCTTGACGAAGCTCTCGCCGCGGTTCATTCGGCGGCGCTCGACTGCTACGGAACTGCGTGGGACCGTATCTGCATTGAGTGGGCAACCATTGCCAGTGCGGACTACGCGATTTCCACGGAGCTCGAAGCCGATGATGGAGGACTCGAGACGCTGACCCTCGCAGCCAACGTTGCTGAAGAGCTTCGTGCCCTGCGAGCGGCCGTTGCCAAGGCCCAGAACGGCCTGTGGCCACTGTCACTCCTTGTCACCCTGCAGGCAGGCTCCAAGCCGGGTCTCAACGTCAATAACGATGGCGAACTCATCCTTGACCCGCAGGGTGCTGACGCGGAACGCAAGCTGCTTGCGCCCGAGGACATTCGTCCAACCGTTGATGAGTGGCGCCGCGAACTTGAGTTGCACCCCCGCACAGAAGAGCAGCTTCCCGAATGGTGGAAGCAACGCCTTGTCGGCATTCAGCGCTCCGGTCAGCCAGCATTCCCATCGTGGCTTGGTCGTGAGATGCCGCAAACCATTGCTGATGCCGAAGCCATCACGGAACGTGTCTTGCCTGCCCAGCCCTGGATTGAGCGCGACCCAGGTTTCTCACACGTGCTGGACGCGGTTGAGGTCCCGCTCATGGACGCTGCCCGGTCTTTGACCGCGCCTGAGCAGGACGCGATCTTTGGACGCCAGGGGCGTCGTGCCCAGCAGGACCAGCGCACGGCACTTGCGCGGACAGTGATCCCAGTAGGGCTCGCAGCGGTCGACGCACTCCCTGCCGACACGGTGCAAGACGCCCTCGACCAGTGGGGTCGCACCATGCGCAAGCCGAACCCTGTCGACTCCTCGGACACGCGCACCGAACTCGTCCTCTTCGTGGCACGGAATTTCTTGTCGTGTCGGTTCGGTAGCCTGCCTCTGAACTGGCCAGTCAAGTAGCTCCGTGCTGAGCTCAAGAGCAGAACCGAAGATCACGTGACGGGAATCGAGTCGATTCAAGCTGCCCAGGAGGCCGCCCTCAAGGCCTGGTGGGTCATGACACCTCGCGAAGGGTGGACAGACTCGCGTCTCACCTGGTCGCGCGTGGTGAATTCGGTGTGACGTCAGGTGACCCTGGTCTGGGATGACGGTGAGGCATCCGACGGCCCGTTTACCGAAGAACTCGCGCGGGCGATGGAAGAGCTACGGTGACGCGGTGGACGGCTCAGCACCGCTTGATGCTCGTGATCTTCTTGCCGCGGGCGAGCTCGTCGACAAGCAGATCCATTCGGCGGATTTTCCGCATGAGCACGTCATCGACGTCCTCCACGCGCACGCCGCACACCTTGCCAGTAATGAGGTCCGCATTCGCGTTCAGCGTCACTTCGCCGAAGAAATCGCGCAGGGTCCGGTCGGACTCGGCGGCAGCATGAAGCTGGTCGGGGCTCAGCCCGGTGAACCACCCGAGCACGTCGTCAAGCTCGTCTAACGTGTGTCCTTTGCGCTCCACCTTGGCCACGTAGTTGCCGTAGATGTCGCCGAAGCGGTAGCTGAACACCCGCTCTAGCTTTGCCTGCTCGTCCATGGCTCGCTCCTTACAACTAGTTGGTGTCGTGTTAGCACTGGTCAGCGGAACATATTCCAGATGGTCACGCCGACGATGATGACGCCCATCACGCCCACGAAGATGGTGTCGGGGCGGTTGGCGTAGTGCTTGTAGGCGGTGGCCTTGCGGAAGAGAAGCGTGGGCACGAGGTACACGAGGAAGGCGACGAAGATGCCGCCGACGACGGAGATCAAGGTCATGATCGACGGGTTGAACACCGCGACCAGGGTGCCGGTGATAAAAATGAAGGCGTTGATGACCCAGCGCATGGTGTTCTCACTGACGCGCTGGGCGAAATTCGGGGCGGCAACGCGCAGCAAGTACGTCGTGCCTTCTTCTGTGCCCATCATGTGACCGAAGTAGGACGAGGAGATCGCGCAAATCGCCACAATGGGGCTCAACCACGCCATGATCGGCGTGCCTGTCTCATTCGCCAGGTACGACAGCACCGGAATGTTCTGCGCAGACGCCTCATCCAGGCCGTCCGCGCCGAGTGCGAATGCACACGACCAGACGAAGAACATGGTGAATAGCACCAGTGCGATGACCGCGATCAGCTCGATCTTGGTCACGTCTTTCTCCGTTTTGGCCACGTCGTCGTCATGCTTCTTCTGCACGTCGCGCGCGAACTGGGACAGCGCCGCCATGTGGCTGAAGGAGAACACCAGGACCGGCAGGAGCAGTAGCAGCGACTGCCAGATCGGGGTATCCGACTCGTACGACATGAAGCTCGCGATGTCCCACCGCGGGATCAGATAGAGCGACACACCCGCCAGCGACACGATGAGCGGGTAGACGAGGAAATTCGCAATGGCCAATGTGACCTTCTGCCCGAATGCGAATGCGCCGGTGAGAATGCCCACGCAGATGGGCGCCAGCACCCAGCGGCTGATCTCCGGGCCGCCGAACTGGTTGGCAATGAAGCTGTCGATGGTGTTGGTGATGGACACGCCGTAGATCAGCACCGTCGGGTAGACCGCCAGCCAATACACCAGGGCCGTGATGAAGCCGCGCGTGCGGCCAGTGAGCGCGGTGACCACCTGCAGGACGTCCAAGCCGGGCATTGGCGAGCCGGAAACGATGCGCGCGTACGTGCGGTGCGAGAAGAACACCAGCGGGCCGACGAATAACGTGGCGACCAGCAGCGGCCAGAACCCGAACGTGCCGGCATCCAAAGGCAGGAACAAGATGCCGGCGCCGACCGCAGTGCCGAAGAGCGTCATCGCCCACGCCATGACTGTCCCGTCGGGAACCTCGTCGGTGGCTACCTGCTCCTCGTACTGTTCCCGGTCGGCATCGGAAAGATGGTCGAGTTCGAACTCGTCGCGGGCTTGCTCGAGGTGCTCGTCGCTGTGCAGCTCCGGCAGTTCGTCGGCGTCGCTGTCAGGCGAATTGGGGGTCGGTGTACCGGAAGCGGTGGACATAGACGGCGGCCTTTCATGGGTGGATTAGTAAAACTTTATGCCTCTTGTGCCGTGATTCCCGCTTTGCCCGCGCTTTTGTTTCATCGACTCGGCTGTGATGCTGGGGTGGGTCGGAGTGTGTCGCGTGGGTGTCATTGGGGTGCTGCATGGGTGTCGCTCGGGTGCCGTTGGTTCGCGGGTTTCTCTGACTGTTGTGGCGGATTCGTTGAGCGCATTGACTCTGGCTCGCTGACCTGCAGTTACTGAGGAAATAGTTAACGGTCTGGTGTTTTGAGCGATAAAAGCTTCGAGTGTGACGGCGATGTGACGATCCGTGACGAAGGGGTAACGGTATCTCCTTAGGCATTCACAATGGTTCCCCTTGCAATTAGTTTTCGTGGCATGAGACACACCACCAGAGCAATCGCAAGCATCGCAGCTGTCGCGACACTAGCGACGGGCTGTGCCACCACCGACGAGATCACCGAACCGAACGAGACCGCAATCACCGATCCGCCCACCGACACCGCCCCGAGTGAAGGCGCGGACAAGGGTACGAGCGAGGGGGCAGATGGCAGTGCCCCAGTCGAAACTGTCACTGAAGAAGTCGTCGCCGACGACCCAGCCGCACCTCCTGCCGACGGCAATGAACAGGCACCTGGCGCGCCGGGCGAGGAAGCACCCGGCGGCGGCGAAGAGTGCGGCGCACTGCCGACGGACCCGCGGGAGCAGTACCCCAGCGGAACCGCGCCGGGCCGCATGCCAGGCCTTGGCGACGAGACCGGCGAGGACAGCTACTGGATCGAAGACATCGAGAACAACTACGACCCGTGCATGCCTCTCAGCTGGATCGTGTTCCGCGGCAGCCTCGGGCACGTCGACCGCCCGGCGGGAACCGCCGCATCCATGACCGACGGCATCGCGTTCTACATCAACGGCACGCCCGTGAAGGGAATGCAGCTCTTCACCGCCGTCGAGGATGTCACCAGGAATGCGGACGACTCGGTGAACTTCGCCTGGGGCGAACTCGGCGAGACGACGGCCGCGGGCATCACCGACCACTACTCGGTGACGCTGCGCATCGAAAACGGAGAACTCACAGCTGTCGACGGCGACGTCGATCAGTTCTACGGGAAATGGAATGACCCCCGCAAGCAATACCAATTGGGCCACGGCTAGGCCCACTCACGACGAAAGGATCACTGCAGCCATGAAAACCCACCACACACCACTCCTTGCCGCTGTCGCGGCAGTAGCGACACTCGCCGCCGGTTGCTCATCGGTCGGCTCGGACGACCAGACAACGAACACCGCCGCGGCCCCTTCCCCGGTTGAATCCGGCAACGACGACGTGGTCACCGAAGCGGTGTCGTACGAAGCAGCACAAAAGAAGAGTTCATTTGGTTTCAGTCAGTTCGGCTTCCCCGGCAAGCCCCATTCGTCGGGCGAGTCCGACAAGCAGACCGGCTCGTGCGCAGCCCTGCCGAACGATCCGCGGGAACAGTACCCGGACGATACCGCGCCAGGGCGGATGCCAATCGTGGACCCTGCCTCCGATTTCAATTACTGGATCTCGGACATCGAGAACCACTACGACCCATGCGCAAGGGTCAGCTTCATCCTCTTCCACGGGAAGACCGGCTCTGCCGAACGGCCATCGATGAGGGAAGGCACTCGTGAAGACGGCGTGGCCTTTTATATCAACGGTGTGCCTGATGGCGAGATGCGCATGTTCGGGGTCATCGAGGATATTCACGTCAACGGCGACACCATTTATGTGTCCTGGGGCGAGCGCACCGGTATTAACGCCGACGGCCCCCTCTTGCACCGTTCGGTCACTCTCAGCGCAGCAAGCGGACACATCGAAGCAGTAAGCGGTGACGTGGACAGTTTCAACTCGTTTTGGGATAACCCGTCGTACCAGTACATGCTGGGCACGTACGACTAGGCGGTGCCCCCCGTCCTTCCATGTGATTGGCCGGTTGTCGTGCGTTTTCACGGCTGAGCACTACACTCAAACACCATGAGATCCCGCCACGCTTCGGTCCTTGCAGCTGTGACTGCTGTAGCTGCTCTTGCCACTGGTTGCTCGTCGGAGGGCCTGGAAGAACCGATGATGAACACCGTCGCGGCCCCCTCCCCCGCGGATGCAGCCGAGGATGGCGTGGTCACCGAGGTCGTGACCCGTGAGGCCGCGCCGGACAAAGATTCAGATGATGCCGGTAAGTCCGGCTCCTCAGACAAGTCCCGTTCGTCGGACAAGTCCGATAAGAAGAAGGGTTCGGGCTCGTGTGCGTCCCTGCCGAAGGACCCGCGCGACCAGTACGCGGACGGTACTGCACCGGGGCGGATGCCGGCCGTTGAGCCTGACAGCGATTACAACTACTGGATCGCGGACATCGAGAACCACTACGACCCCTGCGCCGAAGTCAGCTGGGTTCTCTTCCACGGAGAGACCGGTTCGCCCGAAGGCCCCGCAATGACCGCAGGTGCGCGTGCCGACGGCGTGGCTTTTTATATCAACGGGGAGCCGGACGGCGAGATGCGTTTGCTCACGTCCATCGAGGATATTTCCGTCGACGGCGACACCATTGAACTGTCCTGGGGCGAGCGCACGAGCTACACCGCCGACGGCATCACCGCGCACTATTCAGTCACGCTCAGCGCGGCAAGCGGACGCATTGAAGCGGTTGACGGTGAAGTGGGCAAATTCAACGACAGGTGGAACGAGCCATCGTTCCAGTACATGCTGGGCACCTACGACTAGTCCGGCCACTGAGACGTGATGGTGCGGCCCGGAGCGGTCGCTACACTCAACAGGTATGAGATCCCGTCGCGCTTCGGTCCTTGCAGCTCTGACTGCTGTCGCTACTCTCACCGCTGGTTGCTCCACGTCCGAGAACTTAGCGGAGCCCGAACCGCAGTCAGCACCGCTGAGCACAGTGTCCGCACCGTCTGAGGACGAGGGGGCGGAAGAAGAAGTGGTCACGGAGACGGTGACCAAAGCTCCGGCGGAAAAAGAAACGAAATCGGAGAAGCCGGAGAAGAAAGAGAAGTGCGCGTCCCTGCCAAAGGACCCGCGGGACCAGTACGAGGACGGAACTGCTCCGGGGCGCATGCCCCGGGTGGGCGATAACCCTCACGACACCCATTATTGGATCGAGAACATCGACAACTTCTACGACCCGTGCGCGCCCGTCAGCTGGATCATCTTCTACGGTGGACGCGGCGGTATAGACGGCCCGGCGTATACCGGTGCCTCCGTTTCGCAGGGCATCGCCTTTTATATCAACGGCGAACCGGACGGAGAGATGCGCACATTCCGCAAGATCAACAACGTTTCCCTTGACGGCGACACCATCAGCTTCGACTGGCACGAACGGGAACAAGACCTGATGGGCAGCGTGAAGCTGGAAAACAGCGTCACACTTGCTTACGACAACGGGCGCATCGAAGTAGTCGACGGCGACGTCGACGCATTCAACCAGTACTGGAACCGCTCCGACCAATACATGCTCGGCCACTACGACTAAATGCTCGGACAGGAGCTTTAAACGGCGTTTTCCTGCCGTTGCTTTCCCACGCTAGGCCATCGATTGGTCTAGAAGATTGACTGGTGCGAGTGGCTAGGGCGAGACGTAGACTTCTTGCATGGCACCGAATAAACGGAAACCAATCCCGAAAGTCGCCTACGCGCCCATGCTCGGTATGGAGACGTACGTGCGGGCCCGCGTGGACAAGGATTACTCACATCTCGTGCAGCTGCGGGCCTCTGCGATCAACCAGTGCACGTACTGCCTTGCCATGCACCGCCGCGATGCCAGGAAAGACGGCTGGACGGAAGAGAAAATCAGCCGTGTGGAGAACTGGACGGAAACTCCCGACGTCTTCTCGGATGAAGAAGGCGCGGCGCTAGAGCTCACCGACGCGGTGACCAAGATCCACGGCGAAGAATCCGTGCCGGATGAGCTCTGGGACCGCGTTGAGCGCCTGCACGGAGAAAAGGGAGCGCGCAATCTGCTGATGGCGATTGTCACGATCAACGCGTGGAACAGGATCGGCATCACCACGCGGCTCGATCCGAACAGCCTTTCCGGCGTCACGCCTTTCGATCTCGGCCAGAACTAGCGTTTGTCGGCGGTTTCCCTGGGACTTCAGTTTCTCCTGGCGGGGGATGAGGAGATTCGGGGTGCAGAGTGGGCGTCGATAAGCGCTTCGCGAAACATTGGGGACGCGCCGACCGATAGGCGGTGTGGAACCTGATGAAGAGGCTGTGAGCCCGTAAAGTGGAGCGCTATGACCGACAAAAAGCCCGACCTGACCACGACCGCTGGCAAAATCGAGGACCTGCGCAACAGGCTCGCTGAATCGCGCGAGCCGATGGGCAGCGAAGCAACCCGGGCTGCGGGAGAAGCGGGGATTTCCACCGCACGGCAGCGCATCGAGGCGTTGCTGGACACCGACAGCTTCCTCGAAACGGACGCGCTCGCACGCCACCGCGTCGAGGAATACGGCATGGGACGCACCAAGCCCGCGACCGACGGCGTTGTCACGGGCTATGGGCTTATCGACGGCCGACGGGTCACCGTTTATGCCCACGAAGCCTCGATCTTCGACGGTCAGATGGGCGAGGTCTACGCCGAGAAGATCCTGAAGATCTACGACTTGGCTATCAAGACGGGTGTGCCGGTCATCGCGATCCACGACTCCACGGGCGGGCGCCTGCAGGAAGGCGTGGTCACCGCGGCGATGTCCGCGAAGATCCTGCGCAAGGCCACGGAGGCATCCGGTGTCGTGCCGCAGATCTCCGTCGTGGCGGGCGAGGTCGCGTCCCTGGCGGCGCTGCTCGTGCCGGTCAGCGACATCACCGTGATGGTCAAGAATGCGACCATGCATCTGACGTCGGTAAGCGCCGTGACGAAGGTGACTCGTCGCGTGGCCACCGCGAAGTCCCTGGGTGGTTCCGACGTGCACTCCAAGGTCACCGGCATCGCTCACCTGGTCGCCCCGACGGACGTGGAGGCGATGTCGACGGTCCGCGACCTGGTCGGCTTCCTGCCGGAGAATAACCGCGCGGCCTCCCCCATCAACGAGAGCTCCACCGAGCCGGAGACCGGCGACCTGGACACCTTCATCCCCAACTCGGACGCCGAGTCCTACGACGTCCGCGAGATCATCACCCGCGTCACCGACAAGGGCCTGACTGAGCTGAGCCGTGGTTATGCGGACAATATCGTCACCGGCTTCGCGCACATCTCCGGTCGCGCCGTCGGCATCGTCGCCAACCAGCCGAGCGTGCTCGCCGGCTGCCTCGACCACGCCGCCGCGACAAAGGCCGCGCGCTTTATCCGCGTGTGCGATTCCTTCAATATCCCGATCGTCGAATTCGTCGACTCCCCCGGCTTCTTCCCGTCCGAGGAAGAAGAGCACCTGGGCTCCGCCACCCACGGCGCGGCGCTCGCCTTCGCGTACGCCGAGGCCCAGGTGGGCAAGATCACCGTGATCACCCGCCGCGCGATCGGCCCGTCGTACGTGACCATGGGATCGAAGGACCTGGGCGCTGACATCGTGCTGGCATGGCCGACCGCGCAGATCGCGCTTGCCGACGCCACCACTGCCGCCGAGCTCCTGTCCGTCGACGCCGATGAATATGCCGCGACCACCATGACCCCGTACGTGGCCACCGAGCGCGGCCTCGTCGACATCGTCATCGAGCCGTCCCAGACCCGCACCCAGGTGCTCGAGGCACTGCGCCTGCTCGAGCGCAAGGTCGTCTACTCCGTGCCGAAGAAGCACGGCAATATCCCGCTCTAGTTCCCTGTCTGTTTCCCCCACCCTGTTAGGAGGTCACACCTGCGATGTCCCAGCCCACGGCTCAACCACTGTTCACCGTCGTCAAAGGCCAGCCCACTGAGGAGGAGCTCGCCGCACTGACCCAGGTGCTCACCGACCTGCAGCAGGCAGCCAAGTCGCGCACCTCCGGCGGCCACCGCAACCTCTGGGGCCGCCCCACCCCGCGCGACCACGGCCCGGTGGTGTACAACCCCTCCGCGTTCAACTCGCAGACGCTGTTTTAGGTTTCGCTGCTCTGCTTATGCGCCTCGTTCTCGCTTCCCAGTCCCCGTCGCGTCGGATGATCTTGGATAACGCCGGTGTGGATCCCGTCCAGCACCCGGCGCATGTCGACGAGGACGCGATCATCTCGTCTCTGGCGGGTTCTGCCCCGGCGGATGTGGTCTCGGCGCTTGCCCGTGCCAAGGCCGATGCGGTCGCGCCGGAGTATCCGGACGACATCGTGGTCGGCTGCGATTCCATGCTGCTGTTGAACGGCCAGTTGCAGGGCAAGCCCCACACCGTGGACGAGACCATCAGTCGCTGGCGAGCGCAGCGCGGGCAGACCGCGGAGCTGGTCACCGGCCACGCCATCGGCTACAAGGGCACACGGGTCGTGGACACCGTGTCCACCCGCATCCACTTTGGCGACGCCACCGACGCCGATATCGAGGCCTACGCCCGCTCCGGCGAGCCCCTTGAATGCGCTGGCGCCTTCACCTTGGAGGCCCTCGGCGGCTGGTTCATCGACTCCATCGAAGGCGACCAGACCAGCGTCATCGGTCTGTCCCTGCCACTTTTGCGCAAGGCCCTTTATTCCTTCGGGGTGAACGCCTCGGAGCTGTGGCGGTGAACGGGCCTAGGCTGGGCAGCATGAATATTGACAGTCCCGGCCGCCTTGTGAAGAAATCGCTCGTCCCGCTGCTCGCTGGCGCAGGCGTGATCCACTTCCTCAAACCCGAGCCCTTTGACGGGATCGTTCCGCCACAGCTGCCAGGCAGCCAACGCACGTACACCTACGTCTCCGGGGCCGCGGAACTTGCCACCGCTGCGCTTCTGGCTATCCCCTCGACCCGCCGCACCGGCGGTGCAGCAGCGGTCGCGCTATTCACCGCTGTCTGGCCGGGCAACTTCTACATGGCCTACCAGTGGCGGAATAAACCCTGGCACAAGCAGCTCATCTCGCTGGGCCGCCTGCCTTTGCAGATCCCGCTGATCCGCGCCGGGCTCGACATCGCCCGGGGCGTCTAGCCGCTGTGTCTGGCACTCGCCTTCGGCGGATGATCCTAACCGCTGACCTCCTCTTCCTCCCTGACCGGTTCGTTCCCGCCCATGATGCCCGTGCGCAGGAAGCTCTCCGACTGGGCCTCGATGGACAGTTGAGCACCGTCGAGGCGGCGGAGCTGGTAGGAGAAATCGTCGGCGTCGATACGCCCCGCGTCGCGGTCCGCGACGAGTGCCTCGCGCTGGGCCTTCACGCGCGCGATGCCGTAATCCGCGAGCTGCTGCGGAATCGCCTTGAGGTCCACCTCTTCCTCCTCGTCGGCGGCCGCGCTGAAACCGTGTGGATTGCGGAGCACGCCGAGTAGGTCCTCGACCTTCGCCGCGTGAATCTTCTCCTCCGACAGGCCGCCGTAGCGCAAAGCGCGCTCCAGATCCGCCGGAACCGGCACGGCAGTCGCCGCGTCGCGGAGCAGCGTGCGCTGACGCTGGCGTTCCTCCCACGAACTCGGCTCGTCCTGGCCGGGGTTGACTACGTCGACAAGCAAGCCCAGTGTGCCGCCCTGGACAATGAGCGACGCACCCGCGACGATGAACGCGACGAGCACGAGGAAACCGCGTCCCTCCGTGTCGTGCGGAAGCGTCTGCGCCGCGGCCAGAGTGATCGCACCGCGCATGCCCGCCCACACGATGACGGAGCCGGCGCGGAAACCGAGCGATTTCTCCGCGAAATAGCGCGCATCACCGTAGCGGCGGCTGACCGTCTGCTGTGCTGAGCTGAGGCGCCGCTGCGCACGCTCGTCCTGCATCCGCGGGTCGGCGGAGACTTCCTGGATGCGGCTATCGAGAACGTCGAGGCGCTCCATGCGCTTCAGCGTGCGCTCCGCCTGCGAGCGCATCACGTACATCATCGGGGTGACCGTCAGCGTGCGCACGACGAGCACCGTCGCCCAGCACGCCATGGCCACGGTGAACGACATCATGAACGTGTAGCCGGATGCCCGTGCGTCGTCAATCAGGTGCGGCATCTGCAATCCCATCAGCACGAAGACCAGCGACTCCAGGACGAGGCCGAGCGTGTCCCAAGTCTGCGTGTCGGACATGCGCACCGACGGCCCCAGCACCCCCACGCTCTTTCGCGCCACCACGAGACCGGCCACGACCGTGCCCACCAGGCCCGACGCACCGATCTCCTCCGTCGGGAGGAACGCCGCGAACGGGATGGCCAGCGAGAGCACCGTGTTCGATGTCGGATGGTGGACGAACCGGCGCAGGAACATCGCGCCGTAACCGACGAGCACGCCCACGATCACCGCGCCGGCCACCGCCCAGAAGAAGTTGGCCAGCACCTCCCCCGCCGTCACCTTCGACCGCGCCGCCAGCAGCGCCGTGCCCAGGGTGACCAGTGCGGAGGCATCGTTGATCAAGCCCTCGCCGTCCAGGATCGCGATGATGCGCCTATTCACACCCGCCTTCTTCACAATGCCCACAGCCACCGCGTCCGACGGGCTGACCACGGCACCCACCGCGATCGCGATCGGCAGCGGGATCGCCGGGACGATCAGGTGGATCACCCAGCCCACCGACACTGCCGTGAGCACCACGAGCACGACCGCCAACAGGAAGATCGAACTGAAATTCCGGCGGAAATCGTGCACCGGCATGCGCATCGCCGTTGCGAACAGCAGCGGCGGCAGGATCAACTCCAGAATGATCTCCGGGTCGATGACCACCTCCGGCACCTGCGGCACGAATGCCACCGCCGCGCTGAGGACAAGCAGAAGTACTGGAGCGACCACCCCGATGCGCTCCCCCAACGGTTCCGCGAGCGCGATGACCGACAGCATGATCACGATAAGCAAGATGATGAACGTCACGGTCACAAATTCTAGTGGCGCACACGAAAACCGCCCCGCTCCCCCGTGAGCGGACTGTTTGTCCTTACGGGGGTGCGGGGCGGCTCGGTTTGATGCGCTGCGGTTCAGCGCAAGGCTGCTACTTCCGCGCCTCGCCCTGATCCACCAGTTCGGTGGTGTTCTGCGCGATGCGGACCACCGAGACGAGGACCTCGAGCATCACACGCGAAATCACGACCTGGAACAGCGCCCAGAGGGTGCCGAAGATCAGCCAACCGATGAGCATCAGCAGACCGATGCCCGCGCCCTGAGAGAAGCCGCTGAACGCGGCGATCAGGCCGCCGACCCACATGAGGGCAGCGAAGACCAGGTAGATGATGTAGATGATCTTGACAAAGTCAATGGTGACAAAGCGGCGGAACTCGAAGTCGAAGAGAGCACCGAAGAAGCCGTCCTTCTTCTTGCCCGCAGCCGCCTGTGCATCCTGCGGGAAAGCGCCAGCACCGAAGTTCTGGTTCTGAGCCTGGCCCTGACCGAACTGGGCGCCCTGTGCCTGGCTGCTCTGCGTCTGGCCGTACTGCTGCTGACCGTACTGGTCGCCGTAGTTCGGCTGCTGGGAGGTCTGTGCGAAGCTGCCAGTTGCTGCGGAGGCGTTGCTGGAGTCGGTCGCACCGTAGGAGCCGAAGCCGGAGTTGGTGTTGGCTGCACCGGTGGATGCGGTGTTCTGGCCGGTGGAAGCAGCGCCGGTGGAGCCGGGGCTGGATGCACCGAAGCCAGAGTTGTTGGACGCGCCGAAGCCGGAGTTGGTGTTGGCTGCACCGGTGGATGCGGTGTTCTGGCCGGTGGAAGCAGCGCCGGTGGAGCCGGAGTGGGATGCACCGAAGCCAGAGTTGTTGGACGCGCCGAAGCCGGAGTTGGAAGCACCGGCAGAGGAAGCGCCGTAGGAACCGAAGGAATCGGAGGACCCGTAGTTACCCGGGGCGCTGTGGGCGCCGGAGCCGGTGTTCTCCGCGCCAGAGGACGACGAAGTCGAACCGTAATCCGGGGTGGAGCCGTAATCCGGGTTCGAGGAATTTTCAGGGTTGTACGGAGTAGACATGTGCAATCCTTTTCAAATTTCGCGGTCAGACCTAAGACAGTCTACGGTTCAGCACGGATAAGCGCTCGTCTTATCGCTATCGTGGTGGACTTGTGCCCTTTTTCGGCACGAAACACCAGTCTTTTTCCGTTTCCCAAATGAATATGAAGGAGCAACAGTGAGCCCCGATGCGTCGCGCGCACGAGCTTCAGCCCCTACAAAATCTAAAACCGATACCAATCAAAACAAGGACAAGGACGCTGAAGGGATCGACGTGGAGAGCTTCCACGACGAAGCCCACGAAGAACTAGGCGCCAAGGGATACTCCCGCGTCAACAAACCAGTCTTATTGCCTCCGGCATCCTGATCGTCGGCTTCGTGCTGTGGGCCGCAATCTTCCCGGACCAGACCGAGAACATCATCTTCGGCTCCATGGACTGGATCGGCCGCACTTTCGGCTGGTACTACGTCCTCACCGCGGCACTCATCGTCATCTTCGTGCTCACCGTTGCGTTGAGTAAATTCGGCGAAATCCGCTTAGGCCCCGACCACTCGCGGCCGCAATTCAGCCTCTTCACCTGGGCATCGATGCTTTTCGCCGCCGGCATCGGCGTGGACCTGATGTTCTGTGCCATCTCCGAGCCGGCCACGAACTTCCTCACCCCGCCGGACAGCGAGCCGCTTTCCGACGCCGACGCGCAGATGGCGCCAGTGTGGACCATCTTCCACTACGGCATCCCCGACTGGTCCATGTACGCGCTGATGAGCGTGGCACTGGGCCTGGCCGCTACCGCTAACACCTGCCGCTGTCCATCCGCTCAGCTGATCGCCGGCGAGGCTTAGCCCCCACCGACCGGACACGCAAAAGAGCCCCGGGCTTCCCCCACACCATCTCAGGGAGGAAGAGCCCGGGGCTCTTGTCAGCTAGAAACCAGCTGTCTTAGGCGTGCTTCGCCTCGACGCGGCTGATGGCCTCTTCGGCGACCATTTCCTGGATGCCCATGTCCAGCTCGGAGGTGAAGCCGACGCAGGAGCAGTTGATCTCGCCGAGGACGTAGGTGTCCTCGCCGGTCTCGTCGTCGTCGGCGAGCATGAAGTCCGCGGTCCAGATCAGCGGGATGTTGTCGCCGCCGAGGTTCTCGGCGATGACCGGGCGGGCCTCGGCGAACATGTCGACGAGCTCCTGCCACTCCTCCGGCTTGTTGTAGGTGTACTTCGCGCCGGAGAACAGGGTTGCGGAGAATGCGTCGCCGCCCTCGGCCGGCTTCTTGTGCACGACGAAGACCGGGTGCGGGCCGACCAGCAGGATGCGGATCTCGCCCTCGACGATGCGCGGCATGAAGCGCATGTCCACGAGCATTCCGTTGTCGCCGACGATGTACTGGTCGCAGAAGTCCATGAACTCGCCCAGCTCGCGGTCCTCGGTGTGGTTGTCCACGGCCTCGGTGCACTTGAGCTTGGTGTCCAGCGGCAGTGCGGTGCCCGGCTCGACGGACTCAGCGACGGACTCGTCGGCGAGGCGGACGCGCCAGATGCCGGAGCCGGTGGAGCCGCGGTTCTGCTTGAGCACGCGCTCACCGTAGGACAGGGAGGTCGGGAAGGTGTCGTGGAAGGACTCGACGTCGTAGTACGCGGCGGTGTCTTCCGGGACCAGGTCGGTCTTGTTCAGCTTCACCAGTGCGTCCTTGGCGCCGTAGGAGACCATCTCCTCCGGGGTGGACATGCCCACGAGGCCAGCCTCGGACAGGCGGGTGAGCAGGTCGAAGTAGCCCTTCTCGCCGCCCGGGATATTGCCCGGGTTCACGCGGGAAATGTAGGCGTCGAAGCTATTGGAGACGTACTCGAAGATGTCGTCGGACCACTCGGGGCGGAAGTACACGACTTCCGAGTTCCAGCCCTTCTCCTTGATGGCGTTGACGATGGGCATGGTGTCCTTGCGGTGCCCGTCGAAGTACTTGTCGGAACCGCCTTCGACCTCGAAGACGACGATTGCCTTGTGCACGGTGAATCCCCTTAAGATAAGTGCTTTCAATGCGGAGAGGAACACCCAGTCCCAATTTCCCGGAGGTTCCTACCTTGAGATTAAGGTGTTTTTCACGGTCCCGCCGTGCAAGTGAAATGGATAGTAACTAAGTTCACACGCTTGAAACTTCACAGTTACTTGACCAGTCCCCGGGGGTTCACAGGTAGTGTTGGCGGTGACCGGCCACACGAAACGTGTAGCCACATTTGCCCCGATATTCATTTTCGCCGTACGCCTGCACGAAGAGGTTATTTGCATGGGAATTCCCGCTGATCCGTTCCCGCTGTTCCAGGACTTCGCGCATCCGGAAAAGTTCGTGTCCGCTTCCTGGCTGTCCGCCCGCTTGGGCGTCGAGGGCCTGCGCGTGGTGGAGTCGGACGAGGACGCGTTCCTCTACGACATCGGCCACATCCCGGGCGCGGTGCGCATTGACTGGCACAAGGACCTCAACGATGAGGTGGTGCGCGATTTCATCGACGGCGAGGCATTCGCTGAATTGATGAACGCCCGCGGCATCGGCCGCGACGACACGGTGGTCATTTACGGCGACCACAACAATTGGTGGGCGGCGTACACGGCGTGGGTGTTCGAGTTGTTCGGCCACCCGGACGTGCGCATTCTCGACGGCGGGCGCGACGCGTGGATGGGCGAGGAGCGCGACACTTCCTTTGCAGTTCCGGAGTACCCGTCGCAGAACTACCCGGTCGTGGAGCGCGAGGATAAGCCGTGGCGCACGTTCGTGGACGAGGTGCGCGACCGCGACGACAAGGGCATGCTTATCGACGTCCGCGGGCCCGAGTTCTTCTCCGGCTCCGAGGACGAGCTGGAAACGGACCGTCTGCGCGTCTCCCCTGTCCTGCGCCACGGCCACATTCCGGGCGCGGTGAACCACCCGTGGGGCGATGCCGTGCACCCGAACGGCCGCGTGAAGGACCACTCCTCCATCGCCGCCGCGTACGCCGAGGTGCCCACCGATGCCCCGGTGATCACGTACTCGGGCAACGGCCAATCCGCCGCGCACACGTGGTTCATCCTCCGCTACGCCCTTGGCCTGGAAAAAGTTTCCCTCTACGACGGGTCTTGGTACGAGTGGGGAAACATGGTGCGGATGCCTATCGATAGGACCTAGTAGAGTTCTTGAAATCTAACTCCACGAATTATTCACCGATCAGGAAGCGTTGTTGAGAGTGCCTACACCGTCGACCATCTCGAAGGTTCTCATTGCTAACCGCGGCGAGATCGCCGTGCGCATCATCCGTGCCGCCAAAGACGCCGGCATTGCGTCGGTGGCTGTCTATGCCGAGCCGGACACGGACAGCCCGTTCGTCGAGCTCGCCGACGAGGCATTCGCCTTGGGCGGCAACACCGCCGCTGATTCCTACCTGAGCTTCGACAAGATCATCGGTGCCGCGAAGGCCTCCGGCGCCGATGCGATCCACCCGGGCTACGGCTTCCTGTCGGAGAATGCCGACTTCGCGCGCCGCGTGATCGACGAGGGCCTGACCTGGATCGGCCCCTCGCCTGAGGCGATCGCTCTGCTCGGCGACAAGGTGGAGGCCCGCCGCATCGCGGAGAAGGTCTCCGCGCCGATGGCGCCGGGCACCAAGGAGCCGGTGGCACACGCCGACGAGGTCATCGCATTCGCCGACGAGCACGGCCTGCCGGTGGCCATCAAGGCCGCGTACGGCGGTGGCGGCCGCGGCATGAAGGTCACCCACACCCGCGAGGAGATCCCGGAGCTCTTCGAGTCCGCCACTCGCGAGGCCGTCACCGCCTTCGGCCGCGGCGAGTGCTTCGTCGAGCGCTACTTGGACCGCGCCCGCCACGTCGAGGCGCAGGTGATCGCCGACCAGCACGGCAACGTGGTCGTCGCCGGCACCCGCGACTGCACTCTGCAGCGCCGCTTCCAGAAGCTCGTGGAGGAAGCCCCCGCCCCGTTCTTGTCCGATGCTCAACGCAAGGCGATCCACTCCTCGGCCAAGGCCATCGTCAAAGAAGCCGGCTACTACGGCGCCGGCACCGTCGAGTATCTGGTCAGCCCGGCTGACGAGAAGAATCCGGAGGGCATCATCTCCTTCCTCGAGGTGAATACCCGCCTGCAGGTGGAGCACCCCGTCACCGAAGAGACCGCGGGCATCGACCTGGTGCGCGAGCAGTTCCGCGTCGCAGGCGGCGAGAAACTGCGCCACACCGAGGACCCGGCCCCGCGCGGCCACTCCATCGAGTTCCGCATCAACGGCGAGGACCCTGGCATGAACTTCATGCCGGCTCCGGGCACGATCACCCGCTACATCGAGCCCGCCGGCTCCGGCATCCGCGTCGATTCCGGCGTGCGCGCCGGCAATGTGGTCGGCGGCCAGTTCGACTCGATGCTGGCCAAGCTGATCGTCACCGGCGAGACCCGCGAGGAAGCCATCCAGCGCGCCCGCCGCGCCCTCGACGAGTACATCGTCGACGGCCTGCCCACCGTGATCCCCTTCCACCGCGCAGTGCTGGACGACCCGGCGTTCATCGGCGACGAGAACGGCTTCGACATCTACACCCGCTGGATCGAAGAGGAATTCAGCGCGGAGATCCCGGCGTACACCGACGACGAGGAAGAGGGCGAAGAGCCGGGCGCCAAACGCACCTACGCCGTGGAGATCGACGGCCGCCGCATCGAGGTCGCACTCCCCTCCTCCCTGGTCATCGGCGGCACCGGCAAACGCAAGGCGAAGAAGCGCCGCAATTCCGCCGCCGCTCTGTCCGGCGACGCCGTGCCCGCACCGATGCAGGGCACCGTGGTCAAGGTCAATGTCGCCGAGGGCGACACCGTCAACGAGGGCGATATCCTGCTCGTGCTCGAGGCCATGAAGATGGAAAACCCCGTCAAGGCGCACAAGTCCGGCACCGTGAAGGGGCTTGCCGTGGAGCAGGGCGACCAGGTGAACAAGACCGCCGTGCTCCTGGAGATCCGCTAAGGCGGACTTCCCGGCGGTCATGCCGGGAGTCGTTTAGGCCCAGCCTGCCGGGACGAGCCCGAGCAGGGAGATCACCGAGTAGATGAACGCGGCCACGTAGACCACGATGATCGTGGCCTGCACGACAACGTGGTCCACGCCGCGCACCTGCCACACCGGGATGGTCCAAGGTAAAGGCGTTGTATTGTACGTTAGCTGGGGGTTCCCGCCAGTTAAGCCAAAGATTGAATGAGAAGGGCGTGCGCTATGCAAAAGAAACTGGGACTGCGGTTTTGGAGTCCGCTGCTAGTAGGTGGCGTTGCTCTTGCGCTACGCCACAACCTCGATGACGGCACCTATGCAGATGCACCTGTGGTTACCGGTGTGTTCTTCGCCGTCACGGCCGCTGCGGCACTGTGCTTCGTTGCTGTGGCCGCGTTGAAAGCGGACAGGACCAGGCAATCAGTTCAATCACTGCTTATTCGAGACTCGATATCGGCGCTTGCGATATTCGGTATTGCACTCATCGAATGGTCAGGCACTGTGCCGGTGATTCTTTGCTGTGCTGCAGTTTGGGGTGTTGCAGCTTACATGCAGGCCCCGAAAAACCGTCCTTCCATCCATCCGGTAAGTCGGCTGTGACCGCATCTAATACACTGAGGGGGCGGCTAAACTAGTCGAACAGCTCCTTGACGGCCGCGCGGTCCACCTTGCCCGGGCCGAGCTGCGGCAACGCCGCCACCGACTTGAGTTCTTTGGGGATCTGCCAGTGCGCGATGCGGCCCTGCCCGCGCGCCGCGAACACGACGAGCGCCACCATGGTGCCCAGGATGAGGAGCAGAACGATGAGAATGGTGAACACGGCCAGGTTCATGATCGGGATGATGAAGTACGGCTTGAGCACCCACAGGTTGGTGAGTTCAATGCCGGGGCCCGCGATCGTCCAGATGATCAGGGTGAAGATGATCACGGCCATGCCGCTGGTGATCAGGCCCTCCGCGAGGCCGGTGGCCTGCAGGCCCTTCCACATGATGTAGGCGCCCAGGGCGTAGAAGATGAGCGTGCCGGCCAGCGGGGGCAGGCCGAAGATATTGTGCACCAGCTGGCCGGAACCGGACGCGTACGCGATCAGGGCGCCGATGCTGTTGACCATGATCGCGGCGAAGACGAGGAAGCGGCCGGTCTGGCCCATGTACTTCTCCGCCAGGCCGGAAAGCTGCAGCGGCTCTGTGGTGCGCAGGGACACCTCGGCCACATAGAGCATGGAGATGGTGGTGAGCGTTCCCGCGATAGCGAGCGCCACTACCAGAGCGAGGAACCCGCCGTTGCGCGCCGCGTACGGGAGGGAAAGAATGCCGGCACCGATATTGGTGCCGAAGATCAGGGCCACTCCCTGCCAAAAGCCGATCGCGTGGCTTGTCGCGCGGGAGGGGTCCGCTTCATGGTCGCGCAGCGGCGCGGGATTCGAGACAGTTGAAGACATAGCGAGAATGTAGCAACAACTTGACCGGGGTCACACTATGGCCCCGTTGTGGCCCAGCGATCACCCGGTCAGATCCCTTTCACCTGCGCGTTCGCGCAGCTGCGGCTATTTGTTGGCGTACGGGTCGCGCACACCGATGTACTGCACCTCGGTGTACTCGTCGATGCCCTCGGCGCCGCCCTCGCGGCCCTGGCCGGACTGCTTCACGCCGCCGAACGGGACAGCGGCGTTGGAGACAACGCCAGCGTTGAATCCGACGATGCCGAATTCCAGGCCGTCGGCCAGGCGCCACATGCGGTCGGAGTTCTCCGAGAAGATGTAGGAGGCCAGGCCGTACGGGGTGGAGTTGGCCAGGTCGATGACCTCGTCCTCGTCGGTGAACTCGTAGATGGAGGCCACCGGGCCGAAGATCTCCTCCTGGAAGATGCGGGAATCGGTGCTCGCGCCGCGCAGAACGGTCGGCTGGAAGAAGAAGCCGTCGCCGTCGATGGCTTCGCCGCCGGTGAGCACGGTCGCGCCATCCTTCTTCGCATCCTCGATCAGGCCGGAGATATTCTGGCGGGCTTTCTCCTCAATCAGCGGGCCGACGTCGACGCCGTCGTCCATGCCGTTGCCGACGGTGAGCTTCTCCATCGCGGCGACCAGCTTGTCCGTGAACTCGTCGGCGACGTCCTTGTGCACCAGGAAGCGGTTGGCGGCCGTGCAGGCTTCGCCGATATTGCGCATCTTCGCGGCCATCGCACCGGCGACAGCCTGGTCGATATCGGCGTCGTCGAAGACGATGAACGGCGCGTTTCCGCCCAGCTCCATCGAGGTGCGCAGGACACCGTCCGCCGCCTGCTTCATCAGGATCTTGCCCACGGCGGTGGAACCGGTGAAGGAGACCTTACGCAGACGCGGGTCGTCGATAAGCGGCTCGGAGATCGCGGCTGGGTCGGTGCCGCAGACGACGTTGAGCACTCCTTCGGGCAGGCCGGCCTCAATCATCGTCTGGACGAAGTACTGGGTGGTCAGCGGAGTGAGCTCAGCCGGCTTGAGCACCATCGTGCAGCCAGCGGCGATCGCCGGGGCGACCTTGCGGGTCGCCATTGCCAGCGGGAAGTTCCACGGGGTGATGAGCAGGCACGGACCGACCGGCTTGCGGCGGGTGATCATGCGGATGCCGCCCTCCGGCACCTCCTGCGAGTTGCCGTACTGGCGGACGGTCTCCTCGGAGAACCAGCGCAGGTACTCGGCGCCGTACTTGACCTCGCCGCGCGCCTCAGCGAGCGGCTTGCCCATCTCCAGCGTCATCAATGCCGCGAATTCCTCGTTGCGCTCGGTGACCAGCTGGTACGCGCGGGCGAGGATCTCGCTGCGCTGACGCGCCGGCGTGCGCGCCCAGTCCTTCTGCACCTTCACGGCCGCGTCGAGCGCCGCCACCGCGTCGTCGCTGTTCGCGGACTGAAGCGTGGCCAGAACTTCGCCGGTGGCCGGGTTCTGCACGTCGAAGGTCTCGCCGCTCGACGCATCGCGCCACTCGCCGTCGATGAACAGCCCCGTGGGCAGTGACTTCAGCAGAGCCTTCGTGTCCACAGAAGTGGTGGAATCAGCCATGATCAAGCCTTTCGTTGTCGATTTCTCGTCTGTTTTCATCACCCGGCTCGCGCCGGGACGTTCCAGAAAACAACGCTATACCGCCGGAGACTACTCAGCGCCCGCCATGGCAGCGCCCCCGAATAGGGGCATTGCAATCGTATTCCGGCTGTGCTAGCTCATTTCGCCCGAAATACTGAGCAGCACGAGCAGCTCCGCCCGGCCCAGCGGATCCCCCAAAGGCACGCCGAAACGCTGTTCCGCGCGCTCCAAACGGGCCTTGAGCGTGTGCCGGTGAACGCCGAGCGCTTCCGACGCCGCGCGGATCTCGCCGCCATGCACGAGATACGCCTGCACTGTCTCCAACAGTGCAGGGTCGTCCTCCGCCATCGGCCCGAGCACCTCCCGGTAGCGGCGGGACAGGGCGGCGTGCACCGCGGAACCCTCCGCCCAGTCCAGCCTCCGCGGGTGGTACTCGTCGACTGTCCCCGGCGGAAGCGAACGCGCACGGCCGACAAGCACCCCGACATCGTCATCGCTCAGCTCACTCCAGTGGCACTGGCGGCCGGACAGCACGCGGAGGCGGGAGGAGAAACTGCCGAAGATGTCCTCGGCATTCGGCTTTGCGATCGCCGTGCGCGAAAGGAACACGAAGCCGTCCGGATCGGTGCGCACGTGCGCGAGCGGTATCTGGCGCAGCCCCAATGCCTCGTCCAGCTGGTTGAGCGCGCGGGAGGACGCCGACTTGTTCGCGGCGACAATGGCCACGGGCACGACGTTTCCGTCCGCGTCAGCGGCGCGGTCAAGCAAGCGCGCCGCCGCGGGAGAAGTGCCGCCGCCCAAGAACATCTCCAACGCTGCACCGTGGAGCTGGGTTTCCGCGCTCCGCAGCGCGAGCGGGTCGCGCAGCACGATCTCGGCCAGACCCACGAAATGCTTGATGGCGCTGCGATGCAACGGCGGAAGCGGACGCGGCGAATCCACGACGGCGACGAAGAATTTGTCGCCGATTGCGCGCATGCGCTGGACGATGATCGTGCGGTTCTCCGTGCGGTACGCGCGGCTGCGTCCGCCGTCGGCGAGCGCGAGCCGCAGAGCTTTGCGGGCCCGCTCGGTGGGTTTCGCCGGCGCGGAGGAGACCATCCGGCCACTGCTGTCGCCGATCAGG
>NZ_JAGKSD010000016.1 GCF_017942225.1 Corynebacterium sp. Marseille-P3884 | reverse complement strand
GGGTGGTACAACACCGAACGCATCCAACAACGACTCAAGGGCCTGACCCCGATGCAATATCGGAATCAGACCCTTGAACCCCTAACCGCCTAGAATTAAACCAGTCCAACTTTCGGGGGCCAGTTCAGAGCACTACCCGCGCGGGGAGTTTTTGAGTTCAGAGCGGACTAGTTTAGTCCTCCTTGGACTCCGTCTCCTCAGCCTTGTCGGCGTTGTCAGCCTTCTTGGCCTCAGCAGCCTTGTCAGCGACCTCGGTGGTGGAGCCACCAGCGGCCGCGATCTTCTCGGCGGCGGACTTGGAGAACTTCTCTGCGGTGATGTCGAGCTTGACGGAGATCTCGCCGTCGCCCAGCACCTTCACCGGCTGGTTCTTGCGGACCAGGCCAGCTGCAGCGATGTCAGCGGTGGTGATGGTGCCACCCTTCGGGAACGCCTCAGCCAGGTCGGCAACGTTGACCACCTGGTAGACGATCTTATTGTTGTTCTTGAAGCCCTTGAGCTTCGGCAGACGCATGTGCAGCGGCATCTGGCCACCCTCGAAAGCAGCGGAAACCTGCTTACGAGCCTTGGTGCCCTTCGTACCGCGGCCAGCGGTCTTACCCTTGGATGCCTCACCGCGGCCGACGCGGGTCTTGGCCTTGTTTGCACCCTCAGCCGGGCGCAGATCATGGAGCTTGATGATGTCAGCCATGTCAGTACCTACTCCCCTGCTACTTCTTCAACGGTGACCAGGTGGGCCACCTTGAGGATCTGGCCGCGGGTCGCGCTGTTGTCCTGCTTGACAACAGACTGACCGATCTTGCGCAGACCGAGAGCCTCGAGGTTCTTACGGGTAGCCGGCTTCTCGCCGACCTTGCCGTGGTGAAGTGTAATTTTCAGTGCCATTGTGCTTAAGCCTCCTGTCCTGCGCGCTGACGCAGCATGCGTGCGGGGGCGACTTCCTCGATGGACTTGCCACGACGAGCGGCAACTTCCTCGGGGCGCACAAGTTCCTTCAGGCCAGCAACGGTGGCCTTGACCACGTTGAGGGCGTTGTCGGAACCCAGCGACTTAGCCAGGATGTCCTGGACGCCGGCGCACTCGAGCACCGGACGGGCAGCGCCGCCGGCGATGACACCGGTACCGGGAGCAGCCGGACGCAGCATGACCACGCCTGCGGCATCCTCGCCCTGAACCGGGTGCGGGATGGTGCCGCCGATCATCGGGACGCGGAAGAAGTTCTTGCGAGCCTCTTCTGCACCCTTCTGGATAGCGGCGGGGACTTCCTTCGCCTTGCCGTAGCCAACGCCGACCATGCCCTGGCCGTCGCCGACCACCACGAGGGCGGTAAAGGACATGTTGCGGCCACCCTTGACGGTCTTAGCAACACGGTTGATGGTGACAACGCGCTCGATGTACTTATCGCGCTCGTCCTGTGCACCACCTCGACGGTCATCGCGGCGGCCACCACGGCCACCACGGTCGTTGCGGTCATTGCGTCCGCCACGGTCGTTGCGGCCGCCGCGGTCGTTGTTGTTCTGGTTCTTCTGGTCGTCGGCGGATGCTCCGCCGTCACGCCGTTCACGCTCGGCCATGTCGCGATCCTTCCGTTGAGTTTCGTCTGCGGTGGTCATTAGAACTTCAGACCACCTTCGCGGGCGGCGTCGGCAAGCGCGGCGACGCGGCCGTGGTACTTGTAGCCGCCACGGTCGAAGACGACCGTTTCGATGCCGGCTTCCTTGGCGCGCTCAGCGATGAGCTCGCCGACCTTAGCTGCCTTAGCCTTCTTGTCACCCTCAAGGGTGCGCACTGCATCTTCCATGGAGGAAGCGGACACGAGAGTGTGGCCGGCTAGGTCGTCGATGACCTGGACATGCATGTGGCGGGAGCTGCGGTGCACGACGAGACGCGGGGTCTCCGGGGTGCCACGCAGGGTCTTGCGGATGCGGTTGTGGCGGCGGACGCGGGCCTCGCGGCGGCGGGTAGCAATGTCCCGGCCGACCGGGGTGCGCTTCTGAGTAGTCTTTTCTTCAGTGCTCATGGATTACTTACCCGTCTTTCCGACCTTGCGGCGAACCTGCTCGCCCTCGTAACGGATGCCCTTACCCTTGTACGGATCATCCTTGCGGAGGCGGCGGATATTCGCAGCGACCTGGCCAACCTGCTGCTTGTCAATACCTTCGATGGAGAGCTTCGTGTTGCCGTCGACGGCGAACGTGATGCCCTCCGGAGCCTCGATGAGGACCGGGTGCGAGTAGCCGAGGGAGAACTCGAGGTTCTTGCCCTTGAGCTGGACACGGTAGCCGACACCGAAGATCTCCATGTTGATCTTGTAGCCCTCGGTGACGCCGACAACGCAGTTGTTGATCAGCGAGCGGGACAGACCGTGGAGCGAGCGGTTGTCGCGGTGGTCATTCGGACGAGAAACCACGATCTGGTTCTCTTCAACGGCTGCGGTGATCGGTTCCGGAACATCGACGGTCAGGGTGCCCTTCGGGCCCTTGACCTCGACGTGCTGGCCGTCGATCTTGGTTTCCACACCGTTGGGGATGGCGATAGGCGCGTTACCTACACGAGACATATCTGTTCAACCTCCCTTTACCAGACGTAGGCGAGGACTTCCCCACCTACACCCTTCTCTTGGGCCTGACGGTCGGTCAGCAGGCCGTGGGACGTGGAGATGATCGCCACGCCGAGGCCGCCGAGAACCTGCGGCAGGTCGTTGGACTTCGCGTAGACACGCAGACCGGGCTTGGACACGCGACGCAGACCAACGATGGAGGTCTGACGCGACGGGCCGTACTTGAGCTCGAGGGTCAGGGTCTTGCCGACCTTTTCTTCCTCGACCTTGTAGTCAGCGATGTAGCCCTCCTGCTTGAGGATCTCCGCGATGTTGACCTTCAACTTCGAGGAGGGCATGGACACGGTCTCGTGGTGCGCATTATTTGCGTTGCGCACGCGAGACAGCATGTCCGCAATGGGATCTGTCATGGTCATGGTTGACCGCTTACCTTTCTCGTTGCGGTTCCCATAACCCACCTGGTCCATGTGCCCGAAAGCACCTTGAACTCGCGTTTTCCGTGTGTTCTGTCGGGGGCTACTACGAGTGGAAAATTCACCTGACCGGCGTGTTTTCCGACTCAAACAGTGTGGGCGCTCCTTGCCGCTCAATAACGGAAGATGCTCGCCGCCACCCTTCATACGGTCCGCATTTCGGCGGGGGGCCTGCAACAAAGTTGGATGTATACGTTCAATGCGGATCTGGCGCACGCATACCGCGCGCGCAGAACCGTTGGTAAACCATACAGGTCAGGGCAAAGAAAGCACAAATTGCTTAGCGACGCCCCGTGTGCCCCATCGTCCTGCCGAATCGTGAGCGTTCGGCTACGGCACCAGGACGGTGTGGAAATACGTCGTCTGGGTCTCGTTGAAATTGTTGTCCGAGACGACGATCAGGGTGCGGCGCCCGTCCTCGGTGCGCGGACCCCATGCCAGGCCCTCCACGTTGTCCGGGTGCGGCTTCTCGGTGGCGAAATCGAAGACGAGCTCCTTGGACACCGTCTTCTCGTCGCCGTCCAGCTTTTCTTTGCCCAGCACGTCGTCGGCGCCGTCGAGATCGAGCTTGTAGATCTCAGCCTTGTTCTCGCCGTTTTCGCCCAGGTCCTTGAAAAAGCCACGCTGCAGCATGTAGAGATCGCCGTTGTCGTCTGCCAAAAGCGACGTCGCGCCGCGTCCGGCTTCGAGCTTGACAACGAGCTCTCGGGTCGGCTTGCCGCTCTCCAGGTCGTAGAAGGTGATGCGGTTGACCGATGCGTCCTTCTCCGTATTCTTCGCGCCATCCTGGGCGAGGGCGTTTTCTTCGACGGTGACGGCCGTACGCCCGCCGTCGATAAGCGTCATGCCCTCCGGCCCGTTGTTGTTGTAGATGCCTCGCGTGGAAATGCCGTTGGGCACCTGGTAGCCCGGCACGTCAATGCGGCGGATTTCCTTGCCGTCAGGCGCGGACTCGATGAGCTGCGGCGCGACGACCTGACCGGGCTTGCCGTTGCCCTCCGTGGTCCACAGGAAATTGCCGTTCGGCAGGACACGGATTTCCTCCGGGTCAATGAACTCGTCGTAGGCCTTGCCCTCCGGATCGGTGAACTCGATGACGCCGTCGCGGGTGAATGTCTTGTGGTCCGTCGTGGTGAAGACATACGCGCGGACCGGGCCGTGCTCGTTCTTGTCGTCGGAGAGCACGACGTAGCGGCCCGGCGCGACCTCGTCGATGCCGCTGAACCCGCCAGCAGCCGGATCATCGTTGACCGCGCTGAAATCGAAGCGGTTCGCGTACTCCGCCCCCTTCGGCTCCGCTGGTGCGGGCTGATCCTTGTCCCCCTTCGAAGAACCCGGCAGCGCGCCCGTGATCGCCTGGATGATCACGAAGCTGAGACCGCCGAGCACCGCAGCTGCGGCCACGACACCCGCCAGCGCCGCCGGCACCGGCACCGTGACCCCACCGATATTCACCTCGCGCTGCCCGAGGCCTTCCAGGTCGAACGGCAACGACGACAGGTCGTTCAACCCTGGAATAGCGGGCGCTGGGGCCGGCTGCGGAGCGGGCGCCGGGGCTGGTGCCGGCTCAGGGTGACCGCCGTGCGCGACCGCGGGTGCTGGGTTGACTGCGAGGGCGACCGAAACGGTGAGGGCGACAGCGGCGCGCACTGCGGGGCGGCGGCCAGCGGCGAAACGGGTGGAACGGGACATGACTACTCCTGTGGCTCGGCGAAACGTGATTCCAAGCCTAAGAACCACCGCGTGTGCCGCAAGCGCTGCAGCGGCAATTCATGTCCCCGTAATAGACGCGTTGATCCGCGTTCAACTCGCCGGAGCGCCCCGGATGTGGCCTAGCACGGCAACGCCGGGCGCGCGCGGACACGAGTCTGGCCGAGATCGCTGGTCTCCCCCGCACTCACGCCGCGGAAATACGACCCGGCGTCGACCGTCGCCTTCGATGCGCGGTTGGTGAATTCGATGCCCTGCTGTGCGGCGAAAGCGCTCATCGCGTCACTTGCTTTATCGCGGTCGTCCATCAGTGCGAGGGCGTATTCGCCCTTGCCTGCGGCGACCGTGCCTTCAGCTGCTTGCAGCCGCTCAGTGATCACGCTGATGAACCCGCCCATGAAAGAGCGGCGCGCCACCACCGTCGCCACACCGAGTGCGCGGCTGCCGCTGATCTGCTGCGCCCCGGCAGCCATCTGCGGGTTGAGGACTCCGAAGAGCATGTCCACCCGCTCTATGTGGCGGCGGAGACCGAAAGCGGTGACGGTGGAGATTTTGCGGGAGCGCCTGGTGCTTTCCATGTAGCCCATGCAGTGCAACGCATTGCAGAGATTCAGCAAAAGCGACGCCTGCATGTCGGTATAAGAGCCGCCCAAGGCGAATGTGCGCATAATCACCTCATCACCGTCGGTCGGGTTCCGCAGATCTCTTTCCTCGAAACCGTACGCCGCCATGAGCTCAAAAGCCTTCTGGTAAAAGATCTCCCCCTCGGCCGTTCCGGCCCGGTCCGCTGCCTGGTTAAGCAGCTTTTGAACACGTTCTTTGACCTTGTCGATATTCGTCGTACCCATAATGTCCCCCTTGGTTTTGTTGTATGGAAGGTACGCCACTGGTTCTATCGCGCGCATGCACCCACGTCGCCCGCTGTCGAACACCGCCCTGTGGATAACTTCGTCCCCGGCACAATATTGCGGCCGGGACTAGGGTCGGGAACTAAGGCTGCCAACTGCTTTTGCACAGCAGCGACAACGAGCGAAGGAGCATCAATGATCCATCCGAACGCATCGCGCAAGGTCGACGTCGACACCAACACCCCCACCCCCGGCAACAAGGTCGTTCTGATCGGTGCCGGCGACGTCGGAATGGCCTACGCCACGGCCATCGTCAACCAGGGCTTGTGCGACCACCTCGCCATCATCGACCTGAATGAAGAGAAAGTCTGGGGCGAGGTCGCTGACCTCAACCACGCTGTGCCGTGGTCCGGACACAACACCCGCATCACCCAGGGCACCTACGAGGATTGCCGCGACGCCGCTGTCGTGGTCAACTGCGCGGGCGTCGCCCAGCGCGACGGCGAGACCCGCCTCGAGCTCGTCGGCCGCAACGTGAAGATCTTCAAGTCCATCGTCGATGAGGTCATGGACCACGGCTTCAACGGCATCTTCGTCGTGGCCACCAACCCGGTCGATGTCCTCGCGTACGCGACCTGGAAGTTCTCCGGCCTGCCGTCCAACCGCATCATCGGCTCCGGCACCGTGCTGGACACCGCACGCTACCGCTTCGCTCTCGGCGAGTACTTCGGCATCAGCGCTTCCTCCGTCCACGCCTACGTCATCGGCGAGCACGGCGACACGGAGCTGGCTGTCGTCTCCTCCGGTTCCGCAGCGGGCATCCCGCTGACCACCCGCCTGGAAAAGATGGCGGAGACCGACCCGAACACCTCCAACAAGATGGAGGAGATCTTCGTCAAGACCCGCGACGCGGCCTACGACATCATCCGCGCGAAGGGTTCCACCAGCTACGGCATTGGTGGCGGTCTCGCCCGCATCACCCGCGCTGTACTCAAGAACGAAGATGTCGTCCTGCCGGTCAGCGCCCTGCTCGAGGGACAGTACGGCGAAGAAGACATCTACATCGGCACCCCGGCCGTGATCAACCGCAACGGCATCCAGGACATCGTCGAACTCTCCCTCGACGAGCGCGAGTCCGAGCAGTTCGCCCACTCCGCTAAGGTCCTGCGCGATGTCATGAACCAGGCGGAGCTCACGGACTAGTTCCCGCTCTAACCGCGGCCGCTACTCGCGGCCTTTCTCTCGCCGGTCGAGCATCATGCTCGCACCGGCGAAAATTATGCTCCAGACAATGACACTGACGATGGCCCACCACAGTGGGTCGGTGACGAGTTGGTCACCATCGTTGGTCACCTGAGCTCCTTCGGTCAGCGGATACCGGGTCAACACGGCCGCCCCGTACAGCGGGGTGAATCGTGCGGCCTGCAGCATTGCGCCGGAAAGCGGAACGAACATATTCGCCGCGAAGCCGAGCACCACCACCGACATCGTCGCGATGGACACGGAAGCAGGCGTCTTCAGCGCCTGCGCCCACACGAGCCCGTAGAACCCGAACGGAAGCGACAGCAACGAGGTGAGCAAGAATGTTTGCCACCAGGCATTCGGCTGCATCTCGGCATTGAACAGGGCACCTGTGAGGAAGACTGCGGCGACGGGCAGCACGGCATGCACGGCGATGAGCAGCAGCCTGGCCCCCATGATCTGCGAGCTGCGCAGCGGGGTCAGCGCGAGCGTTCGCCCCCACCCCGTGATGTTCTCCACGACGGCGTTGCTCGCCGTGGAGACAGCTCCAGTGATTCCGCCGTACAGGGCCATACCGACCATGACGTAGGCAGCGACATTGCCGTTGCCGAATTCTGCGTCGGTCTGCTGGGTTGCCGAGCTGAAGATGAGATAGAAGACGACGGGGAGCACGACTGAGGAGATGAGCGTGCTCCACCGGGTGCTGATGCGTTTGAGGTTAAAGAGTGCGAATTTTGCGGAACTCATGAGTTGATCTCTTTTCCGGTCAGCTCGATGAATGTGTCTTCAAGCGTGGAGGGGGTCACGGTGAGATTGCGGGCGTCGGTTTCCGTGAGCAACCAACGCACCAACTCATCGGATTTCCCGGTTCGCACCGTCAGCGTTCCGTCGCGGTATTCGGCCCCGGGAACCTGCTGCGCATATTGCTTATCGACGACAGCGCTCACCCAATTCCACCCCGTGGCCTCCCGCAGTTCTGTGGCACTACCATCTGCGATCACTTGGCCCTTGTCCAGGATGACGATGCGGCGCGCCATCTGTTCTGCTTCTTCCAGATAATGCGTGGAGAACAAAATGGTCCGCCCGTTTCGGGCTTGCTCATGCATGGCATCCCAGAAAGTGTGCCGAGCAGCGGGATCCATGCCCGTTGTGGGCTCGTCGAGCACGAGGATGTCCGGGTGCCCCAGCAATGCGAGCGCGAACCTCACCCGCTGCTGTTGCCCGCCCGAGCACTTCCCTACCCTGCGTCCTGCAATATCCTGCAGACCTGCCGCTTCGATGGCGCTGTCGACGCTCATCGGATCGTGGTGGGTCGACGCGATCATCGCCACGGTGTCGCGCACCGTCAGGTCCGGCAGCAGCCCGCCGGTCTGCATGACCGCGCCGATACGAGCATCGCGCACAGCATCGTGCGGAGTCGTTCCAGCAATCCGCACGTCCCCCGATGTAGGCCGTGTCAGTCCGAGCAATAAGTCGATCAACGTCGTCTTGCCCGCACCGTTGCGCCCAAGCAAGCCGACTACTTCGCCCTCCCCGACATCCAGCGAGACATCGTTGAGGGCCGTCACACTCCCGAATTCTTTGTTCAATCCCCGTGTTTGGATCACAAAATAAATTTAAGCGTGATGTGGCTCACTTGTCCATATATTTCCCTTGTTTTTTGGCGAGTAGACTCGCGGGCGGATTCTCGCCCGGAAGGAGAAAAGCATGATTTCCTACTTGACCGACATGGACGGCGTGCTGCACCGCGAGGGATCGGTGATCCCGGGCGCTGAGGAGTTCGTCTCCGCCCTGCGGGAGGAGGAAATCCCGTTCATGGTGCTCACGAACAACTCCATGCAAACGCCACGGGACCTGTCCGCGAAGCTCGTGCGCATGGGCCTGAACATCGACCCCGAACGGATTTGGACATCTGCGACAGCCACCGCCCACTTCCTGTCCAAGCAGGCGGGCGAGTCCAGCGCGTACGTCATCGGGGAAGCAGGCTTGACGACGGCTCTTCACGAGCAAGGCTGGATCCTCACCGACGCCGACCCCGCCTTCGTGGTCCTGGGTGAAACGCGCACCTACTCCTTCGAAGCGATCTCTACCGCGGCGAACCTGATCATGAACGGTGCCCGCTTCATCGCCACCAACCCGGATGTGACCGGCCCCGGCCCGAACGGAGTCGTGCCCGCCACCGGCGCAGTCGCCGCGATGATCACCGCCATGACCGGCAGGAGCCCCTACTACGTGGGCAAACCCAATCCGGTGATGATGCGCACGGCCCTGAACAATATCGGCGCCCACTCCGAAAACACCGTCATGATCGGCGACCGCATGGACACCGATGTCAAAGCCGGCCTCGAAGCCGGCATGCGCACCATCCTCGTGCGCACCGGCATTTCCGACGACGCCGAAATTGCCCGCTATCCCTACCGCCCCACCACGATCCTCGACTCCGTAGCCGAACTGGCGAGTCGCGTTCACGACCCGTTCAACGACAACGAGGCCTAGGGGAGCCGGTATGGGAAGCACCTAGCGCACGGTCCCGCGCGGGACGATGACGGGGGCAACACCGGCTGGGTCGTCCCACACCTCGGCCCGCAGCCCGTAAGCCTGTGCCAGAACTTCCGCTGTCAAGGCCTGCTCCGGCGTGCCATGCGCCACGATGGCGCCGTCGCGCATGACCACCATCGTGTCGGAAAACATGCCGGCCAGCATGAGGTCATGCAAGACCATCACCACGGCCTTGCCGCGGCGCGCCTGCTCCCGGGCGAGGGAGAGCATGTCAATGGCGTGGGCGGGATCGAGGAAGGTAGTTGGCTCGTCGAGCAGCAGCACGGGTGTGTCCTGCGCCAAGGTCATGGCCAGCCACACTCGCTGACGCTGTCCGCCGCTCAATGCGTCGATATCGCGTTCAAGGAGATCGCTGATCCCCGTGGCCTCGCATGCGCGGGCGATCGCCTCATGGTCAGCGGCGGACGGGCCAGCCATGCGGGCCTGGTGCGGGTGTCGCCCGCGGGCGACCAGCTCCCCGACATACAACCCGCTCGGTGCGCTCGGGTGCTGCGGCAGGAGAGCCACACGGCGGGCGGCCTCGCGCGCCGACAGGGAGTGGATATCGACACCGTCGACGTGCACCATTCCCGCACTGGGCACGAGGAGTTTGGACATCGCCTTGAGCAGTGTCGACTTGCCGCAACCGTTCGGCCCAATGAGCGTGTTCACCTCCCCTGCGCGCGCCGTTAAGTCGATGCCATGGAGCACCTCCGCTCCGTCCCCGTAGCCCACCCTGATGCCCTGGGCCACGAGTGCGTCCGCGGTCTGTGTCTTGCTGTTCATTTCCTTGCTTTCCTTCTGGATTGTTGCGCCTCGCGCTAGCGGTCTCGGCTCCACACCAGCACCACCAGAACGACCCCTCCTATAGCGGCGGAAACAGCTCCGACCGGCGCTGTCGACGGAATGAAACCGCCGATCACAGCGCACACCCCCAAGATCGCCGCCCCTGCAGCCCCCGCCACCACCGGCGAGGGAGTCGGGGTGCCGGCGACGAGCCGACCGAAGTGCGGAGCGATAAGCGCGACGAAGCCGATCGGCCCGGCAGCTGCGACCACCACCGCCGATACACCCGTGGCCGCGATGAGCAACGCCCTGCGCTGCGCAGTAATGCTCACTCCGAGCATCGCGGCCGAGTCGTCGTCATGCGCCAAAACCGGCAGGTCGCGTCCACACCACACCCCGAGCGCGACGAAGGGCGCAAGCCCCAGCAGCAGCGGCAGGATGGCATCCATGCGGACAAACTCAGTGGACCCAGCCAGCCAGGTCTGTGCCTCGGCGGCGCGCAGGATCTCGGCGCGAAGCAGCAGGTAGCTCACCGCCGCATGCAGCATGAGGGTCAGCGCGACACCAACGATGACGATCCTGTCACTTGTACCGATTCCCCCGATCAGCGCCAGCACCACGACGACGGCAGCCGCGCCCACCAGTGCGAGCAGCGCGCGCCACCAGAAGACGGGGATGTCGTCTGCGAAGGAGGGGCGGTAGGTGATGCTGCCCAGCACCACGAAAGCCGCCGCACCGGAGGTCACCCCCAAAATATCCGGGGAGGCCAGCATGTTGCGTGACATCGACTGCGTCCACGCCCCCGCCATTCCGAGCGCTGTCCCGACGATGAGTGTCGCCAGGGCGACGGGCATCCGCAGGTCCCACACCGCCATGATCTCGCGATTGGTGCCACCTCCGGTAAGAACGTCCACCACACGCGCTGGGCTCAGCTCCAACGCCCCCTGCCCGAGAAGGACCAGGTAGGCAGCTCCAGCCACGGTGGCAAACACTGCTCCGGCGACGGCCGTCCTTCTCCTGCGCTCGCGCCGCTGCGCGCCCAGGACCTCTACGATCCGGTCCATCTACGCCACCGCCTTCTGCATCGTCGAGCCCTGGCGCACCGCCGCGATGAGCACAGGCCCACCAATCACGGCCATGACGATCGACATCTCAACCTCACCGGGACGCATGATGAGGCGCCCAACGACATCTGCGAGCAGCACCAACGCTCCGCCGAACAGGGCCGAGGGCAGCAGGAGACGGCTAACCTGAGGGCCGACGATGCGACGCATGATGTGCGGCGCCGCGAAGCCGACGAAGGCGACGGGTCCGGCGGTCGCGGTGGCGCAACCGGCGAGAATCACCACGCCGAGTGCAGCGAAAACCCGCGCCAGCCGGGGCGAGCCGCCCAGCGCGAGGGACGTCTCCTCCCCCATGGCCAAAAGGTCCAGGGGGCGTGCAGCCAACACAGCGACCAGCATCCCGACGGCGAACCCGGCCCACGCAACAGCAGCGTCGGCGTAGCCGCGGCCAATAGTCGAGCCGACCACCCAGTGCCTCATACTGTCGAGCACCTCAGTGTCGAACAGTCCGATGAGGACTGAACCCGCGCTCAAGGAGGCACCGACTCCCATACCCACCAGAATCAGAGTGAGCGGGCTGGCAGAGCGGCGTGACACGACGAGCACCAGAGCGGAAGCGGCAGCCGCACCAACGAAAGCGTGAACGGTGGCTCCGGCAAGGCCCGCCACCGTGCCCATGGCGCTACCGAGGGCCACCGCGAACGCTGCGCCCGCGGTGACTCCGATGAACCCGGGGTCCGCCAGCGGATTGCGTGTCCACGCCTGAGCCAAAACGCCGGCAACGGCCAAGCACGCCCCGACGGCGTAGGCGAGCAGGGTGCGCGGAACGCGCAGCTGCCAGAAGATGGTGCGCACGTCGATGCTGCCTTGCCCTGCTGCCGCGCCGACGAGCTCACCGAGCGGGATCGCGCGTGATCCAAGAGCGAGTGAGGCCACCACCGCCACGGCTGAAACGGCAACAAGTGTGATGAGTGCTCGTCGCGTTACCGCGGTGCGGACCAGGATATTAGCTGTGCTCATCGGGCTCTCAGAGCTGTTCCTCGAACCTCTCCGCGACCCACGGGATGGTCACCGGGTTGGGCATGCTCATAGCGCTGCCGGTATCGGTGTCGAGGTAGCGCACGCGCCCATCGCGCACCACATCGAGATTCTTGAACGTCGGGTCATCTTTGATCTGGTCGACCAAGCCGTTGTAGTCGAGGACAAACAGGTAGTCCACGTTATTGAGCTCGGTGTAATTCTCCGGCGCATAATCGACGAAGAAAGTCGAGCCGTCGCCCTGCAGTTCATCCGGGATCTCAAAGCCTAAGTCCTCGATAAACTGTCCTCGCCCGTCCTCCGCCGTGTAGAGGCCGATCTTGCCGTCGTACGGCATGACGATGGCCGCACGCGCGCCCTGCACCTCAGGGTGATCCCGGCGGAAATCATCGAAGACCTGCTGCGTCTGCTTGATCAGCTCCTGACCCTCAGACTTCTTTCCGACGCCCTCGGCAATCGCAGTGACCTGATCTTCCCAAGGGACCTGCCAGTCGTCGAACTCTTCAGGCGCAAGCGTCGTCGGCGCGATGTTTTCCAGTGATTCCTGGGCTTCGACATCGACCGCCTGGTTCACGGCGACAATATGGGTGGGGTCCACCGCAGAGACCTGCTCGAGAATATCGGCGGTAAAGCCACTAGCGGAGTTATAGATGGCCACGGGGTCGGCATCGCCAAGCAAGTGCTCAGACCACGGACCGACGCCGGAAGGGCCAATGTCTCCCTCCGCTCCCCACGGGGCAACGGCGACAGGAGTGATTCCGAGGGCGAGCAGCGTGTCAGCGTCGCCGAGGCCGAGGCTGGCCACGCGCATCTCGGCGGAGTTCGCCGCAGGCTCGGGCTCGCCCTCGCCGCGCGAGCAGCCCGTCAGTGCGACGGCGGCGGTTGCCACGAGGGCAACGGTGCTGACGGCACGCGTTTTCAGAAATTTCATAGTGGGGTCCTTGGAGCATCTGGGCCCATTTAGGGCACAAAAATGTGTTCAAATTGTGTCGACTGTCGTACCGTAGACCCCATAGGTAGAATAAAGCAAGCCTCACCTTACTTAGGACACCCTACGACACATGCCAACCCACCTCCTCCACCCCGTCACCCTCGTCGCCAACGAGCAGCTCAAGCCACGTCTGCACCGCCTCACCTTCACCGGAGAGGCTTTCGCGGACTACCCCTTGAGCGGCCCCGATGAGTATTTCGGCTTAGTCATGCCGAAGCCGGGCCACCCCTTCCGCCCCTTCAGCTTCAGCGGCGTCAACATCCGCGCGGCGGTGGCAGCAATCCCCGAGGAGACACGCCCCGCCCTCCGCTGGTACACCATCCGCAGCCTCGACAGGGCACGCAAGCTTATCGACGTCGACGTGGTCACCCACGGCGATTCCGGACCCGGCTCCCGGTGGATCCGCCAGGCGCGCCCAGGCGACACCGCCGGCATGTTCACGTGTCCCGCCCTGTGGAAGCCCCCGGCATCCTCGCAGCTACTCGTCGCCGATGCCTCAGCGCTGCCCGCCCTGCGCCATATCCTGGCCTACCAGGAGGCCAACGCACCCCAGGCCCTCACGCAGACCCACGCCGTCGCCGTCGTCACGTCCCCAGAGGAAATCGAGGACGGCCTGGCTGAGCAGTGGCACGAAAAGCTCGCCTCCCTCACCGTCATAGAAGCGCCGAAAACCGCCGAGACCGAAGCCACTCTGGCCGTCTTGCGCGAACACTTCGGCGCAGGACAACCGCCGCGCTCCGTGTGGGTCTCCGGCGAAGGGAACCTCACCAAATCCGTACGCGCACTCGCCGTGAAGGACTGGGGCCTTGCCCCGTCCGACGTGGTCTGGGTCCCGTTCTGGTTCCACGGCAAGGCCCGGCCATAACCGACCCGAGCACCTCCAACAAGATGGAGGAGATCTTCGTCAAGACCCGCGACGCGGCCTACGACATCATCCGCGCGAAGGGTTCCACCAGCTACGGCATTGGTGGCGGTCTCGCCCGCATTACCCGCGCTGTACTCAAGAACGAGGATGTCGTCCTGCCAGTCAGCGCCCTGCTCGAGGGCCAGTACGGCGAAGAGGACATCTACATCGGCACCCCGGCCGTGATCAACCGCAACGGCATCCAGGACGTCGTCGAGCTCTCCCTCGACGAGCGCGAGTCCGAGCAGTTCGCTCACTCCTCCAAGGTCCTGCGCGACGTCATGAACCAGGCGGAGCTCACCGACTAAGAGCTTTTCGACGGACGCGTTCACACCCCCTGACCCCGCCTCCCCCGAGACCGCGCGCGGCAGGGGGCCGCTGCCCGGAAAATGTGAACTGCAGCCCTGACGCGGTAGGTTGGGGCACCTTACGATCAGCGGCCGGGATCATGGACCGAAAAGGCCGATGGGCACGATCCACGTCCGATCGCTGACTTGCGCCGCGACACCAGTTGGAGTGACAAGCAGCAGCGCCTCGGGAGGACGCTTAATACTTTCGGCCACCTGTTGCAGACGCGGCGCAGCTTCAATAGCTGCTTCTTGGGTGAGTTTGACCTCGACACCGACCCATCTTCCGTCACGAAGTTCTAGCACAATGTCGATCTCCGCTGTCCCGTCCTTATTCCGGAAGTGGAAAGCGGTCCCGCGCAAAGGCTGGCTGTAGACGCGAAGGTCACGCAGCACTAGGGATTCAAATAGGAAACCCAGTGTGCGGGGATCTTTCGCGAGCGCAGTATGAGATGCACCCATCGCCGCAGCCGCCAACGATGGATCAACTAAGTGTCTTTTCGGTGTGGCATTCAGACGCGACTTGGAGCGTCGGGCCGGGGCCCACGGAGGCTGGTCTTCCACAAGGTACATTCGGCCAGCGAATTCATGGAAAAGAGGCGCGTATTTTTCCCCGACCTCGATTCCTTCTTCTCCTAACCGTTCCTGGATTGTGGTCAACGGAGATGGATGGGCTGTTAAGGACGCGTATGCGCGGACGAAATGCAGGAACCGCTGTGGCGAGCGTCGTGTTCCTCCCACAAACGGGAATTCGTTCTCGGCGAGATTATCCAGATAGCCTTCGACCAGAAGTTCAGCGACATCCGCATCCCTGTCAACCCAGGAAGGCCAACCGCCCCTCGTGATGAGACGACAGACATCCGAGATCGAATGTGTGCTCGACGCCGCGCCCTCGAGTGGAGTTTCTCCCGCAAGAAGCCGGCGAAGGGAAAAACTACCGGGCGAATCACCCGATTCGTAGAGTGTCATCGGGCGCATCGTTAAGTTCAGAATTCTCCCGGCGCCGGGATGCTTGATTGTTTCACTGTCGGGCCAGGCCGAGCCAGAAAGTATAAACCGCCCCGGAGTGGGATCTTCATCGACAGCTCGACGAACCGCACCCCACAAACTCGGGGCAAGCTGCCACTCATCCAACAAGCGCGGTGCCTCACCTTCGAGAAGCGCGGCGGGATTGAGGGCAACAATCTGAGCCGTCTCAGCTCCCATACGGTCAATCTGCGCGATTGAGCATGCGGCCTGCATGCCAGTTGTTGTCTTTCCCGAGGCGCGGGCACCCGCCAACTGCACCGCTGGTGAAGCTTCCAGATAAGCGTTCAAGAGCTGGTCTACAATCCGCGGACGATAAGTCTTCATACTGCAAGAATAGACAAACCTGCCGGAAGTGTCGACGTTAACCTAACGGAATAGTCGACGCAAACCTGCCGGAAGTGTCGACCTCCTATGGCGTCCTACGCCGTAGACTGAGCGAGGCGACTCCGAGCAACACGACGCAGACCGCCAGCAAAATCGCCGCATCGATCCCGATATTGCCCTGCGGGAAGGCAGCTTGATCCGGCACTCCACCGAGCGATTGCATTGCATCGACGGCGTAGCTGACTGGCATGGCCGCGGAGATCACTTCGAGAATCCGTGGCATATCCGCGCGCGGAACGAGGAGGCCGCAGAGCAAGAACTGTGGCACAACGACTGCTGGCACGAACTGCACAACCTGAAACTCCGTTCGTGCGAATGCTGAGGCAGTGAGACCGGCGGCGGTTCCCACCAGAGCGTCGAGAAGCGCGATGCCAAAGAAAGCCGCGAGCGACCCGTCGACATCAACCCCTAGCCACATCACGCAGACTGCGACCGTGATGAAAGTTTGCACGAGCGAGAGCAGCGAGAACGCCAAGGCGTATCCCCCGATAAAGGCTGCCCGCGACACAGGCATGGTGAGCGTGCGTTCCAACGTGCCGGACCTGCGCTCACGAAGCGTCGTGATGGATGCCACGAGGAACATCACAAGGAAGGGAAAGAGAGCGAAGATCGCGTGCGCAATGCGGTCGAACAGCTGAGTGTCGATGAGAATCCAGTAGAGCAGGGACATGAGTAGAGACGGGACCGCAAAGACAAGGATTAGGGTGCGCGGGTCACGTCGAAGCTGCATGAGCACGCGCTTTGTAACGGCTAGTGTTGCTCTCATTGTTCCATCACCGCCAAGAAAGCCTCTTCCATCGACTCCGCTCCTGTCTGCGCCAGGATGTCGTCATGGGTCGCGTGCGTGACCCGGCCATCATGGACGAACAGCACGTGTTCGCAATGATCAGCCTCGTCGAGAATGTGGCTGGAGACGATCAGTGCCGCGCCCTCGTCCACCATTTGCTGAAACAGGTCCCAGAGTTGCCGGCGCAACAACGGGTCGAGGCCGACAGTCGGCTCGTCGAGGACCACCAACTCCGGGCGAGGGAGCAGCGCCATCGCCAGACTGACGCGACTGCGTTGACCGCCGCTTAATCGCCCGCAGACCTGATTGAGATGATCGTGCAACCCCAGCTTTTCGACGATCTCATCCCTCCTCCCCTTCGGAAGCCCGTAGATGCTGCGGACGTAGTCGAGGTTCTCCCGCACGGTGAGATCGTCGAAGACGCTCGCCGCTTGGGTCGCGTACGTCACTCTCGTTCGCAGTTCGGGATGGCCTGCAGGCTGGCCAAGCACCCGCACCTCCCCGCGTACATGTGCTTGAGTCCCGACGATCATGCGCATCAGCGTGGTCTTTCCTGAGCCGGACGGTCCGACGAGTGCTGTCATGGAACCCCGGGGAACGGTGAACGTAGCGTTTTCGACGATGCGCGCCGACGCCCCGTTCATCGAGACCGCTGGGTCTTGGTTCGTTGAAGTTTCCATACCCTTATTTTCTCTTCCAGGCGCTAGTGTGGCCAGCGTGGTGAATAAACAACGAGGGCGCCCGCGCGGGGGTTCCGACGCTCGAGAGAACATCATTCAAGCAGCTAAGGAACTGTTCGCTGAGTTCGGATACAAGGGCACTACCCTCCGCAGAATCGCGGCCGAAGCGGGCATTGATCACTCATTGGTGAATTATTACTTCGGCACGAAAGAGAACTTGTTCAGCGAGGCGGTGCTTGGTGGATTCAGCCCATCGGCGATTTTCAAAGCGGTTAAGGCTGTGCCCGGGATTTCGCTCGCCACTCTTCCTCGCATTTTGTCGCGCACCTTCGTGGCCTTCTGTGAAACATCGAACTTCCAAAACAACGTGATCCCGACGCTGAAATTCGCCCTCGAAGACGACGAGGCCCGGCAACTGGTTACCGGTTACATGGAACGCGAAATATTCGAGGAAGCGGAAAAGCTCTACTTTGAACTTAGGTCGCGATCATCGCGTCCCATGGGTGCTAGCGCCCACGAAGCTGTCATCGGTGTGTCAACAGTATTGCTCGGTGCACTTGTCTCCCGCTACATACTTCGGACCGACCCGCACGCAACTATGTCCTCACACGAGTTCAGATCTGTCACGGAACGCCTGCTCAAAGGAGCACTCAGTTAGGCACGAAATTCGAGGGACGGCCTTTCCACGCGTCAGCGCACGGCGCGTAAGTGCATCAGCGTCGACTGGGAATCGTTGAAGTTATCGTCAGTGACGACCACTATCGAGCGGCCACCGTTTGGTGCCGCGTTCTTCGTGCCCCAAGCGAGGCCCTCGACGTTGTCGGGGTGGGGCTCCTGCTTGTCGAAGTCGAAGACGAGGGTCTTGGACGCGGTCTTCTCCAAGCCAGTGAGTGCTTCGGTGCCCAGCACATCATCCGCGCCCTCAAGGTTCAGCGTGTAGATCTGCGCCATGGTCGTCTTGGTGGCTTCGTCGAATCCGCGCTCGAGCATGAACAGGTTGCCGTTGTCGTCGGCAAGCAACGATGTCACGCCGCGGCCCAGGCTCACACGAACTGCGTGCTCTTTGACGGCCTTACCGGAATTCAAATCGTAAGCCGTGATGCGGGCCAGGGAGCTGTGCGTATCGGAGTTCTCCGGTCCGTCCTGGGCGAGAGCATCCTCGTTAATGGTGATCATCGTCTTCCCGTCAGCGAGAACCGCGATTGCCTCCGGGCCCTTGTTGTGCTGCACACCCCTCGTTCCTTTTTCATCGGGAGCATGGTGCGCTGGAGCATCGATGCGCCGGACTTCCTTTCCCTCCGGAGTGGACTCAATGATCTGCGGGGCGATGAACCTGCCCTCATCGGCTGCACCCTCAGTGGTCCACAGGTAGTTTCCGTTCGGCAGCAGGCGGATCTCCTCGGGGTCGAGGTAATCGGAGTACTCGCTCCCGCCCGCCTGCGTGAACTTGACTTCTCCATCTTCGGTGAAGGTCTTTCCACTGTCAGTCGTCTTGAAGTAGTACGCGCGGATCGGTCCGTGCTCATTCTTGTCGTCCGAGATAGCAATGTAGCGGTCCTGGTCGACGAGCTCGATGCCGCTGAGCCCGCCGATCTTCTTGTCGTCATTTCCTTCACCGAAGTCGAAGCGATTCAGGTACTCAGCTTGAGGGTTCGATTTCCCCGGCTTGCGGGGGAACCGCCGGGCGCAGACCCATCATTCTGCCCCGCTGCCGCATTGATGATTGCTTGCAGGATGAACGCGCTCAGCCCACCGAGGGCGGCAGCGATTCCGGCGACAGGGAGCAGTCCCGCTGGCATAGGCACTTTCACGCCATTGATAACGACGTCCTGCTGGGGCAGGGCGCCGATCTCCAGCGGTGCGGGCGCCGCGGCAGCGGGCTGAACAGTTGCAGTGGTCAAAGACAGGGCGGTTGCGGCTGCGATAACCGCACGGGCAGGACGACGGGACATGCGAACGCTCCTCGGGCAGACGGCAGAACTGGCGGAACTGGCAGAACCAGCCCCAACCCTAATTCGAGTTGCCGGCCACGGCACGGGGCGCAGCTGCCCACATGACAAAACCCCCGCAGCCACGGTGTCAAACCGGGGCCACGGGGGCGTGGGAACTTCCCTTAAGGTCTCTTAGACATCTCGCGCTCTACTTTCGTTGCGAGCTCTTCCACTTTCTTAGCGTTTTTGAAGAAGTTTGCCGGATAGCCTGCACGATTGAGCTTCTCATGCTGTTTCATGATCTCATCGAGAAGCGATCTTAAAGTAGGGTTATTCTCCTCAAACCATTTTGAGACGTTTGCGTCAAAGTTTCCAATGTGAAAACCACCCTCTTTGATTCGGCGGAATACGAGCGATGCGTAAACGTAGAGCGCATTCTCATATATTTTCTTAACTCGGCTACTCGGGGCAGATTTCGCTGCCGCCGAAGTCAACTCTTCAACTTCACGCCAAGCTCTCACCGCATTCCAAATTGCAGCTGGATCCGTTTGGGCGTTGAAAATCTGGGTATAGGGTGCCGCATGAATGTCCCCCCAAAGGGATCCGAGGTTACGCTTCGCCCTAGTGGCGAGCGCCACGGAATGCATACAGCTCAGGCACCTAGTGGCCTCGTCGATCGTGAATTCTTCTCTGAACTCATCTGGGGCTTTATCACCAGTCCGGAAAGAGTAGTAAATATTCTCCGAAAGGAGTGCGTCTTGAATTCCCTGTTGCAACGGATCCAGTGCGGCAAATTCCCGTCCCGTAATCCTATTTTGGGTGTTAGTGAATCTAGTTACTAATTGTTCGAACGCCGAGTCTCGGCCAGCCAAGGAAACGACCTTGACCGTCACGTATGCGCTATCAAGCGCACTGCTCGCCGCCTCCCCTTGCTGTTTTCCGAATGAGTAGATTGTGGAGCACGTCTGGGCGCCGTTAACAACACTCAATCCCTTTAGGCCGAAGCTAGCGGAGCTTTTAGGGTGAGGCACCGACGGTTTAATTTCGCTAGCAACGATAGTGATGCCGTTGTTGTAGTACCAAAAGCTCTCACTGTCCGATTCGAGCGTATTGCGCATATCACTATTTACCTGGGTGTCTCCAAGTGCCTTACGGATGTTTTTGTCGTAGAGCATCGGCCCGCAGTTTTGAACCATCTCAAAGATTTCTTGAGCACTTACCACACCGACTATCTCCGAACCGAACGAACTGAAAGGAGCGTTCCACTTCTCGAAGTAGAGTTCGTGTTCAAGCTCCTTTGGTGCGCTCGCTGCATTCCTGATCTCGAACAGTTCGCGAATCCCCATAAAAGACACTTCGAGAATTACCCCGTTCGCGTTGACATCAGCCTCAAAGTCTTTAAGTAACTTGTACGCTTCGTCGTTTTTGGCAATAGGTTTGTCACCTAAGTAGGCAAAGATAGCGTTGAACTTTGGGTCGTCAGTTTCACGGCTGAAGATCTCCTCGAATTCTTCTTTCCTAGCTTGGACCTTAGGCCCCATTCGGTCCCACTCGCTGTCAATGAAGAGTCGAATACCCTCTTTAAACTTCATCGCTTCGGTAGGACTCGGACCACCAGTGGAGGTCTTGGACTGAATTAGGAAGAGTCGCTGTACTAACGGGTCCGGAGCCACCCCATCGATGCCTTGATCGCCGGACTCATCCGTAACGAACTTGGCAGCTTCTTCCACGGTGTTCCCGCTTTTGTTACAGGCCACAAGCGCAGTTAGCGCCCTGGTTTTTCTAAAACTCTCTAGCTGCCGCTCTTGGTGGTGCTCTACATCGCTCAAATCAACGAACGGTTCGAAATCCACTTCAAGACGCTGTTCAATTTGACGGCGGTGAAAGTCGGTCATTATCCCTCCCCAGAATTAGAATCCATTGATTCGATCCTAAGCCGAAAAGATCTGATTTTTTGCAAATCGAAGAGCGTATGCTCAGACTTGAGCAGCCACCCGCACGCAAAACGCCCCCGCGACCACGGCGCGAAACCGGGTAGCGGGGGCGTCGACAAGCTTATGCCTGCTGCATCTTGCCGTCCTTGTCCTTGAACGGGAAGCCGAAGTGGCGCAGCAGCGCACGGCCTTCCTCGTCGTTGACAGCGGACGTGACAACGGTGATGTCCATACCGCGCGGACGGTCGATCTTGTCCACGTCGATCTCGTAGAACATCGTCTGCTCGGACAGGCCGAACGTGTAGTTGCCGTTGCCGTCGAACTGCGTGTCGGACAGACCGCGGAAGTCGCGAATACGCGGGAGAGCGACCGTCAGCAGACGGTCCAGGAACTCCCACATACGGTCGCCGCGCAGGGTGACCTTCGCACCGATCGGCATGCCCTCACGGAGCTTGAAGTTAGCGATGGACTTCTTCGCGCGACGCAGCTGCGGCTTCTGACCGGTGATCGCGGTGAGGTCCTCGAGCGCGCCGTTGATCATCTTGGAATCGCGGGCAGCGTCGCCGACACCCATGTTGACCACAATCTTGGTCAGACCCGGGATCTGCATGACGTTCTCGTAGCCGAACTGCTCAGACAGCTTGCCGCGAATCTCGTCCTGGTAACGCGTCTTCAGACGCGGGGTGTAGTTAGCCTCGGTCATTAGATGTCCTTCCCGTTCGACTTGGCAACGCGGACCTTCTTGCCGTTCTCATCGAAGCGGTAACCCACACGGGTCGGGGTGCCCTCAGAATCGACCACCATCACGTTGGACACGTGGATCGGGGCCTCCTGGGTGACAATGCCGCCGGACTCAGCGCCGCGCTCATTGTAAGAGTTAGCAACGTGCTTCTTCACACGGTTCACGCCCTCGACGAGGACACGGTCACGCTGCGGGTACGCCTCGATGACGCGACCCTGAGCGCCCTTGTCCTTGCCAGCGATGACCTGGACCATATCGCCCTTCTTGATCTTCAACTAGATCACCTCCGGTGCGAGAGACACGATCTTCATGAACTTCTTATCGCGCAGCTCACGAGCGACCGGGCCGAAGATACGGGTGCCGCGGGGCTCAGTGTCGTTCTTGATCAGAACAGCTGCATTTTCGTCGAACGCGATGTAGGAACCGTCCGGACGACGGGTCTCCTTCTTCGCACGAACGATGACGGCGCGGACAACCTCGCCCTCTTTCACATTGCCGCCCGGGGCGGCTTCCTTCACGGTGGCGACAATCGTGTCGCCGATACCGGCGAAGCGTCGAACAGAACCGCCGAGCACCTGGATGCACAGAATCTCGCGTGCACCAGTGTTGTCGGCGACCTTCAGACGCGATTCTTTCTGAATCACAGTTGGTCTCCTGACCTGGATCAATGTGCGCCAGATTTCCGTCCTGCACGCACGTGGTCAATGTCTTTTTTGTGCCTTTTCGCTTATCGACGAACAGTGCCCAGCACTTCACGTGCCGTCACCGCCGAAGGGTCTCGCAGCCTCAACTCGGAAACGCGCGTCAACTGCGACCAGCGATAGACAACTGTGGTATTAAACCACGCCGCCTGTGCGAACCCCAAATTCCCGCAGCTCCCCACAAGTTCGCTCCGGCAGTCACCCTCCGCCGCGCTCCCCCTACGCCTTGCTGGATCGAATTCAGCTCCCGCCTCCTCCCGTTCGCGTACGATGTCGGGTCAAGACACGGGGTGCCGCGCACCCGCCGCCGCGCAGCGCCGCAGTTCGCCAGAGCTGCAGCCGCGCGAAACGGAGGCGGGCGCGAAGCTGAGATCACACCCGTCGAACCTGAACGAACCAACATTCGCGGAGGAATTGTCTGATGGCTTCTTTGTCCACTTCTGATGGCGGCGCGCAGCGCAGCGCGATCCCGAACATCTTGTCCATCGCGGGCACGGACCCGACGGGCGGGGCGGGAATCCAGGCGGATCTGAAGTCGATTTCGGCGGCGGGCGGCTACGGCATGTGCGTGGTGACGGCGCTGGTGGCGCAGAACACGCACGGTGTGCGCAGCATTCACGTGCCGCCGCAGGACTTCCTGAAGGAGCAGCTGGACGCGGTCTTCGACGATGTCGAGGTGGATGCGGTGAAAATCGGCATGCTGGGGGATGTGGAAACGACGAAGACGGTCTCCGATTACCTGGCAGCGCACCCGGTCCCGACGGTGGTGGTCGACCCGGTGATGGTGGCCACGAGCGGCGATCGCCTGCTCACCGAGGACGCGGAGGAGGCGATGAGGCAGTTCGTGAAGGATCATGCGAGCGTCGTCACGCCGAATATTCCGGAGCTTGCTGTGCTGGCGGGCACGACACCTGCGGAGACATTCGATGAGGCGCTCGAGCAGGGCCGCGACTACGCGAAGGCGGCGGGCGTCAACGTGGTCGTGAAGGGCGGGCACCTCAAGGAGGGTTACGCGTCGAACGCGCTGGTCACGCCGGCTGGCGAAGTCGAGGTCGCGCACGTGCCGCGCGTGGACACGAAGAACACGCACGGCACGGGTTGTTCGTTGTCGTCGGCGTTCGCCACGCGCATGGCGATCGACCCCGACGGCGCGCTCGCATGGACGTCGAGTTGGCTCCACGAGGCGATCGCGCACGCGGACGACCTCAACGTCGGCACGGGTCACGGGCCTGTCGATCATTTCCACCGTTCGCGCCGCCTCGCGGCGGCAGCGTCGACGCAGCCATGGAAGCTTATCGACGACTGGACCGCCCCCTCCTCCCCCACCCTCGACCCCAAGATTCCTGCTGCCGGCCCGTTCACCCGCGAGCTGTGGGACAAGGCTGCGCAGAAGGTGTGGCCGGAGACGTTGGAATTGCCGTTCATCCGCGCGCTGCGCGACGGCACTTTGCCGGAAGAGCAGTTCAGCTTCTACCAAGTGCAGGATGCGTATTACCTCCGCGAATACTCCCGCGCACTGGCAATGGTGAGTGCGAAGGCCCCGGACGCGGAGGATCAGGTGTGGTGGTCGCAGTCCGCGACGGTCGCGATCGAGGCGGAGTCGGAGCTGCACCGCAACTGGATTTCTGAGCACCACATCGAGGCGGACACTCCACCCTCTCCTGTCACCCTCGGCTACGTGAATATGCTCACATCTACAGCCGCTTTTTCGGATTATATTGTCGGCGCCGCGGCAGTGTTGCCGTGCTTTTGGCTCTACGCGGAGGTCGGTTTGCACCTCGCGGAAAACAATCATCCTGAGCATCCGTACAACGCGTGGCTGTCCATGTACGGGGGCGAAGATTTCACAGATGCCGTGCGTATGGCCCTGAATTCGGTGGAGAAGGCTCTCTCCGGCGCGAGCGAAAAGCAGCGCGCGGACGCTCTCGAGGCGTTCATGTACGCGTGCTATTACGAACGCGAATTCTTCGATCAGGCCACTCGCAACTAGTTCTCGGATAGAGCTTCGGGGCCAAAATCACGGTTAGCCACCTACCCGAGAATGCTTTAGCTTGGGAGGAGTGAGTTTCAGTGAGAAGGCCCCAATTTCAATCCAGAACAAGCTAGACCTGTTCGGCCGCGAACCTGGTCGCTTCGCCCTTCGCGCCATCATGGCCGGCGTCTTGTTGGGCATCATGACTGCGTTCGCTGCAGCAACAGCAACTTTGACCGAATCGTACGCCCCTGGTTGGGGCAAGTACCCCTTCGCGATGATCTTCGCGGTGACCCTCTACATGATGGTCGTCCTCCAATCCGAGCTGGCCACCGGCAACATGATGTTCATGACGTACGGCTTCGTCCATAAGATGACGAAGATCCCGCGCGCCCTGCTGGTCATCCTGTTCGTGACGTTTTTCAACCTGGTCGGCGCGATCTTCGTCTCGTGGCTGATTTCCATGACCACGACCGGTCAGAACGCCGAGACGACGATGCCGTTCTTGTCCAGCCTGTGGGAGGCGAAGCTGGCGAAGCCCAGCCTGACCCTCTTCTTCGAGGCCATCCTGGCCAACATGGTCGTGAACGTCGGCTTCATCCTGACGGCGCAGGCCGGTAAGGATCACAGCGCCAAGATCTGGGCCGTGGCCATCATCATTCCGGCGTTCGCCGCAATGGGCTACGAGCACTCGATCGCGAACTTCGTGCTGACGACGCTGAACGGCTTCATGTTCGACCCGTCCTCCATCGAGGGCTTCACGGTCGGCAATGTACTGCGCAACTGGACGATCGTCTGGCTGGGCAACTTGGTCGGCGGCGGTCTGATCATGGGCGGCATTTACGGCTGGCTCAACCGCACGCGCACCAACTACCGCGACTAGTTCTTCCTCCTTCACTCCGTAATCCGCACGGCGTCGAGCTGTCTGCCAGAATGGCTTAGGTGAACTCCCCTAACCTTGACATGCTCGATGCCGTGCGTGGCGTTCGGGACGCTGTCGCCGGCACGCGTTTGAGCGATGGCGGCGTGGAAGCTGATGCCCGCGCTGTCGTCAACCAGCTCGACGATTATGTTCTGCCGCGCCTCGCCAATCTCGATGCTCCGTTGTTGGCGGTGATCGGTGGTTCGACCGGTTCCGGCAAGTCCACGCTCGTGAACGCAGTGCTGCGTGAGCGTGTGTCCAATCCGGGCGTGATCCGCCCCACGACGCGTCAGCCGGTGCTGGTGGCCAATCCAGCGGACGCGGACTGGTTCAATTCGCCGCAGGTCCTGCCGGGGCTCGCGCGTTCTCACGGCGCGGGCGACGAGCAGTCGACGACACTGCGCATCGTGCCCACTAGCAGCATCCCGGAAGGGCTCGCGCTTCTCGACGCCCCCGATTTCGACTCCATCGACGACCGCAACCGCGCCCTCGCTTCTCAGCTGCTGGCCGCAGCGGATCTCTGGGTCTTCGTCACTACCCCGGCGCGCTATGCCGACCAGCTGGTTTGGAATTTCCTGCACGACGCCGCCAGCCGCGGGATCGAGGTCCTGGTGGTGCTCAACCGCCTCGACGAGTCATCTGCAGAGACTGTCCCCGATGATCTGCGCCGCATGATGGACGAGGCGGGTCTGCACGGCGCGAGAGGTTTCACGGTTCCGTTCGTCCCCGGCCTCGGCGGCGACAGCGGCGAGGAATTCCTGCAGGACACTTTGGTCGCCGAGCTTCGTTCCTATCTCACTGACCTCGCGGAGGATTCCGCCGCGCGCCGCGCAGTCGCAGGTAAAACGGTCGCAGGGGCCGCCACGGGAGCCATCGAGAAAGCAGAGAAGCTTATCGACGCCCGGTCTCGCCAAGAAGCCTTCGCCTCCCAATTGGATAGCGCGATCAGTGAGCAGTATTCGGCCGCCCACACGCATGTGATCGATGCGACCTCCGACGGCAAGATGCTGCGCTCCGAAGTCATGGACCGTTGGCAGGATGTCGTGGGCACGTCGGATATTTCCCGCGGTTTCGAGCGCTGGTTCTCCCAGACGATGGACAAGGTGGGCAGCTTCTTCACTGGTGAGCCGGCGCCGCTGCGTGAGGTGGAGACTGAGCTCGAGTCCGGTCTCCACGCCGTGATCGTAGATGCCGCAGACACCGCCGCTGCACGTTCGTGGTCGCACATCGGTGCCGTCGCCCCGGACTTGCGCGCTGATGCCGACCCATCCCTCGCCCGTTCCTCCTCGGATATCGACGAGCGCGCCGCTGCCCTTGTCCGCGAATGGCAGGGCGCGCTTCTCGACCGCATCCAGGACACCGCCGGCGCCAAACGCCAGCGCGCCCGCGTCATGTCTTTCGGCCTCAATGTCTTGACCGTGGCGCTCATGCTCGTCGTCTTCGCCTCCACCGCCGGTATCACGGGCGGCGAGGTCGCTATTGCCGGCGGTTCCGCTGTGCTCGGCCAGAAATTGCTGGAGACGATCTTCGGCGAGGACACCGTCCGCCGCATGGCCACCGATGCCCGCAACGACTTGAATGAGCGTCTCCGCGAGCTCCTCCAGCGCGAACGTGAGCGCTACTACCCGGTCACCGATCCCCTCCTCGGGGGCACCACCGCCGACGATCTCACCACAGCCACCAACACTGCCCGCGCAGCTGTCGCTGAGCGCTTCCCAGAGCTCGCCGGCACCCCGAAGCCGACCCAGGCGGTCGAGGAAGCTCTCCCGAGCTCGGCATCCAGCCTCGAAGAGAGCGCCTCAAGTGGCCCACTTCGTGACTTATTCGCCCAGCTGCGCGGCGGTTTCCGGGGAGGCGACGATGGCTCTGTTTAAGCGAAAAACAGCCTCCCTCGGCGAACGTCTCACAGCTCTCGACGAAGCCGCCGAGATCGGCGCACCCTACCTCTCCCCCGCTCAGCGCGAGCGCCTGGAAAAGATTGCCCGCGCAGGTGCCGAACGCCGCGCCCTGTCTGCGGAGCACACCGTCGTCGGCTTCTTCGGCGCGACCGGTTCCGGCAAGACCTCCCTGTTCAACGCTGTCGTGGGTGAGGACCTCGGCAAGGCTGCAGCACGTCGCCCCACCACCTCCTCGCCACTCGCGGCGATCTGGGAGCCGGAGGGGTCCGAGGAGCTCCTCGACTGGCTCGGCGTCGAGGACCGCCGCGTCCGCTCCGGCGAATTCGCTCCCAAGGCCGGCCCCTTGATCCTGCTTGACCTTCCCGATTTCGACTCGGTGGAGGCATCCAACCGCGCCATCGCGGAGCGCCTCGCCGGCCAGGTCGACGTACTGGTCTGGGTGTCTGACCCGGAGAAATACGCCGACAGCGTCATTCACGACCAGTTCATCCGCCCCCACGCCAACCACTCGGCAGTCACGCTCGCGGTGCTGAACAAGGCAGACCTCCTCGCAGAAACCGACGTCCCCACCGTCTCACAGTCCTACGCGCAGCTGCTGCGCGAAGATGGCCTCACCAACGTGAGCGTCGTCCCCACCTCCACCTACACACAGGCAGGTATCGACGACCTCCGCTCCGCCATCACCCGCGTCGCCGCCGCCCACAGCGCACAGTCTGCACGCATTGAAGCCGACATCGCCTCTGTGACGGGGGAATACGCTGCCAGGGAGAAAGCAGCAGACGTCGATAAGCGAGCAAAGCGAGACTTGGATTCTGTGCTCGCCCAGGCCGCCGGCGCCGACCGCGTCGCCAACTCCACCGCCGCTGCATACCGCAAACGCCTCCACGAACGCACCGGCTGGCTGCTCACTTCCTGGGTGACCCGCTTCCGGCCCGACCCGCTGAAACGCATGGGCCTGCGTGAGGACGCCGACACCGTGGGCGTGCACCGCTCCTCGCTCCCGGAGCTCTCCGCCGCCTCCAAAGCCGTGGCCAACCGCGGCGTGCGCGACTACGCCGCCGCTGTCGCAGACGACCTGCCCCCGCAATGGGCCTCCGCCGTCTCCGACCGCGCCGACGAGGTCGCCGAAACACTTCCCGCCGAGCTCGACCGCGCCGTCGCCCGCACACGACTGCCGGCCGAACCGTCGAAAGGCTGGACCCTTCTCACCGTCGTCCAATGGTTGGCGCTGCTCGCCGCGCTCGTCGGCGTGCTGTGGTACCTGCTCGTCGCCTTCGTGCCCGGCGCGCTAACCCCGCTGCTCGGCGGCGACCTCGTCCCCGATGTCGAAGGCTGGCCGATCCCGACGCTGCTCATCATGGCCGGGCTGCTCACAGGCCTCGTGATCGGGCTAGTGACCGCCGTCTTCGGCGGAGTCATCGGCAGCGGCGTCAAACGGCGAACGCGCGCAGCGCTACGAAAAGAGGTCGCCGCGACCTCGCAATCCGCCGTCGTGGAACCCCTCGGCGCGATCCGCGACGACTACGCCCGCTTCAGCGAACGCATCGCCGTCGCCGCCGGCTCCTAGTAGCGCTGCGACGACAGGCGCGCCTTCGCCGCACCGTAGAAATTCAGCACCGGCCGCGTCAGCGGGGCGAACGCAGACACCCGGTCATCGAAGGAGTAGACCTCGTTCCCCATGTCCACGGCCTGCTTACCGTTGATGAAGCACGCCCCGCGCCCCGGCTTGCTGTACGCGCACACCGCCGTATCTGCCTCGGTGTGACCGAGGACCTGCAGCCCGCGGGTGTTCGTGTCGCCGAATCGGACCACCGGTTCCTCCGCCCACTGGGTGAACTGGGCTTCGTCCCAGTACGGGAGCTTCGTTCCGGGTGGCGGCGGGGTGAGCTTGGTCTCCATCACTGATGCGGCGGCCTCTGGGGCACTCACCGGAGCGACCACTACGGCAGCGGCGATCACGGCTGCGCTCAAACGACTGACAATCTTCTTCTTCATGGTGTGCGTATCTCCTTTCACCGATTCAGGCTTCCCTGTCTCAAGAGTAACGCACCTCACACATCAGGCGTCCGAAGCGAAAAGTTCCTGCATGCGTGGGCTCCACTCGGAGGGATCGTCCGGCTGCTCAGCCAGGGGCTTATTGACGTACGCCCACCCCAGCCGGTCCTCCGGCCCATCGATGATCACCGACGGGCTCTCCCCCGCCGCCGGCTCGGAGAGGATCTTTTTCAGCGCGCGCAGGTCCGACTCGTCGTACTGCGACTCGGTGTAGAACCGCCATTTGGTGTCGCCTGCGACCTGCTCTACGCGGATCTCGGGCACCGCTGCGTCGACACGCTTCACGAAGGCCAGTGCCTCTGTGTACGGCACCTGAAACGCTCCGAGCTCCAACGACACCGGTGCGCCGCCCGGTCTGAGCGGCGTGCCGTTGAACCTGGTCGCAATGCCTGTGTCCGTGGCATCGAGCGTCCGGTACAAACTGTCGCGGATCTGGATCGTGCGGCTGTCGTCCGCGCTTTCCGACGGATCCACGGTCACACGGGTGCTAGAACTGCCTGCCAAGATGTGGACGCTCCCGATGGCGGCGTCGGCAAGCAGTTCGTAGGCTTTCTGCTGCTCCGCCTGCGTGGCTGGCTCTGGGAGTTGCCCATCCCAGAAGAACCGCGTCGCTCCTATCTGGGCTTTCAGTGCGAGGCTGAAAGATGCCACACCTTTGCGTTTCATCTCCTCTTGCTTAGCGTGGAGTGCTGTCAATGCCTCGAAAAGCTGGTCGACGTCGTCAACGTGGAGTTCCCCTCTGAATTTCACCTGCGTCGTGGGAACGCCTTCATTGTTCTGCTGCACGGTGAGGTCCGAAAACACAGGGTCCTGATCCGCCCACGCGGCGACGGCGTCGACCTGCTTGTCGATCTTCGCGCAGCCGCCGAGCAACAGTGCGCACATGCCGAGCAGCACCGAAACAATGATGGAAAAAGGTTTCCTCGCCATAACGCCGGATTTTAACGGCGAAAGCAGACGCACTGCTTTGAGCAGGTTACCCATTTAAAACTTGCAGCATGCGTTCCTGCCACGGGCACTCGTCATAGGACGCTGACTCCGACGGAGGCTTCCCCATGTAAACACCACCGAGGGCCCCCTCGGGGCCAAGGATGACGATTAGAGTGGGCCTCTTTTCGGGAGTTTCGGACAGGATCTCCTTGACGGCGCGCAGACCTTCTTCATCGAATTCGCCTTCGGTGTAGAAGCCCCACACGCTGTATTCTTCCTCGCGGTGTTCTTCGGTGCCGCTCACGACGGTGAGGGACATATCGGTCGCAACATCTATGCGGTTGGCGCGCTCAAGAAGCTCCTGGTAGGTCCCATCCTCAGGGTTGAGGGCGAGTTCTGGCGGCGCGCAGTCCTGTTGCTCGACAAACTCCGTGGAGTGCATGAGGGGGAAACCGCATAATTCAAGTCGTGCGTCACTGTCCGCAGCGAAGTTCTCATAGGCTTTGTCGCGGAAGGCGCGAGCTTCGTCGTCAGAGAGGCTCGAACCACGCGTAGCTCGCAGTTCCAGCCCTATGTCATGCTCATATAGGGTGGCTTTAATTTCTGCAACGCCCGGCGCCACCAACGGTTCGATCAGTTTCTCGTTTCGGCGCGCGTCTTTCCGATCCAGCATTCTTCCGTACCAGACCAATGACGTTCCTCCGATATCCGCAGTGATGCCGGTGGACGTTAGGTCAATTGCCTGCTCTCGGTTCCGCTCCTTCTTGCGGAGGGTTTCTAAAACATCGATAAACTGCGGCACGCTTTCGACGTGAAGGACGCCGTCAACGCTGATTCGCTGAGGGTACCCCGACCTGCCTGTATCGCGATCGAACGTGAGGTCCTTCATCACTGGGTCGTCTGCGACGAATCTCTCCAGGCGCTGGGTCTCGGAGAGTTTTTCGTCTTTGTTAGATGGGTAGACGGCGGCGAAGGCAAAGAGGATCGCAACGGTAACCAACAACACGATGGTGTTCACCTGGTTCTTCGCCTTCATGAGAGCGATCCTACTGGGAAATCACCGCATGCAGCTGCTCGTTCCACGGCTGTTGATCGCACCGTCTTGCACCTCGATCTCCTTGCTGCGCAATGCGACCGCACCATACCGCCTGAGTTTAACGGCCGATTCGAGGCGTCACCCGGCGTTTACGGGCCCAACACTTCCTGCATGCGCTCTTCCCACGGATGTTGCTCGTAGGCTTTCGGCCTCGCCCGCGGCTTTCCCACTTTCACCGTTCCGAGGAGTCCGTCGGGGCCTTCGATTCGCACCCACACGCGTTTCCCGTCGACGGGTTCGGTCAGGATCTCCTTGATCGCGCGCAGGCCCTCCTCGTCGAATTCGCCCTCGGTGTAGAAGGTCCACTCGCTGTCAGGGCCTTCAGCGTTGTTCACGCTTGTGAGGAACATGTCGGAGGCGGCGTCCACATGTTCGGCTTGTTCCACCAGTTCGGTGTAGGTGGTGTATTCGGAGACAAGCTGAAGGCGCGGCAATAAGAATGGTTCGCCCTCACCGCCCGGCATGCCTGTCGGACCGCGCTCCTGGGCCGGTTTTGCCAGAGGAAAGCCCATCATCATTAACGACGCATCTGGGTACTTCTGCACATGGCTGTACGCCTTGTCCCGGAAGGCGCGGGCGTCATCGTCGCTGACGGACATATTCCGGGTCACCTCCGCGTCGATTTCTATCCGGTGGGGCGCGTGCAGTTTCAGTTTCTTCACCTCGGGCGCAGCGAACGGCGCGTACAGCTCTTCCGCGTCAGCGGCTTTCTCCGCCTCGGGGAGCTCGCCGGACCAGGTGAACGTCGTCCCGTCGATGTCCGCCGACACGCCAGCAGCGGTCAGCTTCGTCGCACGACCCGGCTCCGGCCCCTTGCCCTCGAGGGCGACCAAAGCAGCGAAGAATTCGGGCACGCTTCCGACATTGAGGGTCCCGCTGACTTCCGCCCGGGTGAATTCCTCCGGCTCGGCGCCGACGTAGGAGAAGGTGAGGTCTTTCATCACGGGATCTTCGGCAGCCCATTCATCTAGGCTTTTCATGTTGGATCGGTGCGGCCCGCCGGGGCCGCCGTGGGCGGGTTCGTAGAGAAACGCGGCGAGGAACACGAAGGAGTAGGTCGCGACCACCGCGCCGAGGCCGATCTTGTCCTTCTTTTTCACAGGCGCGATTTTAGCGGCGAAACTTCCGCTACGACGCGGCGATGGCTTGCAGTTGCGCGCTCCAGGGCTCGTTGCGGGCGGGCTGCGCGTCACGGGGTTGCCCGACGTCGGCCATACCTAGTCGTCCGTCGGGGCCGTGGAGGACGAGGGTCGCGGTCTTGCCGTCGATAGGCGTGGCGAGCAGCTCCACGACGGCGCGCACATCGGCCTCGTCGAAGGGATCCTCGGTGTAGAAATCCCACACGGAGTTCGTGACGCGGTTGTCGACGGAATCGAGCCGCATCCGGCTCGCGGCAGCGACCCGCTCGATAAAAGGGATCACCTCGCGGGCATCGTCGAGAAGCAGTCGCCCGGCAGGTGGGAAGCCGTGCAGCGCGAAATCGGTCCCGCGCGCACCGAGATGTTCGTAGGCGGCGTCGCGGAAGTCGCGCGCTTCGCCATCGCTTATCGACGCCTCCCTGTACACCCTCCCCGTGAATCCCCCATCACTAGTTACCACAGTCACCTCGATTTCCCCCACAGCCGGTGCCGCGAACGGCGCCAGGATCTCCGTCATGTCGCCGCCGAATTCCTCCGACGGGAACGGGCCCTCCCACGAGAAATCGGTGCCGTCGATATCCGCGGAGAGATGGGACGTGAAGGCGTTGATCACACCTTCTTGCACCTCGATCTCCTTGCTGCGCAATGCGACCAAAGCGTCGACGAATTCCGGCACCGTATCCACATTCAGCGAACCCCCGACCGAGATATCCGACGACTTGAAACCGCCGGCCACCACCCGCGTGAAATTCACGTCCTGCAACGCCGGCTCGGTCTGCGCCCACGACTCCAACTGCGCGACCTCATCGGCCACTGGGTCCGCGCACCCGCCAAGCAGCATGGCAAACGCACCCACCACACCGAGAACAGCCCTGCGCATCATGCGAACAATACTAATGCGCACCAAAAACGCCCGCCCCCAAAATCCAACAGTGTGTGGGATGGGGGCGGGCGTGGGGTGGTCGTCGATAAGCGTTTTAGCGTGCCTTCTCGATGACCTCGACGAGACGGAAGTGCTTGTCCTTGGACAGCGGACGCGTCTCCTCGATGCGGACGAGGTCGCCGATGCCGGCGGTGTTCTCCTCGTCGTGTGCCTTCACGCGGCTGGTGTTACGGACGATCTTGCCGTACAGCGCGTGGGACTTGCGGTCCTCGATCTCGACAACGATGGTCTTATCCATCTTGTCGGAGACCACGTAGCCGCGGCGGCGCTTCTGCAGGCCCTTGTTCGTTTCAGACATTAGTTAGCTCCTTCACCAGGGACGGTGGACAGGCCAAGCTCACGCTCACGCAGCACCGTGTAGATACGTGCGATGTCACGCTTGACCGCCGGGATACGACGGTTGTTGGTCAGCTGACCGGTCGCCAGCTGGAAGCGCAGGTTGAACAGCTCTTCCTTGGCGGCGCTCAGGCGGTCATTCAGCTCAGCATCATTGAGCTCACGGAACTCGTGTGCAGGGGTTCCAGTAGCCATTAGAACTGGTCCTCCTTCGAGATGATACGAGTCTTGCACGGCAGCTTAGCGCCAGCGCGGCGCAGAGCTTCCTGAGCGACAGCCTCGTTCGGGTAGGACATTTCGAACAGGATGCGGCCAGGCTTGACGTTGGCCACCCACTTCTCCACCGGGCCCTTACCGGAACCCATACGCACGCCGAGCGGCTTCTGGGTCAACGGACGATCCGGGAAGATGTTGATCCAGACCTTGCCGCCACGCTTGACGTGACGGTTGATGGCAATACGAGCTGCCTCGATCTGGCGGTTGGTGATGTAGGCCGGCTCGAGAGCCTGCAGGCCGAAATCACCGAAGTTAATGGTGTTGCCGCCCTTGGACACGCCGGAACGACCCGGACGGTGCTGGCGACGGTACTTAACGCGCTTCGGGATAAGCATGTGTCTTAGCCCTCCTTCTTCTGCTCTGCGCGCTGGCGGCGCTGGCCACCGCGGCGGGGACGGCGGTCACCGCGGCCGCGGCGCTCATTGCCCGGAGCGTTCAGCTCGGACTCGCGCACGCCACCAACGACGTCGCCCTTGTAGATCCACACCTTGACACCGATGTTGCCGAAGGTGGTCTCTGCCTCAGCCAGGCCGTAGTCGATCTCCGCACGCAGGGTGTGGAGCGGGACGCGGCCCTCGTGGTAACGCTCAACGCGGGACATCTCAGCGCCGCCGAGACGGCCGGAGCACTGAATCTTGATGCCCTTGACCTGCGGCTGGCGCATAGCGGACTGGATAGCCTTGCGCATCGCGCGGCGGAAAGCCACACGGTTGACCAGCTGCTCAGCCACGTTCTGGGCGACCAGAGCGGGGTTAGCGTCGACGTTTTTGACCTCGAGGATGTTGAGGGCGACCATCTTGCCGGTGAGCTTCTCCAGCTCGCGGCGGATGCGGTCAGCCTCAGCACCGCGGCGGCCGATCACGATGCCCGGACGTGCCGTGTGGATGTCCACGCGGACGCGGTCGCGGGTGCGCTCGATGACGATGTCAGCGATGCCGGCGCGCTGCAGGTTCTTGTTCAGGTACTCGCGGATCTTGATGTCCTCGGAGACGTAATCCGCGTAGGACTTGTCGGCGTACCAGTGGGACTTCCAGTTAGAAGTGATGCCCAGCCGGAGGCCGTGCGGGTGGATTTTCTGACCCATTGTTTAAGCCTCCTTCTGGCTCTCGACTACCACGGTGATGTGGCAGGTGCGCTTACGGATCTGGAAGGCGCGGCCCTGGGCGCGCGGCTGGTAGCGGCGCATCGTGGGACCTTCGTTGGCGTATGCCTCGGAGATGACCAGCGTGCGCGGGTCAAGACCGAAGTTGTTCTCGGCGTTCGCAGCAGCGGACGCGACGACCTTGGCCACCTGGGTGGACACGGACTGCGGCGCGTACTTCAGGATCGCCAGGGCCTCGGACACGGACTTGCCGCGGACGAGGTCGAGAACACGGTTCGCCTTCATCTGGGAAGTGCGCACGTACTTCGCGGTTGCGTGTGCGGAAGTGATCGTTTCACTCATCGCTTATCGACGCCCCTTCTCTTCCTTGACGTGACCCTTGAAGGTCTTGGTCGGTGCGAACTCACCGAGCTTGTGGCCGACCATGGACTCGTCGATGAACACCGGCACGTGCTTGCGGCCGTCGTGGACGGCGAAGGTGTGGCCGATGAAATCGGGGAGAATGGTCGAACGGCGGGACCAGGTCTTGATGACCTGCTTGGTGCCAGCCTCGTTCTGTGCGTCCACCTTGTTGAGGAGGTGTTCGTCGACGAACGGGCCTTTCTTCAGGCTGCGTGGCATGTGAATTTACCTCCTCTTAGCGCTTCTTGTTCGGGCGGCGGCGACGCACGATCATGTTGTTGGAATAACGGTTCGGGTTGCGGGTGCGACCTTCCTTCTGGCCCCACGGGGAAACCGGGTGGCGACCACCGGAGGTCTTGCCCTCGCCACCACCGTGCGGGTGGTCGACCGGGTTCATGACAACACCGCGGACAGTGGGCCTCCAGCCCTTCCAGCGCATACGGCCGGCCTTGCCCCAACGGATGTTGATCTGGTCAGCGTTGCCGACCTCACCGACGGTCGCGCGGCAGCGGATGTCCACGCGGCGGATCTCGGAGGACGGCATACGCAGAACTGCGTAGGAGCCTTCCTTACCGAGCAGCTGAATGGACGCGCCAGCGGAACGAGCCAGCTTCGCACCTGCGCCCGGCTTGAGCTCCACAGCGTGGATGGTCGTACCGGTCGGGATGTTGCGCAGCGGCAGGTTGTTGCCGACCTTGATGTCGGCGTTAGCGCCAGCCTCGATGACCGTACCCTGGGTCAGGCCCTTCGGTGCGATGATGTAGCGCTTCTCGCCGTCTGCGTAGTGCAGCAGCGCGATGTTGGCGGTGCGGTTCGGGTCGTACTCGATGTGAGCGACCTTTGCCGGGATGCCGTCCTTGTCGGAGCGGCGGAAGTCGATCACGCGCCACTGGCGCTTGTGACCGCCACCGCGGTGACGGGTAGTGATGTGACCGTGGGAGTTACGGCCACCGGTCTTCGGGAGCGGTCGCACCAGGGACTTTTCCGGGGTCGAGCGAGTGATCTCGTCGAACTCGGAAACGGAGCTGTTGCGGCGACCCGGGGTTGTCGGCTTGTACTTACGAATAGCCATAGTGGTTCCTTTTCTGCTCGAACTCTTTTTGGTGCGGAGCCGTTAGGCGACGCCGCCAAAAATGTCGATGGAGTCGCTGCCCTCGCGGAGGGTGACATACGCGCGCTTGGTGTCCTTCCGCTTGCCCCAACCGGTGCGGGAGCGCTTGCGCTTGCCCTCACGGTTGACGGTGTTCACGGAAGCGACCTTCACGCCGAAGATGTCCTCCACGGCAATCTTGATCTGGGTCTTGTTCGCGTTCGGGTTGACGTAGAACGTGTAGGTGTTCTGCTCCATCAGCGCGTAGGTCTTCTCGGAGACGACCGGGGCGATGATGATGTCGCGCGAGTTAGCGGTCTTAGCCATTAGTTCTCCTCGCTTTCAGCAGCTGCGACCACGGTGGAGCCGGAGGCTTCGGTGGTTGCGGCGTTGGCGCGGTTGACGAAGTCGTGCAGAGCCTCGACAGAGAAGACGACATCGTCGGCGTTGAGCACGTCGTATGCGTTCAGCTGACCCGGCTCGAGGATGGTGACGCCCGGCAGGTTCCGTGCGGAAAGACGGGAGTTAGCGTCCTCGCGGCCGATGACCAGCAGCACCGACTTGCGGTCGGTCAGGCGCTCGATGAAAGCGCGTGCGGACTTCGTCGACGGGGTCTGGCCAGGGACGAGCTCCTCGACCACGTGGATGCGGTCGTTCTGAGCGCGGTTGGTCAGGGCACCGGCGAGAGCGGCCTTGATCATCTTCTTCGGGGTGCGCTGCGCGTAGGAACGCGGCTGCGGACCGTGGACGGTGCCACCACCAGTGAAGTGCGGAGCACGGATCGAACCCTGACGGGCGCGGCCGGTGCCCTTCTGGCGGAACGGCTTCTTGCCACCGCCGGCGACCATGCCACGGGTCTTCGTGGCGTGGGTGCCCTGGCGCTTAGCAGCAAGCTGCGCGATGACGACCTGGTGCATCAGCGGAACGGATGCCTCACGGTCGAAGAATTCAGCCGGGAGCTCGACGGAACCCTTGGTGGCTCCGTCAGCGGTGTGGACATCGAGTGTCAGTGTCATGCGTGAGCACCGCCCTTCACTGCGGTCTTGACGGTGACGAGGCTGCCCTTAGCACCCGGGATAGCACCCTTGATGAGGAGCAGGTTGGAGTCGCCGTCGATCCTTTGAATCTTGAGGTTCTGGGTGGTCACACGGTTGCCGCCCATGCGGCCAGCCATGCGGGTGCCCTTGAACACGCGGCCCGGGGTGGCGCAGCCACCGATGGAGCCGACGCGGCGGTGCGAAGCCTGGTTACCGTGAGCGGCACCCTGGCCTGCGAAGCCGTGACGCTTCATGGCACCTGCGTAGCCCTTGCCCTTGGTGGTGCCGGCAACGTCGACGAAGGATTCATCCTCGAAGATATTGACGGTCACTTCCTGGCCGAGCTCGTAAGCAGAGGTGTCGTCCATGCGGATCTCTGCCACGTGGCGGCGCGGGTTCTGGCCGGCCTTCTTGTAGTGGCCTGCCTGAGGCTTCTTTGCCTTACGGGGGTCGATTTCGCCGTAGGCGATCTGGATGGCGGAGTAGCCATCGGTCTCTTCAGTGCGGATCTGGGTGACAACGCACGGCCCAGCCTCGACGACGGTGACCGGAATGACCCGGTTCTCCTCGTCGAAGATCTGGGTCATGCCGAGCTTGCGGCCCAGAATGCCCTTGATCTCGTTAGTCATATGTCTTGTTCTCCCTACTGGATGTTCACGTCAACGCTCGCGGGGAGGTCGATGCGCATGAGGGCATCAACCGTCTTCGGCGTCGGGTCGAGGATGTCGATGAGGCGCTTGTGGGTGCGCATCTCGAAGTGCTCGCGCGAGTCCTTGTACTTGTGGGGAGAACGAATAACGGCGTACACGTTCTTTTCAGTGGGCAACGGCACCGGTCCGACGACGCGGGCACCCGTGCGGGTGACCGTCTCAACGATCTTCTTCGCAGATGCGTCGATCGCTTCGTGGTCGTAGGCCTTGAGCCGAATGCGGATCTTCTGTCCCGCCACGTTAACCTCTTCCTCGCTTCCCACGTTCTGTGTCTTGCTCGCGCTCGCCACAAAAGAGGTGGGATTGATAGCTTTCAGTTTCTCTATAACGTTGTCCGGTTTGGGGCCGGCGCCAACGCCAGTGTCTGTTCAAACGAATGACTGCCATGACAATCGGCGGAAGGTGTGCACGCGCCTAAACAGCGCATGTTCAGTGCTTCCGCTGGGATGAGATCCCCATCGTCAGGCTCGGAAGGGGTTTCATAAAGCATGATCGCCTATCGACGACCACACCCACGTGGCCCTTACGTACTGCCGCTGTTTATTTGCCATGCCCCTTCTCCGGTCCCCGGTCTCGAGAGTGCCTACTCAGGTGGTGGCCTGTGCTCGATCGCAGGTCCTTCGTCGATAAGCATGATGCTCATCGTGCAAAGGTGTCATGTTCGCCTTACCAGCAGCGCTTATGCGCCGTGTTAAAGCAACCCAGGTATTCAAACACACTGGTCGTCGAAAAGGCAAATAGTCTCAAAATGGTGTCATTTCCGCTCCTGCGTGGCCGGACCAGAGTTTTGCACATACGATGGGCCAGTGTTACGTCGGTACGTCTTACCGGCGCAGACACCGCACATTAAAAACTTCCTGAAAGGATTGTCATGGCTGACAACGACCAGAACACCCCGAACACTCCGGCAACCGGCGGCTCCACCACCCCGGAGGCTCAGGCACAGCCGCGCAACGAGGTTCTTGAGACCGAGCACGGCACCACCGTCATCGATGACAACGTCGTGGGCAAGATCGCCGGCATCGCTGCCCGCGAGGTCTCCGGCGTGCACAACCTGGGCGGCGGCGCTGCCCGCATGTGGGGTGCTGTGCGTGAGTCCCTGACTTCTTCCACCAATGTTCAGCAGGGCGTCAACGTCGCTGTGGAGAACGGCCACGCGAACGTCGCTGTCGCTGTCATCGCTGAGTACGGTGTCGCGATCCACGAGCTGGCTAACGCTATCCGCGAGAACATCACCATCGCGATCACCCGCATGACCGGCCTGATCGTCGACCGCGTCGACGTCACCGTCCACGACGTGAACCTGCCGGAGGAAGCTACCGAGACTGAGCAGACCACCCAGTCCAACCAGCAGGCTCTGGACCAGTAAGAATGGCCGCATTCTCCGTCACCCAGGAAGTCGCGGAAACCATCCGTGACGCGGCGTTGTCAGTCGACGGTGTGGCGGGAGTGTCCGGCGGCCGCATGGGGCAAGCGTTCCTGCGGGTCAGTGGCGCGATGATCGAAGGCATTCAGCTTATCGACGACAGCGTCCCCCACCTCGCCCTGCACCTCACCTACGACCTGTCCTCCCGCCGCCAGATCCCCGCGATCGTGACTGATGTCCGCACGGCGGTAACGTCCCTGCCCGTCTTCGCGGACATGGACGCCGATCCGCGCATCGACGTCGTTTTCGATGACGCTGCGTAAAGAACCGCGCGAACAACCGCGTAATCAACAACGCACAAGAAATGTGGAATACACATGAACATTTTCTCTAACAAGACCGTCCTCGGTGCCGTCATCGGTATCGTTCTGGCGTTCGCTCTGATCTTCGGAGGCTGGCTCGGGTTCTTCTTCACGCTCCTGTTCGGCGCCATCGGCGGCGTCGTCGGCGCGCAGCTGGAGGGCCGCATCGACCTGGCTGATCTCGTCAGCACCACCTCCGGGCGGGGTCGTGGGTAATGGATCCAGCCGCGTACCGCATTAGCGAAAAAACCGTCCAGCGGATCGGCGAAGTTGCCGTACTAACGGTCCCGGGTGTCCGCGCCATCGACGCGAAGCTCGCTGGCCTGGCTGGCCGCAGCTTCCCGCGCGTGAACGCCCAGATCGACAGGCCTGGGGGCTCCGTGATCCTCGACGTCGAGATCGTCAGCTCCTACCCCGCCCCCGTCGGTGCGATCACCGACGAGGTCCGCGAGACCATCGGCTCCCATGTGGAGACCTTGACGGGACTGGCTGTCCAGAAGGTCAACATCGTCGTCGTGGACGCCGAATCCATGGCGCTGGGCCAGCGCGTGACCCGCAACGACCTGCTGCACCACCCGACGGGCATCGCGCCCGCCACGATCCGCGTCGCCAGGTCGAAGGTCTTCTCGCCGCAGGTGAAAGCACCGGTCAGGCTCGCCGACATCGTCGTCGACGACTCGACCTACAACCAGCTGACCTCGGTCCATACCCCGGACCCGATGCAGATCCGCCACATCACCACACCGCTCCCGCCGCACCCGCAGCCGGTTCAAGCACCGGAGCCACGTCGCGTGACGACAGTGGAAACCCCAGAACCGGTCCGCCCCGTTTCTCCGGAGCGTCCGGATCCGGCACCGCTGCGCGCGGTCAGCGTCGAAAAGCCTGTGCGTCTGCGCCACGTGAGCGCACCTGCCCCAGCGCCGCTGCGCACGATCGACGTGAACCGCATTGCGCCCCGCATTCCCGCGGAGCGACCCGCACCCACACCACTGCGTCTAGTCGAAGTCGCACGCCCGTCGCAGCTCACTCCGGTGTCCCTGCCGGCGCAGCGCCCGCTGACGCAGATCGAGGTGCGGAGGCCGCACCATGTGGACGTCGTCAAGCCAATGCCCGAACCGCTCCGCGCGATCACCGTTCCGCTCCTGGACGTCGTGAGCCCGCAGCTGCCTCCGCAGCGCCCGCTCGATGAGATCACCATCAACCCGGACCGGGCAGACGACGACGCCCTCGAAAAGCCCATCGGCAACTCCACGCAAACCGTGCGAATCCGCCCCGACAAGGAGGTGCAGCGACCGTGACCCGCCCCACCCACGAATTCACCGGCCCACGCTCCGGCGCCGAACCCAAAGGCAACCCGTCGGTCCGGTGGCTCACCATCCTCCTCGGACTGGTGCTGCTCGCCCTCTCCGGCGTCATCGGGCGCGACCTGTGGTACCGCTACCAAGAAAACGATCCGCAGAACTCCTGGGTGCGCCCCGTGCTCGAGTGGTTCGGCACCGCAGCCGTGAACCCGGTCGGCGTCGCAGTCGGCATCGTCGTCGCGCTCGTCGGCCTCTGGCTGATCATCGCCGCGTTGAAGCCGCGTCCGCGCCGCTACGTGCGCGTCGACTCTGCCTCCTCCATCTGGATGCGCCCCGTCGACGTCGCGCGCAAGGCCACCGCGTCGGCGCGCAACGAGCTCGGCCGCGCCAATATCGCGTCCCGGGCCACGCGTAAAAAGCTCACCGTCGACGTTGAAGACGACGGCTCAGTCGATCTCGACCACCGCCTCACCGACGTCCTCGGCGGCGAAATGCAACGCCTCGCGCAGACCCCGCAAGTCCGCGTCAACATTCACCGCCCAACCCAAGCGAAGGAGCTGGCATGACACGCACACTGGCATTCTTCGACCGGCTGATCATCTTCCTGCTCGGCCTTCTCCTGCTCGCCGGCGGACTCATTCCAGCCGCGCTGTACTGGGATATCCCCTACGTCTCCGAGTTCGTGCGCGGCATCAACCGCTCGCTGCTCACTGACGTGCCCGGCATGAACTGGTACACGGTGGCGCTCGTGGGCACGATGATCGGTGCGATCATTCTCGGCCTGTGGATGATCATGCCGAATATCCGCAACCGCGGGTTCAGCAACCGATTCATCGGCACCGCGGCGTTGGACTTGGGCGACACCCGCGTCAATGTGGCGCGTGTTGCGCAAGCGGCGTGCAACCACGCGGAGCGCTCTGAGATTGTGAAGCAGGCGAAGCAGTCCGTCGCCTACGTCGGCGACCGTCCGACCGCTACCTTCACCGTCACAGCCAACCCGGATTACGACCTGGAGACCGTCGTGGCGTTCGTCGAAGCGATCGACGCGGACTTCCGCGACGCGGTCGACACGATGGACATCGACACGGTGTTCAAGCTGCACCTCGACAAGGTCGCTGCTTAGCTCTCCACGAGCAGGAGCTTGACTACCTCCCCCATGGTCACTGCTTCCCCACCCGCGGTCTCGTAGACGAAATTCTCTCCCATACGACAACGCACGACCTGGTTCCAGGCGTGCGTTGTTTTCGTCACCGTGCGTTTGTCGACCTGCCAGAGGTGCAGCCGCTGCGTAATCAGCATCCGAACGCCGCCGGCGAGGAGGACGAGCCAGACGGAATTGCCGATCTCGTCGCGCGCCAGGCCGTCGATGCTGGTTGCGGCTGGGGTGTCCTGTCCGCTGCCAGTGCCAGAGCCGGTGACGCTACCGGTGGCGGTGCTATCAATGCGGGAAATCAGCGTCACCACTCCCAGGCGATGCTCCATGCCTTCGCTGTCTGCGATCGTGAGCATCCGTCCGGGCCCCGTCGGACGAACCGAGTCGTACTGCCACACGCTCGGCTGCCGGTCACGATCCCCGAGAGAGCGCACCACGACATCCCCGGCCGCAGTCAGCGTGACACGATGCGCGGGAGAGACAGTCTCTACCAGCACATCGTCTGACACGCGTCCATCCTGGGCGCGGGGAAGGTCGGAGGGGTGGGCGAAGGATTCGTCGATAAGCAATTGCTCGAGTTCCTCGTCCGTCGTGCCCCAGCCCGCGCCGCGGTTGGCCAAGATGCCGAAGAGGGTCGCCAACGGTAGATCCGGCTGTCCCTCCCACGTTCGGCGAAGCTGATCGAGAACACGCGGTATACGAGCGGGGTCATGCACATTGCCCAGCTTACGCGGGTCGCAAACGATAAAATTAAGGCATGTGGCCAGTAGCGCTCGACGTCGATACGTCCCTGCTTCGCCTCGCGCCCTGCGACTTTGCTGAAGGCTCACCCGTCACCTTCCTCGAAGCGCAATACGTGCGCGACAACGCTGGCGCGTGCGGAGTGCGCGTCGCGTACTGTCTCGCCGACGGCACCACCAACTACGCCTGGGAACCCCACCTGCAACTCGAGCCCGTCGACATCCCGCTCCGCGGCCCCATCGCGCATAACGCGCCGGCTGAATTCAGCGCTCAAACATTCGAGCTGGGTGAAGGCGGCATCGCCATCGACATCGCTTTCACCGCCGACGGGCACCGTCTCGCGTGGCACGCCCGCCAGCCGAGACCGTGGAGCGGATTCGACTTCATGGCACCGCCCGCGGCCGCCATCGCCGAGCCGACCGGCCTGTTCTTTCCGTACATGCGCGAGTTCAGTTTCGTTCGACAGCCGCTCGACTTTGAGGCCTCGTTCGATGGAATTCCCCTGATCCCGCAGAAGCTGCCATTCCTGTGGGGTGGACGGCGCGCAGTCAGCTTCAAAGCAGCGCGCGGGTCCCTGGCTGTCGATCTCATGCCCGACGGAGCCGACTGCACGCGTGGCGACGATCCGGGGGCGGACATCGACAGCCACGGTCGCCTTCACGCTGTGCGACGCACGGACGGGTCCCTCCCCGTCGAAATTCACTTCACCCCTCCCCTTCCCGCGGTCAGCCAACTGCCGAGTCGTGGAAGCAGAACTATTGGGTGGAGTCTCACCGTCGGTGAAGATCACGTTATGAACGGGACCGTCATGCTCTCGCCCGGCAACACCGGGACCGACATGACCTGGTCCGTTGACAAATCGTGGAGCGGTGTCAAGCAACGAGGCGCAGCCTGGGTGCTTACTCGATTGATCCCGTTTCTCACACGGTGGCCCCGCCACTACTCGTGGAGCGGCGCTGTGCACGCCGACGGATCCGTCACCGGATCGTGGATTAACGCGAAGCCGAAAACCTAGTGGCAATTGCAGCGCGGGCAAACGCCTCAACCCGCAAAGTGCAAAATGAAAGCACCCGGATGGCGAGTGTGCGGTATTTGAGAACAATCTCAAGAACGGGTGAAGGATGCCCACTCATGGCCGGAGTGCTGCCACTGATTCTAGCTCAAGAGTTTCAGAACTTCTTCGGTGTGGAATGGGTCGAGGGTGTGGGAAGGGTCGGCTGGTTCGCTGAGAAGCGTTCCGCCTGCAAGTCGAATATAGGTGGCGATGCTCATCGTGGCATTGCCCCGCACGTTGTCGAGCAAGACCTGCGTTTCCGTTCGTGTGGTTTCGGTGTTGATCGGCGCGTTCGCGTGCACTTTGGTGTTCCAGTCCACCCACACGAGCTCGCGGCGCTCCAGGTCGATGACGGCGACCGTGGCGTAGTTCGACTTTGCAGTCAAGTCGATCCGCGCGATCACCTCGCTGGCTTCGAAGTCCTCCCCCGCCGAGATGGTCCTGTTCGTCATTACACCGATCTGGGCCTCGGGGACCGTGTCGAAAGGCCCACCCGAATACGCATACCCAAGGAGTACGAGATAGCGGTAGCCTGCGGCTTTCGTTGCCTCGATGTCCAGCTGGATGTACTCTGCGGCCCCGTTCGGCGCGGATGTCAGATCACCGGAATGAAACGCTCCCGTCTCTTCGTCGCGAAGGTATGTGTACGAAATATGGCGTTCTTTCTTCCCGTCTTCGCTGGCAAAATACGCCGTCAAATCGAGGTCGACGGACCGCTCCGGCTTATTGCGCCAATGCAGGAAGAAGCGCATGTAGCGGTTATCCCCGAGCGCGATACGGCTGCCGCGGCCCGCTGTCCGGGTGCCGCTCGACGCGCTGCGCAGACCCAACGGGATAGCCAGGCGTTGGGAGGCGGAGGGGAACGGTTCGTCGAAGAAGAAGGATCTTCCGGCAAGGCGCCCGGACAGCCCGTATTCCACCGCGGCGACGATATCGCTGTAGTCCTCGTCCAGGGAAAGCGTGTTCAGGATGAATGACGTGCCACTTCCGGCCCGGCGCGGCAGAACGACGCGGTAGGGCATGGTTTGCATGCGTTCCGAGTTGAAGAAATTCCACATCTGCACGAGCACACGAGGCGCCACTTGTGGGGCAATTGTTCGGAACGTCTGGACGATAGCGTTCCGGTGTTGTGGGAGATGCCGTACGAGAGCGTGAAGGCGGCGAGCGAAATCGCCGGGATTCTCCGCGAGCAGCGGGAGCAGCGCATCGATATCGCCTGCGGCGACAAGCTGCTCAATGCGGTGTTCGCGCGCTGGGCCGATATCGATGCCGTTGCCGTGGACGAGGTCGCGCATAGCGTTTGTTCGCTCCGCCCACCGGTATTCCTGGGGGTGCAGGGCGCGAAACAGTCGCTTCCACCGCTCTATGTTCCGCTGCACGTCGTAGAGGTGCTCAGTCCATTCACCCCGCTGCAGCACATCCTCCAAAGCCGCCATGACGCGGCGGCGGTCTGCCCGACGGAGGCGGAACCGGGTGTTCTCCCCGAGGCTGCGCGACCCACCGCTTAACTCGCTGGCGAGGCGGAGGACATCCGTTGGTGTTTTCAGAAACGGTGTCCAGTCGTGGCCGCCAGCCCGGATCGCCGCGAGAAAAGCTAGGTTTTCGCGGATGGGCACGTCAACGGCTGCGGGCACGAATGGGCTCAAGGTGCGCACATCCGCCGCATCGACGTCTGAATACGGCTGGGAGGATGCAACGAGCGCTTCGCTTATCGACGCAATGTCCGCCCCGTTCCCTGTCCGCACCGGACGCAACGTGCGCACCTGCAGAGGTTCTCGTTGCATCACCTCCGCGGGCGGGCGAGGTGGCAACCATTGGTAGCCGGCGGAGCCGTAGACGTAATGCAATACGGCGGAGAGCATCAACTCATCGTCGGACAATCCTGGAACGGTTGCCCTGAAGTCGGGGTGCAGCGTCGTTTTCTTGGCCTTGCTCTGACCGGTGATCTCATTTGCTGCAGCGACCACATCGCGCAGCGATTGGGGGTCTGCCGCCGCCAATGCGTCGACATCCTCGTCCTCGACCCGGAACCCGAGTAACGCTAGCTCGTACAGGCACGTGTGAACCTGGTCCGGAGATGAAGACCCCGGCACAACATGGAGCAGGTTGCGTCGGCGGAGCGCTATCTCAGCTAGCCGTGGCCGGGCATCTGCGGAAACTTCTATGGCGACGGGGTCAAACGGCGGTTGCGTCATGCCACACGATTTTAGATCTCTGGGCGTTGAAGCTCCTGCCAACAAAATAAAAAAGCCGCACCTCACAGAGGAGGTGCGGCTGATCTAGGAAGCTAGTCGGAGACTAGTCCAGGATCTTGGTGACGCGGCCAGCGCCGACGGTGCGGGAGCCCTCGCGGATAGCGAAGCGCAGGCCCTCGTCCATAGCGACCGGCTGGATGAGCTCGACGGACATGTCGACGTTGTCGCCCGGCATGACCATCTCGGTGCCCTCCGGCAGCTTCACAACACCGGTGACGTCGGTGGTGCGGAAGTAGAACTGCGGACGGTAGTTGTCGAAGAACGGGGTGTGGCGGCCGCCCTCGTCCTTGGACAGGACGTAGACGGAACCCTCGAACTTGGTGTGCGGGGTGTAAGCGCCCGGTGCGATGATGACCTGGCCACGCTCGACGTCCTCACGCTTGAGACCACGGAGCAGCAGAGCGGCGTTGTCGCCAGCCTCAGCGGTGTCGAGAAGCTTGTTGAACATCTCGATGGAGGTGACGGTGGTCTTCTGGGACTTCTCGCGGATACCGATGATCTCGACCTCGTCGTTGAGGTTCAGGACACCACGCTCGACACGGCCGGTAACAACGGTACCGCGGCCGGAAATGGTGAAGATGTCCTCGATCGGCATCAGGAACGGCTTGTCGGTCTCGCGCTCCGGATCCGGAATGGAGTCGTCGCAAGCCTGCATGAGGTCCACGACGGACTGGACCCACTTCTCCTCGCCCTCGAGAGCCTTCAGAGCGGAGATGTGGACGATCGGAGCTTCCTCGTCGTAGTCCTGCTCTGCGAGCATTTCGCGGATCTCCATCTCGACGAGCTCGATGATCTCTTCGTCGTCGACCATGTCGCACTTGTTCAGTGCAACGAGGATGTACGGGACGCCGACCTGGCGGGCGAGCAGCACGTGCTCGCGGGTCTGCGGCATCGGGCCGTCGGTAGCAGCAACCACGAGGATCGCGCCGTCCATCTGAGCAGCACCGGTAATCATGTTCTTGATGTAGTCGGCGTGGCCCGGGGCGTCAACGTGAGCGTAGTGGCGCTTCGGGGTGTTGTACTCCACGTGGGAGATGTTGATGGTAATGCCGCGCTCGCGCTCCTCCGGAGCCTTATCGATCGAGTCGAAAGCGAAAGCCTTGTTCTCCTCCGGGTACTGGTCAGCCAGCACCTTCGTGATAGCGGCGGTGGTGGTGGTCTTGCCGTGGTCGACGTGACCGATGGTGCCGATGTTCACGTGCGGCTTAGAGCGCTCGAACTTTTCCTTTGCCACTGTTTGTCCTCCTGGACGTGCATGTGACTACGACTCTCGCAGCCACGTGGATTTACTTCTGCCTTGCTTTCATTTCCTAGCACGCGGTCCACCGTGTCCCACCTTCGGGGGTGGTTTACCGGTGCGTCGGGCATGGAAACAATGGCCATTTCACAATGTGCCAGTTACATGATCCTAGATTTGTTAACGCCGTTTTTCAAACCATGACGGGGAGGGTTTCAGGCCCCTCCTCATGGTCTTTCGGGCGACCCACGTGGCGTGGACCCACCTAGTGGTAACGGCCGGCTCAAAGTCTCACTTGGTGAGGCTCTCAGCTCGACCGCTACCGCGGCGCCGTGCGCTCCCCTAGTGGCACGGAGGATCTAGGGGAGCACCGTGAGGCTTCGCGTTTTAGGCGTTGCCGTTGCGCTCGTCGATGATCTCCTGAGCGATGCTGCTCGGGACCTCGGCGTAGGAGTCGAACACCATGGTGAAGTTCGCGCGGCCTGCGGTCGAGGAGCGGAGGTCACCGATGTAGCCGAACATCTCGGAGAGCGGGACCTTTGCCTTGACGACCTTGGCGCCGGAGCGGTCTTCCATGGCGTAGACCTGGCCACGGCGGGAGCTGATGTCGCCGTTGACGGTGCCCATGTACTCCTCGGGGGTGACGACCTCGACGGCCATCATCGGCTCGAGCAGAACCGGCTTCGCCTTAGCGACGGCTTCCTTGAGCACCTGGGAACCTGCCAGCTTGAACGCCATCTCGGAGGAGTCGACGTCGTGGTAGGCGCCGTCCTCGAGGGTGGCCTTGATGTTGACCAACGGGTAGCCGGCGAGGAAGCCGTACTGCATCGCATCCTGGATACCAGCGTCGACGGACGGGATGTACTCCTTCGGGACGCGGCCACCGGTGACGGCGTTCTCGAACTTGTAGGTTGCGGACTCGCCCTCTTCCAGGGTCTCCGGGTCCGGCTCGTACGGCTCGACGGTGACGATGACCTTCGCGAACTGACCGGAACCACCGGTCTGCTTCTTGTGGGTGTAGTCGAGGGACTCGACCTTCTTGCGAATGGTCTCGCGGTAGGCGACCTGCGGGGAACCGATGTTCGCCTCGACCTTGAACTCGCGCTTCATACGGTCGACGAGGACGTCGAGGTGGAGCTCGCCCATGCCGCCGATGACGGTCTGGCCAGACTCGTCGTCAAGCTTGACGGTGAAGGTCGGGTCCTCTTCGGCGAGCTTCTGGATAGCGGTACCCAGCTTCTCCTGGTCGGCCTTGGTCTTCGGCTCGATGGCGACCTGGATCACCGGGTCCGGGAAGTCCATGGACTCCAGGATGATCGGGTGGTCCGGGTTGCAGAGGGTGTCACCGGTCGTGGTGTCCTTCAGGCCGATGAACGCGTAGATATTGCCGGCATCAGCGTGCTCGACCGGGTTCTCCTTGTTCGCGTGCATCTGGAAGAGCTTGCCGACGCGCTCCTTCTTGTCCTTCGTGGAGTTGAGCATCTGCTCGCCCGGGATAGCCTGGCCGGAGTAGACACGCACGTAGGTGAGCTTGCCGAAGAACGGGTGAACGGCGATCTTGAACGCCAGAGCGGAGAACGGCTCCTCGACGGACGGCTTACGGGTCATCGGCTCACCGGTGCCCATAGCGGTGCCGTTGACCTCGCCGACGTCCAGCGGGTTCGGCAGGAAGTCGACGACAGCGTCGAGCAGCGGCTGGACGCCCTTGTTGCGGTAAGCGGTACCGCAGTAGACCGGGTAGACCTCGGAGTTGACGGTCATCTTGCGGATGGCGCCCTTGATCTCCTCCATGGTCAGCTCTTCGCCGCCGAAGTACTTCTCCATGAGCTCTTCGTCGGACTCTGCGACGGTCTCGAGGAGCTTCTCGCGGTACTCTTCAGCCTTCTCCTGGAGGTCAGCCGGGATCTCCTCGACGGTAGCCTCGGTACCGATCTCGGTCTTGCCGCGCCAGGTGAGGGCCTTCATCTGCAGCAGGTCGACAACGCCGTCGAAGTCGTCCTCGGCGCCGATCGGGATCTGCATGACCAACGGCTTCGCGCCGAGGCGGTCGACGATGGTGCCGACGGTGTAGAAGAAGTCTGCACCGAGCTTGTCCATCTTGTTGACGAAGCAGATACGCGGAACGTCGTACTTCGCGGCCTGACGCCACACCTGCTCAGACTGCGGCTCAACGCCTTCCTTGCCGTCGAAGACGGCGACTGCGCCGTCGAGGACACGCAGGGAACGCTCGACCTCAACGGTGAAGTCGACGTGGCCCGGGGTGTCAATGATGTTGATCTGGTTGTTGTTCCAGAAGCACGTCACGGCAGCGGACGTAATGGTGATGCCGCGCTCTTTCTCCTGCTCCATCCAGTCGGTGGTCGCGCCACCGTCGTGGGTCTCGCCGACCTTGCGGTTCAGACCGGTGTAGAAGAGGATGCGCTCGGTCGTGGTCGTCTTACCGGCATCGATGTGGGCCATGATGCCGATGTTGCGGACCTTGTTCAGATCCTTAAGCACTTCTTGTGCCACGTTGTGTACCCCAACTCGTTTGTCGTCGACGCCCATAAGCCGTATCCCCCGTTTCTCACGGGGCGGCCGAAGACGCCTTGGCGGATATTTTCCTTGGTCGATTCTGCCACTTTATCGCTGATCTGGCATTACGAAGTCTCTGAAACTTCGTGCCGGTATCCGGCGGGGCAACCAAAGAACACCCCCGCCGGGTACGTTGCAGCGGGGAACTACCAGCGGTAGTGGGCGAAGGCGCGGTTTGCCTCTGCCATCTTGTGGGTGTCCTCGCGGCGCTTCACGGATGCGCCGAGACCGTTGGATGCGTCCAGGATCTCGTTGGCGAGGCGCTCGGTCATGGAGTTCTCGCGGCGCTGGCGGGTGAAGGTCACCATCCAGCGGAGGGCGAGGGTGGTGGAGCGGCCCGGACGGACCTCGACCGGGACCTGGTAGGTCGCACCGCCGACGCGGCGGGAGCGGACCTCGAGGTCCGGGCGGATGTTGCCCAGTGCCTTCTCGAGGGTGCCGACCGGGTCGGTGCCGGTCTTCTCGCGGCACATCTCGAGCGCGCCGTAGACGATGCGCTGTGCGGTGGACTTCTTGCCGTCCTGGAGGATCTTGTTGATCAGCTGGGTGACCAGCTCGGAGTCGTAAACCGGGTCCTTGACAACGGGACGCTTCGGAGCTTGCTGCTTACGCATTGTTCTTTACTGTCCCTTCTTCGCGCCGTAACGGGAGCGAGCCTGCTTGCGGTCCTTGACGCCCTGGGTATCCAGTGCGCCGCGGATGATCTTGTAGCGAACACCCGGGAGGTCCTTCACACGGCCGCCGCGGACGAGGACCATGGAGTGCTCCTGGAGGTTGTGGCCTTCGCCCGGAATGTAGGCGGAGACCTCGATGCCGGAGGTCAGGCGGACACGCGCGACCTTACGGAGAGCAGAGTTCGGCTTCTTCGGGGTGGTGGTGTACACGCGGGTGCACACGCCGCGGCGCTGCGGGGAGCCCTTCAGCGCAGCAGTCGCCACCTTCTTGCTTTTGTCGTGACGGCCCTTGCGGACCAGCTGCTGGATAGTTGGCATACCAACTCTTTCTTGTTCGGGGGTCGCACTCCCCTGGGCTGGAAAGGTGGTCAAACATGCAAAAATGGGGGCTCTTCTTCGGGGCCCTGCCGTTTTCACATGAACTCACCTTCGCTGCCCCGGAGGGTGCGTGGAGTTCAATGGTTTCCCTACCCCGGCACGCGGGGCGGAATCGGTAGAGAAATTACACGCCGCGCCATCGCAAAAGCAAATCGGACCTCGGCAATGACCGCCGCGCCGCGAAAGTGCCAATCATCGTTTGCAGGGAGAATTGCGCAGCCAGTTGGTATATTCAGGACATGTCGTCCGAGATTGAACGCTCAGAAGCGCAGCTGCCGCGTAAGCGCGCGAGTTCAGCTGCCCGCCAGGCCACGGCCAATCTGCTCACTGAGGCTCTGGCTGACGGCCAGATCGACATCACGGAATTTGACGAACGCACCGCCCAGGTTTGGCAGGCCACATATGCCGACGAACTGGAACATTTGACCGCCGACGTGGCGGTCCCCGACAGCAAAAAGCCGGATTCGCAGGTGACTGCGACTCCGCGCACTCAGCCAACCATGGAGATTGTCCCGCACCAGGGCGGTTCAGCTTTCTCCTTCGCAGTAATGGGTGGCTCGACGAGCAATGGGTCGTGGCACATCGCACGCCACCACACGTCACTCGCGATGATGGGCGGCAACTACCTCGACCTACGTGAAGCGACGCTCTCCTCGCACGAAACGGTGATCACCGCCGTCGCATTGATGGGCGGCATCGAGATCGTCGTACCCGAAGATGTCCGGGTCATTAGCGAGGGCTTCGGAATCATGGGAGGATTCGGCGTCACGGACCACCCGTCGTGCACATTGCGTATCGACGACATCCCAGCAAGCGCCCCCATCGTCCGAGTCCGCGGGCTGGGTCTGATGGGTGGAGTAGGCATTACCCGCGCGGCGCGAGGAGCACGCGTCTGATAGCGCCGGATTCTCTCCGTGAGGGCTAGTCCTCCCGGTGGCGGGCGATGACGGCGTCCCAGGGGCCGGCCCAGCCGTCGTCACGCGATTCGGCGGCGACGGGTTCGATCTCCCCGTCGTTCCCCAACGCTTCGGTGAGGAAGAGGATGGCACTACGCGCGGGGTGGGTGGGCACGGTGTCGGCGTTGCCGGAGTGGTTCGCGTCGAAATCGCTGCGCGCCGCACTTTCGAAGGCCAGGGCGCTGGTGGTGTACCACTGCATCAAGAGCATCGGGTCGATGCCGTTTGCCCAGGACCACGGTATTTTCGCGCGTCCTTGGACAACAGCGAAGCAGATCATCGAGTTCCGGCCGAAGGTGAGGTGGCGCTCCCAGGCGTCGCCGTCGGTGTCGCCCGCGTACCGCTCCAAGTGCTTCTGCATGTTGTCCAGGTGGGCGACGACGGCTCCGTTATCGGCACCGAGTACTGCGGTGACGGTTTCCGCCAGAAGGGCGAGGGCGGTGCGAGCGGTGTGGCCATCGGGCTCGGCGGTGCCGTCGATAAGCGGATGCTTTGCCGTGAGCTCGTCGATGATGCGTGATTGCTCGTCGGGCGTGAACTCATTTTTGAAAAAGCCGGAGAGGTTGAATGCGCCGAAGTAGCCACCGAACGGCCCGCTGTCTTCGCTGTTGCCGAGCTTCGGCGCGAGGCGGTTGATGCGGCGCGTCCAGTCGTCGTTGCGGTCGATCCAGCCTGCGCTGCGCGCGTCGAGCGCGATGCGGTACGCGAGCAGGAGGTCATTGTTCTTCTCCGCGATGATCGCCATTTGGCGGAAGCACGGGTGCTCCTCGCTGTAGGCAGAGCTGTCGTGCGCGCCTTTGATGCGCTTCTCTCGCGCCTCGAGCTGCAGTTTCGCAGCCTCCTGGATGTTCCCCTTGCTGCTTGCTTCTTCCGCTTTCTTCTCCAGTGCGCTGGCTTTGCGGTACGCGCCACGTTTGATGCGCTCGCGCTTGGCACGCAGGACGCGCGCTTCGATATTGACGTTGTCTTGCGCGATCCGCAACGTCATGTCGAGGGCGTGCGAGGCGTAATTGCGTTGCCCGTAGAAGTAGTTCATGACGCGGATCTGCGCGTGGTGGAGGTCGATCAGTGCGTCGTCGTCAAGCTGGTCAGGTGCGGGAAGGTGCGCGTAACGCTCCATTAGCTTATCGATGATTTTTCCCTGCAGCTCCGGGTTCTTGCTCACCCAAATGAGCAAATCGGACAGGAAACTGACGTCAATGGACCGCTCTGCTGGCGCGCTGAGGATGCTCTGGCCGTGCCGGCTTTTTTGCTTGAAGACCTCGTCCAGAATCGTCCGGTCCATGTCGGTGAGTCCACCCCACCAGTCCTGGAGCCCGAAGTAGTTGATCGAGTTCTGGTTGTCCGCCATAGCACCTCCTCAATCTGGCAAGACCGATTTAAAGACCCGGGAAGGGCACCACGTTCAGAAGGATGAGCAGTCCCAGCACGAAGATCATCAACAGCACGACGCAGATCGCCGCCAGTATGACCAGCCCCGATTTGGACCCGCCCTGCTTGCCTTCCGCACCGGTGCGCGCCTCGCTCCGCTGGCGCTGCTGCGCATCACCGTAAGGCTCACCGTACGCCTCGCCATATGCCTCGCTGTCACGCGCCGTCGTCTGCGGAACTCGCCGCGGCTCCGGCGTGTCCTGAACACGCGAGCGCTCAGCCCCTGCGCCACCCAGCGCCGGACGCTGCTCCGCGCGCTGTTCGTAGCTGCCGCCGCCGTACGGGTTCGATTCGTAGCGCTGCTCCTCATTGCGCGTCGCCCCGCCCAGCTGCGTGCCGTACGGGGTCGACTCGTAGCGCTCCTGCTGTTGCGGTGTTTGCGGGGCCTGCGACCGCGCCTGTGCCGTCGCTCCCCCAACGTCAGCGGCTGTGCTCCCGCCTGCCGGCGCACCAAGCGCAAATCCTGGCGTGGATGCGCCCGGCGACTGTGCCTTGATCACTTCCGTCTGCGGCTCTGCTTGCGTCGGCTGCACTGGCTGCGCTGGCTGAACTTGCTGCACTGGCTGCGCTGCCTGGCGCGGCTGCTCATGTGACGGCTGCGGGGCGTCCGGCAGCGCTGCGAATGGCGCGACATCGGTGAAGTCGTACTGGTCAGCTGCGGTGGGGTTTTCGCGGGTCATTTTCTCGTACCTCGTTTTCCTACAGGTCCTGAACGGGCACAACGCCCAGTGCATTGAGGTGGATATCTGCCACGTGCAGCGGTGCCGCAGTGGGGTCGAGCGGCGGATCGGGGATGAACGTCCAGGCCACGATTGCGATGAAGGCAATCAGCAGAGCAAGGCCGATGACACCGAGGATTTTGCTCCAAATCCGGGAGCGTCGCTGCTCAGTCTCCTGCACCTTCTCGTCGCGGGCGGCGGCGATGGTGTCCGCTTCATCCGTGCTCATCTGAGACGGGTCGACCTGACCAGGCTGCTGGAATGGGCGCGGCCCACCGAACTGGTTCTGCCCGAAGCCGCCTGCGGGTTGCGCCGGTTGGGCCGGGTTCGCGGGGTTGGCGTGCTGCGGGAACTGCGGTGCATTACCACCGGGCCCGAAGCCTGGCTGCGCTCCTGGGTTCATGCCGTTCGTCATCGTTGCGGCCCTTCTTCTCGCGGCGCGGCCCCCTGATCGAATTTGTAGGGCGACGCGTACGGGTTGTCATTGTGCGGTTGCTGCTGCGGCTGGTACTGCGGGTACTGCTGGCCCGGCATCTGCTGCTGGCCCGGCGCAGGCTGCTGCTGGCCCGGCGCAGGCTGCTGCTGGCCCGGCGCAGGTTGTGCCGAAGGCTGCTCGGTGGGGTGCAGTGCCGGCCACTGTTCCATCGAGGGC
>NZ_JAGKSD010000015.1 GCF_017942225.1 Corynebacterium sp. Marseille-P3884 | reverse complement strand
CCTTGCTCGAAACACTCCACCAACTGCTCGCGCTGCCGCTCACTTAGCGAACTTCGTGCTCTCAATGAAAACTACTCCCCACTGGTCGGTAACTGATTTCTCAGTCCAACTAATGGGGAGCAGTTCATTGCAGCGATGCAACGGGGTTTTCTTTTTCGCTGTATCGCCGTGGCTGGCGACAACAGACACTTCAACGAGGCAGGGGAGCGACCCCTAGACAGCAGAGCTGTCTCCAACAGACGGATTGACCATCAATCCGAACAAGGAGGCACGTGATGCGCGACTTCATCCACACCGACCTGGAACTGCTCTACCAGCTCGCCGACGGCATCGACGGCGAGGACGCCGATCCGGGCGCAGCACAAAAGCTGCGCGACCTAGAGGCGGCAGGCACACCGCTGCCCTGGGCAGTGCTGTAACGACAGCTCAACCCCCGCAGCGGCAAAGCCGCTGCTTAAGTACCCAAATTGCACGGCAAATCACACCCACTCACGTAAGGAGAACCATCATGTCCAACCCCTTCAACAACGGCACCATCGTCGGCAACGCAGCTCGCGCACCCAAGCTGTTCGAGCACGCAAACGGCGGCGCGACGGTGAAGCTCAGCGTCTATGCGCGCAACACCTTCAAGAACAAGTCCACCGGCAAGGTGGAAAGCGAGATCGTGGAGCTGACCGGCTACGTCCAGGACGCCGCGAACCCCGGTGTGTTCGGCTGCATCGGCTCCGGCGATCGCGTTGCGGTGAGCTACTCGCTCAAGACCGACGTCTACACCGACAAGGACGGTGTGAAGCAGTACCCGCTGGTGGCGCGCATCGACACGGTGCAGCTGATCGATTCCAAGAAGGAGTCCGCTGCTCGCGCTGCCCGTCGCGGAGGCGAGGCGGCGACCGCCGCCCTGGCTGGCGCTGAGGGCGAAGAAGTACCGTTCTAACTACGAAACCCCGCAGGGAAACCTGCGGGGTTATTTTTTCAACCATTTCACACGCCAATTTGCTGCGAATCACTTGTGCAGTTTTACGGTGCAGTGGTGCGGTGCTTTTACTGGCGTTTCTGCTGCGCAACTCACTGCACTATGTAGTGTCTGTGACATTTCATTAACACGTAGGTTGCACTGTGTATTGGGCACCCATTTCATCGACACGTTTACTGCGCAATCAAATGCCCTGTCACTTTAATGACATGTGAATTGGGCAGTGAAGTGGTTTGTCATCCTATTGACACCTTTACTACGCAACAGAATGACAACGACATTCTGTCGGCCCTTCTACGGACATCTCTTCTGCGCAGCACATGCCCCGTCGTACACACCGACGTGCTGCGCACTATCTCCGCCACTCAACAGGCCAATTCACTGCGCAACGTAGTGACACCGGCCCCGCCTAGCCGAGATTTCTTCGATTTTCGCTGAATATCAGCCGTTTACCCGCCGCCAATGACCTACGACGCCGACGGCCCCCTGTTAGGCCCGCAGAAGGCCGTACAGGGCAGGGGAGAGCAGTGCTACAACTCCATACCGCCATCACGATCACGCTGCTGTTGCTGCTGGCGGCGCTTCTCGATGCGCTCGCGTGCACGCTGCTGCGCCCCGCCCTTCTTGCCTGAGGTCTGCGACTGCCTGAACAGCGTGTAACGCTCAAGCAACTCTGGGCTGCGATGCAGTTCTTGCACCAGGAACTTCTTATCCAAGTGCTCCAACTGTTGTCCTGACTTCACCGCTTCTTCGATGATGATGGCGGCTTCATCTTCGGCGTCCGTGTGCGCGTTGCGGCGGATCTGATCAGCCTCATCGCGGGCATCCTTGCGCGTTACTGCAGCGTCGCGTGTGGCCTCGTCGCGGATGCTCGTGGCCTCATCTCGTGCTTTGCTGCGGATCGTCTCGGCGTCGCGCTCATCCTGCTTACGGGCCTCGTCGGTCTTGCGAGTGATCGTCTCTGCTTCGCTGCGAGCTGCGGCTGTAATATCGCCCGCCTTGGCCCGCGCAGTCTCTTCGGCTCGTTCGAGCAGCTCGTCTGCTTGCGCTTCGGCCAGGCCCAACTCCTGCTCAGCATCCTTGCGTGCTTCGCTGCGGATCTCTTCGGCTTCTTGCTCGGCCTTCTCGCGTGCTTCCTTGAGCACACGCTCGGCAACCTCGCGAGCCTGTGCTTCAGCATTCTCCTGTACGCGCTGGGCTGCTTCGCGGGCTTCTTGCGCCTGTTCAAGTTCCTTAGCAGCCTGCTCGCGGTCACGATCAATTGCGTCCATGTCGCGCTGCACGGATCGCTTCTTGACTTCCACATCATCCTCGCGCTTGGCGAGATCGCGCTCCCGGTCTTGTTGCTCGGTGTAGCGGTCGAGGTTGAGTGACTCGTCATGACGTTCGGAGACTTCTAGTTCCACCGGATAGCCGAGCGAGTGCATGTGTTCGCGCAGGCCCCGTTGCGCGTCGATGAACTTCTGGTTACCCGAGATCTGCTTGCCCTTCTTCGGGCCGGATGTGTACCGCACTGAGGTGTCAGTGTTGTACGCGATGCCGGGGCGGCAACGGAGCTTGTCGGGATCTTCGGGCTTCGGTGAGAACGTATCCGCCTGGAACTGGATGTGTGGCGTTGATTCGTCAAAGTTCATATCACCGCCAGCGACTGCGTCGATACCGCCGGGGATGAAGTTTTCTGCAAGCCAGCGCATTGACTCTTCGAGGTACTGCTTTGCTTCCTCGTAGTCGCGGGCGACATAGCGCGGACGTTTCACTTCGCGCCCGTCCACCTCACTGGTGTAGTAGTCGGGGATCTCCTTGCACATCGACTTCGGCAGATACACGACGAACAGCGACGTCTTGAAACTGTTCTTCTGCACGCGCACTCCGTCCATCCGAGGCGTCTACGGCCGCCACAGGGCCGTACAGCCGCTGCCACAAAGATGAACCAATCGAGTCGCGGCGCTACACATTTGCATCAACAGCTGCCGCTGGATCTGCTGCAGCGCGACGCGCTGCGAAACACACGTCGCTGGCGGTGCTCGTTACATGCGCTTGCGCGCATATGGCCGCCGCGAACGTGATGCGTCTGCACAGATACTGTGCTTATGGCACGGGCCGATATGGAGTGTGTTATTCGACCCGTGTTGTTATCACCCGCAGCAGCATCAACACCGCCTTGCGGCGGATGGCTCGCTGCGGGATTTGGAACACCCTGCAATAACCGCCTGGCGGCGGTGCCAGAGTGCAGGGTGTGGCTGTGCGCACCACGTAAACAATGTCGGTCTTGCCGTTCGGTTCGACGCCGTGGCACGTTCGCAAGCTCACGTTGCACACGGCGTGCGCGATGACGCGGGAACACGCCGCAAGCGGCGTTTCCACCCGTCATCGGCCCTTACTTTAAGACCGACATACAACGGCTGACGCCGCATGTGGTGCGCACAGCGTGGCGACCTGCAGATTTTGCGTAGGCACCATGTGCGCTTCGCGCATCAACGGGCCGTTTCGGGTAAGGGTCGAAGACCGTGTCACAACCCGAAACACGCAGGTCGCAGCCCCCTTCTGTGTCAAAACCCCTATATGTTTGTCGTTATAGGGGTAGAAGGGGGAAAAGGGCATAAGGGGGTGCGACGCCTCCGCTGCGCTCCGGCGCTCGGCATAGCCGAGGCACTGCACCGGGTGTTACTACTCGCTGGCGCTCGCATAACCCGGTGCCCGGCGCTGGCGCGCCGCCCCTTATAGCCCCAGTCTCAGACCTCGCTCGCTCGGTCTGGCTGGTGCTGTCTTGCCCTCCGCTTGCGCTCCGGTCAAGATGCCCAATAGTGCAGCTGGCGCTGCACCTTGTGTGATGACCCATGCTCTGTATTACGACACTGCTGGCAATCCGATATATCACGTCGATATACATTCGGATATGCCAGCATCGATGTGTCGTGTTTGGGTCATCACGAAACGCTCCATCACGGCAAGCCTGCCGAGATGGATATTGGCGTATCTCACGGCGCGGCATTATGCGGCGTCCGCCGCATACCATCTGCCGTCGCGGTCACAACTTCAGCAACATGACTGTTGCTGAAATCTGCTCTGTCCACGCTGCTGTCTTTGCTGCACCCACGGCCCCGTCTTCGGCATATTTCAAGTCCACACAAGACTATGCCGGCCAGAACCGCGCATAACAGCAGCGCGACATACCGCCAGCCATGTGGCGGATGATCCAGGCGACGGGGCAGACGTGTATATGCCCCGTCGCCGATACCGGCGCAAGCATCGTGACAGTGTCACGTGTAGCGGTGCCGCAGCCACCCGCACACACGCGAAAACCCCGCCCTTGCGAGCGGGGTGTGTGGCGACATCAAACGTGACGGCTGTACGTCGTCACGCCGCGTGGCCGTACACACATGAGGTGATTGCGTGTACGGCTAAAGGGTTAGTCGGGTACAACTTCTAGATGCCGCTTCGGCTTACTGCCCTCGGTGCTCTCAGGCGTGTCGCCGTCACCGTTCTCAGGTGTATCGCTGTCCCCTTCGGTGCTGGCGGACTTGTCACCGTCCCCTTCGGTGCTGGCGGACTTGTCACCGTCGAGATTCACCTCGAACTCTTCGGCATACTTGCGCAACTGCGCAAGGCGCTCCTTTGTCGCTTTGTGTGCACGGCGCGCCTCGTTCACGGTATCTTTTGCTTGCTGCTCATCGCGCAGCGCTGCTGCGTAATCGTCTCTGAAAGACATGGTTTGTTCTCCTTGGTTGAATGAACTGTTTATTTGAACTCGGGGCACGACGGTGGAGCGCGCGTGTGTAGTAGCACGGCCATCACCCATCAGCCCTCGCACTCAGTTCAAGACCCAGCCTGACTAGCTGAGCTAAGCGGCGGGATCTCGTCGTAGGCGGGTTTGTCCGCATTAGTGCTTCACACCGCCCAGCACCGTGACGAGCTGCTGGCGCTGCTCATCTGTCAGTTGGGGCGCTGCATTCACGACGGCATCGACGAAGCCGTCGAATAGCTGCGGGGCAGGGCGGCGTGCGGCCGCGAGGTAGGCGTCGAGATCGTCTTGGCGAATCCGATAGGCGGTGCCGAAACGGTGGAATGAAAGACGGCCCTCTTTAATAGCTTTTCGCAACGTGGACTCGGAGCCGACGCCGAGATCGGCGAGTTCCTGCAGCGTGTAAAAGCGTGGCGCGACGGCGGTAGTCGTGTCCTTTTCGGACATAGAAAAACGCTCCTGGGCAGATTGATCTGTCCCGGAGCGGGGTGCTTTACCGGCTTGCTATTCAGGCGGCTTGGAGTGCCGTGCTCAACTCGCTAGAACGGTGGTCTGCCGTCCCATCGCTTTACGGGAGCGCTTACTCCCTACCTGACCGCTTTTGTGGTTGGCAATGCCGTTGCCGACCGGTCTATCTCGTCGGAGGAACCGCGCCTATCACGGTCGAGAGGCTGTCTCTTTATGAATTATCCTCGGGGTTATCCCCCGTATGCGGCTGGCTAAACCAAAAACGAATTAAAACGCCACATACGGTCTGGGGGCCATCGTACGGAACTTATGCGTCGCGCACAATAGCCTGCGACCTAATCTTTACGAATCGAACCGAGCACGTTTCTACACGCCACGTGGCACGGCTGGGGTGTTGTGGTGGGGCAGCTGTTGTGTGGCGGCATGGTGACACGCAAGGGGCGCGCCTTTTTGTGACCTGTGACACGTCTATAGTGTGCTCGTTTCGTAGTTTTGACCTCGTTTCGTAATTTGCCGATCAAAATACGAAAAAATTACGAAACGCTCTACCTGCGGTTTCGTAGAACTACGAAAATCGGAAAACCAAATTACGAAACACGCGATAACGCTGTGACCTGCACAGACGCGTCACATTTCGGGGATGTTTCGTAATTTTGCGGCATTTCGACCCAAACCTTTTAAGGGAGAGACACAGACACACATTACGGGCACATGTCTACGACATAGACCGTCCTCATTGAGGGCACGCTGCAGGGGTTGTAGCTATGTGACACGGCCGGGATGCTGCGTCACGGTGACACGCAAGGGGCGCGCCTTTTTATGACCTGTGACACGTCTGTAGCGCGCTCGTTTCGTAGTTTTGACCTCGTTTCGTAATTTGCCGATCAAAATACGAAAAAATTACGAAACGCTCTACCTGCGGTTTGGGTTAAGTAGCAGAATGTGTGTCTGATTCTTGCGATTTCCGCAGATCAGACTATACAAATCGGGCTTGAATAAGGATTTAGTCCTTATTCGGGCCCGTTTCTCGTTCAATCCGCGGGAACGGCGCTTCAGTGTGGTAGCTGGATGCTGGTTAGCTTTGCCGGTGACACCAAACCGACCACGATGCCCAGTATGTACTGGGCAAATGAAGAAAAACGGCACCACCACAAAAGGAACGACCAGATGGCGGTGCAAGAACCCTGACTGTGGATCTTCCACCACCTACCGTCGGCCTGATCTGACTAAAACCCGCGACTTCAAAGCGTTTCACCGATACGTGACCTCCACGAGGTCACTCACCGAGATCGCCTGCGATGCCAGAGTCAGCAGATGGACCCTCGACCGCCGATTCGAACCGTTATGGCTCATCGATGTTCCCAACACCCCAGACCCCAACAGGGTCTACGACCAGATCTTCATCGACGGCACCTACACCGACGCCGGCTGCCTGCTCGTAGCAGCAAGCTACGACCACGTCATCGCCTGGCACTGGGCCAGAACTGAATCAACCCACGCTTACACACAACTGCTGCGCGGTATCGCCCAACCGTTATGCGTCGTCCTCGACGGCGGACAAGGCGCCTACTCAGCGATCAAAGCCTGCTGGCCCACCACCATGATCCAGCGCTGCCTCGTCCACGCCCAACGCGTCATCCGTCGCTACACCACATCACGGCCCCGCACCGACGCTGGCAAAGCGATCTATGCCCTAGCGCTGAAACTGACCAAGATCACCACCTTGGACCAGGCACGCCAGTGGACCATCAGACTGCACGAGTTCGGGGTGGTCTACAAGGACTTCCTGAACGAGAAAACACCCGTCCCCAAAGAGCGCCGCACCCCCAGCCACCAATGGGAATTCACACATATCCGGGTCCGAAAGGCATACAACTCGCTTTTGCACTTATCGCGCAACAACTGGCTGTTTGCCTATCTCCAACCCCCGCCAGAAGCACTCGAACCAGCCCGGTGGGCAGCAACCACAAACAGCCTAGAAGGCGGAGTCAACGCACAACTCAAACGCATCGCAGACGCCCACCGCGGCAGATCCGGAGAACGACAACGCAAGATGCTCGAGTGGTACCTGCACTCGAAAACGCAACTGCCTGACGACCCACTCGAGATCGCCAGGCAGTGCAATTACGGACAAGATCAACTCGCCAAAGTTCCCGATCTCGTCCCAGAAGACCACAACACAGCCGACCAAGAAACAGGACGACCAGCCTTCTACGACAACGCTATCCCAACCGAATACCAACACAACATAGGAATCCGCAAAGGCCCCATGCAATAAAGAAATGTCCGCCCGGCGACACGCCGAGCGGACACACTTTTTGCTACTTAACCCTGCGGTTTCGTGATTTCCGCAAACGAAAAGAACAAAACTACGAGACACGCGATAACGCTGTGACCTGCATAGACACGTCACATTTCGGCGGTGTTTCGTAATTTTGCGGTATTTCGACCCAAACCTTTTAAGAGAGAGACACAGACACGCATTGCAGGCACATGTCTACGACACAGAGCGTCCTCGTTGAGGGCACGCTGCAGGGGTTGCAGCTATGTGACACGGGACACAATCGCAATCAAGGTGTCTCTTCTTATTTAGATTTTCTTCAAAAAGTGGAAAAATTACGAAACGAAAACCATTTACGCTGCTCAACGTATGTTTTTGTGTTTCGTAGTTTTGTTCTTTTCGTTTACGGGATTACGAAATGACCCGCAAATACCTACCGTGACCTGCGGTGATGTGTTTCGTATTTTTCTGCGTAATTTCACGTCGCCCGAAGCAGACACCCTGCCGTGTGCTTGCTGCAGGGCTGCGGCCGTCCCTCCATGTGGAGCGTCAGTGTCGATGCTGTAACTTAAACGTACATACATTTGTGGCGCTCTCGTTACGTGTCTGTGCATTGCCGAGCTCTTTACTGTTGTGTGTGGGCGCGCAGCCGTAGTGTCCGTGCCACTCCGAGTAGGGCGCGTCGTACCCCAAACCCATGTTCAATTAAATTCCAATCCAGAGAGGTCTTGCACTGTTGCGGTGCGGTTGTCTTCTTTCTCACCGTATTGGACCCTGCGAAATTAATTGGATACGATAGGCCCATGTTGATTTCAGGTTCCGTTTTCATGCGGCCGCTCACCAGCCGCTAAGGCGGTTTTCTCCCTCCCGCAGGTTAGAAACCGCTCCGGTCCTTTAGCCGGGCGGCCATTTGCCATGCCCGGCTCCGTTTCAACTCCACGGAGCACACCTGATGTCTACATACGGATACGGCCGTCACGAACATGGCCAAAATTTTCTCACAGACCACAAGATCATCAACTCCATCGTCGATCTTGTAAAACAAACCTCCGGCCCCATCATTGAGATCGGGCCAGGAAGCGGTGCCCTCACTCACCCGATATCCCACTTGGGGAGGGCAATAACGGCAGTTGAGGTAGACGCAAAACTAGCTGCCAAACTCACAAAAAAGACCGCCTCGGCGTCGGTCGAAGTGGTCCATGATGATTTCCTCAACTTCCCGTTACCCGCCACTCCCTGCGTCATTGTGGGAAACATTCCCTTTCACCTCACCACTGCCATTCTTCGAAAGTTGTTGCATGCGCCGGCATGGACTGCCGCTGTACTCCTCATGCAGTGGGAAGTCGCTCGCCGCCGGGCCGGGGTAGGTGCAAGCACGATGATGACAGCTCAGTGGTCCCCATGGTTCACGTTTCACCTTGGTTCCCGAGTACCAAGGTCTGCTTTCCGGCCACAGCCAAACGTTGACGGGGGGATCTTAGTGATCCGCCGGGTGGGTGACCCGAAGATCCCGATAGAGCAACGCAAAGCCTTTCAGGCGATGGTGCACACCGTTTTCACCGCCCGGGGACGCGGGATAGGGGAAATTCTCCGAAGGGCAGGGTTGTTTTCATCACGTTCAGAGACACAATCATGGTTGCGCTCGCGAGGAATCGACCCCGCAACCCTACCTCCCAGATTGCACACCAGCGACTGGATCGATCTCTTCCAGGTGACTGGTTCCTCTTCACCGCGCCATCGGCCCATTTCACAATCGGGAAGTAGTCAACGCCCTCCTCAACGGAAAAATCGAGGCCGGCGGCGGTAATCCCCCCACCACCAAAACCGAAATCCACCAGTAGTAGTGAACGACCCATGTTCGTCTACCGTGAGCCGCGTTATGGCAGTGACGTGTTCTCGTCGGGCACAGTCATAGTTCCCGGCGTTGCCAGCGACAGGGTTCTACACCCAGCAGCGGGACCGATCAAAATCACCCGCACGGGGAACGACCCTGCTGGTGGTTTCGATTTTGATGAAAGCGAGGAGACATAGCCCCTCGCCAACTCCCCGTAGCTGGCGAACAGTAGCTCCTGGCGCTGGCGCTCGTTGGTGAGTTTGCGTGCCACATCGAAAGCCTTATCGACTTCCCGGTCCAAGTTGTTGTGAGCCTTGAGCAGAATTGGGTCCATCGATAACGGGTTGTAGTGCTCCGCGAGTGACCGCTGGGGGTGCCGCTCGCGTGCCCGCAGCACCAACTGTCCAGCGTCGATGATTCGCTGCTGCGCCTTCTCATCTAGTTCACACAGAGCTGGTCCGCAGTTGTAGCTCCCGATGTACTCCGAAAAACGGAAAAAATAAATAGTGGGGATACATCAACCTTCCACTTTCCATTCTTCCGGCTCAGAGTATTGAGGGGTCTGGGACCGGGTCCGTAAACCCTTTATGTTTTTCGCGCACAGCGGTTTTTAGCGACGCACCCTATAGGTTTTCCGCAGAACCTATATGTGTTTCTGTGCACCCCCATATGTTGTCTGTTTCTAGCGGTATTTCGTTGTACTTTGCGCATCGAATAGTCATTTATCGACGACACTCCGTTGAATTCAAGTTCAACGTTTAGCCGAAAGCTCATGTCCGGTTCTCAGCGGAGGGCCCACGCATCGAGACAGCAGTGCTGTCGCATGGCCGTCGCAGAGAGGTCCGCTCCCGCACCTGAGCGGACAGCTTGTGAGCCCTCATGAGGGCAACGCCGGTCAGCGCGGTCCAGAGCGTCAGCGAGTCGAAGGAGAGCCGCTCGGCACCGCCGAGCCCAATCCAAGGCATCTCGTACCCATCCAGTGCTGCGGCGAACATGATAAAGCTTGCGACGGAGAGGATCACGACCGCGGCCGTGACCTTCCGGAATCTGCCCGGCCCGGCGGCGACGGCGATGAGCGCCATGGCCATCCACTGCGCGGCGGCTTGAAGCAGGGCGAAGCCGTCGTGGGCTGCCGGCGACACGTCCCAGGGGAGAAGGCCGACGCCGATGACCGAGGCTCCGGCGATCGCCATCAGGATGGTTCCGGCCTGGCCGGCGAGCCGAGTCCAGTATCCATGCAGGACAACCGCGCCGAGCAGGACCAGAGCCCCGGAAGCGACCATGCCGATGTTGAAGACCGCGTGTTCCGGCGAGCACACCTGACGTATCTGCTGACCGAGTTCGGAGTACTCCCCGCAGGTGGTCACACCGAGATCGCTGATGGTGTTGCGAGAAAGCGAGTAGCGATTTGGCCAGCCCAGCGCCACGAACAACTGAATCGGGAACACCAGTGCGCTGAGCACCCAGGCCATCGCGCCGACGCGGTACCGCTTTATACGGACCTCCTCTATAATACGATCGTATGGTAGATGCTAGCGGCGGTCGTTGACGTGTTCAACGTGCGCAGGCAGCCGGTGCCGAGCTCGTGGTGGATGCGGCGGTGCGCGTCGCGTGACTGCGATTAGTGGCCTTCGTACGACGACGATGCTCAGTGAGAATGCATGCCGACGTTGATGACGTTGCCTGATCCGTCGCGGTAGAAGAAGCGCGTGACGCCCCACTCTTCGGTCGTGAGAGGGTGCACGATTTCACGACCTGCCTCGACAGCGCGACCGTAGGCGGCTTTGACATCGTTGACGAAGACTGAGACATCGGGATTCTCGCGGGCTGTGGCATCTCTCGTGAGGAGATTCAGCTGACAGCCTCTGGAATCGGCGAGTGTGACGATCCAGCCGTGATCCATGACCACCTCGAGACCGAGGACCGCAGCGTGTTCGTCGACGCTTCTGCGGAGGTCTGCCACCGTGAGGTTGGGGACGATGCGTTCGATGTTCATGCCTTCATGCTTCCCTCTGGAGGAGTGCCGGTCAAGAGGTTATTCGGCTACGGAACGTGGTCGAGTTCAAGTTCAACGTGTAGTGCTTAACCTCTGCGATGAACTCTTTGATCCCGGGACGTGATGAGGACTGGGGCTATTGTGCTCCCCCGAACGCTACGGCCCGGGGGGCACGAGGCTGTGTCGCAGGTGCAAGCGAGAGGACCACTAGCGAAACACAGACCGCTGAGTCGACGCAGTCACGGTAAAAGACGGAGCCGTCTAGGCGGTGCTCGAGGTTGCGCGAGATACGGTGACGCTGGGCGTCGGTAAGCGATGCGCATTCGGCGACATCGATGGAAAGCTGGACTTTGCCGTCCGTCGTGTTGACGCCCTGGCCGCCCGGAGTCAACGATTTCGCGAAACGCTCCGCGAGATCGGCGGCGATGACCGCACCGTCGGGGATCCCCGGGCCGGGCGCTATGGTCATGTCGTTCATGCCGCCCAGCCTAGGTGCCCACAACCCTTTCTCGTCTCGGCGGAAGCGGAGACCGCGTCGCGACGGCCGGGATCCAGCCTCAGTATTATCCTCGTCACCGGTTGATTCGAACGCTTTTTGCTCCTCCTTCTCCCGTCGGGCTTCGATTTCAGCGGCCTCCGCAGGTGGCAGTGATCGCTGGATCCCTCGAACTACCGGTTCCGATCAGCGGTCGAAGGATTTTCGCAGCAGCCGGACCTGCGGCGCCGGTGCCGCCGCCGTAGCCTGACGAGCATCCCCGCCATGACGGCCATCACGACGGCGGTCCCGGCACCGATGATCCAGGGATTACCGAGGAGCCCACCGACGCCTGCAAGTGCTCCGCCCGCCGCGATGAACGGCAGGCCGCAGCAGAGCAGCGACGGAAGCGCGCAGCATGCCAGCAAGAGCAGCCCGGTCACTGCAGCGACGACGGGACCGGCGCGCCATTCGTCGCGGTCCTGATCGGCGCTGATCGTCTGCTTCAGGATGAGATCTCCCCGATTGCCTGTGTTGCCGTTCATGCGCAGCACGACAGCAGCGACGGGTCGGTGGTGAAGGCCTTCGCGGCGATCCGGATGCCCTCGGCCATGGTCAGGTAGGGGGCCCAGGCGTTGGCGACCTCGGCGACGGTCCTGCCGAGCACGTGGACGCCTGCGGCGGCGAGCTCCCCGGCGTCCTTGGCGACGGCGGTCAGGCCGAGGATCTCTTTCGTCTCGGCGTTCACGACGATCTTGATGAACCCGCGGGTGTCGCGGTTCACCAAGGCGCGGGGCACGTGGTGCAGGGGCAGGACGCGGCAGTCGCAGCGGATCCCCGCGGCGAGGACGTCCTTCTCGGTCATCCCGACCGCGCCGATCGCGGGCCCGGTGAACGTCACCCGCGGCAGGCGGGCGTAGTCGACGGACAGGTCGGCGTCGGCGAACGCGTTCTCGGCGACGAGGGTGCCGTGGTGGGCGGCGACGTAGACGAACTCGGGGTGCCCGGTCACGTCGCCCGCGGCCCAGACCCGCGGGTTCGAGGACTGCAGCCGGTCGGAGACGACCACCTCGCCGGAGTCTCCGGTATTCACCCCGACCGCATCGAGGTTCAGGCCATCGGTGACGGGACGGCGTCCGAGGGCGACCAGGACCTGGTCGGCGCGGAACTCCTGCGAGCCGCCGGACAAGGCGGCGGTCACGACGGCCTCGCCTCCCGTGCCGCGGGAGACCCGGGTGGGCACTGCGCGGCTGACGACGCGGATGCCCTCGTCGGCGAACACCTCCTGGAGCGCCTTCGACACCTCCGGCTCCTCCTTCGAGGCGAGCCGGGACCGCACGAGCAGCGTGACCTGCGAGCCGAGGCGGGCGAACAGCTGCGCCTGCTCCAGGGCGACGTAGCCGCCGCCGAGCACCAGCAGCGACTCGGGGACCTCCGTCAGCTCCATCGCCGTGGTCGAGGTCAGGTATCCGGTCTCCTCCAGGCCGTCGATCGGCGGTGCCCACGGGCGAGAACCAGTCGCGACCAGGTAGTGGTGGGCCTCGATGGTCTCGACGCTTCCGTCGGATCCGGCAACATCGAGAACCGGCGCATTAGGGGTGCCCACGAACGAGGCGTCGCCGCGGAGGACCTGCCAGCCGTAGGAGTCGGTGACGTCGGCGTACTTCTCGCCGCGCAGCGACTCCACCAACGCTTGCTTCCCAGCGATCAGCGCGGGCATGTCGACGGGATCCGCCGTCGTCGCGATCCCGGGGAACCGGGTTGCGGCGTCGACCGCGACGTGCCGCGCGCCGGCCGCGGCAATGAGCGCCTTCGACGGGACGCAGCCCGTGTTCACGCAGGTGCCGCCGAGCGTCCCGCGCTCGATCATCACCACCGACTTCCCGAGCGTGCTGGCGCGGATCGCAGCGGCGAACGCGCCGCCTCCCGATCCGATGATGGCGAGATCGTACTTCGTAGGCATCGCTACTCCTGTCAACTCTTGGCTTTCTGCTCTGTCTCAGCCATACTGGACCTTCCAGTGCAGGGGAAGGTCAAGCGCGGCCACGGAGGGAGACAGCAATGTGGATCGGAGAACTCGCCGAGAGGGCGGGCACTACCGCGAAGACCCTTCGCTTCTACGAGGAACAGGGCCTTCTGCCCCCGACCGAGCGCACGCCGTCCGGATACCGCGACTACGCGCCCGAGACGGTCGCTCGGATCGACTTCATCCACCGCGGCCAGGCCGCGGGCCTCACCCTCGCCCAGATCCGCCAGATCCTCGACATCCGCGACGGCGGCCATGCGCCCTGCGAGCACGTGCGCGACCTGCTTGACGTGCGCCTCGCTGAGATCGAGCAGCAGATCGCGCAGCTCTCCGTGCTGCGCGACACTATCGCGGACCTTAGCCAGGACGCCGCGCACCCGGATCCTGAAACGTGCAGCACCGATCAAGTGTGTAGGTACTTGTAGACGGCGGGAGTCAATGACTCAAACGCTACAACCCCGATATGCGCTAGCGCATGTCGATGCCGCCGGTGCCCACCTCGATGATCTTGGTGGTGGCCGCGATAGCACACAGCAGCGGCATCGGGGCGGAGGCCTGCAGCGCGAAGTGGTGGACTCGGAAGGACGCATTGTTCACGCCGATTTCGTCCGCAGCCTGGGTGATCTCCAGACGAGTCTTGGCGATCTTTTCCGCAGATGGCCCGCACTAGCTGCCGAAGGCGTAATGCCCGAAGCTTAAGAAGCCGAACGCTTTCATTGGATAACACTCCTTTTGATGGTGTTAACGAGAGGGAGTAACTTTGCAACGAGATACCGTCGAGTTCAAGTTCAACGTTTAACGCGATGCGTTATTGACGCTTCGCGTTATGGGGGATAGGGTGAAGCATGATCCAGTCGTTCGGGAATCGACAAACAGAACTGGTGTTTCTGCGTGAGCCGGTTCCGAAATTGGATCCTCGGATCCACAAGTCGGCGAACAAGAAACTCCACCAGCTTGATGCGGCAGTCTCTCTTGACTCCCTCGGTGTGCCGCCCGGGAACCGTCTAGAGGCGCTCAAGGGCGACAGGAAAGGGACTTTCAGCATCCGGGTCAATGACCAGTGGAGAATCACTTTTCGCTGGACGAGCGCGGGGCCCGAGCAAGTGACCATCGAGGACTACCACTAAGGAACGCCATGTCGGAGAAGCTTTACCCACCGATTCATCCTGGAGAGATTCTTCTCGAGGATTTCATTGAGGGATTTGAAATCACTCAGCACAAGCTTGCCGTATCGATCGGGGTGCCCCCTCGTCGAATCAACGAGATCGTGCACGGGAAACGCGGAATTACAGCTGACACCGCGCTCAGGCTCGGAAAATACTTTGGCGTCGAGCCGATCTTCTGGATGAATCTGCAGAACCAGTATGAGATTGAGGTGGCGGAGGATAAGGCCCTCGCTGAGATCGAGCGGATTCAGCCGATCCAAGCTGCCTCGGCATAGGCCCGAATTAGGGAATCTGGGGCCGTCGCCTCGTCGACTTCAGCTCCGAGCGCCGCTTCTTCGCTTCGAGTCGGCGCCGCACCGAGCCCCTCGTCGGCTTCGTCTTACGCCGTGGGGGAGGCGGTGGCGCGAGGGCCTCGCGCAACAGGGAGGCCATGCGTTCGCGTGCCTCAGCTCGGTTGCGCACCTGCGACCGCTGGGTCGACGCAGACACGGTGAGGACGGAGCCGTCCAAGCGGTGCTCGAGGTTGCGCAAGATGCGGCGGCGTTGGGCGTCGGTAAGCGATGCGCTTTCCGCGATATCGATGGAAAGTTGGACCTTGCTGTCGGTCGTGTTGACGCCCTGGCCGCCCGGACCAGACGACTTCGCGAACCGCTCCGTTAGGTCGGCAGCGGCGATGACTGCACCGTCGGGGATCCCCGGGCCGGGCGCGATGGTCAGGTCTTTCATGCAGCCCAGTCTAGGTGCCCTACGAGTCGTTCTTGTCTCGGCGAAAACGAAGACCGCGTCGCGACGGACGGGAATCTGTCTCAGAATTATTCTCGTCGTCGGTTGAGTCGAGTGCTTTTCGCTCTTCCTTCTCCCGTCGGGCTTCGATTTCAGCGGCCTTCGCAAGTAGCCGGTCGTCGTTCATGTCGCGAATTTTCTCGGTGGCTTTCTGCGCCTGATCCACCGCAGCCTGACGGGCGCGGTTCGCAGCATTGACCGTGTCTCCCGCTAGCGACATCACAGATTGACGCCAGCTCTGGACCTGGAGACGTTCCGTGTAGTGTAGCTAGTCCCCGGGGTTACCCACGCAGAACTCGTTGCCTTCCGGGTCCTGCATGACAGTCCACACCAATCCCGGCGCCTCGTGGGTGGTGAGTTCGGTAGCGCCTAGGTCTTTGAGGCGTTCTATTAAAGTTTCGCGCTCCGCCCCGCCAACGTCGATGTGCATGCGGTTTTTCCCAGGTGTCGGATCCTTGACGCGCTGAAATCCCAGCGCCGGGGTGGAATTAACCATCACAAAATCGCCGTAATCCGCGGCGATTTCGCAACCGGTTGCGGCGGACCAAAACTTGGCGAGCTTTGAGGGATCGTGGCAGTCGAAGGTGATCTGCCGGATCGTGAGATTGGCATCATTCATGGTCTCTATTATGAGGATGGGATCTGACGCTTGCTACGTGCATTTCTAAATAGCATTCTTTAGCGCTTCGCGGATTGCCTGAGAGCGTGACCATCCGTTTGCAGCCGCATACTTGTCGAGGTCCGATATCTCGCCGGGGGAAAGCCGAATGGAGATAACCTTCGCAGCATCTTCGTTTCGAGGTTTCCTTCCACGTCGACGAAGTGTCTCTACGTCGTAGCCTTTCTCGGCTTCGGTTACCCACGCATCGATTTGCTCTTCGCTGACTGGCTTCCCGTTGATAGTTTCCATGCACGTAATCGTAATACGGAAAAGGGCTTGGCGGCTCGGGGGAGGTTATAGTCTTTCGACAATCCGTGGAGCTCAAGTTCAACGTGTAACGCGGGGCGTTAAGGTGGTGATTGTTGACTACTGCTGACAAGCTCTCCCTGTTGGTGAGTTCGCGGAGACACAACTGGTTGGGCATGTGCCCGATGAGGTGAGAAACGATACTGAAGTGTCGCTTCTGGGAGATTATGGAGGGGTGACCGAGTGGCTGAGCATCACACGGCCATCGTCGTCGGTGGTGGCCAGTCCGGTCTAGCCACGGCATACTACCTGCGGCGCTTCAAAGTGGACTTCTTGATCCTTGACAACCAAGAGGAACCCGGTGGAGCGTGGTTGCACACGTGGCCTTCGCTGACACTTTTCTCGGCCGCGGAGTTCTCCAATCTGCCCGGCTGGCCTATGCCGCGGTACCCGGGGTACCCGCCCGCAAGCCATGTCATCGACTATCTGGAAGGCTACGAAAAACGCTACGACCTCCCGGTTAGGCGCCCAGTGCACGTTCACAGCGTGTCCCATGACGAAGGGATGTTCTCCCTAGATACGAGCGCCGGTCAATTCACAGCGGAACACGTTATCGCGGCCACAGGCACGTGGTCCGCGCCCTTCGTGCCCCACTATCCCGGTACCTTCCAGGGACGCCAGTGGCACTCGTCGACCTACCCCGGTCCCGAACCATTCCGCGGCGCGAAGGTCGCGGTGGTCGGTGCGGCGAACTCGGGTGCCCAGATCGCCGCAGACCTCATCGGGACGTCGGAGGTCACATGGTTCACACGTGAGCAACCGCGTTGGATGCCTGACGACGTCGATGGCCGCGATCTCTTTCTCAACAGTCGCCGCCGGATTCTCGGCGGCGATTCCGGCCCGAACCTCGGGGACATTGTCGCGCTTCCTCATCTACGTGAACTCCGCAACTCTGGCCAGCTCACCGCTACCCCTATCTTCGATAGCTTGAGCGAGCTCGACCACGACCACCTGATCTGGTGCACCGGTTTCCGTCCGGCCCTCGGCCCATTCCGCCACCTCATGCGCGACCGCGAACCTGAAGTGGAGAATCTGCATCTAGTCGGTTACGGCAACTGGACTGGCGACGGATCGGCAACGCTGATGGGTGTGGGGCCCTTTGCCAAACACACTGCCCAGGTAGTCGCGGGCCGTGTCGATGAAGCTCGGCATCAAAAGTTTTGAGATGACGCTTGGTTCCTGAGCAGCTCGATCCTTCCAAGATCCGCGTTGGAGAGCCAGCGCGCTGGGCGAAAGTGTGGCTCAGCGCTTCGCTTGCGCAGCCCGCAGGCCGTTCAAGATCACGATGACTTCGGCGACCTCGTGAACCAACACGACGGCGGCCAGGCCCAGCACGCCGCTGATCGCAAGCGGCATCAACACGATGATGATGGCCAGAGACAGCACGATGTTCTGGTTGATGATCCTGCTGCCTCGGCGGGCGTGCTGCAGAGCCTGCGGGATCAGCCGGAGGTCATGGCCGGTGAAGGCGACGTCAGCGGATTCGATCGCGGCGTCGGAGCCGGTTGCTCCCATCGCTATGCCCACCGTTGCGCCCGCCAGTGCCGGCGCGTCGTTGATGCCGTCGCCGATCATCGCCGTGGGCGTCTTGGAGGAGAGTTCGGCGACGATGCTCGCCTTGTCCTCCGGGCGTAGCTCGGCGCGCACGTCGTCGATTCCGGCGATTTCAGCCAGTGCCCGGGCGGTGCGAGTGTTGTCACCGGTAAGCATGCTCACTTCCACGTCGTTGGCGTGAAGGGTCTGCACGGCTTCGGGCACTTCGGGCCGCAGCTCGTCGCGGACCCCGATCGCCCCGGCAAGGGCGTCATCGACGGTGACCAGGACGCAAGTCTGCCCCTCGGACTCCATGCGCTCAACATCGGCCTTCAGTGGCCCGGCGTCGATCCACCGGGGGCTGCCCACCAGCACCCGTCGTCCCTCGACGGTGCCGCCGATGCCATTCCCGGCTTCCTCGCTGATGTCCAGGGCAGCGGGCGCTTCGGGCCCCGCCGCCGCGATCGCCGCGGCGAGGGGGTGCGTCGATTGCTGCTCAACTGCCGCGGCGAAAGCAAGCACCTGCGCCCGATTGAATCCGTCTGCCGGGACCACGCCGGTTACCTCGGGCTGGTTGCGGGTGAGGGTTCCAGTCTTGTCCACCGCTAGGTGATGGATGCCGCCGAGCCGCTCGAATGCCGCGCCGGACTTGATGACCACGCCAAACTGGCTGGCCGCGCCGATCGCGGCCACGACCGTCAGCGGCACGGAGATTGCCAGCGCGCACGGCGATGCGGCGACCAGGACCACCAGCGCACGGGTGATCCACGTCTCGGGGTCGCCCAGCAGCGAGCCGATCACGCCGACTAGCACCGCCAGGATCATCACCCCGGGCACTAAGGGTCGGGCAATCCGGTCGGCGATCCGGGCGCGGTCGCCCTTTTCCGCCTGCGCCTGCTCGACTAGGTCCACGAGTGTGGTCAGCGAGTTGTCCGTTCCAGCTGCGGTCGTCTCGACCTCCAGCACACCGGCGGAGTTGATCGCTCCCGCGGGCACCTCATCACCGGGCGCTACCTCCTCCGGAATGGATTCTCCGGTGATCGCTGAGGTGTCAAGGCTGGAGCGCCCGGACCGAATGATGCCGTCCGTGGCGATCCGCTCCCCGGGGCGCACAAGCATCAGCTCGCCAGCCACGAGGTCCTTCGCTGTGACTTCGACCGCCGCGCCGTCACGCAGCACCGTCGCGGTCTGCGGTACCAACTTCAACAGTGCCCGCAGTCCGCCCTGGGCCCGGTCCATTGCCTTGTCCTCGAGCGCCTCAGCGATCGAGTACAGGAACGCCAGCGCTGCGGCCTCTCCGACGAAGCCGAGGATCACCGCGCCAACCGCGCTGATCGTCATCAGCAAACCAATGCCGAGCTTGCGCTTCGTGACAAGATTCCGGATCGCTCCGGGCGCGAACGTGTATGCGCCTAGCAGCAGACCGACCCAGAACAGTATCGTCGCGGGTGTCTCCAGCCCGGACCAGTCCAGCGCCAGGCCTATGCAGAGGGCTACGCCGGAGAAGATCGGCAGTAGCAACTCGGGGTCCTTCCACCATGGCCGATCGAGCTCTTCAATCTCCGTGGCGGTTTCGTGTTCGCATCCACACGCCGAGCTCATGCGTCCGCCTCCTTCTCGCCGCAGCCGGGCACCGAGCACTCAGGGTCGATGCACGGGGCGTTTTCGTCGACAGCCAACGTTGCGTTCACCAGTGCGTCGAGCGCTGCCGCGAGGTGCGGATCGGCGATTTCGTAGCGGGTCTTGCGGCCCTCTGGCTCGGCGACGATGATGCCGCAGTCGCGCAAGCAGGTCAGGTGGTTCGAGACGTTCGAGCGGGTCAGGTCCAGGTCGCGCGCAAGCACGGCTGGGTAGCTCGGGCCGTCGAGTAGGGTCATCAGGATTCGGGAGCGCGTCGGATCCGCCATGGCCCGGCCGAGCCGGTTCATGACGTCGAGGCGCGAAGCAATAGTCAGCATGTGCTGAACTATACAGTATTAACTGAACTATTCAACACATACTGAACTGACGTTGGGACGAAGAGCTTGCAACCTGCAGGAATTACTCGATGGGGTAGCCGGTAACGGAGCCTTCGCTGTTCGGCCGCCAGCCCAGCGCAGGGGCGACGTGGGTGGGGAAGTTTTCCAAGATCTTCACGTTGACGTCCACGCCCATGCCGGTGGGGATGGTGATGAGCAGGGTGTCGGCGGACATGACGGCGGGGTCGGCCTTGAGCTGCTCAATGAGCTTGTCCGGCTCGGCGACGTAGGTGCGGCCGAAGGTGGTGGAGCCGACATTGAGCAGGTTACGTAGCTAGGACTCCGGTTGACGCTGAACGCGGCGCGGCAAGACCACGTTGGGGTATGTCCGCACGTAGCCAACGGCAATGATGATCAGTGCGGCGAAGGCGCCTAGAACTGTCTCAGCGGTGCGGGCCAGCAGCATGGGGGCAATAGGTGCGGCATCGACAGTCTGAACCATGAGCAATGCGGTCGGGGTGATGAAGGTCGCGGCGATTGTGTAATTCCGCGTCACGTACATCTCCGTGAGGTACTGCAGAACCACAATCCACACGACGATCTGCCACCCGACGGGGGAGTGGGAGAGGAGGAATCCCGCCACGGCGATGCCGGTGAGGGTGCCGACCACGCGCTCGATTGCGCGGTAGTACTGCATCTTGAACCGGGAGTTGACCAGCGGCGCGACCGCGGCGACCATCGCCCAGTACGAGTGGGAGAGCGGGTCGAAAAGACTCACTGAGATGAGCCCCAGCGTGCCGGCGATGAGCGGCGAGAAGAAGAAGCGGCTGGCTTCGACTGCTAACCGCTGCCAGGGGAGGCGCGCAGCGCCCGGGGCGCGTGTCGGGACTTCGTTCGGCTTCGCGTTGCCGCCGGGCCCCTCGCCGATGAACTGGGACAGCTGACCAAGCACGAGGCACAGCAAAGCCGCACTGCCGGCGATGGCGAAGGCCAGTAGGGGATGGACCGGGTTTCTCAGGGAGCCGACCGCCGCGACGGAGAACACCACGAAGACCGAACCAGACGGTTTCATGTCCGCCGACAATGCGATTGTCGCCCACAGCGAGGACACCATCGCCGTCACCACCATGAGGAACCAGGGGCTCAGGTCGAACCAAGCGATTGTCGCGCCGATCGTGACAGACAGGGTGAGGGCGATCCCGGCGAGAATGTGGTGTTTCAGTCGCTTCTCACGGGTCGCGTGCCGACCGTACACACCGGTGAACGCGCCGAAGTTCGCGTAGATTGCCAAATCGAGCCGCCCGAGTGCCAGCAGCGTGAACATCGGGATGGCCACGCCGAGCGCTGTGCGGAATGCCGGGATGTGGTCGCGCTGGGCAGGGCCCATCTGGAACAGCGGGCTGGATTTGAGCAACGACGACCTCCTCGGCAGTGATCTCCGGAAAATTTTGGAACCTGCAACACTGTAACGGGGTCCCTGGGGAGCTGCTCGGGGAGGGGCCGAGGGTGGACAGGCAGGGCACTATGCGATGTGCCCTATGCGATGTCCCCTCTGCGATGTACAAAACCCCAGGTCGGCATCGGCCGAAAACTGCGATCGCATAGTGTGGAAGGCCACAACAGAATTCAACAGCCGTTCACCCGCTGCGTGTTTACAAGGCGAACGGAACTACAAAAATGACCAACGCCACCGTCAGACCGAGGATTGCTGCCACGCATCCGATCTGTGTGTTGAGGTCCTGCTCCTTGAATTTGAACGGCGCGAATTTCACCCCGGTTTCTTTCATTGCTTTGTGGATCTCGCTATCCAGGTTCGGTCCGCTCGTTCTGCGTTTGACCCATTTGCCGCGTTCGTCGCGCCACACCTCCCAGTTCAGGTCGGCCCTAAACGCCGTGCCCATGAAACCGGAGCTGAATTTGCTGGTCGAATTCGGTCCCTGTTCGGTGCCATGGCGAATGATGCGATCCTCGCGCACGAATCCTTCGGGACGGTCGTGCAGGATCACGACGCGCTCCTCGTCGAAGGCTTCTCTTTCGGTGGCGTATTCTCTGACGATATTGTCCCGACGGGTCTGGATCACCATGCTCGAAGGTGTCGTCGTGATGGTGAACATCGTTCCGAGCAAACGCGGATACAAAGCTTGGGCGAGCGCGACGACGCGTGGACTGCCCCGGAACACCGGCGGCGGACCCCATTGACCCGGATCGGGGTGCGGCGTGACGTCTTCGGCGATATAAACCATTAAGAAGACCACGGCGACAACGGTGAAAAGTGCTAATGCGATGAGCACGATGATCCAGTTCATAGGCAGAATTCTATGCGGATTAGACTGCTAAAATGCGATAAGTTGATGGCGAACGGGCTCGCGCTCTTTGGCGGAGTCCGCGACTAGTTAGAAAGGTCCACGCTCGTGACTGAGAATTTCGATCCGAACCAGGTGCGCGTGGGAGACCCGGAGCGCTCGGAGGCGCTGGACCGGTTGGGGGAGCACTTCGCTAACGGTTACCTTGACGTCAACGAGTTCGAGGAACGTACGGGACGGGCAGCAGCGGCGCGCACACGGGCGGATCTGACAGCGCTATTCGGTGACCTGCCGGGTGGTCAAGCACAGCAGGCGCCTGTGCCAGCGACGATTGAGAACGGCTCGACGGTAGCGAACGCGGAGTACTCCGACCGTGAGCTTGATGAAGCGCTCGACCGGAAGAAGAAGCTGAACCGTGCGCTGGGCATCCTCTGGTCGATCACGATGGCAGCGTTTTTCCTCTGGCTCTTCGTTTTTGAGGGGGATTACTTCTGGGTGGTGTTCCCGGTGGCGGGTGTGCTCACCTGGGGCCTGTACTCGTACTACGACATTGGCGACGAAGAAGACGAGATGCTCGACAAGATTTTGGAGGACCGCGGCAAGGAGCGCGCGGAGCGTCTCCGCATCGCGCACCAGCGGCGCAAGGAGCTGGGCAAGTAGTTAGACGTGCAGTCCGCGGGAACGGCGGATGTGCCGGTTCACTAGGGCAGCCGCGGTCCCTGCGACGAGGAGCGCGGTGACTACCCACACGGAGTACAGACCGAACTCGACATAGCAGCGGCCACCGATCAGTGCGCCGCATGCGAGCGAGAGCCACAGTGCGAAATTGATCAGCCAGGCGCTGTGCGATCCGCCGAAGAAAGCGGCGACGAAGCGCTGTGCCATCTTCACCAGGGTGCCGGTCATGTAGGTCAGGGAGATCGATACTTCGCCGTTGCGCTCGAAGGTGGAGTTCATCGCACCGACGGTGAACGACAAGCTGTAGACCGCCAAGTCTTCATGCCCCGTCGCTACCCATACCGACGCGATCGCGGAGGTCAGGCACACGAATAACAAGATCGCTTCACGCGTCCGCGTCGGCGGCAGATACCGTTGCCCGAGTTGGCTGATCAGCGCACCGATCGCGACCCCGACCAGGAAGAGAAGCATGAGGCCGGCGGCTTTGGAAGCGACGTCGAGGTGGCCGTCGTTAAGCGCTGCTGTGAGGCGCGTCGTGTTGCCGGACATGAACGACAAGAAGAAGCCGCCGAGGTACATGAAGCCGAGCGCGTCGATGAACCCCGTGATCGACGACAGATAGACGGCGAGGAGGTGCTCGCCCGTGCGGTAACCTTTCATGAGCTCAAGCTATAACACGCAGCCATGAAAGTCGCGGTCGTCGCACGCTTATCGACGACGGCGCTGGCCCCTAGAGCTCTTCCACCCTGCCGCGATCATGCACCAGGCTGATCGCGCCGAGCGGCAGGCTGGTGTCGGAAGGGTAGTTCAGGTATCTATTCTCAACGATCAAGCGGACGCGCTTACCCACGTACGGCTCCCACCGCTCGCTCGAATCGAAGTGGGTGCTGTTGTCCCCGAGGGAGATGATCTCATTGACTCGGGCGTAGGGCTCGGGGCCCGCCTTTCTCGCAGTGATTTCGGTGGGCTCATCGAGCACGAGCACGTAGTACCTGTCCGACGGCTTGCTGTAGTCCGGGTTCGGATCCGGCGCGCCGTTTAAGACCTCTTCGGTGGTCTGTTTTTCCACCGTGCCGATGTATTCAAACTCTCCCGGCGCGAGGTCGCTGGACTCTTCGTCCTGGGCGTCCTCGCCAGCGTCGTCGCCCTCGCCTGTGTCGCCGTGATCCTCTTCGCCATCGGCAGCGTCGACGGCCTCGGGTTCGTCCTCGTCGCCCTCGGCTTCGTCATCGGGTCCGAGAACCGTGCCGTCGTTGTATTGCGTGACGGTGACGATCTCGACATCGCCGGCAGGTTCCTCCGGCGCCGCCTGGGGGATTTCGGTGGAGTCAGTACCGCCGCAGGCTGCGAGAAGCAGGGAGGCGCCGGTGATGACGCTGGTAAAACGCGTGGCACGGCGTCGGGAAGTCATGCTGCTCAAAGTAGCACGATTCAGACACACCGGAGAGGTCGTCTAAGGTCGGTTGCACGCCAGTGTGATGAGGGCCGTGGATATAGTTGGAATCATTTCCGTGTTGACTAAATCTGACCTGGGGTTTTGTCGAGCAGGCGGCGGTCAAAGTGATAGTAGATCCACGTGGCCTCTCGGGCGGGGGCGTGTCGGGGCGGGGCTGCCGAGACTGTTCGCTGGTGGCTCACCCCACGAGCTCGAAGGGGATCGGCTCGCCCTCGACACCGTTGATCACCACGGAAATAGCATGTGTGCCGGGGTAGAGGACCCGGGTGCTGGTGACAGCGAATGAATGCCGCTTGGTCAGGTCGCGTTCTTCGCCGGGGGCGAGGGTGAGCCGGCCGAGGCGGAAGGTGGTGGGGCGGCGGGTGCCGTTCTTCTTGAGGAAGTGGACGCGGTAGTCGACAAGAATGTCGCGGGGTTCATCTGAAGCATTGACCACACGCGCTGTGAGCTCGGCTTTCTCGCCGACCGCGACACGGGGCGGGAAAGCTGCGGAGACCAGCTGGATGTTGTCGGTGGCGGCGAAACCGACGGCAGCGAGGGCAGCGGGGTCGCCCTGCCTGATCAATCCGCGCAGGCCGCGTTCAGCGACCCAGGTGACCGCCGGGGACGGCGACTCAGCGAGCCAGCGCTCAGCGGTGGCGATGGCGAGCGAAGGGTGGGTGCGCGCGATGTCGTTCAGGTTATTGGCTACGGAGGTGCGCACATATAAAGAGGTATCTGCGTAGAGGCGGTCCAGCACCGGAATGATAGGTGCAGGATCATCCAGAAACGGGCGGTGAACGGGGGCCCAGGGGAGGCGGGGGCGGAGGCCTTCCGTCGATAAGCGGCGCACGTTGTGGCTTGGCGAGCGCGACCATTCCTCGACGCGTTCCATAGTGAGCGCGGGGTAGTGCGTAAGGTACGGGCGCACGGCCCACTCGCCCGTGAATGCGCGGGTGAGCGCCTCGGTCGCGGCGAGGGAAAGTTCGGGGTGGTCGAGGCCGTAGTCCTCGATGAAGCGGCTTATGGGCCAGAGGTGGAATGCGTGGTTGAAGTAGCCTTCGCCTTCCGCGAGCTCAGGACCGAGCTTATCGACGACCCCCGCCACCGCCTCCCCGTAATCCCCCGGGAGCCGCTCGCGCAGGCCCCTCGCGAAGACCCCGACACGATCCTTGATCTCCAGGTCGTCGACGCGCAAAGCGACCCAGGCCGCGTACTCCTCACCGTCGATGCCGAGCTGGTTTCCGAGTTTGAGGGCGGTGTCGGCGCCGAAGAAATACTTCATCTTCATGGGCGTTCAATCAATCGCGCTCGGCGAGTAGGCGTACCACTTCTTTGCCTACACCCGTGGCGGACATCGGATTCTGGCCGGTGACGAGTGTGCCGTCGGTGACCACGTGCTCGGTCATCGGGATCTTCGCAGTGGTGAACTCAGCGGCTTCATTCCCGATCTTTTCTTCCAGCGAGTAGGGGACTGCGTCGGCGCGGCGGGCGAGTTTCTCCTCTGCCCACGTGTAACCGGTGGCCTTCTTGCCGGAAAGGAGCGTTCCGCCGGATGGGAGTGCAACGTCGAGTAGACCGCTCGGGCCGTGGCACACGGCGGAGACGATCTTGCCGCTCTCAGCGAAATCGGCGAGAAGACTCTTCAACGCCGGGGCATCGAAATCGAACAGGGTGCCGTGGCCGCCGATGAGGTAAACGGCATCGAAATCGTTGGCTTCGAGGTCGGAGACAGCTGGGGTGTCGTCGAGCTGCGACATGAACTCGCGGTCCTGGTACCGCTTCGAGGTGCCACCCAGGTTGATCACCGGTGGCTGGAGACTCACTGGGTCAATGGGGACCTCGCCGCCTGCGATGCTGGCCAGGGTCACGTCGTGGCCGGCTTCAGTCACAACGTCGTAGAAGTGGGTGTATTCGCCCAGCCACATGCCGGTGCGGTGACCGGTTTTCTCGTAACGGCTGGCGCTGGTGGAAATAGCTAGTACTTTCATGTCACCCCACCATAGGTTTTTCGGCGAGGTGGCGTTGCGCCACCGGTGCGGAGGTTACGCGCTCTTGGACGACTTCTTACTCGCCTTTTTCGTGGTCTTTTTCGCGGCTTTCTTCGTTGTTTTCTTCGCTGTCTTCTTCGACGATTTCTTGGCCGTCTTCTTGGTAGTTTTCTTTGCGGACTTCTTCGCGCCCGCCTTACCGGACTTGCGGCCGAGGGAGGCTTCGAGTGCAGCCATGAGGTCGACGACATCAGCGTCTTCGCCGTCATCGTCCGAGTCCTTCTTCGCGCCGGATTTCTCACTGAAGGTCTCCTCGGTGTCGAGGGTGTCGCCCTGGGCGAATTTGGCGTCGATAAGCTTGCGCAGCTCGGTCTGGTAGTCGTCCTCGAACTCCTCGGGCGTGAAATCGGAGGAGTACTGCTCGACGAGTGCGGAGGAGAGCTCGAGTTCCTTCTTGCCGATCTTCGCCTTGGAGTTCGCGCCTTTGAAGTCGACGTCGCGGACCTCGTCAGCCCAGTGCATGCCTTGCAGGACGAGGACATTGCCGCGCACGTGCAAAGCGCCGAGGCGGGTCTTTTGGCGGAGAGCGAATTTCACGATCGCGGTGCGGTCAGTCTCCTTGAGCGTTTCGCGCAGGAGCAGGTACGACTTCGGGGTCTTGCCTTCCGGCTCGAGGTAGTACGACTTCTCCATCATGATCGGGTCGACTTGGTCCGCGGGGACGAACTGGACGACCTCGACCTCGTTGTTATCGGCTTCCGGTAGGGCATCGAAGTCGTCGTCGGTGAGCACCACCGTCTCGCCGTCTTCTTCGAAGGCTTTGTCGATGTCGTCGTATTCCACGATCTCCTCGCACACCTCGCAGCGCCGCTCATAGCGGATACGGCCGCCGTCTTCGTTGTGGACTTGGTGGAAAGAGATGTCGTGGTCGTCGGTTGCTCCGTAGGCTTTGACGGGAACGTTGACGAGGCCGAAGGTGATGGACCCGCTCCAGATTGCGCGCATGCCTGCAGTGTACGTGCGACGAGTGCAGCGGACCCGGGGCGACAGAAAGGAGGTGGGCGCGGCAATGCCGAAGAAGAACGAGTATCAGGTGGGCGACCGAATTCTGTCGGTGAGCAACCTGGACAAGGTTCTCTACCCGGCGACGGGGACGACGAAGGCCGACGTGATGAAGTACTACCTCGAGGTCGCAGGTGCGCTCATCCCGCAGGTGTCAGGGCGCCCGGTGACGCGGAAGCGCTTCCCGGACGGGGTGGACGCGGAGTCATTCTTCCGTAAGGACTTGGAGGATTCCGCGCCGGAGTGGCTGCCTTTCGGAATTCTCGCGCACAAAGAATCGACGAACCGGTACCCGCTCGTCGAGGAGCCGGCGGTGCTGGCCTGGTTCGCGCAGGTCGCGGCGTTGGAGCTGCATACCCCGCAGTGGCGTTTCGGCGAGCACGGGTACCCGGCTAATCCCGATCGGCTGGTGCTCGACTTGGACCCGGGGCCGGGCGTGGGGCTTGCCGAATGCGCGGAGGTGGCGCGTTGGTGCAAGGAGATCCTCGATGGCATGGGCATGGAATCGGTCCCGGTCACGTCCGGATCGAAGGGGATCCACTTGTATGCGGCGCTCGACGGCGCCAGCACAGCTGAGCAAGTGGCGGCCGTGGCCAAGAAGCTCGCCCGCGCGCTCGAAGCGGACAACCCGGACAGCGTGACATCGGTGATGAAAAAAGAGCAGCGGCACGGCAAGGTCTTTATCGACTGGAGTCAGAACAACGGGAAGAAGACGACGGTCGCGCCGTACTCCCTGCGCGGCCGCGAACACCCGACGGTGGCGGCGCCGCGCACCTGGTCTGAGCTGGAGGACCCGGACCTGCGCCAGCTCGAATACACGGAGGTGCTGCAGCGCGTCGCGGAGGATACAGATCCGATCGCGCCACTCGGCGCAGAAAAGCAAGATCGCTTATCGACGTACCGTTCCATGCGCGATCCCTCAAAGACCGCCGAACCGGTGCCCGCTGCAGCACCGCGCGACAGGACCGGCGAAGACCCGATCTTTGTCATCCAGGAGCACCACGCCTCCTCCCTGCACTGGGATGTCCGCTTCGAGCGCGACGGGGGGCTCGTCTCCTGGGCAGTGCCGAAGGGGCCGCCGCTGGACCCCGACACGAACCGTCTGGCGGTGCAGACCGAGGACCACCCGATCGAATACGCCACGTTTTCCGGGACGATCGCGAAGGGCGAGTACGGTGCCGGCGAGGTGAAGATCTGGGATTCCGGAACCATTGAGGTGGAGAAATGGCGCGAAGGTAAAGAGGTCATTGCTGTTCTCCACGGGCAGACAGATGGCGGTCTGGGCGGGGTGCCGCGCCGCTACGCCATGATTCACACCGCTGGAATGGGAGCGGGCAAGGACAACGACCAGTGGCTCATGAAATTCATGAAAGGCCAGCCCGAGGGGGAGTCCCAGGCTGCACCGACGAATGCCGTGACTCTGGCCGACCTGCCAGAACCGATGCTGGCCACCGCAGGCACGGAGGCGGATATCCGGCTCAGCAAGAAAGAGGGCGAGAAGTGGGCTTTCGAGATGAAGTGGGACGGCTACCGGATTCTCGCCGGTGTGGGCGGCGGGAAAGTGGTGCTCTCCAGCCGGAACGGGAAAGACTACACGGACTACTTCCCGCAGCTGCAGGAGCTGGCGGAGTTGGTCTCGGGTGGGGCGGTGCTCGATGGGGAAGTCGTCGCGCTGGGTGAGGACGGGCGCCCGGATTTCGGCGCGCTGCAGGCTCTCCATTCGGGTGAGGTGGATGTTGAAGCAGTGGAGATCCGGTACATGGTCTTCGACATTCTCGCGCTGGGACATCCAGAAGATGGGGGACAGTCGCAGTTGCGGACGCCATACGAGGAGCGTCGGGAGCTCCTCCGAGAAACGGTGCCGGAAGGCGAACACATCACTGTGCCGCCAGCGCACACTGGGGCACTCGCAGAAGCGATGGAGGTGAGCCGGGCACTGAAACTCGAGGGGGTCGTGGCTAAGCGGCTCGGATCGATCTACCTGCCTGGAAAACGTGGATCTGCATGGCTGAAGATGAAATTCCAGATTCACCAAGAAGTCGTCGTGGTCGGCGTCAGGGAAGGAAAGGGCAGCCGCGCGGGCGGAATCGGCTCGCTGCTCGTGGCAGTGCGGGACGAAAAGACAGGGGAGCTCGCCTATGCCGGGCGCGTGGGAACGGGGTTCAGTGCGAGCCAGCTGCAGGCAATGGAGGGGAAATTGAGGGAAAAGGAGGTAGAGGAGGCGTCGATAAGCGATGTGCCCGATGCCGACCGCGACGGCGTGTGGTGGGTGGCCCCTGAACTCGTCGGTGAAGTCGCTCTAGCTGGTCGAACGCGCGACGGTAAGGTGCGGCATGCTGTGTGGCGTGGCTGGCGCGACGACAAGGATCCCGGCGAGGTTCGCTGGACAGACGAGCTTCAGCGATGAATGAGAAAAAATTTTCGCCACAGTAAATAAAAGCCTGAATTTTTGTTTTGAACCTACTATATTCCTCTACAAAGTAATCTAAGTCACGTATCAATCCGAGTGTGCTCCGCCGCAAAGGAGCGTGGCGAGGATACGGAACACGAAGAGGAATGAGGTACTTGCGTTGAGCACGAAAGTCACCGGCGGCGATGCAGACACACCGCGCACTGAGCGCGGGGGCAGGGTATTAAGGCCGCTTGAACGCCTGTTGATGTGGCGTCCGTTCTCCACGGTCGCACGCACCATTATCATTCTGGCACTCGTGTTCCCGCTGCTGTTCGCGGGTCTGTTCATGTGGGCGATGTGGGATCCGACTGGTTCGGTGCCCCACACCAAGCTCGCAGTGGTCAACAACGACAAGGGCGTTGACCGTGGCGAAGGGGCTGGCCTAGAAGAATTCGGCGCCGATGTCGTAGAGGGCTTGACCAGCCGGGACTACCTCGACTTCGACGTGGTCAATTCAGAGGATGCCAAAAAAGGCCTGATGACGGGCAAGTACCTGTTCACGGTGACGATCCCGGAGGACTTCTCCAAGAACGTGGTCACGGTCATCGACCCGGAGCCGAAGCAGGCCAGTATCATGGTCGATTTCAACGACTACAACGGCAGTAACGGCGCGATCCTGACCGCGGGTCTGGTCCCGCAGATCCAATCCGAGGTCCGCGCCGAGGTTGCCAAGACGTATGCGGAGGAAGTCCTCGGCGGCATCAACGAACTTGGCGATGGTATTCGCGCGGCTGCCGACGGTTCGAAGCAGCTCGACGACGGTGTCGGCGAGCTTAAAGACGGTGGCAAGAAGGCTGTCGACGGCATCAACAAGCTCGACGACGGTGCGAATGAACTCCATGACGGCACAGGCCGGCTCGTCGACGGCACTGGTGAGTTGACCGACGGTGTCGGCGAGCTGAGCGACGGTGCTGGGCGTCTGGATGACGGTGCGAAGCAACTCAACGACGGTCTGTACCAGCTCGAAGACGGTACCGACCAGCTCGCCGACGGCGCACGCCAGATTGACGAGGGCGTGGACAAGCTGACCGGCATGCTGATCCCGTTGCTGGAGAACGTCCAGGGCGGCGTCGGCCAGCTCAAGCCCATCGTGGACACGCTGCGTCAGTTCGGCCTGCACGCCGAGGCGGACAAGCTCGACGGTATCGTCAGCCAGCTAGACCCGGAGAACCCGGAGAACGTGGTCAACGACCTCAACCGTCTGCGCGACGGCACCGGCGAACTCTACGCGAACCTCTCTGACCCGGAGATGCCGTACCGCAACGGCCTGGACCGCCTCATCGACGGCTCCGATCAGCTCGTGGACGGCACGGGCCAGCTCACCGACGGTGTCTCCCGCCTCGAGGACGGCGCGAACCAGCTGGATGACGGTGCAAGGCAGCTCAACGACGGCACTAGCCGCCTCACCGACGGTACGCAACAGCTTGTCGACGGCGGCGGGCAGCTCGAAGACGGCATGAACCGCCTGAAGGACGGCTCCGAGGAGCTGTCCACCAAGCTCGACGAAGGTGCTGGCCGTGCGCCGAAGGTCAAGGCCATGGACAAGTCCTCCGAGCAGATCGCAGTCCCGATCATCTTCGACGAGGCGAACCTGCACCCGACCCAGGTCGTGGTTGACCCGGCAGACCCGACGAAGAAGGAGCCGTCGAGCGGTTTCTCCATCCTCGGCCTGATCGTGATCAACTTCCTGCTGATGGCAGTCGTGTCCATTCTTCTGCCGCACGCCATCGGTCGCCGCCACAAGGCGTCCGGTGCCGCCGGCCCGGTGCTCAGCGCGTGGGCCCGCATGCTCGGAATCAACGTCGCGCTCACCGCGCTGCTGGGATTTGTGTCCATCACCCTCGGTTGGCGCCCGGAGAACTGGTTCATCATTGGTGCGGCGCTTCTGCTTATCGACGTCGCCGGCACCACCATCTTCCAGTTCTTCCGCGTTCTGTTCGGCCGAGTCGTCGGCGCGATGTTCAATATCGGCTTCTTCGCCCTGGGCCTGTTTGTCTCCAGTGCGGTCTGGCCGCTGTCCACCCTGCCGGCCCCGCTGGCGTTCATGAACCCGCTGCACCCAATGAGCCACGCACGCAACCTGTTCGTCCGCTCGGTCGACGGTATCTACGACGGCACGTTCTGGATCGCCATCGTGGTTCTGCTGGTGTTCACCGCTCTGGCTCTGGGCGCGTCCATTGTGATCTACGACGCCCGCCGCAACGCGCTGTTCATCGATGATCCGAACGAGAACGAGCGCGAGCGCGCGAAGTACGAGCGCGAAATCCGCGAAGGCGAGGAGCCGCTGCAGTCGGTGTTCTCCCGCTAGGCGCTGCTGGTCCTGCCGGTCCTGCCGGCGCTGCCGGTCCTTCCGGCTCTGAGCCCCGAGCCCCCGAGCTAATGCCCGGGGGCTCAGGTATTGGCCGCCCTATCCGTATGCACTATGCGGTGTGCACTATGCGATGTCGAACAATGGGCGGACGCGACCTGCGGTTTTATCCATCGCATAGGGCAGACCGCATAGGGCACACCGGGCTGAAAGAAAGGCCCCAGTCGGGGCCCTTCTTGGTTTGGAGTGGAGAAGTGGGTGTGGCTTACCAGGTGGCCACGAAGCGCATGAGCAGCTGGGCGATCGGGTCCGGGAACGGCTTACGCAGCCACTTGAGCAGGCGGTCGGTGAGGCTGACGGCGTAGTGGGGCACCCATTTGCCCCAGGGGGCGTTCTTGGTCAGGACACGGACTGCTTCGTCGGCGACATCGCCTGGGGTGAGGTTCACACCCATCGTCTTGACGGACTGGGCTTTGACGTTGGCGACCTGCGTGGCGGCCCAGAGGGGCATGAGGTCGTGGACGCGGATGTCGTCGTTACGCCATTCGACGCTGAGTGCCTCAGTGATGCCGTTGACGTAGAACTTCGTGGCCGAGTAAGTGGAGATCTCCGGCTGGCCGAAGATGGCGGATGCGGAGCTCATGTTGATCACCACTGCGCCCTTCGTCGCCTTGAGGTAGGGGAAGGCCGCCTGCGCGCCGAAGGTGACACCGAGGCAGTTGATGTCCACCAGCGTGCGGATTTTCTCCGGATCTTGCTCGGTGAGCAGCCCGTCGATGATGATGCCGGCGTTGTTGAACAGGAAGTCGAGGCGGCCGCCGGTGCGGGACGTGAAGTCCGCCAGGGCGGTGTCCCATTCGTCGCGGTCGGTGACGTCGAGGTGGCCGGTGATGAGCTGCCCTTCGGGGATGTCGCTGGTGCCCCAGGTGACGTCCTGGATGTCGTAGGCGCCGACGGTCCAGCCGAGGTTGAGCAGCCGTTGCGCTGTGGCTTTGCCGATGCCGCTGGCGCCGCCGGTGATGAACGCGGCGGGGCGGGAGGCGGCGTCGGCAATGAACTCCGCGGGCTTCACATAGGGGGTCTCGTTCGTGTCTTCATGAAATGGCTTGGCAAATGGATTCCACATAGAAAACACTCTAAAACCGGAATGTGTATGGCGCGGGGCAAATGGGTGTTTAAATGTGCGCTAAGACACAGCGGGCTAGTTGTCGCTCCACGTGCGGGTCTTCGCGAACAGGGCGGCGACTGCGACGCCGAGGACGAGAACACCAGCGGGCAGCAGCAGTGCGACGCTCATCGCCTCAGCGAACGGCTCATGAAGGAACTCGGGAAGGGGACCGGTCTCCGAATGGCCCGCTGCGTCGTCGCCGAGACGCTGCGCGAGTTGCGAGGACATGGCAGCAGCCACAGCCGCCGAGCCGATGACAGCGCCGACCTGCCGCACCGTGTTGTACACGCTCGAACCCGCGCCCGCGAGCGCCGGATCGAGGTTGCGAGTCGCGATCATGGACAGCGGCCCCCAGATCATCGAGTTGCCCAGGCCGTAGAAGACGCTGATCAACAGCATCCAGTACGGGCTGATCTGCGGGTCGGTGATCCATACTGTCGCAAAAATGCTTATCGACGTCACCGCCAGCCCCGTAATCGCGAACGGCTTCGGATCGTGCGTATTCGTCTGCTTGCCGATGAACCCGGACAGCGCGCCGGACACCAAACCCGAGGGCAGGAGCAGAAGCGCGGCCACCGTGGGGCTGAAATTCTGCACCCGCTGCACGTAGATCATCAGCGGAATAGCGAAGGTAGACACCGCAAAGCCCACGGTGGTGATCGCCGCGGAGGCGAGCGCGAAATTCCGGTCGGCGAACAGTGACAACGGCACGAGCGCGTCACGGGTGGTGCGCGCCTGCCACATGATGAACGCGGCGATGAAGACGACACCGATGACGATGAGCCCGATCGCGCGCACATCCCAGTTGAAGTTAGAGCCTTCCTGGATGCCGAAGATGAGGCAGAACATGCCCACCGCGGACAAGGCGACGCCCAGCCAGTCGAGGCGGCGGGCAGTCAGCTCGAGCTTCGGCACGTTCTTCCAGGCCAGGAGCAGGCCGATGATGCCGAAAGGCACGTTGATGATGAAGATCCACTCCCAGCCGCCGAGGTCCACGAAGATCCCGCCGAGCAGCGGCCCGACGATCGTGGCCACACCGGCGACCGCGCCCCACACGCCCATGGCGCTCCCGCGCTGGGTGGGGGAGAACGTGCGGATCATCACCGACATCGTCTGCGGGGTGAGCATCGCACCGCCGAGACCTTGGAAGGCGCGGGCCGCGATGAGCACTCCGACGGACCCTGCCAGCCCGCACGCCAGCGACGACACCGTGAACACCGCGAGGCCGAGCATGTACAGTCGCTTCGGTCCGAACCTGTCGCCGAGGCGCCCCGTGATGAGCAGCGGCACCGCGTATGCCAACAGGTACGCGCTATTGACCCAGATCACGCCGTTGTACGTGGCGTTCAGGCTCTCCGCGATCGCGGGGATGGCGACTGCGACGATGGTGGAGTCCACCAGGATCATGAAGAAGCCGACCATCATCGACCACAGCGCCGGCCACGGGGAGCTTTGCGACGCCGAAACCTGTTGTGTCATTGCGCCTCCTGACCCCTTTATTCCAACACCGGCAATCTACCCCTTCACGCCGAAAGGGTCTATCCCCGCTGGCCGACCGCACAAAAAGAACCAGCCCTTTCCCTATGCGGAGAAGAGGGCTGGTTCTGGTTGAGTGCAGACTCAGCGCTGAATTAGATCTGGATGCCGAAGTCCTTCAGTGCGGCGTTGATCTGGTCGCGGACCGGTGCGAACTGCGGGACGAACGCCACGATGACGCCGGCGAGAGCAGCAAGCAGGCCGGTGACGCCGAGGCCGATCAGAACCGGCTTAGCGCTGGAACCGTCGTTGCTGGAACCGGAGGAGCCCTCCTGGCCGCCTTCCTGGTCACCCTCAATCTTGACCGGCATGGTCGCGTCGGTGCCCTTATCAGTGGTGATACGCAGGATTGCGTCCGCCGGAACCTTAGCCGGGACGGCGAGCTTGACGGAGGCCTTGCCAGCCTCGCCGAAGTTTTCTGTACCGAAGTCCGGGTCGATGTCGGACTCAGCGGAGGCCAGTTCCTTGCCGTTGGCATCCTCCAGCTTCACGGTGACCTTCTTCGCCGGGTTGCCCTCGGTGTAGATCAGGGAGGTCAGGTCGATGGAGTTCTCGGCACCAGCCTTGAGCGGCTGCTCGACCTTCACACCGACGCCAGCTTGGCCACGCGGCTTGATGTCCTTGTTCTGCTTCAAGAAATCGATGGTGGCTTCAAGATCGATCAGGCCGAGGTTCACCGGCTCGGACCCCTTCGTGAAGGCGGTGAAATCATCGCCGCCTTCGAGCAGGAAGGTGGAGCCTGCGACGATGTAATCCTTCTCCGGATCAAGTGGCTTTCCATCGATAGTGACGGACAGAATGCGGTTGCCCTGCTCGCCATCCGGGTTGTAGGTGTAAGAAACGTTGTTCGACAGGCCGAGGGACAAGGCCGGGCGCTTGCCATTCGGCTGCCATTGCTGCTCGAGCGCCTCCTTGAAATCCTTGCCCTTGAGAGTGCGGTAGGTGTTCTCGTTGCCGAATGGCTGGACGGAGAAGGCATCAGCATAAGTAATGTCGCCGGCCGGCAGGTCGTCGCGGACACCGCCGGCGTTCATCACGCCGATATCGGGAGTGACATCGGAGTTGGCGTCGATGCTCCACTTTGCAGCCTCGGCCAGAAGGTTATTGAGGGAAGACTCGACACCACGATTAGAGCCGGATTCTTTTCCGGCGTTGGAACCGCGGGCGAAATCGGTAGAGGTGGACGCGACCACCTTCTTGCCTTCTTCAGCAGCCTCTGCTTCAGCGGCTTTAACAATGGCCGCGATTTCCGGGTACTTCTTGTCCGTGCAGTCGAGGAGAGTCGTGCCCTCCACGACCTTCGCCTCGTCGACGGTGACCTTCTTGGTGGCGCGGTCGATGCTCAGGTCGACGTTGGCGAAGCCCTGGGAGTACTGACCTGCCTGGAGCACGATCGGAGTTGTCTTAGCATCCTGGGTGATCACGGTGTGGGTGTGGCCGAGGAATGCGACATCGACATTCTTGAACTGGTCAGGGGTGTAGCCGCCCTCGTGGACGAGAGCGACGACGACGTCGGCCTTCTTGCTGTCCTTCAGTTCTTTCGCGAGCTTGTTCGTCGTCTCGATCGGGTCGTTCCACTTGATGCCCTCAATACCGGAAGGGCTGACCAGCTGCGGCATGGTGTCGGTGACGGTGCCGATGAATGCGACCTTGACGCCGTCCATCTCCTTGATGAAGTGGTCGTCGGTGCCTGCGACAGACTTGGCGTTAGCGGCGAGGTACGGGAACTTCGCATCCGGGATGACGCGCTCGGAGAAATCCTTTGCGCCCTTGTCGAATTCGTGGTTGCCCACGGCGGAGACCTCAAGACCCATCTCGTTAAGGGCATCGATGGTCGGCGCATCGTCCAGCAGCATTGCCTCGAACGGGCCAGCGCCGATGTTGTCGCCGGAAGAAGTCAGGATGTGCGCGTTGCCGAACCCTTCGGCTTCGGTGTCGATAGCGCACTTCAGGCGCTCGGCACCCGGGATGGACTTCTTGTCGTCACGTGTATCTGTGCCACGAACGTTCACGTCTTTAGGAGCGAAACGACCGTGGAAGTCGGTGATGTTCGAAATCGAGATTTTGGCGGTCTTCTCGTCGGCGGTAGCGGTGACGGGGGAGAGGACGCCCGCGCTGACGGACAGCGCGGCGATGGTGGCGCACAGAACGCGGTTACGCATCGGTGGGAACCTTTCGGGCAGCGGTGGAATGAAGTAACCGGTTGGAAAGCAGCCAGCTCACGATGCTGTGGTTGCCAGCTTCCAACCAGGGCATGTCAAAACTAAGCCAGGCAAATGGACCTGTTGTGACGGTTATATGGCTAGCCCGTTACTGGTAAGTGAAAAGCACATGACCCGTGGTTGGGGGAGGCAAGTAAATGGGAAGGGCCGGACGTCGATAAGCGAAAAGCCCAGCGAAAATGAACTAGCCCCTGAAATGAACTACTCCCCACTAGTCGGTAACTGATTTCTCAGTCCAACTAATGGGGAGCAGTTCAAATGCTGGGCTATGCGTGGATGCCGTGCGTCTATTCGGCGTCGGCGTCCGCCTTGGTCTCGTGGTGGGTGCCCGGCTCGTGCTCCGGCGGGGCGTAGATGGAGTAGAGCTTCGCGGGTGCGTCGGACTCGTTGACGAAGTTGTGCCACTTGCCGGCCGGGACGAATGCAGCCCAGTCCGCACCGACAACCTGGTCGATCTCGAGGTCGGTCTCGCTCGTACCGATCTGGGCGCGGAGCTCGCCCTCCTCGAGGCGGAGGAACTGGTCGTGGCCGTCGTGGATCTCAGCGCCGATCTCGCCGCCTGCCGGAATGGTCATGACAGTGAGCTGGAGATTCTTGCCGGTCCACAGGGTGTCGCGGAAAGCCTCGTTGTCGACGGTCGCCTTTTCAATATCGACGACGTAGGGGTTCGGGCCGTGGTCGTTGCCCTTCTGTGCAGTCATAATGGCCTCCTTGCCGTGGGGTTCAACCGCTTCCCACCGTACGCGGATTTTCGTGCGCCGGTTCCTTGTCGATAACCCCGCTTAGGGGACTGAAGCGGGGTACAGTGACGGCCATGACCACTGGTGAGCCTGATTTCCCCGGGGCCGACGACATCCCGGAACGAATAATTTCCAACGACGCGCGTCTCGCGCACTTCGTCGAAGCGAATGACCGCTGGGAAGAAATCCCAGAGCGCCTCGCCGAAGACTGGGAGACGATGGCGCAGCTCATTGCCTACTACGAATCCGTCTGGCGCGAGGACGTCCGCGACTTCCCCGAAGCCCAGTACGGGGTGCTCTCCGAAGACGGCGTGTGGAACGAGATGGGGCGTTTCTACCAGTCGATGAAGGAGATCGCGGACACGGCGGCGCGCATCGTCCGCGAGTACGAGCGCGACAACGACCCCGAGGTCGATCCGGGGACAACGCCGACGGACGAGGAGCTTATCGACGACGCGGCTGACGGGGCCGGCGCCGAGATCATCGACGAGCCGTAACCCCCCGGCGGCGCGGTGCCGCCGAGCTAGTTCAGCGTGTCAGCCGGGTTGTCCGCGGCCTTTTCCATGGCCTCTTCGTCGCTGAGACGGTTGACGGCCTCCGGCGACACCGCGGTCTCATTGACTGCGACGGCGTTCTGGTCGCCGGTCTGCGCTGCGGCGCGCGCTGTACCCTGCGGTGCGGATTCCGCGCTCTCCGGCTGCTCCGGAGAGATGCCGAAGAACTTGTCCAAGCCCTTCACGTTGAACTGGGTGGACATGTACCGCGAGTTATCCGAAGTATTCCACTGGGAGACGACGAGATCCATGTTGGCGAGCGTGGATCCTGGGACAATGTAGCCGCCGTAGAGCTGAGTGAAGTTGCTCGCGTTCTGCTCGGCACGCCACCCGCCCGAGCCGGCGACGACGACGCGAGCGGGTTCGATGGAATCCCAGTCACGGGCGATGGTCTTCGAGATGCGCACCTCGATAGATGCCGTCTCCTCGTTGAACATTGCCAGCACCCAGTGGCCCTCGACCATCCGCAGGGACATCTCGCCGGCCTGGACGTTCTTGGACAGGATCGGGGTGCGCCGCTTCTTGCTCCACTCGCCCGTGGAGGGGTCGTAGATCTCCCACGATTTGCGGTCCGCGATCTGCTCTTCACGGAAGCGGGAGAGGTAGACAGGGTCGTCGCGGAGGAATTCGGAGGACACGACGTAGATGTAGCCGTCGGGGCCCTTCTCCCAGCTGATCAGGTTGCCAAGCCCATCCATGTAGCGATACGTCGTTTGCGCGACAGACGTCCAGTTCGCGCCGTAGTCCGTGGACTTCCAGATTTCGGTCTCACGCACATTGCCGATGCCTTCATTCCACATGCCCTGCATGTAGAGCGTGCCGTCCAGGTTGATCACGTCGGACGGGATGACGGTGCGGTTGTCGTAGTGTTTGTAGTTGATCAGCTGATCGGCGGTCTTGCCGTCGTTAAGCGGGCGGGTGAAGATGATTCGGCCGTTCTCATCGCGCTTGGCCACGAGACCGACTGGGCTGAGCCACTTGCCTTCGCCGAAGTACTTGCCGGTGAATGAGTCGCCGAATACGACCGCGAATGTCTCGTTGATCAGCGGCACCATAATGCCCAAGTCAACGGCCCCGAGCCCCAGGTTGGGCTGGTGCTTGCCCATCAGGTCGCCGAGCATCTCCACGACAAGGCCCTGTTCGGTGCGGGTTTTCGGATTCGGCTTCGGCTTCGGCTTTGGTTTCGGCTTCGGCTTGGGAGCTGGATCGGGGTTCGGCGAGTCCGACAGGGCGCCACCCATCTCGCTGATCAGGTTGCGGGAGCTGCTGGAGCTGCCGGAGCTCGTCGAACTCAGCGAGCTCTGCGCCGTTGCGGGGGCTGGGGCAACCGCAGTAACCGCAATGGTGCCGACGATGGCAATGGACAAGATGGAACGGCGGAACGATCGCATTGCGGACTCATTTCAAGACACGGAGGGAAAATGATTGAACCGCAACGGAACTTTAGCAAAGCCCGGGCTAATCGTCGCGCCGGTGACGGCCGGTGTACTCCTGCGGCGCAACGTCGTCCCGGCTGTGCTTCGGACCGTGCGAATTCCGCCGCGCGCGGCGGAGGCGGACCTTTTCCACTTCGGTGAGGTAGGTCTCGCTGGCCGCGGCTTCGCCGTCGTCGGTGTGCGACGGGTTGAAGTCCACGAAGGCAGGGAAGTACTGGGTGGGCGCGTCCTGCGCGGACTCTTCCCGGTATTCCGCGTGGTGCGCCGCTTCGGGTGCAGCCGGCTGGACCAGCGGTTCTTCGGGGAAGCGCGGTGCGGCGGGCTGCGCGGGGTGGACGGGGTCGACGGTGCGTGCACCCGGGCGGGGGTAGACCCAATCCTCGGGGTCGATGGCGGCGGAGAGATCTACGGTGACCACGAGCGAGCCGTCGGTGAATTCGTAGACCTCGGCGGCGGGAATATCTATCTCGGGACCGGCGGGCAACGGCAGCGGTGGGAGGGTGCGGACGGGGAAAATGCCCGGGGTGCGGGTGACATCGACGCTGATGGAGCCGTCGACAGCCCAGGCGCGGGCTTTCACGTCGACATTCTGGGCGAATAAGGCGGCGAGTTTCTCGCGCACGGGGCCGGACTGGCGGGCATCGAGGGTGCCAAGAACGCGGCCGCCGCAGGTGACCACGACGGTGTGACCGTGCAGGTGCAATCCGACCAGCCACTGGCCGGGCGACATGAGCATGGTTTCCGCGGCGGTGAATTCACCGTCGGCGACGTGGACGTACACGGGGGACTCGCCGGCAACGGTGCCAGGCAGCAGCAACGCACCGGGCAGCAGGTTATTGCGGGGCACGCACAATGCCGGTGGGGCGAGGTGGACAACGACGCGGTGGGCGGCGGTGAGCCGGTCGAAGGTGATCGTGGCCTGCGCGGCAGGCACCAAGCCGGCTTCGTGGAGGGTGCCGACGCTGTGGAACGGCGCGCGCTCGTGCGCGGTGATATCGCCGATGATGCTGCCGTGCGCGGCAGGCCAGCGCACACGCCACGCGCCGGTCAGCGGATCGGGCTCAAGCTCGACTGTGGTGTTCAGGGGATCGCTGGCATCGGGAGTGCCGGCATACGTGAACAGGGTGGCCGCGATGAGGCTGCCCACGCTGAGGTCGGATCCGCCGCCGATGGCGAACGGAGCGAGCGGGTAGCGGGGCAGAGGTTCCATGGACCTCGACTCTAGCGCAGTACTTTGCGCACACCCGCTACGACGCCAAGCACCGCGAAGCCGACCAGGAGACCGACGAGCGCGGAGCCAGCGGTATCAACGAGCCAGCCGAGGGCGCCGCCGCCAACGGCCTCGGAAAGCTGGGCGAGGACATCGTGCGGCCAGTGCCAGCCAAAGACCTCGTGGAGGCCGCGGATGATCAGGTGGCCGCCGACCCACAGCATGGCCACGGTGCCGACGATGCCGATGATCTTCAGCACGATCGGCATGCCGTTGACCAGGGCGCGTCCGATGCCGGGGGCGTTGTCGCGCTCAATCATGCCCAGTCCGATGTCGTCTACCTTGACCAGCAGCGCGACGGCGCCGTACACGGCGATGGTGATGAAAATCGCTACGGCGACGAGCACCATGAATTCCATGAGCAAGGGCTGGTCGGCGACCTCGTCGAGGGAGATGATCATGATCTCCGCAGACAGGATCAGGTCGGTCCGCACCGCGCTTTTGACCAGGGCATCCTCGCCTTGTTCGTCGCGGTTGACCGCCTGATCCTGCTGTTCGGTCTCGTCGTGGAGGAGCTTGTCGGCGATCTTTTCCGCGCCCTCGAAGCATAGGTAGGTGCCGCCAACCATCAGGATCGGAACCAGGGCCCACGGTGCGAAAGCATTGAGCAGGAGGGCGATCGGCAGGATGATGATCAGCTTGTTGCGCAGCGAACCCTTCGTGATCTTCCAGATCATCGGAAGCTCGCGCGCGGGGGTAACGCCGGTGACGTACTGCGGGGTCACCGCGGCATCGTCGATGACAACGCCGGCGGCTTTCGTGGATGTCTTCGCTGTCATGCCCGCAACATCGTCCATACTGGAGGCTGCGGTTTTGGCGATGAGAGCGACGTCGTCAAGCAATGCGAGGAGACCGCCGGCCATGCGCGTGCCTTTCTGTCGGGGAGGGGTACGATACACAAATACTAATGTGTGCGCGCATTTTGGGTAGGGTGTGGTCCATGCCCAAAACCGTCACCTCGACCGCGCGCGTGCGGATCGACCGCCCCGCACGTTACGGCAAGCTGTTGGCCAGCTATTTTGAGCAGCTTATCGACGTCGCGTGGGACCCCGAGACCTCCAAAGGCACGTTCACCTTCCCGTCCGCCGGCACTCTGGAAACTCCCGGCAACGGGGCTGCCACGTGTGACGTGATCGGCACGGAGGGCGTACTCATGCTCAGCGTCGAGGGAGCTGAAACCGCAGTTGAGAATGCTGAACGCGAGTTGGCCACGCGTCTCATTCACCTCGCGCAGGACCAGGATATCGTCGTGGAATTCGCCCGCGCCGACCGTGGCCGCGCGCGATTCACCCGCGAAGAACTGACCTCGGCGTAGCTGCGCCGGATCAGGATGCTGCCGGGGTGAGCTCGACCTCGTCGGCCCAGGTCAACTCGATGCCCAGCGCGCGGAGCCACTCCATTGCGTCGTCATCGTGGCGGGTGATGCCCTCTACAGCATTGAGTGTGGCCTCGATCGCCTTCTCTGCCTCTGCTGCGGTGATGAAGCCTGCGGATGTCGCCGCCGCGAGCTCGTCGATATCGAGCACGTCGATCGCTTCTCCCTGCACCGCGACGAGATCCACGTACAGGTCGCGTGTACGCCACACTTCGCCTTCGACGTCGATGTCCGCGATATCGAAGTAGAAGTCCTGCTCCATGTCCACGCCCTCGCGGAAGTGGAAGATATTCGCGCGGAGATTGAGCTGCGGCAGCAGCCAGCTTTCCAGGTAGCCGAATTTCGGGTGGTTCGCACCGCGCGCCATGTACAGGCCGAAGTCCGTGACCCGGAATGTGTCCACTTCGCGGAGGAAACCCTTCGGGTCAGTGTTGATCTTCGAGGTGGTGTCGAAGGTCTCCTGCTTGACCGGGTGCAGATCGGGAACGTCTGCGCGCTCAGCGTCAAGAGCGTCTGCGTGGCCCGTGTCGGATGTGGCCATTCCGTTCACCTGCTGTCCGTGCTGCTTCATGTTGATACCTACTTCACCGTCACGCTCAGTGCCGTCGGGGGGAAGCCGCAGCTGCGGCCGTCTGTTTTGACTGCCCCGGAGACCACCGCCAGCACTGGGCCGGAGCCCGTGTCGGCGACGTTGGAGAGCGTTGCCGGTCCTGTCTTATTTATCCCCTTGTTCAAAAGGGGCGTTACACCGGTGCGCAGGTTAGCCAGGTTGATCCAGTGCACGTTCATGGCCCCTTGCTGGGGCGATGCAGGTTTCGTGCCCAAAGCAGTGAACACGAATGTGGCCTGCCCAGCCTTCGGAGCCGGCACTGGAATGTGTGCCGGTCCCGGGACCGCGATGAGGGAGCCCGTGGAGTTCATGCCGGGGCCCATGCAGTTGCGGGACACCGTCGGCCAGAAGCCTTGGCGGAACGCGGGGCCGCCTTCGGGCAGGCCGGGGCCGCCGCCGTTGCCGGAAGCATCGCCAACGAAGAACGCGAGAGCGCTCAACAATGCGTCGCGGACCTGGGGCGGCACGCCGGGGCGGTTCGCGAAGTCCTTGACAGCCCGCTGCACCTGGGGGGTGGGGCGGCCGAGATGATCCACGAGAGAAGAACCTGCGGACAGTGCAGAAGCAGCCTGGGCGGGTGCGGGCGCCGCCTGTGCGGAAGCGGGGACGGCGAAGGCTCCGACAGTAAGCGCTGCGGCAGTTGCGGCGGAGATGACGGCAGTGCGGACGCGGGCAGGAGCGTGGGCGGCTGTTGCTATCTTCAAGGAACTGATCCTTTGTCGCAGGAAAACAACATTAGAACATTAATAACGTCAGTAACTCTAGTGACGTTTGCAACAATTGCAACATTAGTCCCACTATTTGAAGTTTTTTCGCCGCTGTCAAGGCTGAAAAGTGGACTTGGCTGTGGGTCTTTCGGTGCCGTGTATTTTCGGTATCGCACGTAGCGCCCTATGGGAGTAGGGTTTAACCGTTCAACTGCCGTGTGCAGTACGCCTATCTAAGGAGCAGACGTAGAAGTGTCGCACCCTGAGTTCCGTAACGTCGCCATCGTCGCCCACGTCGATCATGGCAAGACCACTCTCGTCAACGGCATGCTGGAGCAGTCCGGCGCGTTCGGCGATCACGGCGAGGTTGCAGACCGCGTCATGGATTCCGGCGACCTCGAGTCCGAGCGCGGAATCACCATTCTGGCCAAGAACACCTCCATCCGTCGCGCCGGTGCCGGCAAAGATGGCCGGGACTTGGTCATCAACGTCATTGACACTCCGGGCCACGCGGACTTCGGTGGCGAGGTCGAGCGCGGCCTGTCCATGGTCGACGGCGTCGTCCTGCTGATCGACGCCTCCGAAGGCCCCCTCCCGCAGACCCGCTTCGTTTTGGGCAAGGCCCTCGAGGCTAAGAAGCCGGTCATCATCTGCGTGAATAAGACCGACCGTCCGGATGCGCGCATCGACGAAGTTGTCGACGAGGCCCAGGACCTGTTGCTCGAGCTCGGTGCTTCCCTCGAAGACCCCGAGGCTGCCGAAGCTGCCGAGAACCTGCTCGAGCTGCCCGTCCTCTACGCCTCCGGCCGCGCAGGCCGTGCTTCCTTCAATAACCCGGGCAACGGCGGGCTGCCGGACAATGAGGATCTCCAGCCGCTGTTCGACGTCATTTATGACGTTCTTCCCGAGCCCTCCGCGGATATCGACGCTCCGTTCCAGGCTCAGGTCACCAACCTGGACTCCTCTTCCTTCCTCGGCCGTATCGCCCTGATCCGCGTCTACCGCGGCTCGGTGAAGAAGGGTGACAATGTCGCGTGGGTCCACTACGACGCCGACGGCGAGCAGCACGTCAAGAACGTCAAGATCGCCGAGCTCCTCGTTACTAAGGGACTTGAGCGTGTGCCTGCCGAAGGCGAGGTCGTCGCCGGCGACATCGCCGCAGTTTCCGGCATCGACGAGATCATGATCGGCGACACCCTCTGCAACCCGGAGCATGTCGAGCCGCGCCCGCGCATCAAGATCGACGACCCGGCCATCTCCATGACCATCGGCGTGAACACCTCTCCGATGGCTGGCCGCGGCGGCGGCGACAAGCTCACCGCCCGCTTGGTCAAGGCTCGTCTGGACCAGGAGCTCATCGGTAACGTCTCCATCAAGGTGCTGCCGACGGACCGCCCCGACGCGTGGGAGGTCCAGGGCCGCGGTGAGATGGCCTTGACTGTCTTGATCGAGACGATGCGTCGCGAGGGCTTCGAGCTCACCGTGGGCAAGCCGCAGGTTGTCACCAAGGAGATCGACGGCAAGACCTACGAGCCGTACGACCACATGGTCATCGACACCCCGGCCGAGCACCAGGGTGCTGTCACCCAGCTGATGGCCAACCGCAAGGGCCAGATGACTGCCATGGGTAACGCTGGCTCCGGCGATTGGGTCCGCATGGAATTCGACGTGCCGTCCCGCGGCCTCATCGGCTTCCGCACGACTTTCCTGACGGAGACCCGTGGCGCAGGTATCGCCAACTCGTACTCCATCGAGCACCGTCCGTGGGCCGGCGAGATCAAGGGTCGCCCGACCGGCTCCCTCGTCGCCGACCGCTCCGGCCAGGTCACCTCCTACGCCCTCATGCAGCTCGCGGACCGCGGTGAATTCTTCGTCGAGCCTGGCGCGGAGACCTACGAGGGCATGGTCGTCGGCGCGAATAGCCGCGACGAGGACATGGACATCAACATCACCAAGGAGAAGAAGCTGACCAATATGCGTGCCGCGTCCGCGGACACCACGGTCACTCTCGCCAAGGCGAAGGCCCTGTCCCTCGACGAAGCCATCGAATTCTGCGACGACGACGAGTGCGTCGAGGTCACCCCTGAGGTGATGCGCGTGCGCAAGGTCATCCTGAACGCCACCGAGCGCGGCCGCGCCCGCTCCCGCGCAAAGCAGATGAACAAGTAGCAGCGAGTAGACGAATCGCACGCGCCATGCAGTAGCATGAGTGCTCATGCGCACCCCCAGTTGCAGGACCACGGCGGCGAGAATTCTCGCCCCTGTTCTCGCGCTGGGGGTGTTGTCGTCGTGCGCGGCGCAGCCGGGCCCACCACCGATTGTGGAGGAGTCCGAAACGTCGGAGACAACCACGACCACAGCCCAGCCCGCCGCGCGCACCAAGGCCGCCGCGGGTGTCGAGCCGCTCCGCAATGGCCTGAACCCGCACCTGGTCGCCGACGAGAATTCCACCGTCCGCGACCTCGCTGAGCTCACATTGCCCAGCGCTTTTAGCGACGGCGAGCTCAACAGCGACCTCCTCGAATCAGCGGAAGTGCTGGAAGAAGACGAAGACAGCGAAGAAGGCGAAGAAGCCACCTCGGCGATGACCGTGCGCTACGTGATCGCCCCCGCCGCGCAATGGTCCGATGGCAGTCCGATTACCGGCGCCGACTTTGTCTACCTTTGGCGCGGCATGACCACCACGCCTGGCACCGTCGACCCCGCCGGCTACCGCGCCATTGAAGACGTGCGCGTCAGCGGCACCGGCGGCAAGACCGTCGACGTCGTGTTCAGCGAATCCACTGAGGCATGGCCCGAGCTGTTCAACTATCTCCTCCCGTCGCACCTGCTCGACTCACGCGCGGATGATTTCGCCACGGCGCTCGCCGAGACGATTCCCGCTTCCGCCGGGCGCTACATGGTGGACAAGGTCGACCGCGGCGCTGGCGTCATCGCCCTGAAACGCAATGACCGCTTCTGGGCGCCGTACCCAGCTAGCATCGACTTGCTCACGCTCAATTTCGTCCGGTCAACGGACCTCACCGCCGACCGCCTGCGCTCCGGCCAGCTCGCATTCGTCGACCACGTGCCGGGGGAGACGTCGTGGGACGCCTACTCGCTGATCCCCGACGCGCAGCTTCGCCTCGTCGAAGGCCCGCGCGAACTCGGAGTCACCATGTCCGTCAACTCGCCGGTTCTCGGCACAAAAGAGGTACGCCGCGAGTTCGCATCGCTTATCGACGTCCCCCTCATCGCCCGCATCGCCGCCTCCCGTTCCCGCGACCTGGCTGCCGCCGACCCGACTTTGCCCCTCGGCCATGAGCCGGACGCGCTGCGCGCTGCCGCGGCTGAATCTGGTCCCATCCGCATCGCCGCCGACCCGCGCGATGACCAAGCCATGCCCGCCGCCCGCGCCGTAGCCGATCTGCTCGTGCGCGCTGGCATTGAAGCTGAAACTGTCGCAGCCGATGCCACCGACACCGCTCAACGCCTGCGCGAAGGAACCGTCGATGCCGTCGTCGGCTGGTCTCTCGATGGCGGAGCGGCCGTGTGGGCCAGCAAGATCCAGTGCCCGGACGAGGGGACCGACTTCGTCTCCGGCAACTTGAGCGGGCTTTGCCTGCCTTCCACACGCGCCATGTCCGACAACATCTTGTCCGGTCGCATTCCCGACTCCGAGGTGCGCGGCGCTGTTACTGACACGCTTCGTCGTGAAGCTGTCTGGGTGCCTGTGCTGTCCGAACGCCGCATCATGGCCCTCGGCCGCGGGATCACCGGCCCCGCGCCCGCCCTCGACGACTGGGACCACGGCGTCGCCGGCGCTGCCCAGTGGAAGGTGGCCGAGCCCGCAGCCGAGGATGATGACCGCGACGACAACAGAAAGGATGACCGAGCCGACGATGAACAACGCGAACCCGAACCCGAACATGAGCAGTGACCGCCGCTCTCGCGACCTGGTGGGATTGCGCGTCGTCGCAGTGCACGCGCATCCCGACGACGAGTCGATCTCGACCGGCGGCGCACTAGCGGATCTCGCGTGCCGTGGCGCCGATGTCCTCGTGGTCACGTGCACGCTCGGGGAAGAGGGCGAAGTGATCGGGGAGACCTACCAAGGTCTGGTCAACGACGAGGCGGACCAGCTCGGCGGGTTCCGCATTCACGAGCTCTCCCGTGCGCTAGCCATCCTCGGTGTGCGCGGCGAATTCCTCGGCGGGGCCGGGCGTTACCGGGATTCGGGCATGGCGGGTTCGCCGGCGAGCCGTAACCCCCGCGCCTTCGTCAATTCCGGCGAGCGCGCGGTCAACGACCTCGTGGAGATCTTCCGTCACGAGGCCCCGCACCTCGTGCTCACCTACGATGCCAACGGCGGCTACGGCCACCCCGACCACATCCGCGCCCACGAGATCACGCACCTGGCCGCCCGGCAGGTCGATATCCCGCGCATCCTCTGGGCAGCACGCCTGCGCGAAGAACTCGAAGCCAATTTCGCCGACGACATTCCCGCCGGTTGGACGCACCCGGCACCGGGCGAACTCGACGCCGTTGATACCACCGACACCTGGGTCGAAATGGACGACATCGTCTACGCCGCCAAGGCCGAAGCCATGAAAGCGCACGCAACGCAGATTTGGCTTGCCGACGGCTCCATTTCCCTCACCAACCCCCACCCCGCCATCGCGCGTGGCCCGGTGACCACCTACGCGCTGTCCAACCTCATCGCGCAGCCCATCATCCGCCGCGAGCACTACCTCCTCGGCGCAGGATTGCCCCTGGACCACGGGGCCGATATCGCAAGCGGCCTCGACTTCTAATGCCTGCTCCCGGTTCACCCCGCCGTCCCATCACGCGGACCGACTTCTCACCGGCGGAAGCCCGCTCCGGACTCATGTGGCTGTCGGTGGGGGCGATGGGATCGGGGCTGGTTGAGGTGGCGTCGATAAGCTCGCTCTACGGTGTTCCCTCGATTCTCGCCGCAGCTGGTCTTGGGGCGGTGTTCACGCGCACGGCGCTGCTGTGGACACGCGGCCGCGTGCTCGGCGCCCTCATTCCGCTTTTGGCGTGGATATGCGGGTTCCTGCTGCTCGCCGTCGGGCCCGAGGTGACCGCCGCGATCATCGCCGAATATAAGATTCGTTGCGTTATCCTGCTCGCCGCCGCGTGTGCCGGGACCGTGTGGCCCATCGCGGCGCGGAAGTGACATACTGATGTGAGAATTTTCGTCATAAGGAGTGACAGGAGCCCATGACCTACATCATCGCTGAGCCGTGCGTGGACATTCTGGACCGCGCCTGCGTCGAAGAATGCCCCGTCGACTGCATCTACGAGGGCAAGCGCATGCTCTACATCCACCCCGACGAGTGCGTCGACTGCGGCGCCTGCGAGCCCGCATGCCCCGTCGAGGCCATCTTCTACGAAGACGACCTGCCGGACGAGTGGAACGACTACTACGACGCTAACGTCGCCTTCTTCGACAAGATTGGCTCTCCGGGCGGCGCCGCCGCTGAAGGCCCGTACGACTTCGACCACCCGTTCGTGGCCGCGCTGCCACCCATGAACCAGGAGTAGGGGACATGGGGACGCGCCGCCCGCTCAGCCAGGTCCTGCCCGATTTCCCGTGGGACACCATCGCCGACGTCAAAGCTAAAGCCGCGTCGCACCCGGACGGGCTGATCGACCTGTCCGTCGGCGGGCCCGTCGACGACGTCCCGCCCGCGATCCAGCTCGCGCTCGCGGAGAATTCCGCCGCGCCCGGCTACCCGCAGACGATGGGCACGCCTGCCTTGCGCGCCGCGATCGTCTCGGCGTTGGAGCGCCGCTTCGGCATCACCGGACTGAACGAGCGCGCTGTGTTGCCGACCATCGGGCTCAAAGAAGCCATCGCGTGGCTGCCGACGTTGCTCGGCCTGCGCGGCCAGACCGTCGTCATCCCGGAAGTCGCGTACCCCACCTACGAAGTCAGCGCACTCATGGCTGGCTGCAATGTCGTGCGTTGCGACGATCCGGCGCAAGCCCCTCGCGATGCCGCCCTGATTTTCCTCAACTCCCCGTCGAACCCGACTGGCGCTGTGGCTTCCGTTGAGCTGCTGCGCTCCTGGGTCGCCTTCGCGCGCGAAACCGGCGCGATCATCGCCTCCGACGAGTGCTACCTCTATCTTGGGTGGGCTGTTGAGCCCGTCTCCGTGCTGCACCCGTCCGTCACCGACGGCGATAACACCGGCCTTTTGGCGTTGCACTCCCTGTCTAAGACGTCGAATCTGGCGTCATACCGCTGCGGCATGATCTCCGGCGACGAAGCTCTCGTCCAGGAGCTCCTCGAGGTGCGCAAGCACGCCGGCCTGATCGTTCCCGGGCCGATCCAGCACGCGATGGTCGCGGCGCTGGAGAGCGACCTGCACGAGGAAATGCAACGCTCCGTCTACGCCTCGCGCCGCCTCGAGCTGCTCAAGGCGCTGCCTGATGCCGGTTTCACCGTCGACCATTCGGATGCCGGCCTGTACCTGTGGGTGCGCCGCGACGGAATGGACTCCCGCCAGGCGCTCGACTGGTTCGCCGACCGCGGAATTCTCGGTGCCCCCGGCGACTTCTACGGCCCGGCCGGCGCATCCCATGTGCGCATCGCGCTGACCGCTCCCGACAAGAAGATCGACGCAGCCGCGCGCCGTATCACGCAGTAGCGCAGCTCATAACGTTTTCATTTCGTCGCCCTCGCGGGACTACACTGTCACAAGTTTAAAGACTTAGAACAGTACCGCAGGAAGGAAGGCGGCTGGGGTGACCCAACACGATATAGCTGAAGGCGCGACGTCCGATGTCGCCCGCTCGGCGCCACCTGCGCAGCAGAAGAGCGGCAGCACCGCCTTGCGCGTGCTGAACGGTGCCCGCGAATTCATCAAATTCGGCATCGTCGGCGGTTCCGGCGTGCTGGTCAACTTCGTGGTGTTCTACCTCGCGTCGAAGGCTCTACTTCACGGCTTCGGGTTGGAAGCAGACGACATCATCACCCAGATCGGTTCTACCCGCTGGAATGTGCGCTGGTACCACTTCCTGTCCTCATTGGCCTTCCTACTTGCCAACACCTGGAACTACCAGCTCAACCGCAGCTGGACTTTCGGCGGGATGGTCAAAAGGTCGTGGCTGCGCGGCTTCTTCCCGTTCCTTGCCACGGGGCTTGTCGCCTTCGTGGTGTCCTTGACGTGCATGACGCTGCTCATGAACCCGACGACGCCCGTCGGACTGCCCGACCACGTCTTCGACGGTTCCAGCGGTCTGCGCACCAAGTCGTATTGGGCGCAGGCGATCTCGACGCTGATCGCGATGCCCGTGAACTTCATCATCAACAAGCTCTGGACATTCCGGAAACCCAAGGCCGCGCGAAGTAGCACAGCGGCGTAGGGGAGACAGCAAAACCAAAAGGTTAAACTGGCGAAAATGACCACGTCCATTGACTATGTGCGCTGGATTGGAATTGCAGCATGGACCAGTGGTTTAGCCATCTCGCGAAACTGCCAGGCGTTGGCTGTTCTTCCGGGGGATTCTCCCGGAAGAATCTTGATCCAGAGCGCCGGGGGACGCGCCACAGCATTCGAGGACATTGAGCGTGAGTACACACATATCCAGTGGTTGCTAGCCGGAGCTCCTAGTGATGAATCTGTGCTGGATTATGTGTACCACCAGCAGCTCTGTTTAACGCATTATGAGGACATCGACCATGACTTCGCCATCCTGGATGTCAGCGATAGCGCGTGCGAGAGCAAAACCTACTCCTTCAGGGATCGCCGCCCCGACTACAGTCCGAAGGCAGCATTAGCTGCAGCTCAGCGCCTCAGCAACTCCGCAATAGGATCGGCTCTTTCAGAACATATTCCTGCCTGGAGTATGGCCGAGTCATTAGGGCTGCTAGCTCTTGCTGTTCGTGAATACTTCACGGGCGAGGTAGTACGGGAACTTACTCGGAAGTACGTAAAGGATCTTTGTTCGGATTCTCTAAACACCCAGGAAGTTCTCGGTTGTGGCCGCCTCGCCTATAGCGTGGCGTTCAAAGTCAATGATGACTCTGCAACCACCGCTCCGGTGATCGCCCTGCACGTTCAAGAAGATGATCCTCTTTTCACAGAATCAGTGTTGAGGCACATCCTTGGCCGGGCACAGGCCTTCGCTAGCGCATGTGGAAGTGGTGTTCATTGTGGGTCGGTATTCCACAACATCATTTTCCACCAGACATTCCCCAGCACCGTCCATGAACCGGATGCTGAAGAAACGCCAATCATTCTGTACCGGATCCCGCTCAGCACTGATCTTCTCCCTGTCCAATCCTTGACGCAGGTGTTGGGTGATGACGCACTGACAGAACCTCCCCAACGGACTTCGCTAAGTATTCGTCGGCTCCCAGATAGCGGCATCATCCGGGTACGCAGCTTCATCCCAGGAACAAGCATCGTCGATCGTGCAATTCACCGCGGTGGCTATCTCGCGTCCTCGGAACTTGTTTCTAAGTTACAACAGGAAAAGGCGATGGCTGATCCTGATTGTCTCGCCGCAGCTGTAACATCGGCGCTGATCTGGGAATCTCTCAACACTTGGGGGCTCGCGTCCGGCAGCACCGCAAGTTCGTGTTCCGTGCTTAGCGTGCGTGCCAATAGCATCTCCGCTGTAGAAGGTTCCATTCATCAACCACTGTTGACAGTTGAGGTCGATGCACAGGCACCACTCGGCACTGTGGCACATGACGTGTGTGATGTTCTCGGGGACCTGGGCATCGATTCCTTTACGGACTTCCCGATTGAGCTACTGTGGTCCGATCCGCCGAAAGAGGCCGGCGTCAGCGCATCCTCTCCGAACGCTGTACGCCCACAGGCCACGTCGCTGGAACTCCCCGTTTTATGGCCCCGTGCGTTAGGGGCACGATCAATAGCTGCCACAAATCAGGCACTCGCGCTCGCCGCCGTTCGCAGAGCTCTGCGCCATTGTTGCACTAAAGGCCTGTCGTGGATCGGGGTCGCTCATGCTAGAACAACCTCTGCCAGTGGGAGGCATCAGATTAGGGTGGCGGTCGCGTTCGAGTCTGAATACGCAGACAGAGTGGCCGTCTATCAGGAATTGTCCCTCGCAGTGAATGCGGTTTTTGCCGAAAACTCTATCGGTCCACATGTCACGTGCGAGGTTATCGATGCTAACCAAATAACTGACGTTTCAGCGTGGGTCACGGCGGCTGGGTACCATCCCGTTACTGGTTTCCTGCCTGCATTTATTCAGCTTGAACACCTCAACACCGGTTGTGCACTAAATTCTTGATCGCAACCTACCGTTCGCGACCTGGCCTTTTGGTGCGAAGATCGTTGTGGAGTGCCAGCGAAATCCACAGCATCGAGTGCGTTAGTTGTTGTGCAGCTCCGCGTTGAGCTCCACGCCCTTGGCCTTGACGGCCTCGACAGCACCGGTGACGGAGTTGCGGCGGAAGAGAATGCCGTTGGCACCGGAGAGCTCGACGGCCTTTACAGAGTCGCCTTCAGAGCGTCCGACAGACTGCGCGATCTCAGCGGACAGGGTGACCTTAGTGCCGGCGGTGACGTAGAGGCCGGCTTCGACGGTGCAGTCGTCGCCAAGCGAAATACCAATGCCCGCGTTGGCGCCGAGCAGGCAGCGCTCGCCGATCTTGATGGTCTCCTTGCCGCCGCCGGACAGCGTGCCCATGATGGACGCGCCGCCGCCGATATCGGTGCCGTCGCCGACGACGACGCCGGCGGAGATGCGGCCCTCGACCATGGAGGCGCCCAGCGTGCCGGCGTTGAAGTTCACGAAGCCTTCGTGCATGACCGTGGTGCCCTCAGCGAGGTGTGCGCCGAGACGCACGCGGTCGGCGTCGCCGATGCGGACACCGGTGGGAACGACGTAGTCGACCATGCGCGGGAATTTATCCACGGAGAATACGACTACCGGGCCGCGCGCCGACAGACGGCTGCGGACGACCTGGAAATCGGAAACGGCGCACGGGCCGTAGTTGGTCCACACGACGTTGGCGAGCAGGCCGAAGAGGCCGTCGAGGTTCGCCTCGTGCGGCTTGACCAGGCGGTGGGAGAGAAGGTGGAGGCGCAGGTACGCATCGTAAGCGTCAACAGGCGCGGCGGAGATGTCGGAGATGGACGTCGCCACAGGCACGCGTGCGACTCCACGGTCCTCGTCGGGGCCGGCGAGATTGACGAACTGCTGCGGGGTTTCCTCCAAGCGGGTCGTGCCGGTGGAAGAGACGGACTCACCGAGCTTCGGGGCCGGATACCAGACATCCAGGACAGTTCCATCGTGGGTGACAGTGGCCAAGCCTCGTGCGAATGCGGTGGTCATAGTAGTAATCAGTCTTTCTCTTACGGTGTCTGCGTATGCACGGCCCGCGCAAAAGCGCTAGCGCTGCATAGCTTAGAAGATCTTCAGGCGGCGTGTTGGGTTTCACGCGCGGCGGCGGCGTCGCGCCAGCTACACCATGTGCGCCGGCTCGGACGCCTTGCCGCGGTGAACGATGAGGCTGGTCACGACGATCGCGCCGACGACGACGAGGGCGGAGATGAGCTCGGTGCGGCCGCCAGCGTCGAAAAGCATGAGCAGGATGAATCCGCCCAGCGTGGCGAACGTGATCCACGGCAACCACGGGTAGCCCCACATGCGCACATTCGTGATTTCGCCGGATGCGACGAGCTTGGGGTGCAGGCGGATGTACGACAGGATCACCATCGCCCAGATCGAGATCAGGATGCCGCCGACGGCGTTGAGAAGGAAGGTCAAAAGCCCCGGCGGGTTCCACCACTGCATCGCGACGGAGATGAAGCCGAAGATGATGGAGACGATCACCGCGCGGACAGGCACGCCCGATGCGTTCGTCTGAGCGAAGTAGGAGGGTGCCTCGCCGCCGCGCGCCATCGAGTACAGCAAACGGGAGTTGCCGTAGAGCTGCGCGTTGCACGCGGACAACAGGGCGAGCGCGATGACGACTTCCATGATGGTGGCGGCACCGGAGACATTCGCGCGCTCGAGCACGAGGGTGAACGGGGACTCGGCGGGGGAATCGGCGCCGGCGATCTGTTCGTAGGGCAGCAGCAGGATGATCAGCACCACGGAGCCGATGTAGAACACGGCGATGCGCCAAATCGCGGAGCGGATCGCCGCGCTGACGGCGGCGGTGGGGTTCTCGGATTCGGCTGCGGCGATAGTCACGAGCTCGATGCCGCCGAATGCGAAGGCGACGGCGAGCATGGCGGTGGCGATGCCGCCGATGCCGTTGGGCATGAAGCCGACGTGGTCGATATTGCTGGTGCCCACGGCGTCCATGCCGGGGAAGAGGCCGAAGACCATGAGCACGCCGACGACCAAGAAAATGACGATCGCAGCCACTTTGATCAGGGCGAACCAGAATTCGAATTCGCCGAAGCCGCGCACGGCGGCGAGGTTGATCGCGGCGAAGAATACGACGGCGATCAGCGCGGGGATCCACGGCGCGATGTCGAACCAGCCGGAGATGATGGCGGAGGCGCCGGTGATCTCCACGCCGATGATGAGCACCTGCATGATCCAATAGGACCAGCCGACGGAGAAGCCGGCCCAGGCGCCGAATGCCTGGTCAGCGTATGTGGCGAAGCTTCCGGAGGACGGTCGCGACGCCACCATTTCTGCGAGCATCGTCATGATGCAGACGGTGACGGCGCCGGCAATCACATAGGCGATGATGACGGCCGGTCCGGCGGCTTGAATGCCCACGCCGGTTCCGAGGAAGAGTCCGGCGCCGATGGCGGAGCCCAGTCCCATCATGGTCAGGTGGCGGGTTTGCAAGCCGCTATTGAGGGTGTTCGACATGAGTCAAGTGTAGGAACCATGGGCGCGTGCCAATAATTCGGGGTGAATTAAATGCAGGCTCAAGCAAAAAGAGCACGCTTATCGACGCCCGGCCTCTACCGCGACCTCTCCCTCACCACCGGAGTAGCGCTGTGAGGTTCGTTAATGATCGTCCAGTCCGACTGTTCAGTGATCGTGTGAGCGGGGACGTAGGTCTTCTCGTGCGGATTGCGCGTGTCGTAGACAATGGTGTCGGGCTCCAAAATGATGCCGGATCCGAGTTCGCAGCGGTCGCCCATGTTCAAGTCGATGAGCCCTGCCGACGGCCGGATGATGCAGTTCTCGCCGATGCGCAGGGGAGAGCGGTTGTGTCCATTGGTGCGTTCCGTCATGACGAAGGACGACAACCCGAGGTCCGAGCCCGCCCCGATGACGCACGAGGACAGCACGCGCCCTTCCACCTGCGCCGGGCCGAGGGTTCCGGCGTTGTACGACACGGATCCTTCCCGGAATACGCTTGTCCCGGGGCTGAGATACGCGCCGAGGCGGACGCGTTCGGCTTCCGCGATGGACACCCCGGTGGGAACGACATAATCGACCATGCGCGGCAGACGCTCGATGCCGTAGACATGAATGGTTCCCCGGGCGCGCAGGTTGGTGCGCACGTACTCGAAGTCGTCGGGCAGGCACGGACCTTTATTCGTCCACGCCACGGGGACGAGGTGCTCAAGCGCGTCCGTCATGTTGATCTCCAGCGGCTTCACCTTCCGGTGCGACAGCAAGTGGAGACGCAGGTAGACGTCGTGCGCGTCGATAGCCGGCGCAGACAGGTCCGCGATCTCGGTGCGCACCGGCACCACTTCCACGTGGCGGTCGCGGTCCATGCCGATCAGGTTGAGCAGCCGAGGCGAGAGCTCGTTGGCGCTGACGCGGCGGGTGAGGGAGTGGGAGATGTCGTCGATAAGCTCGACGGTGGGGTACCAGCTGTCGAGGACGGTGCCGTTGGCGGCGATATGTGCGATTCCTGTGGCGCGAGCTCCTTGGGGCATGGCTGTATGGTACGTGCTTACCCGGCAGGTAGTATCGCCCCCGTGAATCTGGACCTTTTTGCTGACCCTGTCGAGCTCACCAAAGCGCTGGTCGACATCCCGTCGCCCTCCCACGAGGAGAAGGCGATCGCCGACGCGATCCAGGCCGCGCTCGAGACCTTGGACGGCGTGGAGGTGACCCGCCGCGGCAACACCGTCGTCGCGCGCACCAACCGCGATCTTGGCGAACGGATCGTTCTCGCTGGGCACATCGACACCGTGCCCATCGCCGATAACGTGCCCCACCACGTCGAAGGCGACATCTTGTGGGGCTGCGGTGCCGTCGACATGAAGTCCGGAATGGCGTGCTACCTCCACGCTTTCGCGATGCTGTGCAACTCTGCCGACCTGCAGTTTGACCTCACGCTCATCTGCTACGAAGCGGAAGAAGTCGCCGCTAAGTACAACGGTCTCGCGCATCTTGAACGCGACGAGCCGGAGCTTCTCCAGGGCTCGCTGGCGCTGCTCGGCGAACCGTCCGGCGCGATCATCGAAGCTGGTTGCCAGGGCAGTATCCGCGTCACCGTCACCGCGCGCGGCACCCGTGCGCATTCAGCGCGCGCGTGGCTCGGCCACAACGCCGCGCACGACCTC
>NZ_JAGKSD010000014.1 GCF_017942225.1 Corynebacterium sp. Marseille-P3884 | reverse complement strand
GCCTGCGGCCCCGGGGGGGGTCGCCCTCTCGGGCGAAAGAAGGGGGGGGTTCCATGAGGGCCCCCATTTTCTCCCCTCCGGGGAAGGGGCTCCGTCCTTTTTTTTAAACCACACTAAGGGGGGAAGTCCGTGCCGAGCCAGTCCATGCCCGCCGCAGTCACAGCGGGCGCCTCCGTGCCGATCGAGCACGTCACATCATGCACCAGCGATGCGCCCGCCGCTGCGATGCGCCCGGCGCGGACCTGCGACACCGCGAACGGGGTGGCCTGCTGGGCTGAATCGCTGTCGGCCATCCAGTCCGCGGCAGGTCCTGCAAGCTTGGGGGCGAGCGTTTGCCGTGCCTGGAGGAGCTCCATCACGGCGCGGGCTTGATCGTCGAAAAGCTTGGACAGCACAGTGCGGTCGGCGATCGCGGATTTCTTGGTCAGTGCCACCTCACCGGAGGCTGCGACGCGGGCGATGTCGTCGCGGTGTGCAGACAGAAAACGGATTTCTGCGGGGCTAAAGCTCAAATTTCTTTCCCATCCGGTTGACGGGCTGGCGGTCGAAAAGTTCAGAGTAGCGCTCGATCCCCACCGGATCACCGACGATGGCTTCGATCTCTAAGCCCTTCACATGCGACATGACCTCGGCGACAGAGTCGAATTCAGCCATGTCGTACACCTGCGCCCACGTGGAGGGGGCGAAGCGGACGAGACCTTGGCGCCAGCCGTCGATAAGCAAGCTCGGCGGGAACCAGTTCGCGTCGCTGGCCTCGCCGGTGGTGACGTCGGGCGCCTGGCCGTCGGGCAGCTCCGCGACGAACGAGAATGTGTCGAACCACTGGCCTTTCTCTGATTTGCCCACCCAGCGGCCGGACGGCTTGAGCAGGGTCGCGTCGACATCCAGCCCGGTTTCTTCCAGCAGTTCCGTGAGCGACAGCTCGTGGCTTTCCAGGCGTTTGCGCTCGCGGTGGAAGGGGCGGGCGTCGCTTAACAGGGCACCGGTGTCGTCGACAAGCAAAAGCGTGCCTGTTTCCTCGAAGAGCTCGCGCACGGCGGCGAACATGAGCGCGTGCGCCTGGCGCGGCTTGACGTCGAGCTGCTTCGCCAAATCCGACGCGGAACGGCCCGACCACAGCTCTTTCGCGTCCTCCCTCGTGGGTGGAAAATCGCGGATGTCCACGCCGCCGCCCGGGAAGACGGTCATCCCCGGGTAATTGCGCATCGTGAGCACGCGCTCCTGCATCCACACCTCGAGGCCGTGAGCACCATCGCGCACGAGGATCACGGTCGCCGCGAGGCGCCCGTAGTTGATCCCCAGCATGTCCTCTTCGTCGCGCGTGGGCACAGTTTCACCTCCGCTTATCGACGGTGCGCCCCACCCCGCCGCTCCCTCCGCGCGAAGAAGCGGTCGTCTTCCTTCGTGAGCTTGATCGGCTGGTGGTACGCCTTGGTCAAGTTCTCGCTGGTGAGGACGTCGTCGATGAGGCCTTGGGCGACGACATCGCCTTCGTCGAGCAGCAGCGCGTGGGTGAAGCCGAACGGGATCTCCTCAACGTGGTGCGTGATCATCACGATCGCCGGCGCATCCGGGTCGAGCGCGAGATCGCCCAAGTACGCGACGAGATCCTCGCGGCCGCCGAGGTCGAGTCCCGCGCCGGGCTCGTCCATGATGAGCAGCTCCGGGTTGACCATGATCGCGCGGGCAATGAGCACACGCTTCTTCTCGCCGTCCGACAACGTGCCCCAGCGGCGGCCCAGCAGGTGGAATCCGCCGACCTGGTCGAGCGCGTCGTGCACCTGCTCGTAGTCCTGCTCCTCGTATTCCTCGCGCCAGCGGCCCACGACCGCGTAGCCGCCGGAAAGCACCAAATCTTCGACGCGCTCGTCGACCGGCACGCGGGTAGCCAGCTCCGAGGTGGTCATGCCGATCACCGCGCGCAGATCGCGCATGTCGGTCTTGCCGATCTGCTCGCCCAGCACGAACGCCGTGCCAGCGGACGGGAATTCCTGCGCCGCCGCCATCCGGATCAACGATGTCTTGCCGGCGCCGTTCGGGCCGATCACGACCCACCGCTCATCCAGCTCCACCTGCCAGTCAATCGGCCCCACCAGCGTGTTCCCGCCGCGGCGGAACTCCACGCCGCGGAAATCCAGCAGCAAATCGGGGTTAGTCGGTTCAATTTCAGCAGTTCGGTCAGTCACGCTTTCCATTGTGACGCATTTTGCTTCACGACGGCCGACTGACATGGCCACTTCGCTACTCTGGGAGTCAGAAGGCGTGCCCGTGCACCCTTTAAGCCCCCTGCAACGTCAATTGGACGAGGTGAATCGACGTGAGCCCAGTGATCGGCCGACTTGGAATCGACGACGTCCGACCCCGCACCGCCGACGGCGCCCTGCCTACCAAGGCTGTCGTCGGCGAGGTCGTACCTATTTCCGCGCTGGTGTGGCGCGAGGGGCACGATGCGATCGCTGCCACTGTCGTCGTGACGGACCCGGAGGGGCACGAATACTCCGTGCCCATGACCCCGGAAGCCGACCGCCCCGATTACTGCCACGCCGTGATCACTCCTGACACGACCGGCCTGTGGACCTTCCGCGTCGAGGCTTGGTCCGACCCGATGGCCACCTGGCGCAACGCCGTGACCAAGAAGTCCGCGGCCGGCCAGTCCGCCGCCGAGATGGCCAACGACCTGTCCCACGGTGCCGAGCTGCTGCACCGCGCCGCTTCCGAGGCTGGTGCCCACGCCGCCGGCAGCAGCCAGTTGCTGAACGCCGCCGAGGCCCTCGAATCCGACGCCCCACTGCGCGAGCGCCTCGAACCGGCACTCGACCCGTCGGTCGCGGAGGTGCTCGCCGGACGCCCTGTCCGCGACCTCGTCACCGAAGGCCCGACCTGTCAGATCCTCGTGGAGCGCAAAAAGGCCCTGTTCAGCTCCTGGTACGAGCTCTTCCCGCGCTCCACCGGCGGCTGGGACGCCGACGCCCACCCCGTCCACGGCACGTTCGAAACCACCATGGACGCCCTGCCGCGCGTTGCCGCGATGGGCTTCGACACTGTCTACTTCCCGCCCATTCACCCCATTGGCGACAAGAACCGCAAGGGCCCCAACAACACCCTCGTCGCCGAAGAGGGAGACGTCGGCTCGCCGTGGGCCATCGGTTCGAAAGATGGCGGCCACGACGCGATCCACCCGGAGCTCGGCACCGAGAAGGACCTGAAGAAGCTGCTCGACCGCGCAAAGGAGCTCGGCCTCGAAGTCGCCCTCGACTTCGCCCTCCAGGCCGCGCCTGACCACCCGTGGGCGGTAAAACACCCGGAATTTTTCACCGTGCTCGCCGACGGCACCATCGCCTATGCCGAGAACCCGCCGAAGAAGTACCAGGACATCTACCCCATCAACTTCGACAACGACGCCGACGGGATCTACAAAGAGATCTACCGCGCGCTCATGGTGTGGGTGAAGCTGGGGATTACGACCTTCCGCGTGGACAATCCGCACACCAAGCCGGTGGACTTCTGGCACTGGATCATCAACAAGGTCCACAAGACGCACCCCGACGTGATCTTCCTCGCGGAAGCCTTCACCCGCCCGCCGCGCCTGCTCGGCTTGGCCAAGGCCGGGTTCTCGCAGTCCTACACCTACTTCCCGTGGAAGACGACGAAGAAGGAACTCACGGGCTTCACCGAGCAAGCCGTGCGGTTTGTCGACATCTCGCGCCCGTCGTTCTGGGTCAACACCCCGGATATCCTCCACGCGTTCATCCAGACGGGGAACCGCGCGGCTTTCGCGATCCGCGCCACGCTCGCGGCCACGCTCAGCCCGCTGTGGGGCATGTACTCCGGTTTCGAGCTCTACGAGCACGAGCCTGTCGCGCCCGGCAGCGAGGAATACCTCAACTCCGAGAAGTACGAGCTGCGTCCCCGCGACTTCCAAGCGGCCCTCGAGCGCGGCGATTCGCTGGAACCGTACATCACGCGGCTCAACACCATCCGCCGCGAGCACCCGGCGTTCCAGCAGCTGCGTAACCTGCACTTCCACGACGCGGACAACGACAACATCCTCGTCTTCTCCAAATTCGACGCCGCGACCGGCGACAGCGTCCTTACCGTGATCAACCTCGACCCGACATACACACAGGAGGCCACGGTCACGCTCAACATGGACGCCCTCGGACTTGCGCCCGGCGCGAGCTTCCCCGTCCACGACGAGATCTCCGGCGCCGACTACGAATGGACCATGCGCAATTACGTCCGCTTGAGCCCCGTCGACAACGTCGCGCACATCTTCCGCCTTCCGCTTATCGACGAACCCTCCCGCACCCGCCTCGCCTTCCGCCACATCCCCGACGAGGACTATCGCCCGTAAGATATTCCTTCGAACGGATATCGACCGACCATTTATAAGGAACACCATGACCTCCGGCTACGACGACACCCCCGCACAGCTGGAACCGGCGCACTACATCCCGGATGAGGACCGGCGCCGACTCCTCGAGTGCAAGCACCACGCGCCTCATGATTTCTATGGGTGGCACGCCACGTCGACAGGCTCTGTGATCCGCACGCGTCTGCTCGGCGCGACCCACGTGGAGGTGCTGATTCACAACCAGGGCAAGCCCATGACCCCGATCGGCGACGATATCTGGGTCCTGCCTCTCGACGACGACCTCGCACCGGACTACCGCATCCAGGTCTCCTACCCGGATGCCCCGCCCGTCATCATCGCGGACCCGTACCACTTCCTCCCCACCCTGAGCTCTTTCGACCTCCACCTCATCGGTGAGGGCCGCCACGAGCGCCTGTGGGAGGTCCTCGGTGCGAACCAGCACACCTACAACACCTCCATGGGCGAGGTGAAAGGCACGTCCTTCGCGGTGTGGGCACCGAATGCGCAGGGTGTCGCCGTCATTGGCGAGTTCTGCAACTGGAACCCGAACCAGTACCCGATGCGCACCCTCGGCTCGACCGGCATCTGGGAGATCTTCATCCCCGGCATCACACCTGGTACCGAGTACAAGTTCACGGTGCAGGGGGCGGATGGACGGGCCGTCGATAAGGCGGATCCGTTGGCGAAGCAAACCAAGACTCCCCCGGAAACCGTCTCCGTGGTCTCCGGTGCTGACGAGTACGCGTGGACCGACCACGAGTGGATGGCCGCACGCCCCGGCACCGACGCGACGAACGCTCCCATGAGCGTCTACGAGGTGCACATCGGCTCCTGGCGCGTCGGGTACGGCTACCGCGAACTCGCCCGCGAGCTCGTCCCCTACCTCGTCGAGCATGGCTACACGCACGTCGAATTCCTCCCCGTTGCCGAGCACCCCTTCGGCGGCTCCTGGGGCTACCAAGTCTCCGGCTACTACGCTCCCACCGCGCGGTGGGGGTCGCCGGAGGACTTCAAGTATCTCGTCGATACGCTCCACAACGCTGGCATCGGCGTGATCGTCGACTGGGTCCCCGCGCACTTCCCCAAAGATGAATGGGCACTGGCGCGTTTCGACGGCACCGCCCTCTACGAGCACCCCGACTGGCGCCGCGGCGAACAAAAAGACTGGGGCACCTACGTCTTCGACTTCGGCCGCAACGAGGTGCGCAACTTCCTCGTCGCCAACGCCTTGTACTGGTTCGAGGAGTACCACCTCGACGGCATCCGCGTCGACGCCGTCGCCTCCATGCTCTACCTCGACTACTCCCGCAACCCCGGCGAGTGGCTGCCGAACCAATTCGGTGGCCGCGAGAACCTCGACGCCGTCCAATTCCTCCAGGAAGTCAACGGCACCGTGCACCGCACCCACCCGGGCGTGCTCACCATCGCCGAGGAATCCACCGCGTGGCCGGGCGTGACCGCCCAGACCTCCGCCGACGGCCTCGGGTTCTCCCTGAAGTGGAACATGGGCTGGATGAACGACACCCTCGAATACTTCGCCCTCGACCCCATCCACCGCTCCTACCACCACCACGAGATCACGTTCTCCCTCGTGTACGCCTTCTCCGAGCGCTACGTCCTGCCGTTCAGCCACGACGAAGTCGTCCACGGCAAGGGGTCCCTGTGGGAGCGCATGCCCGGCGATGCCTGGAACAAGGCCGCCGGTGTGCGCAACCTGTACGCGTACATGTTCTCCCACCCCGGCAAGCAGCTCATGTTCATGGGCTGCGAATTCGGACAGACCACCGAGTGGGCTGAGGCCGGCTCCATCAACTGGGACGACCTCGAGGGCTGGGACAGCGAGTACCACCACGGCATCCGCACCCTCGTGCGCGATTTGAACCACCTGTACCGCGACACGCCCGCCCTTTACAGCCAGGACAACACCCCGATGGGCTTCCAGTGGATCAAGGGCGACGATTCGCAGCACAATATCCTCGCCTACATCCGCTGGGGCGCGGACGGAACGCCGGTACTCGCCGTCATCAACCTGTCCGGCGCGTCCCACCCCGATTACCGCCTGGGGCTGCCGCGCGCCGGCGAGTGGGAGCTGATCCTCAACACCGACGACGCGCGCTACAACGGCGCGGGCCAACCGCTTGCCGACGCCGTCTCCACCGACCCCCACCCCTGGGACTCCTTCGAGCAGTCCGCCTCGTTCCACCTGCCGGCGATGAGCGCGCAGTTCTACCGCCTCCGCTAGCCCCAGGTCTGCGCCCCACCAGACACGTGGGGCGCAGGGCCCGGCAGGTGTCACTCGGGCACCACAACGGCGTGAAAGGTTCCATGAAAATGCGCATTATAGTGCGCATTTAGCGCTTTACTCGGCCCTGGCGGGCCGCTAGCGTTCGAGGTATGAACCTATTTAGAACACTGATCCAGACAATGTCGGGGGCGGCGATAGACGTCCTCGCGGACTTCGATAAGCAATTAGCGCTCGACGCGGGAATGGACCCGAACCGCGTCAGAGAGTGGGAAGGACTGCACGCGGTCTACTTCGGGAAAACGTCGTCACGCCAAAAACAACGCATCGCGCGCGAAAAAGCACAGCGGAAGGGTTTCTCGCTCGACCAGCTCGTGCTCATCGAGCGGCGCATCAAGAAGGTCGCGTCGAACCGCACGCGTACCAAGTTACGCCTCATGCTTCTCGACGCGACTGGCAACTACAAGGCTCTCGCCCGCCTCGCCAGGAAGATCGTCCCCGGCACAGAAAAGCCCCCGCGCAAACAGGTCACGTTCACCCGATCCAAGGCAGGCTGCCGCACCATGACGGTCACCGCCAGCGATCGTGACATGTCGGACCTCGAACACGCGCTCATGACCGGCGTGGACACCTCCACACCCGTCGCCCCACAGATGCTCGAGAATTTCCTGCGGCTCATGCGCGGCTATCACGCGGAAGGTAGTCCGCCGGAAACAAGCGCGCACGGAGTCCCGTACGCCGTCCCGCGTCCGCTGCTGCTCATCCCGCTGCCTGACTGGGTGAAAATCCACCAAGGCACGGGCGACGAGACGATATTGCAGCTCACGGACGGCACGTCGATGACCGGCGCGGAATTCCTCAACCAGCATTACGCGACAGCGGAGAACCACCTCGAGGCGGCCACGTTCCACCCGGAGGAAGGGGCGGTGAACCTGTACCGCGGGCGTCGATTAGCGAATGAGAAACAGCGCGTTCTCGCGCGCGCAACGAGTCCCGTGTGCCCCGTGCCCGACTGCCGTCACAGCGCCGACGCGTGCGAAATTCACCACATCACCGCGTGGAAGCACGGCGGCGAGACCAACATCGCGAACCTCGCGCCGCTGTGCCGCTACCACAACCGCGTCAACGACGACGACCCGGGACGCAACAAACGCGGACGCATCGTGAACGTCGCGGGCACGCCCACCTGGCGCTCGCCGCGCGGCCGCATCGTGCCCAACACGCACGGCGCGATGCACACGCTTTTCGCTTAACGACGCTCCCAGCAGTGCCTATGCCAGTGCCTCCGATCGTCGCCCCTGCCGCCGGTGTCCCGCGGCCACGCCACGATATGTGACACCCCAGGCGGAATGTTCTGGTTGCACCGCGGACACACGTAGTACTTCTGCGCCGAGGCCGACCCCATGTGACGGACTAAATAGATGTCCCCGTGCGGGCCGACCTCCTCGCGCGTGCCGTAATACGACCCGCCGTCGCGCGGCAAAGGACGCGTTTTCGGCGCGTATCGACGATTCCTCCGCGGCATCTCTAAAACAACCGCAACTCGTTGCTCTCAATGCCGCGCAACTCATCGTAATCGAGGGTGACACACCTGATTCCGCGGTCTTCAGCGAGCGTTTTTGCCTGCGGCTTGATCTCCTGGGCAGCGAATACGCCTTTGACATCGCCGAGCAGTGAATCGCGGCTGAGCATTTCCACGTAACGCGTGAGCTGCTCCACGCCGTCGATATTGCCGCGGCGTTTCACCTCGACTGCGATCGCCGTGCCGTTAGGGTCTTTCGCCATGATATCTACCGGGCCCAGCGGCGTCGGGTATTCGCGGCGCACGAGCGTGTACCCCTCGCCTAGCACCGTGATGTGCTCCGCCAAGAGCTCCTGCAGATGGGATTCCACGCCGTCCTTGATCAACCCCGGGTCGACGCCGAGGTCGTAGGTGACATCCGAATGGATCTCCTCAACGGTCACGCGCAGCTGCTCACCCTTCGGGTTCTCCACGACCCACAGCTGCGCACCGGTCTCGTCCCCGTCGACGTCTACGATCGGTTCTTCCACGATCGTACACGGAGGGGTCATCCAGTTCAGCGGCTTATAGGCTCGGTCATCCGCATGCACCGACAACGAGCCGTCTGCCTTGACCATGATCAGACGGTCCGCGATAGGCAAATGCGCATCCAAGCGGCCGACATAGTCCACCGAACAACGGGCGATAACAAGACGCATAGTCCCCTACCCTAGCGCCGACGACGCGCCGCGCATCCCACGGCCCCCTTCGGCTAGAGATTGCCCAGGCTCGACCTGAACGCGCGATTGTGGAGCCTATTCATGTCCGTGCGCACCTGCCGCCTGTCCGGGGCAGACTCCACCCACGACACCAACGCCATGCCCGCATGGCGGTCCGTCGCGAACTCAAATTTCTCGCTCGCCGAAGAAAACAAAACGACCACCTCGACCCCTGGCATGAAATGCCGTTCGGTCTCAGTGGCCTGTCTATTGCCGTCAATCGAGAGCATGGAACGATTCAGCTCCATATCCGCCGAGAAAGACAGCGAGCGCAGCTTGAAAAAGCGCATCGTTTCGCCGGTATATACAGCAATACCGTGGCGCCACCCATGCGTGCCCGTCGCTGGGAGCTTGCGCAGCAACGCCGGTGTGCCGTTATTCCGAACCGTCAGGAACCTCCACAGCGCGCCGGCAAGCAGCACCACTACTACTGCGCCGAAGAGGAACCCGAGAAGCTTCATAAGGGTCCAGTTTAATGACAAGACCCATCATCTCTGAACCGTCGAAAGTTGTACCCCCGAGAAAAGAAATCGCCCGGACCAAGCCAGTAGGCTCAGTCCGGGCGGAAAGGGAGAACTAGGCGTTGCCGCTACGTCGCAAAGCTGCTTGCTCTGCGTCGTGACGAGCCTTCGACGTCGGATCCTCCTCGTCGAACGCACCGTTGGCATCGACCTCATCGGCGAAGATCGCGTAGTCCGCCAAAATGGTGACCTTATTGCCAGTCACCGAGACGAACCCACCCTGGACGGCCGCAACAACCTTGTCGCCGTCGACCGGGGTGATGGTCACGACACCGTTTTCCTTGAGCTGGCCCAAGAACGGCTCGTGGCCGGGCAGCACGCCGATCTCACCTTCGGAGGTCTGGGCGGTGACAACCTTCGCCTCGCCAGACCACAACATGCGCTCAACCGAAACGAGGTGCGCGGTGATTTCAGCCATGAGCTACTCCTACTTCTCTTGCAGCTTCTTGTACGCAGCCTCGACGTCTTCCAGACCGCCGAGGTTGTTGAAGGCCTGCTCCGGGTAGTGGTCGAACTCGCCGGACGCGAGACGGTCGAACGCGTCGATCGTCTCCTCGAGCGGCACGTAGGAACCCTCGTCGCCGGTGAACTTCTTCGCGACGAAGAAGTTCTGGCCCAGGAAGCGCTGGATCTTACGAGCGCGCATAACGGTGATCTTGTCTTCCTCGGACAGCTCGTCCATACCGAGGATGGCGATGATGTCCTGCAGCTCCTTGTTCTTCTGCAGGATGTTGATCACCTTCTGAGCGACCGCGTAGTGGCGCTCGCCGACGATGCCCGGCTCCAGGATGCGGGAGGTCGAGGTCAGCGGATCCACAGCCGGGTAAATACCCTTCGAGGCGATGGAACGGGAGAGCTCGGTCGTCGCATCCAGGTGAGCGAAGGTCGTCGCCGGGGCCGGGTCGGTGTAGTCGTCAGCCGGCACGTAAACGGCCTGCAGAGACGTAATCGAACGGCCCTTGGTCGAGGTAATGCGCTCCTGGAGAACACCCATCTCGTCAGCCAGGGTCGGCTGGTAACCCACAGCAGACGGCATACGGCCGAGCAGCGTGGACACCTCAGAACCTGCCTGGGTGAAACGGAAGATGTTGTCGATGAACAGCAGCACGTCCTGGTTCTGAACATCGCGGAAGTACTCAGCCATGGTCAGGCCGGACAGGGCCACGCGCATACGGACCCCGGGCGGCTCGTCCATCTGGCCGAAGACAAGGGCGGTGTCCTGAAGGACGCCCATGTCTTCCATCTCGAGGAAGAGGTCCGTACCCTCACGCGTACGCTCGCCGACGCCGGCGAAGACCGACGTACCGGAGAACTCGCGTGCAATACGGGTAATCATCTCCTGGATGAGAACGGTCTTGCCCACACCAGCGCCGCCGAACAGGCCGATCTTGCCGCCCTTGACGTACGGGGTGAGGAGGTCGATGACCTTAATACCGGTCTCGAGAATCTCGGTCTTGCCCTCGAGGTCCTTGAATGCCGGGGGCTCACGGTGGATGCCCCAGCGCTCGCCGTCCTGGCCGACCGACGGGTCGTCCAGGCAGTCGCCCAGAGCGTTGAAGACGTGGCCCTTGACCTGGTCGCCGACCGGAACCGAAATCGGGTTGCCGGAGTCGACGACCTTGGCGCCGCGGACGAGGCCGTCGGTCGGAGCCATGGCGATGGTACGGACGAGGCCGTCGCTCAGGAACTGAGCGACCTCGAGAGTAATGGTCTTAGCCACTGCCTCGAGCTCGATGTTGGTTTGCAGAGCGTTGTAGAGCTCCGGCAGCTCGCCGCGCGGGAACTCCACGTCGACGACGGCGCCGATGACGCGCACGACGCGGCCGTTCTCGGAGCCCTGCGGGTTCTGCGTGCTCTCAGCGCTACGAGCCTGGTTGGCATTATCAGCGGCGTTCTCGACGGCACCGGAGGCTGCGACGTTGTCCTCAGCCCCGGTCGGCTCGTCGTTACGCCCATCAAAAGATTGAGCTGTAGTCATGTTCTAGTCACTTTCTCCGCTACCGGACAACGCGCCAGCGCCGCCGATAATCTCGGTGATTTCCTGGGTAATCTTCGCCTGACGGAGCTGGTTCGCTTCACGCGAAAGCTCGCCGGCAAGTTCGGTTGCGTTGTCGGTCGCGTTCTTCATCGCGGTGCGTCGAGACGCGGACTCCGCTGCCGACGCCTCCAGGAAGATCGAGTAGAGCGACCTGGAAACGTACGCGGGAAGCAGCTGCTCCATGAGCGTTTCTGCATCCGGCTCGAAATCCATGTCCGGCAACACGGCACCGGACGTGCTCAACAGATCTTCCTGCTCGAACTCGACGTCATGGAAGACGGGCTCGATCGGAAGCAGCTGGTGAACAGTAGCTTCTTGCGACAGCATCGACACGAACTTCGTGTACACAACGTGCACCTGGTCGAAGCCACGGACAGCCTGCCCCTCGGTGCTGCGCAGGCCGTTACGCCACTTCGCCTCACCCTCGGAGCTAGCTTCGAAGCCCTGGATCATGTGCTGGCGGACGTCATGGGTGGACTCCCACGACGGATCCTGGGACCAACCAGTCCACTCTCCCGCAATCTCCTGATCACGGAAATCGTAGTGGCTGACGCCCTTGCCGCCGGTGATAAAGCGGACCACGTCGTAGCCGTTGTCCCGGAGCATACGCTCCAGTTCGCCAGCCTTCTTGAGCACGTTGTGGTTGTAGCCACCGGCCATGCCGCGGTCGGATGTGACCACGAGCATCGCCGCCACCTTGCCGTTTTCGCGTTCACGAAGCATCGGGTGATCCAGGTTGGTCGCAGAGACCAGGCGCTCCATCATGTCCTGCATCTCGTTGGCGTACGGCTGTGCCGCCTCAACGCGCTGCTGGGCTTTGGTGATGCGCGAGGTCGCGATCAGCTCCTGGGCCTTGGTGATCTTCTTCGTGGAATTGACTGACCTGATGCGGTCACGCAGTTCGCGAAGTGTAGCCATGGTGTGTGCTCCTCCTTTCTCTTAAGTCGTAGTGAGTCGTATTCGCTCGTCTAGTTCGTCTAGCTTGCTCTGGACTGAACTAGTCGCGCTTCTGCGACTTACGAGAAACGTTGATCTGGTGCTTCGACACATCCGACTCGTCGAGGGGCTTTGCCTCCGGCTCGCGGACGACGTGCTCCTCATTGGTCGGCTGGAAGGTGCGGGCGAAACGATCGTTGACCGACTTGAGAGTCTCCTTGGACTCGTCGGACAGCGCGGTGCCGCCTTCAACCTGCTCGTAGACCTCCGGAGCCTCAGCACGGACCGTCTCGTGCAGCTCTGCCTCGTAACGGCGGACATCTTCGACGGGAACGGAGTCGAAAGCGCCCTCGTTGGCGAGGAAGATCGAGATGATCTGGTACTCGACCGGCTGCGGCGAGTTCTCGGACTGCTTCAGCAGCTCGACGAGGCGCTGGCCGCGCTCGAGCTGACGCTTGGAAGCGTCGTCGAGGTCGGACGCGAATGCTGCGAAGGACTCGAGGTCGCGGTAGGCGGCCAGGTCCAGACGCAGGTTACCGGCGACCTTCTTCATGCCCTTGGTCTGCGCTGCGCCACCGACACGGGACACGGAGATACCCACGTCGATAGCCGGGCGGACGCCCTGGTTGAACAGGTCGGACTGGAGGAAGCACTGACCATCGGTAATCGAGATGACGTTCGTCGGAATGAAGGCGCCCACGTCGTTCGCCTTCGTCTCGATGATCGGGAGAGCGGTCAGGGAGCCGGCGCCGAGCTCGTCGTTAAGCTTGGCTGCGCGCTCGAGCAGACGGGAGTGCAGGTAGAACACGTCACCCGGGTATGCCTCGCGGCCCGGCGGGCGACGAAGCAGCAGCGAGATCGCACGGTACGCCTCGGCCTGCTTGGTCAGATCATCGTAGATGACCAGGACGTGGTTGCCCTGGTACATCCAGTGCTGGCCCAGCGCAGCGCCGGCAAACGGTGCCAGCCACTTGAAGCCCGCGGAATCGGACGCCGGAGCAGCCACGATCGTGGTGTACTCCAGAGCGCCATTCTCCTCGAGGGTGCGGCGCACACCTGCGATGGTCGAGCCCTTCTGGCCGATGGCGACGTAGATGCAGCGGACCTGCTTCGTCTTGTCGCCGGTCTCCCAGTAGGCCTTCTGGTTGAGGATGGTGTCGATGCAGACCGCGGTCTTACCGGTCTTGCGGTCGCCGATGATCAGCTGACGCTGGCCACGGCCGATCGGGGTCATGGCGTCAATCGCCTTGATGCCCGTCTGCATCGGCTCCTCGACCGGCTGACGGTCGAGCACACTCGCGGCCTGAAGCTCGAGCACACGCTCTTCTTCGGCCTCGATCGGGCCAAGACCGTCGATCGGCTGGCCCAGGGGGTTGATTACGCGGCCGAGGAATTCCTCTCCGACCGGGATGGACAGGACCTCGCCGGTCCGTACAACTTTGTCGCCCTCAGTGAGGGTCTCGAAATTACCCAGCACCACAACACCGATCGTGTCGGTGTCGAGGTTCTGTGCGACGCCGATGACGCCGTTCGGGAACTCAAGCAGCTCGTTGGTCATGCAGCCCGGCAGCCCGGAAACCTGGGCAATGCCATCTGCAGCCGACGTCACCACGCCGACCTCCTCACGGGAGGCCTCCGCGGAGTAGCTCGAGGTGTAGTTCGCTATCGCGCTACGGATCTCATCGGAGGAGATCGTCAGCTCCGCCATGTTCTTCCTGCTCTCGGTAGATTGTTCCAGCATTTTTCGTCATTAGTAAGCCGTGTTGGCTGCCATGTCGGCACGCAGGCGCTGCAGTTTGCCGCGCGTGGAGCCGTCGATAAGCTCGTCGCCAACGCGGATGGTCACACCGCCGAGGAGGCTGGGGTCAACCTCGGAGTGGATGGCCATCTCGCGGCCGTAAATCTTGCCTAGCTTGTCTGCCAGTGCGTCACGCTGCGCATCAGTCAGCTCTGTCGCGGATGCGACCTCCGCAACCGTCTTGCCCGTCAACTCGGCGGACTCGCGGGAAACTGCGGCGATGTCGTCAACCGGGTTGTGCTCGGGGCGACCAATCACCTGCAGCGCAAGCGCCTCGGTGTACATGGTCACCTTGCCGTACAGGACGCTCGCCAGAAGCTGGCGCTTCTGGTCTGCGGTTGCGCGGCGGTCGGACAGCAGCTGGGTCAGCTCGCCCTCGCGCTCAAGAAGACGGGACAGTGCGAAGAGCTCGTTTTCAACGTGCTCGAGCTTGCCCTCGTTCTCGGCGCCACGGAGGAGCGCCCGGCGACCCAGGTGCACGAGTCCCTCGCGGAACTCGCGCGGGGTCGACCAGTCCTGCTCAGCGGCCTCCTTCAAAACGGTCAGGGTGGCATCCCCCACCTTGCCGTTGAAGACGTCGCTGATCATGCCCGAGCGCTGCTCCGGCTTCAGGGAGGTGTCTGCCACTGCGACACGCAGGGGGCGGTGGTTTTCGAGCTGGTCCACAACGAGGAACAGTTCGGTGCCCACCTGCGCTGCGGTGGAGACGGTGTCGCCAGCGTTGCGCAGAAATGCGTCCAGTTTCTCGGCAACCCGAGTCTGTGCTTCGCGGCTAGCTGCTTTCATGGACTACCTCACTTCCGCGTCGCCGAGCGGGCGGAGACGGTATCCAGCTGGCTCAGGAAGGAATCGATGGTGTTGGAGCGTCGGGTGTTGTCCGACAGTTCCTCACCAAGCAGTTCCTCTGCCAACGTGATGGAGTTCTGGCCCAGGTCGTTGCGAAGTTCAGCGATGACCTGCTCGCGGGAGGCCTGGAGCTGCTTCTCGCCGTTTGCGACGATGCGGCGGGACTCTGCCTCTGCGTTGGCGCGGGCTTCTGCCTCGATCTCCTTGCCCTTCTGGCGGGCGGCTTCGCGGATTTCGGCGGCTTCGGCGCGTGCCTCAGCGAGCTGTGCGTTGTTCTTCTCCAGAGCAGCCTTGGCCTGCGCCTGAGCGGACTCGGCGCGCTCAATGCCGCCCTTGATCTTGTCTTCGCGCTCTGCGAGGACTTCCTGGAACTTCGGAAGCACGAACTTCCAGAAGAGAAGGAAGACGATGAGGAAGACAACGAGGGACCAGACGAGGTCGTAGTTCTTGGGCAGGAGGATGGAGTTTCCGCCCTCGAGCGGAAAGTCCTCGGCCCCCTCGGCCGCAAGTAGGTAGATGACGTTCGTCATTGGTTGCTCCTGTACTAAAAGGTTTACGAGTTAATGTGCGTGTTCTTTTAGAACAGGAAGCCGGCGACGAAGCCGATCAGGGCGAGCGCCTCGACGAAGGCGATACCCAGGAACATCGTGGTGCGCAGCTGGCCAGCCATCTCCGGCTGACGTGCCATGCCCTCGACGGTCTTGCCGACGAGAATGCCGATGCCCAGGCCCGGGCCGATGGTGGCGATGCCGTAGCCGATGGCGCCGAGACCGGTGTACTTGGTGGCGTCTGCTGCCTGCGCGAGGATGATGTCGTTCATGGAAAGTCGTTCCCTTTCTTGGTGCCCGTGCCGTCTGCGGCCCGGGCTTTGACGTTGTGAGTGGGGTTATTCAGTTGACCGTGTGTCAGTTCGCGCCTGACTAGTGCGAATCTGCGTGCAGCGCCAGTTCGATGTACACCGCGACCAGAAGGGCGAAGATGTACGCCTGCAGGAAGATGACAATCAACTCGAACAGGGTGAACAGGACCGCTGCGACCAGTGTGAGGCCACCCATTGCCGTCCAGCCGTTGAGCTGCCAGAAGAAGAAGTTCGTGGCGGAGTACAGCATGACGAGAATGATGTGGCCGGCCAGGAAGTTCGCCATGAGACGAAGAGCCAGGGTGACCGGACGCAGAATGAATGTCGAGAAGAACTCGATCGGCACCACCAGGAGGTGGAGCACGGGTGGCAAGTTGGGGATCACGAGCGAGTGCTTCACGTATTTGCCGAATCCGTAGCGCGATGCGCCTGCGTAGATCATGGTGAAGTATCCCACCAGCGCGAGCACGATCGGTAGACCGATTCGCGAGCTCGGCGAGATGTTCAACCCCGGAATGATCGTGGCAACGTTCATGAAGAGGACCGTGAAGAAGATGGTCGCGATTACCGGAAGGAATCGGCGGCCTTCTTTCTTGCCCAAGATGTCTTCGGCGATGTGCAGACGGACGAAGTCCACTGCGAGCTCACCGAAGTTCTGCAGACCTTTGGGAACCAGCTGGGGTTTCCGGAAGGCCAGCAGGAAAAGGATGATCAGGACGGCCGCCATGAACAGGCGGACGATCATGATGCGATCCAGCGCGAACCAACCACCGAGGAAGTCTTCCCCGATGATGTGGCCGTAGTATTGCCCCGGGAAAAATTCTGGGTCCAATTCGGGTGCGTGGAAGCTGCCCCTCATGGCCAAAGTTGTAACGCTCAGCGTTCTCTCCCGTTCTCGGGCCGCACTCTTTGGAAGTGCGGTGCGATGGACGTCTTCATTTCTGCTTTCCGCGGCGGATTCCGTCGCACATCAGCTACCGCGGTGCAGGGGACTTTTAGAGGTGATTACCCCATTAAGGCGTAGCTCTCCTCTTCTAACCCGCGATTAGCCTATCAGCAGATGGGGCGAATCGGGCACGTTGGGGGGAGGTTGTTGCGGGGGTTTATTCAGGCTGGGCGTATGAGCAGGTGTGGGCACCATTCAGGTTGCTGTTAGCTGAGTCACAGGGGCAGCGTAGGTCCTGCTACCCGACGTACATAGCCCGAGTCGTCATGATTCCCCACACTTCAGAGGCAAGGACGACAACGAGAGCCGCAATGGTGGTCACCCCGAATGCGGCGGTGTCGTAGAAGTCCATCGTGCGCAGCCACATCATCAGTCCGATCAGGACTAAAAGCTTGACTAGCCAGCTTCCAAGGACGACAGCCATGGTCATAGACGGCGTGGTGTTCGCGGTCGCGAGGACGGAGATGACGGTCAGGAGGACGAAGCCGCCGCCGACGGCTGCGCCGAGGATCACTCCCCAGATGCCGGGCAGGTCACGTGCTGCACCCCAGGCCGCGAGAGAGACGAGGGTGAGAACGATCAGAGCCCCAGTGCCCAATTTCAGTGCACGCTTGAGCGGAGCTTGGGGGTCTTCGTACTCGGGGACGTCTTTAGCTTCTGTATTCACAGATGCTCATGCTACCGCGCGGGTCCGATCTTTCCTTTCATCGCGGGCACGGCGGTAGCGGCGGCAGCGAACAGGATCGCGGTGATGAGCAGCGCGGCGGCATAGCGCGACGGAATAACGGAGAAGCTCACTGCTCCGAACGCGATCGCAGACACCCACATGTACAGCACAAGAACGGTACGGCGGTGGGTGTGGCCGAGCGCGAGGAGGCGGTGGTGAATGTGCTGACGGTCAGCGGCAAACGGGCTCTTGCCCTGGGACACGCGGCGGATAACGGCCATGATGAGGTCGATGACAGGCAGCGCGACAGCGGCGACCACCACGATAAACGGGCTGATCAGGGCGACGAAGTCGGCGGTGCCGTAGAGCGACATGTTAATCTTGCCGGACGCAGAGATCGATGCGGCGGCGAGCAGCAACCCGATGAGCATGGCACCCGAGTCCCCCATGAAGATCCGCGCGGGTTCGTAGTTGTGCGGCAAGAAGCCGGCGCACATACCCACGAGCGCAGCGCAGATGATGGCGGGCGGATAGGCGGAGACGGCGCCGCCTTGATCGTGAAGCACGGTCAACGAGAACACGAGGATAGCGGCGCCGGCGATCATGCCGAGGCCGGCTGCCAGTCCGTCGATGCCGTCGACAAAGTTGAAGGCGTTGATGAGCATCACGATGATCAGCGAGGACACAATAACGCCCTGCGCTGGGTCGAGGATCAATGTCGTTCCGCCGCCGAACGGCAGGTAGAAGACATTGAAGGACAGCCCCATCACCGACATGGTCACTGCGGCGACGACTTGGCCGAAGAATTTGGAGAGGGCGCCGAGCTCGTAGAGGTCGTCGATAATTCCGACGACCACGATGAGGAAGGCCCCCACGACCACGGCCGTCATCTCGGGGGTCACGGGAGCGAACCCGCGGGTGAGCGCCGGCAATTGCATCGCCAGGTACACAGCGGACAAGAACCCGGTGAACATGGCCACGCCGCCGAGGCTCGGGGTGGGCTGGGTGTGCACGTCACGCTCGCGGATCTCCGCGATCCGGCCGGTTCGAACGAGGACGGAGCGAATAGGACCCGTAGCTAGGAAACTGAGCACCGCAGCGACGAGGATGACCAGCCCCAGCTCTCGCAGAGGGACGCCTGATCCGGTCACCGGTCTTTCCGCCTCAGTTGCTCCGGGTCAAGGTTCAGGACCTCACCAATGCGTTCCGGGCTCACGGCGCCCTCGCGGAGAATCACCGGCGCGGGACCGGAGATGTCCAGGATGGTCGACGGCTCCCCCACCTGCGCGGTGCCTCCGTCGAGGTAGGTCTGCACGGCCTCCCCGAATTGGTCGCGCGCGCCAGCAGCCGACACCGGCGGGGCTTGCCCCGAGATATTGGCGCTCGACACAGCCATCGGACCGACTTCGCGGAGCAGCTCGATCGCAACGGGCTGCAGGGGCATGCGCAACAGGACGGTGCCGCGGGTGTCGCCGAGATTCCACGGCAGCGACGGCGCCTCAGGCACAACGAGGGAAAGACCGCCGGGCCAAAACGCCTCGACCAGCGTTTTCGCAGTATCCGTGAACTCGCGCACCAGCCCCTGAATCGTGGTCCACGAGCCCACGAGAACAGGTACAGGCATATCAGGGCCGCGACGCTTTGTAGCAAGGAGCTTTGCGACGGCATCCGGATTGAACGCGTCCACCCCAATCCCGTAGACCGTGTCAGTCGGCAACACCACGCACTGCCCCGCGCGAACTGCCTTTACGGCGGCGTCAATGCCGTCCTTGCGCCCCTGGGGGTCAAGGCAGTCGTAGATTCTGCTGGGCATTGAAGTGGTGCTCCTTAAGAGATGAAAGAGGTCAGTTTGTCCGTAGCTTACTCGCCGTGACGAAACGGTCGCGCCCCGTGAGGTCGGGCATGTTGCGGATATTTTCAAATGAACCGTCAGCTTCGACCAGTTCGCGGGTGAGCGCGGCTGTCGTGTCGTCGTGCTCGATGCCGAGTTTCCCGCCCGGGGCGAGCAGCCGAGCCGCGACAGGAATGAGCCCGCGGATAGCGTCCATGCCGTCGTCGCCGGAGAAGACGGCTTCCAGTGGGTCGCGGTAGACCTCCGGTTCGAGTTCACCGGATTCTTCCGGCACGAACGGAACGTACGGCGGATTGGCGACGATAAGGTCAACGGTGCCGGTCAGCTCGAATAGCAGGTCCGGGTCGGTCATGTCGCCCTCGATGATCCGCACGTTGGAATGCGCGGCGGCGTTGCCGCGGGCAGCTGCGATGGCGACGGGAGATTTCTCCACGCCGATGACGAGTTCGGGGCGTGCCCGCTCGGCGATATAAATCGCCAGCGCACCGGAACCGGTGCCGAAGTCGACGACAGTGCCGGTGGGTGCCTGCTCCACCGCCCACTCGGCGAGCACCTCGGTCTCCAGGCGCGGGATGAACACGCCCGGGCCGACCTTCAAATCGTGCACTCCGAAGGGCGCGGTGCCGAGAATGTGCTGCAGCGGCTCACGCTCGACGCGGCGGGCGATAAGGGCCGCGTAGTCCGCCTCGAATTCAGGCGTCGGCTCGGCCAAAATCAGCTGAGTTGCGGGCACACCGAGAAGGTGGGCGGCGATGAGGCGGGCATCGACTTCGGGGGAGGCAACGTGGGCGTCGATAAGCGATTGCGTTGCGTTATCGATCGCTGAGCGGAGGCTACTCTGCTTCAAGTCGTTCCTGGCGCTCGTGGGTCTGGAGCGCGGTGATCAGGTCGTCCATGTTGCCGTCGAGCACGGAGTCGAGGTTGTTCGCCTTGAAACCGATGCGGTGGTCCGAGATGCGGTTCTCCGGCCAGTTGTAGGTGCGGATGCGCTCCGAACGGTCCATGGTGCGGACCTGCGAAGCGCGGCCTTCCGCTGCCTCGGCCTCGGCCTTTTCACGCTCGGCCTGCTCGAGACGGGCCTGGAGAACCTGCATCGCACGCGCGCGGTTCTGGATCTGGGAACGCTCCTTCTGACACGTGACCACGATGCCCGTGGGCAGGTGCGTGATGCGCACGGCCGAGTCCGTCGTGTTGACACCCTGGCCGCCCTTACCGGAGGAACGGTACACGTCGACGCGGATGTCCTTTTCGTCGATCTCGATCTCGCCGACGTCCTCCGTCTCCGGGAAGACGTACACGCCAGCTGCCGACGTCTGGATGCGGCCCTGCGATTCCGTCACCGGAATGCGCTGCACGCGGTGGACGCCGCCCTCGAATTTCAGCTTCGACCACGCGCCGTCGCGCGACGGGTTCTTCATGGTCACCGAGACAGTCATGTCTTTGACACCGCCCAGGTCGGACTCTGCGACGTCGAGAACATCCCAGCTCAGACCCGCCTTCTCGGCGTACTTCTGGTACATGCGGGCCAAATCGCCGGCGAAGAGCGCGGCTTCTTCGCCACCTGCGCCGGCCTTGATCTCCATGATCACGTCGTCGGCGTCGTGCTCGTCGCGCGGAGCGAGCAGATCAGCGAGCTCCTCCTCCAGGCGCACGATCTCGCCTTCGAGGCGCGCGGCCTCCTCGGCGAACTCCTTGTCCTCGGCTGCCATCTCAGCGGCGGCCTCGTGGTCCTCGCGGGCCTGGTTGAGATCGTTGTTGACGTTGATGATCGGCTGCAGCTGCGCGTAGCGCTTGGACAGCTTGCGGAAGAGATCCTGGTCGCCGACCACTTCCGGGTCGCTCATCTGGGCTTGGATGCCCTGGTACTCGGAGACGTAGTCGTCGACAAGCGAAACCTGCGATTTCTCTGCCATTACTGGTATTCCTCCGTCTCCTGGTCCGCGGCCATCGGTGCGGATTGCGCCACGCCAACGAGGAATTCGCCGTTGTTCTTCGTCTTCTTCAGCTGCTTGATCAGCATGTCAATGGACTGCTGCGGGTCGAGCGCGGAGAGGATGCGGCGCAGCTTGTGCATGATGCGCGTCTCCTCCGGGCTCATGAGCAGCTCGTCCTTGCGCGTGCCGGACGGATTGACGTCCACGGCCGGGAAGACGCGGCGCTCGGCGATCTTGCGGTCGAGCTTGAGTTCAGCGTTGCCGGTGCCCTTGAACTCCTCGAAGATGACAGTGTCGCCTGCCGAGCCAGTCTCCACCATGGCGGTCGCGATAATGGTCAGCGAGCCACCTTCCTCGATATTGCGGGCAGCACCCAGGAAGCGCTTCGGCGGGTACAGGGCGTTCGAGTCGACGCCGCCGGACAGGATGCGGCCCGACGCCGGCGACGAGTTGTTGTACGCGCGGCCCAGGCGGGTGATGGAATCGAGCAGGACCACGACGTCCTGGCCCATCTCGACGAGGCGCTTCGCGCGCTCGATGGCCAGCTCCGCCACGGCAGTGTGCTCGCTCGGCGGGCGGTCGAAGGTGGAGGCGATGACCTCTCCCTTCACGGAGCGCTGCATGTCGGTGACTTCCTCGGGGCGCTCGTCGACAAGCACGACCATGAGGTAGCACTCGGGGTTGTTATGCGCGATCGCGTTGGCGATATTCTGCAGGATCGTCGTCTTACCAGCCTTCGGCGGGGAGACGATCAGCGCGCGCTGGCCCTTGCCGATCGGCATGACCAGGTCGATCACGCGCGTGGTGAGGATATTCGGCTCGGTTTCCAGACGCAGACGCTGATTCGGGTACAGCGGGGTCAGCTTGTGGAATTCCGCGCGCTGCTTCGCCTCGTCCACCGTCATTCCGTTGATCGTGTCCACTCGCACCAACTGGTTGTAACGGTGGCGGTTACGGCCGTTGCCGTGCGTGTGCCCCTGACCGTTCGCGCGGACCTGGCCGATCACCGCATCGCCCGAGCGCAGGCCGCAGCGGCGCACCAGGTTGTTGTTGATGAACACGTCCGCCTGGTTCGCCCGGTACCCCGTCGTGCGCACGAACGCCGCGTTGTTATCGACGATATCGACGATGCCCGCGACCTCCTGCAGTTCCTCCGGGTCCAGGTCCTGGCCGTTGTTGTGGTTCTGGTTGTTGCCGCCACCGCCGTTGTGGTTATCGCGGTTGCGGCGGTTCCTGCGGTTGCGGCGTCCGCGACGGCCCCCCCCGCCGCCATTTCCGCCGTTACCGCCACCGTCGTGGTTGTTTCCGCCGCCGCGGTTGTTGTTACCATCTCCGCGGTTGTTCCGGTCACCACGGTCGTCGTGGTTGTCTCGGTTGTCGCGATCGTTCCGGTCGCCCCGGTTATCGCCGCCACGGTCGTCGCGGGAGTCGCGGGAGTCGCGGTCGTCGTGGGAGTCCCGGTTAGCAGAGCCGTCGTCAAGCTTCTGCTCGTGCTTGGCGCGGTTGCGGCGCGCGCGGCGAGCGGCGGAGCGGGATTCGTAGCGCTGCTCGTCGCCCTTGTTGTCGTCGCTCTTCTCGGTCTTTTTGTCGTCGTTCTTCGGAGCTTCAGCAGCGCCGGCGTTGTCTGCGGCGGCTTGCTCGCTGGCGCGCTGACGTGCGCGCTGCGGGACGGTGCCCGTGGTGATGGCTTGGATCAGCTCGCCCTTGCGCAGGGCGGACGTGCCGCGCAGGCCTTTTTCGGCGGCGATCTTGCGCAGCTCCGGAAGCTTCAGCGATGCGAGGTCCTGGCTCGCGGCGTTACCCGTATCGGTCACGGATGTCCTTTCGTCATATTCGTGCGACGCTGTGTTTTCACGCGGTTGTCCCCACTCTCGGCCGACAGGCGATCAAAGCCCGCAATATATAAGGGGCGGAGGTGGTGCACGCTAGATCGGAGACGCGCTACATGCGGAAAAGCTAAGGGCATGGGCGGAATCTGGAGGCGAAAAGCGCCTCAGCTCGCGATCTTGTCCGACAGTGTAGCGGACGCGCGCAAAATGCGGTTCACCAACCCGCGCTAAAGGGGGCCACGGTAGAGTGAGCTGCATGCTTTCCACCATGCAGGAAGTGCCGTTTTCCGTCGGGCGCATTCTCGAATACGGGGCGTCGGTGCACGGGAGCACGAAGGTGACCACGTGGCGCAACGGCGAGGCGGAGGAAACCACGTTCGCGGCGGTCGGTGCGCGCGCGGCGGCGTTCGCGCATGCGTTGGAGGACCACCTGGGCATCGACGGGGACCAACGGGTGGGCTCGTTGTTGTACAATTGCGCGGAGCACCTCGAGGTGATGTTCGCCGCGTCGGCGAAGGGGTCGGTGTTCGTGCCGCTGAACCTGCAGTTGATGGAGGACCAGATCGCGTACATCGTCAACCACGCGGAGATCGAGGTGCTCATCGCGGATCCGCGCCTCGCGCCGAAGGTGGGCCGCATTGTGGAGGAATGCCCGACGGTGCGTGCCGTGTGTTTCACGGGGCTGACAGATTTGAGCGCCGAGCGCGCAGCGGTCCCGGACGGGGTCGAGGTTTTCTCGTACGAATCGCTTCTCGACGGCGCGTCCACCCTCTATCCCTGGCCCGAACTCCCCGAGAACACTGCCGCAGCGATCTGCTATTCCACCGCGACCAGTGGCCCGCCGAAGGGCATCGCGTACTCGCACCGGTCGATCTGGTTGACGGCGATGAGCCTGCGTGCCACTGATTCGCTGGCGATCACCCACGGTGAGTCGTTCTTGTGCTGCATCCCGATCTACCACGTGCTGAGCTGGAACGTGCCGTTCTCCGCGTTTTTGGCGGGCACTCCCCTTGTACTGCCTGATTCGGATGTGTCGGCACCGACGCTGGCGAAGCTCATCGCCGGCACGCACCCGCGCGTGGCGCACGGCGTGCCCACCTTGTGGATCCAGCTCATGGTGCACTACCTGCACAACCCGCCAGAACGCATGTCGCTTACAGAAATCTACGTCGGCGGTTCCCCTGCCCCGCCGGCGCTGATCAAGGTGTGGGAGGAACGCTACGGCGTGGACATTATCCACGTCTGGGGCATGACGGAGACCTCCACGGTGGGCACGGTTGCTCGCCCCCCATCGGGCGCGTCCGGCGAGCGCCGTTGGGCCTACCGCATCTCGCAGGGTCGCTTCGCCCCGTGGCTCGAATACCGTGTGGTCAACGACGGCGGCATCGTCTCCCGCACCGACCGCAACGACGGTGAGATCCACGTTCGCGGAAATAATGTCATCGCGTCGTATTACTGGCCGTCGAATCCGGAAGCAGCAAAGCGCGTATCGACGTTCCGCGGCGAGCCCGTCCCCACCTCCGACGACTCCTTCACCGAGTCCGGGTGGCTGCGCACTGGCGACGTGGGCACTGTGACGTCCGACGGCTTCATGACTCTCTACGACCGCTCCCGCGATGTCATTCGCTCCGGCGGCGAGTGGATTTACTCCGCCCAGCTGGAGAACCTCATCATGGAGTCCGACGAGGTCGTCGAATGCGCCGTCATCGGCTACCCCGACAAGAAATGGGGCGAGCGCCCCCTAGCCATCACCGTCCTGCACGCCGATGTCACCCCGACGATCGACGTGGCCAAGAAGCTCCGCAAGGACCTCGCTGGTGAGCTTCCCACCTGGATGGCTCCCGAGTACTGGACTTTTGTCAGCTCGATCGACAAGACATCGGTGGGCAAATTCGACAAGGTGGATCTGCGCTCGCACTTGGCCAAGGACGAATTCGACATCATCACCCTGCCCGGCCCCGGCACCCGAACCGCAGAGGAGTCTGGCTCCAGCTCCGACGCGGCAGTCCCCGAATAGTCTGGCTCGCCTGCCGACGTTTCGTCGGACAAAAACGCATGTCACGAGATCGGCGTACCGTTGGGGCCATATCACAACACGACATTTTCTCTTCCCCGTCCCGCTATATCCAAGGCAAGGGTGCGATCTCCGATCTGGGCGAGCACCTGAAGAAACTCAGCGAGAACCCGTTGCTGGTGTCGGACGACACGGTGTGGGGGATCGTCGAAAAGCAACTTGCTGAAGGCTTCGAATCCGCTGGTCTTCCCGTCAACCGCGTGGGCTTCGAGAAATTCGCGACCGCGAAGGCCGTCGATGGCCTGGTGGAGAAGATCAAGGCCGAGGACCACGACATCATCGTCGGCATCGGCGGCGGTTCGGCGATCGACGCCGCGAAGGCCGCTGGCTTCGACGCTGACATCGTGTGGGCCAGCGTTCCCACCGCCGCATCCTCCGACGCCCCGACGTCGACGCTCGCCGTGATCTACACCGAGGACGGCGCGTTCGACGAGTACCGCTTCTTCCCGAAGAACCCGGACGTCGTGCTCATCGACACCCAGCTCGTCGCCCGCGCTCCGGTCGAATTCCTCGTTGCCGGCATCGGCGACGCTCTCGCGACCTGGGTCGAGGCCCGCGCCACCGCGAAGGGCAACGGCACCACGATGAACGGCGGCCACCCAACCCGCGCCGGTGCTGCCCTGGCGAAGCTCAGCTGGGACATCCTCTGGGAGCACGGCCTCGCCGCGCTCGACGCCGTCCGCTCCGGCGTGGTCACCCCCGCGCTTGAAGCTGTCGTCGAGGCCAACACCCTCCTGTCCGGCCTCGGCTTCGAGTCCGGTGGCCTCGCCGCTGCCCACGCCATCCACGACGGTCTCACCGCCGCCGAGCAGACTCACGGCCTGTCCCACGGCCAGAAAGTCAACGTCGGCACCTGCGCCCAGCTGATCATGGAGGGTGCCGACGCCCAGGAGATCGAGGACTTCATCGAGTTCACCACCAAGGTCGGCCTGCCCAATACCCTGACCGAGATCGGCCTCACCCCCGAGGACACCGACGAGCTCGAGGCCGTGGCCAAGGCCGCCACCGCCGAGCACGAGACCATCCACAACATGCCGTTCCCGGTCACCCCGGAGATGGTCGTCGAGTCGCTCATCGCACTCGAGCGCATCTCCCGCCGCGTCCGCGAAGACCGCGGCCTGCCGGAGCCCGTCAAGTACGAGGCCAAGCACTAAAACGCACCTTCGCCTAACGACGAATCGCCCCGCAGCCCACCCCGCTGCGCGGCGATTTTGTCGTCTCTGCCCCGGCTTCTCCCCCCGCCCCGGGGCGAGTTCTGCGTCCTTCCCCAGCTTCCTCGTCGCAGCCGCGTCAGAAGCACTATGCGATGCTGTTCTTCACCGAATCCCAACCTGGGATTTCAGCGATTGCAGAGTGCACATCGCATAGTGGAGATCGCATAGTGCCCACGGCATAGCGCCCTGCACGCCTACTCCGGCGACCGCGGGGCTCTACGCGTACGGGTTGCCGCCGTAGGGATTGCCGTTCTGGCCCTGCGCCCCTCCGGGGCCGTGCGGACCGGCCTGACCATGCGGGCCTTGCTGGCCGTGCTGACCGAACTGGGCGGTTGAGCCATTGCGCGGATCGTGATGAACGTTGCGCGGATCGTGGTGGAACTCGTCATTCGCATTCACACGGGACGTAGCGCCCTTCTTCCGGCGTCGCAGCAAGAACACCAACAGACCGATAAGCAGCAGGAGCAGCAAGCCCGAACCGATCACGACCGGCAGCAGCCAGCCTGGTTTCCCGGACTCGTCGTCGGCGGCACCAGCGCCGTCTTCGTCGTCGCTCTCCTTCTTAGAGTCGTCGTTATTGGCACTGTCGAACTTGATCGGCTCATCCGACGGCTCCGGACCATCCTCGTAGGTCGGCTGCCAATCCGGGCCACCATCAGCTGGCTCACCATCGAGCGTCACCGCGAACTCGTACGGCTGCTCCACACCAGTGATCTCGCTTTCGCCTTTAGTGCCCATGCCGAACCACAGGAAGTAGTAACCCTGCCACGGGCTTTTGGTGGCATACCATGCGTAGTCACTCGGAGCGACTGGACCCGCTGTTTCCTCGTCATCGTAGATGCTCAACGCGGCACCGCCAGTCTGGCCCCGGAACGGGCTTTGAAAGCCGAACCCGATAGAATCGACGTCTTCAGTCACGGACTTGGGCGACTTGGCGCTCACTACCGGGCGCTGGCCCCACTCGACAGGGATTTTGTACATCCGGAATTCGCCGGGAACGATCTTGTCGGAATAGGAACCTTCAGAAATCTCCACCGCATCATTGAAGCCGGAGCCACCCGTGATCGCTTCGGCGTCCTCGATTTTTGGCTCATTCTCTGGTTCACCCGGCGAATTGATTTTCCGGTCGTCCCACTCCTTCGCCTGTTCCTCGTCTGGGAGCGGTTCATAGAACACGTTGACTTCCAGATTCACATCTTCAGTGATCTTGTCACCGGTTTGATAGACCTGAGTGCCGATCAGCCAGTTGCTCATGTCGCACTGGTTTTGCTTGCCATTCGTGGTCAAACTGTCGGAACGATCCAAAGTGATCTGGTACGTATCGATCCCGAAACGTGGAGTGGAAAAGTTTGACGCACTTGCCAATGTCGTTGCTGATCTACCGCAGTCTGGGTCGCTTTCGTTCGTGACGTCGCTGGTCGAGATGAATAACTCGCTGTCGTGGTGGGCGCCGTTGGTCTGCCATACCGGGGTGATCGTGATGCGGGCGTTATGGCCCTCCGGGACGGAAACACGGAAGAAACGGTCCTTCTTCGCGTTGGTGTCGGGGGTCACCTTGGACTGGTACTGCCCCTCATCCAGCCATTTGGCGTCCTCGGGGTTATCCGCGAACTCGAACTTCGTGCCCTTCAACTGGTACTTACCCACATCACGCTGAGTCAGGAACTTCAAAGAATCAGCCAAACTACCGGCATCGTCGGCTTCCAGGAACTGTCCCTTGCCGGCATCAGCAATGCACTGCAGCTCCTTACGGGCCTCCTCATCAACCTTGAAACCGACAGTGTGAATAGCAAGATCCACACCCTCCTCGGCCAGCTCCTTAGCCACCTCACACACCGGCGGCGGAGCACACGAATCAATACCGTCGGAAACAAGAATGATGGAGCGCTCGCCTTCGTCGCCAAGCTCCTTGGCGGCCTCACGCAGCGAGTTGCCCATCGGGGTATACCCCTTCGGGGTCACACCCTCAATCGCCTTGACGTACTTCTCCTTATCGACCTGGCCGACCTTCGCCAACGTCTCAATATCCTTACACCCCGCCTCACGGTTATCCGGCGCATCAGACTCCTGCGCACCATAAACCATCAAACCCAACTGGGCAGTCCCCGGAAGAGACTCAATCAGATCCTTCGACGCCTTCTTCGCCGCATCAATACGCGGACCATCAGCATCGTCCTCCAACATCGACGACGACGCATCCATAATCAGCATCGCCTTGCTATCCGCACTCCCCTCACCACCGGAAGCATCAGCCGGCGCCGACGAATCAGAAGAATCAGACGAATCGGAAGCCTTAGACGAAGAAGTCTCAGAAGACGCCTCAGACGACTCCGAGCCACTCTGCGCGAACACCACCGGCGCCCACGCCACACAACACACCACGGCAAACAAAAAAGCGAGGAAACCCCTCGCCCGCACCGATGAAGACAACGCCTGCATAAACCTTCGTTCCTTCCCAACTGTGGTAAACGTCACCAAACAGAATAAAAGAAACGCAAGCCCCACGCAGGCTTCGTTACCTATTTGTTTTATGCGCGAAGCAGTTCAGCGGTGATCGGGCCGGCGACGTCGAGCTCGAGGACGCGCAGGCCGTCGTCACGCGCGGAGTCGAGGATCTTCGGGTCGACGGGCTCGGTGGACAGCACCATCGCGGTCGGACCGGCGCCGGAGAGGTAGGCGGCGTAACCGCGGTTGCGCAGGCGGTTCACCCACTCGGCGGTGACGGGCAGGACATCGGCGCGGTACGGCTGGTGCAGGCGGTCGCGGGTGCCCTCCCACAGGAACTGGGGGTGGGTCTGGATCGCGACCGTCATGACAGCGGTGCGGGAGACGTTGAACCGGGCGTCGGTATGCGTGACGTGCGACGGCAGGACCTTGCGCACGGCATTCGTGGACGCGCGGAAGTCGGGCACGAGCGCGGTCGCGATAATGTCCTGGTGCACGGTCAGCGGCACCGCGCGGTACTCAGGCTGCGAGACGCCATCGACGGGGATGTCAGTCCACGACACCACTGCCCCACCGACCACGCTGGCGGCGGCGTTGTCCGGGTGGCCTTCAAAGGCGGAGCTGAGCTGGATGACCTCATCGGTGCTCAGCGGATCACCAGCAAGCGTGTTGGCGGCGACGACACCGGCGACAGCAGCAGCGGCGGACGAGCCGAGACCGCGGGACTGCGGGATGTTGTTGTGGCAGGTCACCTTCAACCCCGGGGCATGAACATCGGCAGCGTGCAGGCCGGAATTGATGGCCTTGACCACGAGGTGGGAAGAATCACGGGGCAGCTCGTCGGCGCCCTCGCCGAAGATCTCCACCTCGAGGCCGGAAGAGGTGACCTCGACCTCGACGGTGTCGTAGATGCCGACGGCGAGGCCGAGGGTGTCGAAGCCAGGCCCCAGGTTCGCGGAGCTGCCGGGAACAGTCACGCGGGCGCGCAGGCCCACTTCGAGATCAACGCTCATTGTCTACGCGCCCAGACGAATGACGGAGTTGATCGACTTGACCTCGTCAATGTCGCGCAGCTCGTCGACGATGCCAGCGAGCTTGCGCTCGAGCGACTTGTGGGTGACCACGATGAGGCGGGAGTCTTCGCCGGACTCCTCCTGGCGCACGGCGGAAATGGAGATGTCCTGCGCGGAGAAGCGCCGGGAAATCTCGGCGAGGACGCCGGCGCGGTCCACGACGGACATGTCGATGTGGTAGCGCGTCGGCACGTCGCCGAAATCGGCGACCGGGTAGTGCGCGTACGGGTTCTCCGCCGGGGCACGGCCGCCGAGAATCTTATTGCGGGCGGCACCGACGAGGTCGCCGAGCACAGCGGACGCGGTGGGCGCACCGCCGGCGCCATTGCCGTAGAACATCAGGCGGCCAGCAGCTTCAGCTTCGACGAAGACAGCGTTGTAGGACTTATCGACGCTCGCGAGCGGGTGGTCGTTCGGCACCAGCGTCGGGTGGACGCGAGCGGAGACGGAGGTGTTGCCGGCGTCGTCGATAAGCCTCTCGCAAATAGCGAGCAGCTTGATAGTGAAGCCGGCTTCGGCTGCGGCTTCGATGTCTGCTGCGGTGATATTGGTGATGCCCTCGGCGTGCACGTCGTCGTAGGTGACGCGGGAATGGAAGCCCATCGACGCCATGATCGCAGCCTTGGAGGCGGCGTCGTGGCCTTCAACATCGGCGGTGGGGTCGGCCTCGGCGTAGCCCAAGCGGGTGGCCTCGGCGAGGGCTTCCTCGTAGCTCGCACCGGTGGACGCCATTGCATCGAGCACGTAGTTCGTCGTGCCGTTGACGATGCCGGATATGCGCTGGACCTGGTCGCCGGCCAAGGAGCGGCGCAGCATGCCCACGACGGGGATCGCGGCGGCCACGGCGGCCTCGTAGTAGAGGTCGACGCCTGCGGCGTTGGCTGCGTCGGAAAGCTCGTCGGCGTGCGCGGCGATGAGCGCCTTGTTGGCGGTGACCACGGACTTTCCGGCGTTGAGCGCGGCGAGGACCAGTTCGCGCGGGTAGTCGATGCCGCCGATGACCTCGACGACGACGTCGATATCGTCGCGGTCGATGAGCTCGCGGGCGTTGTCGGTGAGCGTGATGTCCGGGAATTTGTCCAGGACCTCGCGCTTCTTGCCCAGGTCGGACACGGCGATCCCGCGGACGTCGATCGGGCCGCCGATGCGGTTTTCCAGGCTGCCGGAGAACTCGTTGATCAAGCGCAGGACCTCAGTGCCGACGGTACCCATACCGAGCACGGCGACCCCCACGGGTTGCCCGATGCCCTTGCCCGGGTAGTTTCCGTTCCTTCCTTCGGCGCTCAGCGCAGTCATGGTTCTCCTATGTCTAGGGGGTGGACAGCAATGGCCTACGAGTCTACAAAAACCTCCCGCGCGAGTAGGTCCTCAACCGTTTCGCGGCGCACCATCGGAGTGACTTCGCCCTCGCGGACACTGACCACTGCGGGGCGGCCGAAGCAGTTGTAATTGGACGCCATGGAGAAGCAGTAAGCCCCGGTGGCGGCAAGGGCAATGAGGTCGCCGGGGACAATATCGTCAGGCCAGAGGGCATTATTGATCAGAATGTCGCCGGATTCGCAGTGCGATCCGACCAAGCGCGTGGCGTGCGGAGCGCCTTCGGTGTTCCGGTTGATCACGCGCGCGTCGTATTCCGCGCCGTAGAGCGCGGTGCGAATATTATCGCTCATTCCGCCGTCCACAGCGATGTAGCGGCGGGTGGCATCGTCGGTCACGTGAACGTCTTTGACGGTGCCGACCGAGTAGACGGTCACGGCCGCCGGACCCGCGATCGCGCGGCCGGGCTCCACGATGACCTTCGGCGGTGTGAGCTCCAAGTCCCCCGCTGCCTCGCACACGGCGCGCAGCAAATCGCGGGCGACGGAATCTACGTTGAGCGGCTCCTCGTCCACGGTGTAGGCGATGCCGTAGCCACCGCCCAAGTCGAGGTATTCCAACTCCACACCAAGCTCGCGGTAGATCTTCGCGTACAGGCCCAGCACACGGGAGGCGGCGAGCTTGAAGCCCTCAGCGTCGAAGACCTGGGAACCGACGTGGCAATGCAGCCCGGTCAGTCGAATATTCGACGCGGCGTGAGCGGTCTGCGCGGCGAGGAACGCGGACCCAGATGCGAGCGACAGGCCGAATTTCTGGTCTTCGTGGCTGGTGGCGATGAACTCGTGCGTATGCGCCTCCACGCCAGGCTTGACACGGATGAACACGTCTTGGACCACGCCCTCTTCCCCGGCGATGCGCTCGAGGGTGTCCAGCTCCTGGTGGGAGTCGATCACCACGTGGCCGACGCCACTGGTCACGCAGCGGCGCAGGAAGGAATCGGACTTGCTATTGCCGTGGGCGGTGATGCGCTCGGCCGGAAAATCGGCGGCCAGCGCGATCAGCAGCTCGTTCTCGCTGGCGACATCGAGTGCGAGACCTTCCTCGGCGACCCATTTCGCGATGCGGGAGGTCAGAAAAGCCTTCGCCGCGTAGTGCACGTGCGCCGGATCGCCGTAGGCGCGGGCCATGTCGCGGCAGCGGGAACGGAAGTCGTCCTCGTCGACGACCATGACCGGGGTGCCGTACTGCGCGGCGATATCCGTCAACGGCACACCAGCGATAGAGACGGTGCCGTCGTCGTGGCGCGCGGCGTTGCGCGGCCACACGTGCGCGGGCAGGTCATTGAAGCAGCCGGCTTCGTCGTGACGCACGCGCAGTAGATCATCGCGCAATAGGTTCGCCGTATTGAGGACGGGATCGAGCACGAATTACATCCTTTCCGGTGCGGTGATGCCGAGGAGTCGCAGGGAGTTCGCGAGCACTTGGCGGGAAGCAGCGGCCAGAGCCAGACGTGCGGCGTGGATCGGCTCCGGGTTCTCGCCAGCCTTCGGCAGGATCTGGCACGCGTCGTAGAACTTGTGGAAGACGCTGGCCAGTTCCTCGGCGTAGCGGGCGATGCGGTGCGGTTCACGCAGCTCAGCGGCGGCCTTCACCACTGCCGGGAATTCGCCGAGGGTGCGGATCAGGTCGCCCTCCTTCTCGTGGGTGAGCAACGACAGGTCGACGTCGTTCCCGTCAGCCGAGCCGACGAGGCTGACCCCGGCCTCAGAGGCCTTGCGCTCGATCGATGCGAGGCGCGTGTGACCGTACTGGACGTAGTAGACGGGATTGTCGTTGGACTGCTTTTCCCACAGGTCCAGGTCGATATCCAGGGTGGAATCCACAGACGAGCGGACCAGCGAGTAGCGCGCGGCGTCGCGGCCGATCAGGTCGACGAGGTCGTCGAGAGTGATCACGGTGCCGGCGCGCTTGGACATCTTCACCGGCTTGCCGTCGCGCACGAGGTTGACCATCTGACCAATGAGCACCTCGACGGCCTCCGGGTCGTACCCCAAAGCCTGGGCGGCGGCGCGCAGACGCGCAATGTAGCCGTGGTGGTCGGCACCCAGCATGTAGATCGCCAGCGTGTGGCCGCGGTCGAATTTGTCAGCCACGTACGCGATATCGCCAGCGATGTACGCGGCGTCGCCGTCGGACTTGATCACCACGCGGTCCTTGTCGTCGCCGAAGTCGGTCGAACGCAGCCACCACGCGCCGTCGGCCTCATACAGGTTCCCGTTGTCCTTCAGCGTCTGGATCGAACGGTCCACAGCGCCGGACTCGAACAGGGAGTTCTCGTGGAAGTACACGTCGAAATCCACGCCGAACTCGTGCAGCGACTCCTTGATCTGCGCGAACATCATTTCCACGCCTTCCGCGCGGAACGCTTCCTGCACCTCGGCGTCAGTGCCGTCGAGAGCATCGGGGCGCTTATCGACGACCGCGCTAGCGATCTCCCCGATGTATTCCCCGCCGTAACCGTCCTCGGGCGTCGGCTCATTCTTCGCGGCGGCGACGAGGGAGCGGGCAAAGCGGTCGATCTGGCCGCCGTGGTCATTGAAGTAGTACTCACGGGTCACCTCGGCACCGGAGAACTCCAGTACGCGGCCGAGCGAATCGCCGACAGCGGCCCAACGCGTGCCGCCCAAGTGGATCGGACCGGTCGGGTTCGCGGAGACGAACTCGAGGTTGATTTTCGCATCCGAGAACAGGTCAGATGAACCGAAAGATGGACCCTTTTCAAGGATGTCGGAAACAATGCTTCCGGTAGCAGCTGCACCCAGGCGGAGATTGATGAAGCCGGGGCCAGCGACCTCGGCGGAGTCGATCTCGGGGCGGGCAGACAAGGCGTCGATAAGCCAGCCCGCGAGCTCACGCGGATTGGTGCCCGCCTTCTTGGCCACCTGCAATGCGATATTCGTCGCGTAATCGCCGTGCTCCGGGTTACGCGGACGCTCGACGGTGACCGTCTCGGGCACGACCGAGGAGTCGAGGTCATGTTTGTCGAGGGTATCGACGGTGATGGTGCGGACAATGGAGGTGAGGTCTGCAGGCGTCATGGGAACGGAGTTTAATTGAACCTGGCCACTGCCCGGCAACTTACCCAGAAAGGAGCCAATCAGTGCGCGTAGCCCTGTTTTCCACATGCCTCGGGGATGCACTGTTCCCCGATGCGCACAAGGCGGCCGCTCTCGTCCTGTCCCGACTTGGATGCGAGGTCGTCTTCCCTCCGGAGCAAACCTGCTGCGGACAAATGCATATCAATACCGGGTACCAGAAAGAGACGGTGCCCATGATTGAAAACTACGTCGACGCATTCGCCGACGATTCCATTGATTACGTGGTCACTCCGTCCGGCTCCTGCACCGGTGCCGTGCGCGAGCAGCACACCCGCATCGCCGAGCGCTACGGGTCCAAGGAGCTGGTCGCCGGCACCAAGAAGACCACCAAGAAGACCCTCGACCTCTCCGAGTTCATCGTCGATGTCATGGGCACGACCGATGTGGGCGCATTCTTCCCGCACCGCGTCACCTACCACTCCACCTGCCACTCCCGCCGCTTCATCAAGGTCGGCGACCGTCCGACTGACCTGCTCAAGGCCGTCGACGGGCTGGAGCTCGTGGAGCTGCCCAACTCCGAGGAATGCTGCGGCTTCGGCGGCACCTTCGCTGTGAAGAACGCCGATACCTCAGCCGCGATGGTCTCCGACAAGGTCCGCCACATCAAGGACACCGCCGCGGAGTACGTCACCGCAGGCGACTCCTCCTGCCTGATGAATATCGGCGGAGCCATGTCCCGCCAGCACACGGGCATTCGCGCAATCCACATCGCTGAGATTCTCGCCTCGACCCGCGAAAACCCGTGGACGCCCGAGTCCGCCGCGTACACGAAGGAGAAGATGCTGTGAAGGTCGGACTTGGTAACCCGACGATGCCGCCCCACGCGCCGCACGACCTGGGGCACTTCCGCGAATACAACAAGTTCCAGAAGAACGCTAAGACTGAGCTGAACAACTCGACTCAGCGCCGCAACCTGAACTACGCCACGACGCAGATCCGTCTGAAGCGCCAAGGCGTCGTCGACGAGCTCGACGATTGGCAGCAGCTGCGCGAGGCCGGCTCGACCATCAAGCGCGACACCTTGGCGCGTCTTCCCGAGCTGCTCGAGCAGTTTGAGGAGAACGTGACCAAGCGCGGCGGCCACGTCCACTGGGCGCGCGACGCCAAGGAGGCGTCCCAGATCGTCACTGATCTGGTCAAGGACACCGGCGAGACCGACATCGTGAAGATCAAGTCGATGCTCACCCAGGAGATCGCGCTCAACGACGTTCTGGAAGAAAACGGCATCAACGCTCGCGAGACGGACTTGGCCGAGCTCATCGTGCAGCTGGGCGAGGATTTCCCGTCCCACATCGTGGTCCCGGCGATCCACCGCAACCGTGCGGAGATCCGCGACATCTTCACCCAGAAGATGCCGGGCGCGTCGAAGGATCTCACCGCTGAGCCCGCTGAACTGGCCGAGGCGTCCCGCACATTCCTCCGTGAGCAGTTCATGAAGGCCAAGGTGGCCATCTCCGGCTGCAACTTCGGCATCGCGGAGACCGGTTCGGTCTCCATCGTCGAGTCCGAAGGCAACGGACGCATGTGCCTGACCATGCCGGAGACGCTGATCACCGTCATGGGCATCGAGAAGATCCTGCCGTCCTACGAGGACCTGGGCGTGTTCATGCAGCTGCTGCCGCGTTCGTCGACAGGCGAGCGCATGAACCCGTACACCTCCATCTGGTCGGGCGTGACGGAAAACGACGGTCCGCAGGACTTCCACATCGTGCTGGTGGACAACGGCCGCACCGCTGCCCTGTCCAACGAGATCGGCCGCGAGGCGCTGAAGTGCATCCGCTGCTCCGCGTGCCTGAACGTGTGCCCAGTCTACGAGCGCGCCGGCGGCCACGCCTACGGTTCGGTCTACCCGGGCCCGATCGGCGCGATCCTCACCCCGCAGCTCGCAGGCATGGACTCGACGGACGACGTCACCGCGTCGCTTCCGTACGCGTCCTCCCTGTGCGGGCGTTGCGACGAGGTCTGCCCCGTCAAGATCCCGATCACGGACGTGCTGCTGGAGATGCGCCACCAGAAGGTCGAGCAGCACCGCCCGCCTGTCGAAGGCGCAATGTTCTCGGCCATCGGCCAGATGTGGGGCCACTCCAAACTGTGGGACAAGGCAGTGCGCATGGTCGCCGCAGGCCGCATCCTCGGTGGATTCAACGGTGTCATCAACAAGATGCCGCCGCCGGTGTCCGGCTGGACGGACTACCGCGACGTCGCAGTTCCGCCGAAGAAGTCCTTCCGCCAGTGGTTCGAGTCCGACGAGGCCAAGCGCCTCATGGCCGAAGCCAAGGCGGAGGGCGTCAAGGGTCACACCGCACCTGATGCGACCGGCACCGCCGGAGCCGAGGAGACACCCGCCTCGGGCGCTTCCTGGACCCGCTACAACCGCAAGGAGGACGAGAAGTAATGGGTACCGCTAAGGAAGACATCCTCGCTCGCATCCGCGACGCGCACAAGCTCGCCGACTCCCCTGCCAGCGTCGAGCACGCCCACGAGTACCGCACGGAGTCGCCGCTGAACCGCGACGAGCTGCGCGAGATGCTCGTCGACCGCCTAGTGGACTACAAAGCGGAGGTCAAAACCGTCTCCTCCGCCGAGCTGCCCGGCGCGATCGTGGACATTCTCCGCGAGCACGAGTGCAACGAGGTCCGCTACGCGCAGGGCCTCGACGCCGAGCTGTTCGCCTCCTTCGACGGCAATGCGCAGCCGGACGATGTCACCATCGATCCGCGCGAGCTTAACGACGTCGACGCTGTCGTCACCGGCTCCGTCGTCACGTCCGCCCAGACCGGCACCATCTGCCTCCAGTCTGAAGGCGGCGCCGGAAAGTGCGGCCGCCGCGCACTGAGTCTGGTCCCCGACCGCCACCTGTGCATCGTGCACATGGACTCCGTGGTCTACGGCGTCCCGGAGATGTTCGCCAAACTCGACCCAGAGCTGCCCAGCACGCTGATTTCCGGCCCGTCGGCGACCTCCGATATCGAGCTCGTCCGCGTCGAGGGCGTTCACGGTCCGCGCGACCTGATCGTCCTGCTCGTGGACTAGCCAGCACGCCTTTTCGGGGCGACATCACCGCCCCGGAATGCTGCGCGCATCGAGAAACGGCCCGCTCTTCTGTATCAGGAAGGGACGGGCCGTTTCACATTCTTCATCACCCTGCGTCCAGCCCATGCGAAGACTATTATCAGTGACTGTTGTTTTTGAAGAATTTCAATAGAACCTGCTGGATTGGGAGGCTGCGCTGTGTTTCGCAAGAAAACACCGTCACTGAAACAGACACCGTCAGGCACACGGGAAAGGAGCACCGCCCCATTTCTAGCAGCAGTAGGCGTGGCGGCATCGCTGATTGCCGCACCCTTTAGCACCGCGACGGCGCAGGCGGACCCTGCACCGGCCCCGGAGGTGAAGTGGGGACCGTGCCCGGCCACGGTCGACGCCCCGGGCGCTGAATGCGGTGAGGTCCCTGTGCCGATGCGCTACGGCGATCCGAAGAGCCCGAAGATCTCTGTCGGTTTCGTCCGTGTCCCGGCCGCACAGCCGGCAGCAAAACGCGGGGTGCTCTTTGCCAACCCCGGCGGTCCCGGTGGCGATGCCTACACCTACGTCGGCTCTGACTCGCTGGGTTTTACTTGGCCGAAGGAGATCCGCAACGAGTGGGACATGGTCGCCGTTCAGCCGCGCGGATTGCAGCACTCTACGCCGTTGGTGTGCGAGCCCGCCGCACCTGCGAACCAGCTCGACGCGATGAGCAGCCAGCTAGAAAGCACGGTCAACGCCGGTGCAGTGTCCCGTCAGATGTGTCAGAAGGAGCATCCTGGCCTGGCGGAGTCCATCACCACCGAGAACAACGCCCGCGACTGGGAAACGGTGCGCCGTGCACTCGGCTACGACACGGTCTCCATCATGGGTCTGTCCTACGGCACGTACCTCGGTTCCGCTTACGCGTCCATGTTCCCGGACCACACTGACAAGGTCGTGCTTGATTCCGCGATGAATCCGGACCAGCAGTGGAACAAGCTGATGATCGAGCAAGAGGGCGGCTACGAGCGTGCCCTGCACGACTACTTCGACTTCGTGGCACGCAATGACGCCACGTACCACATGGGCGACACTCCGCTGAAGGCGTACCAGTACTGGTCCGCGAAGGTCGTGCAGGAGACCGGCACCAACCCCACGGTCGTCCCGCCGCCAGCTCGCGTCGGTGATCTTCCTCCCGGGCTCGAGTTCGCGGGCCAGGCAGGTGCCGACGCCATGACCGCGACCGGTAAGGCGCGCGTGGAAGCAGATGGAATTGTGAGCCGGATGCTCAAGCCCGGTGCAACCCAGTTCAACTCCCAGCTCCTGCAGCAGACAAAACTGATCATCCCCGCACCCAGCGACTGGGACACTCTCGCACGGATGACCAACGGCACCTTCAAGCCGAAATCCACTCCGTCTAAGCCTGTCGTCGACGAGCTCATGGGCGCAGACAAAACCCGCCTGAACCTGCTGTTCATTCAGATCTGCAACGAGAATGTCACGCCGGCGGACTACTCGCTGATTCCGCGGGCAATCTGGACCAACAATATTTCGCAGGACGTTTTCGCGGCAGCGCACACCCTCATCGGAAGTGGCCTCGCGTGCAACGGCGCAGCTCCAGTGGCGAAGCCCATTCCGCTCAACGGCGGCGGTCTGGCCGCGCGCCCGCTGCAGATCAATGCGACCGGCGATCCGCAGACCCCCTACTCCGGTCGCGGTGTGATCCAGAAGGAGATGGGCACGCAGCTGGTCACCGTCCACGGTCCGGGCCACGGCCATGTCGCTCGCGGTAATGCGGCGGTAGACAAGATCGTGATCGATTACCTGCGCTCCGGCAAGGTCAGCCAGCACGACGCTCCCGGCTACCACGCTCAGCAGCGTTAGAACTACTCCGCGCACACAAATCGGCCCGCACCTTCTCGTTGGAGGGTGCGGGCCGATTTGCTGTCATTTTCCCGTGCCGCGCTTGTCGCGCGCAAGAACAACTATGAGTCATAAACCGTTGAGGGCAATGACGAACCAATGCCGGTTCCATCGGGGTTGCCTCAGGGTTGGCTGGCAATGGTGCTGGGAGGCAGAGCGGGCTGTGCGTCTGCCCCGCGCCGTCGATAATCTGCTGGCATGGACATTAGGATGCAATCTCCTGGAATGGACATTAGGAAACTCGATCCGCTAAGCATCCGCCCGCAGCTCAAAGACATGCTGGTCGGCATGGGGGCGCTGGTGGCCGTCTATGCGTTGCTCATTGGCTCAGCTTTCGGGTTGAGTGGTCTGGATCTCGGTGACATGGTCAAACCACTCATGCCGGTGATGATTATCTTGTCGCTGGTCATCCCCACCATCTTCTTGGTGGTTTATTTCAAACGCCGGGGGCTTCCCCTTGGATTTCGACCGTTGGGCAAGCGGGGCTGGCATTTGCTGTGGCAGGTCCCCCTCGCGATTATCGCGGCGGCGTTGTGCACGGGGCTCGTATCCTCGCTGCTCCACGTCGAATCGAAGGGCCCGTCGGCCCCGGCTGGCGCGGGAGACATGCTCGTACTGTTCACGCTCGCCGCGTACATGCTGATCGGCCCGTTCCTTGAGGAACTCGTGTTCCGGCGCCTCCTCATAGGGTACCTGGATACCCTCCTGCCCGCTTTCTCCAGCGTGCTGCTTACCTCGCTGGTGTTCGGGCTAGTGCACATCGCGCCACCCGTCGTGATTTACACGTTCTTCGGCGGCCTCGCCATGGCTCTGCTGACCCGCTGGCACCGTTCGATATGGGCGGGATTCATACTGCACATGTGCAATAACGCGTTGGTGCAACTGCTCGTGCTCGGCATTGCGTAATCGCCCCCCTGCCCCTCCCCCGGACTGGCCCTGCCGTTACGATGAACGGGTTTTCTTCCGCTTCGCGCGGAGGGTTGTTTCGGGTAGAGGAGGTGGCGTGTGGCGCGGACGAACGATGCGGTGGATCTGCGGCCTGTTGTGCTCGTGCTGATCGGGTCGTTGGGCATCCAGTCGTCGGCGATCGTGTCGTCGACGCTTTTTGCTGAGCTGGGCACCGTGGCGGTGTCGACTTTCCGATTGCTCATCGCCGCCGTGATGCTGCTCGTCGCGTTTCGCCCGGCAGTGCGCACATTCACCCGCCAACGTTGGATCAACGCGTGCGTCTACGGCATCGCGATGGCCGCGATGAACCAGTTCTACTTCGCCGCCGTCGACCGCCTCCCGCTTGGCGTCGTGGTCACGCTCGACTTCCTCGGCCCGTGCGCAGTCTCCTTTTTGGGGCTCAAACACTGGCGCGAACGCGGCTGGGCGCTCATCGCGTTCATCGGCGTCGTGCTCATCGCGGGCCCGTCGTCCGGCATGGACCCGGTGGGCCTCATCTATGGCTTCCTCGCCGGCGGCTTCTTCGCCGCCTACACCGTCTTCGCGGAACGCGTCGGCAAAGCAGAGGGCGGCGGCCTGACAGACCTCGCCATATCGGTCGCGGTCGCAGCACTCGTCACGCTTCCCATCGCCGCGCCAAAGCTTATCGACGTCTCCCCCACCTCCTGGCTCATCCTCACCCTCGCCGCCCTGATCGGCGTGGTCATCCCCTATATCGCCGACACCCTGGCCGCGCGAATCACCTCCGCCCAGGTCGTCGGCACGCTTTTCGCCCTCGATCCTGTCGTCGGTTCAATCCTCGGCTGGCTCTTTAAAGGCGATGAGCTGACTACCCGCATGCTCATCGGCATCCCCATGGTCGCCCTTGCCGGCGCCGTGATCACATGGCGCTCCTCACCCCGCCGCGAGGCCGGCGGATCAGCCGTCAGGGCGCAGGTGCAGGATTAACGCCCCGGCCTCGAGGGATGGGCGGGGAACGAGACTCATCACTCATCTAGATACGCGGCCCACGCGTCGGGCGCTTCGACGCGGAACGTCTCGGCCGCAGTCAGCGTCGGTGAACTGTAGGTGATGGTGCGGTTGTCGACCAGCACCGAAGCCTCACTGTCCAGCAGCCAACGCGCGGCGAAGAACCCCGTATCGAGACGAATAGCCTGCGGCTCGGCATCGAGATGGCCACGAACCACGGCGACGACATGGGCGATACGCTGCACCGACTCATCGGAAGTCATGTCGGTGTCGGGCGCCCACACCGTGTGCGCCTGGTTGATCGCGAGAGTGTCCGACGCCCCCGTCACCGATCCCGACAGTCCCTCCGGATGCATCAGACGAACGCCACGACGCGTCGGTGACCAGCCCCGGTCCAGAAGGTGCTGGGCCGTGGTGTCGCGCGGTTGTGTCCACTCGACGGTGGCCCCTAGGTCGAGCAGGTCGACGATCGCCTCATCGGAAAGTGTCTTCTCTGCGCCGCCAGTCATGTCGTTGCCTCTTGTCGTGTCGCCGGGATGTGGATCATTGGTGGTCGATCTTTGTCCACGCTGGGGAATCTCAGGAAGGGAAGGGGGACACGAAAACGGTACCGCAGCCCCGCCCGCGGATCAGCGAATACTCCAACGGGGCCTCATCAAGAGCCTTGAGGAGATCGGGGTTCACCCGGAACGTCGGGGCATGGCACAGGATGTCATCACACCAAGACGACGGTTTGTCCACCATGTCGCGACTGATCTGTCAACGACGTCCCGACTGATGACACTCATCGGCATCCCCATAGTCGCCCTTGCCGGCGCCGTGATCACATGGCGCTCCTCACGCTGCGAGGCCGGCGGATCTGCCGTCAGGGCGCAGGTGCAGGATTAGTCTCCGCCCCGATCCGGGCTCATCCCAGCGCCCTTCGCTCCGCAGTGGTTTTCTTTATCCTGGCATCACTGTCCGCTATCTAAGGAGCAACCAGTGAACCGCGAAATCGTCTTCATCGTCTATGTCTCGGATATCGACACCTCTGTCGCGTTCTACCGCGATCTTCTCGGCCTCGACACCGACTTCGTCTCACCCCGCTACGTCACATTCGCCCTGGCGGAGAACGTGTACCTTGCCTTGTGGACCGGCAACTCTGAAGCCCTCGGTGCCGCAGGAAACCGCACCACCGAAGTGTGCCTCAACGTCCCCGCTGACGAAGTCACCACGACGTTCGAGCGATGGAATGACAAGGGCGTAAACGTCCTCCGCAAGCCGTACGAGGAAGTCTTCGGCACCACCTTCGTCGTCGCCGATCCAGACGGCAACCTCATCCGCGTCGCCCCCATTGACTAGCGGCGCACACTCACCACACGGGCACGCGACCATCACAAAGTCGGGCAAAAAGTCTCGAGACAACGGGGGTTTCGGAAAACTCACTGACCACCACCAACGCAGCTCAGTTCCAGTCCTAGTTCCATGGCATTCTCTGTTTAGTTCCAGATTCATCCTAGCCGGCGCCCGAAAGGGGCCCATGCAGCGGAAATCGAATCGCCCGCGGTGAGAACGCCGCAGCCCCGTATTTGCCCCTTAGTTCACCAGATGGCTCACGTTAGCCAAGTAGAAGAGCCCATCATTCCGTGCTTCCTTCTTGCGGTTCTTTGCAACGCGGTAGGTTTTGAGTCCTTCTTCAATCCCCTGATTCGCATACTTGTACATCGCGCCACCCGAAAAAGCGGCAGCGCCAAGTGCTGCGAAGGCGGCTGGGTTGTTCTGGAAACCCGCAAAATCCCATGCGGGCACTGTTGCAAGGGCAATAGAAAATGTGCCGTGAACGGCCGCTCTCGCCCCCTCCTTCACCGAGGCAACAAGAACATCTTTCGCAGTTCCCAGATTGCTGTCGTATACCGCCTGCGTGAGTTCCTCGACTTGAACAGAAACGTCATCAAACCACAGTTGTTCGATTTCCTCGTCAAGGTGGGGCGATAGTGCGTCCTCTCGGAGTTTCTCCTGTAGATTTCTGGTGCTTCTCCGATAGTTGGCAAGGCTGGCGGTGACCTCTTGCTTCACCTCTAACACCTTTTCGACATCTACACCAGCCATATTTGGAAGCAGCAAAATCATCTGGTTGCCTAACCGGGTGGTTTTGATGTTTGTCTGGTGAAAGTTGGGCAATACCAGCCGGCCCTCTTTGTGCATCGCGCGCGCTAGCCCACCGGCCATGGAGTCGAACAGGAGATTTCCCTTGGCCGTGGTAATCGCTTCTCCAAGAATTTCCGCGGCCTCCTCAACGCTGTCTATTTTCTCCATGAGCGCATCGGCCCATTCATCGTTGATGGACAGGAGGCCCGTTTCAAGTGCGACGTCGAGCTCATTACCTCCGTAGTTGAGCCACATTCGCTCGACAGTTCTCTTTGTCTCATTTCCTGCTCGGCGAAGGCTCTTTAATGAGTCATTGAAAAGACTGTCGATTTTCCGGAACTCCGGGTTGTTTCTACGCGAGGACCGATTAAACGTTTTTCGCAGCGCTGCGTATGATTCCACCATTTCAATGAGTGTCATCAGTTGAGTTCTTTTCGAGGGCTCAATGTCTTCGGTTTGCGCCGTCATGGCATACATACGCAGTGCGAGGTCTAAATCCCCGTCAGCAGTGAACTCCTTCATTTGGCGGAGCATCGACGTTCCTGCCGAATACATCTCAACATGGTCGGCATACAAGAGTGCGGACCGGACCATCTTTATATCCTCAGCAATGGACGTCGTTGTTGCACTCATGTCCTGGACACCGGAAATTATCCGGATATGACTTTCGGAATCGCTTTGCGCCATACGCGACTGTCCTCCTTCAAGCAGTGTCATGGGAATCGGTTACCCTTAGTCGGTTTGCCCGAATGGAACACGGGGTTTTCCAGCGCTTGTAATCAGTTATATCGACCGAATCAGCTCTGGTCGCATCATCGTCCACAGCCTCCGAGGGGGCACCCGACTTGTGGGTGGCTCAGCTGCCGTAAATAATTCTCAACGTGGGAACGACGAACCCGAAAAGTAATCGTGGCTACCGCAGCGCTGATATGAACATGTTCAAGGCTGGCACATTTGAGTACTCGGCTCCCGAAGATGCCATTACGCTCTTCGATTACCCGGACGACTTGGGGCACGGGCAGTTCCTCAATGTGCGGTGCGACTATCTTGAACACCCCTGGCGCTATGTTGACTTCGCATTTAACCACTACGTGGAACCGACCCACGAATACAACAGGACAGGTGGCAACGTCGACGTAGCTCGCATCGACTGTAAAGATAACAGTATTCATAGACATCAATTTTTCCGGAGCGGTCGGAATCAAGAGAGACATATCTACCGAGATTTCGCGGAGCAGTCTTCCGCAGAAGACTGCATCGAAATCATCAATGCGATGTACGATGAGTGCTACATCGAGATGATGGAAAAGGCAGAACAGCACTACAAAGAATGGAGGGACAGGTAAGTGAACGCTGAACTCATCGAAAAGGAAAACACGCAGGTCAGCCTGTCTCGCCAACTTATTGAGGCTGACCAGAACAAGCGAATTGCAGAGCAGCGACTTGCGGAAGTCGAAGTAAAGTTGCGCATGGCAATCGGCGCCCTTTTTCGCCGGGTCATCATCCGTGACGCGGATTTCCGAAATAAGATGGCTCAAGACCACCGCTGGACGCCTTCCACACCGGCTATCCCATGTGAGTGGTCCCGAACTGTCGGTGATGTTCGACAGGCCGCGGAGCGTTTCTTCGACCAAGGGCACGACACTGTTATCGTTCCATTGCTCGTTCGCGAAGACGGTGCCTTGAAGCTCGTAGTCGGTGCCATGCTCAACTCCGAAGGCAGACTCGATGCTGGTGAGAACATCACGGAGATGGCCCCGTCAGTAACGATGGAAGACCTCCACAAAACGGTTTCGCTCAACGGCGAATGGGACATTGCGCAACTCGAAGAGTCCGACACCGCCCTGTTTCAGTTTTAGAAACCGACTTCTGTTGTCACGAAGCGGCGAAGTTAAACCGTCATTGCAAACCGCCCCACCGCCTGAAAGAACTCATCGCTTGGTGACCAGACATCGCTCTGCCTAGCGACTGGACGGGGGCACCTGATGAAATGAGCCTGTCGCCGCCGCGCACCCCGGCGCGGCTCTCGTGTCGTGTCTAGGTTCGAGAATTGGCGTCTGCCCGTTCGGAGTCAATGGCGAGACGCTGTCGCACGACTATCTCGACCGCGAAACCCGCCCGGCCAAGGTGCTTGCCTCAGGCCAGGCGGGTTGAGAAGTAGGGTCTGCTAGACGGTGTAGAACGTGCGGGTGGTCTTGGTGAGCAAAGAGTTTACGCCTTCTGCTCACAGCTGAAGCACAATGTGCTTGCCCGTCACGTAGGACTTCGCGCGGCCAAGAAGTTCAGTGCCGGTACAGTCGGTCTCCGGTGCGGACACCGAGTCGCTGAAGGTGCTCGACTTGAAGTCCGAAGCGGTTCGCGCGGCGGTGGCCGAGGCGGTAAGCGCGGAGGCCGTGTACGAGAAACACGGGTACGACTACAAGTAACGGTCGTTTCGTGGACCTCAAGGCTTACCTGGCCAATGAATGACTAGTCGATTGGCGCGACCCGAACGCGATTGCCGTCAGGGTCGGCAACGACGAATGTGGTGCCGAATACGTCCTCGTGCGGCTCTTCGATGACGCGAACACCCTTCGCAACCCAGGCGTCGTAAGTCTCCTGCACCTGCTCTGCTGTGACGTTCAGACAAACTTCCGAAGTACGTACCGGTTCGCCCGCCAGAGCTGATGACTCTCCAGTCCACAGGGCCAGAGCGACGCCTTCCGCTAGTCCGAAAGTGACGTAAGATCAGGCTATGATCGTCGCAACGCTGTCGAGGCGATGAACGCAAAGCTCAAAGGCTCAACCGGATCAAACCTCCACGACCCGCGCACACGGCTCATGCGAGGCTGGGCAGCACAGTTCATTCTGACGTCTCTGGCCGCAGCCGGAACAAACCACATCCTTATCATCGGAGCTTCGAAAGACGGGGTGTTCACCTCCGGCCCGGACCCGAAAAGGCCCGATCCGCCGAAGCGCCGTCGCTTCGTCTCCGAATGGGACGAAGACTCTGCCGACTTCGACTTCCACAAGAACAGGCGAACCAGAGCGCCGGGCGCTGTCCCTGCTGTCGCCTAGACCGACCACCACAAGGTGCTCGGTCTACCAGTCGTGGAGAGACGTCGAAAACAGCCCAAAAATGGCCCCAGAAACTACTGAATTTGTAGTCTCTGGGGCCGTTTTATCGCGAAATGAGCGGCTTCGCCCAGATCTTGTCCCGACTGGCGACATCGACGCCAATTATCCGAAAAAGTGCTGGTTAAATACCCGAAACCGCCCAGGTCAGATGGTGTCCCCGACAGGACTCGAACCTGCGACCTTCGGTACCGGAAACCGATGCTCTAATCCACTGAGCTACGGAGACATCGCTTGTAACAGCGCTCCTTAATCTAGCACCCCTTGAAGCACGGCTACTAATCACCTCGGGACGGCCGGTGAGCTGTTCCGATTCCGACCGTTGACACGCGAACCAAGCGCCCGTACGGTTGGAACCTGCATGTTGTAGACGTGTCAACAAGATTAGAAAGCCGCTTTAAAACAAGGAGTCCGACCCACCCTATGGCCACACAGAACTACACCGGCGTTTACGACCTCGACACCGCGCACTCCTCCGTCGCATTCACCGTCCGCCACGCAATGGTGACCAAGGTGCGCGGCGAGTTCACGGACTTTAGCGCCACTCTTACCGCCGACCAGGACAACCCTGCAGGCAGCAAGGTGGAGGCGACGGTGGCAACGGAGTCCGTCGATACGCGCAATGCCGACCGTGACGCGCACATCAAGTACGAGGACTTCTTCGATGTGGAGAAGTTCCCGCAGATGACCTTCAAGTCCACGTCTTTCGATGTCGACGCATCCGGCAACGGCACCGTCACCGGCGACCTGACCATCAAGGGCACGACCAAGCCGGTCACCTTCGACGTCGAGACCTTCGGTGTTGAGGAAGACCCATTCGGCAACACCCGCCTGGGCTTCGAGGCCCGCACCACGATCAACCGCAAGGACTTCGGCATCGACTTCGAGGCCCCGCTGAACTCCGGCGGCGCACTCGTCGGCGAGAAGATCACCATCGAGATCAACGCATCCGGAATCAAGCGCACCTAGTTATAACGGCCGCACAAATAAAACGGCAGTGCAGGTACCCACACTCCTGCACTGCCATTTTTGTGGCTGAAAACCCCTAGTAGGTGGGATCCGGAATGACGATCCAACAGATGAGGTAAATGAGAAGACCGGAGAAGCCCATCACGGTCGCGGCGACAAAGAGAACGCGCACCAAAGTCGGATCAATGTCGTAGGTCTCCGCGATGCCGCCGCACACACCAGCAAGCATGCGGTCGTTCGTCGAGCGGTGCAGCTTGCGCTGCCCCATCGGCGTCTGCTGCTGGCTCTGCTGAAAGCCGCCCTGCTGGTACTGGGTTTGGCCCGTCGTGTAGTTCGGGTCGCCCTGCTGCGCGGTAGCGTCGTAATACGCGTCGCCGCTGCCTGGGTTATCGGCCGAATTATTGGCCGCGAAATCCCCGGGATTATTTTCCGGGTTATTCGCGCCGTTGTTCTCGTACGGGTTAATCGGAGTGGACATCGTGGGCCCTTTCAAGTGGAGTGGACTGTTTTGCCTCTACAACTCCCATTCAACCCCTACACGCTGGTGTTGGCAACGACCTTTAGTCACCAACGGGAATTTTAGGGTCCACCACCGCTTCATCGAGCGCCAGGACACTGTCGAAGAACCGACGGATGGCGGGGATATCTTCCGGGTCGAGATGGTCGAAGACGACTCGACGGACAGTTTCGACATGGTCGGGCACGGCACGCTGGAGGCGCTCGAAACCGGTGTCCGTCAGGCACACGAGGACACCGCGGCCGTCGGACTGGCTCTTCTCCTTCGTCACCAGACCACGGCGCGCCATGCGGGTGATCTGGTGGGAGGTCCGGGAGCGGTCCCAATTGAGGTAGGCACAGAGTTCACGCAGACGCAGGCTGCGGTCTTCGGCCTCAGACAGGGAAACGAGCACGGCATACTCGGGGCTTGAGAGATCAGAGCTGGCCTCAAGCGAGTCTTCGACAATGCGCTGAAGTTTCCTATGCGCGGCGAGCAAGCAGCGCCAAAACACCTGTTCCTCTTCACTGAGCCAGCGAGGTTCCGTGGTCATGTCACCTAGATTACTAAACGCGGACACTACCAGCGAATTCAAGGCTCAATCCGCAGGCAAAGCTACTAGTGCGCATTAGCGGCCGCCTTTGAGTTCTTGGATCGAAGCACTGCGGGCTGCGGCGACGCGGTCGAAGCGCTGCGGGAAGCACGTCAGCACGAAGACTTGGGAGTTCTCCCCTACCTGGGAGAACAGCGCATTCATTCGAGCGAGACGCTGCGGGTCGGTCGCGCCGAGGGCATCATCAACAACGACTGGGACGCGGGCCTCCTCGGAGTCAGTGCCCGCGCCAGCGACCATGTCGGCGATGGCGAAACGCGTGAGCAGAGCCATCTGCTCTTTCGCTCCACCAGATAGCTGAGCGAGATCAATCGTCGTTCCGTCGAGGGTGCGAGCCTCGACGCTCAGTGCGTCGTCGAGTGTGAACTCGGTGCCCGGCCCGAAGATCTGGCTGGCATAGCGCTGCAGCGATTGCGCGAAGGGTGCGGCGTATTTCGCGCGGGCGGCGTCGCGGTACTCGACGAGCATCTCGCGGAGCAATTTCACGGCATTTGCTTTGCGACGCAACCTGTCCCGCCCCACACGCGCCACCTCCAGCGCGGCACGTGCGTGGTCGAGCTTCTCCCCTTCTCCCTCCGCACTGGTGACGCGGGACTCGAGCTGCAGACGCCGGTCGCGCGCTGCGTAGTAGCGCTTGGTGAGGTTGTCCAGACGGTTGCGGGCGCCGTCGCGGAGCCTTTCCGCCTGTGTCGGGTCAGCCGCCGCGACCTCCTCTGCGATGTTGGCGGCTTCCGCGGCAGCGGTCTCACTCGCCGCCACAGCGGTATCGCGGGCAGCGACTAGGGCGTCGTCGGCGTGCTTCTCACTTGCGGCAGCAAGATCACTGCGGGCGCCACTGGCGGTGGATTCCAGCCCGGCGATCTGGGCTTCGAGGGCGACGAGCTTCGCGTGCTCCGGTTTGGTGCGCAGCTGCACCAGCTCGAGAGCTAGATCGTGAACAGCCCGGGCAATCTCCTCGACCTCTGCGCGTGCGGTGTCGACGGATGCCTGCGCGTCGTCGACGGACAACGACTCAGACTCAGATTCCTCGACGAGTTCGGTAAGACGCGCGTGTTCGTGGTGCACCTCGTCGGCATCACGGCCGCGGAGGATGTCGCGGCGGCGGTCGATCGCGGCGGTGAGAGCTGCAGCTGCCTCGCGGTGGGAATCGCGCAGCGCACGAGCTTCGTCAACGTCGGCGCAGCCGAGTGCACTGATGAGGCGTTCGAGTTCGGCTTCGGCGTCGCGGAGCGCGCCGGAAGCGGTGTCGGTGCCGGCGGCGGCGCGGTAGGTCAAGGTGACATCGCCGATGCCGAGTTCAGTTCCGTCGTGCAAGGCGATGGAATCAGGGTCCCCACCGACGGTGTGACCGCTGCCGTCGACGGTGATGGTGGTGCCGTCAGGAGCGGTGATGTCCACATGCGCGGCAGCGGCATCGCGCAGGCGGCGCTGCAGGGCGACCTCGTTGGAGGCAGTCTCTACGGCGCGGACATCGTCGTCGGTGACCGGGCGGTCCGGCACGGTCTTCCGCAGGCGGGCGATCTCGGCGTCAGCATCGTCGAGGCGGGCCACGGTGTCGGCGAGATCGCGTAGGCGCTCCGCGGCTTGGGCCACGGCGAGGGATGTCTCCGCCTCGGCGAGGCGCTGACGTGCGGTGGTCTCTTTTTCGCGGGCCTCGGTGTGACTCTCCTCCTTGGCTGCCAGCGCTTCTGCTTCAGCGCGGTCGCGTTCGCGAGCAGGCGCGAGGGACTCGTTGACGGAAGCGAGTTCGGCCTCGACCTCTTTCACGCGGGCGACAAGGGCGGTGCGGCGCTCGAGGTCTTCTTCGATGCGCTCGACATCGACGGCGGCGCGGGCCGCTTTTTCTTTAGCTGCATCGAGTCTGCCGGCCAGCTCTTTCGCCGCGGCGGCGTCTTTCTCACGTTCGGCGAGCTCTTCTTCTGCACCTGGCAATTCGGTTTCGATCTCAGCCATCGTGGCTTCACTTTGGGCGAATTCGTCGACATCGCGCTCATAGGAAGCCAGGTTCGCTTCAGCTTCACGGACGGCATCTTCAGCTTCAGTGACGGCCTTGTCGGCGTCGGTGAGCACCCGCTTGTCGTTGCCCTTCCCGGTGAAATACCGGGCGAATTCGGCCTCGACGCGCTGCATCAAACCGGAATCGTCGAGGGGTGCCTCGGAGGAATCAGCAGACGAGCCGGAAGCATCGCTCGATGCCTCCAGCGCGCGGGTGAACGACGGGATACCGGCGGCGGAGATGGTCTCGGTGAAAGCGCCTTGGCGGAGAAAGAGTGCGTCGAAAAGCTCTTGGTCGACGTGCTCGGCGAGGATCTCCCCCAGTCGATTGTGGGCCTGCTCTCCTGTCAGCTCTTCGCGGCGCGGCGCGGTGATGGTGAGCTCAGCTTTGCCCTTAGCGCCTTTGCCGAAGCGCTTGTGCACGGTGAAGGTGTAGGGGCCGACGGTGGCGGCCAGGGTGACCTCCGGCTGCTCGTCGCGGCCCTTCGGGTAGAGAGCCCGGATCTTCGCGGCGGTGGAATCATGCTTGACGGTCAGCACTGCATCGAGCGCGTCCAAGATCGTGGATTTGCCGGCCTCGTTCTCGCCGTGAATGAGGATGACGCCGGTGTCAGGCAGGTCGGTGAGCTCGAGGTGCTCGACTGCCCGGACATTGTCGATGATCAGCGAGTGGATACGCATTAATTCGGCTCCTTACTCAGGCGGAACAGCAGGTTGACGGCGTCGCGGGCGGAGGCGGCTCCCTCGGGGTCGGTCGGGACGGAGGCCATCTCGAGCAGGGTGGACATCGTGTCGCGGGCATAGCCGGAAAGCGGCAGGTCGGTGAGTTCCTCATCGCTGGGCTCGAGGTGCAGGTCCATGAGGCGCTCACGCTCGTACAGTGCGCCAAAGACATTCTCCTTCGCCGCGAGCCCCTCCTCCAGCTCACGGGTCGCCTCCAGCCCGAGCGTGCCAGCGATGGAGTATTTCACCACCGTGCGGGATTTCTCCGGGTATGCCTCGAGCTGGTCCAGCAGGTCTTTCACGTCGGAGGAATCGGAGACCTCGAAGTGGAGGGCGTCGAAGGTCCATTCGCCCACGGTGCGCTCGTCGACGCTCACCTCGGAATCTGCGGCAGAGCGCTTGTCCACGCCGACCACCAGCGCCTTGCCTGAGTTCACTTCCCCGCCCTCGACGTTGTCGCGGCGGTCGTGGAAATCGGTGACCTCGGGTGCACCGGAGAACCACACGCGGCCGCTGGTACCGATCGGCCCGGCGGAGTGGGTGTCGCCCATGGCCACGTAGTCGATGACGCCGGCATCGAGCGCTGCCTCGAGCCCGGGCAGGTCGATCCGGTCAGGCTTATTCTCCCCGCTGCGGTCCTCGCACTGGCCGTGCGCGACGAGAATGCGGATGGCGTCGGTCGGCTCGAGACCGGCGAGGGCCTTCGCGGCGAGGTCTTCTGTTGCGTAGCGGGCCAGAAGCGGAGCACCGACGAGCTCGACGCCGGGACGGACCTCGACCGGCGTGGAATCCGCCAGCACGGTGATGTTGTCGCGCTGCGCGGCGCGCTCCAGGGCGGCACCGGGCAACAGCGCGTCATGGTTGCCGGGCAGCAAATAGACCGGCACGGGCAAGGCACCGAGCACCTCGAGCGCACGGTCCATGGTCTGGGAGTTGAGCGCATTGGCGTCGAAGACATCCCCGGCCACCACAATGAATTCAGCGCCGTTTTCTTCGGCGAGGTCGCCCAAGCGGGCGATGGCGCGCAGGCGCGAGTCGTTGAAACGCGACTGTGCGTCGTCTTCCAAGAACCAGCGGGTCATGCCCAACTGGAAATCGGAACTGTGGATGAACGTGACATGCTGCGCACCGGAATGCGCGCCGGCAGATGTCGTGGACTGTGCGCTCGAGGTCATGCTGCTAGTACTACCACCGCGGGTGAACCATGCGGTTTACATGGGCGTATGTGGGCGAACAGATGTTCTTATCGGCGGGTGAGCTCGTCGTAAAGATCCTCGAGATCGGACACGGCGCGCAGCTGGTCGATATTGGTGAAAGAGATGGTCTGCATCGCCTTGTGCAGCAGATCCAAGTCGGAGTCCTCGATCATCGGGGCGACCTTTGGGTCGGGCAGGTTGGGCAGGATGTGGCCGTCCCAGAAGAACTCGGAGCCTTCGCGGGCAGATTCCTTGGCCCGCTCACCGGCTGACTCGCGAAGTTGACGCTCAAGGGTGTTCAGGTCGAGGTTGCGGAGGCGGAATAAGAGGGTGGGGTCGGCGTCGATAAGCTCTGCTGCTTTGATCGCGGCGGCGACGCTGTGCTTGCACACGCGAGTCTCATCCGGGCAGTCGCAGCGGAAGCGGATCTTCTCGTCCTCGGCGGCGAAGAGGCAGTCGAGCAGCTCACGGGTGAAATAGCCGTTGCGGACCTCGGCGAGCGCATTGGCGTTGTGCGCCATGATCCCCAGGGCTTCGCGGATGGTGCCGGTGTCGCGGTACGGGAGGATGACCAGCGTGGTGAACGGCTCGTTCTGGGAACCGGCGACCGTGGCAGTGAAACGGCCGGGTTCGGGGCGGATGTCCACGACATTGCCCTGGTAGGCGTAATTGCGGCCGCGGGAGAAACGTCCTTGGTCGGTGCCCTGCTGCGCGGTGCGGTAGATGGCGCGGGCGGGCTCGTTGAAGCGCAGAATCTGCGAGCGGACCTCCTCGGACACGCCGCTCGGCGTGGTGGTCTCGGCGGCGCTGTCGACTTTTTTGCGCGAGCCGAAATTCACGAAGGTGACGTTGTCCATTGTCGGCCGTGGCATGTCTGCTCCTTTCTTCCCTTCTCGCCTGTCTACTCGCTGGTCCGGTAGCTCATGAGCGTAGCCAGATCCTCGGTACCGAGCTCAGTGATCCAGCCTTCGCCCTCCCCTACGACGGCGCCGGCCAGCTGGAGCTTGCCGTCGAGAATGTCCTGGATGGATTCTTCCATCGTGCCGCGGGTGATCATCTTGTACACCTGAACATTCTTCGCCTGGCCGATGCGGTAGGCGCGGTCGGTGGCCTGATTTTCCACCGCCGGGTTCCACCAGCGGTCCATGTGGACGACCATGGAGGCGGCGGTGAGGTTCAACCCGGTGCCGCCGGCGCGCAGCGACAAAATCATGGCGCGGGGGCCGTTCGGGTCCTGGAAGTCATCGACCATGTCGTCACGCTGCTTCTTGGACACCCCGCCGTGCAGAAACGGAATGGTCTGGCCCAGCCGGTCGCTCAGATATGGCTGGAGAATATCGCCGAAGGCCTTGTATTGGGTGAAGACGAGGACGCGCTGATCGGTGCGCACGGCGTCGTCGATAAGCTGCACGAGCTTTTCCACCTTGCCGGAACGGTGCTTGCCCTTGATGGTCACGGCTGAGCCGTCGCCCAAGAAGTGCGCGGGGTGGTTACAGATCTGCTTGATGCGCGTGATGGTCGACAGCACGAGTCCCTTGCGCGCCATGCCGGTGCGCTCCGCGAGCTCTTTTTTCATTGCCTCGACGAGCGCGGTGTAGATCGCGGCCTGCTCGTCAGTCATGTCGACGGTGACCACTTCCTCGCTCTTTTCCGGCAGGTCCGAAATGATCGCCGGATCCGTCTTCAGCCTGCGCAGCACGAACGGCGCGGTGAGTCGCTGGAGACGTTCCTGCATCTCGTCAGCCAGCTGCTCGTCCCGGCGCGACTCGATCGCTTTGGCGAAATGATTGCGGAAGAAGCTCTGCGAACCAAGAATGCCGGGGTTGACGAAGTCGAGGAGGCTGCGCAGCTCCGCCAGCCGATTCTCCACGGGAGTTCCCGTCAGCGCGATGCGGTGACGCGCGCCAATCGCACGCACGCTTTGCGACGCCCGCGTGGACGCATTCTTGATCGCCTGCGCCTCATCGAGCACCACATGGTCCCATTCGACCCGCCCCAGCTGTTTGTAATCGCGGGAGACCACGCCGTAAGAGGTGATGAGCAGATCGAGCTTGTCGATCTCCTCGATCAAGGCATCACCCTTGAGGCGGCCTTGCCCGTGGTGGACGCCAACGCGCAGGCCCGGAACGAATCGCGCAGCCTCACGCGCCCAGTTCCCCACGACCGAGGTCGGCGCGACAACCAGCGTCGGGCCTGTCCTTTCGTTCTTGTCTGCCTCGACCGCCAGCAGTGCGAGCAGCTGGAGCGTCTTGCCCAGGCCCATATCGTCGGCGAGCACCGCACCGAGCTGGTTGCGGGACATGAAGTACAGCCAATCGACGCCGCGCCTCTGGTAATCGCGCAGCTCCACCGTCACCGTGTCCGGGATGGGCTGGCGCTCCGGTGCCGGACGGTCCGTGCCACCGATGAGCGCGTCCATCCACGCGGGCGAATCGACGTCGCCGGCGATCTCGAGCGCCCCGCCTTCGGATTCCGCTGCTGCCTCGAGCGCGAGCTGGCGCAATTCTTCTGCGGTAATGACGCCTTCGTCCACTTCCTTCTGCGAGAGGGACTCTATATATTTGCGCGACTTGGCCAACGACCGCGCATCCGCCATCACCCACTGGCCACGCAGCTGGATCAACCCGGACTTCGAGTTGATCAGCAGGCGCATCTCTTCCTTGGTCAATTCGGTGTCACCGACTGAAAGCGACCAGTCGTACGAGATGAGCTGGTCCACACCGAAGCGGCGGACCGTCGCCTCGTCCGCGTGATCGTCGTTCGAACCGACAGTGAGCTTCGCCCGCGTCTCCATCCGCTGCCACGACCGCGGCAGCATCACGGTGATGCCTTTCATCTGCAGCCGCGTCGCGTCACGGGCGACCAACTGCATGAGCTCCTCGGTGTCTAAGTACGCGTCCCAGTCTCCGTCGCGGTTGGTCAGTGGAGTCTGCGGCAGCCGCGGGTGGTGTTCCGGGTCAACCAAGTCGGTGACTTCCACGGCGCGGCGCAGTTGTTCGCGCAGGCTGGACAGGGCGGCTACATCCACCTCGTCTAAGTGAATCGGCTGCGGCGCATCCGTTCCGGCGCGGACCTGCGCACGCACCGGCCACTGCACCTTCGCCGGATCCAGCGGCGTGTTGTTGTCAGTGCCAGTGACATCGGCAAGCTCGCTCAACATCGCGCTGGCCGGGTCAGCATCCACCGCCATTGACACCGGGTCGGACGGTTCCTCCACGATGAAGACCAGCTGCACATTCACAGCGGTGATCGAGCCATTCCAGTGCGCGATCTGCTTGGACACGCTCGACCCGCCGCGGCGCAACGGCTGAGAGGTAAGCAGCGCTTCGGCGAAATCATGCCACGGATACGCGCGTTCCTGGTCCTTCAGGTGACTCAAGTGCGCGCTGGCGATCCAGTGGACGAGCGTGGTGGCCACGTCCTCACCCAGGTTCATATTGTTCGCGGTGACCACGCCCGGCGCGGCTGCGATCATAGACGCCAGCCAACCGCGCTCCTCCAGCCCGGTGCCTAATTGCCACTCCGGGTACCACGCGCCGTCCGACGGGCGGACGCGGATGCTCACGCGCCCGGCGCGAACGAACCGCGTCAGCCCCACATACAGGCGGATGATCCAGTACAAATCCGGGGCGATCGCTTGGCGTTGGGTGGCGGTGGCGGCGGGAGACGCGTCGTCGAGAAGCGAAATATTGCTCAAAAACGCGACTGTCTCCTCCGGCGAGAACGCCGCAGTCGGCGCGCGCAGCTGAAGCTGCCGACCCCGCGGCGTTTGCAATGTGATCGCATCGCGACGGCGGAACTGCGAATCCTTCAGCATGTTCTCCACCATCGGCGGGAACGTGCCCGACGGGACCTGCGACGGCAGCAAAATCTTATGCCCGTCCACACGTTCAACCCACAGGTTGAGCCCCGTAGCGGGCAGCCACAGGCCGTGCAGAAGGAATTTAGGCATAACCTCTTTTCTACCACCGTTGGCGCACCGCACACTCAGGGCGAAAATGAGACCTATACCACCCTGTGTGCTCCCGTACGTTATCCTGATCGTTGCTTCTGAAAACCACGAGCCTTTAAAGCTACGGGCTTCTAGAACAAAGGAGATCTATGTCCGAGAACACATGGATGATCATTGCAGTGGTCATCTACTTCGGAATGATGCTCGCCATCGGTTATTACGGATGGCGCAAAACCACCAAGTACGGCGACTACGTCATCGGTGGCCGCGACCTTCCCGCTTTCGTCGCCGGCATTTCCGCCGGCGCCTCCGATATGTCCGGCTGGCTGCTGATGGGCCTGCCCGGTGCGCTGTTCGTCTCCGGCATGAGTGAGCTGTGGATCGTCATCGGTCTGTTCCTCGGCGCCTTGGCTAACTGGCAGTGGGTCGCGCCCCGCATGCGCGCCTACTCCGAGGTAGCCAACAACTCGATCACGCTTCCGAGCTTCTTCGAGAACCGCACCCACGACCAGACACGCGCGCTGCGCATCATCGCAGCCATCATCATCATCTTCTTCTTCACCTTCTACGTCTCCTCCGGCATGGTCGCCGGTGGACGCTACTTCGAGTCGACCTTCAAGGGCGACTACCTGTGGGGCATGCTCATCGTCGGCGCGATCACCGTCGTATACACCTTCGTCGGCGGCTTCTTCGCCGTGTCCTACACCGATGTCGCGCAGGGCATCCTCATGTTCCTCGCACTCATGATCGTCCCGGTCATGGCGCTGTTCGCACTGGACAACGCCGGTGAGATCTTCAGCTACCCGCTGGATAACCCGTACGGCCCGCACCAAGAGGGCAACCCGACATTCTTCAACTTCTTCGCTGGCGTGTCCGCCGCCACCATCATCGGCAACCTGTCCTGGGGCTTCGGCTACATGGGCCAGCCACACATCGTCACCCGCTTCATGGCCCTGCGCAGCCCGTCCGAGGCACGCTCCGGCCGTAACGCCGGCATGATCTGGGTGGGCATCTGCTACATCGGCTCCGTGTTCACCGCCATCGTCGGTGCCTCCTACTTCGGCACCACCCAGCACTCCGTCACCGACCGCGAGGGCTTTGAGACGATCTTCCTGGACATGACCTACCTGCTGTTCCACCCGCTGTTCGCCGGTCTGGTGCTCACCGCTGTCCTGGCCGCGATCATGTCCACGATGTCCTCCCAGCTGCTGGTCACCTCCTCCGCCCTGATCGAGGACCTCTACCGCGGCTTTGCCAAGAAGGATCTGACCGGCCGGGGCCTGCTCATCGCGTCCCGCGGCATGGTCGTGCTGATCGCCGTGATCGCCGTCCTCATGGCGCTCAACCCGTCGGACACCATCCTCGGCCTGGTCGGCTTCGCATGGGCTGGCTTCGGTGCCGCGTTCGGCCCGGTCGTCGTCGCCTCCCTGTTCTGGCGCCGTCTGACCGCCCCGGGCGCCATGGCCTGCATGATCGTCGGCGCCCTGACCGTCCTGGTCTGGGGCTACCTCCCGGCGACCTCCGACCTGATCTACGAGATGGTTCCGGGCGTCCTGTTCGCCACCATCGCCATGGTCGTTGTCTCCCTGGCCACCAAGCCGAAGCCTGAGTCCGAGGCGGAATTCGACCGCGCCGGCAAGGTCTTCGACTACGCAATGGAGCACCCGGAGCAGAGCTTCGACGACGCGCTGGAGCACACCCCGCGCTAAGCATCTAGCTCCCTCCCGGCTCACATGAGCCGACATTACAAAGGGCGGGACGTACGGTTTCAACTCCGTGCGTCCCGCCTTTGTCATGCCAGCTGCGTTTGGGGCCCCACTACGCGATGGCGTCCTTCTTTGGACGCCACTTTGTGATGTCCACTATGCGATGCCGTTTCCAGGCGAAGCGCGACCTGGGGTTTTCGCGATCGCATAGTGGCATCGCATAGTGGACATCGCATAGTGCACCCCGCCCACGGAACCTCAGCGCGTCCGAGGCAGTCCAACTAGGCATGACCTTCTTCCGCGCATACCTCGCCGTCCTTTCCACCATCACAGTCGCGGTCGTGCCGTTCCCCACGCCGCATTCGCTTTTCGACGTCCCCTCCCACCCCCAACCCCGCCACACCGTTCTCGGCTACGAGCGCGAATACTTCGGCGACGGCTGGGGCACGCAGCGCACAGGCTGCACCACCCGTGAGGCTGTCATGGCTAGCGCGTGGCAGGTCGATTCCTGCGCTCTGCCCTACCGCCAATGGGACATGTCCACCGCCGTACCCTTCGACGACCCGTACACCGGCGCCCCACTCGACCCGTCCGAGGTGGAGATCGATCACATCATCCCCCTGCGCGCCGCCTGGGATTCCGGCGCCCACGCCTGGCCGGAGGAAAAGCGCATCGCCTTCGCCAACGACCCGCTCAACCTCGTGGTCACGTCCCGCACCGCGAACCAGTCCAAGTCCGATTCCCTTCCCAGCGAATGGGTGCCGCCGAAAAAGAATGCCCGCTGCGACTACGCCCGACGTATCGCGCTGATCGCACGCACTTACAGTCTTGCGCTCCCGAAACCGGACGTGCGCGCCATGCGCCGCCAATGTTCAGGTGTGCGTGGCCTTATAGATTCTTTCGTCCCAGCTGGGACAATTCCGTTGCATTCCGTAGAGTAAGGTGCCATGACAACATTTCTGCTTTTCCTGCACGTCACCGCCGCTGTCCTTCTCATCGGCCCGGTGACCGTCGCCGTGTCCGCGTTCCCGAAGGCCGCTCAGAAGGCCGAGTCTGGTTCGGAAGAAGCTGTCGGCCGCGCTTCCTTCCTGCACAGCTTGTCCACCAAGTACGGTCTGATCTCCCTTCTGGTCCCGCTGCTCGGCGGCGGCCTGCTCGCGTTCGACTGGGAGACCCACAAGTCCAACTACTGGATGCACACCGCGATCGTGCTCAGCGTCCTCGCCTGGGTCTTCCTGTTCGCCATGGTCATCCCGCAGCAGCGCAAGATGATGGGCAGCCTCGGTGCTCTGCACCCGGCTGACGCCGACCCGCGCGATATTGCCACCAACTTCGATTCCGCCCGCGTCAAGGCAGCTGCCGGCGGCGGCATCTTCTCCCTGCTGTGGTTCCTCACGCTGATCCTCATGTTCCTGCCGACTCCGGCTTAAGACCAGCGGCATCTCGCCCCTCGGCGGTTTAGCACTTACTACAAGGCGCTAAACCACCGGGGGTTTCTTTCATTCTGGCTCTGCCACCGGCAGCAGTGAGGGGAGCCGAAGCCAAGACCCGCCTAGAAGAACCCGAGGACCTGCCCCGCCAAGGGCACCGCAGCCACGATGATCAGCAGCAGGTAGCCGATGATCGCGCCGGGGCTGAGCGCCCCGTTAGACGAGGAGCCAGTGCCACTAGGGTTCTGCGGGGAGTCAAGAGGGTAGTCCTCATAGGCCGGCGCGGTCGGGCCGGGTGTGCCGGTGGGCAAGAAGACAGAGGTGTCGTCGATAGGCACAACGCCCGGATTCGTGCGCTCGGCGAGGTAACGGGTCAAAGCCCAGTTCTTGAAGGACTGGAACGTGTTGGTCGGGCCGTCCTCGGGGAAGGTGGCGCGTAGGAATCGCGCGTGGACTTTCTCGCCGCCGTCGCGCGGGGAATGCAGCTTCGGGTTCAAATGGCCGGACATGACGCCGACCATCCCGCGGCCGGGAATGAACACGGGGCCACCGGAATCGCCCTTCTGCCCCGTGACGCCGATGGCGAAGAGCTCGTGGCCGAAATCGGCGGCGGCACGCCCGCAATGGGAACCGAGGGTGCCGCGGTGCGTTGTGGCGCCGTGGAAGCAGACCTTCTCGCCGGGGCGCACCTCCGACGGACGGATCAGTGTGTCGCCTGTGATGTTATTCGGGGCGAGACGCACATTGTCGTTCCACTCGATATAGCCCCAGTCATTCGGCGACTGCAGGTCCGAATACAGCGGTGAAACGCGCAGATGACCAAGCACAGGCGAGCGCTTGGTGTAATCAGATGGATCGACTAAGCGCACCCCCGCACCGTCAGCACCGCAGTGCGCGGCGGTGAAGCTGCGCTGGTTGTCGGCATCGTTGTAGCCAATCGTGCACAGGCTGTCCGTGTCGTCCACGACGAACGGCATGCCCTGGTACACAGCCGATGGCACCGCCGCCGAGGCGGGCGCGACGCCGCCAGCAACCACACCAGCAGCAGCTACACTCGCGCAGGCGAGCGCGGCGCCTGCAGTCAGCGCAGCAGAACGCGCCCGCAGCGCAACGCCCGTCTGGGAGACACATCTAGAGGGGTAAATGAGACAGGTAAACGTCCGATTCCCATACCATCGAATGGGGGACGCCGAAAAAGAATGCACTCTGCGACCAAGATCTACGTATCGAGAGCATCGCACGCACTAACCGTCTTGCGCTCGATCAACCGGACGTACTCTCCATG
>NZ_JAGKSD010000013.1 GCF_017942225.1 Corynebacterium sp. Marseille-P3884 | reverse complement strand
CGTGGCTGCTGCCCGCCGTCGCGCTCTGCCGCGGCCCCGCACAGCTGCTCGCCATCTGCGGCGCCTCCCTCACGCCGACGGGCGGGTTGTTCGCCCTGTGCACAAGCTTATCGACGACCCGTCGCACCCCCATCCTCTTCTCCCTTTCCGCATGCCTGCCGTGGGTGGTGCCCGCGCTGCTTGGCGGCGCTGGTTCGGGGACCGCGTCCGCCGCCTCCGCTGCCGCTTTCGCCCCGCGCGCGGAGACCTTCACCGGCACCCTCGGTGCACTGGTCGGCATGGGCGGCATCTGGAACGCCGACGCCGTGCCTGCATCCCGCTCCGCCGGATTCGCTGTGGCTGGCATCGTGTTGTTCGTGGTGCTGTGCCTCGCGTGGCGGCACGTGCCGCGCCGTCTGCTAGCTCTCGCAGCCTGCGGTTTCGCTGTTCCGCTCATCTCGTGGCTGCTGCCCGGCGCGATGACGTGGCTCGTGGCGACCATCCCCGGCGCCGGCCTGCTTCGCGACGCCCAGAAATTCGTCGCCCTCGTCCTCCCCGCCTTCGTCGTCGCCGCCGCGCGCCTCGACCGCGTGGATCTGCGCTTGCCCGCCGTTGCTCTGCTGCTCGCCGTGGTCCAGGTCCCCGACGCCCCGCGCGCCGTCGCCGCTCTCGCACCCGTGCACATCGACGTCCCTGATGTCGACCACCGCGGTCGCGACGTGTTTTTCGACTCCCGCCCCCACCTGCTCACCCGCCCCTCCGACGGCGCCCCCATCGTCGACCCCGCCACCAAGGCGATGAATGTCGTCGAATCCGGCGAACTCATCGTCGACGGTGTCCGCGTGGACGAACCGTCCCCGCGCTGGCGTGCCGCGACCGATATCTTCGGCACGACGCCCCGCCCGGAGCTCCCCTCCGACACGGACTTTTCGGTGCAGCTTTATTATTCGGACCCGCAGGTCGCGCTCGTCGTGCACCCCGACGGCACGGTCGAGGACACCGGCTACCCCGCCCGCGGTCTGCCCCGCACCGGCATCGCGCTGCTGGTGTTGTGGTTTCTGTTGCCGCTTGTCGCGTTCGCGCCGTGCTTGCGTCGCCGATCACCGCCGATCACCGCAGATGTGAACCCTAAAACTTAGTTACCCCAGGTCGCGGTTTGAGAGTCATTTTTGCCGACCTGGGGAAACTAAGTTTTGGGGTTAACATCCTGGCTGGCCGACGACTCGGCGAAGCAGGGAGGCGAATTTCCGGCCGGTTTCCGGCCAGGAGTAGTGGGCGGCGCGGGAACGGGCGGCGTCGCCAAGCGATGCGCGGCGGGCAGTGTCCGCGACGAGGGTGCGGACGGCGGCGCGGAATTCGGCTTCGTCATCGACGAGGATGCCGGTCTCGCCGTCGACGATGGAATCGCGCAGGCCGCCAGCCTCGCGGTAGCCCACGGTGGGCACGCCGTGCTGGCCCGCCTCGATGACGGCGATGCCCCACCCTTCCTTCGCGGACGGCATGAGGTGCAGGTCGGATCGGGCGAGCAGGGCGTGCTTGAGGTCGTCGCCGACGTGGCCGTGGAAGATCACGCGGTCGCCGAGGTCCGCGGCGTACGTGCGGAGCTGGTCCTCCCACCAACCGGAACCGACGATGTCGAGTACGACGCTGGGCAGGTCGCGGACAGTGTCGATGGCCTGCTCGATGCGCTTGTGCGGCACGAGGCGCGACAGCACGACGAGGTGCGTTTTGCCGTCGGGCTGCAAAGCAGGAAGGTCGGCGGGAACGGGGTCGACGCCGTTTTCAATGATGGCGATGTCGTCGCGGTTCACGCCGAGCGCGACTAAGTCCGCACGCGACGCTTCCGACACAGTCACGTATTGCGCACCGCGGTACACCCAGGGCGCCAGTTTCGACTCGAGGAACCAGCCCAATCGCCCGATCACGGGACCAGCGACGGGCCATTGCTCCTTGTGGCAATGGTGGGTGAGCAGCACGACGGGTTTGCGCGTGAACAGCCGCGCGAAGAACGGAATGCCGTTTTGCGTATCGACGACCACGTCCGCCCCACTCCCCCACACCGCGAAAGGAGCTCGCAGATAGACCGTGTATTTGCCACCGAAGCGTTGGAAACGGATGCCGTCGCGAAGCGAGCGGTGTGGCGCGTCCGTGTGGCTTGCGCTGCGGTAGATCACCTCGTGCCCCTGACTGGCCAAGTACGCGCCGACGCGCTCTAGGTAGCGTTCGCTGCCACCGCCTTGGGGGTGGGTGGTGTCGCGCCAGCACAGCAAGAGGATCTTCATCCCGGCTGATCTTACGCGGGCAGGTGTTAGTGTCACTGGAATGGACATCCGGCTGGAACGCACGCGCAGCTTAGCCACGTTGAAGCGCGCGGTAGGTCTGTTGCGGTCGTTTCGCCTCGAGCAGACACGCCCGGACATCTTCTACCGCGAGCTCGCGAAAGACACGCATGCGCTTATCGACGCTCTAAGCCGCGATATCACCCGCACCAGCATCACCGACAAGCGGATCTTGGACGTCGGCGGCGGGCCAGGCTACTTCGCGGAGGCTTTTGGGGATAGCTGGTATGTGGGGCTGGAGCCGTCGATAAGCGAAATGTCGGCGGCTGGTTTGAGCGGCTACGGCGCGGTGCGCGGCGACGGTGCGGCGCTGCCATTCGCGGACGACGTATTCGACGTGACGTACTCGTCGAATGTGGTCGAGCATGTGCCGGATCCTGCGGCGATGTGCGACGAGATGGTGCGGGTGACAAAGCCCGGCGGGCTGGTCGTGGTGAGCTACACCGTGTGGCTCGGGCCGTTCGGTGGGCACGAGACCGGGCTGTGGCCGCACTATGTGGGCGGTGATTTCGCGCGGCGGCGCTACGAGCGCGTCCACGGGCGGCCGCCGAAGAATGTGTGGGGAAAATCGCTCTTTGCGGTCTCCGCGAAATGGGGGCTGGACTGGGCTGCGATGAGCGGGGCAGAAAAAATCACCGCGTTCCCCCGCTACCACCCGAGCTGGGCCTGGTGGCTCACCTCGGTGCCGGTGCTGCGGGAGTTCGCGGTGTCGAACCTGGTGCTGGTCCTTAAGGCTTAGATCATCGAGCGGGACTTCTCCAGCTCGTCGAAGATCTCCTTCGGAACGCGGTCGCCGAGGGTGCCCAGGTACTCCTTGCCTTCCTCGAAGTCCGCGGCGAATTCCTCCGGGTTGACGGCGAGTGCTTCGCGGACGTCCTCGACCGGGGTGTCCAGACCGGACAGGTCGAGGTCCTCGGCGCGGGCGACGTGGCCGGCGACGGTCTCATCAGCCTCGACGCGGCCCTCGATGCGGTCGACGATCCACTTCAGCACGCGGGAGTTCTCGCCGAAGCCCGGCCACAGGAAGCGGCCGTCGTCGCCGCGGCGGAACCAGTTGACCAGGAAGATCGACGGCATGCGGTCGCCGCCCTCGTTGCCGCGGTCGATCCAGTTCTGGAAGTAATCGCCGACGTTGTAGCCGATGAATGGCAGCATCGCCATCGGGTCGTGGCGCAGGGAGCCGACCTTGGCCTCCAGCGACGCTGCGGTCTGACCGGAGGAGAGGAGGGAGCCGATCATGGTGCCGTGGTTCCAGTCGCGGGCCTGGGTGACCAGCGGGATGGTGCTCGGGCGACGGCCACCGAAGAGGATCGCGTCGACCTTCACGCCGCGCCAGTCGTCGAATTCGTCGGCCGCGGACGGGCACTGGGTGATCGGCACGCAGTAACGGGAGTTCGGGTGAGCGGCCGGGGTGGTGGACTCCGGCGTCCAGTCGTTGCCCTGCCAGTCGATGAGGTGCTCCGGTGTCTCGCCGTCCATGCCCTCCCACCAGACATCGCCGTCATCGGTGAGAGCGACATTGGTGAACAGGGTGTTGCCCGGCTCCATCGAACGCATCGCGTTCGGGTTGGAGGCGTAGTTGGTGCCCGGGGCAACGCCGAAGAAGCCGTTTTCGGGGTTGACGGCGTAGAGGCCATCGTCGGCAAGCTTGAGCCATGCGATGTCGTCGCCGACGACCTCGGCCTTCCACCCCGGGATGGTCGGGGTGATCATGGCCAGGTTGGTCTTGCCGCAGGCAGACGGGAAGGCGCCGGTGACGTGGTAGGCCTTACCCTCTGGGTCGATGAGCTTGAGGATGAGCATGTGCTCAGCCATCCAGCCCTCTTCCTTCGCCATGACGGAAGCGATGCGCAGGGCGTAGCACTTCTTCGCCAGGATGGCGTTGCCGCCGTAGCCGGAACCGTAGGACCAGATCTCCTTGGTCTCCGGGAACTGGGAGATGTACTTGGTGTCATTGCACGGCCATGCCACATCCTCCTGGCCCTCCTCGAGCGGAGCACCGACGGAGTGGAGGCAGTGCACGAAGTCGCCGTCCTTGCCGATCTTGTCCAGAGCTTCCTGACCCATGCGGGTCATGATGCGCATGGACATGACCACGTAAGCGGAGTCAGTGAGCTGCACGCCCAGCTTCGGGTCCGGGTCGGAGATCGGGCCCATGCAGAACGGCACAACGTACATGGTGCGGCCCTTCATCGCACCGCGGAAGTGCTCGGTCATCTCGGCCTTGAGCTCGTCCGGAGCGACCCAGTTATTGGTGGGGCCGGCGCCGTCGGCGGTCTCCGATGCGATGAAGGTGCGGGACTCCACACGCGCCACGTCGGACGGGTGGGAGCGGGCGAGGAAGCTGTTCGGACGCTTTTCCTCGTTGAGCTTGATCAGCGTGCCCTTTTCCACGAGCTCGGCAGCGAGACGGTCCCATTCCTCCTGGGAACCGTCAGCGAAAACCACCTGATCTGGCTGAAACAGTTCGACTGCTTCGTTGATCCACTCGATCAACTGCTCATTCTCGGTGGGCGCTTGGCCCGAAAGCCCCTTCACTGCAGCGGTCATTCCTACTCCTCTATTCTTCGGCGGTTCCTTTATTCAGCGTATCGGAGTACCCCCGTTTCTCGCCCTAACTTGTTAACCGCCCATTTAAGCGCACTGAAACTACAAAAGAGCTACCCCCAAAAGAGTGTGGGTAGTCCCCCACTATTCATGCACGTTCCCGGGATTAAGCTGCCCTTACTCGCGCATGCCCGAGCACTGGCGGGGATTGTGTGAACAGGCCCCCGCGCAGGAATCCGGAAGTCCTTTTTCTTCCCCTATGCGGGGGGCATCACGCGTAACGAAGTGAGCTGGTGGACAATATGATCGTGAAAGAAAACGATCGCAGCCACGAAAGCAGAGAAAGCGGAGAGGGCAGGGACGCTCTCGGCGAGCTTCCGGCCGGCCGCCCGCCGCAAACCGAATTCGACACAGGCTTGGATTACCCGCGCCTGGGGTCGGTCACGTTCCGCCGCGGCACGTTGACGGACAATCAGCAGGCGCTTTTCGACGAAAATTGGCCCCGCCTCGGCACTGTCCTCGCACACTCAGACGACGAACAGTGGATTGACTACGACGAGTGGTTCGGTCGCACCGGCCACCCGACGATCGTGGAGATCGGCTCGGGCACGGGAACGTCGACGGCGGCGATGGCGCCGCTGGAGGCTGACACCAATATCATCGCCGTGGAGCTGTACAAACCGGGTCTGGCCAAGCTGCTGGGGTCGGTCGTGCGCGGCGGTATCGAGAACGTGCGCATGGTGCGCGGTGATGGCGTTGAAGTCCTAGCCCGCATGATCGCGCCGGAATCGCTCGACGCCGTGCGCATCTTCTTCCCGGACCCGTGGCCGAAGGCGCGGCACCACAAGCGACGCATCATCCAGTCGGGCACGCTCAACCTCATCGCCACCCGCCTCAAGCAGGGCGGTGTGCTGCACGTGGCCACCGACCACGCTGATTATGCAGAGTGGATCGATGAGCTGGTCGAGGTGGAACCGCTGCTGGAGTACAAGGGCTGGCCGTGGGACGAGGCACCGATTCTGACCGACCGACAAGTGATCACGAAATTCGAGGGCAAGGGCCTGGATAAAGAACACGTGATCCGCGAGTACCTGTGGGTGAAAAAATGACCGATCTGCACGTTGCCACGCACCCCTACACCGCCGGGGCTGAGGCTGGGCCCGACAATCTGCTGCTCGTGTGGGACGCACCGAATTTAGACATGGGACTCGGCGCGATCCTCGGTGGGCGCCCGACTGCGGCGTACCGCCCGCGTTTCGACGCGATCGGCCGTTGGCTGGCCATGCGCGCCGTCGAGCTCAGCTCCGAGACCGGCAACAAGGTCGAGCCGGAGGCGACCGTGTTCACCAATGTCACGCCAGGCAGCGCCGATGCGGTCCGCCCGTGGGTGGAGGCACTGCGGAATGTGGGTTTCGCGGTCTTCGCTAAGCCGAAGACGGACGAGGACTCGGATGTGGACGAGGATATGGTGGAGCACATCCGCCGTCGTCAAGCGGAAGGCGTTTTGTGCGGCATCGTCGTCGCGTCCGCGGACGGGCAGAATTTCCAGGAGCTCCTCTGCGAGCTTGCCGACGACGGTCTGCCCGTCACCGTTCTCGGATTCCACGAACACACCAGCTGGGCAGTGACCTCGCAGACCATTTCATTCGTAGACTTGGAGGACATTCCCGGGGTGTTCCGCGAGCCGCTGCCGCGCGTCAACCTGGACAAGCTGCCGGAGAAGGGCGCGTGGCTGCAGCCCTTCCGCCCGCTGTCTGCGCTGCTGAATAAGAGCTAGCCCGACAGCCGAGAAGACAAGGAGGGCCCGTGTTCTATAAGTGGGGCCAGTTTGCTTACCGCCACCGCCGGATCATTCCGGTGGTGGTCATCGCGATCATTCTGCTGATGCAGGTGTTGTGGGGCTCCAAATTGGGTGACCGGCTCTCCCAGGAAGGCTGGGAGGACCCGGGCGCCGCTTCCACCACTGCTGCCAAGGTGGAAGAAGAGGTCTTCGGACGCGACAATAACGGCGACGTGATCCTGCTGGTCAGTGGCAATATCAACGACCAGACCGTGATGGCCGAGGCGAACCGTCAGATCAGTGCTCTCAAGGAGCAGTACCCGGAGCAGATCGACCACATCACCAGCTACTTCGAAAAGCCGAATCCGCAGCTCCGCTCGGCTGACGGGACGAAGGCCTTCGCCGCGATCGGCCTCAAAGGCGACGGCGAGCAGACGCTGAAGGACTACCGCGCCATCGAGGACGCTCTTTATGACATCGAGCTCCCCGCAGGCGCGGAAGTCCAGGTCGCCGGTGCCACTGCGATCGCAGGCGCGCTGGATTCTGGCATGGCCGATGACATCGCACGTGCGGAGAAGATCGGCCTGATTTTCGTGGCTGTCATCCTGCTGTTCGTCTTCGGCAGCGTCGTCGCCGCTGCGATGCCGCTGGTGGTGGGCGTCCTGTCGATCCTCGGCTCGCTGTCCGTCCTGTCGCTTTTGGCACAGGTGCAGCAGGTCAACGTGTTCTCCCAATCCGTGATCACGCTGCTGGGTCTGGGCCTGGCCATCGACTACGGCCTGTTCATGGTCTCCCGTTTCCGCGAAGAGCTGGACCAGCGCGGGGATTCGCCGGAGGAGATCCGGGACGCAGTGGCAGAAACCACCACGACGGCCGGCAAGACGGTGTTCTTCTCCGCGCTCATGATCGGCGTGGCGCTGTCGGGTCTGCTGATGTTCCCGCAGGCGTTCCTCAAATCGGTGGCGTACGGCGCGATCAGCGCGGTGGTCCTCGCCGCGATCATTTCGGTGGCGGTGCTGCCGGCGCTGTTCAGCATGCTGGGGCGCAATATCGACAAGTTCTCGGTGCGCCGCACCAGCCGGAAGGCACGCCGCATCGAGGACACCGTCTGGTACAAGATCCCATCGTGGGCGATGCGCCATTCCAAGCCGGTCATCGTCGGTGTCGCCGGCGCGCTGTTGCTGCTCACGCTGCCCATCGTGGGCATCACCTTCGGCGGCATCAACGAGTCCTACCTCCCGCCGGCCAACCAGGTCCGCCAGGCGCAGGACGAGTTCAACGAGACATTCCCCGCCTACCGCACCGACCCGGTCAAGCTCGTGGTGGAAGGAGCCGACAACGACCAGTTCGTCGACATCGTCTGGCAGACCCGCGGCATCACCGGCCTGGCCTCCCCGATGGAGAAGACCAAGTCCACACCGGATGGAACATTCGTCCTGGCGGGAACGCTGGCGGACCGGAACGGTGGGGCAGACGTCGTCAAGCAATTGCGCGCGATTGAAGCGCCGGACGGTGTGAAACTCCATGTCGGCGGCACCCCGGCGATGGAGGTCGAGTCCATCGAAGCGTTGCTGGAGCGCCTCCCGTGGATGGCTGTGTACATGGTGCTGGCCACATTCTTGCTGATGGCGGTGCTGTTCGGCTCGATGATCCTGCCGGTGAAGGCCGTGATCATGAATATTCTCGGCATCGGTGCCACCCTCGGCTTCCTCACGCTCGTCTTCGTCGACGGGCTGGGCGCGGGCGTGCTCGGCTTCACCCCGGGCCCGCTCATGAGTCCGGTACTCGTGCTGATCATCGCGATTTTGTACGGCCTGTCCACGGATTACGAGGTCTTCTTGGTCTCCCGCATGGTGGAAGCGCGCAACAAGGGCGCAGACACGGACCAGGCGATCAAGTACGGCACGGCGCACACGGGCTCGATCATCACGGCCGCCGCGCTGATCATGATCGTCGTCGCCGCGGCATTCGCGCTGAGTGAGATCGTGATGATGAAGTACATCTCCTACGGCCTCATCATTTCGCTCGCGCTCGACGCGACGCTGATCCGCCTGCTCCTCGTCCCCGCGGTCATGCACGAGCTGCGCGAGGACAACTGGTGGGCGCCGCGCTGGATCAAGCGCACCGCGGAATCGTTCGGCGAGGGCGGCGATGCCACAAAGCAGGAGCTTATCGACGACTCCCCTCTCCACCCCCGCACCGGCGAGATCCCCGTCGCGGAAACCGTCCCGGCCAACCAGCACGCCCGCTCGGGTGTGAGCGTGGACCAGGACACGCAGCTCATCCCGTTCGATGAGCTGATGCGTCGGCTCAACAGTTAGGTGCCGCGGACATGACCGATGCCCGCACGTGGATCCGTTGGCTGGCACCAGTGGTGGTGCTGGTCATTATCGGCGTGGTCTTCCGCGACCAGCTGCCGTTTCTCGGTGAGGCGTTTCAGGCGCTGCGCCACTCCTCGCCTGCACCTGTCGCGGCGGCGGTGGTGTGCGCGGTGCTGTCCATCTTGGCGATGGCTGCAGTCATGCGCATCCTGCTGACCGCCGAGGGCGTGCGCGTGAACATGGGCAACACGACCGCCATCACTCTTGCCAGCAATGCCTGGTCCACGACCATTCCGGGCGGCCCAGCGATCTCCGCATGGCTGACATACCGGGTGCATCGCTCCTGGGGCGCGTCGGTGGGCCTGTGCGGCTGGTTCTTCGTGATTTCGGGCGCGCTGTCGACGGTATGGCTGGTGGTCATCGGCATCGCCGCGGTGATCTTTTTCGGCGCGCGCCTGTCCGTGTGGGCGCTCGCCGGTTCCCTCGCCGTTGCCGTCGCCGCGATCGCGGGTGTGTTCTGGGCGATCTACAACCCGGATGTGCTTCGTCGTTGGGTGCGCTATCTGCCGCGGCGCGTGCGCGTGAAGGTCGTCGATGTCGTCGACCAGCTCGCCGCCATCCGCATGTCGCCGGGCGCATTTGTCGCGGCCGCCGTGTTCTCGCTGTTGAACCGGCTGATCGACGTCACCACCTTCTACTTCTCCGTCACCGCCGTCACCGGCGCCCTGCCCGGCCTCGACGCCGGTTTGAACGAGACGACGGTCCATGGTGTAGCCCTCGCCTTCATCATGACCAAGCTCGCCGGCGCCGCCCAGGTCACCCCCGGCGGCATCGGCACCGTCGAGCCCGTCGCCACTGCGGCTTTGGTCGCTTCGGGCTTGACGCTTGTCGACGCCACCGCCGCCACCCTCATCTACCGCATCATCTCGTTCGCCCTCATCACCGCCATCGGTTGGATCATCTACCTGTTCGCCTACGCCGGAAAAGGGTTCATGCTTGGGCATCTGGAGGTTGGACACCTGCCGAACTGATTGAAGAGGTCTATAGTGGCCTTATATGAACGCTTGGGGTCGCAGTGTTGACTGGCAACGGGTCACTCCGGTGGCATGGCATGGCCATGAACAGGGTGTCGACACGCTTGTACGCTCCTTCGACGCTGTTCCGGACGGGCAACGCGTGAGGTTGGCGAAGAAGACGTCGAACTTGTTCCGTTCCCGCGAAGCCGCCGAGGCGGGCCTCGACGTGAGCGGCCTCGGCAGTGTCATCGAGGTGGACCCGGTGGCAAAGACTGCGGATGTGCAGGGGATGTGCACCTACGAGGACCTCGTCGACGCGACTCTGCCCTACGGCCTGGCGCCACTAGTGGTGCCGCAGTTGAAAACAATCACCCTCGGCGGCGCGGTGTCCGGCATGGGCGTGGAATCCACGAGTTTCCGCAACGGCCTGCCCCACGAATCCGTTTTGGAGATGGATGTGTTGGTGGGCACCGGCGAGATCATCACCTGCTCCCGCGAAGAAAATGTGGAGCTCTTCCGCGCATTCCCTAATTCCTACGGTTCCCTCGGCTATGTGGTCAGGCTGAAAATCGAGCTGGAGGACGTCGCTCCGTTCGTTGAGCTCGCGCACGTGCGCTACAACGACTTGACGCAATTCCAAGACGCGTTGGCCGCCGCGGCTGCCAACGGCACGTGGGAAGGCCGAGAGATTCACGGCCTCGACGCTGTCGCTTTCTCCACGGACGAGCAATACCTCGTGCTCGCCTTCCAGGCGGACAATGCGCCCGGAACCTCCGACTACACGCACGACGCAATCTTCTACCGCTCGATCCAACACCCGGCAGGCACGAAGCACGACTACCTGACTATCCGCGACTACATCTGGCGCTGGGACACCGATTGGTTTTGGTGCTCCCGCGCATTCGGCGCGCAGAACCCCCAGGTGCGCAAGATATGGCCGCGGCAGCTGCGCCGCAGTTCCTTCTATTGGAAGCTCGTGGGCTTGGACAAGAAATACGACCTCGAATACCGCTTCCTGAAAAAGCCGAAGAACCTGCCGCGCACCGAGCGTGTCGTGCAGGACATCGAGGTAACCGATACGCACCTTGCGGCATTCCTGGAGTGGTTCTTTGCCGCCAGCGATATCGAACCCGTGTGGCTCTGCCCAATCCGCCTGCGCCCCGGTGTGGAAGAGCTCTCGGGCGTGGGGCTGCCCGAATCCGCGCCGTGGCCGCTCTACCCGCTGGATCCGGGCACTACCTGGATCAACGTCGGCTTCTGGTCTGGTGTGCCAGCCGACCATGTCTCTGCGGCGCAGGAGCCGGGGGCCTTCAACAGACTCATCGAGCAGAAAGTCTCGGAGCTCGGCGGGCATAAGTCGCTGTACTCCGAGGCGTTCTACAGCCGCGAACAATTCGGGCAGCTATACGGCGGGGAACTGCCGGAGCAGATGAAGCAGAAATACGACCCGGACAGAAGATTCCCGGGCCTATACGACAAAACAGTGAATAACGCGTAGGAGATAAAACATGATCATCGGTGGCCGCAGCACACACTTCACCCCCATGACCGTCGCAGAGATTGTGGACACGCTCTTTCCCGCCGGCAACCCGTTCCGTTGGGAAGCGTTCGACGGGTCCACCACCGGCCCCAAGGATGCCGAGCACACAGTGCGTGTGACCAGCCCTGAAGGCTTGTCCTACATCGCTACCGCGCCGGGCGATTTGGGACTCGCCCGTGCGTGGGTCACCGACGGGCTCGTCGTGGAGGGCGAGCATCTGGCCCACCCGTACGGCATTTTCGACCACCTGCGGACGCTGTACGAGAAATTCTCCCGCCCGGACGCGGCCACCGGTCTACGGATCGCCCGCTCCCTGCGCTCCATGGGCGCCATTCAAATCCAGCCGATCCCAGAGGCGGAGCAGGCGTCATGGCTGGAGCGCCGCGTACGTCAGGGCCTATCCCGCCACTCCAAAGAGCGCGACGCAGACGTCATTTCCTCCCACTACGACGTAGGCAACGAGTTCTACGAGCTCTTCCTCGGCGAATCCATGGCCTACACCTGCGCCTACTACCCCAACCCGGGCGCGACGCTCGACGAAGCGCAGGAGAATAAATTCCGACTCGTCTTCGAGAAGATGAATCTGAAGCCCGGCGACCGCCACTTGGACATCGGCTGCGGCTGGGGCTCCATGGTCCGTTACGCAGCGCGGCGCGGCGTGAAGTCTCTCGGTGTCACCCTGTCTAAGGAGCAGGCCGAATGGGCGCAGGCCAAGATCGAGGAGGAGGGCCTCGCTGATCTCGCCGAAGTGCGCTTCCTCGACTACCGCGATGTCGAAGAGAGCAACTTCGACGCAATCTCCTCCATCGGCCTGCTCGAGCACATCGGCGTGAACAATTACCCGTCTTATTTCGAGTTCCTCTCCAAAAAGCTTCGCGACGGCGGCGTGATGGTCAACCACTGCATCACCTACCCCGACAACCACAAGACCCGCAGCGGTGAATTCATGGACCGGTACATCTTTCCCGACGGGGAGCTCACCGGGTCAGGCACCATCATCAAGAACATGCAGAACCACGGTTTCGAGGTCTTCCACGAGGAAAATATCCGCTTCGACTACATGCGCACGCTCCACGACTGGTGCGAGAACCTCAAGGCCAACTGGGACAAGGCTGTCGAGCTGGTCGGCCAGAACACCGCCAAACTCTGGGGCATGTACATGGCCGGTTCCGAGTGGGGTTTCGAGCACGATGTGGTCGAGCTGCACCAAGTCGTGGGCATCAAGCTTGACGAGAACGGCTCCCGCGCCGGTACCCCCGAGCGGCGCTGGTGGAACGACTCGGTCTTCTAAACCGCCGGTTCACTAGAATTCACTCTATGAAGATTTCCACGCCCGTCGCTATTGCCCTGGACACTCTCGCCATCGCCGTCTTCGCACTGCTGGCACGTATCGCGCACCAGACCGACGAAATGCCGCTGAATTTCACCGGTTGGCTGTCCACCCTGTGGCCGTTTTTGGTGGGCGTTGCTCTGGCCTGGGTGATCGTCACCCTCACGCGCAAAGGCGAAGGCAAGGCGGGCGGCGCGCTCGTCTGGCTGATCACCGTCGCTACCGGCTTGATCATCTGGGGCATAAGAAATCAGCAGCTGCCGCACTGGTCCTTCATTGTCGTGGCCAGCGTGATGTCGGCGCTGCTGATGTTGGGGTGGCGCGGGATCGCGCGCCTGATCAAGCGTTAAGGCTAGCGGCCGCCGGATTCAGCTTTGGGCGAGCAGCGAGCGTACTGCTTGATCGTCCGGCCCTTTAAAGAAATTCGGGCCGTGCTTCGCTAACAAGCCACGACAGTACTCGGCGGCGTCAGCGTCTCCGCGTGCGACTCGGATCCGAGCCTCCCAGTGGTCCATCGGCGCATCCCCCATCGGGTCTCCGGTTGAGACGACTGCGTACGCGTCCCGGCCCCGAGCCAACCAACGTTCGGCAAGCGCCCAGTCCTGGATCTCGACGGCGTAATCGCATGCGCCTTTGGCGATACTCTGCGGCCAGTAGTTCCATTCCAGACGCGGCTCAGGCAACATTTCCCAGGCCTCTTCCAACTGGGCGGCGAAGCCCTGAGGTAGCTCGTACTCAAGGTGTTTTTCGATCTGGTTGTCCAGATCGGCGGGCAGATCAGGCAGGCGGGACACGTTTCCTCCTCGGCTCGACACCACGGTGTTAGGTCGGATCCTTGAATTCATATCCGAGGATATACAGAAACACGGTCACGTCATGCACGCGACCGTGTCTGTATACCCTTGGACACTATTAGAACGGCAGACGGCCGCTGGAGATCGCGCGGAATGCCCACACGAGGTAGTTAATGAGCTCGGAACCGAGATCGAGTGCGCTGCTGAGCATGTTTCCTCCTGTCATTACCTATTGGAGATCGTTCAACTTTCTGTAGGACTTATCGTGACGATCCTCAGGCACGTTACACAATCGTTACGGACAGGATTACAGCGGGTGAATATTGTGCTTCTTCGGCAGGTCAGCGTCGTATTTGGTGGACAACTGGCGTAGTGCACGGCGCAGAGTACGGCGGGTCTCCGAAGGCTGAATCATGGCATCGAGGTAGCCGCGCTCCGTCGCCACGTACGGGGAGGTCATATTCTCCTCGTAGAAGTCCATGAACACCTTCTTCATGGCGTTGCGCTGCGCCTCGTCCTCGATGGCGGCGAGCTGCTTGCCCTGGATCATGACCGCGGCGGCGGCAGAGCCCATCACGGCGATTTGCGCGGTCGGCCACGCAAAGTTCAGGTCGCCGGAGAGGTTCTTCGAACCCATCACGGCGTACGCACCGCCGTAGGCCTTGCGGACGATGAGCGAGATCTTCGGCACGGTGGACTGCACCACCGAGAACGCGAGCTTCGCACCGCGGTGAATCAGGCCGACCTTCTCCTGGTCCACACCGGGCAGGTAGCCGGGGGTGTCCACGACGAAGATGAGGGGCAGGTTGTAGGCGTCACAGATCTGGATGAACCGGGCACCCTTATCGGCGGCATCGGCGTCAATGCAGCCGGCGAAGTGCATGGGGTTGTTGGCGACGAAGCCGACGGGGCGGCCGTCGATACGCCCAATGGCGCAGATGAGATTCGGGGCGTAATTCTCCTGGATCTCGAGGATTTCCTCGTCATCGCCGAGCTGGACCAAAAGGTCCATCATGTCGTATCCGGCATTGGTGTCGTCCGGCATGAACTCGTCGAGAGCGGAATCGTCCAGGTCCTCGTCGGCGGGCGCCCACGCCACCGGCGGCTCGTCGAACGCACTGGTGGGCAGGTGGCCAAGCAGGTCGCGAACGAAGTCGAACGCTTCCTCTTCGCTCGGCACCGTGACGGAGACGTTGCCGTTCTGCTCCTGCTGCATCGCACCGCCGAGCTCCGCAGAGGAGACATCCTCACCGGTGACCTCGCGGATGACGGCGGGACCGGTGACGTACATTTCGGCCTGGCCCTCGACCGCGACGATGAAGTCGGTGGTCACTGGGGCGTAGACGGCACCGCCGGCGGACTTGCCCAGCATGATGGAGATCTGCGGCGAACGTCCCGACAGGGGCAGCTGGCGGCGGGCGATCTCCGAGTACATCGCCAGCGAGGTCACCGCGTCCTGGATGCGGGCGCCGCCGGAATCCTGGATACCGATGACGGGGCAGCCGACCTTGATGGCCAGCTCCATCACGTCGACGACCTTGCGGCCGAAGGTCACGCCGACGGAACCGCCGTAGACGGTCTTGTCGTGGGCGTAGATGGCGACGGGGCGGCCGTCGATACGCCCGTAGCCCGTCACCACACCGTCGGAATAAACCGCGTCGTCATCGCCTGGCGTGCGGGCAAGGGCGCCGGTTTCGACGAACGACCCTTCGTCTAAAAGCGCATTGATGCGCTGCCGCGGCGTGGTCTGCCCGGCGTCGTCGCGGCGCTTGCGTGCGCGTTCGGAACCAGGATCCTGCGCGCGTTCGAGGCGGTCGCGTAGGTCGGCGAGTTTCTCTTCGGTCGTCATCGTCATTGTTCTAGTTCACCTCAGCGATCCACTCGGCGATGTGCTTGCCCACGATCCCCACCGCGGGCTCGTCCACAACCGCCAGATGGTCGCCCGGCAGCTGCACAATGGTCAGGTCCTCAACGATAGCGCCCCAGCCGCCGTCCGGGTCGATCTCGGCGTAGGCGGGCTCGAGCATGATCGCGCCGTCGTGCATGCGCTCGGCGCGGAAGAGCAGGACCGGCACGTTCACCTGAGCCCAGCGCTGCATGTCCACCTTGGCCAGGATCTGGTTGTCCACGAACGATGCGCGCTGGTGCTCCAGCACGCCCGCAGCCAAACCGTGCTCGGAAGCATCGGTGGTGGCGAGGAAGTCGGCGAGCATCTGCAGCATCGCATCCTCGCCCGCGGTCTCGAGCAGCTCGTACGGCACCTCGAAGTCGAGGCCGTAGGTGTCCTTCGCGAATGCGGCGTAGCGCTCCCAGCGCTTCTTCGTTTCCTCAGGAGTGTCCGGTGTCGGGTTCGCCGGCTGGGTGGTGTCCAGCAGCGCGATGAATTTCACCGGGATTTCAGCGTCGGTTCCCTTGCGGCTCTGCAGCTGGTGCGCGACCTCGTAGGCCAGCGCGCCGCCGAAGGACCACCCGGCGAGCACGATCGGCTGGCCGGCGGCAAGGCGCTCGATATCCGCGATATAAGCCGCAGCGCGGTCTTCCAAGGTGCCCTCAAGACGCTCGATGCCATAGACCGGCACGTTGTCGGGCAAGCGGCGGGTCAACGGCTGGTAGACCACGCTGGATCCGCCGGCGGGGTGGAAGACGAACACGGACGGTGTGGCCTCGTCAGTGCGCTCGCGCATGACGCGGATATTGCCCTCGACTGGGCTTTCCAGACCTTCGCGCACGGTGTTGGCCAGCGGCTCGAGGGTCTCGGCGGCCAGCACGTCGTCGGCGCTGACCTCGATGCCGGAGCGCTCTGTCAGGTGCGCGGCGATCTTCTCGGCCTGCTCGCGATCAATCTCCGGCAGTTGCGAGGTCACGCCAGCGGCTGCTTTGCCTGCGTGCTTAGCCCAGGCGCCGAAGACCATGCGCTCGGATGCGTCACGCGGTGCGACGCCGACACCGGTGCCCGCGGGCGCGCCTGCTTCCTTCGCCTGCTCCACTGCCTGGGCGGGATCGCGGTTCGGATCGTTCTCCGCCATCGGCTGCGGCGCATCGGACTGCCCGGCGACGGCTTCTTCGACCATCGCGATCACATCGGCCACGGAGGCGTCGCGCAGCGCTTGGACCTGCAGCGGCGGGATCTGGAAGTCATTTTCCACGCGGTTTTTGATGCGCATGCCCATCAGGGAGTCAAGGCCCAGGTCGATCAGGGGCAGCTCATCGGGAAGATCGTCGACGTCGTAGCCCATGGACTCGGAGACGATGGAGCGCAGGCGCTCCTCGACGGTCTCGGTCGCCGGGTCCCAGCGCACGACCTCCACGTCGTCCGTGGCACCGCGGATCAGCTGCTCACGGGCGGCCTTCACCTCCGGCGTGGGCTGCGGCGCATCGGTCACGCCGGGAAGCGTCGTCTGGCCCAGGTCCAACGTGGACGCGAAGCCCTCGGCGACGAGGATCGCACCGTTGTAGACGCTGATGGTCAGCCCACCGAGGCCGCGGCGGACCATGGTGGTCAGCTCGCCGGCGGCAGGCAGCGGCGCACGCTCCTCAGCGGCGACGACGCGGGCACCAGCATCCACCTCAGCGGCAGCGAGTTCCACGACCTGCATCGCGGAGAAGATCTGGTCGGCGGGTGCCGCGTAGACGATCGTGCCGTCCGGCAGCGTGACCTTCGGGCCGAGCGGGCCGGAGCCAGACGAGCTCGGGCGCGCCGAGGTCCACAGGTCATTGCGGTGCAGCGGCGTGTGCGGGACATCTGCGCGCGCACCATCGCCAGCCAGCGCCGCGAGATCGACGGGCATGCCGGCAACGTACAGCTTCGCGGCGAGGTCCAGCAGCGTAGCCACCTCGTTCTCCTTGCGCTTCAAGACGAACAGCAGCTGCGCATCGGGCTTGCCCACGGAAAACGCGGTATTCATCATGCCCATGATCGCCACCGGGTTCGGGGAGATCTCCACCAGCGTGGTGTGGCCAGCGGCGAGCGCAGCCTCCGTCGCGTCCTGGAAGAGCACCGGCTGGCGGGTCATGCAGATCCAGTAGTCGACGTCGTGAATCGTCTCACCCGCACGGTGCGTGCCGTCGACGGAACCGAAGTGCGGAATGCGCAGCGGTTTCGCCTCAATGTCAGCAATATCGCCGGCGAGCTCACCCAAAATCGGGTCGAGCATGCTCGTGTGGCCCGCGCCGCGCACATTCAGCTTGCGCGCGAACTTGCTCTCTTCCTCGAGCGCCGCGACCAGGTAGTCCACGGCCTTTCCGGGGCCGCCCACCGTGGTCATGCCCGGGCCCGCGTACACAGCAGGTTCGACGCCAGCAGCCTCAGGATGCTTATCGACGAAGGCCTCCAGCTCCTCCCGCGACAGCTCCACCACGGCCATCGCGCCTTCTTGGTCGGTGCCTTCGACGGTCTTCTCGCCCTCACCCATCAGTCGTGCGCGGGTGCAGGCGATGAGCATCGCATCCTCGGCGCTGATGCCGCCGGCGGCGTACGCGGCGGCGATCTCACCCATGGACATGCCCATCGTGGCAGCCGGGGTGATGCCGTAGCTGGCCAGCAGATCAGTCAGCGCGATCTGGATCGCGGTGACGGTGACCTGCCCAGTCTCAGTGTCGTAGGTCTGCTCGTCGTCGAGAATGATGTCCAGCATGGACCAACCGGATTCGAAGTCGACGACCTTGTCCAGCTCCTGCATCCGCGCGCGGAATGCCGGGGAGAGCTCCACCAGCGGCTTGACCATCTTGCGGTGCTGGGAGCCGAAACCGGAATACACGAACACAGGACCAGACGTCGACGGCGAATCCGCCGACGCGACCCCCTGCGTCACCTTTCCTTCAGCGACATAGCCCAGACGCTTGCGCGCCTCGTCGGCGGTGGATGCAGCGACGACCGCGCGGGAGCGGCCGTGATTGCGCGCGGCGAGCGTGCGTGCGACAGCCCGCAGGTCTGTCTTGTCGGTCAGCGACTCGGCAATGGTGCTGGCCAGTTCCCGGCGGCGCGAGGGAAGCAGACCGGAGACCGGCAGCAAGACCAAATCCGGATCAGCCGGGTCGATGAGTCCGGCGGCCGGTTCACGCTCGGGCACCTCGTAGTCGGAGGCCTTGAAATCGCTGACGACGACGTGCGCGTTGGTACCGCCGAAGCCGAAACCGGAGACACCGGCTACGCGTCGACCGGAGTACTCCGGCCACTCGCGCGGGTCTTCCACGACCTCGATCTTCGTCGCGTCGAAATCGATGAACTTATTGCCTTCGGTGAAATTCGCCGTCGGCGGGACGGTGCCGCGACTGAAAGCTTCGAGCACCTTGATCATGGCCACGACACCAGCGGCGGACTCGGAGTGACCGATATTGGACTTCGCCGAGCCGAGCAGCAGCGGGTCCGCATCCGCACGATTCACGCCGAGCACCTGCCCCAGGGCGGTCGCCTCGATCGGGTCGCCGAGCGCGGTGCCCGTGCCGTGGGCTTCGACCAAGTCCACCGTGGCGGGGTCGATGCCGGCGTCAGCGTACGCGCGGCGCAGCACGTCCACCTGCGCTTCCGGGTTCGGGGCAGTCAGGCCGTTGGAGTGGCCGTCGGAATTGGTGGCCGAGCCCTTGATCACCGCGAGCACCTCGTCGCCGTCGGCGATGGCGTCCTCGACGCGCTTGAGCACGATGAAGCCGGCTGCCTCCGCGCGGACGAAGCCGTCGGCGTCGTCGGAGAACGCGCTGATCTTACTGGACGGGCTGATCACGCCGAGCTCGGCGAATGCCGTGGAGATGAATGGGGAGGCGAGAATATTCACGCCGCCTGCCAGCGCCACATCGGCTTCGCCGCCGCGCAGTGCGCGCACCGCGTGGTGCACAGACACCAGCGAAGACGAGCACGCCGTATCCACATTCATCGACGGGCCGCGGAAATCGAAGGCGTACGAGATCCGGTTCGGAATCACCGCGCTCGACGTTCCGGTCAGCGCGTACGGGTGCGCAGATGCCGGGTCGGAAGTGATGAGCATGCCGTAGTCATTCGAGGACGAGCCGACGAAGACGCCGACGGACTCGCCGCGCAACTCATTCGCGGGAATGTGCGCGTCTTCGAGCGCCTCCCATGCCAGCTCCAGCATGATGCGCTGCTGCGGGTCCATATTCGCCGCCTCGAGCGGGGACAAGCCGAAGAATTCATTGTCGAAGCTGCGGATATCGTCCAGGTAGCCGCCCTGGACATTTTGCTCACGCATCTTCGCCGACATCACCGGATCCTGCGAGTACTCGCTCCAGCGGCCCTCCGGCAGCGGGCCGGTGACGGACTGGCCAGCAACGAGCATGTCCCAGAATTCATCGACATTCGCCGCCCCCGGGAAGCGCCCAGCACGACCGATAATGGCGATATCGCCAGAGCCCACACCTGCGCTGCGTCGGGCGGGGGAGGCAGAACCAAACGTCGATAAGCTCTGCGCGGAGCCTGCCGTCGGCGAAAGCAGACCGTGCGCGAGCGCTTCCACCGTCGGGTACTGGTACGCGACCGTCGGGTCGAGCTTGATGTCCAGCAGGCGCTCGAGCTCGCCGGAGAGCACGACGACATCGCGCGAAGAAAGTCCGAGGTTATCGAGCGGGACGGACGGATCGACCGTGTCAGCCCCCGTCGCATCCGCGATCCACGACTGCAACCAGGTGGTGAGCTCACTTTCGGTCATGCTTTAGCCCTACGTCCTTTTCTCGATCGATTGATTCCTACTGCCTATCTATCGGGCACCGCGGTCGACGCGTTAACGCGTTAGTTTTCTTGCAGGAACTTCCCGCGATTGACCACGCGAGCAATCTTGCCAGAGCTGGAACGCGCGATCTCGTTCGGCGCGTAGAAACGGACCACGTCCGGGCTGATGCCGTGCTTATTCGTCACCGCGCCGCGAATCGCGTCCTCGGCGAGGGCGTCGGCGGCCTCGTCGGCACTCTCGACGCGCTCAACGAGCAGAACAAGCTTTTCGACGTCCTCTCCTGGCACCGCGAACGCCGCCACCGAATCGGGCCGCACGTGGTCGGATGCCTCCATGACGGTGGCTTCGATGTCCTGCGGGTAGTGGTTGCGGCCCGCAATGACGACCAGATCCTTGATACGGCCGGTGATATAGAGATGACCCTGGTAGAAGGCAACGAGGTCGCCCGTGGCCAACCATCCCTCCTCACCGCGCAAGGTGTTGCCGAAGGTCTGCTTGGTGTCGTCCTCGCGCCCCTCGTAGCCGGCCGCGACGTTGTCGCCGTGCAGCCAGAGCTCGCCGATCGCTCCCTCCTCGACCTCCTCGTGGGTCTCAGGGTCGACGATGGCATAACGCATGTCCGGCACCGGCTGACCGTTGGAGGCGAACGGGATGCCGTCTTCTGTTTCTACGATGCGGCCTGCGCCGATCTCCTCGCGGTCGAAGCTCTTGAACAGCGGGCGCTCCTCGGTCTGCGGCGTGGAGACAATCAGCGTCGCCTCTGCCAGGCCGTAGGACGGGCGGATGACCTGCGGGTCCAGTTTGGAGGGGCCGAAGGCGTCCACGAAGCTCTCCACCGCTGCCTTCGTCACCGGCTCGGAACCGACGAGCAGGCCGTCGAGCCCGGAGAGGTCGTAATCGTCCGGGTTTTCCGGTGCCGCGTAGCGTGCGGCGAGGTCGAGCGCGAAGTTAGGCACGACGGTGTAGATGAAGGTCTCGTCCTCTTCGTCTTGCTCGCGTTTGGTGATCTGGTCGACCCAGCGCTTCGGCTGCTGAATGAAATCGCGCGGACCCATGAGCTCGAATTCGATGCCCATGATCGTGACGAAGACAGTGAGGATAATGCCCATGTCGTGGTGCAGCGGCAGCCACGTGGACAGGCGCAGCGGCATCTTCAGCTCCACCGCGTCGTAAATCTGCAGCACATTGGTCAAAATCGCACGGTGAGTGAGCACCACGCCCGCCGGCAGACGCGTCGAACCGGAGGTGTACTGCAGGAACGCGACCTCGTCGACGGCGTCGCCGTCGACGGGTTCATCCGGCGCGGTCCAGGACTCAGCCAGCGAATCCGGCAGCGCGTCGACGACGAGGATGCGCGGGCGCTCCGCGCGCGGCACCTCTGCGAAGAATGCGCGAGTCGCCTTGGCACCGGCATTATTGGTCAGCACCGCCGCCGCCTTCGAATCCGCAAGCACCGCGGTGAGCTGCTCGCCGTGGCCCGGCTCATTCGGGTCGTACAGCGGCACCGGCACCTGGCCAGCGTAGATCGCGCCCATGAAAGCGAAAATGTACTCCGGCGAATTCGCCGCCATGATGGCCACGCGGTCGCTCGGCTGCCCGGTCTGCTGCAGGCGCGCCGCCACCGCCTTGATGCGGGTGATCACCTCGTCGCGCGTGTAGTCCACGGCCACGCCATCGCGGTCTGAAGAGAAGTCCCAGTAGCGCAGCTGGTGCACCTCGCCGGTGCCCATCTCGGCGCTGCCCTGGTAGAGCATCTCGCACAGCTGGAACAGGGACAGTTCCGGCGGCAGATCGATCTTGTCGTCGTCGTAGAACTGGTAGAGCAGCTGCTCGAGATCCATGATGTGTGCGCTCCTTGGCTTCTAGTTAGTTTTTGCTGTCAATACTTTCGCGAATCCACTCTACGGCCCATTGGCTCGCGGTGGAGCCAGGAATCACGTCTGGATTCGATGCGTACATGGCGTGCACGCCCGTGGCTTCCACGAGCTCGCGTGCGCGGCCCAGCGCATTGCCCACGTCTTGGGGCGCGTCGCACACGGTGTCCGCGGGCGAGCAGATCTCGATCGCGCGGTCGTTGAGTGCCCCGAAGCCGCCGTCGCGCGGGCCTCGCATCGTCGCGCCCGGCACGACCGCCTGAACGACGCGGTTGAGTGGCTGCAGCGCGATCTCCGCACCGATGCCGCCGAGCGGGTTGCCCGGGTTGATGCCCACACCGTTTTCGCGGCGTCCATCAGCAATCATGATCGCACCACGAACCTTCTCCGGGGCGACCACGCCACGATGGTTGCCGATGTCGCTGGCGATATCGCCCACGATCACCGCGCCCTGGGAGAACCCGGCGAGAATGAACTCGGTGGAGGGGCACGTCTCGTCGATAAAGCGCAGCTCCGCATTCATCCGGTCCGTGCCCTCGTTGCGCGAGTCGTCGTAGCTCATCTCTTTACGGCCGTGAGAGGTCTGGATGTTCTTGAACTGCGCGGTGTACGGCAACGTCCACACACGGACATGGTTGATGTCGTACTGCTCCTGCAGCGGCTTCGTGATGGACAGCATGAAGCTCTTCGGGTTCGCCTGCGGCGCGAACGGGTCATCGTCCTTCGACGACTCCCACGTGCCCGGCGCGGAGATGACCTCCACCGCCGGGCACCAGTCCGGCTCCTTGGCCTTCGTCTCCTGCGGGCGGGGAGGAAAAGGCGCTTGCGGGCTATCGCCCGTGCCGAGCCATTGGGCCGCGCCGAATGCAATGACGCCGAGGACGGCGAGCGCGGCAATGATTGTGAGAACTCTACGGGTACGCACGAGCGTGCGGCCCTCCTTCTAGCTGCTTAGCAGAGGTTATCGCGTGCCGCGGTCTCGATGAGCTCGGACAGCTCTTCGACGTCCATGTCCGTAGCCTGCTGCTCGACGAGCTGCCCGGCCACGGCGTCACGCGTGACGGTACTTCCGTCGCAAATAGTACGAGCCGTACCTACCAGTTGCTCCTCATTTCCCTCGACGTTGACTCCGCCTTCGCGTAGAGCTTCCAGGAATGCTTCGTCCTTCTCCGGGCGCATCGGTGCGGCGTCGGGGGTGTTCTCCACCTCGCTCGCCGCTCCCTCGCCCGCCGCCGGGTCGTCGGCCGGCGCGGCAGGTGCTGAGGAACTGGACTCAGTCGATGCTTCCTTGCTCGTCGCAGTGGTCGTCTCTTCCGCGGAACTCGGCGCCGCCGGAGACTGAGTCTCCGTCACGTCGTCGCTGTCCACAGTCGCGCCCCCGCATGCGGCGAGGGTGAGCCCCGCCGCCGAAAGGAGCGCTGCAATCGCTGTTTTGCGCATACCGTTTAGTTCTTCCGCTCGCGGACCTGGCCGAAGATCTGGTCCAGGGTGCCGTTCTCGAAGGAGATGGTCAGGCCGCCGGTCGGGATCTCCTTCATATCGGAGGTCGGCCAACCGAACTTGCCCTGCTCCCAGCCGTTCTTGCCCCAGTGGTCGAAGATCTCACCGTGGTAGATCACGTGGGCACCGGTCTTCGGCGACCAGTAGATATTGCCCTTCTCGAATTCCTGGAAGAAGCCGCCCTTGATCTTCTTCTCGTTGTCCTTCGGGAAGCCCAAGTCGGAGCGGGCACCGCCCATCTCGCCGTACTTGGCGCCGATGGCACCGAACACGAAGAAGTGGTCGGTCTTACCGTCCTTCTCCGGGTTGCGGGTCAGGTAGCCCTTCTCGAATTTCTGGACGTAGCCGCCGTCCGCCGGCTTGGCCTCCTCGACTGGGTAGCCCAGGGAGCCCGCCTCGTAACCGGACTTGCCCCATGCTGCGAACATATCGCCCGGGATCGCCTGCGCGCCCGTGTCCGGGGTCCAGTAGACGGAACCGTGCTCGAAGTGGACGAAGCGTCCCTTGCCGTCCGGGGTTTTCAGCTCGCCGGTCTTCGGGAAGCCGAGCCAGCCAGCCGGGCCGCCAAGTGCGTTGTACTTGGCCAGGATGGCACCGAACAGGACCTGCGCCCCGGTCTCCGGGGACCAGAATGCGGTGCCGCCACGGAATTCCTCGGCCTTGCCCTTGCCGCCGGCAACGTCGTACTCGTTGGTGACGCAGCTGCCGATCACACCGTTCTTGGTTGCCTCAGCGATGGCGCCGACCGGCGCACAGTCTGCTCCACGGTCGATCTCGGAGACCTCGAGGGCATCGGCGATGTGCGGCCATGCCTGGGTCATCTCGAACTGCCAGTAATCCCAGGCGTGAACACCGGACGGGCGGTACCGCGTGATGATCGGCACGCCCGCCTTCTTCGCGTAGCGCTCGAAGGTCTGAGTGGACATGCGGGAGATGACCTCCAGGCCCACACCAGCCGGCACTGCCGGGCCGGTGGCAACGGAACCCGGCTGGCCGTAGTCGTCCTGGCCGGAGCCGGCGGAGACGTAGACGGTCTTGCCCTTGAGGTTCTCGATGCCCAGCTTCGGATCGTGGTCGACCCAGTCCTGGGAGCCCAGCGGGCCCCACATCGCCTCGGAGTCGTAGCCGCCAGCATCCTTCTGAGCCGCCTTGATAGCCAGCGGCATGCCGGTGGTGGTGGTGTCCAGGTAGCCGGAGAAGGAACCGACGAAGTTGAACAGGTGCGGGTTGCGCTCCGCCAGGTTGACTGCGGCGGTGCCGCCCATGGACAGACCGACGACGCCACGCTTGCCGTTGGAACGGTACTGGTTGTTCAGCAGCGGCACGAGCTCCTTGGTCAGGAAGGTCTCCCACTTGTAGTTCTTACCGTTATTGGGCTTCTGCCAGTCGGAGTAGAAGGAGGACTCGCCGCCGACCGGAAGAATGACGTTGACGTTCTTGTCAGCGTAGAACTGCTCGATATTGGTCTCGATGGTCCAGCCGGAATCGTCCTCACGTGCGCGCAGGCCGTCGAGCGCCCACACCTCGGGGAATTTCGCCTGCGGGTTGGAGTGCCAGTCGCGGGCCAAAAGGATCTGCACCTGGATCGGCTTCTCCGGCATCGACGGAGAATTGATGAACACGGCGACGCGGCGCTGCGTCAGCCACTCAATGCGGTCGACGGACACGCCCTCGGGCAGACCTTCGATCTGCGGGTGCTCGTCAACCTCGATCGGCGTGCGCGGCGGCGGATCGGACGGACGCAGGCCGTCAGAGATGCCTCGGCCAGAGGACAGGGAGCTGGACAGATCGGAGGAGCCGTTCTGCGCGACAGCCGGCACGACTGCTACCCCGACAGCGAGAGCTGTGGGAACTGCGGCGACTGCGAGCAACTGGCCTTTGGTGACCTTGCGGGGAGAACGTCGGGGTGTAAAGCGCATGTTAGAGAGCCCTTTTATTGCTTGACGGTATGGCGGACTAACGGGCGCTCCGCCCCGGGGGTTCCCCTCCCCCAGGCCGGGCCCGGTCTTCGTGATGAAGTTTAAGTTTCACTTGAGACTTTACCGCAGGGACACGCCGTAAACACAGAAAAACCCTGGGAAACAATGACCACAGCTGTATCTGCAGTCACCGTCACCCAGGGTGAATCTAGCGGCGATTTACCACGCGTTCATGTGCGTGAGCACGCGGCCCTTCGTCTTGTGCAGCTGGCTGCCGAACTGGTCCCAGTTGTGCAGACCCTGCGCCGGGTAGTCGGAGGTGACGCGCAGACCCTGCGCACGCGCCTTCGCCTCCCAGACGCGGGTGGACACCATCGAACCGAACTCGAGCGCCATGCCCGCAGCGCGGTGCTGCGGCAGGTACTTCGCATCGACCGCGCCCGGGGTGCCGGAGCCGGCGGAGACGTACACGTCGCTGTTGCGCAGGCCGCCCATGTTCAGGAACGGGTCATTGGCGAAACGGTTCGGGTTGAGCAGGGAACCGTACATCGCGTTCAGGTTGTAGCCGCCCGCGTCGAGCAGCGACAGACGCAGCAAGGTCTGCATGCCCGGCAACGTGGTGGTCAGGTAACCGGAGAAGGACAGGACCTGACGGAACTGGTTCGGGTGCTTGGCCGCCAAGTTCATTGCCGCCGTGCCGCCCATGGACAGGCCGATGATGGAGTTATTGGACGGCGAAACACCGAACTGACGCTGCAGGTAGCCCGGCAGCTCACGGGTCAGGAAGGTCTCCCACAGGTACGGCTTGCCTTCGCCGTACTTCGGGTCATACGCCCAGTCGGCGTAGAAGGAGCCCTCACCGCCGACCGGCATGACCAGCGTGATGTTAGAGTTCGCGTACACCGCAGCAGCGTTGACGTCATTGACCCATGCGTTGGTCTTTTCCGTCGCGCGGAGACCGTCGAGCAGGTACAGGCCCGCATTACCGCCACGTGCGGCCGGCACGATCTGCACCGGGATGGTGCGCTTCATCGCCGGCGAGTACACATCGCAGCGCTGGACCCAGTACTTGACCGGATCCCAGGTGCAGTGTCCGGTGGCATCGCGGCGCAGCCAGCCGCGGTTATCGGCAGCCTTGGCCCCTTCCGGAGTCGCCACCATCAACGTCATTGCTGCGGCGAGCGCCATGAGCAGGGCCAGCAGCGAACGACGGAGAGACTTAGTCGCGTTCATGTGTCCACCAATCAGATAAGTCAAAGATTTTCAGGATTACACACAGGTGTATCGCAAAGCGTTACCGTGATGTTATCAATCTCTGAATCTTAACTCTACTAGTCCGCTGGCCAGGCAACTCGCTGTCCAGATAGACCGACGTCTTCGCCGCGCGCAATGCGAGCTTTCGTTTCCTCATCGAGGTACACAGCCGGGTCCGAGGCGATTTCCAGGGTGCGCCCCTTCGTCAGCGCGAATTTCATATTCGCCATGAATCGTTCGGCGCTCATCGGCTCGCGCGAGGTAGCCAGCAGTTCAGCGACCTCAGGCGTGCGCAACGCCGCGCGCGCTTCACGCACTTTCTGCTTATCGTCGTCGTTCCCCAGCAGCCCCTCCACGTCCACCGCCGTGTCCGCGAATTTCCAGTGCCCCGGCAACTGTTTGTCGTGGCCGATCCGGCCGTCCTCGATGCGCGGTTGGCGTGCCGCAAGCGGGGTTGCCAGCCCGACATCGTCAAGCACGCGCATCTCCAAGTCGGCATTCGCGCTGATCATTCCCAGGTTGATCAGGTAGGCCGTGGGCGCGATATTCTGCAGATCCGAATCCTTCTCCACGCGATCCAGCGCCACCCAGTCGTAGACGAACGGGTCCTTCTGCTTCAGAATGATCGCGAGCGCACCCGCATTCTTGGCTTCGGCGTCTTCGACGCCTTCCGTCCACCCGTTCATCAGGTCGCTGGCTAGGAAGTCCTCTTTATACCGTGGCGGATCGCCCGACTCGCGCAGCAGCACCGCCGTCCAGAACTCCCGCTCGTCGACGATGGTCAGATTCTCCGGGCCCGCCTCGAACGGTTCGAAACCCAGCTCATGACCACGCGCGACCACGATGCCCGCCCACAGCGCCAGGGCCGCAGTACAGATGCCGCCCACCAGAGTTAGCGGCACCACCGCGACCGGCAACAGCATCGCGAATAGTGGCAGAAGCACCATGCGGCCGTGCATGAAGTCGCCGCCGACCCGCACGACATAGAGCAGGTGCAGCAGACCACAGCCGACCGCGACCGCCGCCACGAGCTTCTCCCGCGAGGACAAACGCAGCGCCCAGTAGATGCCGAGCCCGACAGCGACGATCACCGGTGCCCACAGCGCATACGGGCTGACCGTGTCCCACACGTAGCCTGCACCAGTACCCCAATGAGCACCAGATGCCGACTTCGCCACGGCAGTGTGCGGGGTGAGCAGGCCGTAATAGCCCATGCGGAAGATCTGGTAGGCAGCCGGCACCGGCAATGCCGCCGCCAGAATCAGGCCGATCCGCTTCCAATCTGTTCGCGCCGTCGCGAGCAGCACGATCCCGGTGATGCCGCCGTACAGCGCCAGTTCGGGCCTGACCAACCACGACAGCCCGGACCAGAATGCAAGCCACAGTTCGGCCCGCCCGCCGGCCGACCACTTGACCAGCAGCGCCCACCACACACCGATCCAGGCCAGGGACAGTCCCCATTCCAAACCGGAGGTGGCGAAGTCCCGTGCCGGCGGCAGCGCCAAGTAGATGAGCACGCCGAACGGCGCGACCTGCCCTGGGTGCACGCGCTGCCACAGTGTGCCCGACCCCATCGTCGCCGAAACCACGCCGATCACGGTCAGCACAAGCGCCAGCCACATGGCCACGTCCTCGAGGCGCAGGCCAGGTACCCAACTGAATGCCACAATCAGGTACTGCCACAGCGTCGACGTGTTCGTTTCCACGCGCTCGCCGATATTGAAGACTGGGCCGTTGCCTGCCAGGATATTGCGCACCGTGCGCAGCACGATCAGGCCATCATCGCTGATCCAGCGGCGGGCCCACCCGCCCACAAATGCAAAAACGCCCGCAAGAACTGCCGATACAAGCAGCGATATGCGGGCGCGTTTTTCCATGCGCGATATATTAACCCATCGCAGGCGCGACGTAGACAGCCATCACGATCGCGAGGATCCACAGCAGGGCGAGCGCCTGCAGGACGCGGTCCTCGAGCGCGATCTCGTCCGGCGCCCCGCCGTTGCCGCTATCCACCTCTGCGGCGTAGCGCAGGATCGCGATGATGAACGGCACCATGGAAATCTGGTACCACAGGCCCTGACCTTCCTCGACCCCGTCGCTAAGCGTGAAGCCCCACAGCGCGTACGACATGACCACGGCTGTCGCGGACAGCGTCCACACGAAACGCAGGTACGTCTGCGTGTAGCCCTGCAGGGACTTGCGGATTTTCGCGCCCGTGCGCTCCGCCAGCAGCAGCTCCGCGTAGCGCTTACCGGACGCCATGAATAGCGAGCCAAATGCCGCGACCAGCAGGAACCACTGCGAGAGGTCGATTCCCGCCGCCACGCCGCCGGCCATCGCGCGCAGCATGAAGCCCGACGACACCAAGGCGATGTCGATCACCGGGATGTGCTTCCAGCCGAAGCAGTAGCCGAGCTGCAGCAAGATGTACACGCCGACAACCGTGGCCAGCGCGCGCCCGTCCGTAGCCAAGAACGACAGGCCGATCGCGAGCGCGATGAGCACAACGGCCATGACATACGCGAGGTTGATCGGCAGCATGCCCGAGGCGATCGGGCGGAAGCGCTTCGTGGGGTGCTCGCGGTCCGCGTCGACATCGCGCGCGTCGTTGACCAGGTAGATCGAGGACGCGCCGAAGCAGAACACGATGAACGCCAGCGCGATATCGATGAAGGTGCGCGACGTGAACGAATCCGCCCCCGCGGCCAGCGGCGCGGCGAGCACCAGGACGTTTTTGACCCACTGCTTCGGCCGCAGGCCTTTGATCATCGCATCCGGCAGGTTCTTCGGAGCCGTCTTCTTCCGGTTGTAATCGACGCCCTCGGTGTGGGGCTCGGACTTCAGAAACGGCTCGTCTACAGGCTGTGTCACGCTGTTCGCCTCTCAATGTTGATTGCGGCTCGTGCCACCCCGATACCGAGCAGCGCGCCGGCCAGGGTGTCCGTGGGGTAATGCACCCCCAGGACCATGCGGGAGGTCATCATAATTGGAATTCCGACGTACGGAAGTTTCGACCCGGTGATGTCGGCAAGATGAACCATCGCAGCGCTTGTCGACGTCGCGTGCGAGGAAGGGAAACTCATCTTCGACGGAGTTCCCACACCGATTTTCACCCGCGGATCATCGGGCCGGCGCCGCCGGACAATGCGCTTGAGCACCACCGACGCCGCATGAGAGGTGAAAGCACCCGCACCCATGGCGAGCCATTTGCGCCGCCTTTGCTTATCGACGGCCGCGCCCGCCCCCGCGATCCCCATCCACCCCAGGGCATGCTCGCCAAAGTGGCTCATGCCGCGTGCGGCGGGGAGAACGCACGGAGCGTCGAAAAGCGCGCCCTGAATGCGCTCGAGGACTTCCGCTTCCTTGCTATCCCACGAGTTCTTATTGCTCATTGAAGATCTTCTCCCAGTTCTCGTGGCTGGTCAGCTGCGGTTTCGCCTCCCGGTACGCGTGGGTGAGCTCCGGCCACCGCTCCTTGATCTGCTTGTGCAGGGCGCGCGTTTCAGCCATCAGGTCATGCGCGAGCTGCTTGTCGCGCTTGCGGAACGCCACGCCCGTGCCGCCCGCCGTAGACACCGTCGCCGAATCCACGCGCGAGAGCGTGTACCAGCGTGCTTCCTCGGCCGTGAGGTTGAGCTGCGGCGCCTCCCAATGCGCGCGGTCTTCGTCCTTGCGCATGTGCAGCAGCGACTTCACTGCCCACGGGAGTTTCTTGACCTTGGCCAACCGTCCGCCGAGCTTGTTCGTGGGCACGCCCGGCGCGCCCGTCGGCGCCGGCAGATCCGAAGCCGACTCGATGATCTGCGCGTCTGAGTAGTCTTTGCGCACCCCCTGGATGCGCGGCAGGGAGGACTCGAGAATGTCGAAGAGCTGATCCGGCCCCGCGAGGAAGTCCTTGATCGCCTCGATCTGGATCGCCATCGTCGAGTACTCCATGCACATGAAGTGCTTGTAGCTCGAGCGCAGCATGGACCTGAGCAGGCCATTCGGCTCGCCGTCCAGGTACATCGACGCAACGATCAGGCGGTTGCGCATGTGGAAATACGCCTGCCAGTCAATCGCGTCGTCCTTATCTGCCCAGGCCATGTGCCAGATTGCGGCGCCGGGCCAGGTGACCGTCGGAAAGCCTGCTTTTCCTGCGCGCAGCGAGTACTCCGTGTCGTCCCACTTGATGAACAGCGGAAGCGGCAGACCCATCTGCTCCGCGACCACGCGCGGGAAGAGGCACATCCACCAACCGTTGAACTCGACGTCGATGCGCCGGTGCAGCGGGCGCGACGTGGTCTTGCGCGGGTCGAGGTCCTCTTCCTCCGTGCCCACGTAGCCGAGCGGGTACTTGGCGAAGTCGTGGTCGTACACCGCGTGCGGCGCCGCTCCCCACATGAAGTCCGCGCGCTTGACCTGCTCGCCCGAGGTGCGCAGCTGGCTGCGGTCCTGGAGGTTGAGCATCTGCCCGCCCACCAGGATGGGGCTCTTTGCATAGCGTGCCGCCTGCACCGCACGCAGGATCGAATCCGGCTCAATGGCGATGTCGTCGTCCATGTACAGAATGAACGGCGCATCCGTCTGGTGCAGTGCCTCGTACATGATGCGGGAGTAGCCGCCCGAGCCGCCGAGGTTGCCCTGGCTGAAGATCTTCAACCGGCCGCCGAGGTTCTCCTCTGCCTCCGCGAAGTCCGGCTCGTCCGCCGGGTGCTGGTTGCCCTGGTCCGGCATGAGCACATCCGTGATCGCGCCAAGCACCAGCGGATCTTCCGCCAGCACATGCAGCGCGTTGACCGCGTCGCGCGGGCGGTTGAACGTCGGGATGCCCACCGCGACCTTCTTTTCCGACGGTTCGATCGTCGTCCCGTCCGGCAGCACCTGCGGATCCGGTTCCTGCGGCGAGCACCAGCCCGCATTCGCGATCGTCGCGTCCGACTCAGCGTTGATGTCGAACCACAGCCAACCGCCGTCCTCGAAATTGGCCAGCTTCAGCGGGATCTCCACCCGCTCGTCCTGCGCCTCCACGTTGGTCACCGCGATGCGCACACCGTCGTGCTTGGAGCGGTACACCGAGATCGTCGCCGCTCCCTCAACATCCATGGCCAGCACCACCGTGTCCAGCTGCGACCAGCGACGCCAATAGCTCGCCGGGAACGCATTGAAGTACGTCTGGAACGAGACCTCCGCCCCTTCCGGCACGGTCACCCGCGTCCGGTCGGGCCAGCTCGCCCTCTTCGTGTTCTGCTCCGACTCGATCAGGTAGAGCATCCGCACATCGTGCGGCTCACCCTTTCGGGGCAGCAGAATGCGTTGCAGGACATCCACGGCTTTCATCTCAGTCACGGACTCAACGTTAATAGCTGGGCCAGAAATGCACTCCCCCGGCGCGCGGGGCCGAGACCGTAAAACCGACTAAAACGGCTCTTCCGGTTTCGGAGTGCGTAGCGGGGTGAAATAAAACACTGCGGGTTTAGCGGGTCACCCGCTGGATCTTGCAGCTCCTTGCCACTTTCATTCGTCGTAGGTTTGAGGTAAGCCGGTGACGAGCCGGACATCTTGGAAATCTGGAAAAGGGGTCATCATGTTCAAAAAAGGGCTGGCGTGCGTGAGCGCCACGGTGCCCTGATGTTGGAAATCAGCCGAACGATGTAATCCGGGTGGGGGAGACGACTAACCACACAAACCCGCGCTAAAACAGCAAACATGTATTTAGGAGGATGGCAATGATGCGTAAACAGAAAAGCGCAGCCTACTGGTGGAGCGTTACTGCCGTTGTAGTGCTGTTCATCGCAACGCTTGTAATCAATTATCTAGCAGGAATAAGTGCTGATGAATCATACTTTGGAGCACATTGGTGGCATCGTCTGGCATGGATTACGCCACTGTTGTTCTTGGCTTCTTTGATTTGGGCCTGGTTCGAGCACAGGAAGGTGCATCGGTATCCGCATTGACCCATATTTAGTAGCGTCGGGCGTGAATGAGAGCGGCACAGGCACCAGATCCACTTCTTCAAGCGCGATAGCTCGGATTCCGTCCCGGACAATCACTCCATTACTCACCGCTACAACTCGGTGAAGCCGCACCCAAAGCGATAGGAGTGGGTCGACGTTGACTCGGCCTCCGATTCCGCGGGCGGGCCTGTCAATGGATAATACGAAAAAGCCCCGCACCAGGGCATTCCTGGGACAGGGCAGATTCGGATCGCTTTATGCGGCAACCAGGGATCCGGAGAAGTCACCGGTATCGAGGGTGCCGTCTGCGAAGCGCGAGAGCTTTTCAGCTGTATCGCGGCCGGCGAGCACGGGAACCCAATCGGTCACGTTCGCCCGCTGCAGGTGCTCGCTCAGGGTGTCGCGGAAGATCGTCTCGACGATGTGTGCGCCGAGCTCCTCGTCGAACCGAGCGTGCAGGTCCTTGGAAATGTTGTTGATTGCGATCATGGCATCCTCCTTTCGTATTGCTGATTGCCATGAAATTGAAGGTGCACCCGAGGGGAACCCCGGGGCAAGGTCTCGAGCTCTCGCCCGTAGTTAACCTGACGTTAACTTTAGCAGATGGTTGGTGGACAACAAGCATTGATGACGCACAAACAAATAAGGGTGTCATACGCAGGTACTTCTGCGTGAATAAAAATAAGTCGAGTGTTGCCGCGGAAGCCGCGTTCATGACTTGTTCATTTAAGGACTTCAAAATGAACACTGCTGTTAACCTTATGGTCATTTTGCGGGGCTCGTTGTTCTATTTCGGCGTGCTAATCTCCCGGCTGTGCTTATCGACGACTCCCCTACGACCCGTCGCGCCACCGAGGCCGCGAGCGCACCGGTTCACCGAATCGCAATCCCACTGCTCTACACGCTGATGGGTTTCGTACTGCTCCGTTCGGCGTTCATGTTCCCGCTGACAAATCCGGGAACGGACTTCACGCCGATCTGGACGGCGGCGAATAAATACTGGGCGGGCGAGCCGGTATTCAACTCGGACTACACCATCGATATGCCGCACTATCTCTACAGTCCGGCGGGCACCGTCCTGATCTCACCGGTCGCGTTGTTCCCCACTGAGTCCATGGCCCGAGCCGTGATGGCCTATTTGGGCGCGGCTTCGATCATCGGCGCGATCGCATTGGCGTCGTGGATGGTCTCCCGCCGCTGGTTCCACATCGCGTTCCCGCTCACTGTGTCCTTCTTCTTCATCACCCCGGAGCCTGTCCAGTTCACGTTGGCACTGACCAATATCAACGGCTTCATGCTGCTGCTCGAGGTGCTGTTCGTGTGGCTTTCGTTGCGCCTGCGCGAAAAAGGTGTCGGGTGGAAGGGGCACTTCAACCGCCCGGAAGCGTGGGCCGCTGGCATCGTGGCCGGCATCGCGGTGTCGATCAAGCCGCAGTTCGGCGTCCTTTTCATCGTGTCGTTGGCGTTCGCGCAAGTCGCCGTCGTCGCTGTGGCAGCGCTGGTCTCGATCGTCACATTCGCGATCGGCTGGTTCACGATTGCCGAGCCCGAGCTGTTTTTCACCAACCTCGTCCCCTATTTGAGCGAACCCCGCCCCCGGTTCAACGGTTCCATCGGCGGGCTCGCCATCGTGCACGGTTGGTCGGATGCGACGGAGATGGCGCTGACGGTGTTGACGCTCGTGGGGACGCTGGCGGCCGTCGTCACGCTCTGGCGCTGGAAGGAAGCCGACCCGGTGATGTTCAGCTTCACGGCGATCGCTGTGTGTTTCGCCGGCGGCTTCATGGTCAGCGGGTTGATGCAGAATTACTACGCGATCTGGTTCATCCCGTTCGTGCTCACCGTGTGCCGCCCACACTCCCCCATGCACTGGCCGGTCACTGTCTTGGCGCTGCTGTTCACCGTGGCCAATCCGCTCTGGCCCGCCACCGGCCACGCCACGATCGATGAAATGGTCACGCACATGCCGGGCTTCATGTTCATGACGCTGCCGCTCATCGTCGCGGCGTGGGGGACGGTGCAGATCTTCAAAGATAGGAGCGAGCCAGAAGCGGTTGTTGAACCGGAGAGTTTGCGGTCCAACTCGCTAAGCACGGAGTCAGCATCAGCTGGGTTGTAGCACCACCCACGGCAGCCTTGCTGCATTTCGACGATTGCCTGTATCTCATCTCGCGTGCGCGAATGCTTTTCGGCAACACAAGGAAGCTAGCCGCCGAGAATCAAGCGAAGGCCTTCGCGGAGGTCGCCGACAACACGATCTGCCTCTGACTCAGGAGCTCCCAGGTTGTCAATAGTCAAGCCGTTCACCAGTGCCGTGATCAGCCGCGACTTACGCTCGGCATGTTCCTTGCCGCCTAGCGCCTCTACAACCGAATGCTGGAAATCGTGAAGCACCTGGCCGTAAAGCTCAGCTATCCAGTCACGCGTTGCCGAGGCCGAACCGTAAGTGACCCAGATCGCCGCATCCTCAAGGCGCTCGCCACCGAGGGGGAGAAGTTCAGAAAGCCGCACAACCCAGGCCTCGAACTCATCGTTGGGCACTTGCGCCCCGACCACGCGGGCGTTTTGCCGCTGAAAAGAGCGAATGAACGCGTGAGCCAGCAGGATCTCTTTATTCGGGGCGTGGTACTGCACGGATCCCGCGGCGAATCCGGACTCCTTAGCCACTTCGCGCACACTGACCGCGTCGAGGCCGCGTGACGCGATGATCCTGATGGTCGCATCCGCTACGGCAGCAGCCGATTCTGAGAACTGATGGTCCAGCGAAAAGTCATTCATGGTTGCACACAAGCCTAGCCTGTCGTACGTTCGTAAGAGTCCCTTACGATCGTACGATAAAGAAGGTTCCCGCCATGCAGTCCCTCCTTCCGCTCGCCGGTTTGGCTCTGCTCGACAGCTTGAGCATCGGCACGCTCGTCATCCCTCTTGCACTCATCCTCATGTGGCGAAACGTGCGCGTGCCCGCGCTCGCTGCCTACCTGCTCACCGTCGCGGCGGTGTATTTCGCCCTTGGAGTCGCCATGCTCCTCGGCTTCACTGGCCTCGGCTCGTACGTAGAACGCATCACCGACACGCCCGTCTTCCCCTGGATCACCCTCGTACTGGGAGCAATTCTCGCCATCTTCGGGATCTTCGCACCCAACCCGGTCAAACCTGCTCCGGGCGAGCTACCGAAGCAGCTGAACAAGCCCATCCAAACCAGCCTGCCCAAGATGATCATCTTGGGGCTGGGCGCCTCCCTGACGGAAGCGGCGACCATGCTGCCTTATATCGCGGCGATGGGAATCATCAGCGACTGGGACACCCCGATGGCAGGACAGGTAGCAGCCATCGCCGCGTACTGCGGGGTCATGATCGCGCCGACCGTGATCTTGGCGGCGATCGCGCTCGTTGCGGGACAGAGATTCTTCCCTCGCCTCGAGAAGGCCATTCCCCGCCTTCAGTACGAGGCCAAGGTGACGCTCCTCTGGGTCGCGGCGATTGTCGGCATCTACATGGTCGTCAACAGCGTGGGCGCTATCCGCTAACCCCTAGTGCCCACGCGGCTGATCGGTGCGCAGTCCGCACTCCCCCATACACTGGCCGGTCACCGTCCTGCACTGCTGTTCACCGTAGCCAACCCGCTGTGCCTAGCGACGGGCAACGCAATGCTCGACGAAATGGTCACGCACATGCCGGCATTCATGTTCATCGCACTGCCGCTCATCGTCGCGGCGTGGGGTGCAGTGCAGATCTTCAAAGGCCATTGCGAGCCGGACGCAGTTGTTGAACCGGAGGCCGCGGGCAGGCACGCGCTGACATAAGCCTCGCACCGGCAGAGCCAAATAGTAAAAATAGTAAAGATAGTAAGAGATAGTAAAGAGTGGGCATCCCTGCAATCGCGTGACGTTTTCTCCTTGGGCACCTCCGAAACGCAAAAAAGCGCGATAACCGCTTAGACCTTTTCAAGGCAACAGCTGCGGCAGCTAAAGGCCACACTTGGCTTACCTCCCTTCTAAGCTGCGGTGCGCCGCGCGCCATTGCTACGGTCCCAGCGCCCCGATCGGGATCACCGTGACGCCATCGTTGCGTCGGATGGCCGGGCCACCAGAAGTGATGACCACCAACGCCGGATCGTCCCCTAGCTGGCCAGCGAACCGTTTGAGCGTGTCGGCGGCGTGATCGATTACCTCGGGACTGTAGCCGAGCTTCACCTCAACGAGCACGTCCCGACCGCCGACGTTCGCGACCGCGTCTACCTCTAATTTCGTGTTCAACCGGGCGTGATAGACGGTCCGGCCCGTGAGCGCTCTCAGTTCGTGAACTACGAGGGACTCAAAGAGCTGGCCGAAGTAGGCGGGATCGCGCAGCAGGTGCTCCGGACCGCGGTCGAGTGCAGCCATGGCGAAGGAGGGGTCTGCGAGGTGGCGCTTTGGTGACTTCCGCAGCGTCGCCTTCGAGCGGAGGTGCGTGAACCACGCAGGCTGATCTACGGAGACGAAAATGCTCGCCAGTGCGCTGAGATAGTCCCTTGTCGTTTCACGCGAGGAATCGGAATCGGTCGCAATGGTTTGCAGCTCTAACTCCGTGCCGACGCCGCGAGCCAGCGAACGGATCGTCCGCCTCACGCGCTCCGAGTCACGATTCACCCCTCCAACAGTGTGGATGTCCACGTCCGCAACGGTTTGGATGTAATCCCGGACGTTGTCCAATGCATCGCCAAGCGGAAGCCCAACGTTGTACGGCAATCCGCCTCGGCATACCCTTTCAGCAAGTTCCGGCAGCGTCAGTGCGGGCACAGAGAACGGCAACGGGTCACCAGCGACCACCGCGGCAAGAGAAACCGACCCGTCGGACTCCCCGGTCTCAAATAAAGTCATCGTCGACATAGTCATACGGGCGAACCGGCCCGCGCCCGAGTGGCTCGTCGCGTCCGCCCCGGGTGCCGTGGAACCGGTGAAAATGAACTGCCCTTTCGCCCGACGCTCATCAATCGAGTGCCGCGCGAAATCCCAGAGGCGCGGTTGCAGCTGCCATTCATCGATCAGGCGCGGCGTCGCGCCCTCTAACAACAGCCGCGGGTCCGTATCCATGGCAAGTGAGACACTGGGATCCGTCTCCACGTTGAGGAAACTCGCAGCTTGCCGCTTCGCCGTCTCCGTCTTCCCGCAACCTTTCGGACCCTGAATCAGCACCCCGCCCTGCCGACGGAGCGCCCTCTCCAATTCGCCATCTGCAAGACGCGGTAGATACTCGCCAGCCATGGATCCATATCGTAGCAGCTAGTAGAACCAGGTTGGCGTTTTGAAAAAGGATTGCTTGGCGTTTTGAAAACGGTTTGCTTGGCGTTTGGGAAATTGGCTTAGGGTGAACCGTCGTTTAGCAAAAATGCTCTAGCGCTAGTGCCCGCGCGGCTGGTCGATGGGCTTGCCGTCCTCGAAGTAAGTGCGGACGTGGTTGTCGAAGACGGACAGGGCTGCGCCGATGGCCATGTGCATGTCCAGGTACTGGTAGGTGCCAAGACGGCCACCGAACAGGACCTTGCTGTCGCGGGATTCGGCGGCGGCGAGACGTCGATAAGCTTCTAGCTTCGAGCGATCCTCGGGCGTGTTGATCGGGTAGTAGACCTCGTCGTCGTCCTCGGCGAAGCGGGAGTATTCCTTGACGATGACGGTCTTGTCGTCGCCGTAGTCGCGCTCCGGGTGGAAGTGGCGGAACTCGTGGATGCGGGTGTATGGGACGTCCGCATCGTTGTAGTTCATCACCGGAGTGCCCTGGAAATCGCCGGTGTCGAGGACTTCCTGCTCGAAGTCGAGGGTGCGCCAGCCGAGGCGGCCCTCGGAATAGTCGAAGTAGCGGTCGAGCGGGCCGGTGTAGACGACCGGGGCATCGGGGCTCTCGGCGCGCAGCTCGTCGCGGACGTCGAACCAGTCGGTCTCGAGCTTGACGTCGATGAGGTCGGAATCGGCCATCTTCTCCAGCCAGGCGGCGTAGCCGTCAACGGGCAGGCCTTCGTACTTGTCGTTGAAGTAGCGGTTGTTGAAGGTGTAGCGCACCGGTAGGCGGGAGATGATTTCCGGCGGCAGGTCGGTCGGGTCGGTCTGCCACTGCTTGGCGGTGTAGTGCTTGACGAAGGCCTCGTAGAGCGGCTTGCCGATCAGGGCGATGCCACGCTCTTCCAGGTTGGTGGCCTCGGCCGGGTCCTTGCCCTCGCGCTGTTCCTCGATGAGCGCCTTGGCCTCGTCGGGGCTGTAGTAGCGGCCGAAGAACTGGTTGATCAGGCCCAAGCCCATCGGGAACTGGTATGCCGTTCCGTCGTGCATGGCGAACACGCGGTGCTGGTAGTCGGTGAAATCGGTGAAGCGGTTGACGTACTCCCACACGCGGTCATTCGAGGTGTGGAAGAGGTGGGCACCGTATTTGTGGACCTCAATGCCGGTTTCGGGTTCAGCTTCGGAGTACGCGTTGCCACCGATGTGGGCACGCTTTTCGACGACAAGAACACGCTTGCCCAATTCGCTCGCTGCTTGCTCGGCAATGGTGAGGCCGAAGAACCCGGATCCGACGACGATGAGGTCATAAGTCATAGGCCCAAGGCTAGCGGGGCGCGGTCGGTGGTGGATGGCGCACACGCGACACGCCATAGAATCACATTGACCACAGTTTTCACATTCGTCGCATAGGATCTAGATTAGTCACAGCTGTCACTATTTACTCAGGAGCGTTCACCGTGAAACAACGACGTCGGCTGAATCCGTCTTCTGCCAGGAAGACCCCGGTCCTCGCGGCCGTCACCTCCGTCGCGCTTGTCGCCGCAGGCGCATTCGGCGGCAACGAGATCCTCAAGACCCAAGACGTGGGCGGCGGCGAGGTGAATGTCACCAGCTCGTCTGCTTCCTTCGGCGACGGCGAAAACGTCGTGGTGCAGGACGCAGCCATCGCGACACAGGGCGAGGGCGACGAGCCCCGCACGGTGAAGGAATTCACCCGCGACGAGGAATTCTCCATCTTCGGCCTCACGTGGAAAGGCGAGCGCGACATCGCGGCGTACGTCCGCGCGCAGCGTGCCGACGGCACGTGGTCGGAGTGGTACCGCATGGACCCCGAGCCCGGCCCGGAAGGAACCGAGGTCCAGGGCACCGAGCCGATCTACGTCGAACCGACGAAGAAGATCCAGGTCTCCACCGCCAACGTCGACCTAGGCGAGACGAACCTCGACATGGCCGAGACCGTCACCGACCAGGACGAGATCCCGGACGTGCCGGAAGAGCCGGCGCTTGACGACGAAGCCCTGCCGAGCTCCGAGGTCGTCGACCTGCCGACCGTCCCGGATCCGGGTACCCCGGCAGCAATTGGCGATGTGCCTCGCGCGCTGCCGTCCAACCTCGGCGACATCGCACCTGTCGCAGATGTTGAGGAACTGCCGGAGGAAGCCCCGGCCGCACCGGAAGCAGAGGAAGCTCCGGCGGATGCGCAGCCAACCAGTGCTGATGATCTTGAAGCTGTGTTCATCAACGGCGGCGAGGGCACGGTCGACGGTGAGATCGCGCCGGCGCAGTCCAACGCCAACGGCATGCCGCGCGTTGTCTCCCGTTCTTCTTGGGGCGCTGGCCGCAGCAGCAACCCGACCTACACCGAGCCGGTCAAGGCCGCGACTGTGCACCACACCGCGGGCTCCAATAACTACTCGTCGGCACAGGCGCCGGGCGTCGTCCGCGGCATCTGGCAGTACCACGCCGTGACCCGCGGCTGGGGCGACATCGGCTACAACGCGCTGGTGGACAAGTACGGCAATATCTACGAAGGCCGCGCAGGCGGCCTGGACCGCGCCGTTGAAGGCGCGCACGTCGGCGCCTTCAACCAGCACACCTTCGGTGTGTCCATGATGGGCGACTACAACTCGGCCACCCCGAGCCAGGACGCGCTGCGCGCCATGGGCGAGATCATCGGTTGGAAGGCCGCAGTGGCCAAATTCGACCCGACCGGCAGCTCTTACCTGCAGGCTAACTTCAGCTTCCCCGGCTCCAAGTACGGGGCTGGCCAGGGCAAGACGTTCCCGAATATCAACGCCCACCGCGACTTCCACTACAACGATTGTCCGGGCGACAACCTCTACGCGCAGATGGACACCATCCGCCGATACGCCAAAGAAAAGTACGACAAGACCAACGGCGGCAGCACGTCGCCGTGGCAGCCGTCGCAGCCGAGCAGCGACTCGAATGACTCGACTGATTCGAACACCACTGACTCGAACACTTCTGACTCGAACACGTCTGATTCGAACACCACTGGGACTGTCGCGAATGAGGACGGATCGACGACCACGATCAACAACCTGACTAAGACCTCGAGCGAGATCTCCTTCGAGAAGGTTCTCTCGGGTGACCCGACGGCGATTGCCGCTGCTGTCGGCACCGTCGCCGGTGCGCTGCTGCTGGCAGCGGCCGCGAACGACATGCTGCCGAGCCAGGTACAGCACATCGCGAACCTTGAGATCCTGCCCGGCATGACGCTGAGCAGCATGCGCCCCGTGGTGGGCCAGGTCGTCAACCTGGTCGGCAGCGAGGAAGCCAAGGACACCTGGGGCAAGCTCGAGCCGACGCTGGGCAAGCTCGACGGAGTTATCCAGGGCGTGGGTGGCGACCAGTACGGTTTCTTCGAGAAGGGCATCGCGATCCTGACCGGTGACGGTGAGGAGATCGTCATGCCGGAGAAGGTCGCCAACGCGTGGCTCAAGCAGGGCATGGATTTGGGTCCGCTGGGTCGCCCCGTCAAGAGTGACGGCGCGGCGAATAATGGTGACGCCCGCATCGAATTCGAACGCGGCAACATCACCTACTCGGCGAACACCGGCAACGTGGACGTGAACGTCGAGAAGTAATTAGGCGAGGTCGAGGGAGCGGGAAACCGCTTCTTCCCACTGCGCGATGAGCCGGTCCCGATCGGGGCCGGCCATTTTGCTTTCCCAGGTCGTTTCCCCGCCGAGGCTCAGCGGTTTGTCCGCGAAACCGGCGCCAACGCATGCGGCGCTCGCGGCACCCATCACGGTGGTCTCCATATTGTCCGGGCGGACCACATTGGCACCGAGAGCATCGGCCTGCATCTGCATGAGCAGGTCGTTGCCGGTCATACCTCCGTCGACACGCAAACTGTCCACCGTGATCCCGGAATCGGCTTCCATCGCACGAACGACCTCGACCGTCTGCAGGCAGGTCGCGTCGAGAGCTGCGCGGGCGATGTGGCGGCGATCGGTGAACCGGGTGATGCCGGTGATCACGCCGCGGGCATCGGGGCGCCAGCGTGGGGCGAACAGACCGGAGAAGGCGGGAACGATGACGACTCCTGCTGAGTCGTCGACCTGCGAAGCGAGTGTTTCCGATTCAGCGGAGGATTTCAAGATCCCCAGCTGGTCACGCAGCCACTGAATGAGCGAACCGCCGACGGCGACGGAGCCTTCCAGGGCGTAGACCGGCGGCTTGCCCGCCTCCTGGTACGCGACGGTGGTGAGCAAGCCGTGATCGGAGAACTGCGCCTCGTCGCCGGTGTTGAGCAGCATGAACAGGCCGGTGCCGTACGTCATCTTCGCTTCGCCTTCGCCCAGGCAGCCCTGGCCGAACAGCGCGGCCTGCTGATCGCCGAGCACACCGGTGATCGGCACATCACGCGTGCCCTTCTTGCGGCGCATCGCACCGAAAGACCCGAAGCTGGGACGAATCTCCGGCAGGATCGCGCGGGGCACGCCGATCTCTTTGCACAGTTTCTCGTCCCAGTCCAGGGTCTTTAGATCCATGAGCAGCGTGCGCGACGCATTCGTGACATCGGTGACGTGCTGCACGCGGCTGCGGGAAGTAAATAGGTCGAACATCCCGCCCTTCTTGCTGCTGTGCGCACCGCCGGTGAGGTTCCAGATCAGCCATGTGTCCACCGTGCCGGCGAGCAGCTCACCCTTCTCCGCGCGCTCGCGGGCGCCCTCGACATTGTCCAGGATCCACGCCCACTTCGGCCCCGCCGGGTACGAGTTGGCCAGCAGACCGGCTTTGCGCATGTAGCGGTCCTTCGGCGCACCCTCGGGACCGAATTCCTCGGTGCGGGTGTCCTGCCAGCAGATCGCGTTGTAGATCGGCCGGCCGGTCCGTTTATCCCAGATCACAGCGGTTTCACGCTGGTTGGTCAGGCCGACGGCGTCGACGTCTTCGAGCTCCAAGTCGGCGTCGACAAGCGCCTCTGAAAGCGCGCGCCGCGTATTGCGCCAAATCTGCCGTGGGTCGTGCTCGACCCACCCTTCACGCGGCATGATCTGCTCGTGCTCGAATTGCGCGGTGCCCACCACGTCGCCCTCGGCGGTGGTGATGTAGCAGCGGGTCGACGTTGTGCCTTGGTCGATGGCGGCGATGAACGGCATGGGGCTATTTAACCGTACGGGCTAGAACCATTGCTCGATGACTCGGGCGAGACCGAAATCATCGTTCGACGCGGTGGTCGCATCGGCGGCGTCGTGCACGATCGGCGCAGCGTTTCCCATCGCCACGCCCATTCCAGCCCACGCGAGCATTTCGATGTCGTTGGGCATGTCGCCAAATGCCACGACATCGGATGGGTCGATGCCCAGCTCAGTGGCCACGATCGACACACCAGCTGCTTTGTTGATGCCCGGCGCGCTGATCTCAATCAGACCGTCATTCATCGAATAGGTAACGTGCGCACGCGCGGGGTCCACAGCCGGAGCGATGAGGTCGAATAGCTCGGCAGAGGTCATCGCTTTGTGGCGCACGAGAATTTTCGCGGCGGGCACGGACACGAGTTCGTCGACACCGACGACGCCGTATCCGATATCCCACAAATCCGTGCTGTAACCAGGGGTGATCAAAAAGCACTGGTCTTCCGGGTCGAAAGCCGAATCGCCGACGCGCTCGACGCCGAAGCCGTAGTCGGTGTGGCCCGCAAGCACGTCTATCGCTGTGTTCGCGAGGTCCGCGAGAGTCTCGGGGTCCAGTTCGTGGCGGTGCAGCACGTCATCGCGCGACGGGTCGTAGACCACCGCGCCGTTCGCACAGACGCACATCGGGGTGAACGGCAGCTGGTCGAGCACCGGCGCCAGCCACCTGTGCGGACGGCCCGTAGCCAGCGCGACCTTCGTCCCAGCGCGCACGGCACGAGCCAGCGCGTCACGCAGACGGGGGCTCACGCGACCATTGCTGTCCAGCAACGTGCCGTCGATATCGCTCACGATCAGCTTCGGCGCCACCACGTTCTACCTCCCAGTTTCAAGCTCGGCGTACAGCTTCCGCGCTTCAATCAGCAGCTTATCGACGGCCCCTTTCAGCCGCTCCGTCGCCTCCTCCGCCGTGCCTGAGACATCCACCGGTTCACCGATGACCGTGACCACGGGCAGGTGCGCACGCCCCATTTCCTTGCGGCCGCTTTTCACCCAGAATTTCTGCGTGCCCCATGTGGCCGCGGGAATCAGAGGAGCGCCGGAGGCTTGGGCGATGCGGGCCGCACCAGTTTTGAAGCGGGTCAGCTCCAGCGTTTCGGACAACGTTCCTTCCGGGAAGATGCCGATGAGCTCGCCCTCCCCTAACCGGCGCACTGCTTCGTCAACACTGGCAGCGCCGAGCGACCGGTCGACCTCCACGTGGCCCACTGCGCGGGACACAGGGCCCATGAACCAGTGGTCGAACAGTTCCTTTTTGGCCATGTACCGCGTCGGACGGCGTCCGCGCAGCAGGCCGGGCAGTGCCCCGGAGATGAAGTCGTAGTAGCCGATGTGGTTGCCTGCCACGATCGCGGGCCCTTTGGCAGGCACATGCTCCAGGCCGTGGACGTAGAACCGCGCGCCCTGCAAGCGCAGCACCGTCGCCACCGTGGTCTTGATCAGCCGGTACATGTGCTCGCGGCGCCACCCGGGCTGCACCGGTGTGACCGGGGCGTCTTCTGGGACTAAGAAAACGTGGCTGTCAGCGCGGTATCCCTGGGGCGTATTCATCAGGAACTGCCTTTTGCCTGCTTTTCCTGCTTGGCCTCTTTCCGCTTGCGCTTCTCTTCGCGCTCACGGGCCAAAATTTCATTCGCTTCCTTCAGCGTGGGAGCAGAACCGCCGCGGGAGGCCGGCATCCAGGCCTGACCGCCCGGGAACGGGCCGAAACGGTCCTCGTACTCGTCCCGGTTGGCGTCGAGAAGCCCTTGCATGGCGTCTTTGACGCGCTGCGTATCACGCTCGGGATCGCCGGTCGCGGTCACGGGCTCACCGTAGGAAACGATGATCGGGGTGTGCGAGCGGCCGAGGTTCTTCTTCAGGCCCTTGGTCAACAGGCGTTGGGAGCCCCAGATCACCGTCGGGATCATCGGCACGCCGGCCTCGTGGGCAATGCGTGCAGCCCCTGTCTTGAACTCGGCGAGCTCGAAGGAGCGCGAGATCGTCGATTCGGGGAAAATGCCGACGAAACCGCCGCTGCGCAGCCACTTCGTGGCCTCAACGATGGATGCCGCGCCAGCCGCACGGTCGACCGGGACGTGCTTCATGCCGCGCATGAGCGCACCGACGATCTTCATATCGAAGACCTCTTTTTTCGCCATGAACCGCACGAGGCGGTTGCCGCGCAGGTGCGGGCCGATACCGGCGATGATGAAGTCGTAGTAGCCGGTGTGGTTGATCACGAACAGCGCGCCGTCCTCGGTGGGGACATTCTCAGCGCCGTTGACGTAGAACTGCAAGCCCTGGGCCTGCATGATCTTCTTGAAGCCGCCGATGATTGCCTGGTAGAAGCGCTCTTTCGATTCCACCGGGTGCGGGGCGGGACGCTCGAAATCATCCGGGACATTGAATAGACGGTGGAACCTGCGCATGGTGTGTTTTTATCCCTTCTTCGGGGTCAGAACGTCTTTGCCCACCCAGGGACGAAGTGCTTCGGGAACAGCCACAGAGCCGTCGGCACGCTGGTTGTTCTCCAGGATGGCCACGAGCCAGCGCGTCGTCGCGAGCGTGCCGTTGAGCGTCGCCGCAGTCTGCGTCTTGCCGTCCGCATCGCGGTAGCGGGTGCCCAGGCGGCGGGCCTGGAATGTCGTGCAATTCGAGGTCGACGTCAGCTCGCGGTAGGTGCCCTGCGACGGCACCCACGCCTCAGTGTCGTATTTGCGGGCAGCGGACGAGCCGAGGTCACCAGCGGCGACGTCGATAATGCGGTACGGCACCTCGACGGCAGCGAGCATCTCACGCTCGAGGCCGAGGAGCTTCTGGTGCATCTCTTCTGCGTCTTCCGGCTTGCAATAAGCGAACATTTCGAGCTTGTCGAACTGGTGGACGCGCAAAATGCCCTTCGTGTCCTTGCCGTACGAGCCCGCCTCGCGGCGGAAGCAGGAGGACCAACCGGCGTACAGCAGTGGGCCGTCGGCCAAGTCGATGATCTCGTCGCGGTGATAGCCGGCCAGGGCGACCTCGGAGGTACCCACCAGGTACATATCGTCGCGCTCGAGGTAGTAGATCTCCTCGTCGTGCGCGTCGAGGAAGCCAGTGCCCGCCATGATCTCCGGGCGCACCAGCACCGGCGGAACCATGACCTTGAAGCCAGCCTCGCGCGCTTTCTGCGCCGCGAGCATCAGCATGCCCAACTGCAGCCACGCACCGTCGTCGACGAGGTAGTAGAACCGCGCGCCACCGACCTTCGTGCCGCGCTTCATGTCGATGATGCTGAGCGCCTCGCCGAGATCCAGGTGGTCTTTCACCTCGAAATCGAATTCCGGGACCTCGCCGACATGCTCGAGCACAACGAAGTCTTCCTCGCCGCCGGCAGGGGCACCTTCCACGATGTTCGCAACGCGGTATTGGAGCTTTTCGACGTTCTCCTCCGCCGCCTTCTGCGCTTCCTCCGCCGCCTTGACCTTCTCCTTCAATTCATTGGATCCCTCGAGGAGTGCGGGGCGGTCCTCAGGAGCTGCCTGGCCAATCTTTTTGCCGAATGCTTTCTGCTCGGAGCGCAGCTCATCAGCTTTCTGAATACTGGCGCGGCGCTCCTCATCGGCAGCCAGGAGCTGGTCCACCAGCGCCGGGTCTTCGCCGCGGGCCTGCTGGGAGGCGCGGGCAACGTCAGGGTTTTCACGCAGAAACTTCAGATCGATCACGGGTATCAACCCTACCCCGTGGGATTAGGTCATGGCCCTAGATAAGGCATGATAGACACCATGGCTGCACGGAAATCCTCTCTGAGCACATCCGGCCTGCGCACCATTTTGGTGGCGACACTGGCCGGAGCTCTTGGCGTGGGCACCTACGCCGCCGCGGCAGGTTACGCTGTGAGCGACCAGGCGGGCGACGACCCCGCCGCGCCCGCTCAGCAGACCTCCGCGGCCGACGAAGAACCCACCCCCACCTTCACCGCCGCTGACCGCGGCGCGTGCCTGACCTGGGATGTCGCCGAAGACGGTACCGTTTCCGGCTTCACGGAGACAGACTGCGAAAACGAGCACCGCTTCGAGGTCTCCTCCCGCGAAGACCTGAACACGTACCCGACGGCGGAGTTCGGCCCCAATTCCGAGGCGCCGAATCCCACGCGCCAGGCGCAGCTGCGCGAGGAGCTGTGCCAGACAGCATCCGTCCGTTATCTCAACGGCCGCTACGATCCGACGGGCCGCTACTCCATCGCCCCGATCCTGCCCCCGGCTGAAGCCTGGGCGGAAGGCGACCGCACCATGCTGTGCGGGTTGCAGGAGACAGATTCTGACGGCACCCCGATCCTCACCACCGGCCCCGCCGCCGAGCAGGACCAGGCCCGCGTCGCTGAGCCCGGCACCTGCGAGGTCACCGACGAGGCCAATAACCTGCGCGCCGTCGACTGCACTGAGCCGCACCATATCGAGGTGACCAAGATCGTCGACCTCGACCCAGTTTTCTCCGACCGCACCCCCTCCCCGGAGGACCAGGACAAGCACTTAGGCGCCGCCTGCGCCAAGGCTGCCGAGGAGTACTTGGGCAACGAGGAGAACCTGTACCAGTCCACCTTGCAGGTGTACTGGGGAACCATCTCCACCCAGGCATGGGACGGTGGAAGCCGCTCCGTGAACTGCGGCCTCGTCGCGCCGAAGCACGATAAATTCGCCTCGATCACCGGATCGGCGAAGGACGGCCGCGAAGCGCTCAAGGTCGACGGCCAGACCCCGAAGGCCCCGCCGGAGCGTCGCCCGCTGCGCGAAGAGCAGAAGCGCCAGCAGGAGGCCGCGAAAAGCTCGACCTCGCCATCGCCTTCCGCATCGCCCGCACCTGCAGATCAGCCATGATGGATCCCGTCAGTGACGAAGTCTTCGAGGCAATGATCAACGATGCCCTCGATGAGATCCCCGAGGACTTCGCACGCCACATGACCAATATGGTCGTGCTGGCGCGGCCTTATAACGAGGACAACCCCGAGCTCCTCGGGCTCTTCGAAGGCGTCCCGCTGACCGAGCAGCACTCTAACCACACCGGGTTCCTCCCCGATGCGGTATTCATCTACAAAGACGCCCTGGAGGACCTCTGCGCTGACGAGGAGGAGCTACGCCACGAGGTGAAGGTCACCGTCTTCCACGAGGTCGGGCACTATTTCGGCCTCGAGGAACACGAGCTGCACCACCTCGGCTGGGGCTAGTCGGGCAGCGGGTATTCCGCCCAGCGCACCACGCGCCACTGGCCGAAATCCTCCACCGCATCGCCGGTCGGACCCGCGGCCGGGTCCAGCACGACGTACTGGCAGTTGGGAAGGTAGCTCACCTCGGCGAATTCGGGGCTCACTTCGCAGGCATTGGCCGCAAAAGCGCGGATCGCGCCGCCGTGGGACACAGCCACAGTCGTTCCCTCCTGCGAGGCAAGGGGGAGAAGACCGCCCTTGTAGCGGGAAAGGAAGATGTCGAGGGTATCGCCACCGTCGATAAGCGCCTCAAGCTGGCGGCGGTAGAACCCGCGGAACGCGGTCAGGTACGCTTCGTGCGCCTCGCGCGAATTGTGCATCTCCCAGCGCCCGGCGTGAACCTCGTGAATGCCGTCGATCGCCGGGATATCCGCGAAGCGCTCCCCGAAACCGATCTGCGCAGTCTGCTTCGCGCGGGTCGCCTGCGAGGAGACGACGCGGTCGACCTCGTAATTGGCCAAGATCTCTTCGCCCGCCGCCTTCGCCTGTTCGCGGCCGAGCTCGGTGAGCTCAGCGCCGGGAAGCACAGTGTCCAATTTGTGGTCCACATTCGACGTGGTCTGGCCATGACGCAGCAAGATCAGCATGAGGTTCCTTCCCGGGCCGCGCGGACCCATTGTTCTGCCTGTTCAAGACGTTCTGGATCGACGATGCGCTCGTCCCCGCCGCCATCGAAGCGCGGCCACGAGCCCAAAAACGCGATGGTGGTGGCCCGCAACCACAGCGAGCGCAGCGCCTCTGCGACGGGGACATCATCGATGTGGCCGACGAGGTCGACGTAGAAGTTATAGGTATTCGCCGTCTCGCGCGTCGGACGCGACTCGATACGGGTGAGGTCCACGCCCCGGTACGCGAATTCCTGCAGCGCGCCGACCAGAGTGCCCGGCTCATTCGGCAGCTGGAAAACCACCGATGTGCGGTCGTTTCCCGTGCGCTTCGTGGGCACGCCTGTCGGCCCGGCCAGCACGAACCGGGTGCGCGCCCCGCTCATGTCCGCGATGCCCTCCGCGTGGACGTCCAGCCCGAACAGGTCCGCTGCCCGGCGCGGGGCGGCTGCCGCATCGGCCTCGCCCTCAGCCACAGCTTTCGCGGCGGCGGCATTCGACGACGCGGCAGTGAACTCTGCACCAGGCAGGTTGTCCTCCAACCAGCGACGGACTTGGCGGTGGGCCACCGGGTGCGTTGAAAAGCGCGTTGCTTCACGCAACGGGAGACCAGGACGCGTCATGATGGCGAAGCTGATCGGCAGTTCCACCTCGCGGTAGATCATCACCCCGCCGCCTTCCACGAATGCGTCAGACGTGCTGGTCACTGCCCCATCGACAGAATTCTCAATCGCCACCACGGCACACTGCGCACGGCCCTCACGCACCGCATTCAGCGCCTCCGACGGCGAATCGACAGGCAGCGGCGTGATCTCGCCTTCAATGTGGTCGCGGAACAGCCACAACGCTTCCTCAGTGAACGTCCCGGCAGGCCCCAGGTACGCAACGGTCGTCGTGCTCATGCTTCCACAGCCTACAGTTGACCCATGACCACCGACCGGCGCCGCCTCACACTCGAGGTGCTCCTCGTCCTCGCTGTCACTTTCGGCATGTCCGGCGTGCGCGCGGGGCTCAAGCTTATCGACGCCGCCCTCTCCCCCACCCCTCTCAACCACCAGCGCACGGTACTCAACGACGCCGCCTCGTCCCTGTCCTGGCTCGATGTCGCTTTGCAGCTCGCGTCGGCCGCGACTCTCATGGCCTGGGGCGGTTTGGCGTTATATCTGCTCGGCACCCAATTGCAGCGGCCGCGCTGGCGTGACTGGGCTTGGGGTGCCGGTTTGGCCGCACTCATCGGCATCCCCGGACTCGCCCTCTACGTGGTGTCGCTGCAGATGGGGTGGACCAAAGAGATCGTTCCCGCCACCGACGCCGCCAAAATCCCGCTCCTGCTTGTCTGGTCCGCCGCCAACGCTTTCGCCGAAGAGACCGTCGTGGTGATGTGGCTGCTCACCCGGTTAAAGCAGCTCCGCGTCCCAGTCTGGGCAGCCATCGCCGCCTCCGCCGTCCTGCGCGGAACCTACCACCTCTACCAGGGCTTTTCCGCCGGTGTGGGCAATATCGTCATGGGCGTCATCTTCGCCTACTTCTACCACCGCACCGGCGGCAAGGTCTGGCCGCTCATCCTCGCCCACTTCCTCATCGACGCCGTCGCCTACCTCGGCTACCTCTTCCTCGACCTCGGTTGGTTGGGGTTGTGAAAACCCCATTTCTAGATGTGAGCCCTAGATGTGAACCCCAAAACTTAGTTTCCCCAGGTCACGATTGTCGGCCGATTCTTCCGACCTGGGGTAACTCACATCTGGGGTTAACATCTGCAGCCCGGGTCGGCGCGACAAACCCCCACTAACTATGCAGTGCATAGCGCCGTAAAGTTCCCTGCTGTTACAGCCGTTAAATACTGTGACTAGTGGGGGCGGCGTTTAAGATATATTCCATGTCGACGACCCCGCATTCCAACGACCCCCGGGACAACCCGGGGGATTTCCTCGTGGGCAAAGACGGGAAGCCGCTGATCGACAGGTACGGTCGCCCGATCCGGAAGCGGTCCGCGAGCCGGCCGCCACACGAGTCGCCGGAGCGAACGGTGCGGCCGGTAAGAAGCGAGCGCCCGGTGCGGGAAACTCTGCAGCCGAGACAGGCAGGAGAGCCAAGAGAGCAACGACAGTCGCGACCCCGCCAGTACATGCCGCAGGACACGGCGTACGAGCCGAGGCGAACACCGCTGGCCAATGAGCAGCGGCGCAGGGACGTCCGCTCGCCCAGGCGTGAGGAGCGCTGGGAGCCGGAGTTGGAGCTGTCGCCGAAACGGCATGTTCGGGCGGAGCGTCCGGCCCCCAAGCAACGGAACCGTCCGAAGTTTCGCGTGCCGCGGCCGCGCATGGGCTGCGTGGGGTGCATCCCGACGCTGCTGTCCCTACTGATCGTTCTGGTCGTGGCCGGCGGACTGTTCGTGGACGCGCGACTGACCCGCGTGGACGCATTCCCGGATAATCCGGTGGCGAATACAGCGGGCACGAACTGGCTGATCGTCGGTTCGGACTCACGCGAGGGGCTGACCGAGAAGGACGTGGAACGCCTGGGCACCGGCGGCGATATCGGCACCGGACGCACAGACACGATCATGATCATGCACATTCCCAACGGCGGAAAAGCGACGCTGGTGTCGATTCCACGTGATTCGTATGTGGATATCCCGGGCTACGGCATGGACAAGATCAACGCGGCATTCGCATTCGGCGGGCCGAAACTCCTTGCCGAGACCGTGGAGAACGCGACGAATCTGCGGATTGACCATTACGCGGAGATCGGAATGGGTGGTCTCGCCGGCATCACTGACGCGGTCGGCGGCGTGGAGCTCTGCCCGAAAGAGCCGATCGACGACCCGTTGGCCAAGATCAATATCCAGGCCGGATGCCAGAAGATGGATGGCCCGACGGCACTGGGGTACGTGCGCACCCGCGCGACCGCGATGGGCGATCTCGACCGGGTGGAACGGCAGCGCGAATTCGTCAGCGTCCTGATGAAGAAAGCACTGTCACCGGCTGTGCTGCTCAACCCGTTCCGGCTTGTGCCACTGGTGCTGCGAGGAAGCAGCATGTTCATCGTGGGCGACGGCGACCACGTGTGGCACCTTGCGCGCATGGCATTCGCACTGCGCGGCGGGGTGAACACGGAGACAGTGCCGATCGGCGATTTCGTGGACACCGAAGTGGGCAGCGTGCTCGTCTGGGACGACGTCGCCGCAGAGCAGCTCTTCGCCGGCTTGCGCTAAGAGCTTTCGCTCACTGGCGCCGGCTGCTCCGGCAGCTTGTGGCGGCCGGTTATGTAGTACATCGCCACGCACACCACGCTGAACGCGAGGCCGACAAAGAACGCGCCACGGAACTCGGGCAACCAGACCATGATCCCGAAGGTGAACAGGATGAAGAAGATCGCGAAGTACTGGCCGTACGGGAACAGCGGAGTCTTGTAGTCCAGGTCGGCGACGTCTTCCGCGGTCATCGACCGGCGCGAAGCGAGGTGCGCGAGCAGAATCATCAACCACACGAAGATGGTCGCAAACGTGGCCAGAGAGGCGACGATCTCGAAGATGCGATCCGGAATCAGCGTGTTCGCGATGACGCCGATAACCATGACGAACAGCAAAATCACCGTGGTCATGACCGGCACGTCCCGGACGGTCCGGGCCATGATGCGCGGGGCAAAGTGCTGCTTGGCTAGGCCGGTGAGCACGCGGCCGGCGCCGAAGAGGTCCGCATTGATGGCGGACAGCGCGGCGGTGATGACCACGAAGTTCAGCAGGCCAGCAGCCCAATTTACGCCGAGGGTGGAGAAGATCTGCACGAAGGGGGACTCGTCGCCGGTGATCGTGCGCCACGGGTTGATCATGAGGATTACCAGGATGGACAGCACGTAGAAGAGCAGGATGCGCACCGGGACAGTGTTGACCGCTTTCGGCACAGCTTTCTTGGGATCGGTGGCCTCGCTACCGGCGACGCCGATGATCTCCGTGCCGCCGAATGCGAAGAGCACGAGGATGAACGATGCGACCATGCCGGTGAAACCGTTGGGGAAGAATCCGCCGTCGTTGACCAAGTTCACCGGGCCGGTGGTCTCCGCGGTGGACAGACCGAAAATGAGCACGGCCGCACCGGCGAGAATCATGGCGACAACTGCGCCGACCTTGACCACGGTGAACCAGAATTCCAGCTCACCGAAAGCCTTCGCGCTGGCCACATTGGCGGCGCCGACGATGAGCAGGGCTGCGACAATCCACACCCATCGTGAGACGTCGGGGAACCAGAAGCCCATGTAGATGCCAATGGCGGTGAGATCCGCCAAAGCCACGATGACCATCTCGAAGGCGAACATCCAGCCGGTCAGGTAGCCGGCGGCGCCGCCCAAGTAGGCGCGCGTGTACTCCGCGAAGGACCCGCGCACTGGGTGGCGGACCGACATCTCGCCGAGCGCGCGGAGCAGGAAGTACACCACTGCGCCGCCGAGCAAATACACCAGCAGAACCGACGGTCCCGCGGCCTGGATCGCACCGGCGGAACCGTAGAAGAGGCCGGTGCCGATAGCGGATCCGAGCGCAATGAAATTGAGGTGGCGCGTGCTCAAACCAGCGCGCCCTGACTGAGAAGCCAATGCTGACCTCGAAACGTTAGATGGTGACCTGGCGCGACTTGATGTTCTCCAGCTGCTTGCGCTCATCCGCGGTGAGCTGGGCATCATTGTCGTATTCGGCGCCGATCGCCTCGTTGACCTTCTTCAGCGCGTCGCCGTAGGAATCGGCGGCGACGGACGGGTCGAGATCGAAGACCGGCACGAGCAGGCCGTGGGTGCGGAAGGCACCGGCGAATTTGGTGCCCTCACCGAGGTTGAGCTCACCGCGGGCGGCGATGCGTGCCAGGGCGTCGAGCATCTTGCGCTCGTCTTCCTCTGGGCGGACCCAGCGGATGTGGGCCTTGCCGCCGCCCGGGTTGACCCACCAGATGGAGCCCGGCAGATCAGCGTCGATCTCTTCAGACGGCAGCACAGCGTCATTGGCGCGTGCCAGCGCCTGAGCGACCTGCGGGTTGCCGGCTGCGGACTCGGTGAACCACCAGTTGAAGTCGTCGTGGGCGGTGATATCCAGCTCAGTGGACTCGTCCAGCAGGGTGTTCAGCTCCGGCTGGTTACCGTCGGCGGCAGTCGAACCCAGGGTGGCACCCGGCTCGGCCTCGAGCACCCAGTTCAGGGCGTAGGCGAGGTCGCGGTTCGGGTTCTGGGAGTGGGACTGCACCTGGAGCGCGACGAAACGCTCGCCGCCGTCCTCCTCCGGGCGGCGCAGGGCTGCACCGGCGCCGGGCAGGACGGTGACGATGTTGACTTCAGTGCCCTTGACATCCACCTTCGCCACTGCGGACGGAACGAATTCCTGCAGGGCGACAAGGTCAGTCTCGGCTTTGAAACCCTTGTACGGGCGGGGGTCTTTCTGGAGTGCTTCGCGTTCTGCGGCGCGGGCGGCGAGCTTCGCCTGGCGGCGGCTCATGCCCTCGGGCAGTTCTTCCTTCTTCTTGCGGTTCTTCTTGGCCATGTCGACCAATCTACCGTGGTCAGATCACATGGCCGTGTCTGGGGTGCGGAAAGTCTCCACTGCGATGTGCGGGTGGTCGGTGGCAAAGACGTTGACGCCGTTGTCCCTGCACCAGCGCATGTGCTCGGGCTCGTTGACGGTCCAGGTGTACGTCTTCAACCCGCGATAGCCGAGCAGTTTCGGCTTGCCGCGCAGGTGGGCCAGGGCTGGGCCGACTCCATAGGGGCGCGAGAGCATCGTGTTGGTGGGGTTCCACTTCTTCTCACGGAGGCGGAACAGGTAGAACGTCTCCAGCTCCGGGACGACGTGGGTGAAATAGCGCATCGCGGAGTGGGAGAAGGAAATGAGGTGGACGCGCGGGTCTTCTTTCATTCCACGGTACCAAAGGGTGCGCACGGTCTGCTCGTCTACTTCAGGCCCGAAGCGGGTGGGGTGCTTCGTCTCGATGTAAATGTGCTTGTCGGGATAATCCTGAAGGAGGTCCAACAGATCGTCGAGAAGCAAAAGCTCCTGCGGGTCGTCCTCGGTGCCGTAATTGAATTGGCGCAGCTCGGCGAGATCCATCTTGGCGATGCGCCCGGCGCCGTTCGAGGTGCGGTTGATCAGCGCGTCATGGTGGACGACGAGACGGCCGTCGCGTGTGAGTCGGACATCGCATTCAATGCCGTGGACGCCGTCCATCTTCAACGCTTCGTCGAACGCACGGAGCGTTGATTCCGGGTGAAGGCCCGACGCGCCGCGGTGAGCGACGATGAGCGGGGTGGTGCTGGGTGCCGAAACCTGGGCGGAGGTGGCGATGGTCATGCCTGCGGAGTCTCCCCAAAAAACGCGTGCAAACTTGCCTTCCGACATTAGGCGCGGTTTCGCGCCCCTCAAAGCGCTAACCGCGGTAGACACTGAAGTATCACGCGAAGATAACGCGCCGTTCACCTCTCGTTGGTTTAAGCGGTTCCCAGCAGCGCACGGTTGCGATCTTTGCCACAATAGGGCGCATGCTGATCACTCCGCTCGAGCTTTCCTTCCGCACGCTACGCACTCGCGCCGGAGACTGGGCGGAAAGCGCGAAGGGCACCGTGAAGCAGTTGTGGCCGCGACGCACACACGCGGTCCGCGCGCCGCTGTACGCGGTGGAATTGCTGGCGGATCTCACGCCCGTGGTGCGCATGTCAGGGTTGCGCCGCCTGCCGGATGATTTCGCGGCGGGAATTCTGGGGGCGGAGGTCGCGGCGTGGAGCGCAATCTCGCCGTCGCTGCTCCCGCACCCGTGGTGGGTGACCACGGCGAATGTCGCGATCAGCCAGGCGGCTGGGCACACGGTGGGCGTCGGTGTGTCGAATCTGATTGCCGCGATCGCGTCCGCGCGCAACTGGACGTATCCGCGCGCGCTGCGCCGCAAGACAGCAGTTCCCGTGCAGATCGCCATGGGCACAATGACGGTCGCCTCGTATCTTTCAGCAGCTTTACGACGATCCGAGCACGAGCGCCTCGTCGAAGACCCCACCCGCCTGGGACCACTGCAGACCCTCGCCGGAATCGCGTTGGGTTCCATCGGCTACGGCGCACTCCTGCTGGCAGGTGAGGGCATCCAGGTCACGGCCGACCGGTTCAACACCGAGCTGCGCCGCTGGATGCCGCCGGCTGCGTCGTGGCCGTTGGCAATCCTGGGGCTTAGCGCGCTCGGCGCGGTGCTCACCGACAAGGTCGTTGTGCGCCAGATTCTCAACGCCGCCTACCGCAATGCGGATGAGTTGAACCGCGAATTCCTGCCCGGCGCGACGAAGCCGCGGGAACCAGAACGCTCCGGTTCGCCGGATTCGCTGGAGCGCTGGAAGTACCTGGGCCGCCAGGGCCGCGCCGTTGTCGCAGGCGGGCCGCGCAAGGCTGACCTTGAAGAGGTGCTCGGAGTTGAGGCGAAGGAACCAATCCGCGTCTTCATCGGGTTGAAGGACCGCAGCCCAGAAGAGCAGGCGCTATTGGCGCTGCAGGAGATGGACCGCACGGACGCGTGGTCGCGCAAAGCCATCGCGGTGCTGTCCTCGGCGGGAACGGGGTGGATCAATGACTTCCACACCTCCGGCTTCGAATTCCTGAACCGCGGCGACTGCGCGATCGTGGCGCAGCAGTACTCGTTCATGCCTTCGGCCTACTCGTACGCCTCGGACCGCAGCGTGCCGGTGCGCAGCTCGCGGGTGCTCATCAATGCGATCAGGGAACGCCTTGCCGAGCTGCCCGAGGACAAGCGCCCACGTCTCTATGTCGGCGGCGAATCCCTCGGCGCGTACGGTGTCGCCGACTCCTTCGACAGCGTCGATTCCCTGCTGGGCAGCATCGACGGCGGTGTCTTCACCGGAACGCCGGGCTTTACCGCGCGGCACGTCCAGCTGACCAAGAACCGCGACCACGGCAGCCCGGAGCGCCTCCCCGTCGTCGACGGTGGCCGACACGTGCGCTTCACCGCGCACCCGGACCACTTAGAGCACACCTTCGACGGCAGCGAGTACGAGCAGGAATGGCAATTCCCCCGCGCCGTGTTCGCGCAGCATGCCTCCGACCCGGTGGTGTGGTGGGACTGGTGGCTGTTCATCCGCAAGCCGGACTGGCTGCGTGAGCCGGGCTCACGTGGCGTGAAAGCGCCGGAAGCGCAGCACGTCGACGTTCTGCAAAATATGCGTTGGGTGCCGTTCATCACCGGCTGGCAGGTCGGTGTGGACCAGTTGACTTCGCAACAGCAGCCGGGCGGGCACGGCCACCAGTACCACAATGAAACGGTCGCCTATTGGAATGCGGTCCTAGATGCCGGCGCGGATAAAGACGAGATAGAGAAGATCTCCGAATGGATCCATGCGGACTCCACACGCATTCGCGCCAACGCCGCATCAGCGGCGAAGGAATCGGCGCAGAACACGTTTAGCCGGTCGGCGACCTCTTAGCCCCACCTTTAAATTCCGCAGGCCACCCCAGTGGAGTGATGGGGGCAATAGCCCTGCGGCACCTTGTGCAAGTACTGCTGATGCTCGTCCTCAGCCAAGAAATAGTCCACACCTGATTGCACTTCGGTGGTGATGGGGCCGTACCCGGCGTCGATAAGCGATTGCCCGTATTCTGCGACCCACCCGCGGATGAGCTCGGCCTCGTCTTCTGTGTCGGTGTAGAACGCAGAGCGGTACTGGGTGCCCACGTCGTTGCCCTGGCGGAAACCCTGCGTCGGGTCGTGCGCCTCGAGCGCGGCGCGGACGATCTCCTTGAGGCTGATTTCATTCGGGTCGTAGACGACCTCGACGAGCTCGACGTGGTTCGTCTGTCCGGAGCACACCTCGCGGTAGGTCGGGTTCGGCGTGACGCCGCCGCCATAGCCCACCGATGTGGACTCGACTCCGTTCATATTCCAGTACATTTTCTCCGCGCCCCAAAAGCAGCCAATGCCCACGAGCAGGCGTTTTTGGCCTTCGCGCCACGGGCCCGTCAGCGGGGTGCCCAAAACTGCGTGCGGCTGTGGAGCGGGCAGGACGGGCTCACTGCGGCCGGGCAGGGCACGGTCGGGATCGACGAGTTGCGGGGTGCGTCCGAAGAAAAATGCCATGTACTCCATAACTACTGGGCATGTGCGGCAATTCCCAGGCTCACCGCCAGAAATTTCAAATTTCCCTATCATGGGCGGGGCACGGCGCTTCTACCAAGCGCGAACGAAAGAAGAAAGGACATAGATCATGGCTGTTTACGAGCTTCCCGACCTGCCTTACGAATACGACGCGCTCGAGCCCCACATCTCCGCCGAGATTATGGAGCTGCACCACGACAAGCACCACGCGACCTACGTCAAGGGCGCGAATGCCGCTCTGGAGGCACTCGAGGCTGAGCGCAACGGCGAGGCTAACCCGGACAAGCTGCGTGCACTGTCCAAGAACCTGGCCTTCAACCTGGGTGGCCACACCAACCACTCCATCTTCTGGAAGAACATGAGCCCGAACGGCGACAGCGAGCCGGCTGGCGAGCTGGCTGAGGCTATTAACCGCGACTTCGGCTCCTTCGAGGGCTTCCAGAAGCAGTTCGAGGGTGTCGCCACCTCCCTGCAGGGCTCCGGCTGGGCTGTCCTGGGCTACGACCACATTGCTGGCCGCCTGATCATCCAGCAGCTGACCGACCAGCAGGGCAACATCTCCGTGGACTTCACCCCGGTCCTCATGCTGGATATGTGGGAGCACGCTTACTACCTGCAGTACAAGAACGTGAAGGCTGACTACGCCAAGGCGTTCTGGAACGTTGTCAACTGGGACGACGTCGCTGAGCGCTTCGCTAAGGCTGCTGCCTAAGCGTTTCGCTTCACTGAAATCAGAGGGCCGCGCACTGACCCAGAAAACAGTGCGCGGCCCTCTTTTCGCTATCCGGGGCTGGAGGAACCCGGGTAGCGCAACCTGATTTTCGTTGACGAGATGCGGTCTTTGTTCCGCCCTCAAAACAGAGTATAGGTTAGGCTGCCCTTAGTGCGCAAGGGGGCCCCGTTGTGGCCCTCGTCACTGACACATGCTTGGATAGTTGAACATGGAGCCACACGCACGAGAAGGGATTCGCAAAGGCACCGCCGAATACAGGCGGGCGAGCATCGCGCTCCTTTTCGCCGGGCTGGCTATCTTCAATGCGCTCTACACCACCCAGGCACTACTGCCCACCCTCACCGACGAACTCGGTATGACCGAGGGCGAAGCAGCCCTGACCGTGTCCGCCACCACGGGCGGGTTGGCGCTGTGCGTGGTCCCTGCCTCGATCCTCTCCGAACGCTTCGGGCGCGGTCGCGTGCTGATCATCTCGGCCTTGCTGGCCACATGCCTAGGCCTCTGCCTTCCCCTCGCGGCGACCGGCGGGCAGCTCATCGCCATGCGTTTCATCCAGGGCTGCCTCATCGCGGGCACCCCGGCAGTGGCCATGACGTGGATTTCCGAGGAGATCGAATCCGATGACGCGGCCGGAGCGATGGGGCTCTACATCGCCGGCAATTCCATCGGCGGGTTGATCGGCCGTCTTGTGCCAGCATTCATTCTCGAGGTAGCTAGCTGGCGGTGGGCACTATTCGGCGGCGCAGTCACGGCACTGCTCTTCGCGGTGATCATGTGCATCCTGCTGCCGCAGCAGCGCCGCTTCGAGGCCAAGGCACTCAAGCCCGGCCATGAATTCGCCGCGATGCTCCGGCATTTGAGCGACTGGCGGCTGGTCGGACTGTACGCGACCGCGTTCTTTGGAATGGGCATGTTCGTCTCGGTGTACAACATGTTCGGCTTCCGGGCGATCGACCACTTCGGGCTCCCGCCGGCTCTGGCCGGCCTGGTGTACCTGATGTATCTCTCCGGCACATGGTCGTCGGCGCGCGCGGGCGTGTACGTGAAGCAGGCGGGCCGCGGGCGTGTCCTCGTGGTCGCGGCCGGCATCATGCTGCTCGGCGCCATCACACTGATCAGTGGCAATCTGTGGTTCACACTGGCGGGCCTGCTGCTGTTCACGGCCAGCTTCTTCGCCATGCATTCGGTCGCCTCCGGCTGGGTGGGCCAGGTGGCTACGCGCGATCGCGCAGAAGCCTCGAGCACCTACGTGTTCTTCTACTACATCGGTTCATCTGCACTCGGCGCACTGACCGGGTGGCTGTTCCAGTTCACCGGCTGGAGCGGATTCATCGGGATCGTCGCCGGATTCCTCGTCGCACTGGTGTGCATCGCTGGTTGGCTGGCGCTCACAGTGAAGAAAGGCGCGGAATCCCCGGAGCACCGGCACTGAGGAAGCGGCGCACCGCGGCGGTGGCACGGCAGTCGTCGCCGTTGTAGCGGATGAGCATCTCGCGAGCCGCAGCGTCGCCCAGGCGAGCTTCGCGGCGCAGCGCGACGGAGCGTTCGCCGTCGACATCGTCGTCGTCCCAGACGAACCCGGCCACGGGCGCGACCACTTTGAGGCCGAGCCCGTCCGTGCCCACGAGGTGGCGACGAACATGGGAGAAGACATCTACCCACTCGTTAGAAGCGATGAACGCGCGGACCTCCGCCTCGTCGATGGAATCAAAACGCCGGGCCGATGCCATGAGCCAGTGGTTCTCGCCGCCGGCGGCGTAGCAATAGGCGCGGAACGTCTTCCCCGACTCGTGGGCCTGGGCCCGCACTGATTGGAGCCAGGTCCAGAATGCGAGGAAATTCTCCTCTTCGGCCTCGTTATCGGCCCCGCCGACGTCCTCCCAGGTGGCGAAGGCTCGGTAGCGGTCGCCGTCAAAGGCACCCCACAGGTAGGCGCCCTGGTCGAGATAAGCCTCCATATCCACGTCTACCTCGACATCGGCGCGCAATTCCTCCGCAGGAATGAAGTCCTCCCGGGCGAGCACCGGAATTCCTTCGCGCCAAGCACGGGCGATCTGGCTGGTCTCCCCCATGTTCGCCGCGATGGTCTCTGCCACCGTGGTGATCCCGCGTTCGCGCAGTGGACGCGCTTTTTGGCCGGGGAAGACTAGAGAGATGTCGTCCATATTTTTCAGTTCCGGCTCGCACAACGCCCAGTAGCGGCAGCTCGCGCACTGCTTCAAGCGCAGCGGATGCGTCGGCGTGGGCTTCGCCAAGGCTTCGCGGAGCGCCTCGACATAGCGCGCGGCATCCCCCACGTAGGCGCGCTCGCGGTCCTGGCCGACGACGGCGCCGAGCGGAGACGCACAACCAGCATCGGCAAGAAGCAGGTAGGCCATCGCTACCCGGTAACCGTCCACGGTGTGGTGGCGCGGCTTCGCTGCTGTGTCCAGTGGCTTTCCCAGCCCCAGACGGCGGGTGGGAATGAACTGCATGGTCGCGGTCTGGCTCGGTCGCGCCACACGGTGGTTGGACACGATCACCGGAAGATAAGTTCCGTCGCCCTGCCGGGCCAGGATGTCGATCTCGGCAAGCACCGGCACCCCGTCGATTTCGCCGGTCAGTGCCCCGTCGACGATCAAGGTAGTGCGGTCTTTCATGGCCTTTCGTGTGCTCGCCTCGCGCTCGGCCACCGGGAGCGCCGGGTCGAGGAGAAGGCGGGAGAAGGCTTTCCCGCGGCCGTCGCCAAGCGCCCTGCGCTCCGGCAGCAACCCGAAGACTGCCGCTCGCCCGGCATCGACCTGCGGCTGGCGCTCGAGCGCGTCGGGCAGCGGCGGGATTTCCGGGTGCGTCAGACGCTGGCGGAGGCGGTACCTGCACCCCACCAAGTCGCCTGCCCGCACCAGCGAAACATCATCGCTTTCCATTTCTTTCACCGAGCCCAAGCCTATCGGCTCAACACAGGTAAAGTTGAACGGGACAAATTGCGACGAAACGGAATTATCCAGGAGAACCGACACCATGGGACTGTTCGAATCGATCCGCGCTTCCCGCGCTAAGACCAAGGCAGAGATCAAGGCCGCCGAGGCACGCGCTCGTCAGCTGGCGAAGGATGAGGCCAAGCAGGACAAGCGCACCGCGAAGCTCCTCGATAAGGCAGAAAAGCGCCTGCTCAAGGAAGAGAAGAAGGGCCTGAAGAGCAAGCAGAAGCACGAGAAGCAGCTGGCTAAGGCCGAACTGAAGAAGATCCAGGAAGCTGGCTTCACCAAGAAGAAGGCCAAGCAGTGGGTCGGTGCTTCCCGCATTCTGCTGCCCATTCTCATTCCGCTGGCGTACCGCGCGCTGACCACCTACCAGGAGAAGCAGGTCAACGACCGCGCCCGCGCCGCTGGGCTTACCGCCACGGAAATGTCCCGCTACTCCAGCCAGGGTGCGGAACTCAAGGGCCGCGTGCAGGCCATCCGCCACCAGGTGGAAGAAAATGACGCGCTGGACAACAAGTTCCGCCGCGATGCGCAGGTGCGTCTCGACGAATTGGATGCTGCCGTGAACAACGTCGAGCAGATGAACGACGCTCAGCGCCGCCTCGCGCACGAGACTATCGACCGCGACATCAACAAACTCACCGCGGAAATCCAAGAGAAGACCTTGCGTAACTAACTGTGCGCAGTAGTTTTTTGCCCCTTAGTTCGGCGGTTCTGTTTCGACCAGCTAGTATGTTTATACAAATAAGTAAGTTGTAAAAACTTTTCCGTGAAAGGGGCTGGATATGGCGCGACGTGAAGTCACCCAGTTCTATGACGATCTCGATGGATCGCCGCTGTCAGAGTCTGACCATCAGGCTGTCCACTTCAGCTTCAACGGCACTGAATACGTCCTCGACCTCTCCAAAGAGAATGTGAAGCGCTTCCACGAGGCGCTCATGCCGTATATCGCGGCCGCACGCGAGGTGCCGGCTGACCCGCGCACCCGCGTTGACGCATCACAGATCCGCGCATGGGCGCGAAAGAAGGGAATGAAGGTCGCTCAGCGCGGAAAGATTCCCTTCGAGGTCATCGACGCGTACCGTCGCGCCAACGCGTAACGCTGCTGAATCTTTCTTTTACAGCACTCCCTGCTCGCGGGCCGATGCCACCGCGGAGGTACGGGAACGCACCCCGAGCTTGTCGTAAATATGCACGAGGTGGGATTTCACCGTCGCCTCGGAGAGCATGAGCTGCTGGCCGATCTCACGGTTCGATGAGCCACCCGCGACAAGTTGAAGCACCTCGAGCTCGCGCGGAGTGAGCGAGGAGCGTGGGCTGCGGTCCCGCGTCTGCAGACGGTTGCGCACCATCGGCGACATTGCCTGGTCGCCCTTCGCGGTCGAACGGACCGCGGCGAGTAGCTCACTCGGCGGGGCGTCTTTGAGCAGGTAGCCGACGGCACCGGCCTCTATTGCGCCGAGAATATCCGCGTCGGTGTCGTAATTGGTCACCACCAGCACCTTCGGCGGGTTCGCCATGGAGGAGCGGATCTCCGCAGTCGCCTCCGCACCGGTTGTCACCCGTGCGCCTTGGGCGCCGGCACCGAAGCGGAGGTCCATGAGGATCACGTCGATGCCACCCGCTTGGGCGGTCGCAATGGCCCCTTCGGCAGTGGCCACTTCACCGACGACGATGATGTCGTCGGCGGCCTCCAACACTGAGCGAAGGCCGAGGCGGACGATCTCGTGATCGTCGGCAAGCAAGACGCGAATCATTCTTCCTCCTCAATCTTTCGGTTGATCCTACTCTCCTTGTTGTCGGGCGCGGCCACCGACTCGTCCACGGGCACGGCGACCGAGACGGCAGTGGGCCCGCCCGGAGCGGATTCGAGGATGAGCTCGCCACCCAATTCCCGCGCACGCGTCCGCATTGCATCCACACCCAAGTGGCCGAGCCCGACCGGCTTTTCCGGCAACGCGGCCACATCGAATCCCGCGCCATTGTCCACGACATCCAGGCGCACCTCCCCCGGCGCGAATGTCAGGGTCACGCGTGCACGCGTCGCGCCAGAATGCTTGACGACGTTGCCCACCGCCCCCTGCGCGATCCGCAACAGCCCGGCTTCCACCCGCATCGGCAACTGATGCGGTTCCCCGTCCACGTCGATGTCAATGGCGATATCACCGGTGTGGGCGAAAGAGCCGGCGATCCGCTCCAGTGCCTCCGGGAGGGACGTCTCGGACAAAGGCGCCGGCGTGAGAGCCGCGATCATGGCGCGGGTTTCGGACAGATTGTCCGAGACCGAATGCCGGGCCGTCTCGAGCCTGCCCAACGGGACCCGAAGCTCTTCCTCACTCAACCCCGTACCGCGCAAATCCCGCTCCGCGGCATGGAGCAGCATCTGGATACTGGACAGGGACTGCGCCACCGTGTCGTGGATCTCGTGGGCGAGGCGTTGGCGCTCCTGGGCGATGCCGGCCTCGCGTTCCGTGGCGGCGAGCCGGTCCTGGGTGCTCACCAGTTCGTCGATCAGTGCTGCGCGTTCCGCGCTCACCCGGACGATGACTTTGAACGCGTACGTGATCATTACGACCACGAGCGCGGAGACCGCCGGGCCCATCACACCGCCAAGAGTCAGCCCACGCGGGACCTGCATGAATACCGCGATGGCCAACACCCCCGTCACACCGATGATGCCGATCCAATTGTCGGCCGACCGCATGAACAGGAAGAACAGCGTGAACACCCAGTACACCGCGACGGGAGTGAAGATCATCGCCACGATCCACACGCCGGTGAGTCCAAGCAACCACACGAGGCGCCCGACGGTATTCAAGCGCGGCATATTCAGCGCACCGAAGGCGTACATGAAGCCGAAGACAACGATCAGGAGAACCAGCACCGCCCCTTGCTCGAGGCTCGCGCCGACGATTCCGCCGAAGGACACGAGCAGCAGCGAGAAGGTCAGCAGCGCGATACCGACATCGAGCGCCCGCGTGCCGGGTGCGTCCTCCCCGTTTTCCCCTCTCGGTAGCATGGCTGTCATGCGAATGAGCGTACCTTCTGCCTGCACCCACGCCCGTACCACCGTCATCGGCGGTGCCCTCGTTTGCGCGGCAGCGCTCACACTCAGCGCCTGCACCCCTACCGCCGAACAGGATCCGCAACAGAAGCCGCCAGCCGACTCAACCACCGTGCCCGGGCAGGAAGCAGCGGCCCACGATTCCGGTCTCCCGGCCGACGCGCGTCCCGAGGTCGCCCGCGACGGCGTTACCGACTGCCCATTTTTGGAGACCCAATTCGTTGCGGAGACCAACGGCCAGAAAGTCACTGCGAGCGGCACGGACGAGCGCTTCGACACTCCCGCCTGCGTATTTTGGTCGTACCCAGAGGAGCCGCAGTTGCAGGTCATTGTCCGACACACCGGCAGCGCTGAGGAGGCCCGTGCGGTGGTGGACCACTTCGCGCCGGTGGACCTGACCGATCTGGCGGAAGATCCCGCAGGGTGGAGTGGCGGCCGCGCCGGCGGCGGCGTCATCCCCGGAGCAGACGGCGGCGTCTACGCGGTGGCAAAGGATGCAGTTGCAATCGTTGTTCTGACCAACCAAAAGGAATCGGTGAAAGCGCAGCTCATAGCTGAGCAAGCAATAGCGAATTTGTCCCTTTAATATGTGGGGCATGAACCGCTTCCGCCCCCGAGACCGAGGCACACGTCTCCGCGCCGCCGCCGTCCCGGCGGTAGCGGTGTCGCTGGTGCTCGCGCTCGCTGGCTGCGGATCGGACGGCGAATCCGAACGCGTCACCGTCGAGGTCCCCACCACTGTCACGGTGACTGCTGATCCGAAGGACCTGCCGTCCTCCTTTGATTTGTATGTCGCGCTCGGCGATTCGTATGCGGCAATGGGTTCGGCCGACGGTCCGTTCGAGGGGCCGGAATTCTGCGCGCGCAGCGAGGATAATTACCCGCACATGCTGGCGGATCTCTACCCGGGCATCAACGAGAAGCGCGGCTTCATCGATGCGACCTGCCAGGGCTCCACCACCGCGCACATCTACAGCGAGCGCGACATCAGCGACGCCCTCGACGCCGAAGAGGCGGAAGCAGCCGAGGACGCAGAAAAGGACGCCGAAAGAGACGCAGAATCAACAGCAGAAACCACGTCTCGCCCAACAGCCAGCTCACAGCAGACCTCCGCGACCGCGCCCACGTCGCCGAGTAGCACCAGCACGGAGCCGTCGACAAGCGAAGATGTGGGCGCCGAGAAGAACCCGAGCGTGCTCGCAGCGCAGATCGACGCGCTGGAGCCCGACACGGACCTGATCACGCTGTCGATCGGCGGCAACGACCTCAGTTTCGGGCCGTGGAGCCGCTGCATCACCGGCATGCTCGAAAACCGTGGCGAGGAAGATTGCGACGAAGGGCTCTACGACGAATCTGCCCGCGCATTGCTCGACCTTCCGAGCAGGCTCGACGACATTTACCGCCGCATCCACGAGAAAGCGCCCGACGCGACCATCATCACCACCGGGTACATGCCGATCGCTTCGCTTCGCGACGAATGCGAGGCCACCGCCGATCTGCCCAGCGGCACCCTGAACTGGGCAGCCGGCCTCACGGTGACCATGAACGCGATGGTGCGCGACGCCGCCACCCGAAACGGCGCGCTCTACGTCCTGCCCGCCAACGCGGAATTCCACTCCGTCTGCGCGCCCGCCAACGAGCGGTGGACGGACCCCACAGGCGAGGAAACCAATTCCTTCCCCGCACACCCCACGCCCGCCGGGCAGAAAGCAATGGCGGAAGCGATCGCGGACGTGCTGAAGAAGCTCTAGGGCTACACCGCCACGTCGTTGTACGGCATCAGCGGCGACAGCCACGGGAACACGACGTTCATCAGCAAGAAGAACACCGCGACCAGCAACGCGATGAGAATGAGCACCTTCACGGGAGTCGGCCCCGGCAGCGCACGCCACAAAATTCGGTACATGGTCTACGCGTCCTTTCCGCTCGTCATCGCCGGCGGCGGGCCAGCTGATTTATCCCGCGCGTCGGTCTGCACGGCGTGAATGATCATGCGCTCCGCATTCGAGAATTGCGGGTGGCACGTCGTCAACGTGATCATACGGCCAAGCCCATTTGCGCTCGCCCCTTCAGCGCCGGGCACCGGAGCGAGCACCGACGTGTCGCTCGGCAGCGTGATGTGGCGTCCGAGAACATGCGCGTAGCGCCCTTCCGCGACCTCAGTCAACATCGGTTCGGATAAACAGCTTGACGACGCCGCCGTGCGCCCTTCCTTCCCCTCCTCCATCGGGAGAACCCGGTAGGTGAACCACTGCGTCTGCGTTTCCACCACGATGGCATCGCACGCCTTCAGGTGGCCCAAGTCGTTGAACGGTGCGCCCTTGCCCACGCGGTGCCCCGCCAGCGCGAAATTGCCTGCCTCATCCGGCATCTGCGAGTCCGAATAATGTCCCGGGCCTGCCAGCAGCGTCTCATCGTCGGTGCCTTCCAGCACCGCGTAGTGGTAATCCGCGCCGAAGACGGGGATGTGCAGCTGCGCAAATGCCTCGCCCATTTCCGCGATGTGGTTGCCACGGGGATTACGCCATTCGTCGTCAAGCTGCTGTTGCGCTTCTTTCTGCATCTCACCTGACGTCAGATTCGTCCAGAATGCCTCGTAGAACGCGAAAAGCAAGAGAATAACACCGACGGTGATGAAGATTTCGCCGATCACTTCCCGCACTGTGACTCGGGCGCGTGCGGGAATTTCCACCGATGATGACATGGGCCTAACATTAACCCACAGCACGCCGCACCCCGGCGTTTCTGCTCTGCTGCCGCATCATTCGAGAGGAGTCCGTTACACCCATGCTTCTGCTTCTCGAAGCATTCGTCTGGCCCGTCTCCGCGGTCATGAAGATGTGGCATTGGCTCCTCGCGCAGGTCCTCGGCGTCGCACCCGACACCGCGTGGGTGATGTCGATCGTGCTTCTCGTGATCACGGTGCGCGCGCTACTCGTGCCTTTCAACTGGCAGATGTACCGCTCCACCCGCATGATGCTGATGATGCGGCCCGAGCAGGAGAGACTCGAGAAACGCTACGGCGAATCCACCGAGGTAGAAGATGTCGTCGCACACGATGAGGCCCTCAAAGAGCTGCATAAGGAATACGGCTACAACCCGATGACCGGCTGTATTCCGCCGCTGGTGCAGATCCCGTTCATCCTGGGTCTCTACCGCCTACTCATGTGGATGTCCGTGCCGGAGAACGGCCGCACCAACTCGAATATCGGCCTGCTCACCCCCGAAGACATCGCCAGCTTCCTCGACGCTTCCTTCATGGGCGTGCCGCTACCTGCGTACGTGTCCATGTCCGCCGAGCAATTCGCTGCCCTGGGCACCTCGAACGAACAAGTGCGCGCCGTCGCGATTCCTTTGCTCATCTTCGCCCTGATCTTCACCACCGTGAACACCTTCGTCGGGCAGCTACGCACCCGCACCCACCTGGATTGGAGCTCCACGGTCCCACGCACCGTCTACAAGTGGATGTGGGGAGTGATGGTCATCATTCCGATCATGCTCGGTTTCGCCGGCATGACCGGCCTCATCCCGGTGGCCCTTCTCATGTACTGGTTCCTCGGCAATCTGTGGACGCTGTCCCAATCCGTACTTATCTGGTACGTCCTGGCGAGGAAGTACCCGCTGCGCGAGGAGCACAAGGAGCAGATTCACACCTCCCGCGCCAAGGCCCTGGACGAGCAACGCGAAGTGAAGCAGATCAAGAAGACTGCCAAGCGTTCCTGGCGCCGCCGGAAGCTCAAAGCACTCGCCCACCCGACGACCATCGGACAGGTCCGCCGCGACATCAAGGCCGAAAAAGCGGCCATGAAGGCCGAGCGGAAAGAAGCCAAGCAAGAAAAGAAATCTCTTCAAAAAGCCCGCAACAAGGTCCGCTCCGATATCCGCAAGACCGAGATGGAAAAGCGGTTTGAAGAGCGCAAGCGGAAGAAAGCAAAAGCAGCTGGGGATGCGAGCTCGGATAGCTCCGATAGCTCGGATAATTCTGATAGCTCAGTGAGTTCCGATGGTGCCGCTGATTCCGATCAGATGGAGTAGTCCGCCGGCGGGGCGGACAGCATCTGCCGCGCCAAGTCCTTGGCAGTGAGCAGCGGCCCTACTTCACGGCTGATACGAGCTCCGGTCATGCCGCCGTCGAGAAAGATCAACAGCTGGCTGGCCTGAGTGCCGGACGGGTATCCGTTCTTCTTATCCAGCAGCTCGGTCATCGTGGCATGCATCCAATTGCGGTGATCCACGCAGGCGGCGACGATATTGTGCTCTGAATCCGTCTCCGGGCGCGGGTATTCCGTCGCGGCATTGACAAAGGGAGAACCGCGGAAATCCTTGGCGGGCTCCTCCTCGATGGCCATGTCGAAGAATGCCAAGATCTTCGAATCCGCATCCGTCATTGCGGCGGTGCGCTCGGACCACCGGTCCCGGTATTCGTCGTCAAGCTTTTGCAAATACACGATGACCAGGTTGTCCTTGGAACCCAACAGGGAGTACAAGGATGCCTTTGCGACGTCGGCTTCGCGGAGAATCCGGTCGATGCCGATGACACGGATGCCCTCTTCCGTGAAGAGCTTCGTCGCCGCGTCCAACAGGCGCTGACGCGGGGCCGGCCGGTTCCGTCGACGCGATGCCGGCTTCTTCTTCGCGGTGGCGGCGCGATCCTGAGTCACCACATTTCTCCTTCTAGCTCGACCATCTCCACCACATAATAGACAAACCGGTACGTTCATACAACGCATGGAGTTATGCGTGGATGTGTGCGTGCAGGTGCGGCTCCACGCATGAAAAAGCTCCCGCCCTCGCAGCGCGAGAAACGGGAGCTAGAGTCAGTGACCCCGACTGCCCTTAGCGACGGCGACCGGTGACCTGGTTGACGATCCAGAGCACGATCACGGAACCCAGGATGCATGTCAGGAAGCTGAAGAACCAGCCCTTGGACTCAACGTCAATGATAAGTCCAAGCAGGGCGCCACCGAGCAGACCACCGACGACACCGCAAGCGATGTTGGCGAGAATGCCCATGGAAGCGTCACGGTTCATAATCATCGAAGCAATCCAGCCGGCGATGCCGCCGAGCACGATCCAACCCAGGAAGCCCAGAGAAATAGTAGACATAATTTAATTTCCTCTCATTCTGAATGAAATACCGTACCTATTATGCCTTGTTAATAGGTCGCGTGGGCAACGAAAGCCCCACGGTTAGGTAACGTTTCGCCAACCGTGGGGAACATTTTCGTGCCGCAACCTGCGGTTATTTCGGCAGACGCTCCGGGCGCACGACCATCATCGGGCACGGCGCCGCCTGCAGCAGAGCGCGCGACGTGGAGCCGAGCAGCATGCCCTTGAAGCCGCCACGGCCGTGGGAACCGGTGATGAGCAATTGGGCTTCCTTCGCGTGGTCCACCAGGGCACGCACCGGACGGTCCTGCGTGACCACCTTGGTCACCTTCACGTCCGGGTACTTAGCCTCAAGAGGCGCCAGTCCCTGCTCCAGCTTCTCCCGGCGCTCCTGCTCGAAACGCTTCCAGCTTGCGTCGCCGAGGATCGCACCTGCGACCGGCTCGTGCACCTGGTTCTCCAGGTAGGTGTGCACAGCGATGAGCTCCGCGCCGCGGGCTTGCGCCTCCTCAAACGCGACCTCGGTCGCCTTAACGGAGACATCGGAGCCGTCCACACCGACAACTACCGGGCCGTACTTCGTCTGTTCGGTCACCGCATTGTCCTCGCGGACGACAACGACCGGGCAGGAAGCGTGAGCCACCACGGCCGCGGAGACCGAGCCGAGCACCATGCCGGACAGACCGCCGAGACCGCGGGAGCCCATGACGATCATGGTCGCGTCCTTGGACAGGCCAAGCAGCATGTCGATCGGGGAGCCCTCAGCGACGGTGTGCCCGATCTCCAGATCCGGGGCCACTTCCTTGGCGATCTCGCGAGCTGCCTCGATCTTGTTCAGGCACTCATTCTGCAGATCGTCAAAGAGCTCCTGCGGCGGGACCATGCCCTCGGCGTACAGGAACTGCGGCATGGTGTAGGAAGAGGCGAGCTGCAGCGGGACACCGCGCTTCAGCGCCGTGTTAGCAGCCCAACGGACCGCATTGTTTGAAGGCTCGCCGCCGTCGACAGCGACGATGACCAAATCCTGGTTGCTCATGGGAACGTGCCTTTCCGTAACCTACGACGTGACGCGCCTAGAGGTGGTGGTCACCTGACACCTTCATTGTAACCCTGACGACACAGGGCACGGGCAGAGCTTATTTGGGGATTTCGATCGGGAAAGCGGCCTCTGCGTTGGCCGGGAACAAAGCGGTGTAGATCGCCCACAGGACCTCAGCAATAGACTTGCCGATGCCGTGGCTGGAGAATTCGGTGAGCTGGGCAGTGATTCCATCAAGATTCATGTGACCTAAGTTAATACATGTGACTCGATATAGGAAATGTTCCGTCAGGGAAATCCTCACCGAAACCTCTACAGTCAACACTCGGCTCCGAGTAGAAAGTTGATCAATGAGTCGATTCGACCCCACCCACTGCTTGCAGGTGAACGGTTCATCGACCGACGAGATCTTGCCGATTGTGGACCCCGTCGAGACCGTCAAACGGGCGCCATCGCGCCTCGACGGTAGCACCACTTTCACACTCGCATTGTGGAAATTGCCGCCAGGCATGCGTCTGTGGGACGAGCTCCCCGGAGCGTGGCCCTATGAGTTCCTCCAAGCCATCGGGAGTAGGGAAGCGATGATTATCGAGATTAGCCGCGAGGACGCGTCAGGCGAGCTACACCTCTACCGGCTAGATCACCGTCCAGACTCATCCCACGCTGAGATCGTGCAGCTTGACGTACGGGGCAGGATAGAACGGGTGCGCGCTTCACAACTGTTCGACTCAAAGGAAGCCGCGGAAGTTTTTGCGGACTATTACCGCAACGGTTCCGTTTCTTCGTGCTACACACTTGACCAGCTGCAATAGTGCATCACGCGGTCTCGGCTCCGCTTCAGGATAGGGTCTGAAGTCATGCCCTCCTTTGAGAAAGGACAATAGCTTTGGAACAACAACTGTGCTGGTGACCCAATTTTGACTGACCGTAGCAAGAGCATCCATCACTCACGCCGCAAACGACGCCCTCCGCTCCCTCCGCGTGGTGGCCTCGGCGCCACGAGGGCGCGCGTTCCCGAGGGTGAGCCGATACGGGCATGGGATCTCATCTGGCACCTTGTTTCCACGCAACGCCACAGGCACCCAGAAGACAACGAGAGTGCCGTCAACGAGCGTTTCGCGCGGGGCGAGGTCGTGCTTATCGACGCCACCCCTGTCGCCCCCGACGCCCTGCTCTCCCCCGGGACCGATGTGTTCTTCTACCGCCGGCCCGCTCCTGAAGCACGCGTGCCATACGAAATCGACACAGTCTTCGAAGACGACAACATCCTGGTGGTGAACAAACCGCCCTTTCTGGCTACGATGCCGAGGGGATCGCACATCACGGAAAGCGTCACCGTTCGGCTCCGCCGGGCGACCGGCAACCAGGAGCTGACGCCGGCGCACCGCCTCGACCGGGCGACATCCGGCCTGATTTTGCTGACCAAACGCGCAGAGCTCCGTGGCGCCTACCAAGAGCTCTTCGCCCGCCGTGAAGTAGACAAAATCTACGAGGCGATCGCCGACGATATTGGGCTCAACGCTCCCCTTAAATGGGAGCACCACATCGAGAAGACCGAAGGCGAGCCGGCCGCACGCATTCTCTCCGAGCGGAAGCCGAATGCCCTCACACACGTTTCCGATATCGAACCACTAACCGACCGCCCCGGCGCCGCGCGATATCTCCTTCACCCTGTCACGGGGCGCACCCACCAACTCCGGGTGCAGATGCTCGCCGCCGACATCCCGATTCACGGCGATCCGATCTATCCCCGCATCCACGCTCTTGACGAGGAGGACTTCGCTAAACCGATGCTGCTCAGCTCAGTAGGACTCAGCTTCACTGATCCTTTGAGCGGCCAACGCCGAAGCTTCACGACGCCTGGGTTTTCCGGCCTCCCGATTCCTTCATTCGAACCGTGACGGCCGCGGTACCAGCAATTGGGCGCAACAAAAGACCGGCTACCGTGCCCGTCGTTGGGCCGGCAGCCGGTCTAATATGTGAAGTTTTTGGTCGGCGGTAACTTACTCTCCCACACCCTCCCGAGTGCAGTACCATCAGCGCGGGTGGGCTTAGCTTCCGGGTTCGGAATGGGACCGGGCGTTTCCCCACCGCTATCAACCACCGACA
>NZ_JAGKSD010000012.1 GCF_017942225.1 Corynebacterium sp. Marseille-P3884 | reverse complement strand
CCCACGTGTTACTCACCCGTTCGCCACTCGAGTACCCCTGCAAGCAGGAGCCTTTCCGTTCGACTTGCATGTGTTAAGCACGCCGCCAGCGTTCATCCTGAGCCAGGATCAAACTCTCCACAAAAAATCAGTACAAGAACTGAGCCGTGAAAAGCCCAAAACCCAACCAAAACAAACCACACCACACAAAACATGTGGCCTGGCAATCCAAAAATTACTAAACAGTCACCCTCCAAACCCTGACGGGGCAAAAGAAGAGGGCAACCAAAAATCCAATCAGTCATGCGACCAACCAGCGGCACCGTTCCATCAATGGTTCAAACAGTACCGACCAGCACACACCACAAAAAAGGCATGAAACAGTCACACAAACCAACCAAACAAAATCATTGGCACACTATCGAGTTCTCACACAACACACGCACACCCAAACACACCCCACAACCCGGGGCCTGTTCAAAGCGGCTTGACCGACCCTACACACACCCACACAACAAACAAAATCGCCTGCCATGCGAATCAAATGAAAGGATCTACCAGCGATTGTTTTCCTACCGCCATCTCACCAAAACCAGTCCCTATCGGACCGCCCGGCGGGGCGTTGTCGGTCACGCTGACTCACATAAAGCTACACACACCCAACCAACAACACAAACCAGCAGGCGAGGAGGGGTAAACGGGACGTCGATAAGCGTTTATTTACGCAACGCGCGTAACGGACGCTCCAAGCTGGTTCAGCTGCTCAACAAAGTGCGGATAACCTCGGTCGATGTGCTCCACATCGTGCACGATCGTCTCCCCGTCCGCGACCAAGCCCGCCAACACGAGACCAGCACCAGCGCGAATATCGGAAGACCAGACATCCGTCGAGGACAGCTTATCGACGCCGCGCAGCACCACATGGTGCCCATCCACCGTCGCATCAGCGCCCAGGCGGAGCATCTCGTCCACAAACCTGAACCGGGACTCGAACACGTTCTCCGTGATCACCGACGTGCCCTCCGCAATCGCGGCGAGCCCGATCGCCATCGGCTGCAGGTCAGTCGGAAAGCCAGGAAACGGCAGCGTCTGATAATCGACAGCCTGCGGGCGGCCGTCCATGCGCACGCGGAAGCCCTGCTCGTAGGTCTCCACCGTCGCGCCAGCATTCTTCAACTTCGACAACGCCAGATGAAGGTGGCGCGGCGCGATCCCGCCCACGGTCACGTCACCGCCGGTCATCGCCGCCGCATATGCCCACGTGCCAGCGACAATACGATCGCCGACCACCGTGTGTTCCGTGGGATGCAGCTTATCGACGCCGTCGATCGTCACCGTCGACGTTCCCGCCCCCTGAATTCGCGCACCCATCGAATTGAGCATCTCGCACAGATCCACGATCTCCGGCTCGCGCGCCGCGTTATCCAGGACCGTGCGTCCTTCCGCCAGCACTGCCGCGGTGAGAATATTCTCCGTCGCGCCCACCGATGGGAAATCCAGGTTGATATTGGCGCCACGCAGCTGCCCCGCGCGCGCCACAACCGCGCCGTGCTCTATGTGCGTACTAGCGCCGAGCTTCTCCAGCCCCGACTGGTGCATATCCAGCGGACGCGAACCGATCGCGTCGCCACCCGGCAGCGCCACAATCGCCTCGCCGCACCGCGCAGTCAGCGGACCAAGCACCGCGACCGACGCGCGGAACTGCCGCACCGCATCGAAATCCGCGTGCGAAGACACCGTCGCCGGCGTATGAATCCGCACGACCGTCCCCTCGATCTCCACCTTGCAGCCGAGCCCTTCTAAGACCTTCTGCATGAGCGGTACATCGAGAATCTCCGGGCAGTTGTTCAGCGTCGTCGTGCCCTCCGCGAGCAACGACGCCGCCATCAGCTTGAGCACACTGTTCTTGGCTCCCGCCACCCGGACGGCACCCTGCAGACGTGCTCCACCTTGAACCAGAAAACGCTCTTTCACGCCCCCTAGGGTAATGAAAATTCCGCGGCGCCTACGGCAGCGCGCCAATGCGTCGCGCCGCGTTCACCGCTTCGTAGCGCGTGTGCGCTCCGAGCTTGCGCATCACGCTGCGCAAGTACGACTTCACCGTCTCGGCGCCGATGCCCATTTCCTCGGCAGCCTCCACATTCGTGTGGCCGAGCGCGACGCACGACAACACGTCGATCTCACGCGCCGACAGCTTCGTCGACTGCTTCACGCGGACCGGCGAGACCATCTGGTCGCACAGCTGCTCCAGCTCCTTGCGGAGCTCTTCTTCCTCCACCCGATTCGCCAGCATGCGCAGCTTCGAGTGCGTCGCACGGATCTGCTCCCACTCGGCACCGTTCATTACGCGGCCGGCCTTGGCGGTGCCCTTGCCGCCCTCGACGCGTCGTAAAGCGGAATTGACCGCGAGATCCTGCTCCAACGTGCGTGCCGTCATGGTGACCTCCTCGATCACCTTGTCGCCCAAGCGCACCGGCGAATGGACGCCGACGTAGAGCACGCCGCGGATCTCGCGCTGCACGATCACCGGGACGGCGACCACAGAATGCAGGCCCTCGTCCTGGATCGCGGCGTCGTGCTCGTGCGAAATGACATTCGCGCGCGTGTAATCAGACACGCCCACCGCGCGCCGCGTGCTCACGACGCGACCGCCGACACCATGATTCGGCTCGATCACCATATTCTGCAGCGCCGGCGTACGCAGCCCGATCCACTGAGTGATCTGCAGGCGGTTATCGGCAAGAAGGGTGCCGTACATCGCCACAGGGATTCCCGTCGCGGTCTTCAGTGACGTGAGCGAAGCGCGGATAGCATCATCGTCGTCCTTGACCCGTTGCGAATCCATTCAAACTCCTTACAGGAAGCCCCCCATTAGAGTGTCCCCGCCGGCGGGCGTAATTCGGTCTCTGCGGTACAGGTAGAACCATACTAACCCGCCTATGGGGGTAGCAAAATGACCTGCAAGCCACACAACCGCACCCACTCGCGCCCGATCACTCCCGACCCCGAACATCTAGCTACCCCCGCCCCGCAGAAACTGGAGCAACCGCACGTCATCACGCCAAACCGGGTAGTTCATTCTGATTGGACCGCTCTGTCTATCTTTTCCGGTTTGATCGTGTACCATGGGGTCCGTCCGCGGGAGTGAACCGACTCCCGCCGTGAACACAACGCCCCGCCAACCGGGGACAAAACAAAGGAGCGACAATGGGAAACGTTTACAGCAACATCCTTGACACCATCGGCGGCACCCCGCTCGTCGAGCTCAAGGGCATCACCGAAGGCACCGACGCAGCCAACGCGACCGTGCTGGGCAAGCTCGAGTTCTACAACCCGGCCAACTCCGTCAAGGACCGCATCGGCCGCGCCATCATCGACGCAGCCGAAGCGTCCGGCGACCTCAAGCCTGGCGGCACCATCGTCGAAGCGACCTCCGGCAACACCGGCATCGCCCTCGCACTCGTCGGCGCAGCTCGAGGCTACAAGGTCATCCTGACCATGCCCGAGACGATGTCCGTCGAGCGCCGCGTCATCCTCCGCGCTTACGGTGCGCAGATCGAGCTCACCCCGGGTGCAGCCGGCATGAAGGGCGCTGTGGACAAGGCCAACGAGATCGTCGAGCAGACCGACAACGCCATCCTCGCCCGCCAGTTCGAGAACGAGGCCAACCCGAAGGTCCACTACGAGACCACCGGCCCCGAGCTGTGGAACGACACCGACGGCAAGATCGACATTCTCGTCGCAGGCGTCGGCACCGGCGGCACCATCTCCGGCGCCGGCAAGTACCTGAAGGAGCAGAACCCGGACATCAAGCTCATCGCCGTCGAGCCCGCCGCTTCCCCGCTGCTGTCCGAGGGCCAGGCCGGCCCGCACAAGATCCAGGGTCTGGGCGCCAACTTCGTCCCGGGCACCCTGAACCGCGAGATCGTCGATGAGGTCATCACCGTCTCCAACGAAGACGCCGTCGCCACCTCCCGCGAGCTCGCCCGCAAGGACGCTGTCCTCGGCGGCATTTCCTCCGGCGCGAACGTCAAGGCCGCCCTCGAGGTCGCGTCCCGCCCGGAGAACGCCGGCAAGACGATCGCCACTGTGATCTGCGACTTCGGCGAGCGCTACATCTCCACCATCCTCTACGAGGACATCCGCGACTAAGCATTATCGCTTATCGACGCCCCGCCCCCTCCCTGAATCCAATCCTTCAGCGCGAGGGGGCTCTGCTATTGGCGCTGCTACACTACGCCCCATGCTGAAGGTGATCAGGACCATACGTGAGGACCTCGCTAACGCCCGCGACCACGACCCAGCCGCGCGCGGCGATCTCGAGAACGCCCTCGTCTACTCCGGCCTTCACGCCATTTGGATGCACCGCATCAGCCACGCCCTGTGGGTCCGCGACGTCAAAGGACCGGCTCGCATCCTCGCCCAGATCACCCGCTTCCTCACTGGCGTCGAAATTCATCCCGGTGCCACCATTGGGCGCCGTTTCTTCATCGACCACGGCATGGGCATCGTCATCGGCGAGACCGCCGAGATCGGCGACGGTGTCATGCTCTACCACGGCGTCACCCTCGGCGGACAGGTCCTCACCCAGACCAAGCGCCACCCCACCATCGGCGACAATGTCACCATCGGTGCCGGCGCAAAGGTCCTCGGCCCCATCACCATCGGTGAGGGTTCCGCTGTCGGCGCCAACGCCGTTGTGACGAAGGATGTCCCCGCGAACTGCATCGCGATCGGCATTCCCGCCAAGTGCCGCCCGCGCAAGTCCGACGAGCGAAAGCACCTCGTCGACCCCGACTCCTACGTTGCCGAGGACAACAACTACGTCATTTAGTTCGGCGCTTACGCGACCAGATCCTTGTAGTCAGCGTTCTTCTCCACAAAATGCTCCACTGCTGAGCACGTCGGGATGATCTTCTTGCCGGCGGTGCGAGTGTCATCGAGAGCTTCCTTCACGAGCTTCCCCGACAGCCCCTGTCCCCGGAACTTGGGGTCGATGATGGTGTGATTGAAATCGCGCGTGGCGTCATCCGCATCGCTGTAATCCGCGAACCCAGCCTGCTCCCCGTCGACCGTGATGACGTAGCGTTTCGTCGCTGCGTCGTGCTCGATGCTCACGTTCTGATCCGCCATGGTGCCCTCCTACGAAGCGCTGTCGACCGCCACGTTTCGTGTCAGTTCGTATCAGTTCGGAAGCACCCATCATATGCAAAAAGTCCTCCCGCTTTCGCAGGAGGACTTCATGGTTGTGGCCAGAGCCAGGATCGAACTGGCGACCCCACACTTTTCAGGCGTGTGCTCTACCAACTGAGCTATCTGGCCGGAACCGTGCGCCGCGCAGGCAATACGCAACAACAGTTCAGCGACCCTGACGGGACTTGAACCCGCGACCTCCGCCGTGACAGGGCGGCGCGCTAACCAACTGCGCCACAGGGCCTTATTCTTTTGTTTCGCACTTCCGCGGCTATTTATTGTCCGCGTCTTGCACGAATTGATACCTTACACAGAGGTCGCGAAACATTACAAACCAGCATTACACCGCAGGTTTTCGGGCGTGCGGAAGTGGCCGTGGGGCGTGGTGGCCCCTCGGCTATGTTCCGAACAACAGGTGCATCGCACCGTATTGGTGTGTGGTGTTCGGTACTGGTGTTCCGCGCGGTGAAACCCATGTCGGTGTCCCATCGCGCATCTGTATTCGACCCCTGTTGTGTCTGTCGGGGGCATCATCGTTGGTGCGGTTGTGATACCTGCACAACACCGACAAATTGTTCATATTCGTCTGTCCACCCCGTGCCCACGGGGTGATGTGGTGGACTTCGCAGTTATCAGCAGCATGCCGACAATCCGGCACAGGACACGTCGTCAGTGTTGCTCGGGCGAGGTCGCGCTGTTTCTTATTGGCGAACCGTTTCGTGTTGTACAGATTCACCGGACCTGCCTGCGGGTGGAACAGTGCCACTTCAAGGTCTTTGGAATGATGGTGCATCAGATACTCCGCACCGGTCATCGTGGTGCCATCAGACAAGCCCAGAATGGTGTCATCACCCTGGCCGCCGAGGATCGAGATGTAATCCGGAAGAGGGATCTGGACCAGTGGGCGTGGGACAGCATCCGCGACAGCACCATCGTTGTGGAGCAGGTCGTGGAAGGCCTCGTACATCTGCGGGCCCTCAGGGCGGTTAGCGTCGAGTTTTTGACGCAGCGCGTACTCAAGAGCAGCGATATCCCGCGCATCACCGGTAGCGCTGAAGGTGCGTTTACCTTTCCGCTCCTTACCGAACCGCACCGTCGACTCAGGGGCAGGTGTATCCACCTCAGGAACGATGTCTTTCGCGCGGCGCTTCAACGTCTCGTAGTTCCCGCGCACCGACAACAACGCCAGGCGGATTGTCCACTTTTCTTTTTCGGTACCCAACGGGCGGATGCGTTGCTCGATGAGCACCAACTGATCCAACGACTTCGCAGTCTGGCGGGCAACACGAACAGCATTAGCCTGCTGGCGGGAAAACCGAGTCTTTCCGTAATAGACCTCGTAGACGCCTTTCCAATCGGCAACGCGGGTGGGGTTGGCGCCGGCGTCGACAAGCTGCTGGGCGTCGAAACTCCCCAGCAGGTCGATGGCATTGCCTGCGCCCACATGCGCCGCGAATTGGTTCACGACACAAACGTTAAACCGATCGCAACCCGAGATCCACCAAACAATGTCTACTTCAGTAGACAATGCGAAAAGGGCCCGAGCATTTGCTCGGACCCGTTTGCGACCCTGACGGGACTTGAACCCGCGACCTCCGCCGTGACAGGGCGGCGCGCTAACCAACTGCGCCACAGGGCCTTGGTACCCCCAACGGGATTCGAACCCGTGTTGCCGCCGTGAAAGGGCGGAGTCCTAGGCCTCTAGACGATGGGGGCACACGCTGTTAGACAGCTCGCCTATCGTAAGCCTCCCCTCGGCTTACCTCCAAATGAGCTGGTTATCCGGCCGAAAGCGAGGTGCTTAAGACGGAGACAACCATCGCGAAGATCATCGTGTTGAAGGTGAAAGCAAAGGCAGTGTTCACCCGCAGCTTTCGCCATGCGAGCCGGTTGGTGGGAGTAGCAGGCAGGGTGGCGCCCATGACGGACGTCATGAGGGCGAGGGTGAGGTAGTCCTCGAAAAGCGGGGAATCTGTGTGCTCGAACCGGAATAGCGGAGCGCGGGCCGCGTAGTCCAACTCGAGGTACTCCGTAGCGTAGGCAAGCACCATGAAAGCCCAGGACCCGACCACTGCCACTCCAGCGAGAGCGAGCCACCGCCAGTCTTCGCGGAAATAGTCAATGCGGCTGAGAACAATGGCCACGCTGATGGCGGCGAACGCACCGATGCTGGCGAGGTTCGCTGCTCCTTTAATGCCGAGCCAGCGCACCCAGCGCCGTTGCCGCAACTGATGTTCCGCGGTGGCGTAGGCGGCCAGCTCGTCCGGCGTCCGCTTGGACAGTTGCTGCGCTGTCCACCAACAGAAAATGAGCACGTAGAGCACCCAGTACACAAGGTAGAAGACGATCAGCAAGATGCCTTGTCCTTCGGCGATAACATCGCGCAGGAAAAGGAAAATCGTCAGCAACGCGAGTATCGCGGCGCTGACCGTGGATACTCCGTACCGGGTGACTTCAGAACGCATCGCGGAAAATTACCGGGCGACGGGAACCATCCGGGCGCGGTCGTCGCGCGAGTTGACCACGGTCTTGCCGAACGGGAAGCACGTGACCGGGATCAGCTTGAGGTTGGCCCACGCGAGCGGCAGACCGATGATAGTAATGGCCTGCGCGACCGCGGTGACGACGTGCCCGAGAGCAAGCCACAGGCCGGCGACGACGAACCAGATGACGTTGCCGAGCACGCTCAGTCCCCCGCTGCTGGAGGTCTCGACGACTTCACGTCCGAACGGCCAGAGAACAAAGCCGGCGATGCGGAACGCGGCGAGGCCGAACGGAATGGTCACGATGAGCAGGCACGCCACGATGCCAGCCAGCACGTACCCCAGGAAGAGCCAGATCCCGGCGGTGACAAGCCAGATGATGTTGAGAATCAGTCGAATAAGTCCCATGCCGAAAGCATAGATGGGGTGCTACAGGTCGTGCTTCGCGGAAATCACGTTGAGCGTGATTTGTTGCGGCACGACACGCGCCAGAGCGAAAGCGACGGGTGCCATGGACCCGACGGCGTAGTGCGGTTTGGGGCGCGTAGCTCGGATTGGCCGGAGGATTTCACGGGCTACGCGTTCGGCGCTAATGCCGGATGCTTCGTTTCGGTTCAATTTCGCCAGCATCCGCGCGAATTCTGCGGCGTACGGGCCAGCTTCATCGACGTAGGTGGTGCGGCGGGCGGAGAGGCCGGTGGAGATGGCGCCGGGCTCGAGCGTCGAAAAGCCAATGCCGAAAGGGGCTGTCTCGCGGCGGGCGGCGGTGGCGAAGCCTTTGACGGCAGCTTTCGATGCGACATACGAGGAGCGGAATCCAAGCGGGAAGCTGCCCAGCATGGAGCCGACCATCACAACGCGCCCGCGCCCAGCTGCGCGCATGGCGGGCAGGAGGCGTTGGGTGAGGTCCACATGCCCGATCACGTTGACCTGGAAGAGCCGTTCGAGCGCGTCGCGAGGCAATTCCTCGAAGGGGCCCGACTGCGATTCGCCCGCATTATTCACCAGCACAGCAGGGGTGCCCATCGCCAGAATCTCGGCCGCACACGCCTCGATCGACGCCGGATTGCCGAGGTCGAGGCCGACGTATGTCACACCAGGCAATCGCTTATCGACGCCCCCTGGTTTCCTCGTCGTCCCCACCACCCGGAACCCCTCGCTCACTAGTAACCGAACTGTAGCTTCCCCAATGCCCGAGGTAGCGCCAGTGACCACGGCGAGATCGCCGGCACCGACCTCCGGAAGCTGCGGAGTGATAAAGAAACGTGTGATCCCCATGCCTGAATCTTAGGCGAGCAAAACTAAACTCACTGCCATAACGGCCATTCCGCCGACGACACCGTACACGGCGCTGTGGTGGCGGCCCGTCGCAATCGCGGTAGGCAAAAGATTGTCCAGGCTGACGAACACCATGATCCCGGCGATCGCGGCGAAGGTGACACCGAGAGTCGCAGGCCCGAGGAAGGGCTGCAAGAATAGGTACCCGATGATGGCGCCGAGCGGCTCAGCCAGACCGGACAAGGCTGCCCACCCGGCGGCGCGCCATTTCTTGCCGGTCGCTTCGCGCAGCGGCACAGCCACGGCAATGCCCTCCGGGACGTTGTGGATCGCGATAGCGACGGCCAGCGGCAGCGCGAGCGCCATGTCCTGCAACGCCACGAAGAAGGTGGCGAAGCCCTCGGGGAAATTGTGGATCGCGATCGCCATGGCAGTCATGACGCCGACTTTCCGCATGCGCGCACTACCGGCGACGGGGCTGGGCTCTTCGTGGGGATTGATCTCGTCGGGAACGAATCGGTCGATCACCGCGATCAGCAAAACGCCGCCGAAGAACGCCAACGGCCCCCAGACCTCAGCTGCGGCGACCCCGGCTTCTTCGAGCCCGTCGACACCTTCGGGGAGCAGCTCGACGAGGGAAATATAGAGCATCACGCCAGCGGAGAACCCAAGGGAGGCTGCCAGGAAACGTTCGCTTGGGTGGCGTTGGAGGGCGACGATGAGGCCGCCAAGGGCCGTCGATAAGCCTGCGAATAAGCAAATTGCGAACGCCGTCATGCGCGCAGCCTACAGTAGAAAATATGGCTACCGCGAAAATTTACGATGCTGAGCTCGACCCCACCAAAGACGATATCGCCGCGCGTTTCTCATCGATCGCGCAACTTGAAGGCTCCTACCGCGCCGTCGACCGCGACGACAAGGTCGGAATCGAAGTACTCGTCGGCCGCGACGCCGAGGGCGCGCTCACGCAGTGCGGCGTCAGCTACCGCGAGGAAAAAGAAGCGCTTGACGACGCTTTGTGCCCCCTTTCCCACTCCATTCTCGGCCCCCGCTCCGTCGCGCAGCTGACCGCGGATCCCGTGGCAGTCCGAGAGTTCGTCCAGCTGATTCTGCGCGGCGAAAATGGCGCGGATTTCTCCACAGGTGAGCCGATTTTCGGCGTGCGTGGCACTGGCAGCGGAAAAGCGACCGTGGACGATGTGGTGATCGAGGAGCATGACAAGCTCAATTCCGTGGGCACCCTCACCGTCGACGGCAAGGAAAAGCGCTACCAGCTGCGGCTGCAGCGCATTATCTCCGCTCTGCCGACAGCCGAGGACGGCGATTTCGCGCTCGTGCGCGAGGACGGCGCCATCCTGATGAACCTCGGCCTCTGGGATTAGTCCCGCTCGAGGCGCTCCATCAGCTCGTCGCGCACCTCGCGGCGGCGCACCTTACCCATCTGGTCCTTCGGCAGATTCTCGAAGTGGTAGAAGGCGCGCGGCACCTTGTAGCGGGTGAGATTCTCGCGGGCGAAGGCCTTAAGGCTCTCCGGGTTCATCTCCGCGCCGCGGTCCAAGACGACGCATGCGACGACGTCCTCTGAACCGTCGCTACGCGGACGCCCCACGACCGCGACATCGACGACGTCTCGGTGCCCCCGCAGGGTCTCCTCCACCTCCGCCGGGTACACGTTGAAGCCGCCGGTGATGATGAGCTCCTTGATGCGCGAGACGAGTTTGATGAAGCCGTCTTCTTCCATCACTCCCATATCCCCGGTGCGGAACCAGCCGTCGTGGAAGACCTTCTCGGTGGCCTCCGGGTTATTCAGGTAGCCGCCGAAGACCTGCGGCCCTTTGACCAGGATCTCGCCGGCTACGCCGTACGGCATGACCTCGTCGGGGTCGTCGGGGTTGACGATGCGCACCTCGGTGTCCGGGAACGGGATGCCAATGTACCCGGGACGGCGGTCCGCGCTTTCCGGGTTGCCGATCACGATCGGGGACGTCTCTGTCAGGCCATAGCCCTCCACGAGGCGGCCGCCGGTGATCTCTTCCCACTCCTCGATGACGCTGCCCGGCAGCGACGAAGCGCCGGAGAAGCCGATTTGGACCTGCGAGAGGTCGACATTCTTCTCGCGGGCGGACTGGATGATGCGCTCGAAGACGGTGGGCACGCCGGGGACGAATGTCGGCGGGGTCTTCTTCACCGCGCGCATGATCAGATCCATCGACGGGGCGGGCAGCAAGACGAGCTCGCTGCCGATGAAGAAGGTCAGCGTCAAAGAGAATGTCAGACCGTAGGCGTGGAAGAACGGCAAGGTGCCGAGCATGCGCTGCCCGGGCTGCTGCAGCTCCTTGACCCACGCGCGGCCCTGCACCGGGTTGGCCATCAGGTTGCGGTGAGTCAGCGCGGCTCCCTTCGGGGCGCCGGTTGTGCCGGAGGTGTAGAGAATCAGAGCGGGGTCGTCCAGCTCGATGTTGTCCGGGGTGCGCACGCGTGGCGGAATCACCTTCCGGGCGCCGAGGATCTTCTCCCACGGCAAGGTCCCTTCGGCCGGAGCGGTCAGCTGCTCCCGCGCCTTCTTCAGCTTGCCGACGGGCACCTGCAGCACCAGTTGCTGCAGCAACGGCATCGCCTTGGTCATATTGACGCTGATGACTATCGCCAGCTCCGTGCTGTCGTCGTCCTTGATCTTTGTGGCGGTCTCTGCGGCCTTGTCCCACACGATCGCCACGCGGGCGCCGTGGTCGGCGAATTGGGGGCGCAGCTCATGCGCCGTGTAGAGCGGATTATGCTCCACCACGATCGCACCCAACTTCTGCACCGCGAAAAAGGCCACGACGTGCTGCGGACAATTCGGCAGCATGATGGCGACGCGGTCGCCCTGCTGCACACCGATACGCTTGAGACCGTCGGCGGCGCGGCGAACCTCCACGTCCAGTTCTCCGTACGTCATGGTGCGGCCGAAGAAATGGGTCGCGGTCTTGCTGGCGTTGGCGGCGAGGTTGTCGTCGTAGATCTCGACGAGCGTCTTCTCCGGGTACTCCAGCGTATGGTCCGTCCACTCCGGGTAGTACTTCAGCCAGGGCTTGCCGCTGTTGTCAGCGGGCTCATTCACGTCGGACATGCCGTCCACCCTACGCCGGGACGATGGCCTTGGGGCGAAGAAAAATCCCCGCGACCAAAAAAAGGACCGCGGGGATCGGATGCAGTGGGCCCTGTGGGGATCGAACCCACGACCTGCGGATTAAAAGTCCGTAGCTCTACCAACTGAGCTAAAGGCCCGTGCGCATACATGGTAGCGGGGAGGTGGGTGAGGGGAGAAATCGGGGCGTCGATAAGCGAATGCCCACGTCAGTTTGTGTGACCGCGACGTGGGAAGGAACAATGGGGCACGTGACTTCTACTCTTCCGCAACTGCGCATCGGCGGCATGGACCTTGCTTCGCCGGTCATCCTCGCACCGATGGCCGGCGTAACGAACATGCCTTTCCGCGTGCTGTGCCGCGAGATCGAGCAGGAGCTGACCGGCACCGCGTCCGGGCTGTACGTGTGCGAGATGATCACGGCCCGCGCGCTGGTGGAAGGCAACGAGAAGACCCTGCACATGACCACGTTCGCGCCGCAGGAAACGCCGCGGTCGATGCAGCTGTACACCGTCGATCCGGAATACACGTACCGGGCGGTGCGCACCATCGTCGAGCGCGACATGGCGGACCACGTGGACATGAACTTCGGCTGCCCGGTGCCGAAGGTGACGCGCCGCGGTGGCGGCTCCGCACTCCCCTACAAGCGCAAGCTGTACGGGCAGATCGTCGACGCAGCTGTGCGCGCCACAGAAGGAACGGACATCCCGGTGACCGTGAAATTCCGCATCGGCATCGACGACGAGCACCACACGCACCTCGACGCCGGGCGCATCGCCGCCGATGCCGGTGCCGCCGCCGTGACTCTCCACGGGCGCACCGCCGCGCAGCGCTATTCGGGCGACGCGGACTGGGGCGAGATCGCGCGCCTGGTCGAGCACATGGACGGCACCGGCGTGCCCGTGCTGGGCAACGGCGATATCTTCGCGCCCCAGGATGCGCAGGCCATGATGGATGAAACGGGGTGCGCCGGCGTCGTCGTGGGGCGCGGCTGCCTCGGCCGCCCGTGGCTATTCGCGCAGCTCGGGGCACAATTGCGCGGCGAAGAGGTGCCCGAAGAGCCGACACTCGGCCAAGTCGCGCGAATCATGAAGCGCCACGCGGAGCTTCTCGCCGCCCACGAAGGCGAGGCCAAAGGCTGCCGAGACATGCGCAAACACGTAGGCTGGTACCTCAAAGGCTTTCCAGTCGGCGGTGAATTCCGCGGCCAGCTCGCACGCGTTTCTTCGCTCGCGGAGCTGGACGAGCAGCTCTCCACCATCGCCACCTCGAACGAGCGAGCTCAGGCTGCCGATTCCGCGCGCGGACGCCAAGGTTCCGCGGCGAAGGTGGCGCTCCCCGACGGCTGGTTGGACGACCCAGAAGACGACACCGTGCCGGTCGGAGCAGAGATTAACTCCAGCGGCGGATAGTGAGGACACCCCACCATGCGCACCGAATACCGCGAGCACCTCAACGCATTCGCTGAGGACTTGCAGTTCATGAGCGACACGGTGCGCACCGTCATGCGTTACGCATCCAAAGCGCTTATCGACGGCTCACTCGAAGACGCCGAAGCCGCCCTCACCGAAGCGGACACTTTGAAGGAGATTCGTGTCCGCTGCGAGGAACGCAGCATGGCTCTTCTGGCGTTGGAAAGCCCCGTGGCATCCGATTTGCGCCAGGTGTTCACCTCCATCTACATCGTGGAGGACTTCAACCGGATGGGTACCCTGGGACGCCATATCGCCAGCGTTGCTCGACTGCGGCACCCCGAATACGTCTACGACGAGACGATGAAACCCACCGTCGTGGAGCTAGCGCGGCTCGTGGACACCATGGGCGAGCTCATCCACGACCAACTGATCGCTCCCGACGTCGACGGTGCACTGGCGATGAGCGAATTCGACGACGAACTCGACGCGCTCAACCAGCACCTGCTCAACAGCGTCACCGCTCACGACTGGCAGGGAACGAGCCGCACCGCCGTCGACTTGGCGCTGCTCGGGCGCTATTTCGAGCGCTACGCCGACCACTGCGTCAACGTGGCCGCTCGCATTGTCTACCTCGTCACCGGACTCACACCCGAGCGCTACGTGCGCAAAAAGGACGCAGACGGCCACGAGGTTGAGATGAACGAACGCTTCCGGGAACTGGAAAGGTACTTCGGGCGGGGGCGGTAGGCGCGACGTCGATAAGCGGAAAAGCGTAAGCCCCCGGTAGGAACGAATCCTAGCGGGGGCTGCTGCGCGAAATGGCTTAGCCGAAGCGGCCAGCGATGTAATCCTCGGTCTCCTTGCGCTCAGGGTTCTCGAAGATCGTGTTGGTGTCGTTGAACTCGACGAGGTGGCCCGGCTTACCGGTCGCCTCGAGGGAGAAGAACGCGGTCTTGTCGGACACACGAGCTGCCTGCTGCATGTTGTGCGTCACGATGACGATGGTGTACTCATCCTTCAGCTCGTGGATCAGGTCCTCCACAGCGAGGGTGGAGATCGGGTCCAGTGCGGAACACGGCTCGTCCATGAGCAGGACCTCAGGCTGGACTGCGATCGCGCGAGCGATGCACAGACGCTGCTGCTGACCACCGGAGAGGCCGCCGCCCGGCTTATCCAGACGGTCCTTGACCTCGTCCCAGAGGTTCGCGCCACGCAGGGAGCGCTCAGCGACCTCCTTGAGCTTCTTCTTGTTCTTCTCGCCGGACAGCTTCAGGCCGGCGACAACGTTGTCCTCGATGGACATGGTCGGGAACGGGTTCGCCTTCTGGAACACCATGCCGATGGTGTTACGGACAGCCACCGGGTCGACGTTCTTGGCGTAGATGTCGTGGCCGTCGAGAAGCACTTCGCCGTCGACGGACGCGTTCGGGATGACCTCGTGCATGCGGTTCAGGGTGCGAAGCACGGTGGACTTACCGCAGCCGGACGGACCGATGAATGCGGTCACAGCCTGTGCGGGGATATCCATGTTGACGCTCTGGACGGCGTGGAAGTCGCCGTAGTAAATGTCGAGGTCGTTCAGCTGGAGCTTGATAGACATTAGTTTCTCCTAGATGGGAATGTTAGGCGGGGCGACTTATTTCTTGACCGAGAACTTCGCGGCAATGAAACGTGCCAGGAGGTTCAGGACAACGACGAGGATGACCAGGGTGAGGGCTGCGCCCCACAGGCGGTCCATGACCGGCTGTGCAGAACCGGACTTCCACATATCGAGCATGAACAGCGGAAGCGAAGACTGCGGCTGACCGAACAGGTGGATCCAGTTCAGCTGCGGCGTGGAGCCGACAAGGATCAGCACCGGAGCGGACTCACCCATGACGCGGGCGATGGCCAGCATGATGCCGGTAACGATGCCGGACAGTGCCGTCGGCAGCACGATGCGTGCAATGGTCTTCCACTTCGGGACGCCGAGGGCATAGGACGCCTCGCGGAGATCCATCGGAACAACGCGGAGCATCTCCTCGGTGTTGCGCACCACCACCGGGACCATCAGCAAGATCAGCGAGAGCGACACGGCGAAGCCGGAGCGCTGCTGGCCGAGGATGGTGATCCAGAGGGCGTAGACGAACAGAGCGGCAACGATGGACGGGACACCGGACAGGATGTCCACCATGAAGGTGGTCAGCTTGCCCAGCTTGCTGCCATTGGAGTACTCCACCAGGTAGATAGCGGTGAAGATACCGATCGGAATGGAGAACAGCGACGCGATCAGCGTCTGCATGAGGGTACCGGCGATGGCGTGCAGGGCGCCGCCGCCTTCACGGCGGGCACGAACGCCGATCATGTCCTGGGTCCACCAGTCCGGGTTCAAGATGGCCTCGTAGCCGCGGGACACCAGCGTGAACAGCAGCCAGAGCAGTGGGATGAGGGCGAGGATCATCGCGACCCACATCAGTCCGCCCATGAAGGAGTTCATGGTCTTGCGGGATGAGGAGATGTGGGTGAATGGGCTGCCGCTGGTCGCGGTAGCCTTCTCGCGGGTCGCGGTCGTGGTAGCTGCGGTGGTGCCAGCCGCGGTCTCGGCCGGGGCGGTCTCTGTCACCTTGGTGACCTTCTTGGACTCGCCAGAATTCTTACCGGGGTATGCAGTGCTCATGTCATACACCTACTTCTTGTTGACGATCGCACGAGCGACCGAGTTGACGATGAAGGTCAGCAGGAACAGCACCAGACCCGCGGAGATGTACGCACCAGCGGAAGTCGGGTTGTTGAACTCTGCCGAGGCACTCGCGATGGCGGTTGCGAAGGTCGAGCCGCCATCGAAAAGCGAACCGCGGAATTCCGGGCCGGTCGGGATGACCATGTAGAGCGCCATGGTTTCGCCCAGCGCACGACCGAGGCCCAGCATGGAGCCGGCGATGTAGCCGGACATACCGAACGGAAGAACAGTCATGCGGATGACTTCCCAGCGGGTCGCGCCCAGTGCCAGGGCGGACTCGATCTGTCCCGGAGGGGTCTGCACGAAGATTTCGCGGGTGGTCGCCGCGATGATCGGCAGAATCATGATCGCCAGGACGATGCCACCGGTGAGCATGTTGCCGCCCGTCGCGAACGACGGGGAGTTTTGGTACTGCTTGAACAGGAAGAAGTCGCCGCCCCAGGAGTGGATCCACTCGTAGAAGCCGGAGAGCTTCGGACCGAGCACCTGCGCGCCCCACAGACCGTAAACGATCGACGGGACAGCCGCGAGCATGTCGACGAGTGTCGCCAGCGGACGCACCAGCTTCTTCGGCGCGTAGTTGGAGAGGAAGATCGCAATGCCGAGGGCGATCGGCATTGCGAGGAGCAGAGCGATGATCGAGACCGTGATCGTGGTGAAGAAGAGGTTCGGAATACCGAACTTCATCTCCTCCAGGTTCGCGGTCTGCCAGTCACCTCCGTAGGTGAAGAAGTTCTCTTTGTTCAGGCGCAGCGGATTGAAGGCCTGAATCAGGAGGAACAGACCGATCGCGATGATGATGACGGTGATCAGAGCGGCGGAAATGGTGGAGAGCGATTCGAAGACGCGGTCGCCCGGACGCTTCACGCCAGCACCGCCACCTGCGGTGCCCACAGCGGCAGAGTCATCCCGGTCCGTTTCTACAGGCGTCGCCTGCGACGAGCCACCGATCGGGTCGGCGCTGGTCACGGAGCCGGCGCGAGCGTTATCCGGCAATTCGTTGTCAGCCATAGTGACGATTCCTTTGAATAGTGAAAGTCAGTGTGCGGAAGAGCGTGGACGCTCCCCCGCCTTTTGTCGGGGCATACGGCCGACACCGTTGTCGGTCTCCGAGCCGCACCCACCACGTGAACATGCCCCCGGCTCACAGCGGCAGCAGGGGGCATGTTGTCTTACCCAGACTGTGAGACTGGGTACGTGTGACGCTTAGGCCTTAGGAGATAGCGTCGACGGAAGCCTTCAGCTTCTCGGCGAACTCGCCCTTGACCGGGATGAAGCCGGCGTCAGCGAGCTCTTCGTCCTGGGACTCGAGGACGACGGTGAGGAAGTCCTTCACCATGTTCTTGGTCTCCTCGTCGTAGCCCTTGGAGCAGACGATCTCGTAGGTGGTCAGGACGAGCGGGTATGCGCCACCGTCGTGGGAAGCGAACAGAGCCTTGGAGTCGACGACCATGTCGTTGCCCTCGGACTTGAACTGGACGTTGTCCAGAGCCTTGTTGACGGTCTCGTCGGACAGCTCAACCGGGCCGCCACCGAAGTCGATGTTGGCGACACCGAGGTCGAGGTCACGTGCGTAGCCGGACTCGACGTAGGTGATAGCACCCGGGGTAGCGTTGACTTCCTCAGCCACAGAGGTGGAGCCATCCTTACCGACACCGACCTCCTTCGGGAATGCCTTGCCCTCGCCGGTCCACTTGCCATCGGAAGCAGCAGCCAGGAACTTCTGGAAGTTGTCGGAGGTACCGGACTCATCGGAGCGGTAGATCACGGAGATGTTCTGGTCCGGCAGCTCGACGCCGTCGTTGTTCTCGGCGATCTTCGGGTCGTTCCAGTTCTTGATGGTGCCGTTGAAGATCTCGACGATGTTGTCGACGGTCAGGTTCAGCTCGTCAACGCCCTCGATGTTGTAAGCGATAGCGACCGGGCCGATGACCATCGGCAGGTGCCATGCGTCGTTGCCACCGCAACGCTCCTTGGCAGCCTCGACCTCGCCCTTGTCCTCCTTCAGCGGGGAGTCAGAGCCAGCGAAGACAGCCTGGTTACCGGTGAAGTTCTTGATGCCCTTGCCAGAGCCGGTCGCGTTGTACGCGAGGTTCGCACCGGGAACAGCCTCGGAGTAGCGAACGCCGAAGTACTCCATAGCGTTCTTCTGGGAGGTAGCACCCTCGGCGACGAGCTGGCCGGTCTGACCAGACAGGCCCTCGATGGAGCCAGCGTCCTGGCCCTCGGAAGCGTTGTTCTCGCCGCCCTTGGCGTCGTCGGTGCCATTCTCGTTGGAGTCGCCGCAAGCGACGAGGGTCATGGAGGTCAGTGCAGCAATGCCTGCGACTGCTGCAGTGCGCTTGATGTTACGGATCACGGGGATACCTTTCCGGTGCGAATTCAGATTGCTTCTGAGCATCGGTCTCAGGGCGCAGGAATATCCGTGCCTGAGTGCTCACATTTGGGAAGCTACGGGTTTCGCGTTAACCATGCGACCCCTAAACGGTGAACAATGAGTTAACTTTGGGATCTCCTGTGAATTAGTGGTGCGTTCTGTGTCACATTTGAGACCATCAGGATCGTCAAGCCACGCGCACAGCGTTGGCGCGGTCGGCGGGACCCGCGGAATAGACGACATGGCGCTCCGCCACCTCAAAGCCCATCGCTTCGTACCTGCGCACGGCGGGAACGTTGTCGGCTTCGACATAGAGAATGACTCGGCGCGAACCGCCTGCGACGAGGTGCTCAAGTCCAGCGCGCATGAGGGGGTCGCCGAGACCGCGGCCGCGATAAGCGGAGGACAGGCCGACGACGTAGACCTCCCCCACTTCTTCCGAGTGGCGCTTAGTCCAGTGGAAGCCGGCCAAAGCAGGCACCACGTCAGCTTCAGCGCGATCAGCTGCCCACAGCAAACGCACGCCGTCAGGGTCGAACCAGGGGGCGTCCATGGAATCGTGAAGCGCCTCAGCCGTCTGGCCGCCTTGCTCGGGGTGCCAGGAGAATGCGTCGTTGTTGACGTCCAACCAGACCTGCTCAACGGCATCGCGGCCCCAGCGCGAAACGGATTCGGTGTAACTCAGCTCCTCAAGGCCGGCAGGCAGAGCGTCGCCAGTGGCACCGAATCCGCCGATGCGCTGCAGGGCTGTGCCGTCGATTGCCATGACGAGAAGTTCGCGGGTGGGGTGCAGCGATAAGCTCGAGGCGAGGGCTTGGGCCGCGGGAAGATTACCGTGGGCCCACAGGCCAGCGTTGGGGCGCGCCTGCAAGACAGTTTCAGCAAGTGCGGCGCCGTGCCCGTTGCGGCGGGAAGCTGGGTCCACGACCAGTTCGGCGGAGCCGTCGGGGGCGCAGGCGGCGAGAGAGCACAGGGTGTCGTCGATAAGCGATGCCCAATAGATATGGTCCGATGCGCGGCCGAGCTCTTTGGTGAATCCCTCTGAGAAGGCTTCGACGCCGTCGGCCTCATGCGCGCGGTCGAGGAGGGCGCGGGCGGCGTTGACCAGCGCGGATTCGGCGCCGAGATCGACGCGCTGCACTGCGGAAGAACCCTGTGTCATACCCCCAGGCTACGGTAAAGGCATGAAGGTGAAGGTGCTTGCGGCGATCGCGTGTGTCGTCGCGCTCGCGTTCGCCGCGGATGCGGCGGTGGCGGCGCAAGTGGAGCGCGCGTTGGCCGCGCACGCGCGGGAGGCTGATGCCCTTCCGGCGGACCCGGAGACGTACGTCGGCGGTCTACCGTTCGCGCAGGTCGCTCTCACGGGCGAGGTTCCGCGCGTGAGTTTCCAGGCGCTCGATGTGCACGTTGACGGGGTGGGAATCGCGAATACACGCACGGATATTTACGGCATCGACATCGACGCGGACAAGGCCGTCAGGGCGGAATTCGCGGGGGCGCATGCCAAGCGCGTGGAGCACACGCTGTCGCTCGACGGTGTCGCGTTCGGCCAACTGCTCGGCATGACGGACCTCGATATCGCGAATCCGTACGATATTTCGCCGACGGGCGGCACAGCGAGCGAGGCGCAGCTCACGGGCACGGTGCCGGGCACGGACGAGAAGACGTCGGCGGTGGTCACCCTCCGGCTCGACGGCACGACTTTCCGCATGGAACCCGAACAGCTTATCGACGTCCCCTCGGCCCTTACCTCCGCCGTCACCGACGCGTACACCCTTGAGTTGGATACCCGCGACCTCCCGATCGGCGCGCAGGCGGACCTCGTGGAAGTGGCGGGCGGGTCGATCCGCTTCTCCTCCCAGCAGCACGACGTGACCGTGACCGACGAGCTGCTGTCCCCCGTCGCGGTTCCAGCGGGCCGATGACTACCCTTGAGTGTCATGAGCGAAAACGAGAACCCGCAGAACGAACCGACGAATGCGAAGCTGAACAGCAACGACGCTGTCAACCTGGCTGCGGAGCAGTCGAAGGGCACGGCGCACCGCAATATTCCGGAGTTGGGCCTGGATGAGATCCCCCTGCCGGACGACACTGCGAACTTGCGCAAGGGACCGAACCTGCACGACGGCCTACTAGGCCTGCTGCCGCTGGTGGGCGTGTGGCAGGGCGAGGGCCAGGCAGTGGAGCTGCCCGCATCGCCGGAGGAGGAGCCCAAGGACTACGCGTTCGGCCAGCAGCTGGTCATTTCGCACGATGGCGAGAATTACCTTCGTTTCGATTCGCGTATCTGGCGCATCGACGAAAACGGCAAACCCACCGGCGCGGACCAGCGTGAGACCGGGTTCTGGCGCATCTCCCTCAAAGATGAGATCGAGGTGACGCTGACCAATTCCCGCGGATTGGTGGAGGTTCTCTACGGCTCCCCGGTCAACGAGCGCGCGTGGCAGATCACGTCGGCCTCCACGATCGCGACGGAGCAGGGCCCAGCCAACCATGGCCCGGGCAAGCGCATGTACGGGCTGATGCCGAACAACAATTTGGGCTGGGTCGACGAGCGTGTCGCAGCCGGCTCCACGCAGGACGACATCACGTTCATCCCCTACATGTCGGCTGAGTTGAAGCGTATCGCGGGCTAGCCGGCGACGGCGGCGTCGATAAGCTTGCGCACCTTCGCTTCTTCTTTTTTACTGGGCGCGGAGAGCTCTTTGCCGTCGATGGCGGTCACGCGCACTCCGCCGCGCACGGAGCTGACCAGCCACACCTGGTCGGAAGCGCGCAGGTAATCGACGTCGATGTCTTTTTCTTTGCAGCGCCACCCGTCTTTTTCCGCCCGCGCGAAGACCGCGGCTTGGGTGGTGCCTGGCAGCACATCGCCGCCGGTGGTGGGCGTGCGCAGCTTGTCGCCGCGGACGACGATCACTGACGAGGTCGCTCCCTCAAGCACGCGCCCGGTGGCGGGGTCGATGTAGATGACGTCGTCAAAGCCGCGGCTTTTTGCCCAGCGCACGGCGGACATCGCCGCCGCGTAGTTGAGCGTTTTCGCGCCGACGGTCAGCCATGGGGTCTCCTCCATGGCGGCGAGGGTGTAGCCGCGCGGGGCGGTCATGATTTTCGCGCCACGTTCGCGCAGCTCAAGTTGCTCGCGCGGAATCGGCCGCACGGTCACCCACGCGCTGGGCACACCGGTGGATTCGCGGCCGCGGGTGTACGTCCACTGGCATTTCGCCTCGACGTCGGCCGCCTCGAGGCCGGATTCGCGCACGAAATCGGCGACGGCCATCTCGGTCGCGTTCCGCCACGCTTGAGCGGGCGGTTCCGGGAGGTCGAGCAGGCGCGCGGAATTCACGAAGCGTTTCAGGTGCGCGTCGAGATTCGTGGGCGTGCCGGCAGTGACGAGGATGGTCTCAAAACAGCCGTCGCCGCGCGTGACCGCCGCGTCGTCCCAGTACACGTGCGGCAGATTAGCGTTTTGCCGCCGCAGGGAACCGCCGAACGGCTCGACGAGGTAAATGACTGCGTTGTTCGGGCCCATGATTCCCCATTATGCCCGCGTACTATTGGGGGACGTGAATAACTACCGTTCGCCCCTTTTAAGCTTCACTGGTGCGGCCGAGCTGCCCGTCGCAACGAGCACGCTTATCGACGCCGCTGGCGTCCCCTCCCACTACGGCGATCCCCTGCGCGAACAGCGTTTCGTGCAACGCGGCGGTGTCGCTGTGGACCGCAGCCACCGGTGCGTGATCCGCGTTGCCGGACCGGATGCCGCGGATTTTTTGAACAACCTCCTGTCGCAGAAACTCGACGACGCCCCCGACGGGTATTCCGCCGCATTCTGCGATCTGGACATACAGGGGCGCATTCTCCACCACGGCGACATCACGCGCGCCGGCGACACGTTCTACCTGGATACCCCGTCGTATCTGGGCGAATCCCTGCTGGAGTACCTGACCAAGATGATCTTCTGGTCGGAGGTGACGGTCGATAAGGCGGACCTCGGCATCATCACTGTGCTCGGCGCTCCCAGCTCGTTCGCTGTGCCGGAATCCACCGGCGCCGTCTTCTCCCGCGAGGTGGACTGGGCCGGCCCGCGCCGCATCGACATCGCCGTGCCACGCGCTCAGCTTGCCGACGCCTACCGGGCGCTCACCAGCGCTGACGCCGGCCTGGAAAAGGCAGGCCTGATGGCGTTCACCGCCGAACGCGTCAAGGCCTTAGAGCCAGAACAACGCGCGGACCTCGACGCGAAATCCATCCCGCACGAGGCACCGACGCTCATTGCCCGCGGCGGCCACGTCGGCGCCGTGCACCTGAATAAGGGTTGCTACCGCGGGCAGGAGACCGTGGCACGAGTTGAGAACCTCGGCCGCTCTCCGCGCCTGATGGTCCTCGTGCACTTGGACGGCTCTGCCCCAGCGGAACCGGAAGCGGGCTCTCCTGTCACCGTGGGCGGGCGCACCGTAGGACGACTCGGCACTGTCGTCCACGACTGCGATTTCGGGCCGGTCGCCCTAGCGTTGGTGAAACGCTCCGCACTCAATGCACCAGGAGATGGCATCACCCTGGACATCGAAGCGGGCGACGTGGAAAACGGCACCATGACCGTCACCGCCGCTGTGGACATTGATTCCCTGCCGGCGGATGAAGGGGAAAAGGCGGGGCGCGCCGCCGTGAATAAGCTGCGCGGGCGCTAGTTCTTAGCGCTTATCGTCGTCAGCGTCCCAGTCGGCGTACTCGGCGTACTGCGGGTCGACCTCGTAATCGTCGTCCTCGTCATGGTCGTCGTCCCACTGGTTATTCGAAGGGGCCTTGCCCGCGAGCTCCCGCTGGAGCGAATCAAGATCCATGTCGGGCGTGTTGTACTTCAACTGGCGTGCGACCTTGGTCTGCTTTGCTTTGGCGCGTCCGCGACCCATGGCGTGACCCCCTTGAGGTGTCTAAAGGGCGGCTCGATTAATCGGCGGCCCTTCTGAAAACGTCTGAAAATTTGTCCTGCATGCCATAATAGCGTGCGCGTCAAATTATGTCGCTTACCTCCACCACCAGCACAAACCGCTCGGGGCGCGGTGTGCGCGCCTTAAGCTACTAGTGCACGTGCGTCCCGACGAGCGTCGCGCGCGCCCCTGCATCCTCCCCTGTCGCGGTGCGCACGACGCCGAGCTCCCAGCAGTCCACGTGGCGCGCGGTGAGCATCGCCAGCGCGCGGTCCCGGTCCTCCGGCGCGACGACCGCGACCATGCCGACACCCATGTTGAATGTCTTTTCCATCTCTTCTTCCGGAACCTTGCCCACGGTGCGGATGGTGCGGAAAATCTGCGGCGGCTCCCACGACGCGCGGTGCATTTCCGCGACCTTGCCTTCGGGGATGACGCGCTCCATGTTGCCCACGAGACCGCCGCCCGTGACGTGGCAGAACGTACGCACCTCGCACTCGTGCGCCAGCGCCAAGCAGTCGAGGGCGTAAATGCGGGTCGGCTCAAGCAGCTCCTCGCCGAGCGTGCGACCCAATTCCTCGATATGGCCGTCGAGCGGCAGCCCTGCCTTTTCAAGCAGGACGTGGCGGGCCAGGGAATAACCGTTGGAGTGCAGTCCGGACGACGCCATACCGATGATCACGTCGCCGTCGCGCACACGGTCAGGGCCGAGCAGCTCGTCAGCCTCGACGACGCCGACGGCCGTGGCGGAGACATCGTATTCATCCTCGCCCATCACGCCCGGGTGCTCCGCGGTCTCGCCGCCGAGCAGCGCGCAACCGGCCTGGACGCAGCCCTCGGCGATGCCGCCGACGATCTCCGCGACCTTCTCCGGCACGACCTTGCCCACCGCGATGTAATCCTGGAGGAACAGCGGCTCTGCGCCGCAGACCACGAGGTCGTCGACGCACATGGCCACCAGGTCGATGCCGATCGTGTCGTGCTTGTCCATGGCCTGGGCGACAGCGAGCTTCGTGCCCACACCGTCCGAGCCGGCTGCCAACAGCGGCTCCTTGTACTTGCCCAGCGCGAACAGTCCGGCGAAGCCGCCGAGGCTGCCGCGGACCTCCGGGCGTGTCGCGCGCTTGGCGTGCGGGGCGAAGAGCTCGACGGCTTTGTCGCCGGCCTCGATATCCACACCGGCAGCGGCGTAGGAGACAGAAGTGTCAGCCTGGGTGTCCGGGTTTTCCGGCTGCTGGTTGTCGGGGGTGGTCATGAAAGCTACATCCCTTCCTGAATGCGCCGAACCGCATCGGCATTGGCATTGTGCTCGGGCAATCCGAGCGGATAGTGGCCGTCGAAGCAGGCGGCGCACAGATTGTTGGCGGGCTTGCCCGTGGAGGCGATCATGTCGTCAATGCTCACGAACGCCAGCGAATCGGCTCCGATGACGCGGCAGATATTCTCCGCCACGGCTTCCTCATCTCCACCCGCGTTATTGGCGATGAGCTCGCCCGGGCTGGCGAAATCGATGCCGTAGAAACACGGCCATTTCACCGGCGGCGACGCGATGCGCACGTGCACTTCTGCGGCGCCGGCTTCGCGGAGCATCCGGATCAGTTTGCGCTGGGTGTTGCCGCGCACGATCGAATCGTCGACAACGACGAGGGATTTGCCCTCGATGATCTCGCGCACCGGGTTGAGCTTCAAGCGCAGACCCAGCTGGCGCAAGGTGTCCGACGGTTGGATGAACGTGCGGCCGACATAGGCGTTCTTCATCAGGCCCTGTGCGAACGGAATGCCAGATTCCTCGGCGTAACCGATCGCGGCAGGGGTGCCGGACTCGGGAACAGGCATGACGATATCGCCGTCGACGGGCGCGACGCGGGACAGGCGGCGGCCGATCTCCAGACGGGTGGCGTTGACCGTTTGGCCTTCCACCACGGAATCAGGGCGCGCGATGTAGACGTACTCGAACACGCACGTCTTCGGCGTGGCGTCGGCGAAGCGTTCGGTGTGGATGCCGGATTCGTCGATGGCGATGAGCTCGCCGGGTTCGATGTCGCGGACGAAGGACGCACCGGTGATATCCAGCGCGGCAGTCTCGCTGGCCACAACCCAGCCCTGCTCGAGGCGACCCAGCGACAGCGGTCGCACGCCATGCGGATCGCGCGCCGCGTACAAGGTGTTGCCGTCGGTGAAAACGAGGCAGAAAGCACCCTTCAACGTCGGCAGCAGATCGCGGGCGGAATCGAGGAGGGTGCGGTCGTCGCGGACGCCGTCGGCAAGCAATGCCGAGACCACGGCAGTATCCGACGACGAGCCCTGCCCCTCGACCCCCTCGGCGGACACGAGCTTGCGGCGTACCGCCTCATCTTCCAGCGTCTTGAAATTGACCAGGTTGCCGTTATGCGCCAGCGACACATCGGTCCCGTTCGGGGAGGTCCGGAACATCGGCTGGACGTTCTCCCACTTCCCGGACCCCGCGGTGGAATAGCGCGTGTGGCCGATTGCCACATCGCCCTGCAACGCGTCCAGAATCGCCTCGTCGAAGACTTGCGAGACCAGACCGCTGTCCTTGAACACCACGATGCGGCCCTCATCGCCCACTGCAATGCCGGCGCCTTCCTGGCCGCGGTGCTGCAAGGCGAACAGGCCGAAATACGTCAGCTTGGACACATCCTCCCCCGGTGCCCATACGCCGAAGACACCGCACTCCTCGCGCGGCTCGTTCTCCTCGGCCTCCATATCCCGTGGGATACCAGTAGGCACCGAATGATCGGTGACGTTGGCGGCATCGGCAGCATCAGCATTCAGGCTTTGCACGTGCACAACCCTAGTGGATTCACCCACCTAGAGAGCAATCACCGGCAAGCCGGCGGTGACCTCCCCGGCGCGGGAACCCGAGGCTTCCACCAGACCCTCGGCAACGGCGGTGTCATAATCCAGCTTCCCCGTGGCCAATTGCAGCCAGACTTCCGGCGCCATCTCCACCACATTGGGAGGGGTGCCGCGGGTGTGACGCGGGCCCTCAACACACTGAACAGCCACAAATGGGGGCACCCGAAGCTCCACCGTGTGTCCGGGGAGTTCGGCGGCGAGGGCGCGCACGGAGCGTCGACAAGCGTCAGCGATCAGCCCACGAGCCGGAACGGGCGTGCTTTCCGGATCCTCGATCCACCCCTTGACAGCCTCAATCGCGGCGCGGGTAGCCGAAGGGTCGTTCTTAGGAGTCATGATCGCAGTCTACGTATTAAACTCACAGGAATGACCGAGACAGCGGAATCTGTAGATAAGCCCTCATCCATCACTCTTCGCTTCATGGCGGCCCCGACGGACATCATTCACGCTGGTGCGCAAGGCGTTTCCGGCGGACGTGTCCTCGAGTGGATCGACAAAGCCGCCTACGCCTGTGCCGTCCAGTGGTCCTCCACCTATTGCGTCACCGCATACGTGGGCCACATTCACTTCACCCGCCCCATCCCGTCCGGACACATCGTGGAGGTGCGCTCCCGCATCGCCATGACCGGCCGGAGCTCCATGCACATCGTCAACGAGGTCCTCTCCGCCGACCCGCGCGAAGGCGTGTTCACCCGCGCCTGCGACTGCCTGGTCATCTTCGTGGCCAAGGACCCCGAGACCGGCAAGGGCATGCAGGTGCCCACCTACGTCCCGCAGACCGACGAAGAAAAGCGCGTCGAGCAGGCCGCGAAGTCCCGCATGGAGCTGCGCAAGAACATCGAAGAGCAGATGGCGGAGCAGACCTACGACGGCGAGTCCCGCGCCCCGCGCATCATCCACCGCTTCATGGCCAAGCCGACCGACATCAACTGGGGCGGCAAGGTCCACGGCGGCACCGCGATGGAGTGGATCGATGCCGCAGGTACCTCCTGCACGATGGAATGGTCCGGTGAGCAGACTGTGGCCGTCTATGCAGGCGGCATCCGCTTCTACCGCCCGATCTCCATCGGTGACCTCATCGAGGTCGACGCACGTCTGACCCGCACCGGCAAGCGCTCCATGAGCGTGGACACCCACGTGCGTTCTGGCGATCCACGCGGCGGCCGCGAGAACCTGCAGACGGCGATCCACGCCACCTTCACCTACGTCGCCACCGACACGGACGGCGACCCGCTGAAGGCCCGCAAATTCGTCCCCGAGACCGAGGAAGACAAGGCTCTCTGGCAGCACGCCGAGGTGCTCAAGGCGATGCGGGAGGAGTACCGCCCCATGCCGCTCGTCTCCCCGAACCCGTCCACCCAGCGGACTGACTAACCGCGGAGCAAACACAAGGCACAGAAAAAGCGCGGGGACCGCTTCACGGCGGTACCCCGCGCTTTGCGCGTAAGCAGGTGTCTAGACCGCTGCGTTCGGCGCATCGGCGTGCGCGAACAGCCCCGGCAGGGTGCCCGCCCACGCGGTGCGCAGCGCCTGCATGCCGACGGACTGACCGGCGCCGGGGGTGCCCTCAGCAAAGGTGATCTCGCCGCTCATATTCGTCGTGCCGATCACGGCAGCCGGGATGCCGAGCTCGACAGCGTCGGCGACAACGCGGTCGACGCGGTCGGAGCTGCACGCCACGAGCGCGCGGGAGGCGGACTCGGAGAACAGCGCGGTGAACGCGTCCTCGTGAACAGCCGAAAGGTCGAGTTCAGCCCCCTTCTCAGTGTCCTTGAGCATCTCGAACACCGCCTGGCCGAGGCCGCCCTCAGACAGGTCGTGCGCGGCGGTGAGTCCGGCAGACGCACCGGAAGATTCCGCAGGTGCGTCTGCCGAGCCGCAGAAGAAGTCCGCGAGCTTCGCCTCATTAGCCAGGTCGACCTGCGGCGGAAGGCCCGCAAGCCCCGCGCCGGAGATGTCCTGCCAGACGGAGCCGCCGAATTCGTCGCGCGTCTCGCCGAGGAGAACGAGCACATCGGGGTCCTCGTTGTTGACCACGCGGTGGCTCACGGAGTCCGCGACATCGTCGATGACGCCGAGCACACCGACCACAGGCGTGGGCAGAATCGGGGTCTCGCCCGTCTGGTTGTAGAACGAGACATTGCCGCCGGAAACGGGAATATTCAGCTCACGGGAGCCGTCGGCAAGTCCGTGCACAGCTTCGCGGAACTGCCACATCACGTCGGGGTTCTCCGGGGAGCCGAAATTCAGGCAGTTGGTCACCGCGACAGGGCGGGCACCGGTCACTGCGACATTGCGGTAGGCCTCAGCCAGAGCGAGGCGCGCGCCCATATTCGGGTCCAGGTACGTGTAGCGGCCGGATGCGTCGGCGGAGACGGACACGCCGCGGCCGGAGGTTTCGTCGATACGCAAAACGCCCGAATCCGCATGACGCGCCTGAACGGTGTTGCCGCGCACGTAGCGGTCGTACTGCTCCGTGATCCAGTCGCGCGAGCACAGCGCGGGGGACGCGACGAGCTTAAGCCACGCATCAGCGACATCCGCAGGCTTATCGACGTCCACCGCTTCCTGCACCCCGTCCTGCCACTCCGGGCGCTCCCACGGGCGCTCGTAGACCGGTGCTTCATCCGCGATGGTCGACGGCGGGGCATCGAGAACAATCTCGCCATTGTGCTCGATGACCAGACGGTCGTTTTCTGCGGTGACCTCGCCGATCTCTGCGCAGTTGACGTCCCACTTGGCGCAGATTTCCTTGAATTTCTCGACGTTTTCCGGAGCCACGACAGCGCACATGCGCTCCTGGGACTCGGAGGCGAGGATCTCCGCGGCGGACATATTCTCCGCGCGCAGCGGGACGGCGTCGAGGTTGACGCGCATGCCGCCGTCGCCAGCTGCCGCCAGCTCGGACGTCGCGCACGCCAGACCCGCGCCGCCGAGGTCCTGGATGCCGACGACGACATTGGCGCCGTAGAGCTCCAGGCAGCACTCGATGAGGACCTTCTCCGCGAACGGGTCGCCGACCTGAACTGCGGGCAGCTTGCGCTCCGCGCCCTCCTCGAAGGTCTCGGACGCCAGGACGGACACGCCGCCGATGCCGTCAAGACCCGTGCGGGAACCGAAGAGCATGACCTTATTGCCCGTGCCGGATGCGAATGCGAGCTTCAAGTCCTCGACCTTCAGCGTGCCCACGCACAGCGCGTTGACCAGTGGGTTGCCCGCGTAGGTGGCATCAAACGAGGTCTCGCCGCCGATATTCGGCAGACCGAGCGAGTTGCCGTAGCCACCGATGCCCGCGACGACGCCAGGCAGGACGCGCTTGGTGTCGTCCGCGTCAGCCGGACCGAAACGCAACTGGTCCATCACGGCGATCGGGCGCGCGCCCATGGCCATGATGTCGCGGACAATGCCGCCGACACCGGTCGCCGCACCCTGGTACGGCTCCACGTAGGAGGGGTGGTTGTGCGACTCGACGCGGAACGTCACCGCGTCTCCGCCGCCGATGTCCACCACGCCGGCATTCTCACCGATGCCAGCGAGAATCTTCGAGGCCATCTCCTCAGTCATGGTCTCGCCGAAATAGCGCAGGTGCACCTTCGAGGACTTGTAGGAGCAGTGCTCCGACCACATTACCGAGTAGACCGTCAGCTCCGCGTCCGTCGGGCGGCGGCCCAGAATCTCGCGGATGCGGGCGTACTCGTCGTCCTTCAGACCCAGCGCGGCATACGGCTGTTCCTGCTCTGGCGTCGCTTTCGCGGCCTCGACGGTGTCATTGTGCACGAGCGGGTTCTTTTCCTGTTCGCTCACGCGAATCACGCTCCGATCTTCGAGATTTCGGCGATGGCGGACTGGATCAGCCCCAGACCATCGGTGGACGGCCCGGTGAGCAGGTCAATGGCGTGCTCCGGGTGCGGCATGAGCCCCACGACACGGCGGTTCTCGCTAGTCACGCCAGCGATGCCGTTCATGGAGCCATTGAAATTATCGGTGTAACGGAAGACCACGCGACCTTCCGCTTCAAGCTTCTCGACGGTCCCCTGCTCCGCCTGGAACCTGCCCTCCCCGTGCTTTGCCGGCACGAGAATCTTCTGCCCTTCCTCGAATTCGCTCGTCCACGCCGTCTCGGCGTTGGCGACTTCGAGATAGGTGTCGGTGCAGTGAAAGTGCAGGCCCTTGTTACGGGTCAGCGCGCCCGGCAGCAGTCCTGCTTCCGTGAGGATCTGGAAGCCGTTGCAGATGCCCAGCACCGGCATGCCCTTGCCAGCGGCTTCCACGACGGCTGTCATCATCGGCGCCATCGCCGCGATCGCGCCGGAGCGCAGGTAGTCCCCGTAGGAGAAACCGCCCGGGACGATGACGGCATCAACGCCGGTCAAGTCCTCGTCCGCATGCCAAAGAGACTTCAGCTCCGCCCCGGCGAGGCGGACGGCGCGCAGCGCATCAACGTCGTCAAGCGTGCCGGGGAATGTGATTACCCCGATGGTCGCTGCCATCTTTTACGCCTCCTCTTCGCGCACGATGACGAAGTCCTCGATCACGGTGTTGGTCAGCAGCGTCTCAGCGACGCGCTGCAACTCCTCGTCCGTGACCGAATCGGCGACCTCCAATTCGAAGCGCTTGCCTTGGCGAACATCCGTCACCCCGTTCACCCCGATGCGCCCCAGCGCTCGGTGCACAGCCTGTCCTTGCGGATCCAGAATTTCGGCCTTGGGCATGACATTTACAACGACTCGTGCCATGAGAATCCTTCACAGTCTTGACGGTCTGAAGACGCCCGTCAGTATATCGGACCGCCCAACCACTCCCCCTCCCCGCGGCGACCTTCGCGCATCGCCCGCTACCCCTGCTGCGCGTTGAAAACAGTTTTCATTACTGGTTAGATGTCCTCTATGCAGAAGCGTCATCTTCACCGTCCGGCCACCGTCGTCGCAGCAGCACTACTTGTCGGAGCCAGCCTGAGCGCCTGCTCCTCCGACAGCGCGGACACCTCCGCCACCGGCACGGACACCGCCGACTCCTCCGACATCCTGGCCACCACCCCAGTGTGGGCTGATGTCGCGGCAGCCGTCACCGACAACGACGTCGAAGCCGTGATCAACGGCACCGACATCGACCCCCACCACTTCGAGCCTTCCGCCAAGGACCTTGCCCGCGTCCGCGAAGCCGGCACCCTCGTCGCCAACGGCGGCCCCTACGACGCCAGCCTCTACACCGTCGCCGAGCAAGACCGCATCATTCACGCCGTCCCCCTCGTGAGCAAAGAAGAGGCCGAGGCCCACAAGCATGCCCACGAGCACGGCGAGGAGGGTCACGAAGGCCATGATCATGAGGGCCACGACCATGACGGCCACGATCACGGCCACTCCCACGGCATCCCCGACGATCCGAACGAGCTCGAGCACGCCTGGTTCTCGCCCGAAAAGGTGAAGGAAGTCGCGGCCGCGGTGAAGGAGAAGGTCGGGGGGTCGACGGAGGACGTCGATAAGCGAATGGGCGCGGTGGAAGAGCAGCTCGCGGCGCTGCCGCACACGCACATCGCGATGACCGAGTCGATCGCGGCACCGCTCGTGTGGGGTACGGAGCTGCACGACATCACCCCGGAGGGCTACATGAAGGCCGCGATCAACGAGGCTGAGCCGTCCGTGCAGGATGTCGCCGCGTTCGTCGAGGAGATCGAGGCCGGCCACGTCGACGTGCTCATCGTGAACCCACAGAGCACCAACAGCGCGACCGAGCAGCTGGCCAACGCCGCGCGAGAGAACAACGTCCCCATCGTGGAGATGCGCGAGACCCCGCCGGAGGGCGTGAACTTCCTCGACTACTTCGACCAGGTCGTCGACGAGCTCGTGGAAACCGTGGGTTCCGTGCCGCACGACGGTGAAGAGCACATGCACGGCGAGGACGCCGCTTAACGACGCTCCCTGCCGCCCGCGGCTACCGCCCTCGCGAACGGTAACAATCCAACGGTAACAATGCTCCAAAACCTCCGTCTATGTCCCTGATCTAGGACATGAGGCGGCAGGGTTACCGTTGAATTGTTACCGTTCGCCTTTCCGGCGAACGTTGATGCCGCCCCCGCGCCTTTCGGCCCCAGCATTGAAATCGATTTTCAGCAGTGGTTTGATCAGACAGTGACTTCTACCGAACCCCGCGTCCCCGCCGTACTCGAGTTGCGTGGCGCCGCCGTCGATCCGCTGTGGTCCGGGCTCGACCTGACGGTGGGGCGTGGGGAATTCATCGCGGTGCTCGGCCCGAACGGCGTGGGCAAATCGACCTTGCTGCGCGCGATTATGGGCACGCGCAAGCTGTCGTCGGGCACAGTGCGGGCAGCTGACCGGATCGGTTTCATTCCGCAGCAGCACATGTTCCCCGCGGACCTGCCCATCCGTGGCCGCGACCTCGTCTCGCTCGCCTGCGCGCACGGCATCGCGCGCCGCCGCCCGCCCGCAGGAAAAGTCGACGAGCTTCTAAGCCGCGTCGGCGCCACGCATTTCGCGGACCAGCGCGCGGGCCTCATGTCCGGCGGCCAGCAGCAACTCATCCGCCAAGCGCAAGCATTGGCCAGCGAGCCGGAGCTCGTGCTTGCCGACGAACCCCTCCTCTCCCTCGACCTTGCCCGCGAAAGGGACACCGTCGACAGGCTGGCTGGTCTCGACGCCGGTGTGCTGTGCGTGACGCACTCGATCAACCCGTTTCTGTCGGTGGTCGACCGGGTTCTTTACCTCGGCCCGGAAGGACATGTGGTGGGGACTGTCGACGAGGTGATGCGCTCGGATGTTTTGAGCGAGCTCTACGGCACCCACGTCGAGGTCGTCGAGGCGAACGGAAGGATGGTGGTCCTGTGAGTGAATCGCTCGCAACGGCCTGGGACACGACGCAGTATCTGCTCGGCCTCGACTTCGTGCAGGTCACGCTCGTCGCATGCGCGCTCCTCGGGCTGCTATCAGGCGTGATGGCGCCGCTGATCGTGGTGCGACAGATGTCGTTCTCCGTTCACGCGACCTCCGAGCTCGCCCTGATGGGTGCTGCGGCTGCCTTGCTGTTCGGCCTCAATGTCGGCATCGGCGCGGTCGCCGGCGCGGTGATCGCGGCGGTCGTTCTCGCGGCACTCGGGTTCCGCGGGCAGCAGGACTCGGCAGTCGGCGTGGTGATGAGCTTCGGCATGGGTTTATCCGTGCTGTTCATCCACCTCTACCCCGGCAATTCCAACCGGGCGCTGGCGCTACTGACGGGCCAGATCGTGGGCATTTCGGGCCAGAATCTGTGGCTGCTCGCTGGCACGACAGCGCTCGTCGCAGTCGCTGTGGCAGTTCTGTGGCGGCCGCTGCTTTTCGCCTCCGCCGACCCAGTCATGGCGGCCGCCGCCGGGGTCAATGTCCGCGCGATGTCCATTCTCTTCGCGGTGCTCGTGGGCATCGCATCGGCCCAGTCAGTGCAGATCGTCGGCGCGCTGCTGGTGATGTCGCTGCTGATCACGCCCGGCGCGGCTGCCACTCAAATCACTGCCAGCCCGGTGCGCGCTGTCGTCTGGGCAGTCGTGTTCGCTGAGGTCTCCGCGGTCGGCGGCATGATTCTTTCCCTGGCTCCAGGCGTGCCGGTGAGCGTGTTCGTCGCGTTCATCTCTTTCGGCATCTACCTGGTGTGCCGCGTGATCGGCGGACTGCAGCGCCGCCGCGTGGGCGGAACGCGCTAGAGATCCCGGTAGTTCACCGGCTTCAGGCCCTCGCCAGCCGCGGCGACGGCGGCGGCGACGAAATCATCGCGGACCTTCTTCTTCGACAGGTTCCTGCCGGAGACGGAAAGACGGACGGTGTTTCCGCGTTTGGCGCTGCGGACAGCGGCGTCGATGATATTCCGGCGCCACCACCCGGCAGCACCGAAGCCCTCGCCGACGGAGAGGTTGCGCGAATAGACGATCTGACCGGTCCGCAGGAAGTGAATGCCCTGGGTGGACGCTGCGAGGCGGAAGTCGAATTTCTGCAGGGCTTCCAGCGTGCCGTCGGACATGCGCCAGCGCGGCGGGGCGAAGGTATCGAGCTCGAAGCCGAGCTTTTCCATTTGCCGGGTCGCGCCTTTCAGACGCAGTTTCGCCTCGTGGGCTTCCAGGTTGGCGAATTCCGCGCGGCGGCCTTGGACAGGCTGGTCAAAGCCATTGAGGATCAGGCCGCGGCCGCCATCCATCTGCTCTTTGAGCCAGCCACGGGTCTTGTCGTCCTTGGCCAGGTGCCACTTCTTGTCGATGTGCGGCGCGACCAGCAGAGAGACCGGAATCGACTCGCGCTCGAGGTCGCTGACGAGCTTCTGCACATCCTTGCGTGTCTCATCGAAAATCGAGGAAACGGAGACGAGCAAGTGACGGGACATGGCCTACATCTTACTTCTAGGGCATAGCGCCCGCTCGGCGAGCTACCCCACCGCGCCCGCTGTATGCAGCGTCCACGCGTACTCGAACGCGGTCTGCTTCCACTTCGCGTAACGGCCTGAGACACCGCCATGGCCAGCAGCCATCTCGGTCTTGAGCAGGAATTGTCCGCCGGTCGCTGTCGCGCGCAGCTTCGCGATCCACTTCGCGGGCTCGACATACAGCACACGGGTGTCGTTGATACTGGTGACAGCGAGAATATTCGGGTAATCCTTCGCTTCGACATTCTCGTACGGCGCATACGTGGCCATGTAGTCGTAGACCTCGGGGTCGTGGTACGGGTCGCCCCATTCCTCCCATTCGCCGACAGTCAGCGGGAGTTCCGGTTTCAAAATCGAGGTCAGCGGGTCGACGAACGGCACGATCGCCTGGATGCCGGCGAATTTCTCAGGCGCGAGATTCGCCACAGCCCCCATGAGCAGGCCACCGGCGGACCCGCCCTCGGCGACGAGCATTTCTGGGGTGGTGAGGCCAGCGTCGATAAGCGTATCGGCGCAGGCCACGAAGTCGCTGAACGTATTCTTCTTCGTCAGCATCTTGCCGTTGTCGTACCACAGGCGCCCCATCTCGCCGCCGCCGCGCACGTGCGCGCACACCCACACCATGCCGCGGTCGAGCAAGCTCAGCCGCGCCACCGAGAAGCCAGGATCCGTCGACGCTTCGTAGGAGCCGTACCCGTAGAGCAAGCAAGGAGCAGGCTTATCGACGTCCACATCTGCCCTCCTCACCACCGACATCGGCACCTTGGTCCCGTCATCGGCCGTGGCCCACATGCGCTCGGCGACGTAGTCTTCCGGGTTGTAGCCGCCGCGGACTTCCTGCTCCTTGAGCAGTGTGAGCTCGCCGGTGGCGACGCGGTAGTCGAGCACCTGCGCCGGCTGGGTGAATGAGGTGTAGCTGATGCGCACCACCGGTGCATCCCACTCCGGGTTGCCGGCAAGCCCTGCAGTGTAGAGCTCCTCGTCGAATTCCAGCTCACGGAAGTCGCCGAACTCGCCTTCCGTCAGGTCGGCGACGGCGAGGCGGCCGATCCCGCCGCGTCGATAAGCTGCGAAAATGAAGTCGCGGTAGGAATCCGTGCCCTCGATGCGCACCTCGTCGCTGTGCGGCATGAGCTCCGTCAGCTCGCGCAGCGGCGGAAGCTCCGCGCCTGCCGCGCAGACGCCCACCGAGGAATTCGGGCCGTGCGCGTTGTGGGTGACAACCCACCGTTCTTCTTCCTTGCCGTCCTGCTCGAGGACGGCAACGTCCACGTTGTACTCCACGCCCGGCTCGCGAGGCCAAAGCACCTCGAATTCACCCTCTGGGTCATCCATGGGCAGCACTCGGTACTCAGTGGTCAGCGACGACGCGGAGACGATGAAGATGTAGCGCTCGGAACGGTCCGCTGCCACGCCGACACCGAATTTCTCGTCGGTCTCTTCGTAAACGAGCACGTCATCTGCGGCATCAGTGCCCAGCTTGTGGCGCCACACCTGGTGCGGGCGCCACGCATCGTCGACACGGATATAGAAGATGTGGTCCTCACCGGCCCAGGTGGCGCCGTAGAAGACACCGGGGATCTCGTCGTCAAGCAATTGCTCCGTCTCGAGATCCTTGACCTTGAGATCGAAGCGCTCGTCGCCGCGGATGTCCGTGGAAAACGCGAGGTAACGGCCCGACGTGCTTACGCTCGACGCGCCCACCGAGAAGAACTCGTGCCCCTTAGCGAGCGCATTGAAATCGAGCAAAACCTGCTCGCCCGGCAACCCGGAACCATCCTCGGGCAGCGTCGGCGGCACCCACGGATCACTCCCGTCCGCGACGGGCACGCGGCAGCTGATGCCGTAGCTCTTGCCCTCCTCCGTGCGGCCGTAGTACCACCAGTCGCCCTGGCGTTGCGGGACGGACATATCCGTCTCCTTCACACGCGACTTGATCTCGTTGTAAATCGCGTCCGTCAGGCCGTCGAGGTGCGCCGTCTGCTGCTTCGTGTAGGCATTCTCCGCCTCGAGATACGCGAGCGTTTCCGGCGACTCTTTGTCGCGCAACCACTCGTAATCATCCACGAACTTACGGCCGTGGAACGTGCGCGTGATCGGGTGCTTCGCTGCTACAGGTGCTGTGGGCGTTTCACTCATGCCCACCGATGGTAGCGCCCGCGCGCTTAAGCGAACTTACGGCCCGACAGACGCTCGTACGCCTCGATGTAGCGGTCGCGCGTGGCCTCCACGACAGAGCCCGGAAGCTCCGGCGGCGGCGTCCCCTCCTTCGGATCCCAACCCGACTTCGGGCCTGTGAGCCAATTGCGCACGAACTGCTTGTCGAAGCTCGGCTGGCTCTTGCCCTCCTCATACGAATCCGCAGGCCAGTAGCGCGACGAATCCGGCGTCAACACCTCATCCGCGAGCACCAGCGTGCCGTCTTTGTCCAAACCGAACTCGAGCTTCGTGTCCGCCAGGATGATCCCGCGCGACTCCGCGTATTCCGCGGCGCGCGAGTAGATTTCCAGCGTCGTTGCGCGCATCTTCTCCGCGAGCTCCTCGCCGACATGCTTGACGACGTACTCAAACCGCACATTCTCATCGTGCTCCCCCTGCTCCGCCTTCGTGGCAGGGGTGAAAACCGGCTCCGGCAACTTCGACGCTTCCCGCAGCCCTTCTGGCAGGGTGACACCGCATACCGCGCCGTTGCTGTCGTATTCCTTCCTGCCCGAGCCCGTCAGGTAGCCGCGGGCCACGCACTCGAACGGGATCATCTCGAGCTTCTTCACCACGAAGGCGGAGCCGAGGACCTCCTCCGGGATCCGCTCATCGTCGAGCGGGCCTGCGAGGTGGTTCGGGAACTCGTCGAGCAGATCGAAGAAGAACTCACTGGTGTAGGTGAGAATCTTGCCCTTGTCCGGGATCTCCGGCTCAAGTGCGTAATCGAATGCGGAAATGCGGTCGGTGGCCACCATCAGCAAGGTGTCGTCGTCGATCCCGTAGATCTCACGGACCTTGCCGGCGGAAAGATGGTTGTAGTCAGAAAGCTCTGGACGCATGCGTGCGATGTTACGCGCCCGGCTACAGGATCTCTCCTGGAGTGTAGCCAGCAGCCTCCGGATACTTATTCGCCCAGGTCTGAATGCGCGCCAAGACATTGTCCACCTGCGACTCCGCCGCGCCGATGAATGCGTGGCGGTCCTCGAGTGCCGCTTGCAGCTGCTCCTGGTCGAGCGGCAGACGGTCGTCGCCCGCGAGACGCTGCACCAGGTTCTGCTCTGCACCGTTCTCTCGCATGTCTAGCGCCATCGCCACGGCGTGCTCCTTGATCACCTCGTGCGCCGTCTCGCGGCCGACGCCTGCGCGGACGCTGGCCATGAGGATGCGCGTGGTGGCCAAGAACGGCAGGTAGCGGTCCAGTTCGCGGTTGATCATCGCCGGGAACGCACCGAATTCCGCGAGCACCGTGAGGAATGTCTCCATCATGCCGTCGATGGCGAAGAACGCATCCGGCAGCGCGACACGACGCACCACGGAGCAGAACACGTCGCCCTCATTCCACTGCTGGCCGGAAAGATCTCCCACCATGGTGAGGTAGCCGCGCAGAATCACCTGGAAGCCGCCGACGCGCTCGCAGGATCGGGCGTTCATCTTGTGCGGCATCGCGGACGAGCCGACCTGGCCTTCCTTGAAGCCCTCCGTCACGGTCTCGTTGCCGGCCATCAGGCGGATCGTGGTGGCGAGGCTCGACGGGCCAGCACCCAGCTGCACCAGGGCGGACACCGCGTCGAAGTCGAGTGAGCGCGGGTAGATCTGGCCCACCGAATCGAAGATGCGCTCAAAGCCCAAGTGCTGCGCGATGGCCTGCTCCAGCTGATTCAGCTTCGCCTCATCCCCGCCGACCAGGTCGAGCATGTCCTGCGCCGTGCCCATCGGGCCCTTGATGCCGCGCAGTGGGTAGCGGCCCAGCAGGTCCTCGATGCGGTCGAGGGCCACCAGCATCTCGTCGGCGGCCGACGCGAAACGCTTGCCCAGCGTCGTCGCCTGCGCTGCCACGTTGTGGGAGCGGCCCGCCATGACCAGCGAGCGGTATTCGCCCGCCCGGTTGCCGATGGCGTTGAGCACCGCAACCGCGCGACCCCGCACCAGCTCGAGCGAGCGGTAGATCTGCAGCTGCTCGACATTCTCGGTCAGGTCGCGGCTGGTCATCCCCTTATGGATGTGCTCGTGGCCCGCCAGCGCGTTGAACTCCTCGATGCGCGCCTTCACGTCGTGGCGGGTCACCCGCTCGCGTTCGGCAATGGAGTCCAGATCCACCTGGTCCACGACCTGCTCGTAGGCCGCGATCGCCTCCTCCGGGATATCGATGCCCAAATCACGCTGCGCGCGCATCACCGCGATCCAGAGCTGGCGCTCCAGGATGATCTTGTGCTCCGCGCTCCACAGCGTCGCCATTTCGGCCGACGCGTAGCGGTTGGACAGGACATTCGCATTACGGGGTTTCATGTCAGTCACGCGCCCCATTATCGCACGTCGTCCCGGGGACGGGGCTGGGGCTTCCGGGGGCCGCTGGATCTAGATTGACTTCGCGCCGCTCTCCCCGGCAAAACCCCAGGTCAATTTTTGTTGCCGCGGTGAATTTGTCGTCTGAATCCAGACCCCTCGCTGCCCTTGTCCGGGTGCACGTGCCGTCGGCCTGAAACCGCGGCCCGGATGCGGAGCTAGCCGCCTACCGAGATCTGGCCGTCGATCGCCGGGCGGGCGATATCGCGGCGGTAGAAGGACCCGGCCAGGTCAATCCGCTCAATGGTCTCGTATGCCGAGGACACCGCCTCTTCCAAGCTCGCGCCGGTTCCGATGACGTTGAGGACGCGGCCGCCGGCAGACACGTAGCCGGTGCCTTCGCTAGAGGTACCGGCGTGGAGTACGTGGGCGGGGTCGTCGAGAAGCTCGCCTTCTGCGGTGATCGCGTCGCCCTTGCGCGGGCTGGCCGGGTAACCCTCAGCGGCAAGCACCACGGTGACGGCGAAACCGTCCTGCCAGTCCAGCGGCTCGATCTCGTGGAGCGTGCCGGTGGCGGTGGCGTAGAGGACCTCGGCGAGCGGGGTGTTGAGCAGCGCGAGAACAGCCTGCGTCTCCGGGTCCCCGAAGCGGGCATTGAACTCTACCACGGCCGGGCCTTCTGCACCCCACGCCAGACCGGCGTACAGCAGACCGGAATACGGGGTACCGCGGCGGACCATCTCGGCGGCGACGGGAGCGACGACCTCGTCGACAATGCGCTGCACACCATTCTCCGGCAACCACGGCAGCGGCGTGTAGGCGCCCATACCGCCGGTGTTAGGGCCTTCGTCGTTGTCGTAAGCGCGCTTGTGGTCTTGCGCGGGCAGCAGGGGCACGACGGTCTCGCCGTCGACGAGGCAGAACAGAGAGACTTCGGGGCCTTCCAGGAAGGACTCGAAAAGCACGGGGTTGCCTGCCGCCAGTACCGACTCCGCGTGCTCACGCGCGGCGGCGCGGTCCGGAGTGACCACGACGCCCTTGCCGCCGGCCAGACCGTCGTCTTTGACCACGTACGTGGGGCCGAAAGCGTCAAGAGCGGCATCGATGTCCGCGGCGTCCGTCACCTGCCGGGCATCGGCGGTGCGCACACCAGCCGCAGCCATGACGTCCTTCGCGAACGCCTTGGATCCCTCGAGCGCCGCAGCCGCCTTCGACGGGCCGAACACGGCGATGCCGGCCTCACGCAGGGCGTCGGCGACGCCTGCGACGAGCGGCTGCTCCGGTCCGATGACCACGAGATCCGCCCCGATTTCACGAGCCAGCGCCACCGTAGCGGCCCCGTCGGTCACGTCCAGCGCGTGCTGCGTAGCCAGACCCGCGATACCGGCGTTGCCCGGCGCGACGTGCAGCTCGTGCTCACCCGCGCCAGCGCCAGCCGCACCAGCATTGCCGTTCAGTGCATGGACTAGGGCGTGTTCGCGGCCGCCCGAACCGATCACAAGGATGCGCATGCGGCCCATAGTATCGCTACCCTTGGCGGGCATGAGCACAGTCTTCACCAAGATCATCAACGGGGAGATCCCCGGCCGCTTCATCTACCGCGACGAGACCGTCGCCGCATTTTTGACCATCGAGCCAGTCGCGTACGGCCACACCCTCGTGGTTCCGGTCGCCGAGGTGGACAAGTGGACGGACCTCGAGCCGGAGATCTGGCTGCACGCCAACGAGGTCGCGCAGGAGATCGGCAATGCCGTGATCAAGGCATTCGGCTCGCATCGCGCCGGCTACCTCATTGCAGGGTTCGAGGTCCCGCACGCGCACATTCACGTCTTCCCCGCCAACGACATGTCGGGCTACAGCCTGCAGAACATCATGCGTGTCGACGACACCGACCCGGCAGAGATGGACGCCGCCGCCGAGAAGCTCCGCGCAGAGCTCGGCACCGGCGAAGACGGCCGCCGCAGCTAGGCCTCGCTCGACGGCTCCTCAGCGCTGCTGTTCCCGGCGGCGCTCTCCAGGCGCGGGAGGCTGACGGTGAATTTGGAGCCTTCGCCAAGCACGGATCGCACCGTGATCGCGCCACCGTGCTGCTCGACGATGGATTTGGTGATCGCAAGGCCCAGCCCAGAGCCGCCGGAACTCTTCGAGCGATTGCGCGAGGAGTCGGCGCGGTAGAAGCGCTCGAAGATATGGTCGGCATCCTCGGGGGCCAAGCCGCAGCCGTTGTCGGTGACGTCGATGTAGACATTGTCGAGGTATTCGCGGATGGTGATCTTCACGGCAGCGTCCTCACCGGCATGCTTGAAAGCGTTGGTGACCAGGTTGATCAGCACCTGGTGGAGGCGGTCAGGATCGCCAGAGACCACGGGAATATCGGCGGCGGCGTTCTCGACTTCAAGGGTCCGCCCGGGGAATGCGGCGTGCGCGGAGCTACTCACGGACAGCACGAGTTCGAGGACGTCGACGGTGCGCATCTCGAGGCGGGAGCCTTCGGCGCGAGTGAGCGCCAGCAGATCTTCGACGAGGAGTTTCATGCGCGCAGATTCTTCGTCGATCTTGCTCAAGACCATGTCGGCGTCGTCGGTCGCGCCGGCGCGGTACAGCTCGGTGTAGCCGCGGACACTGGTCAGCGGCGTGCGCAGCTCATGGGACGCGTCGCCGACGAAACGGCGCATCTGCTCCTCTTTCGCGCGGGATTCATCAAGCGTCTCTTGCAGCTGGCTGACCATCGTGTTCATCGCGTACGACAGGCGCCCGAATTCGGTATCACGCGGCCACGCGGGGGCACGGGAATCAATATTTCCGTCGGCGATCGCCAAAGCGGTGTACTCCAGATCCTTCAGCGGCAGCAACGCACGGCGCACAAAGAAGGTTCCGGCAACGCCCATCATCGCCAAAACAAGCAAGCTTATCGACGCCAACACCGCCGCCAGCGACTCCAGCATCCCGCTCTCCTGCTCGAGCGACTTGGCCACCACAGTCGATGTTCCATCGGGAGCCTGAATAGCAATGACCCGGAATTTCAGGCCTTCCTTCTGGTCGATGATGCACTCCGCGCCGACGGTCCGGGGGCGGCGGTCGAAAACCAGCTCAGACAGCCGCGGATAGCACCCGCCGATATTGTCGATGCGCGGAGGATGCCCCGGCACAGCCGTCATGAGAATGAACTGACTGGGCAAATACGTATCCGGGGAGGATTTGCGGATCTCGGGGCTTAGAGCCCACGTCGTCAAGCCTCTGCGGAGATCCTTGTCCACCCGCTCGTACGTCTGGTCCCGGGTGAGCCCCCACACCGCGACCGACATGCCCGTCAACCCCAGCCCCGAGATCACCATGAGAATGATCAACAACCGTGTGCGCACACGCAACGTGGGCACACGGTTCCTGACCAAGCGGCTGAGCTTCGCCGGAGCTGGCTCCAATCTCGGCGACGCCATTATTGGCGCGGAGTACGCAGCACGTAGCCCACGCCGCGGACGGTGTGAATCAGCGGCGTATCACCCGTGTCCACCTTGCGGCGCAGGTACGAGATATAAGACTCCACGACGTTGCCGTCGCCGCCGAAATCGTAGTGCCACACGTTGTCCAAAATCTTCGCCTTGGACAGCACCACCTCGGCGTTCAGCATCAAGTAGCGGAGGAGATTGAACTCCGTCGGCGACAGCTCGACGATCTGGCCGTCCTTGGTGACCTCATGCGTTTCGTCGTTAAGCGTCAAATCTGCGTAACGGATCGTCGCATCTTCCGTCTCCCCCTCGGCGACATTGCCGCGGCGCAGAATGACGCGCAGACGCGTGATGACTTCCTCGAGCGAGAACGGCTTCGTCACATAATCATCCGCGCCGATGGTCAGGCCGTGGATCCGGTCCTCCACCCCGTCCTTCGCGGTGAGGAACAGCACCGGCGCGTCGAGGCCTTCGCCGCGCAGCTTGCCCAGCAGCTCGAAACCGTCCATCCCCGGCATCATCACATCGAGGATGTAGGCGTCCGGCTTCAGCTCGCGCGCCATCTTCAGCGCCTCCTGGCCGGACTCCGCAGCCTCAACATCGAAACCCTGGAATTTCAGGGACACCGTGAGCAGCTCGACAATATTCGGCTCATCATCGACAACGAGCACCTTGACGTTTTGCGGAGTAGGCGTATCAGCCATGGCAGTCTCTTTCTTCGTTGAATGTGGTGGCACGCTTCCCAAAAGCACGCCACGCGTGAATGACCTATTTAACAATCGGAGACTGAACGTTTCCTGAATGCCGACTGTACCTCTGTTTCGGCTTGCCGGGGGAGTTCCTCCGACATTAGCTAGCACCGCCGCCACCCTCGCCCGCCAACGTGAAACCCCAGCCAGACAACGAGCCTGACCGGGGTTCCCTTTGAGCTGGAGACGAGACTTGAACTCGCAACCTACGGTTTACAAGACCGTTGCGCTACCGATTGCGCCACTCCAGCACTGCGCGAGATTCTACAAGCAGATCTGCCCTGTCCACAAAAGGGGCCTTTCCTCGCGCCACACAGCACGGGCGGATAGTGTGACGGTGTGGCACCGCTGTTCAAGAGTATGCGTGAGTCGATGCGCACCGATAACCCGGTCGCGACCATCGACCAGGCGCGCACGTCTCCGCCGCCTTCAGTCCTGGCGCCTGTCGATCTGACAGACCCCACCCAGGTCGCGGCTGTGATGACGATCGGCGCGCGCGTCGGCGAGATCCTCATTGCCAATGGCACGACCAGTTCGGATGCGAAGGCGCAGATTCACGCCGTCACGTCCTCGTACGGTCTGCACTACTGCCATGTGGACATCACGATGAACACGATCACGATCAATTCCGTGATCGGCACCGTACGCAAGCAGCCGGTGAACGTGTTCCGTGTGGTCACGGACATGTCGGAAAATTTCTCCAAGCTCCAGGAGGTCGACCGCCTGATCCGCTCCATCCGTGCGGGTGCGACGCCGCCGGAAATCGCGGAGAAGATTCTCGACGAGCTCGATGCTGCTGCTCCGCCGTACCCGAAGTGGGTGTCCATTGCCGGTTGGGCGATCATGGGTGCGTCCATCGCGATTCTGCTCGGCGGCGACCTGCTCATGTCGGTTCTGGGCGCCGTGACCGCATCGTTGATCACCGTGATCAATGCGTGGATGGGCAAAAACGAGCTGCCGTATTTTTACCACTGCGTCGTCGGCGGCTTCATGGCCACGGTTCCGGCTGCGGTGTTCTATTCGTTGGCATCCCGCGCTGGCACCACGATCGTGCCCAGCCAGGTCATCGCCACCGGCATTATCGTCCTGCTGGCCGGTTTGACGCTGGTCCAGTCGCTTCAGGACGGTGTGACCGGCTCCCCCGTCACCGCCAGCGGCCGCTTCTTCCAGGCGGTGTTGTTCACCGGCGCGATCATCGCCGGCGTGGCCGGCGGCATCCAGATCGCCGACTTATTCGGTGCTGGCCTTCCCCCGATTGAGACGCAACCGCCGACCCCGACGTACGGCTCCGCCATCGTGCGCAGCCTCGGCGGCGTGTTCGCCGCAGCTGGTTTCGCTCTGGCGGTGTATGCGGAGGTCCCCGCCATCATCGCGACTGCCGCGACCGCCTTCTTCGGCGGCTTTACTTACTACGCGGTGCTGATCCCCTTCGGGTCCGGCCGCCTGTTCGCCACCGCTCTGTGCGCGATCATGGTCGGTCTCGCCGGTGGTTTGATTGCCCGCCGCTACTTGATCGCCCCTTTGATCGTGGAAGTCGCCGGCGTCACTCCCTTCCTGCCGGGTTCCGGCGTGTACCGCGGCATGTACGCCCTGCTCAACGACCAAACCGTGCTGGGCCTGAACAATATCTTCATCGCCGTGAGCACCTGCATGGCCCTCGCCGGCGGCGTGGTCCTCGGCGAGTGGATCGCCCGCCGCATCCGCCGTCCGCAGATGTTCAACCCCTACAACGCCTTCCGCGCCGCGGGCCGCATCACCTTCCAGCAGATCCGCCGCGCGGAGCAAGCGGCAATGCGTCGCCGCGCCGAGCAGATCGCCCGCAACCAGGCGAAGAAAGAATTGGCTAAAAAGCAGGCTCCGCAAAAGCCCGCCAAGAAGCATCCGAAGAAGCCCGTGCCCAAGATGCACATGCCGATCAAAAATCCCCTGGCGAAGAAGCACCCGAAGCAGAACCCGGCCACCCCGCCCAGCACAGGCGGCGATGGCGTAGAATAAACGGGTCAAATCTGTTCACCGCCCGGCAAGACCCCAGGAGGTTTTTCGTGCCCCCAAAGATCACCGACAGCCGCCCCAACCCGGATGCAGCCGTCCACACGGTCGAGGAGCAGACGGCTTCTGGCGCACGCCGCATCGTGGCCACGTACGCGGACGATCTTGTCGACGGTGTGACGCTCATGTGCATGCTCGGCATCGAGCCGCAGGGCTTGGTGTACAAGCGCTTCGCTGAGGACTTCGAGGCGGAGATCGCGGAGGCTGAGGAGGAAGGCTCCACGGCCAAGAAGACGACGAAGAAGGCCACGAAGAAGAAGTCCACCAAAAAGGCGTCGAAGAAGAAGTCGACGAAGAAGACCGCCAAGAAGACAGCAAAGAAGAAGTCGACGAAGAAGACTGCCAAGAAGGCAGCGAAGAAGACCACCAAGAAGACGACGAAGAAGGCTGCCAAGAAGACCGCCAGCGATGAGGGATAACCAGTTCGTCGTCGTCGCGAACCGCCTCCCGGTCGATCACGTCGACGGGCGGTGGGTGGCATCGCCGGGCGGACTCGTCGCGGCACTCGCGCCCGTACTCAAGGCGAACAAGGGCTGCTGGGTGGGCTGGCCCGGGGCACCGAACGCGAGCTTCGAGCCGTTCGACAACGACGGCATCACGCTCCACCCAGTTCAGCTTGACGACGATGACTTTCACCTCTTCTACGAAGGCTTCTCCAACTCCACTTTGTGGCCGCTGTACCACGACCTGATTGTCACACCGGCTTATCATCGACACTGGTGGCAGCGGTACCGCTCGGTGAACGAGAAATTCGCGCGCGAGGCGGCGAAGGTCGCTGCGGTTGGCGCGACGGTGTGGGTGCAGGACTACCAGCTACAGCTCGTCCCAGGGCTGTTGCATAAGCTGCGTCCCGATGTGACCATCGGCTTCTTCCTGCACATTCCGTTTCCCGGCCCGGATCTCTTCCGCCAGTTGCCGTGGCGCGACGAGGTGCTCCGCGGACTCGAAGGCGCCGATCTCATCGGGTTCCAGCGCGCACGCGATGAGCAGAACTTCCGGGACATCGCCACCACAAGCAGCTTATCGACGCCCCGCACCGGCACCTTCCCCATCTCCATCGACACCTCCGAATTCGGGCGCTCCGACGACGAGGCGATCGACAAGGTCCGTGGTTCTGTCGCCAACCCCCGCACCCTGATGCTGGGAGTGGACCGCCTCGACTACACCAAAGGCATCCTGCAGCGTCTCACCGCGATCGAGGAACTGCTCGAGGAGGGCCGACTCGACTCCGTCGCCATGATTCAGGTGGCGACGCCGTCGCGAGAGCGCATCGCCAGCTACAAAAAGACCCGCGCTGGAGTGGAGGAAGCTGTCGGGCGCATCAACGGCCGCTACGGTTCACTCGGCAACCCTGTTGTGCACTACGAGCACCATTCGGTCCCCAAGTCGAAACTGCGGGACTACTATTCCGCCGCCGACATCATGCTGGTCACACCGTTCAAAGACGGCATGAATCTCGTGGCCAAAGAATATGTCGCCTGCCACCCCGAAGGCAGTGGCGCACTCGTCTTGTCCGAATTCGCAGGCGCTGCCGAAGAACTCGACCGCGCGCACCTGTGCAACCCCTTCGACGTGGAGGCGGTGAAGGGGGCGATCGTGGGAGCCGTCGATAAGCAAAATAGCTCTGACGCCCGTGATGCGATGCTGGCTATGCACGCGCACGTCATGGAACACGACGTCACGCGCTGGGCTGATTCCTTTCTCGACGCGCTGCGGGAGGTCAAACGATGAAACGCGCACTCGCCATCGCCGCGTGCCTGCTGCTCGCCGGATGCTCAGCCGAACCCGATCATGTCCTGGGCGGCCGCACGTGGGAAGTCACCGCCGTCTACACCGATCCCGACGTCCCCGGCGCGGTGCCAGCTGACGCCGCCGGACGCGCGCTCGTCGTCTTCGGCGCCGAATCGCTCACCGCGCGCACCGCGTGCGCCCCGCTGCAAGCCGGCGCTTCGATCGACGACGGTGTCGTGCAGCTGAAAGGCGTGCGCGTCGGCGATGTCCGCGAAGACTGCATCGGCGGCTCCCGCCGCGTCCACGACCAACTCACCGGACTGCTCACCGAAGGTGCCGAATTCGACGTCACGCACCTCACCGACGACGTGATCACGCTCAAGCTCCGCAGCGACGCCCTCGACCGCCCCACCATCAAATTGGTCGCGCAATGACGCTCCCCGACCCGCACGACGCGCTCGCGTACCTCGCCCACGCCGAAACGCTGCTCATCTGCATGGATTTCGACGGCACCATCTGCGAACTTCGCCCCGACGCGTACGCCGTCACGCCGGACCCGCGTGCGATCGACGCGCTGCAAACGCTCGCGGGGCTGCCTGGCACCAGCGTCGCCATCCTCTCCGGCCGCCACCTGGACGGCCTGCGCCGCGTCTGCCCGCTCGGCCCGCCCGTCGCGCTCGTCGGCTCGCATGGAGCCGAGCCCACCAGCGGTGGCCCCGCACTCAGCGCCGACGACCGCGCGTACCTCGACGCAATCCAGGCCGAACTCGAGCAGCTTATCGACGCCCACCCCACCCCCTTCGTCGAATCCAAGCCCTACCAACGAGTCCTTCACGTCGCCGCCCTCGCCGAAACCGATCCTGAGACCGCCGCTTCGCTTCTCCAACAGGCCCTCGCCCTGCCCACCGGCGGCCGCCCCGTGACCCCCGGACACAATGTCGTCGAATTCTCCGCCATCGACACCACCAAAGGAACCTGGCTCGCCGCCGAGAAGACCCGCTTTGCTGCGACTCTCTTCGCCGGCGACGACGTGACCGACGAGACCGCCCTCGCGGTGCTCGACACTGCTGGCACTGACGTCGGCATCAAAGTCCAGCGCCCCAGCAGCCCCAACGACACCGCCGCGAATTACCAGCTCGGCTCGGTTGCAGAGGTCGCGAACTTCCTCACCGCTCTCGCGGCGGCGCGACAGTCCGCCCAGGCGTGAATTCGGTCGGGAGAAGAACCTGCGGGCCACGTTGGGTCTGCGCAGCCGGGCCAGAGTCCTGCGCGGCGGCCTCAATCAGCTCGGTGAGTACCCGCCCTACGGTCTCGCCCTTTTGTTTATTGGGCTGCACCACCGTGGTCAGGTCCCGGGCGAGGGCTTGCTCGACGCCGTCGAAACCGGTGACAGACACATCCCCCGGCACGTCCAGGCCAGCGGAAGCGCAGTAGTCCAGGACGCCGAGGGCCATGGAGTCGGTGGTGCAGAGGACGGCGGTGAGATGGGGGGAGGCGTCGAAAAGCGAGCGTGCGGCGTCGACGGCTGAGGCGTGGTCGTTGAAATGACGCGTCACGATGGGCACTTCCCCGATCCCCGCTTCCGCGAAAACCTCCAGCGCACCCTGGATGCGGCCTCGCTGAACGTGCATGTCCGCGTCGGCGACTTCGGCCGGGGTGACGGCGCCTTCGCGGGACTCGTCGCAAAACAGTCGCTTGCCCACGATCCCGACGTGGCGGTGCCCCGCCTCCACCAGGGCACGCGCCGCCGGCTTGATCGCCTCCGCATCGTCGATGCCCACATACGCGCCGCCGTCTGCCGGGTACGGCTGATCGCACACCACGACGGGTACGCCGCGGGCGAGGACAGCATCCAGGTGGGGTTCGGATTGGGGGACGGAGTAGACGACGAAGGCGTCGACAAGCGCGCTCGCGACAAGTGGGCTGATGCCCGTGCCTTGGCTGGGGCCGAGCGGGATGAGGGTGAGCGCGTTGCCCGCGCCCGCGGAACTCTCGCTCAAACCGGCGAGGAAGTCGATCGATGCCTGGTCCTCGAACGCGTACGCGAGGTGCTCCGTGAGAATCACTCCGACAGCCCCCGCTTGGCGTGTGCGCAAGCTGCGCGCCGTCGGGTCCGGCCCTGTGTAGCCGCGCGCCCGAGCCGCCGCCAGAATGCGCTCGCGCAGCTCGGGCGAGAGCTGGTCGGGGTGGTTGTACGCATTCGACACGGTCGTGCGGGACACTCCCACCTCCGCCGCGATCGATGCCAGCGTGCCCCGTCTTTGCGCCATGTGACTACCCTATACAGCGTGATTGTGAACCGCCGCACCACCGAGCACGACGGCATGCAGCGCCGCTTCACCGAAGTGCTTCCCGACGACCCCGCGCCCGACGCACCCGTGATCCTCTTCCTGCACGGCTCGCTCCAGTCCGGCAGCGTCGCGCGCCGCTTCACGGGCAACACATTCGACGCGCTGGCGGACCGCGGGTGCATCGTCATCTACCCGGACGGCGTCGAGCGGCATTTCAATGACCACCGAGTCGGCTTCCAGGAACAAGCACGCCAATTGCTTATCGACGACTCCTCTTTCCTCTCCTCCCTCCTCCCCACCTCCCGCGGCCCCGTGATCGGGTGCGGATTCTCCAACGGCGGCGCGATGATTCAACGTCTCGCGCTCGAGCGCCCCGGCATGCTCGACGGCATCGCCTGCTTCGGCTCCGCGTGGCCCACCGACGACAACTTGCTGCCGGAGATGGCTGCGCTTCTTCCCGACTGGGTTCCCGTGCCTGTCCTGTGCGTTCAAGGCACTGCTGACCCGCTCGTTCCGTACGAGGGCGGGCATTCCGGCATCGGCAAAGCCAACCGCGGAACTGCCCGCTCCGCCATTGATTCCGCGCGCTTTTTCGCCGAGCTCAACGGGCTGAATCCGGCGCACCACACCTCGGGGTCAGGCGAGGGTGTGCGCGTCGACCGCTTCGGTCCTGGTGTGCCCGGCTCGCCTGCGCGGTCCGCGAGCGTCGAGCTGTGGTCCATCGAGGGCATGGGTCACCTCGTCCCGAGTCCCAAGCAGCTCGACGAGAAAATCGGGCCGGGAACGGACAAGGTGGTGGGGGCGGAGCTCGTCGTTAAGTTCTTTGGGCTTTAGCTCTCGACGCGCCGCTGACGCGCGAACTCGCTGAGCACGACGCCTGCCGCGACGGATGCGTTAAGCGACTCCACCCAGTCTTCGGTGGGAATAGACATGATGACGTCGCAATTCTCCCGCACGAGCCGGGAAATGCCCTTGCCCTCGGAACCCACGACGATGACCACCGGGTCCGTCGCCGCGTGAAAGGTGTCCAGGGTGTGCTCCCCGCCCGCGTCCAAGCCGACGACCATGTAGCCGTTGTCCTTGAACTGCTTGATCGTGCGCGTGATATTGGTCGCGCGGGCGACCGGCAAACGCGCAGCGGTGCCCGCCGACGTGCGCCACGCGACACCTGTGACCTGCGCGGAACGGCGCTCCGGAATGATGACGCCGTGGCCACCGAATGCCGCCGTCGAGCGGATCACCGCGCCGAGGTTACGCGGGTCCGTGATGTTGTCGAGCACCACGAACATGCCGGTCTGGTTGCGCTCTTTCACGTCGGCGATGAGGTCGAAAACGTCGGCGTACTTGTACGGCTGGATCTTCAGGCCGATGCCCTGGTGCAGACCGTTGCCGGTCATGGTGTCGAGCTCCCGGCGCGGCACCTCGTGCACCGGGATCTGCCGGGTATTCGCGATGAGGACCGCTTCGCTGAGACGGTCGTCGTGGCCCGTTCCCTGCGCCACGATCAGCGCTTCCGCCGGCACCTTTGCCTGCAGACACTCGATCACCGGGTTACGGCCGACCACCAGGTCCGCCTGCTCGCGCTCATGACGGCCAGAGTCGCGGCGCTGCCGCTCCAGCTTCTTCTTGTGCGCGGAGTGGTAGACGCGGTCCTCGGCCTTCGGGGTCGGACCCTTTCCTGCGAGACCGCGGCGGCGCTGACCACCCGATCCCTTAGTGGAGCCCTTCTTATTCCGCTTCTGCTTATCGGGACGTTCGTACGGCTTAGCCATGATTTATTTTCCCTTCAGCTCCCACGTCGCACCGTCAGCGGTGTCGGTCACTTCAATGCCGGCGGCAGCGAGACGGTCGCGCACCTCGTCAGCGGTGGCCCAATCCTTGTCGGCGCGGGCCTGCGCGCGGCGCTCGAGCTCCGCACGGACAAGCACATCGAGGGCTTCCTGCGCGCCGGCGGAATCGGCGGAGCCCTCGCCACCAGCACCGACCCCGCCGCGCGAGGTCCATTCGACTGGGTCGACGCCTAGCACCGCCGTCATCGCGCGCACGGAACCAGCGAGCTCACGCGCACGCTCCGCGTCACCGTCCGCCAGAGCCTTATTCGCGGTGCGGACAGTGGTGTGGATTTCGGCCAACGCCTTGGGCACGCCGAAGTCCTCGTTCATTGCGGCCTCGAAAGCAGGGGTCCACTGCCCCAGCTCGACGGGGCCGGTGGCGGAGGTGCGGGTGATGAGGTCCTCGATTCGTCGATAAGCGACTGCCGCTTCCTGCAAAGCGGGCGGCGAATACTCGAGCACGCTGCGGTAATGCGCGGAACCGAGGTAGTAGCGCAACTCGACCGGGCGAACGTCTTCGAGCATGTTGTCGATGCTGAGCACATTGCCCAGCGACTTGGACATCTTCTCGCCCGCCATGGTCACCCAGTGGTTGTGCATCCAGTAGCGCGCGAAGCCATCGCCCGCGGCGTGGGACTGCGCCTGCTCGTTCTCGTGGTGCGGGAACTGCAGGTCGAGCCCGCCGCCGTGAATATCGAACTCCCCGCCGAGATACCAGGTGGACATCGCCGAGCACTCCAAATGCCAGCCCGGACGCCCGTCGCCCCACGGCGTCGGCCAGCTCGGCTCACCCGGCTTCGCGGCTTTCCACAACGCGAAATCATGCGCACCGCGCTTCCCGCGGACCTCGGACTCGCCCTGCTCCATCTCCTCGACGCGGTTGCCCGACAGCGAACCGTAATCCGACCCCTCCGCCGCGACCCACGCGGCGACGTCGAAGTAGACGGAACCGTCCGCCGCGTACGCGAAGCCGTTGTCCATCAAGCGCTGCATGTAGTCGACCATCTGCGTCACGAACCCCGTCGCGCGCGGCTCCACGCTCGGCGGCAGCACACCCAGCGTGTTGTACGCGCGCGTGAACTCGCGCTCGTACGTGGACACCCACTCCCACCACGGGCGGCCGTTGTCGGCGGCCTTGGTGAGAATCTTGTCGTCGATATCCGTCACGTTGCGCACGAACGCGACATCCTGCCCGTTCGCCTCGAACCAACGGCGCACGATATCGAACGCCACGCCCGACCGCAGGTGCCCGATGTGCGGCGAAGACTGCGGCGTCGCACCGCACACGTACATCGAGACATGTCCCTTCCGGACAGGCTCAAAATCGCGGAGAGTGCGGGTCGCGGTGTCGAAAATGCGTTGAGTCACAACCGCAGTCTACAGTTCCGCGGAATCCACCTTGAGTTCCGCATAGCGCGCCTCAGGAACGCTGAACGCATAACGCTTATCGACGGCCTCCCACACCTGATCCTCCGAACACCTCACATCTTGGGCGTCGCCGTCGAGCATGGTGAATCCCCACACCAGGCGCCCCTGCGTGCCGGCGGGCAACGTGTACGGACCGACCTTCTGGTTGAGCGTCCAACTGGCCTCGTGGACGTATTTCCAGCCGTACGCGCGGGAGACATTTTTGACCAGGTCGCCCTTCGGCGTGAACGTGCCCGACACCTCGAGGGTTTCCACCCGCTTTTCCTTCACGTTCTGGGAAACCGGGACGGCCTCCTCCGTGAAATTCGCGACGCTGGCTGCGTCGGTCTGCTTGAACCAGCGCCTCGTCGCCGTCACGTACGTGTCCGTCTGCCCCGGGGTTGCGCAGTGGGATCCCGGAGCCAGGTCGTCGTTCCAGCGCTGCGGAAGCTCGAATTCCGGTGCCGCCGCCTGCGCCGGCGCCGCGAGACCGACAACGACAGCAGCCGACAACAGCGTCGCGGTGAATTTTCTCATTTAGGCGCCCCAGTCCATGTTGTCGCGGGTGCTGACGCGGACGTGGCGCTCCTTCGGCATCGTCGCGGTGAACGTGTTGCCGGCGGCCTGCCAGGTGTTGTCGCTGCCGCACACTGTCTCCTGGCCCTCGAAATCAGAGACGATCCAGCCGGCCTGCATCACGGCAGTCTTGCCAGGCGCGACGTTGTACGGGCCGACCTGCTCGCCGACCTCGTAGGACTGCTCGGTGGTGTAGCTGGTGGAGAAGGTGAACTGAATCAGCTTGGCAACATCAAAGCTCAGACCTGCGCTGACGTTCCACGTCTTGGTCTTCGTCTCCTTGATGGAGCGGGTCAGCGGCAGCGGTTCGTCGTTGTAGTTGGACACCGTCCAGGTGCCGGCGGAGCCATCGAAGTAGCTGCGGACGATCTCGACCGTCTGGCCGCGGTCGCCCGGGTTGGCACAGCGCTCGCCGATGGTCGTCGGGTTGGCCGCGTCGAAGTTGCGCTGCGGGAGGGCGTTGGCGGCAGGGGCGAAAGCGAGGGTCACAGCGGTGGCTGCGGCAATGATGCGTTTCATGGTCGATTCCTTTTCTGGTTCTAGTTCTTATTAGAGGTGGGACTGGGTGGGGACAGGGAGATTCCGGTACTCGTCCGGGGTGACGTCGAGTGTCCTTGTGGTGCCGTCCGGGGCCGTCACCGTGGCTTCCGCCCAGAAACCGGTCGGGGCGGTGGACTGCGGGTGGGCCGTGATCCGGGAGTACTTGCCGTCTCGGCCGGCAGAGATCTCCCGGTAGTTGATCCGAGTCATCGTGGTCCCGTATTCGACGCGCACGCGCTCGCCGGGCTTCAAGTCGATCGGTTTCAGCTCGGTGCCCACCGGCATGTACGCCCGCTTGACGGCTCCGACAGACGTGAGCCAGCCGGCCGGGAGGCGGCCGTTGTCGCCCATCCAGTTGACGTACTGGTTGTTCTCGGCGCCGACGACGTAATCGGTCACGGGCCGGAAGGTGTAGTCGCCCTTCGACCAGTTCAGGAAGTCCTGGGAATAGCCGGGCTTGCGGAACGTCGGCGTGACCGCCTCAATGTCGTACGGGTAATACGACATGTCGCCCTTGCGCGCCGGCTGCCCCTCGGTCGGCCAGTCGGCATCGCGACGGAAACTGGCGTCGGGCTTGACGGTCATATCGCGTTCGCTGGCGATTTTCTCCAGGCTCGGCCCCGACGTCGCCGTGTACGTGTCGCCCGCCGGCTTCGAATTCGCCCCTTCAGCCCGGGACGGGATCTCCATCGCCAGATTGGACACAGAACCGTCCGCCTTGATGATGTACGCGAACGCGTAGCGCTCCGCCGGACCGGTGCCGCGGATGACGTTCGCACCCGGAGCGTTTTGGAGCACACCGTCGTCGCAGGTAATGAACATGGAGATGAAGTCTTTCTCCAGCACTCCGTAATCAACACGGAACGACTCGCCGGGGCCGAGCTTGATCGGACCGAAAGTCTCGCCCTCGATCCAGCCGTTGGATTCTTTGAGACCGATGTCCGTCTTCGCAGTGGTGTCCCAGCCGTTCGGGAGCGTCGCCTTCGAATTGGCTTCGATCTTGTGGTTCGTTCCCGTCTCCACTGTCGCGGTATACGGGACGGTCTGGTCGGTGCGGTTAGTGAACTGGAAAGTGCCGTCCGCGAGATAGCGTCGCGCAGTCTCTGCATACCGCCATTCCGGGGTCACACCGGCCCCGCACTTCGTGCCAAAGTTCTCAATCGGGTATCCCTGCGGCATCGCCGGCACAGCAGCCGCTACCGGCGCGTGCGCCACAGCTAACGCCGTGGCGGCGGCCAGACCCCAAGTCTTCAAGTTTCGCATGACTTAAACGTAAACGTGTCATGCGCTGAATAGAACCTGAAAATTGGAGTAAGAGACCTAAGTTCTTAATGTCGGTACTTTCGTTCCACCAGCGCCGTCGCCACCGCCGCCCGTCCCTCCCCCGCACCGGTGAAACCCATGTGGTCCGTCGTCGTCGCACTCACCGACACCGGCGCGCCGAGCGCCTCCGACAGCACCCGCTCCGCTTCCTCGCGCACCGGGCCCATCTTCGGGGTCTGGGCGATCAGCTGAGCCGACACATTCACCACCTCGACGCCCTCCGCGTCGAGCTTGGCCCGCAGTTCTTGAAGCAGCTGCGCCCCCGTCACCCCGGCGTATTCCGGGCGCCCGACCCCCACGAAACTCCCGAGATCCCCCAACCCCGCTGCCGACAGCACCGCATCCACGATCGCGTGGGACACCACATCGCCGTCCGAGTGCCCCTCGCACCCCGGTGTGTCCTTAAAGAGCAGGCCCGCGATCCAGCACGGCTTGCCCTCCTCGATCTGGTGGGCATCAAACGCAGTTCCGACGCGCAAAGAAGTCATGGCCCCGAGACTAGCTGCCCGGCACCTCGAAGACCGTCGGCTCCGCCTCCTCCGTGATGCGCTCGGCCAGCACGAGGTCGATCGGGGTGGTGATCTTGAACGCCATCGGATCGCCCTGCACCGTCGTCACCGGGACGCCGAACCACTCCATCAGGCTCGCGTCGTCTGTGGCGGTGAAACCGGCCGCAGCCGAGCCGACCTGCGCGAAGTATTTCTCGTTGGCGGCGCGCAACGTGGCTAGGTCGAAGCCCTGCGGCGTCTGGACAGCCCGCAGCGTCGCGCGGTCGGGCGTGCCGAGAACCGTCGCACCGTCGTCGGAAACGCGCTTGATGGTGTCCGCGACAGGCACAACTGGCACGACTGCCGGAGCCCCGTCCAGAACCGCGCGTGCCACGCGGGCGATCATTCCGGGTGGGGTCAGGGCGCGGGCGGCGTCGTGGATGAGCACGGTGGCGTCGATAAGCGAAAGTGCTTTAAGTCCTTCCCACACGGAATCCGCACGCTCCCCCGCGCCGTGGATGAACTGCACGTCGTGGCCGCGCAGCAGCCTGCGCGCGAGCGGCTCCATGTCCGGGCTGACAATCACCCCGATCTGGTCGACGATCTCCGACGTTTCCATCGCCGTGACCGAACGCTCGAGCAGCGAACGTCCGCGCAGCTGCACATACGCCTTCGGGATCTCCGCGCCGAGCCTCGTGCCGCGCCCCGCGGCCGCGACAAGCGCGACAACCGGTGAGCTAGTCCTCGCTGTCATCGTCGTCGAAGCTGAGGTCGTCCAAATCGACGTCATCCTCAGGATCGAAATCATCGCGCGGCTTATCGACGAGCCCCTGCTCCACATGCCGCGCAATCACCGACTGGATCTCCTTCTCCATGCCGTCGGCCTTCTTCTCATCCACCGGCTCAGCCAGCGCCAACTCACCCACCAGGATCTGGCGCGCCTTGCCCAACATGCGCTTCTCGCCCGCCGACAAACCCTTGCCCTGGTCACGGCGCCACAGATCGCGCACCACCTCAGCGACCTTATTGATATCGCCCGATGCCAAACGCTCCTGGTTCGCCTTGTAGCGGCGGGACCAGTTGCCGGCCTCCTCCACGTCCGTCTCACGCAGCACCGAGAAGACCTTCCGCAGGCCATCTTCCCCCACCACGTCGCGGACACCCACCAGCTCCGCGTTCTTCACCGGCACACGCACCGAAAGATCAGACTGCAAGATATTCAGGACCAGGAAGTCGAGCTCCTCCCCGCCCATCTCACGCTTTTCAATGTCGGCGATACGGGCCGCACCGTGGTGCGGGTAGACGACCACTTCTCCGACTGTGAAATCCATGAAGTCTCCTCTTTCGGGGGTTCAAAGCAACGTGACGATTCTAGCACCTGCGATCTTCCCGCCGCCCGGCCACCGTCGCGCCCGGCTGCGCTACCCCTTCGCCTTCCCGCCCCTTGCGCCCGGATACCCCCGGATGACCCCCGTTTTGGCGTGGGGTGCATCTCCGCGCGGTCCCCAAACTGTGTATCGGGGCTGCCGAAAGGCTAAAGTGAATCGTTGATACGCCTTAAAGAACTCTCTATGGAGGACATCGACGTGAAGTCCCTGAAGTCGGTCGCACGCCGCGGTGGCGCAGTTTCGGTCGCTGCCGCATCCGCTTTGCTGCTCGCCGCTTGCTCGGCAGGCCAGATCACCCAGACCTCTTCTCAGGTCGCGGCAGTCAACGGTGCCAGCGCCCAGACCGAGGACGGTTCCGTCGCCGTCCGCGACGTCACCGTGCTTCTCGACGAAACGGGCCAGGCCGCCCTCAAGTTCACCGCCACCAACCAGGACTACGACATGCGCGAGCACAAGCTGCAGTCCGTGGAGGTCGACGGCCAGTCCGTGGAGCTCGGCTCCGTTGACGCGATGCCGTACAACACCGTGATCGTCGGCGATTCCGCGGACGGCCTGCGCAACATGCCGGAAGCTGACATGGACAAGATCCAGTACGTCGAGACCGAGCTCGACAACGAGGATTTCGCGTACGGCGGCAACCTGCCGGTCACGTTCACGTTCGACTCCGGAAAAATTGAGACGCTGGCGACCATCTCGGCGCCGACCGCCAAGTCCGGCGAGTCCCACCGTCAGCCGGAAGCTGAGCACTAAACCCTCCAGCGCCCCCGCACGGGCACGCGATGAAGAAACGCACCGTCCACACGTGTTCCGAGTGCGGCTACTCGTCGCCGAAATGGCTCGGCCGCTGCCCTGAATGCGGTGCCTGGGGCACGCTCCAAGAGCAAGCCAACGCGCCTTCCACGTCTGCTGCGCGCCCCTCGTCGACAGGTCTTACGCCCACGAGCGCCGCTCAGCCGATCACGAAAATCGCAGCTCACGCCGCTTATCGACGCCCCTCCGGCATCTCCGAGCTCGACCGCGTCCTCGGTGGCGGCGTTGTCCCCGGGTCAGTGGTTCTCCTCTCCGGTGAGCCCGGCGTCGGAAAATCCACGCTCCTGCTCGAGGTAGCCAGTCGCTGGGCTGCCGCTGACACCGCGTCTGATTCCGCTGACACCGCGTCCGACTCCGCATCCAATTCCGCCCCCGGTCGCACCGCGCTCTACGTCACCGCCGAAGAATCCGCGGCGCAAGTCCGCGGCCGAGCAGAGCGCACAGGTGGACTCCACGACAACCTCTATCTGGCTTCGGAGTCGAACTTGGATGTGGTGATGGGGCACGTGGGCGTCGTTAAGCCAAGTTTGCTCATTGTCGACTCCGTGCAAACGATGCAGGCGCCCGGTGTCGAGGGTGTCGCGGGCGGCGTCGCGCAATCGCGCGCGGTGACCGCAGCCCTGACGACCTTGGCGAAAACGACCAACCTACCGATTCTTCTCGTCGGCCATGTGACGAAGGACGGCAACGTCGCGGGGCCGCGGGTGCTGGAGCATCTTGTCGACGTCGTCCTCACCTTCGAAGGCGACCGCCAAACCAGCCTGCGGATGCTGCGCGGCATGAAGAACCGCTTCGGCGCCACCGACGAGGTCGGCTGCTTCGAGCAGACCGCCGATGGCATCCGCGAAGTCTCCGACCCCTCCGGACTATTCCTCTCCCACCGCGGGCAAACGCCCGATGGGTCGGCTGTCACCGTCGCGATGGACGGCGTGCGCCCCATCCTCGCCGAAGTCCAGGCGCTGACGGTCGACCCGGTGAACAAGTCGCCGCGCCGCGTCGTCACGGGCCTCGATTTCAACCGCGTTCCCATGGTCCTCGCTGTCCTCCAAGCGCGGTGTGGGGAGCGGACGAACGACAAGGACGCGTACGTCGCCACCGTCGGCGGCATGCGCATCACGGAGACCGCAACGGACCTCGCTGTAGCCCTCGCGACCTGGTCGAGTCTGCACAACCAGCCGCTGCCGCCGAAGACTGTCGTCATCGGCGAAGTGGGACTCGCGGGCGAGCTGCGGCGCGTCCCCAACCTCGAGCGCCGGCTCACGGAAGCAGCGCGCCTGGGCTACAAACGCGCCATCGTCCCCGCGGGCAGCGGCCAAGGAGCACTCGATGTCCCCGGCATGCGAATCGCGGAGGTGGGAACGCTGGGGGAGGCAATCGCGTGCGTCGATAAGCGCAACTAGACTGCGTTGCTTATGACCTTCATGCGAGAAACGCTCCAGCGTCTCGCGCCCGGGACGCAGCTGCGTGACGGGCTTGAGCGCATCAAACGCGGCCGCACGGGCGCGCTCATCGTGCTTGGCGACGGCCCAGAAGTCGCAGAGGTATGCGACGGCGGTATCGAATTCGACGTGCCATTCACCCCCACGCTGCTGCGCGAGCTAGCGAAGATGGACGGCGCCGTCATTTTGTCCGACGACGTCACCCGCATCACCAGGGCTAATGTGCAGCTGGTGCCGTCGCCGACCTTCCCGACATCGGAAACGGGCACCCGCCACCGCGCGGCCGAGCGTACGGCGCTGCACACAGGGGTGCCGGTGGTGTCCGTGTCGGCGTCGATGAGCATCGTCACGGTGTACGCCGACGGCAAGCGCCACGCAATCGAAGAACCCGGCGTGATGATGACGCGCGCCCGCCAGGCCATCGCGACTGTGGAGCAGTACCGCTCCCGCGTCGACAAAGCCAACCAGCGCCTCAACGTCGCCGAGGTGAACCGCTACGCCACGGTCGAAGATGTCCTGCACCTTCTCCAACGCCAGCTTCTGCTGCACCGCGCGGCGCGCGACGTCGACGACCAGATCCTCGAGCTCGGCACCGATGCGCGCCAACTGCGCCTCCAGCTCATCGAGCTGCGCGGCAATATTTACCACGACATTGCCATGCTGGTGTGCGATTACGTCGTCGCCGACGGGGCACCAAGCAATTCGCTTATCGACGACACCATCGACTCCCTCGACGCCCTCCCCGACTCCGAACTGCTGAACACCCCCGCACTCGCCAGCATTCTGGGGCTGCCGGCCACCGAAGAAAACCTCATGGAGGATGTCACCCCACGCGGCTACCGCGCGCTGTCCCGTATCCCGCGCGTGCAGAAATTCCTCATCGACCGCATCGTCGCCGAGCTAGGCGACCTAGATGCCATTCGCGCCGCCGACGCCGACGAGATCGCCGCGGCCGAGAATGTCTCGCCGCTGTGGGCGCGACATATCGTGGAAGGGCTGCGGCGCTTCACTTAGCTGTTGCTCGCACCGTTGTTCGCAGCCCTGCCGAGCTGCGGTTTCGTTAGCCTGTGACGTTGAAAGTCACCGGCGCGGAGCTGTTCTCGCCCAGGAAACCGACGGCGGCGTAGGCGCCGGGGGCGGCGGGCTGGCGTGCGTCGCAACGCTCGGGTGCCGAATCCAGCCCCGACCACGCCGCCGTGAACTTCCTCGTCTCGCCCGCCGGGAAGACTTGCTCGCCGGTGATCATCGGCTTGTTGCAGTCGGTGTCGCTCCAGATCTGCTGGTACCCCTCGCGGGCGATCGAGAACGCCGCGAAGCGGAGCTGGTTGTCGTCCGTGTCGATGACGCAGTCACCACCCGTCGGGTTGTGGATCAGGACGCTGAATTTCCGGTTGTCCGCGGAATCATCCTGCGCGAACGCCGTCTTGTTCAGTTCGGTGGTCAGCTGGAGATCTTCAAGCTCGCATGTCTTCTTCGCGGCGAGCGCCTCGGCGTCGGGCTTGTCGGTCTCGGACGCGCCCTTGCTCGGCTCTCCGTCTTCCGTCGCGGCAGCATCGCTTGACTTCGCGTTCGCGTCGGTGCTGGTCGTCTCGGCTGCGGTCGCGTCGGTTTCGCTGCTGGCGGCGTCGGAGCCTTCGGGGTTCGGCTCGGTCGGGGTGGTCACCAACGTCGACGACGCAGGGGCCGGGGTTGCCGGAGCTTCGTCGTCTCCGCCGGAACGAGCGAACGCGGTCAACCCCCACACCACGAGGGCCGCGACAGCGAGGATCACCGCGGCTGCGGCGACGCGTCGCCGGGTGTAGATCTCCTGTGGCAACGGCCTAGCGTCGGCGTGGCTGGCGCGTTCAGCACGGTCTGCACGGTCAGCACGTTCGGCACGGCTGGAGCCGAAGTCGGAGCGGTCGGGTCGGCGGGGCGGTTGGTGTGTCACACCGTGATCCTAACCCGCGAAATGCTCCTGAACGCTTGTGACGCGGCCATCTTCGAGCCTGTATCTTGCGGCGACGACACCGAGGCTGCCCTCAGCGACCTTGCTCTCCAAGGTTGGGATGCGGGCCATGATGTGCTCGGCGGTGACTTCGGCGTGGACTTCCTCGATCCCGGCGCGGTCGTCGCGACCCGCGCGCTTAGCGGCAAGAACACTCGGGGCGATCTTCTCGACGAACACACGCGTCAGGTCCGCCGGCAAATCCCCCTCCTCAAACGACGACGCGGCGGCACCGATCGCACCGCAGCTCTCGTGGCTCAGCACCACGATAAGCGACACACCCAGCGACTTCACCGCATACTCCAGCGAACCAGTCACTGCCGCGTCGACACAGCCGCCGGCGGTGCGGATGACGAAAAGGTCGCCCAAGCCGACGTCGAAAAGCATCTCAACGGGCACCCGCGAATCCGAGCACGCCAGCACGGCGGCGAAGGGGGCTTGGCCGGAGCGGAGCTCGGCGCGTCGATAAGCGTTTGTGTTTGGGTGCTCCGGGCGCTCGCTGGCGAACCTCGCGTTACCCGCTTCAAGGTGCGCCCACGCATCCCGCGGAATCTTCCTGAAAGGCATAGCCACTATTGTTGCATGCATTGTGATTGATCCCGCGAAAGTCACCGCCTGGTACCGCGACAACGCCCGCGACCTGCCCTGGCGGCGCCCCGGCACCACCCCATGGGGCATCCTGCTGTCCGAAGTGATGAGCCACCAAACACCCGTCGCCCGCGTCGCGCCCATCTGGGAAGAATGGATCGCCCGCTGGCCCACGCCAGCCGACCTCGCCGCCGCCCCCACCGACGCCGTCCTGCGCGCATGGGGCACCCTCGGCTACCCGCGTCGCGCGCTGCGCCTCAAAGAATGCGCGCAAACGCTTATCGACGCCCACCGCGGCCACGTCCCCTCCTCCGTTCCCTCCCTCCTCGCGCTGTCCGGCATCGGCGACTACACAGCCCGCGCCGTCGCCGCCTTCGCCTACGGGAAAGCCGTCCCCGTCGTCGACACCAACGTCCGCCGCGTCTACGCCCGCGCCGTCCTTGGCCGCCCGCTTGCCCGGCCGCAAAAAGCCGAGCTCGCGTGGGTTGCGGAGCTGCTGCCCGGGGCTGCGTCTGACTCTGCCGACGCTTCCGATGCCGACGCTTCCGACGCCGCCGTCTTCTCCGCCGGCCTCATGGAACTCGGCGCCCTCATCTGCACCGCAACCAACCCCGCGTGCGACACCTGCCCGCTCCTCGACGACTGCGCCTGGGTCGCGGCCGGCTGCCCGGCGCCGACGGAGGAAGAGCTGGCGCGTCGTAAAGTCCAAAAATTCGAGGGCACCGACCGGCAGGTCCGCGGCAAAATCATGAAGGTGCTCCGCGACGCCGACGCACCCGTTACCCAATCAGCCATCGACGTCGTCTGGCCCGACGACGCTCAACGTTCACGCGCCCTCTACTCGCTCCTTGAGGACGGCCTCGCAGCCCAGGACGCCGACGGGCGATTCCGCCTCCCTTAGCGCTATGCCCGCAGGTCGGCTCGGCTACCGCGCGCTACTTCCAGCGCCCGCGGTACGTCAGCCCGCCGGGCAGGTTGATCCACAAGCCGCCGCGCGAATTCACCGTCATCGGCCCCATTTTGGTCGACATCGACGCACCCGATTTAGACACGTTGATCCACGAATTCTTGCCGACCTTCTTCTTATCCCTGTACAGCAGACCCATAGCGGTTCATCTTACGGCGAAGCGACGCACCGCGCCCCCTACTTTTCTTTCTAAAACCCGTAAGGTCGCAAAACTTCGCTTAACATTCAACGCATGCTCCACACCGCTTATCGACGCTCCCCCGCAGCCCACTTTTCCTGCACCTTTCCCCTTTCACCGCGTTCGGCTGCAACTGCCCTCGCCACCGCTACTGTTACCGCCTTCGCCACTGCCATCACAGCCGCGATAACCACCGTCACTGTGGCTGGGGTCGTCACGCCGGCGTCGGCAAGCGCGCAAACTGTCGAGGAGATCCGCGACGGCGTCCACCACGCCGCCACGACGCCGGGCGGCGACCCGGTCCACGGCTACGACGCGTTTTACGACGACCCGGTTCCGGCCGATCAGCTCGACCGCCCGGGCAAGATCCTGCGAACCCAGCCCGCGCCGCACCTGCTGAATATCCTGGGCCCGGATTTCTACGGCCACGCGAAGCGCATTCTCTACACCTCGACGACGGTGCACGGCGATATCGTCCCGGTCAGCGGCGTGATCATGGAGCCGGCGAACCCGTGGCGCGGTAAGGGACCTCGTCCGACTCTCGTGTTCGGCCCAGGCACACGCGGGATCGGAGATGCGTGCGCCCCATCGCGGGGAACGTGGATGATGGGGCAGGTCAATCTTCAGACCGGTTCGCTCGGCACGAACTATGAGCTGCCGAGTTATCACGCGGCGGCGCTGCTGGGTATGCGGGTGGTGGTCACTGATTACATCGGCCTCGGCACGCCGGGCGCGCACACGTACATGCTCCACGAGGAAGAAGGCCACGCGATGCTCGACGCCGCGCGTGCTGCCCTACCGAACGGCGGACCGGTCGGTTTTTGGGGATACTCGCAGGGTGGCGGGGCTGCGGCGTCGGCAGCCGAGCAGGCCGCGAGCTACGCGCCGGAGCTGGATGTGAAGGGAACGTTCGCCGGCGCGCCGCCGGCGGATCTGCTGAAGTCAATGCACGGCGTCGACGATTCCACGATTTCCGCGGTCATGGGCTACGCGCTGAACGGCTGGCAGGACCGTTACCCGGGACTCAAGGAATCGCTCGCGCCGCTGTTCACAGATCGCGGCCGCGAATTCCTGGCTTCCACGGCCGATGCGTGCATTGCGGATAGTGCCCTCCGTTGGGGTTTGCGCGACTCGCGCGCTTTCACGGCGAGCGGGCAGAAGCTCAGCGAAGCAGTGACGACGAACCCCGAAATGAGCACGCTTATCGACGCCCAAAAGCTCGGCCGCACCTCCCCCTCCTCCCCCATCATGATTTCTACTGCTGGTAACGACGATGTCGTCCCTTCCGACCAAGTCGCCCAACTCGCCCGCGATCACTGCTCTCTCGGCGCCGACGTCACTTTCTACGACAGTGCCCTTCCTCCCCTCACCCCCGGCATCAAGACTGCTGTCAACCACGGTGTCGGCATCTATTCCCATCTGGCTCCCTCCATGAAATGGATGGCTGACCGTTTCGACGGCGTCCCCACCCAATCCAACTGTGGCGCTTTCTGATCCCACTGAACACTCCACCGAACTGAGGTTTTCGATCATGCCCCGCTTCTCCCCTTCTGTTTTCCGCACCATCCCCGCCGCAATCGCAATCTCCTTTGCCAGCACCTGCGTCCTCGACGCACCGGAAGCTCATGCGCAATCTTCGGGTCTGAGCTCCAGTTCCACCGCGCCTTGGTTCGGCCCCTTAAGCTCAGCGCTCGGGGAAACACTCAGTTCAGCGAGCAGCAGCGGCTCTTCTAAGGGCTCTTCCGAGTTGAGCTCCACCACCCTGAAAACAAACCAGCCACTCCCTGACGAGCCGGGCAAGCTGGCGGCACGTGAGCGCGTCGGCAGCTCGCGCAACGAGCGGATTCTCTACACGTCCACCAATGAGCGCGGTCAGATCGTCCCGGTCTCGGGTGCGATTTACCCGGCAAAGTCACGCGGCGAGAATTCGCGCAAGGGCACAGTGGTGCTGGCTCCGGGAACGCGGGGAATGGGCGACCAGTGCGCGCCGTCGGCAGGCTCATCGATGCTGGTCGGCATGGATGGCTCCTCCGTGAACGTCAACTACGAAGCGCCGGTGGCGCAGAGGTTGGCGGACGAGGGGTATCAGGTCGTCGTCACGGATTACATCGGGTTGGGTACGCCGGGGGTCCACACGTATCTGAACAGGATCGACCAGGGGCATGCGGTCATCGACGCGGCGCGCGCGGCGGCGGAACCGGACGAGAAGGTCTTTTTCTACGGCTACAGCCAGGGCGGCGGGGCGGTAGCGGCAGCTGGTGAGTTGCAGCCGGAGTACGCGCCGGATCTTCACCTCGTGGGGGTTTTCGCGGGCGCGCCGCCGGCGAATCCGGAGACGATGCTCAAGCAGGGTAATCCGGCGACGTTGGAGCCGGTGATGGCCATGGTGATCGCGAGTTACGCGTATTCGTACCCGGAGTTCCGGGAGGCAGTCGGCGCGCACACGACGGCCGCGGCGAATCGCTATCTCACGGCTGTCGCGGCGAGTTGTGTCGCTGAGACCGCGGGTTCGTCGGCATCGATCGAGGACCTCGCGCCGGATGCGCCGTCGCTGGACGAGCTCGCGCTTTCCGACGACCGCATCCTCCGCACCCTCCGCCTCAACCGCCTCGGCACCGTGCCCGTCAAAGCTCCAATCCTCATCGCGCAATCGCCGCAAGACAATGTCGTCCCGTACGACCAGGGCAAACAGCTTGCCGACGACTACCGCTCCCTCGGCTCCCCCGTCACCTTCCTGAGCATTCCGCTTTCCGACGCCTCCTCCCGCGCCGGCCTCGGCCACGTCGCCCCCGCGATCACTCAATCCGGCGAAGTCATCCGCTGGATGAACGAGCGCTTCAACGACTAACGCCCCGCACACCCGAGATTCGAGTGCGCAGGGCGCCGTAGCTAGAGCTTAGGCTTTTTCGCCGTCGTCGCCGTCACCGTCGTCTCCGCGCGGGGGATCCAGCGTGTCTGTGCCTGCTGCTCCGTCGGTGTCGGCGTCGGCATCAGCGTCGGCGTCAACGACGGAGTCGCTGCCGGAAGCGTCGGGGCCGTTCTCCGGGTCCGTGGATTCCGGCGGAGTGGTCGCGCGAATCTGCACGTCCTCCTGGCCGTCCTCCGGGGCGATGTCGCGGACATCGTCCTCGTCGAGGTCGCCGAAGGTCTCCTCAGGCAGAGGCTTCGGCTTCGGGCTGAAGGTGAACTCGGCGTTCTCGTAGTCGCGCGGGCTGTCGGTCTTGCCGTCCCAGTTTGTGACGTCGACCTCGATGATCTCGCCGGCACCGATCTCGCCGAAGAGGATCTTTTCGGAGAGCACATCCTCGATTTCGCGCTGCAGGGTGCGGCGGAGCGGGCGGGCGCCAAGAACGGGGTCGAAGCCGCGGGCGGCGAGGAGGTTCTTGGCAGCGTCGGAAAGCTCGATGCCCATGTCCTGGGCGGCGAGGTTCTTCTCGAGGCGCTGCGTGAGCAGCTCGACCATCTCCACGATCTGCTCTTGGGTGAGCTGGTGGAAGACGACGATCTCGTCGATACGGTTCAAGAACTCGGGGCGGAAGTGCTTCTTCAGCTCGTCGTGAACCTTGTTCTTCATGCGCTCGTACTGGGCATCGGCATCCGTGGAGCTGTCGCCGGTGAAGCCGATTCCCACAGCCTTCGAGATGTCGGAGGTACCCAGGTTGGAGGTGAAGATCAAAACGGTGTTCTTGAAGTCGACATTGCGACCCTGGCCGTCGGTAAGCCGGCCCTCTTCGAGCACCTGCAACAGGGTGTTGTAGATCTCCTTGTGGGCCTTCTCGATCTCGTCGAAAAGCACGACGGAGAACGGCTTGCGACGCACCTTCTCGGTGAGCTGGCCGCCCTCCTCGTAGCCGACGTAGCCCGGAGGCGCGCCGAACAGGCGGGAGGCGGTGAAGCGGTCGTGGAATTCACCCATGTCGACCTGGATGAGGGCGTCCTCTTCACCGAAGAGGAATTCCGCGAGCGCCTTCGACAGCTCGGTCTTACCCACACCGGACGGGCCGGCGAAGATGAACGAGCCGGACGGGCGGCGCGGGTCCTTCAGGCCGGCGCGGGTGCGGCGGATGGCGCGGGAGACCGCCTTGACGGCGTCGTCCTGGCCGATGATGCGCTTGTGCAGCTCTTCTTCCATGTTGAGCAGGCGCGACGACTCGGACTCGGTGAGCTTGAACACCGGAATGCCGGTCCAGTGGGCCAGCACGTCGGCGATCTGCTCCTCGCCGACCTCGGCGATGTCCTCAAGCTCGCCGGAGCGCCACTGCTTCTCCTTCTCAGCGCGCTCTTCGCCCAGCTTGCGCTCGGTGTCGCGCAGGCCAGCCGCCTTCTCGAAGTCCTGGGCGTCGATCGCCGCTTCCTTCTCCTTGCGCACGTCGGCGATGCGGTCGTCGACATCGCGCAGCCCCTTCGGCGCGGTCATGCGCTTGATGCGCATGCGGGCGCCGGCCTCGTCGAGAAGGTCGACGGCCTTGTCCGGCAGGAAGCGGTCGTTGATGTAGCGGTCGGACAGGTTCGCAGCGGCGGCCAGCGCGTCGTCGGTGTAGGACACGCGGTGGTGCGCCTCGTAGCGGTCGCGCAGACCCTTGAGGATCAAGATGGTGTCGTCGATGCTCGGCTCGTCGACCTGCACGGGCTGGAAGCGGCGCTCGAGGGCGGCATCCTTCTCAATGTGCTTGCGGTACTCGTCGAGCGTGGTCGCACCGATGGTCTGGAGCTCGCCGCGGGCCAGCTTCGGCTTCAGCAGGGAAGCCGCGTCGATGGCGCCCTCGGCAGCGCCGGCACCGACGAGAGTGTGGATCTCGTCGATGAACAGGATGATGTCGCCGCGCTGGTTGATCTCCTTGAGCACCTTCTTCAGGCGCTCCTCGAAATCGCCTCGGTAACGGGAACCGGCAACCAGGGAGCCCAGGTCGAGCGAGTAGACCTGCTTATCCTTCAGCGTCTCCGGGACCTTGCCGTTGGCGATGTCCAACGCCAGGCCCTCGACAACAGCGGTCTTGCCCACGCCGGGCTCGCCGATGAGCACCGGGTTGTTCTTGGTGCGGCGCGAGAGCACCTGCATGATGCGCTCGATCTCCTTGTCGCGTCCCACGACCGGGTCGAGCTTGCCTTCCTTCGCGGCGGCGGTCAGGTTGCGGCCGAACTGGTCGAGCACGAGCGAGTTGGAACGCTCGCCGCCGCCACCGCGCGGACCGCCCATGCCGCCCTGGCTAGAACCGGCACCGGCAAGGCTCGGGCCGCTGCCCTGGCCTTCGGCGACCTCGGGGTTCTGGCCGTCGCCGCCCTCGTAACCCGAGAGCAGCTGGATAACCTGCTGGCGCACACGCGGCAGATCCGCACCGAGCTTGATCAGTACCTGAGCAGCAACGCCCTCACCTTCGCGGATCAGGCCGAGCAGCAGGAATTCGGTGCCGATGTACTTGTGACCCATCTGCAGGCCTTCGCGCAGAGCGAGCTCCAGCACCTTCTTCGCGCGTGGCGTGAACGGCACATGGCCCGTGTGCGGCTGCGAACCGCGGCCGATAATGTCGATGACCTCGCGGCGCACGTCCTCGAGGTTGATCCCCATCGACTCTAGAGCCTTGGCAGCAACGCCCTCGCCCTCCTGAATCAGACCGAGCAGAATGTGCTCGGTGCCGATGTAATTGTGGTTCAGGTCGCGAGCTTCCTGCTGGGCCAGCACGATCACGCGACGTGCACGGTCAGTAAACCGCTCGAACATGTGGCAACCCCTTTTTGGCTAAGTCTCTAAATTTAAGTTCCACCCACCATAACGCGCACGTACACGAGGCAATCCCGCCTCGAAAGGACAAAACAGAAAAACACCGTAAAACAGCAGCTCCTGGGGCTGTTCGCTGGTAGCGAACGGGGGGTGGGCGTCGTTAAGCGAAATGCGTAAATTAGATGGAAACGAAAAGGAGCTACCCAATGCCTATCAGTCTGTCCGGCCGCAATTTTCTGAAGCTGCTTGATTTCACGCCCGATGAAATCCGGTACCTCATCGATCTGTCGCGGCAGTTCAAGAACCTCAAGCTCGCCGGCACGCCGCACCGCTACCTCGAGGGCAAAAATATCGTGCTTCTCTTCGAGAAAACGTCGACGCGCACACGCTGCTCGTTCGAAGTCGCTGGTCACGACCTCGGCATGGGCGTCACGTACCTCGAACCCGGGTCGTCGCAGATGGGCAAGAAAGAATCCATCGCCGACACCGCGCGCGTTTTGGGCCGCATGTTCGACGGCATCGAATACCGCGGCTTCGGCCAAGAGATCGTCGAGGAGCTCGCCGCGAATGCCGGTGTCCCCGTTTGGAACGGCCTGACCACCGAATTCCACCCCACCCAAATGATCGCCGACATGCTCACCATCGAGGAGAATTTCCCGCAAGGACTGCGCGGCCTCAAGCTCGTCTACATGGGCGACGCGCGCAACAACGTCGCAAATTCCCTCATGGTCGTCTGCGCCAAACTCGGCATCCATTTCGTCGCGTGCGGCCCGAAGGAGCAAATGCCAGAGCAAGAGCTTATCGACGCCTGCACTGCCCTCCCCACCTCCGCCCCCATCACCCTCACCGAAGATGTCGACGAAGCTGTCACCGGTGCCCACGTCATCTACACCGACATCTGGGTCTCCATGGGCGAACCCGACGACATCTGGGAAGAACGCATCCGGCTTCTCGAGCCCTACCGCGTCACCTCCGCCGTCATGGCCAAAGCCTCCCCCGACGCCATCTTCATGCACTGCCTGCCGTCCTACCACGACACCAACACCGAAATCGGCGCTGACATCACCCAAAAATTTGGCATCACCGAAATGGAAGTCACCAACGAAGTCTTCGAATCCCCCCAGTCAAAGGTCTTCGACGAAGCCGAAAACCGCATGCACACCATCAAGGCCATCATGTACGCGACGCTCTCGTAGCCGTTTGCCCACGTCGGCTCGGCTGCGGGGCGCCCAATTCTGCACCGCGCACCCGGCAGCAATCGCTCCAGCTCGCCCCGGCTGAATCCGCCAAGTTTCAGCTCGGCGCAGCCGCGGTGAGGTATCTAGACTTTCTAGGCATGACGAACTCGCGCCCGCCCAAGGCTCGCCAGGTCCCCCGGCTATGGGATTACCCGGCACTCATCGTGCCCCTGCTGGAGATCGTCGCGCTTGTTTATCTCATCGCGGCCGTAGTTGAGGACACCTCGGGCACCGGGACTGACGCAGGATTCACCTCCGCTTTTGTCTTCGTGCCGTTGGTGGTGGCCCTGTTATTCGTCTTCCTATTGTCGTTTCCGCTGCTTTTTCTGCGCGTGACGAACTTCGTGGGAGACGTGGCGTTCATCGTCGCGGGAATCGTCCTGCCGATCGTGATCGAATTGCGTGCCGACGAGTCTTCCTCCCTCCTCGCCCTCTTCTCCACCGTTTTCGCGGTGGTGGGTCTTTCGCTCCTGCTGCGCCGAATCATCGGGTATGCCCTGTGGAAGAAAGGGAAACTCCCCCGCAAGTTCCGCCTCACCCAGGACGCGGACGACTCCCCCGCCGAGACTCCAGCCCGAATCACGAATCAGAGCTCAAACCAAGCCCCGCCGGCCCCAAGGCCTCCGAGTTGAACCAACAGTGATCCTCGGATCGGCCTTCGCGCGCACCTGTACGGCCGCGACCTGATGCGCTAGTTTTTCAGGCGCGCCGAACTGGCCGTGGACATGCCTGATTCACGCGATGAGCGTGGTCAGATCTTGTCTGCGGCCTTTTCGCTATTTCCCGAACAGTAGGTGCATGGCACCGTATTGGTGTGTCCTGTTCGGTACTGGTGTTCCGCGCGGTGAAACCCATGTCGGTGTCCCATCGCGCACCTGTATTCGGCCCCTGTTGTGTCTGCCGGGGTCATCATCGTTGGTGCGGTTGTGATACCTGCACAACACCGACAGGTTGTTCATGTTCGTCGGCCCGCCGCGGGCCCAGGATTCGATGTGGTGGACCTCGCAGTTATCAGCAGCATGCCGGCAATCTGGTACTGGACACGTCGTTAGTGTTGCTCGGGCGAGGTCGCGTTGTTTCTGATTGGCGAACCGTTTCGTGTTGTACAGGTTCACCGGACCTGCCTGCGGGTGGAACAACGCCACCTCGAGGTCTTTGGAGTGATGGTGCATCAGGTACTCCGCACCAGTCATCGTGGTGCCATCAGACAGGCCCAGGATGGTGTCGTCCCCTTGGCCGCCAAGGATCTTGATGTAATCCGGCAGCGGGATTTGCACCAGCGGGCGTGGAACAGCATCAGCGACAGCACCGTCCTTGTGGAGCAGGTCGTGGAATGCCTCGTACATCTGCGGGCCCTCAGGACGGGTGGCGTCGAGTTTTCGGCGCAGCGCGTACTCAAGAGCAGCGATATCCCGCGCATCACCAGTGGCACTAAAAGTGCGTTTACCTTTCCGTTCCTTACCGAACCGCACCGCCGACTCCGGTGCAGGTGTATCCACCTCAGGGACGATGTCTTTGGCGCGGCGCTTCAACGTCTCGTAGTTTCCACGCACCGACAACAACGCCAGGCGGATCTTCCACTTTTCTTTTTCGGTACCCAACGGGCGGATGCGTTGCTCGATGAGCACCAACTGATCCAACGACTTCGCAGTCTGGCGGGCAACACGAACAGCATTAGCCTGCTGGCGGGAAAACCGAGTCTTTCCGTAATAGACCTCGTAGACGCCCTTCCAATCGGCAACGCGGGTGGGGTTGGCGCCGGCGTCGACAAGCTGCTGGGCGTCGAAGCTACCCAGCAGGTCGATGGCGTTGCCTGCGCCGACGTGCGCCGCGAATTGGTTCATGACACAAACGTTAAACGCCCCGCAACCCATCGTCTACGAAACGATGTCTACTTCAGTAGACATCGCCCAAACGGGCAGGCCACAAGGGGCGCTAACGGGCGAAAAGGTCGCGGACAACTGGGTCCGCGAGTTCGAGGGCACCGGCGCGGGCGGCATCGGCGGTAGTGGCGGCGAGGGCGCGGGAGGCGATTTCGCGGCAGGTGGCGAGGTCGTGAAGCGCGAGGGCAACGCGGACGGCGGGAACCTTCGACGGAGCCATGGACAACGACGACACGCCGAGACCGACGAGGACAAGGGCAAGCAGCGGGTCGCCGCCGGCTTCCCCGCCCACGCCGATATCGCTGCCGGTCGCGTCGCCGCCGCGGCACGTTTCGCGGATCATGGAGAGAACGGCGGGGTGCCCCGGGGGCAGTAGCTCTGCGGGGGCGCCCCGCAGTCGGTCGGCGGGCATTGTGTACTGGGAGAGGTCGTTGGTGCCGATGGAGGCGAAGTCGGCAAGCGCGAGCAAATCAGCGGAGCGGATTGCCGCGGAGGGGGTTTCCACCATTATTCCGGCTCTCTGCAAGCCAACAGAACGACACTTATCGACGAACCACTCGACCTCCTCCCTCGTCCCCACCATCGGCGCCATGACCCACAGGTCGGACGACGGAACTGCTTCCTGTGCGGCGGCGAGGGCAACGAGCTGGTTGTCCATGAGGTCTTCCCGGACCTGGGTCAGGCGCACGCCGCGCTTGCCGAGGGCCGGGTTTTCCTCAGGGCCGAGGTCGGCGAAGGCAAGCGGCTTGTCGGCACCCGCGTCAAGGGTGCGGACGACAACGCGGCGGTCGCCGAATGCTTCCAGGACAGCGGTGTATGTCGCTGTCTGCTCCTCGACGGTGGGTGCTTCCTCGCGTCCCAGGAAGAGAAACTCAGTGCGGAAGAGCCCGGAACCTTCCAGATCCAAGGAGGCGGCGGAGACGGCATCAGCGGCGGTGCCGATATTGGCCAGCAGCTTCACCGGATGACCGTCCTTAGTGGTACCTGGACCGGCAGAACCGGCGAGGGCTTTTGCGCGGCGACGGAAGCGCCCCTCAAGTTCCGTGATGTCTTCAGGGGTCGGCGCGAGGATGACGAGGGAGAGGGAGGAATCGAGGGCGAGGGAGGTGGCGTCGATAAGCGACTCGGTGATTCCTGCGACCTTAACGACGGCTGGAATGTCGAGCTGCGCTGCGAGAATCGCCGTGTGCGACGTCGCGCCGCCCGCTTCCGTGACGATGCCCAAGACCTTGCTGCGGTCGAGCGTCGCCGTTTCCGCAGGCGCGAGATCGTGCGCGACGATGATGCTGGGCTCCATGAGATCGGGAATGCCGGGCTCGGGCAGCCCGCGGAGACGCGCCGTCGCGCGATCGCGAATGTCGTAGAGGTCGGTCACACGCTCGGCCAAGTAGCCGCCGATCTTGCGCAGCTTCTTCGCGTAGACCTCCACGGCGGCGTGAACAGCAGCCGTGACGCCTTTGCCGTTCTTCAGCTCCTTGTCGATGCTCTTGATCAGGCCGCGGTCCTTCGCCAATGCGGCGGTGGCCTCGAGGATCTCCTTGGCGTCGCCCACTGCATGCGCCGCACTCTCCGACAACCCGGCAGCGACCTGGTCGAGCGCTTCGCGCACACGCTGTCCGTCGACCTCCGCGTCCGCCGATGCTGGCTCATCCAGGTCGATTCCCACCGCCGGCGCCACTAGCACCGCAGGCCCCGACGCTATCCCCGACGAGACGCCGATGCCGTGGAGAACCACCCTGTCAGTCATTCGCGAACCTTTCCGTGGACGTAGCTAGCCATCGAGCCTACGCCCAAACAAAAGGACCTGGGCACCGCTCAGCTAGGAGCGCCCAGGTCCTCAAACGTGGTGACTGCAGCTACTGCAGCGGCACACCGTTCGAGTCACGGTCGTAGCCGCCGCTACCGGTGAGCACCATGATCATCTCCACCAGCGCCCACAAGCCGACCGCCGTCATCACAAAGAGGCCGATGATGAAGAACGACGTGATGAGACCAAAGAACATCAGTACCAGCTTCGTGACACCCAGGTTGTTCTGTCCCATGTAGAAGTTACCGGCGCCGAAACCGCCCAGGAAGAAGAACAACAAAGCCGCAACGGCCTTGCTCTTCGGCGGGTTCATCATCGGCGGGTACTGGTTGTACGGCTGCGGCTGCGCGTACTGAGCCGGCTGCGCGTACTGAGCCGGCACCGCTGCCGGCTGCTGCGGCTGCTGGACAGGCTGCTGACCCGGCTGTGCGAACGCCGCGTAGTAGTTGCTGGAACCTGCACCGGAATTATTCACGGGCATGCCGTCCCTGTCGTACTGCTGGCCGTAGGAGTTGCCCTGCCAGGAAGTGCTCATCGAAGTGGGTCCTTTCGACTATTCGAATAACAAGTCAGACTGTATCGTGCAGCCAGGAAAAATGCGAGGTCGCGGGAATGTTTTTTGCGCGGCTACGCTTCGGGGCGCACCATCGGGAAGAGAACGGTCTCGCGAATGCCAAGGCCGGTCAGGGCCATGAGCAGGCGGTCGATGCCCATGCCTGTGCCGGCTGTGGGCGGCATGCCCTGTTCCATGGCGGCGAGGAAGTCTTCGTCGAGGACCATGGCTTCATCGTCGCCGTCGGCGGCGAGGCGGGCTTGGTCTTCGAAGCGTTCGCGCTGGATGACCGGGTCGACAAGCTCGGAGTAGCCGGTGGCCAGCTCGAAGCCGCGGACGTAGAGGTCCCACTTCTCGGTGACGCGCGGCTTTTCACGGTGGTCGCGGGTCAGCGGCGAGGTCTCGACGGGGAAGTTGATCACGAAGGTCGGTTCGTAGAGCTGGTCGGAGCAGAGCTCTTCCCAGATCTCCTCGACGAGTTTGCCGTGGCCCCAGCCGGCGTTTTCAGGTACCTTGAGGCCGATTTCGGCGGCGATGGCCTTGAGTTCGTCGACGGTGGAGTCGATGGTCACCTCGGGCTGGCCGGGGAATTTGCGCGCCAGCGCTTCATTGAGGGACGGGTACATCTCCAGGACTTTCCATTCGCCGCCGAGGTCGTATTCGGTGCCGTCGGCAAGCGTGACGGTGGTGGACCCGAAGACTTCCTGGGCGCAGAATTGGACGGCGCCCTTGATGGTTTCGGCGCCTTCTTTGTAGGTGCCCCATGCTTGGTAGGTCTCCATCATGGTGAATTCCGGGCTGTGGGAGGAATCGACGCCTTCGTTGCGGAAGTTGCGGTTGATCTCGAAGACGCGCTCGAGGCCGCCGACGACGCAGCGCTTGAGGTAGAGCTCAGGGGCGATGCGCAGGTAGAGGTCGATGTCGAGGGCGTTGGAGTGCGTCTGGAAAGGGCGTGCGGCAGCACCACCGTGCAGGGTCTGCAGCATCGGGGTTTCCACCTCGACGAAGTCCAGGCCCGTGAGGTACTTGCGCAGCGCAGCAATCACCTTGATGCGGGTCAGCGCGTTTGTGCGGGCGTCCTCGCGCATGATGAGGTCGGTGTAGCGGTAGCGCACACGCTGCTCCTCGTTCATGTCGGCGAACGCGACGGGCAGCGGGCGCAGCGCCTTGGCGGCCATGTGCCAGGACTTCGCCATGACGGACAGTTCGCCGCGCTTGGACGCGATGACGCGGCCGCGCACGGAGACGATATCGCCCAGATCGGTGTCGGATTTCCAGTCAGCGAGAGCTTCTTCGCCGACTTCAGCCAGGGAGAGCATGACCTGGAGTTGGGTGCCGTCGCCTTCTTGAAGCGTCGCAAAGCAAAGCTTGCCTGTGTTGCGCTGGAACATGATGCGGCCTGCGACCGCGACCTCGTCCTGCGTCTCCTGGCCAGCTTCCAGGGTGGTCACCCCGTCAGCGCCAGATTCAACGACAGAGTATTTCTCGCGCAATTCGCTTAACGACGTCGTCCGGTCCACCTCCACCGGGTACGCGTCCTTGCCCTGCTCGAGGAGTTTTTCGCGCTTTGCGCGGCGGATCTGTTGCTGCTCTGAAAGGTCCTGGGTAGTCACGATGCTCTACCGTAGTCGCTTCTGCTTACCAATAGTCAGGAAGGGTCCACACAGGCGGGTCGTCGAGGTGTCCGTGCGGGGTGATCGTGCCGTCGCTTTCGATGGTGTAACTCAGCGCGTCGCCGGATGCGCACCGCAAGGTGTCGTCGTCCGGGTAGGAGCAGTGGTTCTCGTTGACGCGGATCGATTGGCCGGGGCGCAGGTCGCCCTGGCTGGGTCCGACGCCTTCGAACACGGTGTAGTGCATGCCGTCAGTGCCAGCGTAGATCGCGTCGGCCTTGCGCGGGGGCAGGGGGACGGCGGTGACGGTGGGGGCGTCGTTAGGCGTGGTGCCTTGGCATGTCGCGCCGTGCGGGCTGATGGCGCACGTGCCGGTGCGCGCGCCGAGATGGTACGTGAAGATGCTCATGCCAGCGCGTTCGTAATCCGCCGGGTCCACGGGCGTGTCCGCGGCGCGTGTCGTGGTCACCGTCGCCGTTTCGCTTTCCGGGCTTTCGCTTATCGACGACACATGCTCCAGCACCGGCCCCTGCGCCTCCTCCAGGTTCTGCGAGCACCCGGCAAGCGTCAGCGTCGCTGCCGCCGCTGCGGTAAGTGCTGTGCGCCGACTTCTAGCCACGCGTCTTCTCGCAGAGGTTCAAGTACATGCGCTTGCTCTCCGCCTCGCCGCCATTGACGACGAGCAAGTACTGCGCATCCTCCTTTTCCGGTGCGATGCGGTACGCCGGCGGAGTCACTCCCTCCATCTTGTAGGAGCGCGCCGAGCACACGTTGTTGCCGATGACCTCCGCGTCTCCCTCCGGCAGCTGCGCGTCGCGGTTCGCCTCCGTGCCGTAGTCGATGATGCTCACTCCGAGACTCTTATCCGAGCAACGAATACGCGCGTCCTCGCCGCTATTCGGCGTCATCGACTTGCACTTCATGCCCAGCCAGCCCTTTTGGCCGCTCTTTTCGGAGATGATCTGCGGGAAGGTATCCGCCATCTTTTCTTCCGTGGCGTTCCAGTCCTCGCCGCTGTTGCTCCACAGCCACCAGCCGCCCGCTGCGATCGCGAGGAGCACCAGCACGATCGCGCCGACGAGCCACGGTGATGCGCCCTTCTTCTCGGCCTTCGTCGCTACCTCGGACTGCGTGTCCTGCGCTGGCTGCGCGGGTTCGGCGGGCTGCGTCGGCTGCTGGACCGACTGCTGCTGCACAGGCTGGACCTGCCCCTGCTGGACTTGCTGGGGCTGCTGGGCCTGCCCCGGGTAGCCGTACTGCGGCTGGCTCTGGCTTTGGAAACCGTACTGGCCCGGGAACGATCCCGTGTTCGGACCTTGGTAAAGGGGGATGTTGGTCGTCGTCGGGAAAGAGTCCCAGTTCGGGGCCGCGCCGGGCGTGGACTGGGACGGCTCAGTCTGACCGGGACGCACCGCCTCGGCCTCCGGGTCCGTGTCCGGGAAATACTGCTTCGACTTGTTGCGTTTCGAAGCGGCCGCGGCCTTGGAAGCAGAGCTAGCAATAGAAGTGGAGCCTGCTGCAGCCGAGCCGAACTGCGACGTCGGAGAAGAGTCCGATGACGGGGCGGCGGCCATCTCCCGGAGGGCGGGGACGTCGATGGTGGGGGCGGTGGGGTCGTCGAGACGCGTGTCGTAGGTTTTCCGGCGGCCGGAGTCGCCGAGGATGAGGCGGGCGAGTTGGAGTTCGTCGCGGGTGGCGTCGTTAAGCGATTGCGAATTGAGGCGCTCGTCGATGAGTTTGCCCAGCGTTTCCGCGTCCTTGCCGCGGTCGAGTCCGAGCGAGTCGTAGAAATTGTGGTGTGCCAAAGCGGGGGTCCTTAAGCATGGCCGGGAAATGACGGAATATCTGCTGTATTAAACATATCGCGCGGTTTATTTTAAGGCTCAAGCCTGTCTCTTATAAAAATCTAGATGTGGAGAAGAGACAGAGCGAGGCCCTCGACGTTGGAGGGGTGGGGCTCCTGGGTGTCGAAGTCGAAGACGAGAAAAAAAAAAAAAAAAAAAAAAAAAAAAAAAAAAAAAAAAAAAAAAGTATTATAAATGGAGCTTTCCTTAATGTCGATTACACTAATGACTGTTTAATAGTGAGGTGTTTTCCCGTGGTGTGTATGTACGAGGGCGTTTTATGTTATGTTATTCTAGCTTTTTAGATCTCATATCTTGAATTTTGTGT
>NZ_JAGKSD010000011.1 GCF_017942225.1 Corynebacterium sp. Marseille-P3884 | reverse complement strand
CATCCGGGCCCACGCCGAGGCGGACACGCGTGCGCCAGCCGGTCAGCGGCGCGAGTGTGTCCTGTTCGAGATCGATGGCGAGGTCGAAGCCGGTGAGAACACCGCTCGGGCGCGCGAATTTGTCCAGCTGCCCGACGAGGATTTCGCGTTTGAGCCTCTCCTGCGCGGTCGGCGTGATGTGGGAGTAGTCGCAGCACCCGGCGCCCGCTTCCGCAGCAGGGCAGGCCGGGTCCACGCGGTCCGGCGACGGGGTGTCGATGACCTGTGCTTCCCCACGCGCCCAGTTCTTTTTCACCTTGGTCAACGCCACCGATGCGGTGTCGCCCGGAATCGCTCCGGCGACAAAGACGACCCGCCCGTCCGGCGCGTGCGCGATCGCCTCCCCGCCGTGGGCCATCGTCGTCGGTGTGAGCGTGAGAGTGTCACCCACGCTCAGTGCTGGTGAATGCGTGGTGGGTCGGTCGTCCATGTCTCGAGTGCTTGATCTAGTTCTGGTTCAGTTCCGGTCTAGTTCTGCTCTAATTCTGGTCTGGATTCTGGTTCTGCTGCTGTTGCTGTTGCTGCGCCATTGCCTGCTGCAACTGCGCGGCAAGCTGCGCGGGCAGCTCAACCGGTAGGGAGTTGCCGGCCAGCACCGGGGAGCTGCCGCGGTAGATAAAGGAGCGGGCAATGATCTCGTGCGCCAGCTCAGCCAGCTGATCTTCCTTGCCGTGCGGTGCCGCGAGCGTGACACGGTAGAGCCAGCGCGGGCCTTCCACACCGACGATGCGGATGACACCGTTGTCTCCGCGACCCACGACCTCGCGGCCCCACGGTCCTTCCTCGAAGGTGGCGGGCATTCCCTCACCCTGCATCCCCTCGATGATCTCGTCGCTCGACTCTTCCCACATACCGCCGGAATTCGGCGCAGCGAATGCGACCGGAGTGACGCGCCCGAATTCGGTCACGACGTGGAGCATGCGCGGCCCCTGCTCGCCCATCTCCACCTGCACCTGAGAGCCCTTCGGCAGCGGCAGCTGGATCGATCCCAAATTCAGGATGCCTTCAGCGAAATCACTGAAGTCGAAATCCTTGATGTCCACGCTGTCGCCGTCGAATGGACCCGTGTCGCCGCCGATGGCGTCGTGCTCGATTGTGACCGGCCCCGCGTAAGCCTGGGTCTGGGGCTGAACGTGGTCCGCATCCCCTGCCTTGTCCGCCGCAGCGGTTACGAGCTTGGGCTCGGGTTCATTCTCCGATTCGTCCGCCTCGGAAGACTCCTCCTCAGACTCCTTGGAGCTCGCGCCTTCCTGCAGGTCCGTAATGGTGTACTCGGAGCTCGGGTTGCTCGGCTTCTCTGCCTTTTTGGAGCTCGCGCCCTCCTGCAGGTCTGTAACGGTGTACTCGGAGCTCGGGTTGCTCGACTGCTCTGCGTCCTTAGCGTCTGCAGTGAGCTTTTCAGCAGCGTCAGCTGCCTTCTTCTTATTCTTGCCAAACGGCCAAAAACCCATGGTGCTGCGATCTCCTTGTGCTAGTTGTGCTTGTTGTAATCGATCAGTTCACGCCGGTTGAACCGTACCCGCCGGCGCCGCGGACCGTCTCGTCAAGCTCGTCGACCTCGACGAAATCCGGGAGTTCCACCCGCTGAACAACGAGCTGTGCGATACGCATGCCCCGGGTGATCTCGAATGGCGTGTCCTTGTCCGTGTTGAGCAGACACACCATCAGCTCGCCACGGTAGTCCGCATCCACGGTGCCCGGCGCGTTCACGATCGTGATCCCGTGCTTCGCCGCTAGGCCTGAGCGCGGGTGGATCAAGCCGACGGTGCCCAGCGGCAGCGCCAACGCGATCCCTGTCTTTACTAAAACGCGCTCCCCCGGCGCGATCGTGAGATCTTCAGCGGAGTGCAGGTCCACACCGGCATCGCCGCGGTGCGCGCGCTTGGGCACAGGCAGCTCGGGGTCGAGCCGCTTCAACGGGATGGGGCCAATTCCCCCACCGGCGGCGCTTTCATTCGCATGATTCATCGCGTGGTTGGTCACGGCCCCAGACTACGTGACCGCTCCATGCTCTCGCCGTGGCGCAGTATCACGGCGAGCGATTCAAGGATTGTCCCCGTGCTGCTTAACATGGAAGGCGTGACGGACAACGCCAAAGAGAATGTGACCAGCAACCCCGCCGGAGCATCGCAGACTACTTCCGGTTCCCCGGAGGTGCTTTATTCAGAACGCCAGTGGGTGCCCGCGTGGTGGTGGATCATCGGCATCGCGTTCGCCGCATTGCTCGGCGCCCAAATGGGTAATAACCGTGGCTTCTGGTGGTTCGCCATCACCTTTGTTCTCGTCGCCGCGGTGATCGTGTGGTTCCTGCTCCACCTGTCCTCCACCGTGGTGAAGGTGGAGAAGGATAGCGATGGGACCCGCTGGCTGGTGGTGGGAGACGCGAACCTGCCAGACAACGTCGTTAAGCGTTCTCTTGCTGTGCCCAAGTCTGCGAAACAGAACGCGCTCGGGCGTCAGCTCGACCCGGCCGCATATCTCATCCACCATGCGTGGGTTAAGGAGCTCGCCCTCTTCGTGCTCGACGATCCGGAGGACCCCACTCCGTACTGGCTCGTGTCGTCGAAGAACCCGGAGAAACTTCTCCGGGCGTTCGTCCCTGCGCAAGCGGAACAAGCAATCGCCCCGCTGCAGAAGGGCTAGAAACTACTCGCAATCCAGGCAGATCTTCGAACCGTCGGACTCCGTGTGGCCCAGACGGTTGTTCTTCTGCACTAGGAAGCAGGACGCGCAGGTGAACTCGTTCTGCTGCTTCGGCACGACGGAGACGTTGAGCTCCTCGCCGGTCAGATCCACCTGGGGCGGGTCGAAGGCGTCGACGACTTCGCCGTCGTCGTCCATGCTGCTGCCGGCGACTTCCTCGGCCTTGAGCCCCTCGAGCGAATCGGTCTCAATCTCATCGTCGAGTCGTCGGCGGGGCGCGTCGTAATCGGTGGCCACTAGTGGGTCTCCTTTGCCATACATCGTCGCAGCATCAACCGCGCTTTACTGGGTGGAATACCACCCGCTGACGGCCTTTACTGCCTTCTTTCGAGGCGATACTAAATCAACGTGTCCCGTCTGTCATGTTTCTCCCGCGCATTGCGTCTCCGGCGTGTCGCACATGCCACCTCCCGCAGGACCGCACCGCACTCATATCGGCGGGATGACTAGAATCAGCAACCATGAACACTGGGGTGGCTGAAACCAACGAAAACAACGCGCACGCTGCGAAAGAAACACCGCACGCGCACTGCTGCGGAATTGACATCGGCGGCTCTGGTGTCAAAGGCGCCATCGTGGATATGACGACCGGTGAATTCGTCAGCGACCGCGTCAAAATTCAGACCCCGCAGCCAGCCACCCCTGACGCTGTCGCTGAGACGACGGCGGAGATCGTGCGCCAGCTCGGTTGGGACGGCCCCGTGGGCATCTGCCTGCCATCGGTGGTCACCAACCAGATCGCACGCACCGCCGCCAATATCGACGACTCGTGGATCGGCACCAACGTCCACGATCTTTTCGCACGCCACCTACCGGGCCGCGAGCTCGCAGTGCTTAACGACGCTGATGCAGCCGGCTTGGCCGAAGTCGCCTTCGGCGATGAAGCCGCCCGGACCGGTGCCGTCATGTTCCTCACCTTCGGCACAGGCATCGGCTCTGCATTCCTCATGAACGGCGAGCTCTTCCCCAACACAGAGCTGGGGCACATGATGGTCGACGACAAGGAGGCCGAGCACCAAGCCTCCTCCGCAGTGCGTGACCGCGAAGAGCTGAGCTACAAGAAGTGGGCCAAGCGCGTGGACCGTGTTCTGGCCGAGTACGCGCGACTGTTCAATCCGTCCGCTTTCGTCGTCGGCGGCGGGATCTCCCGCAAGGCAGACAAATGGGTGCCACTGCTCACCATCGACACTCCCGTCATTCCGGCCACGCTCCGCAACCGTGCCGGAATCGTCGGTGCCGCGATGGCCGTGTGGAAGGACATCACTCCGTAACTTCCTCACCCCAAAGCTCCACCGCACACTGAAATTAATGACTTTCACAAGGTGGCGCTCACTGAGTGTGCGTGCGTATGCTGTAGGGTTGTTCAATAACTTAGCGGTTCCAGTGCTGGCAGATGACATTTCTGCCAGGGCTTGTACCGCGCCGTAACACATGGACGCAGGAATAGACTCCGCCTCTCCGCGTTGATACTGCCGCCACCGCAGTCCCGTATTGTGGTGACGCACCAACGAAGAGAAGCGGCGAGCTCATGAAAGGTCGTACGTGGCAGCGAGCACCCCATCTAAAAACCAGAGCCCTGAGAACAGCGCTGACGCATCCGGGGACACCGGCGCCACTTCGCCTGCCCGCAAGACCGCCGCTAAAAAGACGACGGCGAAGAAAACTGCCAAGAAAGCAGTGAAGAAGGCAGCGAAGAAGACTGCTAAGAAGACCGCCAAGAAAACGGCGAAAAAGACCGCGAAGAAGACAACCAAGAAAACCACCAAGAAGACGGTGAGGAAGTCTGCCGCCAAGAAGACTGTGCGCAAGTCTGCCGCGGCGAAGGTCGAGGCCCCGGACGAGTCCGCCGAGTTCGACGAGAGCGCTGAAGACGACGACGATCTCGACGACGACATGCTCGATGCGGATATCGACGGCGCTGATCTCGATGACGACATGGACGACGATCTCGACGAAGACAACCTCGGCGACGAGGAATTCGAGGACGACCTCGATGACGAAGAGGTTGTCGACGCTGCCATCGAAGACGAGGACGAGGAAGACGACTCCGAGGATGTCGTGCCCGAGCTCGGCGAAGAAGACGGTTCTAAGAAGGCCCCGGCTAGCAGCGACGATGATGACGATGACGACTCTGCCGCGCCGTCTGTCTGGGATATCGAGGAATCCGCTGCCCTGCGCCAGGCGCGCAAGGATGCGCAGCTGACTGCGTCCGCCGACTCCGTTCGTGCCTACCTCAAACAGATCGGTAAGGTCGCCCTGCTCGACGCTGAGCAGGAGGTGTCCCTGGCCAAGCGCATCGAGGCAGGTCTGTACGCTCAGTACCGCCTGGACGAGATGAAGCGCGCCGCCGACGAAGGCGACAAGGACGCCAAGCTCAGCCCGGCTATGAAGCGCGACCTGCGCGCCGTCGCCCGCGACGGCCGCAAGGCGAAGAACCACCTGCTGGAGGCAAACCTTCGTCTCGTGGTCTCCCTGGCGAAGCGCTACACCGGCCGCGGCATGGCCTTCTTGGACCTGATTCAGGAAGGCAACCTCGGTCTCATTCGCGCCGTGGAGAAGTTCGACTACTCCAAGGGCTACAAGTTCTCCACCTACGCCACGTGGTGGATCCGTCAGGCGATCACCCGCGCGATGGCTGACCAGGCCCGCACCATTCGTATTCCGGTGCACATGGTCGAGGTCATCAACAAGCTCGGCCGCATCCAGCGTGAGCTTCTGCAGGACCTCGGCCGCGAGCCGACTCCGCAGGAGCTGGCGAAGGAAATGGACATCACCGAGGAGAAGGTGCTCGAGATCCAGCAGTACGCGCGTGAGCCGATCTCTTTGGACCAGACCATCGGCGATGAGGGCGACAGCCAGCTCGGCGACTTCATTGAGGATTCTGAGGCTGTCGTCGCGGTGGACGCCGTGTCCTTCACCCTGCTGCAGGACCAGCTCCAGGACGTGCTCCACACGCTCTCCGAGCGCGAGGCCGGCGTTGTGCGCCTGCGCTTCGGGCTTACCGACGGCATGCCTCGCACCCTCGACGAGATCGGCCAGGTCTACGGCGTGACCCGCGAGCGCATCCGCCAGATCGAGTCCAAGACGATGTCGAAGCTGCGCCACCCCTCGCGTTCTCAGGTGCTGCGCGACTACCTCGACTAGTCAACGCGCTCTCGACGCGAAAGCCCGTAGGCCCAGGCTTCTCACATGCCGGGGACCTACGGGCTTTTCTACCTCCCGCTATTAGATCCCCTCTTCACCGTTGAGATCGAATTTCCAGACTGGGTCGAATTCGTGGTTGACCGGGTCGTAGCCGAGGAGCAAATACGTCGCATCGCGGAAATGGCCGGTGTGCTCGCCACAGTAGGAAAGATCGATGTCTTCATATTCCTCGACATATTCACGTTTTTCTTCCCATTCCAACCAGAACACTTGTCCAGCCGGATTCATGACAGCGATGCCAGGAACGTCGAAAATCCGGTTGTGCGAATACTTGTACCTGCCTATGTTGAGAGTTGCATCAACGCAGATTTCACTGTCTTCGCCGTCGAGTTTGCTTTCCCCGAACGGACTGACGTCCACGTCTGTGAGCGCCAACTTGGCCTGCTCCAGTTGCAACGACTCAATGGATCCCCCGTCCCCCAGAGCCCCCGCTCTCGCGAGCAAATGGGTGTAGTTCTGCCCCGCAACGCTGACCGTTGTATCGACCGGCACATCATCGTCGTTGCTGGGTGCTTCTCCCGCCGCGATATCGGACAGATCCGATAGTTTGCTTGCAATCGGGTACAACGGTTCGCACGATGCCGCAACAGTCAATTGAAGGTCTTCCAACCCAGGACGGTCGGTATTCATCATGCACCACGGGTCGTTCGAATCGTCCGATTTCGTCTCATCCCATCCGGAGACGAAATACGAAAGGGCTCTGCCTTCCTTCGGTTCTTCGTCGAGATGGAGTTCGACGGCGATATCGCCTTCGGCCGTTTCAAACCATCCGGAACAGTAATCATCTGACAAGTTCGGCTGGTACACATCTTTCCAAGCGACAGAATCATAAAACTCGTCTCCGAGCTCGCAGGTCGCCATTTTGCCGTCCACGAATGTGTGGTCGACGGCACGCTGGTCGATTTCTGAGACTTTGTCCCGCTGAATCCAAACCACTGCCCCGCCGATCACCGCGACAAGCAGAACGATAGAGAGCACAGGAAGAAGGACACTAGGTTTCTTGGGTCGCTGCGGTGCCGTTGGAGGGCCAGGAGGGACATTCGGATTCTGGGGCGGGAAAGAATTCGGTTGGCCCGGGGTGTCCTGGACCCCGGGTTCTACTGCGTGGTTCGTCGGTTGCTGCACCTGGTGCGTCTCATCAGAAGCGACCGGCTGTTGCTGCGGCGACTGGTAAAGCGGGTACGGGGCTGTTGGACGGTCCCCAGGGGAGTATGGGGTTGGCTGGCCGTAATAGATGCCGCCGCCCGGCGGCATCGAGGTCGGACCCTGCGGGAACCCGGCACCCGGCCCGCGGGAGAAGCCGGGAGGAGTCGGCGGGACATTGCCGGCATCGTTTCCGTTCGGCCTACCTTCTGTGCCCTGCACTTCTCCTCTTTCCGCAACACGCCACCGGCGCAGTCGTCCGTGGACTGAAAAACGGTTGTGACCACAGAGACATTACCTGGAAATAGCGGAATTCTCTCGGCGGGTTTTTCTACGGTAGCGCGTCAACAGAAGGCGAATAATCCGAGCTAAGTGCTTTCGGTGAACCGGCCGTCGGGGTGCTTTTCGATCTGTTCGTTGAACTCGTCCGGGCCGATGGGGGCTGGATCGTCGAAGTCGGTGTAGCTGCCCGGTTCGTCGTAAAGCATGGAGATGAGAATCACGGCAATGAGGATGGAGACGATGAGCGCGCACACATTGAGGACGATGCCGATGATGGCGGGTATGAGTCCGCCGCGGCGCAGACCCCGGCGTTTCTGGCTGATCCCGATGGCGCCAAATATGATTCCGGCGATCGCGGAAATTGAACCGAGGATGATGAACCACCACGAGGTGAGAATCGTGGCGATGCCGATGACCAGAGACGCGATGGCGAAACCATTGCTGCGGGGCTGCCCGTTGTAGTGGTCCGCGTAGCCCGAAGGAAGGTATGAATTCGGGCCGTGGGGGTTGTAACGCCCGTACGCGTCAACAGGGCCCTGTTCAAAAGGCTGGCCGTAGCCGTCGAACTGTCCGGCACGCTCGTGGGAGTAGCCGCCGTAAGGTTCGTTCAGTGGATCCCGCGGGCTGCGCGGGTAACCAGCGCCGTAAGGATTCGGGTGCACCATGGTGTGGCCGACTTTACCACTGCTGTAGGTACCTGATTCTTTCCCTGAGCTGATCGGCGGAGCACAGTGCGGTAGGCGGACCGCCGCAGGCTTTGCGCACCTCGGTGTGGATCGCACCGTGTGGGCGGCCGGTGCGCGAGGCCATGATGGACACGCGCGTGTTCAACTCTTGCCGGAGCGCGGGAATGTCCTCCGACGCGACACCGCTACCACCCGTGGCGCTAGCTGCCCCGACGGGTTTCTCCGGTGAGGCCGGTGGACGCGCTTCCCGCTCTTTCGCGGCGGCGGCTTCTTTGGCCCGGCGCGCTTTCTCCTCTGCCTCGCGGGCGTCGAGCTGCTCGGATTGGCGTTTGCGCAGAAGCGTCTTCACCTGTTCAGCGTCGAGGAGGCCGGGCAGGCCGAGGAAGTCTTGTTCCTCGTCGGTTCCGGTCATCGTCGGAGTGCCGTAGGTGGAACCGTCGAAGATGAGGGAATCGAGCTCCGCTGAGGCACCAATGGATTCGTATTTCGAAGCCTCATCGGGCTCGCTTCGCTTCTGGTTGGCCTGCTCCAGCAATTCGTCGGACCAACCGGATTCGCGGTGCGGTTTGCCCAGCACATGGTCGCGGGAGACTTCCATTTCTTCGGCGAGGCGCAGCAGGACCGGCACCGACGGCAGGAAGATCGAAGCGGATTCGCCGGGCATGCGGGAACGCACGAAGCGGCCGATCGCCTGCGCAAAGAACAGCGGCGTCGACGCCGAGGTCGCGTACACACCTACCGCCAGGCGCGGCACGTCGACGCCCTCGGAGACCATGCGGACGGCCACGAGCCATTCGTCCTGGGAGGAGGAGAACTCGGCAATGCGTTTCGACGACCCCGGTTCGTCGGAAAGCACCACAGTCACGGGAGTGCTGCTGATGGTCTCCAGGATTTTCGCGTACGCGCGCGCCGTCGTGGTGTCCGTGGCAATCACGAGGCCGCCGGCGTCCGGCATGTGGCCGCGGACCTTCGTCAAACGGGTTTGCGCGGCCTGGAGCACCGCGGCGATCCAATCGCCCTTCGGGTCCAACGCGGTCTTCCACGCGCGCGCTGTCTGCGCCGCATCCAGCGGCTCGCCCAGCCGTGCGGAGTATTCCTCCCCCGCCGAGTCCTTCCACTGCGCCTCACCGCTGTAGGCGAGGAAGACGACGGGGCGCACCACACCGTCGGCAAGCGCTTCGGCGTAGCCGTACGTGTAGTCCGCCTGGGACACGAGATGCCCCTCGCCGTCTTCTTCGTAGGTGACGAATGGGATCGCGGAATCGTCGGAACGAAACGGCGTGCCTGTCAGCGCGAGGCGGTGATCGACATCGTTGTACGCCTCACGCACGCCGTCGCCCCAGCTCTTGGCATCGCCGGCATGGTGGATCTCATCCAAAATCACCAGCGTGCGGCGCGACGACGCCACCGCGTGGTGTTTGAACGGGTGCATGCCCACCTGCGCGTAGGTGACCACGATGCCGTCGTAGGCCGGGTTCACCGCAGACGAATTAGTGAACTCCGGGTCGAGCGACAGCCCGAAGCGCGCTGCGGCCTGTGACCACTGGACCTTCAGGTGTTCCGTGGGCACCACGACGATGATGCGTTCGACGGTCTTCTCCGCGTGCAGCGTGCTCGCCAGCGTCAACGCGAAGGTTGTCTTACCCGCGCCTGGCGTAGCCACGGCGAGGAAGTCCTTCGGCTTCGTGGCGGTGAAAAGGTCAAGGGCCTCCTGCTGCCATTGGCGCAGAGACGGCCCTTTGCCCGGTGCTGCGGATGTCACTTGCGGCGCAGCCCCTTGTAAATGCGCTCGCAGTCGGGGCACACCGGGGAGTCGGGCTTGGCCTGCTTCCGCACGGGGAAGGTCTCACCGCACAACGCGACGACCATGTCACCGCTGATGGCGGAGTGCACGATCTTGTCCTTCTTCACATAGTGGAAGAAGTCCGGGGTGTCATTGCCCTGCGAAGTGTCTTCGCGGACATCGGGCCGTTCAATCGTCTTCGTCGTTGTCTGCGTCACGCACACCATCATGCCTCATTGCCCGAACCATGTTTAAAAACCGTGTTGCTGGCTGCTCGCGGAAGTGCACGCGGCACGTCTACCCTTGGTTGCCATGAGCACAGCAGGCGGACCCAACGATCCTTCCGTCGTCGACGGGGATGCGGTGAGCTCGCCCGGCAAGCGCTTTTCCCGTCGCAAGGCCGCGTTGATCACGTCCGCGAAGCGTTCGCCGCAGGAGAATCTGCGGTCGCGCGAGCGTGCTTACCTGATCATGCAGGGCATGCGCTTGCCGTTCGTGTTCCTGTCCATCGCGGCAGTGATGTGGTGGCATAACTGGGTGCTCGCGATCATTTTCTTCGCTATCTCGATTCCGCTGCCATGGATTTCGGTGGTGGTGGCCAATGACGGCAACGAGGTGCGCGATAAACGTTCGCGAAACGTATACAAGCCCGCCGCCGCCCGCCAGCAACAGCTCGCGGCCGCCCGCCAACAGCAGCTCACCGAACGAGCGCACACAGACAACACCCCAGAGACGATCGACCACGAGGATTAAGGAGCTATCCGTGCATCCCACCGACATCGCGGGCGAGTTGATCCGCGAATTCACTTCCGCCGGGTTCACCTCGGATTCCATCGCCGCGCACCTCGGCCCCGACGCCATGGAGGCGCTCTTCCGCGGGGAGCCCGGCGCGGTTGTAGAGGCGTGCGATGATTCGCGCTTGTCGGGCCTCGTCCGCTTCTTCCTCGTGCGCGAAAAGATGACAGCGGAACAGCTCTCCGAGTTCCTTCCGGCACGGCTCGTTCTTTCGCTTATCGACGCCGCCGTGGTCTCCCCTACCCCCTCCGGCGACCTGGAAATCGCATTGGACATCCGGCCCCACATCATTGCCGGGCGCGACCGGTTCATTTTCTCTGACCTGGATGCCTCCATGACCGACCACGTGCCAGGCCCCGACCACGTTCTCGGTGTCGGTGCGGCGAGCTTGTCGTTGCTGTCCGCCACGCCGCTGACTCCCGTCGACTCAGTGCTCGACTTAGGAACCGGCTCCGGTGTGCAGGCTCTGGCGCAGTCGGGTTGTGCTGAACGCGTGGTGGCCACGGATGTCCATGAGCGCGCCCTTATTCTCGCCGATGCCACGATGGCCGGCGCTGAGGCGACCAATGTGGACCTGCGCCACGGCTCCTGGTTCGAGCCCGTCGAAGGCGAGCGTTTCGACCGCATCGTGGCCAACCCGCCCTTTGTCGTGGGCCTGCCCGAGGTCGGCCACGTCTACCGCGATTCCGGCCTCGACTTGGACGGTGCCACCGAACTCGTTGCGTCCTCTGCCCCCGACTACCTGGAAGACAGCGGTTCGGCTTTCATCCTGGGCTCCTGGGTACACACCAGCGAACAGTCGTGGGAGCAGCGCGTGGCGAGCTGGTTCCCCTCCACCGGTGTCTCCGCGTGGGTGCTGCAGCGCGATGTCGTGGACCCCGCGCTATACGTCTCCACATGGCTCAAGGACGAGTCCGTCGACCCCCGCTCCGCCAACGGGATCGCCCGCACCCGGCAGTGGCTCGCCCACTTCCGCGAAGAAGACGTTCGCGCCGTCGGGTTCGGCTGGATCTTCATCCGCAAGATCGGCAACGCCCCCACAGAAGTCGTGACTGAAACGCTTTCCCAACCGTTCACAGACCCGCTCGGCCCAGAGGTCGAGGAGTATTTCGTGAGAATGGAGTGGCTGCGGGAGACGTCGATAAGCGATGTGCTCGATGCGCGCTATGCGCTGCGTCCCGGCATCGCCCTCGAAGATGTCAGCCTCGCCGACGCCGAGACCGGCATGGGATTTGCCCCCGAGGTCAAACGCATCACGCGTACCGACGGCCCCCGTTTCAGTCACGAGATCGACGACGCGGTCGCCGCGATCATCGCCGGACTCAACCCCGACGGGCTGCCGCTGCGCGACATCGTCTCCCTCTGGGCCGCCTCCCACGGACTCGACGACGATGCCGAAGAAGCACTCGCCCACGACGCCGCCGGAGTCATCGTCGACCTGATCCGCCACGGCTTCGTCCTCCCCGCCGACCTCATCAGCCTGAACAGCTAGCCGAAAGGATCCCCAATGAAAGCCGTGCTCACCCGTGTCACACAGGCCTCCGTCACCGTCGACGGTGAGACCGTCGGAGCCATCGACTGCCCCGACACCGGCGGGATTCTCGCCCTCGTCGGAGTCGGCAACGACGACGCTGACGACGCCTGGGAGACCATGGTGCGCAAAATCGCCGAACTGCGCATTCTCGACGGCGAAGTATCCGCCGAGGACGCAGGCGCACCCGTCCTCCTCGTCAGCCAATTCACTCTCATGGGACGCACCAAAAAAGGCCGCCGCCCGTCATGGTCCGACGCCGCTCCGGGCGATGTCGCCGAACCTGTCATCGCGAAGATCGCGGACGGTTTGCGCGAGCGCGGAATCCACGTCGAAGAAGGCCGTTTCGGGGCAATGATGGAGGTCGCGTCGGTCAACTCCGGACCGTTTACCGTAACTGTTGAAAGCTAAACGCAACCTGCTAAAGTCCCAATCACGGCAACCGCGCATCCGCTCCCCATACCAGACCCGCAGATGAGCTGCACGAATGCACGCAAAAGCGGCAGGGTCTCACCGCGGGAACAATCTGCTCTTGTCCGGCGTTAGAACGATAGATTCGCAAGACTTGAAGGAGCTTTCATCCATGACTCAGCCCAATGTGGATCATGTCGATGACAATGAAGAAAAGGTCGACCGCGGAAGCCGGCGCAATCAGACGAATGACAACCCTTCCGCCGACCTCGTGCGCGTCTATCTCAACGGCATCGGCAAGACCGCATTGCTGAACGCTGAGGAAGAAGTCGAACTCGCCCAACAGATCGAAGTCGGGCTGTACTCCCAGCACCTCCTCGACGACCCTGAGGTGGAACTCACCCGCGCCAAGCGCCGCGACCTGAAGATTCTGGCGAAGGAAGGCCGCAAGGCCCGCTCCCACCTCCTGGAAGCCAACCTGCGCCTCGTCGTCTCCTTGGCCAAGCGCTACACCGGCCGCGGCATGCCGCTGCTGGATCTCATCCAGGAAGGCAACCTCGGCCTCATCCGCGCGATGGAGAAATTCGACTACACCAAGGGCTTCAAGTTCTCCACGTACGCCACTTGGTGGATCCGCCAGGCAATCACCCGCGGCATGGCGGACCAGTCGCGCACGATCCGCCTCCCAGTCCACCTGGTCGAGCAGGTCAATAAGCTCTCCCGCATCCGCCGCGAGATGTACCAGTCCCTCGGCCGCGAACCAACGAATGAGGAGCTGTCGGAAGAGTCCGGCATCGAAGAATCCAAGATCGAAATGCTGCTGCGTCAGTCCCGTGACCCGGTGAGCTTGGACATGCCCGTCGGTGCCGACGAGGAAGCCCCGTTGGGCGACTTCATTGAGGACGCTGAGGCCGCAGACGCTGAAGACGCCGTTGTCTCCGTGCTGCGCCACGATGACATCAACGACATCATCGGCGGACTCGAGCAGCGCGAACAGGATGTCATCCGCCTGCGCTACGGCCTCGACGACGGTGTGCCGCGCACGCTCGACCAGATCGGCCGCAAATTCGGCCTGTCCCGCGAGCGCGTCCGCCAGATCGAACGCGAAGTAATGAGCAAGCTGCGCGTCGGCGACCGCGCCGACCGCCTGCGCGACTACGCGCAGTAGAGCCTCTGCCCTGAACGCACCGCCCAAACGGCGGTGCGTTCTGGGTTACTATGTGCTCTAGTCATAAGCCTCCGTGTGTAAGGATTGAAGGAAGTCTGAAGTGAGAGATCTCGTAGACACCACCGAAATGTACCTGCGCACGGTCTACGAGCTTGAGGAAGAAGGCATCATTCCGCTCCGCGCTCGCATCGCCGAGCGCCTGGACCAGTCCGGCCCCACCGTCTCCCAGACGGTGGCGCGCATGGAGCGCGACGGCCTCATCGTCGTCGAACCGGACCGTTCCCTTTCCCTGACCGAACGCGGCCGCGAACTGGCCACCTCCGTCATGCGCAAGCACCGCCTCGCCGAGTGCTTGCTCACCGACGTCCTGAATCTGGATTTGAGCCAAGTTCACGCCGAGGCCTGCCGTTGGGAGCACGTCATGAGCGAGGACGTGGAACGCCAAATGCTCCGGGTGCTCGACGACCCGACGCGCTCGCCATTCGGCAATCCCATTCCCGCTCTCGACGAGCTTGGCTACACTGCGGCGCCGGAAGAAGACCTCGGGGTACGCGCCAGCGATCTCGAGGTCTCCGAGCCGGTCCACGTGGAGATCGTGCAGATCAACGAAATCCTCCAGCTCGACTCCGAGCACTATTCGTCGATCTGCCGCTTCGGCATCGCCCGCGGAGCACACGTCACTCTCGAGCGCAACGATAATGGCTCACTGGCGCTCGTCACCGAGTCCGGTTCCCGCGTGAACCTCGCACCGGACCTCGAGCACGCGCTTCGCGTCATCCCTGTCCATGGGTAGCAGCTAGGCTGACTAAACGTACTAGCCTCCAACCCTGAAAGAGGGAAATTCATGTCCCGTCTCGTCGTCACCGGCGGCGCCGGCTACGTCGGCAGCATCTGCTCGAAGGTCCTGCTGGAAGAGGGCCACTCGGTCACCATCGTCGATAATTTTTCGACCGGCAACCGCGATGCCGTGCCCGAGGGAGCCACGCTCGTCGAGGGCGACATCAACGACGTCATCGACGACGTGCTTTCCGGTAGCCCAGTCGATGGTGTCCTCCACTTCGCCGCCCGGTCGCTAGTCGGCGAGTCCGTGGAAAAGCCCGACGAATACTGGCGCGACAACGTGGGCACCACGCTGGCATTGCTGAACTCCATGCGCGCTCATGACGTGACCAACCTCGTGTTCTCCTCCACCGCCGCGACGTACGGTGAACCGGAGCGTGTCCCGATCACCGAAGACATTCCCACTGCCCCGACGAATGCCTACGGCGCGACAAAGCTGGCCATCGACTACGCCATCACCTCCTATGCCGCCGCATTCGGGCTGGGTGCAACGAGTTTGCGCTACTTCAACGTGGCAGGTGCTTACGGCGGCCTCGGCGAGAACCATGCGACGGAGACCCACTTGATTCCGTTGGTGCTCCAGGTGGCGCAGGGCAAACGCGAGAAGATCTTCATGTACGGCGACGACTGGCCTACCGCTGACGGCACCTGCGTGCGCGACTACATCCACATCCGCGACCTCGCCGACGCACACCTACTCGCCCTGCAGTCCAATACGCCAGGCAAGCACCGCATTTTCAATCTCGGTTCCGGCGACGGCTATTCCGTCAAGGAAGTCATCGAGGCGTGCCGACGCGTCACCGGTCATCCCATTCCTGCAGAAATCGCTCCCCGGCGCGCTGGCGATCCAGCAACACTGATCGCGTCCTCCCAGCGCGCGAAGGATGAACTTGGGTGGACCCCCACCCGCACCGACCTCGACCAGATCGTGGCGGACGCGTGGGAGTACACCCAGTCCCGTTAGCTACGCGCTGGCCGCCTGGTCCCCGTATTCCTCGTCGGGATCGTCGAAATCATCGGCTTCGTCATCGTCGCGGCCGAGATCGTTGAACTCGTCGCCGTCGCCTTCGGCGGCGTTTCCGATGATGTGCGCGCACGCCAATTCGCACCCTTGCAGAATCGTGGTGACGAGGTGCTGCTGCTGGCCGGCGGCGAGAATCTCTTGGCAGATCGCTGACATGGAGTGCCTGGGCATGTCCTCCTGCGCGGTCGCCAGCGCCGCCGACGCCCAAGAAGACAAGCCCTTGCTAATGGCGACGATCGCCCACAGGCTCAGCGCATTCGCACGGATCACACCGTCGAATGTCCGGGCCACGGCAAGCAGCGCCGCCGCTGATTGCTCGGGGTACCGCACCGCGGTGCCGATGACGCAGTCCCGCAGCATCGAGCGCGACAACACCGTCACGAGTGCGAAAAGATCGTCGGTGTCTGAGAAAACGCTGTCCAGGCTCGGTCGTCCGTCTGAAGCGATGAGTGGCTGAGCCGGGGCGTTGCGCAGCGCGGCCATTGCTTCCCGCACGTATTCGCCGGGGGTGGACGCGCCGCGGCCGATCTGGCGGCGCAGCGCATCGGCGCACAAACGCGCCTCCCGGATGAACGCCGCGACCTCAATGTCTTCCCCGCCGAGCGTCACCCATCCCGTGTGAGAGTCCTGCTCGAAGTACTCGAATGTGTCGGCACGGTTCAACGCTGGAAGGATCCCGTTGTCGCGCCACGCACGCATCGCCGGCGAGTTGACCACAGACGCCACCGTGCCGCGGTCCCATTTCAAGTCGGGCCAGTTCCGGTTCATGTCTTCCGGGTCGGGCCCGAAGACCATCTCGTACGGGGTGCCCTGGGCGATTTCGGAGACGTGCCACAATACGTCGATAAGCGGTTCGCCGCCTGGACGCGTCAGCTCTTCCAGCCCGTGGGCGGCACTGGTCGCGAGTTCACCGAGCGGCGTCCTGGTCACCATGACGCCGAGGAAGGCGACGCAGCGCTCCACCGGCGCCGTCTCCAAGAAGCTGCCCAACTGGCCGGCGTGCGAGAGATCCGCCCTCATCACCGGCCCCAGCATGAGCTCCCCACCTTTCACGTCGTCCGGGACGAGACCGATCACGACGACGGATTCCTGCGGGTAATAGCCGAGCGTGCCGGGAATGGTCGCGATGATGGTCGCCGGGTCGTCCACGGAACCGATGTCGTCGGTCCACGGATCGAAATTCGGGTTGTTCGAGTTTGTCGGTTTCTGTTGTCCTGAGAATGAATGTGTCATGCCCTATTGGACTTCCCCACCCCCCGGATCGGTTCCCAGGAAAGCAGAACTGGGGAGCGCGGCGGGGGTGCGTCGATAAGCGAAGCTGTGCTTTCCCGGACAATGCGGGATGTGCGTTACCACCTATCGCGTGGGGTCCGTAAGGTGGGAATGAAACCTGACACCCACGGTGTTGTACTGGGTGTTAGTTCACAAGAAGGAGGATGTCACACACATGACGTCAGACGATCAGCGGCACATGTACGAGCTGGAGTACCCGGCTCCCGCCGTGGAAGACGGCGCGTCCTCTGGCCCCACCCTCATCGTGGCCATGCAGGGCTACGCCGACGCGGGGCACGCCGTCGAGGGCGCGGCCGGGCATCTGAAGGACGCGCTCGATTCGCGCACGCTCGCCACGTTCAACAACGACGAGCTCATTGACTACCGCTCGCGCCGCCCCATGGTGACGCTGAGCCAGCACGAGATCAGCGACGTCGACGACATCGACCTAGACATCCGCGTGCTGCGCGATTCCAAGGGCGAGTCCTTCCTGCTGCTGTCCGGCCCAGAGCCCGACCTGCGCTGGGAGGCGTTCTCGAAATCGGTGGCGGATCTCGCCGACCGCTTCAACGTGGACAAGACCATTTGCCTGTATTCCGCGCCGATGGGTGCGCCGCACACGCGTCCGCTCGTCGTGTCCGCGCACGGCAACGACCGCGAACTCGTCGGGAAGATGTTCACGTTCGACGGCATGGTGTCCGTTCCAGGCGCCGCCGCCGTGATGATCGAGCGCGAATTGCACTCCCGCGGCCGCCGCGTTGCGGGCTACACGGCGCACGTTCCGCATTACGTCGCGTCTTCGCCGTATCCGCAGGCTGTCTACCAGTTGCTGCAATCCGTTTCGGATACGTCGGACTTGAAGTTCCCGCTGGGCGCGATCGAGCGCGACATGGAACGCGTCGCGCAGCAGCTCGCCGAGCAGACGAATAATTCCGAGGAGATCGCCAACGTCGTCGGCCAGCTCGAGCAGCACTACGACTCGGAGATGGCATCCTACCGCAAGAAGAATCCGCAGAAGATGATGCCGGGCGAGGCGCAGGTGCCCAGCGGCGAGGAGATCGGCGCGGCGTTCGAGAATTTCCTCGCGGCCATCGACGACCGCGACAAGACGCTCGGCCCGGGCGACGACATCGATATGCCGGACGACGACGAGTAGCCGCGCGCCTTTAGTACCGTGGGTGAGGTGACTTCCAACGCCTCAGCACCGACGCTCGGAGATTCCATTGCGGATCTCGAGAACGTCCCGAGCACGCTTATCGACGACGCAGTCTGGGACTCTTTCACCTCCTGGACCTCCTCGCGCGGGATCTCGCTGTATCCGGCACAGGAGGAAGCGTCGCTGGCTCTGTTGTCCGGTGACAATGTCATCTTGGCCACGCCCACTGGGTCCGGTAAGTCGATGGTGGCTAACGCTGCGCACTTCATCGCCATGGCGCGCGGCCAGCGGTCTTTCTACACCGCGCCGATCAAGGCGTTGGTGAGCGAGAAATTCTTCTCCCTGTGCGAGATTTTCGGCCCGGAGAATGTCGGCATGATGACCGGCGACGCCACCGTCAACGGCGATGCCCCGATCATTGCGGCTACTGCTGAGATCGTGGCCAATATCGCGCTGCGCGAGGGCGCTAAATCCGACATCCGCCAAGTCGTGATGGACGAGTTCCACTACTACTCCGAGCCCGACCGTGGCTGGGCGTGGCAGGTGCCGCTGCTGGAGTTGCCGAAGGCGCAGTTCTTGCTCATGTCCGCGACCTTGGGCGACACGAAGTGGCTCGAAGACGACCTGACCCGCCGCACGGGCCGCACAACTACTTATGTCGGCGGCTCCGAGCGCCCCGTGCCGCTGGACTTCCACTATGTGTTCACGCCCGTCCACGACACCATTGAAGAGCTGCTTTCCGACGGTAAGGCGCCCGTCTACGTCGTGCATTTCTCCCAGCGTGAGGCGACCGAGCGCGCGCAGGCGCTCACGTCGATGTCCATCATTACGCCCGAGAAAAAAGAAGCGATCCGCGACGCCATCGGCGATTTCCGCTTCACCACCACCTTCGGCAAGACCCTGTCGAAGCTGCTGCGCCGCGGTATCGGTATCCACCACGCGGGCATGCTGCCGAAGTACCGCCGTCTCGTCGAGCGTCTCGCCCAGGCGGGCCATTTGAAGGTCATTTGCGGAACGGACACGCTCGGCGTGGGCATCAACGTGCCGATCCGTACCGTGCTCATGACCGGGCTGGCGAAATTCGATGGGACGAAGCAGCGCATCGTGAAATCCCGCGAATTCCACCAGATCGCCGGACGCGCGGGCCGCGCCGGTTACGACACGGAAGGCACCGTCGTCGTCGAAGCGCCCGAGCACGAAATCGAGAACGTGAAACTCCGCCGCAAGGCCGGCGACGACCCGAAGAAACTGAAGAAGATCCGCAAGAAGGCCCCGCGCGACGGCGAAGTCTCGTGGTCGGAGAAGACGTTCAACCGGCTCACCGAAGCTGAGCCGGAGGAGCTGACCAGCCAATTCACTGTGTCGAACTCGATGCTGCTCAACGTCGTCGCACGTCCCGGCGACGGTTACGAGCACATGAAGCACTTGCTGCGCGACAACCACGACACCCGCGCCAAACAGAACCGCGACATTCTCACCGCCGTCGATCTCTTCCGCGGGCTCATCGCCGCCGAGGTCGTCGAGCGCACCCCGGATTCTCCCGCGTTCCGCCCGTACACGCTGACTGCGGAGCTCGACCGGGACTTCGCGCTCAACCAGCCACTGTCGCCGTTCGCGCTCGCGTTTTTGACGTTGCTCGACCCAGCCTCGGAAACCTACGACTTGGACGTCATCTCCACATTCGAGGCGATTCTCGACGATCCGCGCCAGCTCCTCCAAGCCCAGCAATCCGCGGCGCGCGGCGAGGAAATCGCCGCACTCAAGGCCGACGGCGTCGACTACACCGAACGCATGGCGCTCATCGAGGACGTCACCTACCCGCAGCCGCTGCGCGACGAGCTCGAGGACGCCTACGAGACCTTCGTGCAAGGCAATCCGTGGGCGAAGGAATTCGACCTCTCCCCCAAATCGGTCGTGCGCGACATGATCGAGCACGCGATGACATTCTCCGATGTCATCGCCACATACGGTCTCGCGCGCAGCGAAGGCGTCGTCCTGCGCTACCTCACCGACGCATGGCGCACACTGTCGCATTCCATCCCCGACGCGTACATGACAGAGCGTCTCGACGACATCATCGTGTGGCTCGGCGAGCTCATCCGCCAGGTCGATTCATCGCTTATCGACGAATGGGCCCACATGGCCGACGAGAACACCCCCATCAGCCGCGACGATCTGGAACGCGAACTGGCCTTCGGCGTGGAAGATCCGACCGCTCTGACTGCCAATCGCCGCGCCTTCACCATCATGGTGCGCAATTATTTCTTCCGCATGGTCGAGCTCTTCGCCTTCGAGAAGGAAAAAGAGCTCGCCGACATGCTCGACTACATGGAGCTGGCCGACCAGCCCGACTGGCCTGCACTCATGGACGATTATTTCGACGACTACGATGACGTCGACTTGGACGCCGATGCCCGCGGACCCGAGTACTTCGTGCTTGCCGACACGGACTCCCGCAGCTGGACTGTCACTCAGATCGTCAAAGACCCTGAAGGCGACAATTCTTTCCAATTGCACGGCACCGTTGACCTTGATGCTTCCGATGCCGCCGGCGAAGTCCGCCTGAGCTCTCTTGAAATGCGCCATTAAGTATTTCTGCTATTTTCCCGCACCAACCTATTAATCCTTGTAGTTTTTGAAGATATGAGTAATAAGGAGTACCGCCCGACGCTGGCTCAAATCCGCACCTTCGTGACCATTGCCGAACACCGGCACTTCGGCACCGCGGCCAGCCATCTGCAGATCTCCCAGCCATCCCTGTCCCAGGCACTCGTCGCCTTGGAATCCGGCTTGGGAATCCAGCTCATCGAGCGCTCGACGCGCAAAGTCATCGTCACCCCCGTCGGCGAACGCCTCCTCCCCTACGCCCAAGCCACGCTCGAAGCCGCCGAATCCTTCGTGCAGCACTCCCGCGGCGCCCAAGGCATTCTCAACGGGCAACTCACGCTCGGCATCATTCCCACCATCGCGCCGTACCTACTGCCAGAATTTCTGCGCCTCGCCCAAGAGCGCTACCCGGACCTTGAACCGAAAGTCGTCGAGGAGACGACCCCGGCGCTCATGGAGCAACTGCGCAACGGCCAGCTCGACGCCGCACTCATCGCCTTTCCCTCCGGCACGACCGGCCTCGACGAAATTCCCCTCTACACCGAGGACTTCGCCATCGCCGTGAACGAAACCAACGGCCTCGCCGGCCGCAGCGACGTCGCACTCGCCGAACTCGACGCTCTCGACATGCTCCTCATGGACGACGGCCACTGCCTGCGTGACCAGATCATGGACCTGTGCCGCACCGCCAACCTCGACGTAGCCGGAATGACCGAATCCGTCACCCGTGCGTCCTCACTGACCACCATCATCCAGCTCGTCGCCGCCGGCTACGGTGCCACGCTGCTCCCTGTCTCCGCCGTCCCCGTCGAATGCGCGCGCCCCAACGTCGCTGTCGCGCACTTCGCCGACGATGTCACCGCCTCACGCGACATCGGACTCGTGCACCGCTCATCGTCCACGCGCACCGAGGAATTCACTGCCCTCGGGGAGCTGATTGCGGAAGCGTTCCACGCGACCGTCGATAAGCGCGCATAGCCACCGCACGACGGCTGCTCGCACGCGGGTAGACTCGCGCGTTGACTATGACGAACCCTGAACTCACCCGCGACGAGCTCTACCGCCGCCTCGACGAGCTGCCCATCGCCAGCGTCCGGCGTTTCAAGCGGCGCCTGAAAAAGGCACGTTCTCCGCACGCGCTTGGCCAGATCAGCGCTGACATGGATGCAGAGGCGGGGAAAGTAGCGGACGTCGATAAGCATGTGCCCGCGATCGAGTACCCCGAATCCCTCCCTGTCTCCGCGCGGCGCGACGACATCATGGAGCTCATCCGAGACAACCAGGTCGTCGTCATCGCTGGTGAGACCGGCTCCGGCAAGACCACGCAGATCCCAAAGATGCTCCTCGAGCTCGGGCGCGGACGCCGCGGCCTGATCGGCCACACCCAGCCGCGCCGTATCGCCGCGCGCACCGTTGCCGAACGCATCGCCCACGAACTCGGCCAAGACATCGGCGAGACCGTCGGCTACGCCATCCGCTTCGACGACCGCGTTACCGACACCACCGCCGTCAAACTCATGACCGACGGCATTCTCCTCGCCGAAATGCAGCGCGACCGGTTCCTGAACGCCTACGACACGATCATCATCGACGAGGCCCACGAGCGGTCGCTCAATATCGACTTCCTCCTCGGCTACCTCAAACGCCTGCTGCCTGCGCGGCCCGACCTGAAAGTGATCATCACCTCCGCGACCATCGACCCCGAGCGCTTCGCCGCGCACTTCGCTGACGCTTCCGGCGAACCCGCGCCCATCATCGAAGTCTCCGGGCGCACCTACCCAGTGGAAATCCGCTATCGGCCGCTGGAGACGGAAGTGGTCGCCAAGGACGGAAGCACTAAGGTCGTCGACATCGACATGCTCGACGGGCTTATCGACGCGCTGAAAGAACTCATGCGCGAAGGCGACGGCGACATCCTGTGCTTCTTCGCCTCCGAGCGCGATATCCGCGACGCGATGGAAGTCATCGAGAAACAGCACTGGCGCGGCGTCGAAGTCACTCCCCTGTTCGGCCGCCTGTCCAATGCCGAGCAGCACCGCGTGTTCTCACCGCACTCCGGCCGCCGCATCGTGTTGGCCACCAATATCGCAGAGACATCGCTGACCGTGCCGGGCATCCACTATGTCGTGGACACCGGCCTTGCGCGCATCTCGCGCTACTCCACCCGCACCAAGGTCCAGCGTCTCCCCATCGAGGAGATCTCGCAGGCCAGCGCCAATCAGCGTTCCGGCCGCTCGGGCCGCACCGCCGACGGCATCGCCATCCGCCTCTACTCCGAAGACAATTTCAACGCGCGCCCCGAATTCACTGACCCGGAAATCCTGCGCACTAACCTGGCCAGCGTCATCCTCCAGATGATCAATCTGCGGCTCGGCGATATCTCCGAATTCCCCTTCGTGCAGCCGCCCGAACCGAAAGCAGTCCGCGACGGTCTCCTGCTCCTGAAGGAGCTGGGCGCCATCAAAGACTCGCGCGACCACGCTGAACCTGCGCTGACCGGTGTCGGCCGCGATATCGCACGCATTCCCGTCGACCCGCGCATGGCGCGCATGCTCGTCGAAGCCGACCGGCTCGGTGTGCTCCGCGACGTGACCATCATCGTCGCCGCCATGACCATTCAGGACGTCCGCGAACGCCCCCTGGAATACCAGGCGCAGGCTGACCAGGCGCACGCCCGCTTCAAGGACACGACCTCCGACTTCCTCGCGTCTTTGAATCTCTGGGACTACATCAAGGACTCGCGCGACGAACTGTCCGGCAATGCTTTCCGCAAACGCATGAAGAAGGAATTCCTCCACTACATGCGAATCCGCGAGTGGTTCGACCTTGTGCGCCAGCTCCGCGACGCTGAAGCGCAGCTCGGGTGGAAGAATGTGTCGTCTGCCGTCGATGCTGCCGACCGCGACACCAACGCGATCCATCAGTCGCTACTTACCGGGCTGCTGTCCAATATCGGTGCTCGCGACGGAAACTCCAAGGAATTCAAGGGCGCCCGCGGGACCCGCTTCATGGTTTTCCCGGGTTCCGCGCTGGCGAAGAAACCGCCGGAATTCGTGATGGCGGCCGAGCTCGTCGAGACGTCGCGCCTCTGGGCGCGCGATGTCGCCGCGATCGACCCGTCGTGGGTGGAAAAGATCGCCCGCGACCTTCTCAAGCACTCCTATTCCGAACCGGTGTGGTCGCAAAAGCGCGCCGCGCCGATGGTGCACCAGAAGTCGATGCTCTACGGAGTCACCGTCGTCGCTGACCGCCTGGTTCCGTACCACCGCGTCGACATGGAGGCTGCCCGCGACCTGTTCATCCGCCACGCGCTTATCGACGGCGAGTGGAATGCTCACCATAAATTCTTGAAGCACAACGCGGCTCTGCTCGAAGAAGCCGCTGCCGTCGAGGAAAAGGTGCGCCGCCGCGGCATCGTCGTCGACGAAGACACCCTGTTCGACTTCTACGACCAGCGCATCCCCGACGACATCGGGACCGGCCGTCACTTCGACGCATGGTGGAAGAAGAAGCGCCAGCACGACGCGTCTTTCCTCGACTTCGACCCCGAGGCATTGCTTAACGACGCCTCCCCCGACGCCGGCGACACCGCCTTCCCCGACACTTGGCGCCACGGCTCCATCGACTACGACCTCCAGTACAAATTCGAGCCCGGCGACCCCTTCGACGGTGTGACGGTGCTCGTCCCCGTTCCTCTCCTCGCGGGACTCGAAGACACCGGTTTCGACTGGCTCGTGCCCGGACTACGCGAGGAACTGGTCACCGAACTCATCCGTTCTCTTCCGAAAGCGCTGCGCAAAACGGTTGTCCCGGCCCCGGAATTCGCCGACCGGGCGATGGGCAAGCTCGTCCCGTTCGAAGCTCCCATCACCGAACAACTCGCCGACGTTTTGCAATCTCTCGGCGGCCACGGCATCAACGGGTCCGACTTCCGCCCCAATGCGCTACCGGCGCACCTCACGATGACCTTCGCCGCCGTCGACCGCCGCGGCAAGATCATCGATCACGACAAGAGCCTCAGCGCTCTCAAAAACCGCCAGGCTGGCCACATTACGTCTTCTGTGGCCAAGGCGACGAAGAAAGCGGAATCCGACTCCGCCAAAGACTGGACTGCCGATACCCTCGGCGACGTGCCTGAAACCGTCACTACGACGATCGAAGGCAACGACGTCGATGCGTATCCCGCCCTGGAAGCGACTGCCGACGGCGTTCGCGTCAAGGTCTTCCCCACCAAGGCTGCCGCCGACGCCTCCATGATGACGGCCACGCTAACTATGCTGATGCGCCAGATCCCCGTCAACGTTTCCCACATGACGAAGGGGTTGCCGTTGCGGCAGCGTGTGGCCGTCGATAAGTATCCCCACGGTGGTGCCGCTGGACTCGTCGAGGATGCGCGCGTGGCCGCAATCCGCGACCTCATGATGAAAAATGGCGGCCCCGTGCGCACTCCCGACGAGTTCAAGACACTGCTGGGCGCGGTCAAACCCCAGGTTCCTGGTGCCGTTCGCCGCTCCGTCGTCGCACTCGCCGGCGGAATTGTCGAATACGTCAACATCGCCGCCGAAATCGACAATTGGGACGGCCCCGCCATCGACGACATTAAGCAGCAAATGCGCTTCCTGCTGCCGAAGAACGCGATCACGATTCACGGCACCGAGAATCTCCAGCACCTGCCGCGCTATATGTCGGCGATCCAAGCGCGTCTCGACGACATGAACCTCGACCCCGACCGCGATGCCGACCGCCAATCCGTTATCGATGACGTCAAGGCATACCGCGATGCCAAGCTCCAACGCCTGCCCGCTAACCGCGCGAAATCCCGGGCAGTCAAAGACATCAATTGGCGAATCCAAGAGCTGCGCGTGAGCCTGTTCGCCCAGCGTCTGGGTACTGCGAAGCCGGTGAGTCCGCGGCGCATCGAGAAGATGATCGACAAGCTCTAGCCACGCCTCAGAAAGTGGATCATCCCGGGCCGTTCGCTAGAGCTCGTCCATCCCGCGATCCTTGCGACGCATGAGACGGATCTCCGATTCGAAGTCGTCGGCGCTTTCGAAGGACTTGTACACGGACGCGAAACGCAGGTACGCGACCTCATCCAGCGCACGCAGCGGCTCCAAGATCGCAAGACCGATTTCATTCGACGGGATCTGGGAGCTGCCGTGGCTGCGCACGATCTCTTCGACTTCCTGCGCGAGGCGCTTCAGCGAGTCATCGGACACGTCGCGACCTTGGCACGCGCGGCGCACGCCGACGATGAGCTTGTCGCGGTCAAAGGGCTCGCTGACCCCGTTGCGCTTCACCACCGTCAACACCGCTTTTTCCATGGTGGTGAAACGTCCCCCGCACTCCGTGCATTCGCGACGGCGGCGGATGGCTGCTCCGCCGTCCACGAGACGCGAGTCTGAGACGCGGGAGCTATCGTTCTGACAAAAAGGGCAGTGCACGACACTGCATCTTACCCGTTCGCTGTGGCCATATTTTCGCCCCCGGCCCGGCCGAACGGGCCCCCCTGCTTGCTAGCGCTGCGAGACAGCCGCAATCTGGTTGCCCGCATCCTGCGGGACGAAGCCGGCATCCCCGCCGGAGAACGCTCCGCCGAAAGCCGATCCGACAATCAGGGCCAAACCGAAGAGCGCACCCATGAGCGCCGCCCCGGTCTTCTCGCGGCGAGTTTCGAAACTATCGGCGCCGCCCTCATCCCTGCCGGAGTGACCGTCCGGGATAGGACCGTATTTTCGATTCGATGATTCCAACGTTCGAACATGCACCGGCGCGGCATTGCCGGATCGGCGGCGATCCAGGTCCCAGACATCCGCCGGCTGAACGCGTTGCGGCGTTGCCATAGAGAAAGAATCAGTGCTGTTAGTGCGTGCGATGGAGATGGTCATTGTCGTTCCCTTTCTTGTTGTGTGGTTGCGATTCTATGGCCCCGTTGAACCACGGCCGCCACACCGTTCGAGTAGATGTTCGATAGATTCTATGTTCGATTTATAGCAAGGCTCCGAATTTTTGTCTAGGCGCACGCGAAATATTTCGAACAAATTTGCTCATACGTGGTAAACAGGAGGCAAGGGAACCGAACGCCGGGCCGCGTCGTCGAAGTATGTGAGGGTTTTCACCCGCCACACCGCTAACGACGATCACGGAAAGAAAGAGGACGCAGCCAATGCCGAAACGAGAAGACAAGAAACCTGACCTGAAGTCGTTGACCGAGCGCCAACGTCGCATTCTGGAGGTCATCCAGGATGCGGTGGTGCTCCGGGGCTACCCGCCGAGCATCCGCGAGATCGGGGATGCTGCGGGTCTGCAGTCGACATCCTCGGTGGCATACCAACTCAAGGAGCTCGAGAAGAAGGGCTTTTTGCGGCGCGACCCGAATAAACCGCGCGCCGTCGACCTGCGCCACCTTCCCGAGACCGCCGGTCGCAAGACCCGCAAGCCGGAACCGACGCCGGAAGATGCAGCTGCCCCGCGCTACATTCCGGTGCTCGGCCAGATAGCAGCAGGCAACCCGATCCTGGCGGAAGAGAATGTGTCGGAGTATTTCCCGCTGCCCGAGGAGCTCGTCGGCGACGGCGATCTCTATCTCCTCCAGGTCGTCGGCGAGTCCATGCGCGATGCGGGCATCCTCGACGGGGACTGGGTCGCCGTCCGCACGCAGCCCGTCGCGGAAGAAGGGCAATTCGTCGCCGCGCTTATCGACGGGGAGGCGACCGTCAAGGAATTCCACCAAGACTCCTCCGGTGTGTGGCTTCTGCCCCATAACGAAGCTTTTGCCCCCATTAAGGGCGACGATGCGGAAATCATGGGCCTGGTTGTCTCTGTTTTCCGCCGGCTCTAACCTCCCCGTCCGGGGGTGAATCGGGCACACCCGGACACCCGCTGGCCCGATTGCGTTCTCTTTGTGGGAATAATGGTGCACGAGCGTGAGTGCCTCGCACGCGATGTTCGAGGCCCTGGAAGGAAGTGCCCATGTACGCCGAAGAGCGGCGCCGCCAAATCGCGTCCCTGACAGCAGTCGAGGGGCGCGTCAACGTTACCGAACTCTCCGATAAATTCGACGTCACAGCTGAAACAATCCGCCGCGACCTTGCTGTCCTCGACCGCGACGGCATTGTTCAGCGCGTGCACGGCGGTGCGGTGTCGAGTCAGTCGTACCTGACCACAGAGCTTCCCTTGGACACCCGCCTCCGCTCGGCGACGACGGCGAAGTCAGCGATCGCGAAAGCCGCGCTGCAATTCCTGCCTTCCGGCGAAGGGTCGGTCTTCCTCGACGCGGGCACGACGACCAACGTCCTCGCAGGATTGATCAAAGACGCGCCTGGTGCACCGTCATTGTCGTTCGTGACGAATTCTTTGCCGATCGCAGTCGACCTGTCCAGCTCGGGAAAGCTCAACATCCAGTTGCTCGGCGGTACTGTGCGCGCCATTACGCAGGCAGTTGTCGGGGACACAGCGCTTCGCACGCTCGCGCTTTTGCGTGCCGACGTCGCGTTCATCGGCACCAATGCCCTCACCGTCGATCACGGCTTATCGACGGCCGACGCACAGGAAGCGGCAGTGAAATCAGCAATGGTGACCAATGCCCGCAAGGTAGTTGTGCTGTGCGATTCCTCGAAGTTGGGAAGCGATTACCTGGTCAGCTTCGCGGGGCTCGACAGTGTCGACGTCGTTGTCACGGACACCGACGCACCGTCATCCTTCGTCGATGAGCTGACCGAGCTCGGTGTCGACGTGATCCTGGCCGAGTAAGCCCCCTCCCGCACTGGTGCCCCGATTGTTGAGCACAGTCACACAACCGGGCATACTCGGACATGAAGGGACACGACTCCTCTACCCCCATATTCGGAGGAGGCTCACCCTGCGCACGCCAAGGGCCAGGAAGGGACACTCCACGTGATTGTGACATTCACCGCCAACCCGAGCATCGACGTGACAATGTGCGTCAACCGTCTTGAACTCGGCGGAGTACTCCGCGTGACGCGCAGTCTCCGGCAGCCCGGGGGTAAAGGAATCAACGTCGCCAGCGCCATGGTGAAAGCCGGCCGCGACACCGTTGCCATCGCACCCGCCGCCCAGCACGACCCCTTTGTCGCTCTTACGGCTCGGACTGGTCTCCGACTGCGGACGATTCCGGTCGACGGTGCAGTCCGGACGAATACCACCGTCACCGAAGCCGACGGACGAACGACCAAGCTCAACGAGCCCGGCGCAGCGCTCACGGAGACCGTCATGCGAGCGCTTGAAGCGGAGCTCACTACGGCTGCATCCGCACCGGCGACAAAGGCAGTGGTCCTCGCCGGGTCGCTTCCGCCAGGAGCACCGGCAGACTGGTACCCGACGCTCATCCGCGCTCTGCGCACGACCTGCCCCGAGGTGCTGATCGCTGTTGACACTTCGGACGAACCTCTCAAACAGTTGGGGGAACAGGTGGACGGGGCGGCGCCGGACGTCGTCAAGCCGAATGCTTTTGAGCTTGGTCAACTCTGCGGACGCGACGGTGCCGAACTCCAACGCCAAGCAGAAAGCGGCTGTTTCGAACAGGTCGCAGATGCCGCGCGGGAGCTCGTCGAAAAGGGCATGAGCGACGTGCTCGTCACCCTCGGCGGAGCCGGCGCATGCCTTGTCACCGCGCACGGCGCATGGCACGCCGCCGCCCCACCCGCGCAGGTGCGCTCCACCGTCGGTGCGGGCGACAGCGCACTGGCAGGCTATGTCCTAGCGCGCCTGAACGGCGCGGATTTCCCCGACGCGCTCCGCCACGCCGTCGCCTACGGCACCGCAGCCGCCGCGAACCCCGGCACTGAAAGCCCCTCCCCGGACGACATCGATCTCGAACGCACCCTAGTGCGCGAACTCTAAGAAAGGCCACACCGTGTCTTCACCCACCATCACCCCGGACCTCGTCCGGCTCGACTGCGACTTCGGGGAAACGCCCGGCGATGTCATCGGACACCTCGCTTCGATCGTTGCGGAGGCAGGACGAACCAACGAGCCGAGCACGCTTGCCGACGCCGCCACCGCCCGCGAAGAGAAAACCGGCACCGGCGTCAACGGCCGCGTGGCAATCCCCCACTGCCGCACCTCCGCGGTGAAAGAACCGACGCTTGCTTTTGCGCGTCTGTCCCGCCCCGTCGATTTCGCAGGCCCAGACGGCGACGCCGAACTCGTCTTCCTCATCGCCGCCCCTGAGGGAGGCGGCAAGGAACACTTGAAGATTCTGTCGAAGTTGGCGCGGGCGCTGGTGCGGGGGGATTTCGTCGATAAGCTGCGCACTGCCGCGACCCCTGCGGACATCGTCGCAGCCGTCGACGAGGTGCTCAGCGCGACGAAGAAAAGCAGCTCGGGCGCAGCATCCGCGCCGAAGAAGCGCATCGTCGCCGTCACGTCGTGCGCAACGGGCATCGCGCACACCTACATGGCCGCCGACGCTCTCGAACAGGCGGCGCAAGGCCGCGACGATGTCGAGCTACGCATCGAACCTCAGGGGTCGTCGGGCGGGGGCCGGGTCGACCAGGAGTTCATCGATTCGGCGGATGCCGTCATCTTCGCCCACGATGTTGCCGTGCGCGACCGGGAGCGCTTCGCGGGCAAACCTGTCGTGGACAGCCCTGTCAAGCGTGGCATCAACGAGCCCAACGCGATGATCGACGAGGCGATTGCCGCCGCCGACAACCCGCACGCCCGGCGCGTTGCCGCCACCGCTGTCGAAACGCGCGGCGACGTCGGCTGGCCGAAGCGCATCCAGCAAGCCGTCATGACGGGCGTGTCCTACATGGTGCCGTTCGTCGCAGCCGGCGGGTTGTTGCTCGCGCTCGGTTTCCTCGTTGGCGGCTACGACGTCGCAGGTGGTTGGCAGGTCATTCCGCTCGAGTATTCGCCGACGAATTTGCCGGGCAACGATGTGCTTATCGACGGAGCCCCCGTCCACTTCGACCGCTCCGGCTGGGCCTTGTACCTCGGCGCGGTCCTCTTCGCCATCGGGCAATTGGCAATGCAATTCGTCGTCGCTGCTCTCTCCGGCTATATCGGCTACGGCATCGCCGGGCGCCCCGGCATCGCTCCTGGTTTTATCGGCGGCGCTATCTCCGTGATGGTCGGCGCCGGTTTCATCGGCGGTTTGGTTACCGGTCTGCTTGCCGGTCTCATCGCGTATTGGATCGGCTCGTGGAAGGTGCCGCGCTGGCTCGGTTCGCTGATGCCGGTGGTGATCATTCCGCTGCTGACATCGCTGACCGTGGGTCTGCTCATGTTCCTGCTGCTCGGTCGCCCGCTTGGCGCAATCATGACGAGCTTGCAGGGGTGGTTGGAGTCGATGAGCGGCTCGTCGGCAATTCTGCTCGGCGTCATCGTCGGTCTCATGATGTGCTTCGACCTCGGCGGCCCCGTGAACAAGGCTGCCTATCTCTTCGGTACTGCAGGCCTGTCAGCGGGAACCGACGCCGCCTACGAGGTCATGGCTGCTGTCATGATCTCCGGCATGGTCCCGCCGATCGCCCTGTCTGTTGCGACATTCCTCCGCGCAAAGCTCTTCACCCCCGCTGAGCAGGAGAACGGAAAATCAGCGTGGCTGCTCGGCTTGTCATTCGTGTCCGAGGGTGCGATCCCGTTCGCCGCGGCCGACCCGTTGCGCGTCATTCCGTCGATGATGCTGGGCGGCGCCGCTGCCGGCGCGACCTCGATGGCGCTCGGCGTGGGTGTGAAGGCACCGCACGGCGGCATCTTCGTCATTTTCGCATATGAGCCGTGGTGGGGCCTCTTCATCGCCCTGGCAGCCGGCGTGGCAGTCGCAGCACTTGCCGTCATCGCCGCCAAGCGCCTGTGGCCTAACAAGACCATTGAGGAGGCAGCGCACAACGCTGTGGCTCCCGAACCGACACCGACAGCCTCCGCCGCGTAACCGTTCGGCACTGCAAAAATCTCCTACGATAGGTCGCAAACGCGCCCCAGAGAAAGGACTTCACATGGCTTCCAAAACAGTCACCGTCGGCTCCACCGTAGGGCTGCACGCCCGCCCAGCGACCGTGATCGCGGAAGCGGCCGGCGAGTACGACGACGACATCATTCTCACCCTCGTCGGCGGCGACGAGGACGATGAGACGGATGCCGCATCGTCCCTGATGATCATGGCCATGGGAGCAGAGCACGGCGCCGAGGTGACTGTCTCGTCCGATAACGACGAGGCCGTTGAGAAGATCGCGGCACTCATCGAGTCCAACCTGGACGACGAATAAGAAAACGTCGCCTGTCCAAGCTCCGGCTTTAAGTGCCGGAGCTTTTTCTATGTCGGCCCTCTCGGCCCGAACAGGGTGTCTACTGCCGCGTACGGGTGGTAGTCGTTGGGCACGAGGTATCCGCGGGGCGAGCGCCACATCGGTGTTCCCCGCACGCGTTCGATGCGGCCGCGTTTCGCGCGCCACGGGTCGTCGTCGTTGACGCGGTTGTGGTACCTGCACAGCGGCGCGAGATTCGCGGCGTTGGTCTCTCCCCCGTTCTTCCACGCTGTGATGTGGTGGATTTCGCACGCGTCAGCGCCGTGGCGGCAGCCGGGCACCGGGCACACAGGCGAGGACACCCGCGCGAGGTCGCGCTGCTTCTGGTTCGCCAACCGCTGCGCCCGGTAAAGGTTCACAGGTCCTTCTTGCGGGTGCACTGCGGCGAGTTCGAGTTCTTCGCTGACGCATTGCTGGAGGAATTCCGCACCGGTCATGGTGGTGGCGTCGGTAAGCCCGAGGCGGATATCGTCGCCGTCGCCCGCCATGATCCGGCTGTATGCGGGCAGCGGAACGAGCACGATGGGTCGCGGTACAGCGGCCGGGACACCGGCATTACCGCTGCGCATGAGCTGCAGGAAGTTTGCGAGCATTTGCGGTGCGGCGGCTTTCGACGGGTCGATGCCGCGCAGAAGCGCGTGCTCGAGGTCGGCGAGGTCGCGTTCGTCGGCGGTGACGGTCATCGTGCGGCGTCCGTTGCGCGTTTTCGAGAAGCACAGTTGCTTCCGCGCGGGTTTCTTTTCCTCGCCGATCAAAGCTTTCGCTTTACGACGCACCGTCTCATACCTCCCGCTCACCCCCAACAGCTCGAACCGCAGCTCCCACTTCTGGCGGGGATCTTTGACTTTCTTGAGCTGTTTCTCGATAAGCGCTAGCTGGTCGATACTCATCTTCCGCGAGCGCACCACCTCCACGGCGAGCCGCTGCTGCGCGGTCCATGTGGTGGTTCCGAAGTAGGTATCACGGACGAGCTGCCATTCGTCGACATGGCTCGGTCGAATGCCGGCGGCAAGAGCGGCCTCGCGGTCGAAATCGGCGAGGACGTCTAAGGCGTCGGCAGTCTGCGTGTCGAGGAATGAAGCAAATGTGCTCATACCCCGCAGACTAAAGATCAGCGCGGAACCGTCAATCGAGACGGATGTGGGCCTGTGGATAACGCGAGTTGTCCACAGGCTGACAGGCCCCGGGATGCGCGCGGTGTCTCCCGCGTGGTTTAATCGCGGGTTTCGATCGTGGCAGCGCGGTCGCCGGCGGGAAGGAGCCGACCTTCGCCGAGGGTGCCATACGCCCACCGCATGACCGGGTACAAAACCATGATGCCGATGGAGCCGAGCGCGATGCCCTCCAAAGTGACATTGCCGATCTCGAAAGTGAGGTTGCCGATGCCGACGATCAGGGCGACTGCCGCCATCGTGAGGTTGATGGGGTTGTTGAAGTCGACGTGGTTGTCCTGCCAAATCCGCACGCCCAGCATGCCGATGAGCCCATAGAGCACCAGGCACGCGCCGCCGAGCACGCCGGCGGGAATGGTGAAAATCAAAGCACCGAATTTGGGTACGAACGCGAGCAGGATGGCAAAGACTGCCGCCACCCAGTAGGCGGCCGTGGAGTAGACGCGGGTGGCCGCCATGACGCCGATATTCTCGGCATAAGTGGTGGTGCCGGAGCCGCCGAAGCCACCTGCGAGGGTTGTCGCGATGCCGTCGCCGATAAGAGCGGGACCGGCGAGGTCGTCGAGGTCGCGGCGTGTCATCTCGGCGACCGCTTTGACGTGGCCGACATTCTCGGCGATGAGGACGACGAGCACCGGCAGCGTCACCAGGATCGCCGAGAGATGAAATTCGGGGGTGTGGAACGTCGGCAGGCCGATCCACGGAGCAGCGGCGATGGTCTCGCCCGCGTCTTCGGCAAGATTGCCGGTCACAGCCGCGAACACCCACCCAGTGACCACACCGATGAGGATGGACAAGCGCGTAGCCATGCCGCGCAGACACGCGGTGGCGATCAGAATCGTCGCCAAGGTGACCAGGCCGACGGCGGGCTGCGTCTGGGTGTTCGCCACAGCAGTCGGCGCCAGGTTCAAACCGATCAGCGCGACGATCGCGCCTGTGACCACGGGCGGCATGACAGCGTCGATGACGCGCTTGCCGGCCCAGGTGACCAGCAGCCCCACGCCGATAAGCGCGAGACCTGTCACGAGAATGCCGCCGAGCTGCGCACCAATGCCGTGCTGCTGCGAGGCTGTCAGCGGGGCGATGAACGCGAACGACGACCCCAGGTAGCTGGGCAACCGGTTGCGCGTAATTGACAGGAAGATGATGGTGCCCAAACCGGAAAACAGCAGCGTGGTGTTCACCGGGAAGCCGGTCAGGGTGGGCACCAGCAGCGTTGCGCCGAACATGGCGATGACGTGCTGCATGCCGATTCCGATTGTGCGGGACCAGCTCAAGCGCTCTTCTGGCGCAACAACAGATCCAGGTTGGATGGTTTTGCCGTCACCGTGGACGGTCCAGGAGGGAATAAAGCTCACAGACTCACAAATCTAGCACCGCGTCCGGCCACGGCGAATTCGTCTCAGCCGACCACGAATTCGGAGTACTGGTCGGCGAGGACGCGGGGCAGGCGGACGTCGATAAGCGTGCCCTCTTCCTTGTAGTCCTCGCTGCGTACTGTGCCTTCTTCGTGGAGGCGGGAGACGATGTCGCCGCGCGTGTACGGCACGAGCATTCTCGCGTGTGCGTCGAGCGTGTTGAGGAACATCTCGATGCGGCCCTCGAGCTCCGCGATGCCTTCGCCCGTGCGAGCGGAGACGAACACGACGTCGCGACCCGAATCGGCGAATGCGTGGCGCAGCTCCGCCAACACGACCGGATCAGCTTGGTCGATCTTGTTCACCACGACGATCTCGGGCGGGATCTCCTCGCCTGTGTCGCGCGTGATTTCGGCGAGCACCTCGGTCACGGCCTTGATCTGCTTCAGCGGGAACGGGTCGGAACCATCGACGACGTGCAACATCAAATCCGCGCCCGCGACCTCCTCGAGGGTGGACTTGAACGCTTCGACAAGCTGCGTGGGCAGGTGGCGCACAAACCCGACGGTGTCGGTGAGCACGACGGAACGGCCGTCGGCAAGCTCGGCTTTGCGTGTCGACGGATCCAGCGTCGCGAATAGCGCGTCCTCCACCAGCACGCCCGCATCCGTCATGGCGTTGATGAGCGAGGATTTGCCCGCGTTGGTGTAACCCGCGATCGCGATCTTCGGAATGGTCGAGCGCTGGCGCTGGGCGCGCTTGACGTCGCGGGCCGTTTTCATGCCTGCCAGCTCGCGGCGCAGCTTCGCCATCTCGGAACGCAGTCGACGGCGGTCCGCCTCGATGCGCGTCTCACCGGGGCCGCGCAGACCCACGCCGCCGTTGGAGCCCGCGCGTCCGCCTGCCTGGCGCGACAGGTTGCCGCCCCAACCGCGTGTGCGGGTATAGAGGTATTCCATTTGCGCGAGACTGACCTGGGCCTTGCCCTCTTTCGACTTCGCGTGCTGCGCGAAAATATCGAGAATGAGCATGGTGCGGTCGATCACCTTGACCTTCAGCGCTTCCTCGAGCGCCACCATCTGGCCGGGCGAGAGCTCACCGTCGCACACCACCGTGTCGGCACCGGTCGCGTGCACGACGTCGCGCAGCTCGCTGACCTTGCCCGAGCCGATGTAAGTGCCCGGGTCCGGCTTGTCGCGCTTTTGGTAGAGCATCTCCACGACGTCGGCGCCAGCGGTCTCGGCCAGCGCGGCCAGCTCGTTCATGTTCGCTTCGACCTCGGCGATCGTTCCCTCGGTCCACATGCCGACCAGAATGACCTGCTCGAGGCGCAGCTTGCGGTACTCAACCTCGTAGATGTCCTCGTGGTCTTCGGAGCGGATCTCGGTGTCGCGGATGACGCGTCGAAAAGCGTTGCGCTCGGCGAGGTCCAGCGAACCGACCGTCGGGTCCGCGCTGTCGCGCGCGGCAGGCGGCGCGTTGTGGCGGAACGCTTCCGCGAGGAGCTTGTCGTGGGCCGTCTCATCGTCAGAGTCGGCGGAGAATACGGAAAAAGGTTTCGTCATTGAGTCCTTATTGTCGCATGGCTGCATGTCCAGGCAAAACAAACGCCTTCCTCATTCGCAACCGCGTGCGACGGCGGATTGTTCCCTTCCGCCACCCCGGCACTAGGATCGGGAGTTATGAGTGAGACGATCACGACAGATCTATCCAGCATCGGCATGGGCTATTCGCGGTGGCAGGACGCCGTCGAAGCCGCGATCGCGTCGAATCAGCTCGCGGTGACGGGCGAGGTGCGCGGCGGCCAGCTGATCCAGTTTTCGGACCCGTCGGGCGCCCAGCTGAACATTTTGGCTGTTGAGCCGTTCGCGACATTCGCCGGTTTCGATTCGACGACGCGCACGTACGCGCATGTCACGATGCTCAACGATGTCGTGGGGCTCTGCGATGTCGTCGATCCGATGGGCAACGCGATCGCGTCCGTCACGGCGAATATTGCGCAGGGCCCATTGCTTGTCGACGAATCCACCCTCGAGTGGCAAGAAATGGGCTTCACTGCCCTGGCTATTGACGTGCAGCACTACGGCAGCGTCGACGAATACCTCGCCGCCACCGGCGAGACCCTGGGGACGATCGTGTCCGAGGGAGCTGAGCGCGTCAATTCCGGTGCCGCTGCTGCCCCGGACGCCGCCGCGGCATTCTCGGCCCGCGTCCTGGAGGCTGAGTACCGCACCAACACGTTGACCGGCGAGCGCTTCGTTCACGTCTCCGTCGACGGCGCGTTCCCCTTCGACGTAGTCCTGCCCGACTCCGGCGCCGAGCTGCCGGAGCGCAATTCAGTCATTGCTGGCACCGCGGTGCTCGCTGGCCAGGTCGCAATGGCTGCCGGTTGCGGCGGTGGCGGCGGTTGCGGTGGCGGCAGCTGCGGTTGCGGCGGACACTAGTCAGCTAGGAAAGCAAGGACACGGAGACGATGGGCGGGAGCAGCCGCAATGTGGAGTCGGCGATTTGGCTGACGCTCGCACTCGTCGTCGCGATTGTGCTGGGCACACGGCTCGGCCCGCCGGGTCTGCTCCTCGGGATCGCGTTGGCTGCGGTGGCGTTCGTGGCGTATCGCAAAAGGACGGTGGACCCGGAGGTGGAGTCACTGAAATCGTCGCTGCGGGTCGCCCGCGACGATATCGCCCAAGTGGTCGCCGAGTACGAGGATTTCAAGTCGGGCACCAGCACGGACGCGCTCGCGGAGCGCACCCTCACCTACCGCGCGTTGGCGACGCCCCACAGTGATATTCCGGCGATCGAGGATTTCCACCTGCGCCTCGGTTCGTCGCGGCGTTTCCTGTCAAGGGTGGACACGCATTTGCGCAACGACGATCTGGACCGCCACGCACTGGAACGCATGATCAATATTGCGGATCAGCGGGCAATGGAGCTCGCGGACTCGTGGGCTGATGCGCGTCGCGCCGCCCGCAGGTTAGGTCCCGCTTAAAGCATTTCGCTTATCGACGAAGCGCCCCCAGCTCCACTTCTCCCCTCCCCACGATCACCGAAGGTCCCGTCATGGTGGCCTGACCGCCTTCTATGGCGATGGTCAAGGCACCGCCCGGAACGTTGACGGTGACGGAGCCGTTCTCAATGCCGGCGTCGGCAAGCGCTGCCCGTGCCGCGGCGACGGTTCCTGTTCCGCAGGAGCGCGTCTCTCCCACTCCGCGCTCCCACACGCGCATGTGTACGGCACCGTCGGCCATCTCGGTGAGGATTTCCACGTTGACGCCCTCGGGGAAGAAGTCGTGGTCGAAGGCGGGCTGGACCAGCTTCATCGCCTCAAGTTCTGCGGCGGTCAGCCCCGGGATGACTGCGGCGAGGTGCGGGTTTCCCACATCTACGCCGAGGCCGGCGAAATCGAACTGTCCCATGCGCGCGGTGGATACGCCGGTGACCTCCACGGGCCCCATGCCGACTTCCACCTGGGCGTGCGACGGACCGTGCGGGCCCTCGCCCGTCAGCTCGTGAACGACGATATGCTTGACGCCCGCGCGGGTCACCACGTCGAATTCACGCTCCGTCTCCAGCCCCTGAGCCATCAGAACGTGCGCGAAGACGCGGATGCCGTTGCCGCACATTTCCGCGATCGAACCGTCGGCATTGCGGTAGTCCATGAACCACTTCGCACCGTCACCGTCTGCGCGGACGACGCGCAGAAAACCGTCGCCGCCGATGCCTGCGCGGCGATCGCAGAGGGAGGCGACGAGGTCGTCGGTCAGGACACCGAGGGTGTCGAGCTGATCGTCGACGTCGATAAGCACGACGAAGTCGTTCTCCGTGCCGTGCGCCTTGATGAACGGCAGGGTGGACAAATACTTGTTGCTGTAAGTCACGCCAGCGAGTCTAGCGCGGCGCGCAGCAACGCCTCCGGGTCCTGATCCGCGTCGACCCAGGCGATTCGCTTATCGCGGTTGAACCAGGACCGCTGCCGGCGCACGTAACGGCGAGTGCCGGTGATCGTGGATTCGACTGCTTCTGCGAGGGTGCAGTCCCCAGCGAGATAGTCCAAGACCTGCGCGTAGCCGATGGCGCGGCCGGCGGTGGAGTCGGGGGTGAGGCCGTCGTCGATAAGCGTGCGCACTTCATCGACGAAGCCCCGGTCGAACATGAGCTGCGTGCGTTTTTCGATGCGGGGATTGAGCCATTCCGCGTTCGTGCGCAACCCGATGATGCGCGTGCCCCAGCGCGGCGGGGCGTCTTTCGGCGGTTGCGAGGCCTGGAAGGGCTTGCCGGTCAACTCGATGACTTCGAGTGCGCGGACGGTGCGGCGCGGGTCGTTGTCCTCGATGATGCTCGCGGCCTGCGGATCCACCTCGGCGAGCTCCGCGTGGAGAGCCTGCACGCCGATCTCGGCCTGGCGTGCCTCGTACTTGGCGCGGACCGCGGGATCGGTGGGAGGGAACTGCCAGTCGTCGATGAGCGACTGCACGTACATCATGGACCCGCCGACGAGGATCGGGACCGTGCCGCGCGCGGCGATCTCCTCCACGACTTCGCACGCGCGGGCTTGGTATTCGGCGACCGACGCCGTGCGCGTGACCTCCCAAATATCCAGCAAATGGTGCGGGATTCCGCCGCGTTCGGCGGGCGGGAGCTTCGCGGTGCCGATGTCCATGCCGCGGTAAAGCTGCATCGAGTCGACATTGACCACCTCCCCGCCGAGCTCGCGTGCCAGGGCGATGCCGAGATCCGATTTGCCGGACGCCGTCGGGCCGACAACCGCGATGGGGGTGACGGGCAGATCAGGCATGGTCCACCTGCCACGTAGCAACGAAGCGCCCCACGCCGTGCGTCGCATCGTGCGCGATGAGCCGCTGGTTCGTCGCGTCGAGCACGGCGAGCTCGTGCCACAGTGCCGGCTCGATGACGCCGCGCGCCGAAAGGTCGTCCGGCAACGCGCCGCGACCGTCCAAAAAGCGCGCCATCTGCTCGTGCGTGTCCAGCGCACCGTCGATGAACGCGAGCGGCGCGCGCTGCGTCAGGCCTGCCGACCCGTCGACGACGACCACCGTGAGCACCTCCGGGTCGAGCGGGGCGATCGTGCCACGCGAATCCGTTACTCGCTCGGCCGCGTCCCCCAGCACGTACCGCGCGACGAGCTCCGCCATGTAGTTGCCCTCGCCAACGGTGATCTGCGGCGCGCCCCACGCCGCGAACGAACCCGTGCGTTCCGTGTACCACTGCGCGTCGCGCGAGCCCACAATGTGGATGTCGCGCGCGTCGTTAGCGGTCAGCTCACGGATGGTGCGCACAATATCGCGCCCGGCCTCATCCCGCGGCGCGAGCTCCGCCACCAGCGCCGGAGATCCCGGCACGACGCACACATTGAACTGATTCACGCCCACCACCCTATCCAGTGCCTCCCGATCCGCGGGCAAACGGTTCCAACCGCCTGACATTGAGGCGCGGGGGCCGGTAAAGTCTCAAAGCGTTACGGCAGCCGTGTCGCGCGGCACAAAGATGAAAGGACTGGCCCCCACCATGACGCAGCCCCCTACCGACGGACAGAAGCCGACTCCGAAGCCTGCGGCACCTTCGCCCGGATCGATGCCGACGAAGGCACCCAAGCCCGGACCGCGCCCGGGGGCCCGCCCGGCTAAGGTGGGGGCGTCCACTCCGTCGCCGGTTCCTGCGATGCCGGCCGCACCCGCCGTCGACACCACCGCAGCGAAGAAATTCGGCCGCGTCGACGACGAAGGCACCGTTTACGTCACCCGCGGCGGTACCGAGCGCGCCGTCGGTTCGTGGCAGGCCGGCACCGCGGAAGAGGGCCTGGAACACTTCGCCCAGCGTTTCGGCGACCTGACCACTGAGGTCGGTCTGCTGGAAAACCGTCTCGCTGCACGCCCGGAGGACGCCAACTCTGTGCGCACGCAGGCGCAGCAGCTCATCGATTCGCTTGATGAGCAGGCGGTGGTCGGTGACCTCGACGCCGTCGAAAAGCGCTTGAAGGAGCTCCTCGGCCAGGCGGATATCGCCGGCGAGAAGGCAAAAGAAGCCAAGGAAACCCGCCGCGCCGAAGCGATCGAGCGCAAGGAGACCCTCGCCGCCGAGGCCGAGGACATCGCCGCGAATTCCACCGAGTGGAAAGCCGCCGGCGACCGTATCCGCGCGATCCTCGACGAGTGGAAGACGATCCGCGGCATCGACCGCAAGACCGACGACGCACTGTGGAAGCGCTACTCCAAGGCCCGCGACTCGTTCAACCGCCGTCGCGGCGCCCACTTCGCCGAGCTCGACCGTGGTCGCGCAGCTGCAAAGGCCGCCAAGGAAGACATCATCGAGCGCGCCGAGAAGATCAAGGACTCCACGGACTGGAACGAAACGGCCCGCGCATTCAGCGACCTGATGAAGGAATGGAAGGCCGCCGGCCGCGCACCCCGCGACGTGGACGACAAGCTGTGGGAGCGCTTCCGCTCCGCGCAGGACCACTTCTTCGCCGCGCGCAACGCCGTCAATGAGGAGCGCGACCGCGAGTTCGAGGCCAACGCGAAGGCGAAGGACGACCTCATCGCCGAATACGGCCCGCTGATCGAGCCAGAGAAGGGCCTGGGTGCCGCGAAGTCGAAGTTGCGCGAGCTGCAGGAGAAGTGGGACGAGATCGGTTTCGTTCCGCGCGGCAAGATCCGCGAGTACGAGGACAAGATCGGCGAGATCGAAAAGCGCGTTTCCGACGCCGAGGAGCGCCAGTGGCGCAAGTCGAATCCGGTCCAGCAGGACAAGGCGAACCAGTTCCAGGTCAAGGCCGACGACTTCCGCGCGAAGGCTGAGGCCGCCGAAGCCAAGGGCAACGCCGCGAAGGCAGCGGAGCTGCGCGCGCAGGCTGAGCAGTGGCAGGAGTTCGCGGACGTCGCGGCGAAGGCTCTCGACGACTAGCTTGCAGCCGCTTCTCTTTTCCGCTGGCGCCGATGCCGAAGAGGTCGTCGGCGCGTACGCGTTTTCGGCAACACTCGCGATCCAGGACATCACCGGCGACGCACATTCGGGGATCACGGCCTCTCACATCGCGAAACGGCTCGAGGCTTCCGCGGAGTCCGAGTCGTACCTGTTCGCGCTGACCAGTGTTCGGGCGCCGCGTCCGCTCGGCGCGCGCGGGTACCCGGAGATCACGGTCGACGACCTCGCCGATATCGACGCCTGGGTCTTCATCTCCCTGCCGCTTCTGGAAGACACCAGCGTCATCGAAGCTTCCGTCACGCTCGACGCCGCCATCGCGCCGCTGCCCGGTGAGCCCGTCCCAGAAGAGCCGTGGGTCGCCGCTTTATCGCTTATCGACGCCCTCTCCCACACCCACCACCGCCCCACCCGCCACATCTGGGAGACCCATGCCCCTGATGCCGACTCCGCTGCCTCCGACATCCTGACCGCCGCCGGCTACACCCCCGCTTACCGCGAGGACCAAGCCACATTCTCGGTCGATGCAATTGCCCAACCCGCAGCCGTCGATCAGCTCCCCGTCGACTCCATTGACGTGGTGTTCAATAACGAGATTTCCGCCGATAATCTGACCTTGTTCCGTACACTTCTCACCGCCGCGTCCGAGGGGTACCCGCGCGGGGACTTGAAGCTCGACACGGTGGAATGGACCGAGCAGCGTCTTCGCGATGCCCAGGCGCGGCTACTCGACCGCGGCGGCAACCAGTTCACCGCGATCGCGTACGGCACCGGTGAAGACGGAGCACGTCGCGCTGTCGGTCTCGCCGAAGCCGTCCACTACGATGCCGACGACGACTCACTCATCGAGCTCGGCCTCGTCTTTGTCCTGCCCGCCTACCGCGGTGCGGGTGTCGGCACCGCGTTGATGGAATCCGTATTGGCCGCCGCGAAGAGCCGGTGGCCGGAGGTGGAGACGGGGTACAGCTCGTATCCGTCGATAAGCGATGCCGCGCACGCGCAACCGATCTCCGCGACGACCGCTTGGCAACGCGCGTAACCGAGTCGCAATTGCAGTTATTACAGTTAGGGTGCTGGATTGAAGATCCGTTGCGTCAGCCGGGTATCCCAGAGTGATCAACACCGATAAAGCACCCTCCCTAGCCAGGGCAATCGCCGAGTTGAAGTCAGAGGGAATCTGCCCGCCAACAGTGGAACACCGGCAGGTGAAATACCTCAACAACATCCTGGAAGGCGACCATGGTCGGCTGAAGCGGATCCTCGGGCCGAAAGACGCGTTTAAGAACCGGACATCTGCATATTGGACGTTGAAAGGGATGGAGGCGATGCACTCATTGCGGAAAGGGCAAGGCACGATGTTAGCCTACGGGCAACCGAACCCGGACGCGGTGATCGTCAACCGGGTCTTCTAGACGGCCTGATAACGCCCACACGCAGCGGCCATCAGGGAATGAGAAACTGAGTCTTCGCTGCTCTCCCCCCAACTTTGCAACGGCACCCATACGAGCCAGGTGCGCGTCATGCGGGCAGCCCATTCAACAACGGCTGCACCAGTCGACGCTGCGTCGGTCGCGGCCTGTGTTTGTTTTGTACTCCATAGTCCATCAACTGCTAGCATCGCGGACATGGGTAGACCACGAACGTTTGACGAGGCGACAGTGTTGGATGCCGCGGCCGCGCAGTTCAGAGTGCGTGGATTCGCGGACACGTCGACTGAGCAGTTGTGCGCGGCGGCCGGGGTGCGGCGGAGCAGCCTGTACAACGCCTTCGACTCCAAGGATGAGCTGTTCGTTCGAGCACTGGAGCGCTATGTCGAGGTCACTGGTGAGAGCCAGGAGGCGGTGCTCGCCGATGCCGAACTGGATGGCTTCGCACGCGTGAGCGGCGTTCTGAATCTCATGATCGCCGAGGAGTACGAGGCGTCCACTGAAGGGCACGCGGCCGGGTGCATGGTCGTGACGACACGCATGACGCCGGACCGCGGCAGTCAGGACCCGCGCGTCGCCCGCATCCTCGACCGTGCACTGGGACGCCAGCTCGCGATGCTGGAGCACGCCGTCAGGGCCGGCAGGTTCGACGGCAGCCTCCGGCCGGACCTGGACGCTCGGGACACCGCACTGCTGGTCGTCACCCTGATCTCAGGGATTCGCGTCATGGCACAGGCCGGCTCCGCACCCGAGGAACTGCGGCGGATCGTCGCACTCGGCCTCAGTGCCCTGACACCTTGATACGCCACTACTGAGAAATCCGTGAGCTGTCGGGCTCACCTGCACCTTTATTTTGTACTAGAGAATCCACATTGGAGACCGAGCAATGAAGAAATACCTGTACGTACTGATGCTCACGATCATGGTGGTGGTCATGAGCGAGTTCCAGACCGCGGGGATGATGCCGCAGATCGCCGTAGACCTGGGCGTCTCGACCGGCCAGGTCGGGACGGTGGTCACTTTGTACGCGCTCGGCATGGCGCTCGGAGGCCCGCTGCTGGTGTACCTCCTGCGGCATCGCCCACCCAAAGCCTCGCTGTTGATCGTCATCGGAACCTATGCCGCGCTGGAGGTCCTGGTCCCGCTGATCCACGAGTTCTGGTGGCTGGCACTGCTTCGCGTCCTGACCGGATGCCTCTCCGGCGCCGCCTATGGCATCGCCGTGTCCTACAGCGCCCGACTGGCCCCGAGTCCGGAGAAGATCGGCGAAGCAGTGTCCATCGTGCTCGGCGGCATCATGATCGGAACCGTCATCGGCCTGCCGCTGTCGCACTTCCTCGCGGCCCGCTGGGGCTGGCAGTCCAGCTTCTACATCCTAGGCATCGCGGCCTTCGCCGTGTTCCTCATCAGCCTGCTCACCCTGCCCGCCCGTGAAGCCGCCACCCAGGAAGCCGCCGCACAGGACCTGCGCAAGCTGCGCTCGCCGAAACTCTGGTCCAGATACCTGGTCAGCCTGCTGACCATCGGCGCAGCCTTTGCCGGCTTCTCCTACTTCACCCCGCTGCTGGAACAGAACGCCGGCTTCGCGACGAATACGACGACCCTGATCCTGCTCGCCTACGGGATCGTGTCCTTCATCGGCAACCTCATCGTCGGCAAGTTCGCCGACCAGCACGCCATCGGCATCCTGCGCATCGGACACACACTGCTATTCATCTCACTCGCGCTCCTTGGAGCCTTCAGCAACGCACAGCCGCTCGTGCTGGCCATGGTGCTCATCGTAGGCGTCGCCGGAGTGCCGATGAACCCCGCCATGGTCGCCCGCGTCGCCGAAATCGGAGGAACCGGGAACATGGTCAGCACGGTGCACACCTCCGTCATTACCATGGGCGTCGCCCTGGGATCAGCAATCGGCGCGCTCGCCATCGGCCGAGCCGGTGACGATCCCTCCGCAGCCATGTGGATCGGAGCAGCCTTCGCCGTTCTCGCCACACTCACCCTCGCAACACAAGCACGAGGCAGAAGACAACCTCTTCGACCGCCCCATGCAACTGAAACAGTAGATTGTGTCTGATCTGCTGATCTGATCAGATCACATCTCCAATCGGCAGGCCCGTCGATCTCCTGGACCATCAAACAGACGTAGCTACTTTCGCATCCCAACGGCGTTCTCGTCTCCATGTAGCGCTGTGTCGCTTATGACACTTGGTCGAGCGGGTCGGACTACTTGAGCCCGACGGGTGCGGCGTCCTCGTCCGCCGAACTCAGGACGGATGCCAGGAGTCCGGGGAAGCGTTCTTCGAGGTCGTCGGCGCGCAGATGGACGTAGCAGCGGGTGCCCTCGTCGCGGGTGCGGGTGATGCCCGCGCTGCGCAGCGTTTTCATGTGGTGGCTCAGCGTCGACTTCGACACGGGGGCATCCAGTTCGCCCCACTGCCGCTCTTGCCCGTCGGAGAGCAGGCGGACGATGCCGAGGCGTAGCGGATCGGACAGCGCGGAGAGCACTCGCGTGAGCGAGAGGTCCGCGGTGGCCGGGTGCTTGGTGTCCGCATGGTCGGTCGGGGGCATGCCTCGATCCTACCTTGTTCGCCGCCTATCGAACGATCATTCATGAAATCGCGCGATGAAGGCGCCGAGATCCTTGCGAACGCCCGCCACCGAGCCGTCTCCCCCGCCCCCGTCGGAGACATCGCCGCCGCTGCGCGCGGAGCTCGACGAACTCTAAACGCTCAGGCGCGCTAACCACGCAACCAGTTGTCCAAGGCCTGCGCGAGCACGCCCCCTTGTCTTCTACTTGGGGTCAGGGCCGGCGGCGAATCTCTCCGGTTTTTCGGGGTCGTAGAACACGCCGACCGTCTCGCCCATTCGGCTGCGCTTCGTGATTGCGACCATGGGAGTCCCTGTGATCGTCCGACCGTCCTTCGTGGTGAATTGCACCGTCTCCTCGAAATACCTGCCGTTCTGGCGCACCGAGATCACCCGGCCTTGCGTAATCTCGCCGGCGCGACTGTTCCTGAAACGAAATTTGTGGTGCGCGATGCCGACAGTCACGCCGACGACAATCGAGACTACGGCGATCACGATGCCGACGATCACTTCCTGCGGCATGGTTCGACTCCTCTTTCCTCATCGGTGCGGGGGCGATGAATCAATTCATACCAAGCTCCGGGCGGCGGGGACGCTCGGACAACCCCGGCGGCGCAAAGTATGACATCCCCGGTATCCTGGGAATTGACTGTATTTGCTCGTGCGATGTGTGAATTGGTGATGTGAGAAATGAAGAACCCCGTGTCGTCGTTCGGAAAATTCATGGCGAAGAAGCCGAGGGCCGTCGTCGCTGGCACAGCCGCCGCCGCGACGGCATCCCTGGCGGTACGAGATCTGCGTCAGAAGAACAACGCGATCTTCCGCAACTACCCGGTGCTGGGCCACGCCCGTTATCTCGCACACCGCATCCGCCCCGAGATCCACCAGTACTTCGTGGAGAGCAACTGGGACGGCCGCCCCTTCAACTTCCAGACCCGCGAGATGATCAACCAGCGTGCCGACGGCACCGAGGGCGAAATGTCCTACGGCACCGAGCGCGATGTCATGGAGGCTGGTTTCGAATACCTCGTCCACTCCATGATGCCGGCGAAGATGCCTGCAGAACCTCCTCGCGCGCACATCGGCGGCAAAGACTGCACGAAGCCCTATGACATGTCGCTAATGAATATCTCCGCCATGTCTTTCGGTGCGCTGTCCGCGAACGCCGTCCGCGCACTCAACAAGGGTGCAGAGCTCGGCGGTTTCGCCCACGACACCGGCGAAGGCGGTCTGAGTAGCTACCACATGGAAAATAACGGGGATCTCGTGTGGGAAATCGGCACCGGCTACTTCTCCGCGCGCACCGAAGACGGTGAATTCGACCCGGCGAAATTCAAAGAGCTCTCCGCCATCGACCAGGTGAAGATGACCGAGCTGAAGCTCTCCCAGGGCGCGAAGCCCGGCATCGGCGGTGTGCTGCCCGGCTCGAAGGTCAGTGCCGAGATCGCGAAGGTCCGCGGCGTGCCGGAAGGCGAAACCTGCGTCTCCCCGTCCCGCCACTCGGTGTTTTCCACCCCGACCGAACTCATCGAGTTCATCGCAGAGATGCGCGAGCTCTCCGGCGGTAAGCCGGCGGGCTTCAAGATGTGCGTCGGCTCGATGATCGACGTCCTGTCCATCTGCAAGGCGATCCGTGAAGTGGGCACCGCGCCCGATTTCATTGTCATCGATGGCTCCGAGGGCGGTACTGCCGCCGCACCCCTCGAGTACGAGGACCACGTTGGCCTGCCGCTCACTGAGGGGCTGATGATGATGCACAACGCGCTCGTTGGAACTGGCCTGCGGGACCAGATCAAGATCGGCGCATCAGGCAAAGTCGCGGCCGCCAACGACATTGTCAAACGCCTCATCCAGGGCGCAGACTTCACCAACTCCGCCCGTTCGATGATGATGGCTGTCGGCTGCATTCAGGCCCAAAAATGCCAGACCGGCGGTTGCCCCACTGGTGTGGCCACGCAGAGCAAGTGGCGCCAGCGCGCCCTCGACGTCGATTCGAAGGCAATCCGCGTGAAGAACTACCACAACGCCACCGTCCAGCAGGCGGTGTCCATGATGGCATCGTGCGGCGCCACCACCCCGGACGAACTCTCGCCGAATATGCTCCGCCAAGTCATCGCGCCGGGTGTCACCCGGTCCTACGAGGCTCTCTATAACTGGCTCGAGCCCGGCCAGCTTATCGACGACGCGCCCGAGGCCTGGGCCGACGCCTGGAAACAGGCCAGCCCCGACGAATTCCGTCTGCCGGTGATCACGAAGGTACGTTAAGTTTCTGCGTCAGCCTGCCAGTTCACGATCTTCAGACCAGACACTCTCGAAAACTCCCTCGTATTCGCAGTGACGAGGGTCAAATCGTGAGCAAGCGCTTGGGCAGCGATCCACATGTCATTGGCCCCGATGACCAGCCCGCGCCGTTCCAAGTCGGCGCGGACTCGGGCGTATGCGAGCGCTGCATCGGTGTCGATCGGCGCAACCGTGTAAATATCCTTCAACCGCCCCAGTGCAATGCGTTGTGGTGCAGCCGCTCCTTTCTCGATTGCCACCATCAGCTCTCCCAAGACGACGGCCGACAACCTCACATTGTCGAGAGGCTCTCCCGCAAGGCGTTCGCGAAGCCGCTGATTCCTGCCCCGCAGGATTTCAATGAAAACGTTCGTGTCTGGTAAATAACCCACTAATCCCCCACTGACTGAACCGGCGCAGGCGGTGCGTCTGCCGGACGATTCAGGGAATCAGCCCAGCCTTCGGGGAGGTCCGCTGTTATGAGGTCAATGGCATCCAGGGCTGACATCTGGGATGGGATGATGACCAAATTCTGGCCGACTTTTCTAATGGCGACGCGGTCCACATCGAGACGAAACTGCTTGGGGATTCGAACGGCTTGGCTGTTACCCGACTGAAAAACAGTCGTGTTCAATTGATTCGAGTCTCTGGGCGAAGTCATAGCAATCTCACCTTCTCACCTCGCATGATGCGCAAATACACGATGAGTATATACCGGCATCGCCAACGAACTCTAGAGCGATGTCCAACAAGAAAGCGAGAAAGGATAACATGTTATCCTTTCGCCACTCTGCGTGCGGGGATAGGTTAACGCCCTTCGTCGCGGCGGTGGCGCTGGGCGGCGCGGGCGCGGCGGTCGTCGATAAGCGTGTCTGCGTCCTCGGCGCGGCGGACGGACTGGTGGCCGGCGTCCGCCTGGGCTTCGGCGACGGGGTTGAAGTCAGTCTGCTCGCGGCGCAGCGCTTCCATCTTCTGCTGCTCGGGGTCGCGGCGCATCCAAGCGGCGGTGAGCAGCGGCACGGCAACCGCGACGCAGGAGATCGCGAGATACATGCCGGCGCCGGTGGAATCGCCGGTGGTGCCGGTCTGGCGCAGCCAGAGGCCGAGCAGCGCCGCCACGAGTGAGACGCAGCCGGCCATCCACGCGAAGAGAGCGAACGACGTGCGACGCACGATCACGAGCAACAAGGTGAACACGGCGAGGCAAAGGAACGACAGGAGTGCGAAGACGCGCTCCCCGATCGCCACGTCGACGCCGTCCGGCTCGGTGAAGGTGAGCATCTGCCACCCGGCAGCGTCGCCGGCGAAAGGCAGGATCAAAGCGACCACATAGACGGCCACCGCGGCGGCTAAGACCCAGCGGCGGGCGCCGAGGTCGACGGTGCCGGCGCGTTGCTTCTCGAGGGAGGCGAGGTCGGGGTGGGAGGTGGCGTCGTCAAGCATGCTGCTCATGTTAACCGCACGTGCCGCACGCGTTGGCGGCGCTGGGGGCCTGCTTAGGCGCGCCGATGCTCGGAATACCCAAACCGACGCCCACGGGCGCCGTGGTGGGAACCTGGCCCGCCTCGGCGTTGTCGCCGGCGAGCGTGCGGCGGTGGGAGTGAATACCGGAATCGGCGATCAGATAATGCGGACGCGAATCGGTGACCGTGACGTGCACGATATCGCCAGGGCGCACGGTGCGGTCGATATTGCCCTCGACCGTGAAGTGGACGAGGCGGCCGTCGCGCGCGCGGCCCGACATGCGGCCGGTGTCCTTCTTGTCGTGCGTCTCCTGGACAAGCAACTCCTGGTCGGTGCCCACGAGCTTTTCGTTCTCCTCGGCGCTGATGCGCTCCTGCAGCTCAAGCAGGCGCTCGAAGCGCTCCTGGACAACCTTCTTCGGAATCTGGTCGGCCATCTCCGCTGCGGGCGTGCCGGGACGCGGCGAGTACTGGAACGTGAACGCCGAGGTGAAACGCGCCTTCTCGACGACGTCGAGCGTCGCCTGGAAATCTTCCTCCGTCTCCCCCGGGAAGCCGACGATGATATCGGTCGTGATCGAAGCATGCGGAAGCTTCTCGCGTACCTCGTCTAAGATGCGGAGGAATTTCGCCGAACGGTATGAACGGCGCATGTCCTTGAGCACCTTGTCGGAGCCGGACTGCAGCGGCATGTGCAGCTGCGGGCACACATTCGGCGTCTCAGCCATCGCGTCGATCACGTCGGAGGTGAATTCCGCCGGGTGCGGCGAGGTGAAACGCACGCGCTCCAGGCCCTCGATGTCACCGCAGGCGCGCAACAGCTTCGAGAATGCGGAGCGGTCGCGCTTTAAATCCGGGTCCACGAAATTCACGCCGTACGCGTTGACGTTCTGGCCGAGCAGAGTCACCTCAGTGACGCCTTGGTCGACGAGGGCTTTGACCTCGGCGAGGATGTCGCCCGGGCGGCGGTCCTGCTCCTTGCCGCGCAACGACGGCACGATGCAGAACGTGCACGTGTTATTGCATCCCACCGACACCGACACCCAGCCGGCGTAGGAGGACTCGCGCTTGGCGGGCAGGACCGACGGGAAGTGCTCGAGGGCTTCGACGACCTCGACCTGCGCTTCCTCGCTGACACGCGCGCGGTCGAGCAGCGCGGGCAGCGCCGCCATGTTGTGTGTGCCGAAGACAGCGTCGACCCACGGCGCCTTCTCGATCACGGTGTCGCGGTCTTTTTGCGCCAGGCAGCCGCCCACAGCGATCTGCATGCCCGGGTGGTTGCGCTTGACTTCGCGCAGCTGACCGAGGGTGCCGTAGAGACGCTTGTCGGCATTCTCGCGGACAGCGCATGTGTTGAAGACCACGAGGTCGGGTTCCGCGTCGGCGGGAGCAGCCTCGTAGCCAGCGTCTTCCAGCAAGCCGGAGAGTCGCTCGGAATCGTGCACGTTCATCTGGCAGCCGAACGTGCGCACCTCGTAGGTGCGCGGAGCTGCCTGCGTCGTTGTCATCCCGGTTGTCACGGTGCAACAGTGTATTGCCCTCCGCGTTCATCGCATAACTGCTCACCGCGGGCGCGCAGCCACGCTACGCTTGATAGCGATCTTCAAGGGGGCCGGCGCCGATGTCGGTTCCCACCTTCGGAGGGATTCATGTCCAGCACAGGGCACTCACGGGCAGCGTGCGTCACCGTTAGCGCATTCAGCTTATCGACGCTCACCGCCTGCACCCTTTTCCCCGGCAGCACCAACGATGCGGATCTGCTCGACCAGATCGAAAACGGCCAGGTGACCGTTGGGTCCGCGTTCACGAACCCGGGGTTGAGCATCCTCCTCGACGACGGCTCGGTCGCGGGACTAGACACTGACATTGCCGAATACGTGATCAACACGATCGCTGATGACAAGGGCTGGGACCGCCCGAGCATCGAATGGCGACGGGTGCCGCACGGCCAGCGCGCTTCCATGTTGGAGCACGCGTACGTGGACATGATCGCTTCGACGTATTCAATGAATAGCGAACGCGCGGACAAGACGGCTTTCGCAGGTCCGTATCTGGTCACGCACCAGGCGTTGCTCGTGCGCGACGGCGAGAACACCATCACCGGGTTGGACACGCTGAGCGGCCGCAGCTTGTGCTTCGTCACCGGCACCACGGCGGCGGGCACGATCCAAGACGAGCTTCCTGACGTGGTGTTGGAAGAATACGACAACTACAAGGCGTGCTTGGGCGCCCTGCGCGAGGGCCATGTGGACGCCGTGACCACAGACGCGGCGATTCTCGAAGGCTTCGAAGCGCAGGAGCCCGGAGTTTTCGACGTCGTCCCGCTCGAGGTCGACGGGCGCCCGCTTACCGACGAGCACTACGGCCTCGGACTCCACCACCACGACGAGGAAACGATCCGGGCTGTCAACGATGCCCTAACGCAGATGTACGACGACGGGTCCTTTGACCGGTTCGTGTCTGAAAACCTGCAGGCCGACCCGGACACGATGCGTGACACCCCAGGCGACACGTCGTTCCTCGACGGCCCTTAGCCGACATTTTGAAGTTCCTCGCACCTCTCGTCGAGCGCGTCCTTGGCGATCTGCAGCGCCATTGACTCAGGGAAACCGCGCCGGGCAAGCACCCCGACGATGCGCCGAAGTTCCTTATCACGGCCAGCCCTATCGACTGGCACGCTTTTCACGGAGCGGGCTTTTTTCTGCGCGAGTCCGCGTGCGAGCTCGCGTTCGTCGTCCTCGTCGATCTGCTCCAAGGCAGCGTCTTGGTCCGCGGCAGAGACACCCTTGTCCTGTAATTCGCGGCGCAGCACCGACGATGATTTGCCGCGGCGCTCAAAGCGCTGGCGGACCCATTCGTGGGCGAAGGCTTCATCGTCGATGAGGCCGGAGCGCTGGAGGGAGTCCAGGACATCGTCGATAAGCTCTGGCGCGGGAGGTTCCTCTCCTTCTTTGACGCGCCGCTGATCGAGGAGTCGCTCGCGTAGCTCGTGGCGGGAGCGGGACCGCTGATCGAGCAGACGCAGAGCACGCTCGCGCACTTTCGCGGCGGCCTTCTCGTGCTCGTGGTCGATCAGTCCCGGTCCCCCGCCAGCCGCATACGCGTCGAGGGCCTCTTGCAGCTTGCGGAGCTTTTCCGGGTCAGGTTCGCGCCGTTGCGGCATAGGGCGTTATTTCTCCCCGGCCGCAGCGCCCTCGTCTTCATCGTCGAAGTCGATATTGGGCACCATGTCGATGGCCTCGTCGCTCAGTTCGTCATCCTTACCAGCGAATTCGCCGACGCCGAGCTTCTGGAAGATCTTTTGCTCGAGCTCGTTGGTCAAGTCTTGGTTCTCTTTAAGGAAGAGACGGACCTTCTCCTTGCCCTGGCCGAGCTGGTCGCCCTCGTAGGTGAACCACGAACCGGACTTCTTGATCACGCCATTTTCCACGCCGAGATCGATGATGGAGGACTCGCGGGAGATGCCCTCGCCGTACATGATGTCGAATTCGGCGATCTTGAACGGCGGGGAGACCTTGTTCTTGACCACCTTGAGGCGCGTGCGGTTGCCGATGGAATCCTGGCCGTCCTTGAGCGTCTGGATACGGCGCACATCGCAACGCACTGACGAGTAGAACTTCAGCGCCTTACCGCCTGTGGTGGTCTCCGGCGAGCCGAACATGACACCGATCTTCTCGCGCAGCTGGTTGATGAAGATGGCGGTCGTGCCGGAGTTGTACAAAGCACCCGTCATCTTGCGCAGAGCCTGGGACATCAGGCGCGCCTGAAGACCGACGTGGGAATCGCCCATCTCGCCTTCGATCTCCGCCTTCGGGGTCAGCGCGGCCACGGAGTCGATGACGATGATGTCAATCGCACCGGAACGCACGAGCATGTCCGCGATCTCGAGAGCCTGCTCACCAGTATCCGGCTGAGAGACCAGCAGGTTGTCGGTGTCCACACCGAGCTTCTTGGCGTAGTCGGGGTCGAGGGCGTGCTCCGCGTCGATGAATGCGGCGATACCGCCGGTACGCTGCGCCTGCGCGATGGCGTGCAGCGCAACGGTCGTCTTACCGGAAGACTCCGGGCCGTAAATCTCCACGATGCGGCCACGCGGCCAGCCGCCAATGCCGAGCGCGACATCGATGGCGGTGTTTCCAGAGGAGATGGATTGGATCGGCGGGCGCTTCTCGTCGCCCAAGCGCATGATCGCGCCCTTGCCGTAGTCCTTCTCGATCATCGCCATCGCCGCGTCAAGCGCGTTCTGGCGGTCATTCGCAGCGGAGGCAGCTTTCTTTTTCGTTGCCATGGCGTGGTTCCTTTCGTTTCGTGTGTTCCCCGGTTCAACCCCCGGTTAAAGCAGTCTCATCTTCTTAGACCGCCTCAAGCGGTGTCCGGTTCCCCGTTCACTGAAAATCACACTAGTGGGCTTTGCGACACCACCATCGAACATACACGCACGAATGTTCGAATGATTCACTCCCCCGGGCGATCAATTCCCAGTCGGCGCTCTTCGGGAATATCGAAGTCGTCGCACAGGTGGTCCCACACGTCGCGGGGGTCCACGCCGGCGTCGATAAGCTCGCCCGCTGTCTTCCCTTCGCCGGAGAAAACGTGCGAGGACACGACCCACTTTCCTTTCGCGTCGCCGAATTCGTCGACGACGAGTTGGTGGAATTCCGTCAATCGCATGCGCACCACCTTACGCGCCCCGATTTTCGCTTCTCGACGCTTGCCCCTCCCCTCGAATTGAACGGCGTTCAAGTGGGCCGCTAATGTTTCCTTTATGACGACTACACGCACCCCCGGCGCGCGCGGGACCAGCGCAGCCACCGACATCGCATATATCGCAGTCTTCGCTGCGCTGATCTCCGTCCTCGGCTTCTTCTCCATTCCCATCGGCGCGGCCGGCGTTCCTATCGTGCTGCAGAATGCCGCGACGATTCTCGCGGGCCTCGTTCTCGGCGGCCGCCGCGGCTTTTTGGCCACCGCCCTGTTCTTGCTCGTCGGTTGCTTCCTGCCGGTGCTCTCCGGCGGCAGCACCGTCATTCACGCGTTTGCGGGCCCGACTGTCGGCTACCTTGGCGGTTACCTCATCGGCTCCGGCATTGCGGGCTTGATCGCGTACCGCGCTCCGTTCAAAAACAAGGGCGCGACGATCGCTGTGTTCTTCCTCGGCGGTCTTGCCGCTCTCGCCCTCCAGTACGTGCTCGGCTCCTTCGGTCTCATGTGGCGTGCCGACATGGGCGCAGGTGCCGCATTCGCCGCTCAGCTCGCCTTCATCCTCCCCGATCTGGGCAAGCTCGCCGTGATGGTCGCGATCGCATTCGCTGTGCACTCTGCGTTCCCGCAGCTGCACCGCACGCGTTAGTCTCTCGCTGTGCCCACTATTTCTTTCGACCGCGCCAGCGTCGCCTACGACTCTGATGTCATACTGCAGCCGCAGACGCTCGAGCTGAGCGAGCAACGCATCGGCATCATCGGCTCCAACGGCTCCGGCAAATCAACGCTGGTGCGGCTGATCAACGGGCTGATCGAGCCGTCATCAGGCACCGTGGCCTACAACGGCCTCGACGTCGCCGAGCACGGCAAAGACGTGCGCAAGAAGGTCGGTTTCATCTTCTCCGACGCCGAAGCACAGATCGTCATGCCGCGGGTCCGCGACGACATCGCGTTCTCCCTGCGCCGGTTCAAGCTGCCCAAGGCTGAAGTCAATGCGCGCGTGGACGACATGCTGGAGCGCTTCCAGCTTGTCGACCGCGCCGAGAATTCCCCGCACACTCTCTCCGGCGGCGAGAAGCAGATGCTCGCCCTAGCAGCTGTCATGGTCATCGAGCCTGAGACGATCATCGCCGACGAGCCGACGACGTTGCTCGATATGCGCAACCGCCGCCGCATCATTCGCGAGCTGACATCCCTCGACCAGCAGGTCATCGTGGTCACCCACGACATCGACATGCTCACCGAATTCGAACGCGTCCTGTGCGTCAACGACGGCGACATCGTATTTGACGGCCCAGCGCGCGAGGCCATCGCGTTCTACACCGACCTGATGGACAAGCTTGACGACGTTGACTGGGACGGTGAGACGTGAGAATCAGAGAACTTCCCATGGGCGTCTACGTCCCTGGCACGACGCCTGTTCATCGCGCCTCTCCCGCCACGAAATTCGCAGGGCTGTTGCTCTTCATCATTTTGATCACGGTGCTGCCGACGAAGCCGTGGCACCCGCTCGCCGCGGCCGGCGGCGTCGCTGTGCTGTACGCCGTCGCCAAGATTCCGCTCCGAACTGCCCTGCGCCAAGTCCTGCCGATCCTGCCGTTCATGGCCTTCATCGGCGCCTTCCTGTGGTGGCAAAACGGCCTGGCGAAGATGCTCATCACCGTCTTCGGTCTCATCGCCGCCCTGATGGCTGCGAGCCTGTTCACGCTGACCACCACTATCGAGGACCTCATGGAGGCCCTGGAGACCAATATGGCTCCGCTCGAGCGCATCGGCGTGCCCGTGGACACCATCAGCCTGGCTATCGCTTTGACCATTCGCCAGATTCCGGTGTTGCTCGGCACCGCCAACGAGTCCCTCGACGCACGAAAGGCCAGGGGCGCGAATCTATCGCTCCTGGCCTTCGGTACCCCGCTTGTCATCCGCAGCGTCCGCCACGCCCAGCTCACGGGCGAGGCGCTCATGGCGCGCGGTGCGGTGGATTAATAGCTACTGATTAACGCTCGCCGCGCAGCTCACGCATGCGCGCTGCGACTGCGTCCTGGTCGACGTTGGAGTAGTCAGTGGCGGAATTAGCAGCATTGGACGCGGACGAGGTGCCCTGCTCGATGGCGGGCTTCTTGCCGGACTCGAGCTCGCCGCCCATCTCGGCGCGGATCTGCTCCAGACGGCTGTGGCCGGCCATCTGGATGCCAGCCTGCTCCACCTCGGCCATGCGGCCCTGGACGGAGTTCTGGGCGAGCTCGGCCTGGCCGAGAGCGTTGGAGTAACGGCGCTCGATCTTCTCACGCACCTGGTCCAGGTTCGGGGAGGAACCATCGGTGAGCGAGTTCATGGACTGCAGGGACTCGGCGACCTTCTCCTGCATCTTGGCCTGCTCGAGCTGGGACAGGAGCTTAGAACGCTCAGCGACCTGCTGCTGCAGCTTCATGGAGTTGCGCTCCACAGCCTGCTTGGCCTGCTCTGCCTGCTGGAGAGCCTGGTCGTGCAGGCTCTTGGTGTCCTCGACGCCCTGCTCAGCGGTGACCAGCTGGGCAGCGAAAGCCTCAGCGGCGTTCTCGTACTCGACGGCCTTGGAATTATCGCCGTCGGCGCGGGACTTGTCAGCCAGCTTCAGAGCCTGCTTGGTGTTCGCCTGCAGCTTCTCCACATCAGCCAGACGTCGGTTCAGCTGCATCTCCAGCTGACGCTGGTTGCCGATGACGGCCGCAGCCTGCTGAGACAGCTCCTGGTGCTGACGCTGAGCCTCACCGATCGCCTGCTCGATCTGGATCTTCGGATCGGCATTCTCTTCGATCTTGTTGTCGAAGAGCGCCATGAGGTACTTCCAGGCTTTAACGAAAGGATTCGCCATGGTGTTTCAGTCTCGCCTTTCTACCGCGTGGTGTTTCACCACGTCACGTGATTAATCGCTAACGGTTCAATGGTAGCGGAGCACGACAGGTCGCGCGCGGGAGTTTTTCTAAACCTCGGCGGCTGCCGGCGGGGTATGAGCCAGCTCGTGCTCCATCGACTGCAGGGAGAGGTTCGCCGCCGCCTCGAGCAACAGTTCGGCCACGGTGGTGTCCAACGCGATGCACACGGAGGCTAAAAGCTCGGAGGAGACTTCCTTGCGGCCGCGTTCCAATTCGGAGATATAGCCCGGTGAGACGCGTGCCTCGTTCGCCAGCTCGCGCAGCGTCACGCCCTTGTCGGCACGGAAGGCGCGAAGCGACATTCCCAATGCCTCGCGCAGCAGCGGTTCGCGTACCTTCGTCTGCGTCTTCTTCGCAGAATTTCCGTGCGCACCGTCCTCAGTTCGGGTCGTAACAGGTTGGTAATTGAGCGTCGTCGTAGTTGCCATCACGTCGTTCAACGATCGTCCTCTTGTTTTTGTTCCCGATCAGTTTCATGAAGTACTGCCACGATAGCCGCAGCGACGGCCAGTTCGCGGATCTCCTGCCGCTGCCCCACCAGCACTCGCACTGGTTCGTGGCTCCCCGGAACCAGCGCGAACTGCGTCGCTAGCGCTTCCTGGGAATTACCGGCGAGAATGTCCGCGGCCGGCAGTGAGACGGTGCGTGACGGTCCCGCGACCGCAATGTGGACCTCGCCGACCGGGTGCCCGTCCTGCGGATCGGGGCCGGCCACACCCGTTAAAGCCACACCCCACGTCGCGCCGCATTTCTCGCGCGCGCCACGGGCCATGTGCCGGGCAGTCACCGCGGCCACAGGGCCGTGCTTTTCCAGCACAGACTCGGGCACACCTGCCAGTGATGCCTTCAGGTCCGTGGCGTACGTGATCAATCCCCCGCGCAGCACATTGGAGGCACCGGGAACTTTCGCCACGGTCGCGCTGGCCAGTCCCGCTGTCAGGGACTCGCAAAAAGCGACGGTCTCGCCGCGTGACGCGAGGGTGCGGATGAGGTCGGGGGCAGCGGGGACGTCGATAAGCGTGTCCTGTGTCATGCGTCCTTCCTGTTCGCCTTGGCACCGTCGACGAGGTACTGCACGCCCGTGACCACCGTGACCACGACGGCGATGAGCATGACAACGAGCGTCGGGATATCCATCCAGCCAGGCAGCGGGCACAGATACATGGCCACGCCGATGGTTTGGAGCACTGTCTTGAGTTTGCCGCCCTTCGATGCGGGCACGACTTTGCCGTTTCGCAGCATGCCCATTCGCCAGAAGGTGATGCCCAGCTCGCGCGCGATGATCACGACGGTGATCCAGATCGGCAGCGGGCCCGCGATATTGAGCGTGACCAGCGCCGTGATCATCAGCGCTTTATCCGCAATCGGGTCGGCGATCTTGCCGAAGTCCGTGACCAGGCCCCGCGAGCGCGCGATATCGCCGTCGAGTTTGTCGGTGATCATCAGCGCGACAAAGAGCCCGAACGCCCACCACCACCGTTCCGTGAGCACTAGCCACGCGAAGACGGGGATGAACAGGATGCGCAACGACGTCAAGATATTGGGCAGATTCCAGTTCGACTGTGTGGTCTGGCTCGGAGCATTCACGCCTTCAACCCTACATTCCATGCTCCCGCGCTAGACTTCGCGCCCATGGCCTACTTCATTGCGACGTACACGTACGGCAAGAAAGCGCTCATCCACAACACGCGCCCGGCACACCGCGACTTCATAGCTTCGCTCAAAGACGAAGGAAAGATCGTCGCAGCCGGACCTTTTGGCGGCGATACGCAATCCGCGATCATCGTGCGCCTTGCTGAGGGCGCAACACAGGCCGATGTCGAAGCATTGCTTGACGACGACCCCTACCTCGCCGCCGGCGCCCTGACCGACCGGGACATCCGTGAATGGACCCCAGTCATCAATATTTGGGACTGACTTATTTCTTCCGGCCGCCGCGCGCGACGTCCAAGTGGTCGGTCTCGCGCGAACCGGTCGCGGTGTGATCGCCCTTGCCCGAAGTCGCCGGGTCATCGATCCACTCGATATGGTGACCGTGGTTGTCCACCTTGCGGCGGTTGCCGTGGTCATCGAAGTCGATGTGGTACTTCTGCTCCTCGCGGCTGGAACGACCCGCCTTCACATCGGCGCGATCCTTCATGATCGAGGCCACCGCCGTCACCGCCAGCACGCCGACGATCACCGCCAGGGACAGCACGGTGCCGACCTCCGGCACATTCATGCCCTCACCGCCGTTGATGAACGACAGGTTGTTCTCGTGCAGGGCATGCAGCAACAGCTTCACACCGATGAAGCCCAGCACCACCGCGAGGCCGTACGGCAGGTAAACGAGCTTGTCCAGCAGACCGTTGAGCAGGAAGTACAGCTGGCGCAGTCCCAGCAGTGCGAATGCGTTAGCCGTGAACACCAGGAATGCTTCCTGGGTGATGCCGTAGATCGCCGGAATGGAGTCAAAGGCGAACATCACGTCGATGAAGCCGATAGACAAAAGCGCAACGAACAGCGGCGTGACCGCCTTCCTGCCTGCCACCGTCATGGAGAACAACCGGTCGCCGTGGTAGGACCTGGTCACCGGAATGACCTTGCGCAGCGTCTTGACCACGAACATGTCCTTCGGGTCCGGATCCTCCTGATCGGTCGCCTCGTCGTACACCAGCTTGATCGCGGTGTAGAGAAGGAAGGCGGCGAAGATGTAGAAGACGTCCGACCACGCCTCAATGATCACTGCGCCGAGCAGAATGAACAGCAAACGGCAGATCAGGGCGATGACGATGCCGATGAGAAGCACCTTCTGCTGGTACGCGCGCGGGATCTTGAACGATCCCATGATCAGCGCGAACACGAACAAGTTATCCACACTGAGCGACAGCTCCGTGATGTAGCCGGTGAAGAACTGCACGGCGTGCTCCGAGTCCCACATGACCCACACGAGGCCGCCGAAGACGCACGCCATCGTCATGTAGAACGCGGCCCAGCCACCCGATTCCTTCATCGTCGGCTCATGCGGGGTGCGCACGTGCGAGACGAAGTCGAAGATGAAAAAGCCCAAGATCACCGCCGAGGTGATCAACCAAATAGACACAGGCACATGCATGAATAGAACCTCCGGTTGGAACGAAAACTAACCGGAGGTCTCCCCCACCCTCTCACGTGATGGGCCACCCGGACCGGGAACCGCATAGGTTGGCCGTGTTGACGATCCGAGGCGCTTTCGGGGTACTCCCCTCCAACAGAGAGCAAGACTACTTGATCGCCCCGGCGAGCACATAGCCCGACCCTCAGAGCCGCGGCCTAAACGGAGAAGGGATCGTCGTCGGCATCGAGATTCAGCCGGAGCTCAATCGCATCGGCGATCTCGGCTACAAGATGATCGCCGCGGCAGTCGGCGATGAACGCCGCGGCCATGTCGGTACCTGCGGCTACTCCCGAAGATGTCCACCGGTCGCGGTCATGCACCCACCGCGCCGACCGGTGCCACTCGACATTTTCGCCAAAGCTCGTGGCCCACTCGAAGGCTCTCTTATTGCTCGTCGCTGCATATCCCTCGAGCAGGCCGGCTGCAGCGAGAAGCGCGGATCCCGTGCACACTGACATCAAGATCTGCGATTGGTCGGCCAGCGCATTCAACTGGGCGAGGAAGTGGTCGTCTTCGACCAGCCGGCGCGTCCCCATGCCACCCGGCACGAACAGCACATCCCCGGTTGCCGAACTAAAGTCGCCGTCCACGCCGAGCCGGACGCCTTGAGAACTCGCGACGGAACCACCGTCCGCTGAAAGCATTTCCACGTCGAAGTCGTCAACTTTGGACAGCACTTCAACCGGGCCAGCCACATCGAGCAGCTCAACATTGTCGAAAAGGACGACAGAGAACCGAAGCCCAGGAGTAGCACCCATCGGTTAGAACGCACCCCCGGTCGGGTTGTAGGTGGCCTTCACGGTCTGGGTGTCGCCATCTGCTGCATCCGAATCGCTGGACGCTTCTTCTGCCGCGGCTTGCTCTTCGAGCACTTCCTTAGGCGCTTCGGCGGGGTCGGCGCCCTTGATCATCCACTGGATGGTCTCGAGTTCCTCGGGCTTGACCAGGACCTCGCGCGCCTTGGAGCCTTCGGACGGGCCGACGACACCACGGGATTCCATGAGGTCCATGAGGCGGCCGGCCTTGGCGAAGCCGATGCGGAGCTTACGCTGCAGCATGGACGTGGAGCCGAGCTGGGAGGTGACGACGAGCTCGACGGCCTCGAGGAGGTCGTCCATGTCCTTGCCGATCTCCTCGTCGATCTCCTTCTTCTCCGGAGCCTTTTCCTCTGTGACGCCTTCGGTGTAGTGCGGCTCGCCCTGCTCCTTGACGGCATCGACGACGGCCTGGATCTCCTCATCGGAGACGAATGCGCCTTGGAGACGCTGCGGCTTACCGGCACCCTGCGGAATGAACAGCGCGTCGCCCATACCGATGAGCTTCTCCGCACCGCCCTGGTCGAGGATGACGCGGGAGTCGGTAAGAGAGGATGTCGCAAAGGCGAGACGGGACGGCACGTTCGTCTTGATCAGGCCGGTGACCACGTCCACGGACGGACGCTGGGTTGCCAGCACGAGGTGGATGCCCGCCGCACGCGCCTTCTGGGTGATGCGGACGATCGAGTCCTCGATTTCCTTCGGCGCGGTCATCATGAGGTCGGCGAGCTCGTCGACAACGCAGACGATCAGCGGGTACGGGCGCATCTCACGCTCGGAGCCCAAAGGAGCGGTGTGCTCGCCGGAGCGGACTTTCTTGTTGAAGTCCTTGATGTGGCGCACGCGCGCGGACTTCATGTCCATGTAGCGCTGCTCCATCTCTTCGACGAGCCACTGGAGAGCCGCGGCAGCCTTCTTCGGCTGGGTGATGATCGGTGTGATCAGGTGCGGGATGCCCTCGTACGGAGTCAGCTCCACCATCTTCGGGTCGACAAGAATCAGGCGGACTTCCTCCGGCGTCGCGCGCGTCAGCAACGAAACCAGCATGGAGTTCACGAACGCGGATTTACCGGAACCGGTCGAACCGGCGACAAGGAGGTGCGGCATCTTCTGCACGGAGGCGGAGACGAAATCGCCCTCAATATTCTTGCCCAGGCCGATGAGCATCGGGTCCTGCTCACTGCGCACCTGCGGCGCATCGAGCACATCGCGCAGACGGACCATCTCGCGGTCGGCATTCGGCACCTCGATACCCACGGCAGATTTGCCCGGAATGGGAGTCAGCAGACGCACGTTATCGGTGGCCACAGCGTACGCGAGGTTGGACTGCAGGTTCGTGATCTTGGAAACCTTCACGCCTGGGCCAAGCTCGACCTCGTAGCGCGTCACTGTCGGGCCGCGCGAGAAACCGGTCACCGCCGCGTCGACCTTGAACTCGTCGAAGACGTCGGTGATCGCTTCGATCATCCGGTCGTTGGTTTCAGTACGGGTCTTCGGTGCGTTGCCCGGCAGCAACAAGCTTGTCGACGGCAGGTTGTAGTCGCTTGCCCCCTCCGGCTCCCGTGCGGCCGGAGCATTGGCTGCCTGCTGCTCCTTCTCGGAATTCGGCGTGGACGCCGGGATAGCCGAGGCATCGATGCCCGAACGAGCGACGATCTGCTTGCGCATTTCTTCGCGCGCTTGCGTCACTGCATCGCTTGCGCCGGCGGCACCAGCAGCGGCCGCCCCAGCAACAGCCCCGGCACCAGCAGCGGTCGCTGCACCGCCGACCTTCTGGATCGGTGCGGTATCAGACGGCTTCGACGCAGGTTTAGCCTTCGGTGCCGGCTTGCGGCGCGGTGCTTCAGCCGGAGCTGGTGCCAGAGCCTCAGCAGCAGAAACCGCCGGAGAAGCCGGGATCTGCTCAGTGAACTGATCGTCAAAGTCGAACTCGCTGCTGAAGTCGTACACCTCGTCCTGCGCTGCCGAACGGGACATCGCACGGGTCTCGTTGGCTGCCGAAGGACGGGAGTTGGTCCGGCGGCGACGGGGAGCGGGCTCGGCGGGGGCGTCGAAAAGCGTCGGGTCGCCGGCTTCCTCGTCGGCGGGCTCGACTGGGTAATTGTCCATCGGCGTGCGGCGCTTACGCGGCTGGCTGCGGCCTTGGACGCGCTCGCGCGGGCGACGCTCACGCCCCTCGGCGATGTCGTCGAGATCGCCGTCGACGTAGCCGTACATGTCGTCGTCTTCGGCCTCATCTTCGTGCGGATCCGGAGTGTGCGCATTCGACACGATGCTGCGAAGCACGTTCCGGATGTAGTCGAAGGATTCGCGCACGGTGATTCCGGTGGCGAGAAGTGCCGCATAGACAATGACGAGACCGAGCAGCGGAACTGCGACAAATGGAGTGAATCCAGCACTGAGCGGTCCACCGATAATGGCGCCGATGGCGCCGCCAGCGATCTTCCTGTCAGCCCAGCTTTCCGGCGTACCGGCGAAGATATGGATCAGACCGAGCATGCAGACCGCAATGATCGTGAGACCTGCACCGCTGTGGGCGCGTTCGGACGCGGTCCTGCCGAGCCCGAGCATGATGGCGACGGCGATGCCGACGAGGATCACGGGAAGAACAAGTGCACCAGCACCGATCACCCAGTGCACGCCACTTGCGATAGCGGCACCGACAGGACCTGCGATATCCAGCCAGACAGACGCGCCGAGCACAGCTGCGAGGCCGATGAGGATCAGGCCGAGGGCATCGACATGGCGACCGCGCCCCGGGACGTCGTCGTGTCCGTCATGAGCATCAAAGGAATCATCCATGTCCCCAGCCTCCTCGGGTGCGTCGTAGGAATCGTCGTACCCCTCCGGCTGCGCCGCACGCCTCCGGCGGCGGCGCGCAGGTGCGCCATCCATCTCATCGTCGGCGCGGCGCTTCTGTGAGCCTGTGGCCTTACGGCCGACAGCAGAAAACGCTCCCGTCACCTCCCGGGCAGCATTGCCCATTCCTCGCCCGACCGCACCGACAGCGGAGCCGACGCGCTCATCAGCGGAAGCGGCGGCGACCATGGTTCCGGATGCAGAATTGCGCGAGTACCCGCCTGTGGTGCGGGTATCACGGCTCTTCGGCCCGGTCTTGGGGCGACCTTTCTGGCGGCGCTGGGTACTGGTGACAGACATGGCCACCACTGTAATGCCCAGTTACACCTCAAGTCACATGCGCCACACCGGCGCGCTCAATTTTCATTGAGTCTAGAGTCGACGCTTGACTTCCTGAACCGCCTGCTCGTTGCCGTCAATGCGAACCTCGACCGCATCGCGGCCGGTGACCCACAGCAGCAGTTCCCCGGGCTCGCCGGAGACGCGGACGACCCGGTCGCCCTGGTCCACCACACCCCGTTTGCCGCCGAGCGTGACTGGCGGGTGGTTCGGTGGAGTCAAGACGACTGGCACAGCGGAACTTTTGAGCGCCATCAGCCCCATTAATTTCGCGGCCTTCATGAGGTCGTTTTCCACCGCGCGGGAAAACTCGCGGGGCGCAACCTCTCCCCCACCCCGGCGGACATCCTCGTGGTGAATGAAGTGCTCCGAGGTGTTCATTGCCTTGTCCAAGGGCTTCATGAACACCGGCGGTCCTGCTGCCCACTCTTTGACTACATCGTCGAATGGGCGCTGCTTCACTTTGGCTTGAGCGTCTTTTGTCGTCTTCGACAGCGCCGGCAGGAAGTATCCGCCAGCCAAGTGCGGCTTGCGCTCGCGGAGGTAGAGGTGCGCGGCGAGATCAGCGGTCGTCCATCCGTCGCACAACGTCGGGGCATCGGGCCCCTTTTCGAGCATCAGCTGGGCCAGCTTTTCACGTTCTTTTTGCTGAAACGACATAGGCCCCAGCCTAGCGTGGCTGGGGCCTATGGTTCCGGGGTTCGTCGTGAAGCGAATTACAGGGATTCGCGCGATGCCTCGACGTCCTCGTTGCTGAGCGGTGCTGTGTCGTCGGCGTTCATCGGAACGACCGTCGGCAGGATCACCGGCTCACGCTTGTACTTCTGCTCGATCGTGCGGGACACGCGGCGACGGATCTGCTGCACCATGCGGTACGGATCGTTCTCGCCTTCCGCCGCCAGATCGAACATGGTGTTTTCCACCAGTTCGACCAGGTCCGGCAGGACACCGCGATCGTCATCGACGAGACCGGTGGTGGACACGACCGGGCGCTCGATGAGGCGGCTCGTGCGGTCGTCGATCACGCAGGTGATGGAGATGACGCCGCCGGCAGCGAGGTTCGTGCGGTCGGTCAGGACGTCCGGATCCACATCGCCCATCGTGGTGCCGTCCACGTACAGGTTGCCCACCTGGTACTGGCCAGCGACCTTGAGCTTGCCGTCGACCATGTCCACGACGACACCGTTCTGCGCCAGGACGGTGTTCTCCGGCTTCACGCCGGTAGCGATCGCCAGCTCCTTGTTGGCGCGGAGGTGGCGCCACTCACCGTGCACCGGCATTGCGTTGCGCGGGCGGGCCATGTTGTAGAGGAACAAAAGCTCGCCGGCGTAACCGTGGCCGGATGCGTGAACGTGAGCGTCATCGCTGGTGATCACGTTCGCACCGATCTGGGCGAGGTTGTTGATCACGGCGAAAACCGCTTCCTCGTTGCCCGGGATGAGCGAAGAGGACAGGATGATCGTGTCGCCGTCACGCACGGTGATCTGACGGTGCTCGCGGCGGGACATGCGCGACAGAGCAGCCATCGGCTCGCCCTGCGTACCGGTCGTGATCAGCATGACCCGGTGCGGAGCCATCTTCGCGGCTTCCTCGATCGGGATGATCGTGCCCTTCGGAGCCTTGAGCAGATTCATCTTCTCGGCGATTTCCATGTTGCGGATCATGGAGCGGCCGTTGAAGGCGACCTTGCGGCCCGAGGCGACGGCCGCGTTGACCGCCATCTGGACACGCGACACGTTCGACGCGAAGGATGCCAAGACGACGCGCTGCTTCGCAGCCTGCACGAGACGGATCAGGGTCTCCTCGATGCCGGCCTCAGAAGCAGAGATGCCCGGAATCGTGGCGTTGGTGGAATCGCAGAGGAACAGGTCGATGCCCTCGTCGCCGTAGCGTGCCAGCGCCGGGAGATCCGTCGGCTTGTTGTCGTACGGAGTCATGTCGACCTTGACGTCGCCGGTCATGCAGACCGTGCCAGCGCCAGTCTTGATGACCACGCCGAGGCAGTCCGGAATGGAGTGACCGACGTGGAAGAAGCGCAGGTTGAACGGGCCGACTGTCACCTCGGACTTCGGGTTGACCTCGTTCAGCTTCGGACGCTGGCGGTGCTCCTTGGTCTTCGCGGCAATGAGCGCGTTGGTGAATTTCGCCGAGTAGATCGGGATATCCGGACGCAGCTTGAGCAGCCACGGGATAGCGCCGATGTGGTCCTCGTGGCCGTGGGTGACCACGAGCGCATCGACCTTGTCCAGCTTGTTCTCGATCGGGCCGAAGTCCGGCAGGATCAAATCCACGCCCGGCTCGTCGGAAGACGGGAAGAGCACACCGCAGTCCACGATGAGCAGACGCCCGTTGTACTCGAAGACCGTCATGTTGCGGCCGATCTCGGAAATACCGCCAAGGGCGTAAATACGCAGACCATTCTGCGGGGGCTTCTGCGGTGCGGGCAGACGCTTGGTCAGGTCGGCGCCCTGCATACCCTTCACCGGGTTACGGCGGTTGTCGCCGCCACCGCGACCGCCGCGTCCACGGCCACGACCGCGTCCACGACCACGGCCGTTGCCGCCGCCGTTATTGCCGCGTCCGCCACGGTTGCCACCGTTGCCACCGCCGCGGTTGTTGCCGTTTCCGTTTCCGTTGCCAGAACCGTTGTTGTCGCGGTTGCCGCCGCCGTTGCCGTTTCCGTTGCCGGAACCGTTGTTGCCCCCGTTGTCGCCGGGTTGGGTATCCGCAGCCTGGAAGACCGGCTGCTGATCGCCGGCCTCCGGCGGGCCCGCCTTGCGGGTCACTTTACGGGAGCGATTGCGGGGTTCGTTCATACTTATAGGACTCCAGCCTTTTCCATGTCGCGGCGCAGAGCCTCCAGCTGCGTGTCATCTACTCCGACAACAGGCAGGCGGGGGTCTCCGACCTCGATGCCCTGCAGACGCAGGGCCGCTTTTGCAAATGTCACTCCACCGAGCGCTGCTTGCTGTCCAGCGAGCACGCTCATGGTGGTGGCGTTGATTTCCCGCGCGCGGGCGAGGTCGCCTTCCTCGAAGCTTGTCACCATTTCTCTCATCAGACCTGGGGCTGCGTGGCCGATCACGGAGATGACTCCGGTCGCGCCGACGGAGAACCACGGCAGGTTGAGAACGTCGTCGCCAGAGTACCAGGCAAGGTCCGTATCGTTGATAATCGCGGTCGCCTCAAGCATGTCGCCCTTGGCGTCCTTGACTGCCTTCACGGTCGGCAACTCGGCGAGAGCGCGGATCGTGGACCCGGCGATGGGAATGCCGGAACGGCCCGGAATGTCGTACAGGCAGATCGGCAGTTCGGTCGCCTCAGCCACGGCCGTGAAGTGCTTGAGCAATCCAGCCTGGGACGGCTTGGAGTAGTACGGCGTGACCACGAGAAGCGAATCAGCGCCAGCATCGCGGGAAACCTTGGCCAGCGCGATCGTGGAGCGTGTGTCGTTCGTGCCGACGCCAGCCATGATCTTGACGCGGTCGCCGAGCTCCTCACGGACGGCCTTGATCAGTGCGATCTTCTCGTCCGGGGATGTCGTCGGGGATTCGCCGGTGGTGCCACCGAGGATGAGAGAGTCGACACCGTTGTCGACAAGGTGGGCAGCCAACTTTCGCCCGGCCTCTAGGTCGAGTTCGCCGTTTCGATCGAACGGGGTGACCATTGCGACACCGACAGTGCCGAGTTCTTCTGCACCGGTTTGTGCTTTCGTTGAAATGCCCATGGTTATCTAGGGTACATTCTCTTCCCCGCCAATCTGTGTAGCCCTATCGGGCTTTTGTGGCGGGGGCAGAATTCTCATCCGGCGTATGGGCTGGTGGCCATGACAGAGCCGTCGGCAAGCGTGCTGATGAGGAAGTCGTCGAAAAGCGCAGGTGCTTGTTTTTTGAGGATCTCCAGGCAGGCAACGGCGAGTTCGCGGATTTCGGTGTCGGCGTGCTCGCTGGCGCGCGCGGCGATGAATTCGCGCCATGCCCGGTAGTTTCCGGTGACCACGAAGCGTGTTTCGGTCGCGTTGGGCAGGATTGCGCGCGCGGCTTGGCGCGCTTTCTTCTTGCGCAGCAAAGCGTTCGGTTCGGCCTCGAGGTTGTTCTCGAGCGCCTGGAGGAGTTCCTCGTAGATGAAGCGTTGTTCGTCGACTGCGGCGAGGAACATGCGCGCTAGGTCCTCATCTTCCGCGATCGCGTCGGGCATGACGACATCGGCCTCCCCCGCCGGCACGAAACGTTGGGAGAGCTGGGAGAACGACAGGTGGCGGTGACGCAACAGCTCATTGCCCGCCGCACGCGACAGCCCGCGCACGTACAGCGTCGCGGTGGCGTGCTCGAGGAGCGCGTCGTGGCCCACCTCGAGGATGTGGCGCAGGTACGCCTCATTGCTCGCGGTGTGCGGGTTCGGCTTGTCGAAGGTCTCGTAGCAGGCGCGGCCCGCGAATTCGACGAGCGCTTCTGCATCCGTTGCGGCGGGGTCTTGGTCCCAATCGACGTCGGCGGGCGCCGCGAACGAGGTCGCCGCGACGAGTTGAACGTCCAGCTTTCTACTCTGCGTCATCTACAGACCCAGGTAGCTATCCAGCCCGACAGTGAGACCCGGATTGTCCGCGACCTGGCGAACACCGGTGAGCACGCCCGGCACGAAGGAATCGCGGCCATAAGAATCCTGGCGGATCGTCAGCGACTGGTCGGTGGTGCCGAAGATGATCTCCTCGTGCGCAACCATGCCCTGCATACGCACGGCATGCACCTTCACACCGTCGACGTCCGCACCGCGGGAGCCGTCGAGCGCCTGCTCGGTCGCATCCGGCATCGCGGACATATTCACTTCTCGACGAGCCTCCGCGATCCCCTGCGCCGTCTTCACCGCCGTACCGGACGGTGCGTCGAGCTTATTCGGGTGGTGGTACTCGACGACCTCAGCCGACTCAAAGAACGGCGCGGCCTGACGGGCGAATGCCATCGCAAGCACAGCGGAGATGGCGAAATTCGGGGCGATCAGAACGCCCACCCCCTCGCTGGCGGCGCACCAGTCGCGCACCTGCTGGTAGCGCGCGTCATCAAAGCCAGTGGTGCCCACCACCGCGTGAATGCCGTGGCTAATGCAGAACTCCAGGTTGTCCATGACCACGCCCGGGGTGGTGAAGTCGACGACGACCTCTGCCCCGTTGTCCACGAGCATGTCAAGCGAGTCGCCGGCGTCGACCTCAGCGACAAGCTCCACGCCGTCGGCCGCGTTAACGCCTGCAACGACCGCGGAGCCCACGCGGCCCTTCGCGCCCAGCACTCCGACCTTGATAGACATGATCCGCCTTCCTGCCGGTATGAGCACCGGCACTTTTCTTTAGTCGTTCGCTTTCTGCCTAACTACCATAGCGCCGCCGTGTGACCACGCCGCCGAAACCTCGCTGCGGGCCTCACTTCCGCGCTCAAGCGGCCTGTCAGTAGTCGCCTCGCGCCATTCCCCCAGCTAGAATGAAACATATGAAACTCAAGTCACTCCAGTTAACGGCAGTCATCGTCGCATCGGGACTCGCACTGGCCGGGTGCGCAGGCGGCAACGTCGCCGAGCCCGCCCTGACCGCGCAGACGCCCGAGGCGACGACCGAAGCCCAGGAGCAGACGGAATCCGCCACGTCCGAGGCCGACAGCCAGACCCGCCAGGCCGCGATGGATCCCGCTGCCGCTGCCGACGGGTTCAGCACAGAGCCGACCGAGAAATTCGGCGACGGCTACGGCGAGCTGCGCACGACCGATGTCCGCGTCGGTTCCCACGACGGCTTCGACCGGCTCGTCATCGAATTCGAGGGCACCGGGGAACCGCGCTACCACATCGGTTACAACAACGACCCCCGCCAGGACGGCTCCGGCTTCCCCATCGACGTGCCCGGCGCCGCGAAGCTGGAGATGATTGTCCACGGAACCGCCCCGGATATGTCACCGGACGCAAAGTACAAGCCGAATACCAACCTCGGCCTGACCAGCGGCAATATCGTCGATGTGTACAACGGCGGCGCCTTCGAGGCGACCTCCCAGTACGTCGTGGGTCTGAAAAGCGAGCGCCCGTACAAGGTCGAGATCCTGCACGAGCCGACACGTCTTGTCGTCGACTTCCAGAACTAGCCTATAGCCCAACGATCGGTTTCTTTCATGACTTCTCCGCGCACTGCCTCAACTCGACGCAGCAATATTGCAGCGTGGGCCGTCGTGGCCTTGTTGGTGATCGCCTCGGTGGCAGGAGCTCTCGTGTCGCATGCACGCGCCGGCGACGCGCGGGATCTATCCGGCCCGGTGATCCAGGAAGTGACCATCGAAGGAATGCGTTTTTCTCCCGCGCGTGTAGAGGTCGACGCCTCGACCCCGGTCGTGCTCAAGATCACGAACAATGACGACCGCAACCACGACCTGAAGATCGGTTCGCACTACTCAGGCATCATCGCTCCAGGTACAACAGTCGTGCGCGATTTCGGCACGTATTCCACCAACACTCAAGGCTGGTGCACCATGGCCTCGCACAAATCCCGGGGCATGGTCTACGACGTCGTGATGGCGGACTAGCTTCCCTGTTTCCGCGCGGCGGCATTCGCCATGATCACTGCGCGCTGGGCGCGCACGCCGCGCACCATCAGCGGAATGAACGCGACGAGGCACGCGCACACAACGATGCTGCACACGATGCGCGCGATCGACGACGGCGCGAAGAGCCAGCCGAGCAGCGCGGCGTTGAACACGACCACGCGCACCACGCCCGCACGGTTCAGCTCCGCCAGGCCCGCCCGCGTTGCAGCAGGTCCGCCGCCGATCGTCGTGGGCATGAGGTAGCTCATCGTTCCAATGAGAAGCTGCGCGGCGAAACCGGCGAGAAGCGGAAGGGTGGGAGGAGTAAGGGCGTCGAGGTAGCCGTCGATAAGCAATGTGGACGTGCCGAAAGCCACGAGCGATGCCACGAGCCATGCGATGGCGAGCAGCGCGGACAAGCTCGGGTACGTGACGCGTTCGCGCCAGGAGGTGGACAGCACTCCCGCGAACCATGTTTGCAGCGCCCACGCCCACGCCGCGGCGTACACGAGCACGCCGATTCCCAAAAGGAGACCGCTGTTGGACAGCGCCCCGGCGATGGCAGCGAAAAGACCCGCGCCCATCACGCCGAATACGGCGCGCGGGTGCGTGAGCATCGCTTTCATTCGCCACATCGCGGGCAGCAGCACGACAAGCGAAGCCATCGCCGCGAAGCCGACGAAACCGCCGATATTCGCAAGCAGATGAGCCAGCAAAACACGCTGCTGCCAGCCGCCGCGCAAATCCAGCGCAAGAGCGGCGCCAAAACACCCGCCGAGAACAAGGCACGCGCCAGAAGCCACGTACCCCCACACAACAGGGCGGAAACGCTTCGCAGGATCCGCCGAAGCAATTTGCTTAGCGACGCCTACCGCATGCCACCCCACTGCCCCCACGACGAGCGCTGCGCCGAAGCAGAGAATGATCCAGTGCCAGTCGGCGCCGCTGAACAGGTGGCCGAGCAACACAGCCACGACTCCGGCGTTGAGGACACGGGACCGCAGCAATTGGGCCGGCCGCGCTGAATCCGGCAGCTTCTGCTGGAGGAAACGTTCGGTGAGGTTCTGCGACCACACCACGATGGAATTCGTCAGAACGCCCAGAGTGAAGATGTGGATCAGTAGAACGCGCGGCTCAGGCACCAAGGTGTGCACAAGGCCGACGAGAACGAACACACCCATCCACACCGACACAGGACGCGACACCTTGCGGTGCCACACCCGCGGGTCCCAACGGGACGATGGTGACGGTGAGATGGGTGCGCTCGTCGAGAAGCTTTGTTTACTCGTCGTCCTCATCCTCGTTGACCGGGACGAGCGAGATCTTGCCGCGGTTGTCGATGTCGGCGATCTCCACCTCGACCTTGTCGCCGACGTTGACCACGTCCTCGACATTCTCGATGCGCTTGTTGCCGCCGAGCTTGGAGATGTGGATCAGGCCGTCGCGGCCCGGGGTGAGCGACACGAATGCGCCGAAAGCGACGGTCTTGACCACGGTGCCGAGGTAGCGCTCACCCACCTTCGGCTGCTGCGGGTTGGCGATCGAATTGATCTTCTCGATCGCGGCATCGGCTGCCTCACCAGTGGCGGCGGCGACGTAAATCGTGCCGTCGTCCTCGATGGAGATGTCTGCGCCGGTGTCCTCGGTGATCTGGTTGATGGTCTTGCCCTTCGGGCCGATGACCTCGCCGATCTTGGACACCGGGACGCTCACGGTGGTGATCTTCGGGGCGAGCGGGCTCATCTCGTCCGGGCCCTCGATGATCTCAGCCATGGTGTCCAGGATCGCCTCGCGGGCGTCCTTGGCCTGGTTCAGCGCGTTCGCCAGGACATCGGACGGAATGCCGTCGAGCTTGGTGTCCAGCTGCAGAGCAGTGATGAACTCGGACGTGCCCGCGACCTTGAAGTCCATGTCGCCGAATGCGTCCTCGGCGCCGAGGATATCGGTGAGCGCGACGTACTTGGTCTCGCCGTCGATCTCGCCGGAGACCAGACCCATCGCGATACCGGCGACCGGGGCCGCCAGCGGGACGCCGGCGTTGTACAGCGACAGCGTGGAGGCGCAGACCGAGCCCATAGAGGTCGAACCGTTGGAACCGAGTGCCTCGGAGACCTGGCGGATCGTGTACGGGAAGTCCTCCTTGGACGGGATCACCGGAACGAGGGCGCGCTCGGCGAGCGCACCGTGGCCGATCTCGCGGCGCTTCGGCGAACCGACGCGGCCAGTCTCGCCCGTGGAGTACGGCGGGAAGTTGTAGTGGTGGATGTAGTGCTTGGAGGTCTCCGGGTGGAGGGAATCCAGCTGCTGCTCCATCTTCAGCATGTCCAGGGTGGTCACGCCGAGGATCTGAGTCTCGCCGCGCTCGAACAGAGCGGAGCCGTGGGCGCGGGGAACCAGTTCGACTTCAACGCCGAGGTCGCGGATATCGGTGACCCCGCGGCCGTCGATACGGAAGCCCTCGGTGAGGATCTTGTTGCGCACGATCTGCTTCATCACCGCGTTATAAGCGGCGCGGATCTGCTTAGAGGCGTCCTCATCGTCCTCGACCGGCAGGGAGCCCAGCAGATCAGACTCGATCTCCTCCATGTATTCGTTGGTCGCGTCGTCGCGCTCAGCCTTGCCCTTGATCGTGAGAAGCTTCGACAACTTCTTGGTAGCCTTCTTCTCCACGGCGTCGAAGATCTCGTCGCTGTACGACGGGAAGAGCTGGAACTCCTGGGTCTCCTTCGCGGTGCGCTCGGCCAGACCACGCTGAGCCTCGCACAGCGTCTTGATGAACGGCTTGGCCGCCTCGAGCCCTTCCGCAACGGTGGACTCAGTCGGGGCCGGGGCGCCGTCCTCGATGAGCGAGACCACGTTGGCACCGGCGCCTGCCTCGACCATCATGATCGCGACATCTTCAACCTTCTTGCGGCCCTTCTTCTTTTCCACGATGCGACCGGCGACGACCATCTCGAAGACGGCCTGCTCGTGCTGCTCGTGGTTCGGGAAAGCGACCCACTGGCCGTCCGGGTGATCCTCGTCAGCGATGAGCGCCATGCGCACGCCGCCGACTGCACCGGAGACCGGAAGGCCCGACAGCTGCGTTGCGGCAGAAGCACCGTTGATGGCCACAACGTCGTAGTACTCCTCCGGGTCCCAGCTCATCACGGTGATGACGACCTGGACCTCGTTGCGCAGGCCCTTCACGAAGGTCGGGCGCAGCGGACGGTCAATCAGGCGGCAGGCCAGAATCGCCTCGGTGGACGGACGGCCCTCACGGCGGAAGAAGGAGCCCGGGATCTTGCCGGCGGCGTACATGCGCTCTTCCACGTCGACGGTGAGCGGGAAGAAGTCGAAGCCCTCGCGCGGTTGGTTCGACGCGGTGGTGGTGGCCAGCAGCATCGTCTCGTCGTCGAGGTAGGTGGTCACCGAACCGCCTGCCTGGCGTGCGAGCTGGCCGGTCTCGAACCGGACCGTGCGCTCACCGAAATCGCCGTTGTCCAGCACGGCTACTGCGTCGGTGATGCCGAAGTCCTCGTCGATATTGAACTCGACGGAGTTGTCGGGGGTGTGGGTGCGGTTCTTGCTCAACAGATCCCTTTCCATGGGTTCTCATTCAAAGTGGCGATCATCGGTGCCGCCCGTTGATGGTTTCCAAATGCAACAACCAGGCATATTACCAGCAGGCATAGAAAAACGGCCACCGGTAATCCGGTGGCCGTCGTGAAGCGTCGCTGTTCTTAGCGGCGCAGACCCAGGCGGGCGATGAGCTCACGGTAGCGCTCAACGTTGTTCTCGCGCAGGTACTTCAGCAGACCGCGGCGACGGCCGACGAGCAGCAGCAGGCCACGACGGGAGTGGTGGTCGTGCTTGTGGCCCTTGAGGTGCTCGGTCAGGTTGTTGATGCGCTCGGTGAGCAGTGCGACCTGAGCTTCCGGGGAGCCGGTGTCGGTCTCGTGCAGGCCGTACTCCTTGAGGATCTCAGCCTTCTTCTCAGTGGACAAAGCCATGATTCAATCTCCTTGGTTATTTCAGTTCGCATTCTGCGGATCTTCACGCTGACCGTGAAGCGGTGCCGGCGACTGCTGCGAACCACAGTCTCATTGATTTGCGGTGCTGCGCGGGGCACAGAACCGGAGCCGTTACCGAGAGAGCAATGCTAGCGCATGCGGGCCAGCAACCGTTAATCGCGCTTACTGGGAGTTGGAGGCGAGGCCGGTTAGTCGGCGCATGAACTCCTCGAGGAAGCGCTGCTTGTCCACTCCGACGGCGACCTTGGCGGTCTTCTCCTCGTCGTTGAGGCGAGTCTCATCGCCGATGGTGCGGCCGCGGGTCTCCCCGTCGGTGTCGACCTTGAGATTGATGTCCAAGGTGTTGACCAGGGTCGGGTCGATGGCCACGCCGACGGCCAGCGGGTCATGCAGTCCGCAACCGCCGAGGTGCGGTGCGGTGGTCTTGTAGGCGTCGATGTAGTAGTTCGTGGCTGCCGCCAAGAAATCGCCGCCCGGTGTGCCGAGTGCTTCCCACTTGGCGGTCTCTTCGACCGTCAGCAGGGTCTGCAGGGTGACATCCAGGCCGATCATGGTGATGTCTTTCATGCGGCGGAAGATCGCGTCGGTGGCCTCCGGGTCCTGGTTCACATTCGCCTCGGCCCAGGGCGAGACATTGCCGGGCACGGTCAGTGCGCCGCCCATCATGACGATGTGGGCGTTGTCTGCAAAGGTCTCGCTGACCTTGGCTGCCGCCGCGATGGTGGTCGAGGGGCCGGTGGGCACGATGACCAGCTCATCGCCGTACTGCTCGACGGATTCAACGAGGAAGTCGACCGCGGACTTCGTCTCCACCGCGCGCTGCGGTTCCGGCAGCTGCGCCTCACCGATGCCGTTTTTACCGTGGATGAATTCGGAGATCTCCAGCACCTCGAAAGCGTCTTTCGCGCTGGCATGGCCCGGTCCGGCAAAGACCGGGATATCGGTGCGGCCGAACAGTTCGAGGATGGCCAAGGTATTGCGCACGCCGGTCTCCACGAGCACATTGCCGTAGGTTCCGGTGACGCCGATCAGGTCGACTTCTTCGGAGCCGAGGGCGTAGGCGAGAGCGAGGGCATCGTCGATGCCGGTGTCCAGATCCAGAATCATTTTGCGGGTCATGGCACACCACACTAGCCTCTCGCGGGCAGCAGCTTGAGACAGGACCTTGAGACCGGACTAGAACTAGGACGAGGAGAGAATCTCGCGGACCCGCGCGACATCGCGCGCCATATTCTCCAGCAGCTCGTCCACGGAGTCGAATTTCACCATGTCGCGCACTTTCGCGATGAATTCCACGCGTGCAGTCCGCCCGTACAGGTCGGCATCGCGGTCGAGCACGAAAGACTCGATGCTGCGGCGGTGGTCGCCGAAAGTGGGGTTGGTACCCACGGAGATCGCCGCTGGGTAGCGGATACCGGGCTCCATATCGCCCTCGATCGGGCCCAAGGAGGAATGCTCATCTTCTGCCAGGACGGTGAACCACCCGGCGTAGACCCCGTCGGCGGGAACAGCCTCGGTGTCGGCGGCGTACTGGTTAGCCGTTGGGTACCCCAGTTCGCGTCCGCCCCGGCCGGCGCCACGCTCGACTTCGGCGGTGACGGAGAATTCGCGGCCGAGGAATTCGGAGGCCTGCGCCACGTCACCGCCGCGCAGGGCATCGCGGATGGCGGTGGAGCAGATGCGCTCGGTGCCGTCGAAAAGCAGCGTGACGACGTCGACGTCGACCCCGTACTTCTGCCCGAGCGCGAGCATGGTCTGCGCCGTGCCGGACGCGCCCGCCCCGAAAGTGAAGTTCTCCCCCACCACCACGCGAGAAGCATGCAGAGTGTCCACAATGACAGAGCGGAAGTAGTCCTCGGGGCTCTCCCCCGCCAGTTCTTTGGTGAAGTCGATGACCAGCAGGTGGTCGACACCGAGCTCCGCGATGAGGCGGGCACGCTCTGCAAGCGGCAGGAGCGTATCCGGGGTGTGCTCGGGGGCGAAGATCTTCACCGGGTGCGGGTTGAAAGTCATCACGACGCATTCCACTCCCGCTTCATGGGCGAGCTTTACGGCACGCCGGATGAGTTTCTGGTGGCCGCGGTGCACGCCGTCGAAGACACCGATGGTCACCACGGGGTCGCGCATGTCGGCGGGAACCTGGCCGAGCCCAGACAAAATATCCACGCCGGAAAGCGTAGTGCATAGGGTGGTGTCTATGAACGTGGACCAAACTGCAGATCCGCTCTCCACCTCGGGCGTGGTTGTCGTCGATAAGCCAGCGGGGCTGACCAGCCATGATGTCGTCGCGCGTCTCCGGCGTATTTTCGGCACCCGCAAAGTGGGGCATGCGGGCACGCTCGACCCGATGGCGACGGGGGTGCTGGTCGCAGGCATTGAGCGCGGAACCAAGCTGCTCGCACATCTCGTGGCGGATGACAAGGTTTACTCGACCACGATTCGCCTCGGCGTGTCCACGAGCACGGACGATGCGGAGGGCGAAGTCATTGCACAGACTGACGCGTCCGGGATCACCGATGAGCAGATCGCCGCGCAGGTCGCCGCGTTGACGGGCGAGATCATGCAGGTGCCCAGCAAAGTCTCCGCCATCAAAATCAACGGCAAACGCGCACACGAGCTCGCCCGCGAAGGCAAGGAGGTGGACATTCCGCCGCGCCCGGTCACCGTGTTTAGCTTCGAAATCACCGACGTTCGCCGCGGGGACACGCTTATCGACGTCGATGCCACCGTCCACTGCTCCTCCGGCACCTACGTGCGCTCGCTCGCCCGCGACATGGGCGAGGCACTGGGGGTGGGCGGCCACCTGACTGATTTACGACGCCACTCCTCTGGCCCCTTCCACCTCACGCACGCCCGCACCCTCGACGAGCTGGCAGACACCCCGGCGTTGTCCCTGACAATCGACGAGGCGCTTATCACTGGCTGGCCCGTATCTGACGTGACCTCCGAGGAGTACGCGGCGTTGGCCATGGGCAAATGGCTTAAACCCCGCGGGTTGAAAGGGGTTCACGCAGCAGTAGGCCCGGACGGCCGCGCCGTCGCGCTGGTTAAGGAGAAAGGCTCACGCTTATCGACGGTCTTCGTCGCCCGCCCTTCAACCCTCTAGCCCGCGCCAGCTCACTCTCACTGGTTCGATCTCACCTGTTCGTTCTTAACTGAACATGGCTTGTGGGCACTATACCCACGAGCCATGTTCAGTTATTTCAAACCCTCTTGAGCCACGTGATCGTGGTTTCATCCGCACCAACATCAACAGCTTGGTCGCTTGCTGGCGGCCGCGGATTGATAAATGGAAGGTGGCAAAAAAGAAGCACACGGACAAGTCGCACGCGCAATAGTTCTGGTCTGACCTTCTACGCTGCTTCGGCATCATTTCTTAATGTGTTGATCTGTTCGAGCGCGACGCCGCGCGCGTTTCCACCGGCGGTGGCGGTTACATCGACTTGTTCTGGTCGGGCGTTGTCCTTGGGGAAGCCAAATCCCTCGGCGCGGCTTGGAGAATTGGAAGAAAGAACAGCATGCAGTCGCTTAAGCCTCCTGACCCTAATTCTCAGACCACTCCAGCATGGGTATCAAACCTCGGGTGATAGCGATCAAGAATTTGGTGCATAGCCGGTGTTGAGGTGTTCAAGCTGAATATATGCAGGCAAGAAACCAGTAACGGGATGGTACCCAGCCGCCGTGACCCACGCTGAAACGTCGGTTATTTGATGAGCATCGATAACCTCGCACGTGACATGTGGACCGATAGAGTTTTCGGCACAAACCGCATTCACTGCCAGGTACAATTCCTGATTGACGGCCACTCTGTCTGCGTATTCAGACTCGAACGCGACCGCCACCCTAATCAGATGCCTCCCACTGGCAGAGGTTGTTCTAGCATGAGCGACCCCGATCCACGACAGGCCCTTAGTGCAACAATGGCGCAGAGCTCGGCGAACGGCAGCGAGTGCGAGTGCCTGATTCGTGGCAGCTATTGATCGTGCCCCTAACGCACGAGGCCATAAGACGGGGAGTTCCAGCGACGTGGCCTGTGGGCGTACAGCGTTCGGAGAGGATGCGCTGACACCGGCCTCTTTCGGCGGATCGAACCACAGTAACTCAATCGGGAAGTCCGTAAAGGAATCGATGCCCAGGTCACCGAGAACATCACACACGTCATGTGCCACAGTGCCGAGTGGCGCCTGCGCATCGACCTCAACTGTCAACAGTGGTTGATGAATGGAACCTTCCACAGCGGAGATGCTATTGGCACGCACGCTAAGCACGGAACACGAACTTGCTGTGCTGCCGGACGCGAGACCCCAAGTGCTGAGAGATTCCCAGATCAGCGCCGGTGTTACAGCTGCGGCGAGACAATCAGGATCAGCCATCGCCTTTTCCTGTTGTAGCTTAGAAACAATTTCCGAGGATGCGAGATAGCCACCGCGGTGAATTGCACGATCGATGATACTTGTTCCTGGGATGAAGCTGCGTACCCGGATGATGCCGCTATCTGGGAGCCGACGAATACTTAGCGAAGTCCGTTGAGGAGGTTCTCTCAGTGCGTCATCGGCTGTGCGGGCGGCGCTGTCCCCCAACACCTGCGTTAAGGATTGGACAGGGAGAAGCTCAGTGCTGAGCGGGATCCGGTACAGAATGATTGGTGTTTCTTCAGCATCCGGTTCATAGACGGTGCTAGGGAACGCCTGGTGGAAAATGATGTTGTGGAATACCGACCCACAATGAACGCCACTTCCACATGCGCTAGCGAAGGCCTGTGCCCGGTCAAGGATGTGCCTCAACACTGATTCTGTGAAAAGAGGATCATCGTCCTGAACGTGCAGGGTGATCGCCGGAGCGGTGGTTGCAGAGTCATCATCAACTTTGAATGCCACGCTATAAGCAAGGCGGCCACAACCGAGAACTTCCTGGGTGTTTCGAGAATCCGAACGAAGATCCTTTACATACTTCCGAGTAAGTTCCCGTACTACCGCGCCCGTGAAGTATTCACGAACAGCAAGAGCTAGCAGTCCTAATGGCTCGGCCATATTCCAGGCAGGAATATGTTCTGAAAGAGCCGATCCTCTTGCGGAGTTGCTGAGGCGCTGAGCTGCGGCTAATGCTGCCTTGGGACTGTAGTCGGGGCGGCGATCAGCGGCAGACGACTGTCTGAAAGAGAAGTTTTTGCTCTCGCACGCGCTATCGCTGACATCCAGGATGGCGAAGTCATGGTCGATGAGCTCATAATGCGTTAAACAGAGCTTCTGGTGGTACACATAATCCAGCACAGATTCATCACTAGGAGCTCCGGCTAGCAACCACTGGATATGTGTGTACTCACGCTCAATATCCTCGAATGTTGTGGCGCGTCCCCCGGCGCTCTGGACCAAGATTCTTCCGGGAGAATCCCCCGGAAGAACAGCCAATGCCTGGCAGTTTCGTGGGACGGCTAAACCACTGGTCCACGCTGCAATTCCAATCCAGCGCACATAGTCAATGGACATGGCCATTTCGCCCGTTTAGCCTTTTGGTTTGCAGTGGAGTGTAATAATATTCTCTTGCCTTCCAGGCCAGTGAATCGGCCTGAATTTTTGAGAGTGGCGTGTTACGCGGCGTGAAGGCCTGCGTAGTGTTCTCGTTGGTAGTTGGTGTAGTGCTCGATCGGCGGGATATGCCCGAGCGAGGAATGCAACCGCTCGTG
>NZ_JAGKSD010000010.1 GCF_017942225.1 Corynebacterium sp. Marseille-P3884 | reverse complement strand
GGTCGAGGACATCCCGCGCGGCGTGATCTGCCTGCCCGCCCCGCCGACAGCGGACGGCGCGTCCCCGCTGCGCACCATCGCCGCGATCGCCGCGGTGTGTGCCGCACTCACGGACACGCAAGCGCTTATCGACGGCCCCGCCGACGCCATCGACTTCGAACTCCGCCAGCTCTCCCCGGAACGCGACGTGTCGGTCAATGCCGCGCGTCAGCTGCGTGAATTCGTCGACGGCGCACGGATCTTGCACACCGGATACACCCCGGTCGGTGCCGCGGTGGCCGCGCTGATTTCCGCGCTTTGGTCCGCCCATGGCCTGCCCAGCGGCTTTGTCGGCCGCGAGGACCTGGCTCGGGCGTTGGAGCAGACTTCCGCCGAGTCGGCGGGTAACTCGAGCGGGGCGACGGACGATATCTTCTATGACCCCCTCATTGACGGGCCGCCCGCCCAGGTTCCGGTGAAGACTATCGTCTGGGCGCAGCGCGATGCGCACCTTCTCGGGGCACGCGCCGAATATGTCGAGACCGACGGCGCGGCCGCTACAGGAGACGAGTTCTCCGCGGCGCTCCGGCTCATCGTGCGTGGCCTCGCGGCTACGGCAATGCAGGTCGAGTGAAACAACTACAGCCAACAGAACATGCAGAACACGCAGTAGGAGAAGAGGCGAACACACGTGGAGCTGCTCACACCAGCGCTGCAGACCTATCCGTGGGGCTCGCGAACATTATTGGCGGACCTGCGCGGGGATGAATCCCCGTCGGCGACACCGGAGGCGGAGCTGTGGTTCGGTTCGCACTCCGCGGCACCCGCCACGATCGAGGGCGTGGGGCTGGACGAGGTAATCGCCGATGACCCCGCCGACGCACTCGGGGTAGAGGTCCGTGGGCGCTACGGTGACTCGCTGCCGTTCTTGCTGAAGATCCTCGCGGCTGATTCCCCGCTGTCCATCCAGGCGCACCCGACATCAGCGCAAGCCCGCGCCGGATTCGAGGCGGAGAACACCGCCGGGATCGCGCTGGATGCGCCGGAGCGGAATTACAAAGACCCGAACCACAAGCCCGAGCTGCTCGTCGCGCTCACGCCCTTCCGCGCGCTCGCGGGGCTGCGCCCGGCGAAGCAGACGCTCGAATTCTTCGACTACCTCGACTGCCCGGGGCTCAGCCGCTATTCGGCCATGCTCCAATCGGAAAACGAGGAAGAGGGCCTCCGGGCACTGTTCACCACGTGGATCTCACTACCGCGCGCCAAGCGGGTGGAGGTGATTGACGGGGTACGGGGATGCGTCGATAAGCGTGCGTTTTCCGGCACGCCGGACTGGATGCGCGAAGCTGCGCGCTGCTTCGTCGAACTGGACGAGGCACACCCGGGCGATGTCGGTGTGCTGGCATCGCTGCTGCTCAATTTCGTTGAGCTCGCCCCCGGTGAGGCGATGTACCTCGGTGCTGGGCGGCTGCATGCCTACCTGTCGGGCATGGCCGTGGAGATCATGGCGAACTCGGATAATGTGCTCCGCGGCGGGCTGACCACCAAGCACGTGGACGTGCCGGAACTGGTGCGCATCACCGACTTTTCCACGCTGGTGAACCCGCGCGTGCACGCTGATGCGATCGACGGCGCGTGTGCTTTCGATGTGCCCGTGCGGGATTTCCACCTCACCCGCTACGAGCTCGCTGACGGTGCCGGCTTCGATGCGGCCTCCGCTGGTCCGGCGATCGTTCTGTGCACCGACGGTGCGGTCGATTGCGGCCCGCTCGAATTGACCCCGGGCACCGCCGCGTGGATTCCCGCTTGCGACCCGGATGTGCGCGTGAGCGCTCGTGACGGTTCTGACCGCGCGGAAGTGTTCTACGCGCGGGTAGGGAAGTAGCTCGTTCTAGCTATTTTTCTGCGGAGTTGGTCTCCGCGGAATTCGCCTGCGCGTCCGACTTCGGGGGCAGTGCAGCGCCTTCCGCCGTTTCCGGGACCTCGTCCTTGGCATCCTCGGGAGCCGGGGCCTGCTGCACGCGCGTGGATGCGGAGAACGGGTCTTCCGGGCGCTTCTTCGGCGCGTCCTGCTTCTCATCGGCAGCGGGAGCGACACCCAGTGCTTCGGCAGCGGCCCTCGCATCCGATGGGGCAATCTCGATCGTGTCGTTGCCGGACTGCAGTTCCGCATCAACCGCCGGCGGGTGCGCACCTTCCTGGACCCCGGGCTCCGCAGGCTCGGACGGACGCTTAGGCTCGGACGGTTCATTCGGCACCACGGTCGTGGAGCCCGACGGCGTCGTCGTGTCCGGTGCCTCGCCCTGCGGGGTGGACGGGTCAGCGCTATCCGGTGCGCGCTGCGGCGCCGGGGCGGATGTGCGGACGCTCTGCTGCTGTTGCGGCTGCGGCTGTTGCTGCTGCGGCTGAGCCGGGGCAGGTGCCGGCGCGGCATTCGTCGGACGGTAGTAGGACGGCTCAGCGGATTCGCCGCGGTTGCCGTTCAAATTCGCGTTCGGCGGGGCCAGCGGATCCTTGACCGGACCCGCGACGTTGCCGCCGCCGTTGCCATTGCCGGCACCGGTGGATGCGTCCATGCCAGCGCTTGCGGAGCCGTCAGTGGTCTCGCTGGATGACATCTCGGAGGACGTGGGCTCATCCGCGGTGCGCTGCTGCGCGGTCGCGTCCGTGGCGGCGACAGGCTGGCCAGCGAATTCCGTCTCCTGGCTGTTCAGGGTCACACCCGAGTCAGAGACCTTCCACACCAGCAGGCCGACGAGCACCGCCAGCGTCAGGCCAGAGGTAAGGAAAATGGCGAAGCGGCGATTGGTCAATTCCATCTCCGGCATCTCCTTACCTCCCTGAGTGTTTTTCGCGTTCGGCTGCGCGGTGTGCTTGGTACTTGGTATATCGCTATTGATGACTCAGCGTTAACGCGTGCTTCATTGTGTTCCGTGAGGCCCCCGTGACCTGCGTGTGAGCCCGGCCACGTGGTGCTCATAACAACTCGATAACAAGCTACCAATTAATCGTGCGTGAATCCACCCCCAATTCTTGGCCCGGCGTGTCGCACATACCGCGTCTGCCTCCCGCAGAGCCCGAAAAGGTGGTGGACATCCCGCCAGCGAGACAGTAGAAGTGGACCTTGACGTAGTTGAATCACCTGCACGGGACGAGCCGGAAGGAGCACGGCGTGAGCACCTGGGATATGGCCATCTTCGATGAGGACGTGAACGTCGATTTTCTCGACGACCTAGCGGAAATGGACTTCGACGAAAGGGTAGAAGCGGTGCGTGACGCGTGCCTGCTGGCCCGCGATAAGGACAACGCCTCCGAGGACGACCTCCTTAACGGCCAGGCCGCAGCCACCATCGCCGCGATCTGGGCGGGTGCGCCGTTCAGCGCCGGCGAGACCGCAGACACCTACTCTTTCCTGCGCGCGTCTTCCGTAGAGCTCGACGAGAAGCTTATCGACGCAGCGGTGACGATCCTCGAGGACGTCGACTCCGAGCAGGACGTCGACCAGTTCATCGAGGCACTGTCCTAAGCACTGCGGCCGAACCCCTAAGCTGGCCACGACACATCATTGACGCGCATTTGCATTATCAAGGAGAGAAATCAATGAACCAGGATCTCAGCCAGGACTTCAAGGTCGCCGACCTGTCCCTGCATGAGGCAGGACGCAAGCAGATCGACCTGGCCGAGCACGAGATGCCGGGACTTATGCAGCTGCGTCGCGAATACGCTGAAGAGCAGCCGCTGGCCGGCGCGCGCATCGCCGGTGCGATCCACATGACCACTCAGACCGCAGTGCTCATCGAGACCCTGACCGCCCTTGGCGCCGAGGTGCGTTGGGCGTCCTGCAATATCTTCTCCACCGAGGACCCGGCCGCAGCCGCCATCGTCGTGGGCAAGGACGGCACGCCGGAGGACCCCAAGGGCGTGCCCGTCTTCGCATGGAAGGGCGAGACCCTCGACGAGTACTGGTGGTGCATGAAGCAGATCTTCACCTGGGGTGAGGGCGTGTACCCGAACATGATCCTCGATGACGGTGGCGACGCCACCATGGCTGTGATCAAGGGCGCCGAGTTCGAAAATGCTGGCGCTGTCCCGTCCGCTGCGGACACCGATTCCGACGAGCAGGTCGCCTTCTTCAACATGCTCCGCGAAACCTTGGCGGAGGATTCCACCAAGTGGACCGAGACCGCGAATCGCGTCCAGGGTGTCACCGAGGAGACCACCACCGGTGTCCACCGCCTCTACCACTTCGCCAACGAGGGCACCCTGCCGTTCCCGGCGATGAACGTCAACGACGCGGTGACCAAGTCCAAATTCGACAACCGCTACGGCACCCGCCACTCCGTCATCGACGGGCTCAACCGCGGCACCGACATGCTCATCGGCGGCAAGAAGGCGCTCGTGTGCGGCTACGGCGACGTGGGCAAGGGCGTCGCCGAGTCGCTCGACGGCCAGGGTGCGATCGTGTCCGTCACTGAGGTCGACCCGATCAACGCGCTGCAGGCGCTCATGGACGGCTTCAAGGTCGTCACCGTCGACGAGGCGATCGGGGATGCCGACATCATCATCACCGCCACCGGCAACCTGGGCATCATCACCTTCGACGACATGCTCAAGATGAAGGACCACGCTGTGCTGGGCAATATCGGCCACTTCGACAACGAGATCGATATGGTCTCCCTGCTGCACCGCGAGGACGTCACCCGGATGAATATCAAGCCGCAGGTGGACCTGTTCACCCTGCCCAGTGGCAATTCCATCATCGTGCTCTCCGAAGGCCGCCTGCTCAACCTGGGCAACGCCACTGGCCACCCGTCGTTCGTCATGTCCAACTCTTTCGCCGACCAGACCATCGCGCAGATCGAGCTGTTCACCAACAACGGCCAGTACGAGAACCAGGTGTACCGCCTTCCGAAGATCCTCGACGAGAAGGTCGCGCGCATTCACGTCGAAGCCCTGGGCGGCACGCTCACCGAGCTGTCCAAGGAGCAGGCCGAGTACATCGGCGTCGATGTCGCTGGTCCGTTCAAGCCCGAGCACTACCGCTACTAACTTCGCAGAGCTCAGTTAGCAGCGAGGTGGCATGATGATCATTGCTCTCGAAGGAATCGACGGCGCCGGCAAGCACACCCTGGTTCAAAAACTGATCCGCGAACTCCCGACCGTCGACGGGATCGACAGCGCGGCCACGATGGCGTTTCCGCGTTATAACGAGTCCATCCATGCTCAGCTGGCCGCCGACGCCCTGCACGGGAAGATGGGGGACCTCACCGACTCCGCGCACGGGATGGCCGTCATGTTCGCGCTTGACCGGCATGGGGTCGTGGATGAACTGCGGCGCTGGGCGTCGTCGATAAGGGATGTGCTCCTGCTCGACCGCTACGTCGCGTCGAATGCGGCGTACACGTCGGCGCGCACGGGGCGTACCAGCGACCGCGCGTGGGTCGCCGAGCTCGAATTCGAGCGCCTCGGCCTGCCGCGGCCGGACCTGCACGTCCTCGTCGACACCTCGCCGGAGACCGCGCGCGAACGCGCCGCGAAACGCGAAAGCCTCGATGCCTCTCGCACCCGCGACCGCTACGAACGCGACACCGCCCTGCAAGACGCCACGTACGCGGCCTACGTCGACATGGCGGAACACGACTGGGAGGGCCGGTGGCTCCGCGCGAGCGAAACGGGGCCTATCATGCAATCTATCGGCGCACTTTCGCGCCCATCCGCGCACTAAGGTATGCGGTAACGCAACGCAGCAAGGAGTCAAAGATGACGAACAAGATCCTCGTCGTGGACGATGACCCCGCGATCTCCGAGATGCTGACCATCGTGCTGGAGGCTGAAGGGTTTGAAGCAAAGCCCGTCGTCGACGGCCTCGAGGCGATCCCCGCGTTCCGTGAATACCAGCCGGACTTGATCTTGTTGGACCTCATGCTCCCGGGCATGAGCGGCGTGGATATCTGCAAGGAGATCCGCAAGGAATCCGCCGTGCCGATCGTCATGCTCACGGCCAAGACCGACACCGTCGACGTGGTGCTGGGCCTGGAATCCGGCGCGGACGACTACATCACCAAGCCGTTCAAACCGCGTGAGCTCGTCGCCCGCATCCGTGCGCGGCTGCGCCAGAACACCGACGAGCCCAGCGAAGTGCTCGAGATCGGCGATCTGACGGTCGACGTTCCGCAACACATCGTCACCCGCGGCGACACCGAGATCAACCTCACCCCGCTCGAATTCGACCTGCTCGTCGAGCTGGCGCGCAAGCCGCACCAGGTGCACACCCGCGAGGAACTCCTCGAATCCGTGTGGGGCTACCGCAACGCCTCCGACACCCGACTGGTCAACGTGCACGTTCAGCGCCTGCGCTCCAAGATCGAGCACGACCCGGAGAATCCCGAGATCGTCCTCACCGTCCGCGGAGTGGGCTACAAGACTGGACGGCCGGGGGTGTAACAGACCCTGGTTACCAACCTAAAACGGGCCAGGGAAAACCTTGCCCAACGGTGGCGGACCTCGCTGCAGGTCCGGTTCGTGGGCACGGTGCTCATCGTCTCCGCGATCGTCATGGGCGTGCTCGCGCTCGCCCTCGCGTCCGTGGTCACGCAGCGCCTCGTGGACCTGAAACTGGAAAACGCGGAGAACGACCTCGAGCGTGTCCGCGGCACGGTAGAGGAGCAGCTGCGCAATACCTCCGCCACCGGCGCGTCCACCCAGGGGCGCCTCAACACCGCGCGTGCGGCATTGGCGCAGAGCTCCCAACAAGACCAACCCGCCACCGGCGCCTACGAGCCGGTGTTGGTGGTGCCGCAGAAGAACGGGGTGATCACCTCCCCGGAGAATTTCACGGTCCCGCAGCGCCTCACCGATTTCGTCGCCCAGGGTCAGGTGGCCTACCAGTTCAACCCCGTCAACAGCGGCGAGCGGATCTACGACGCGCTGATTATCGGCACACCCACTGATTCCGATATTCCGGGGCTGCAGCTCTACCTCGTCATGGACATGCAGTCGGAGCGTCAGACGCTCGCGCTCATGCGCGGCCTGCTCACCTCCGCCGGCATCGTCGTCGTGGTGCTGCTCGTGGGCATCGCGTGGCTGTCATCGCAACAGCTCGTCGCCCCCGTGCGCTCCGCATCGCGCATTGCCGAGCGGCTCGCCGGTGGGCACCTGCGTGAACGCATGGCCGTCGAAGGCGAGGACGAGATGGCGCGCCTCGCGCTGTCCTTCAACGACATGGCCGACAACCTGTCCAGCAAGATCACGCAGCTGGAGGAATACGGCGACCTGCAACGTCAGTTCACCTCGGATGTCTCACACGAGCTGCGCACACCTCTGACCACAGTGCGCATGGCCGCCGACATGATCGCCGGAGACGAGGAGAATCTCGAACCGCACACCCAGCGCGCCTCCCAGCTCATGATCCGCGAGCTCGACCGCTTCGAAGCGCTGCTCGCAGACCTGCTGGAGATTTCGCGTCACGACGCCGGCGTGGCCGACCTGTCCGCCGCCAAAATGGACGCGCGCTCGCCGATCGAATCCGCTTGGGCCCAGACCTCTGTGCTGGCCGAGGAACTCGATGTGGCCGTCGAATTCGACGTGCCCGACGAGCCCGTGCACATGGTCGGCGATGCCCGCCGCATCGAGCGCATCGTGCGCAACCTTTTGGCCAACGCCATCGACCACTCCGAGGGCAACCCGGTGTGCCTCGAACTGGCCGCCAACGACGAAGCCGTGGCCATCACCGTCACCGACGGCGGCGTGGGTCTTAAACCGGGGCAGGAGGAGCTGGTGTTCAACCGCTTCTGGCGCGCCGATTCCTCTCGCAAACGCCACTCCGGCGGCACCGGCCTGGGCCTGGCCATCGCCCGCGAGGACGCGCAACTTCATCACGGCATCCTCGATGCAGCCGGCACCGCCGGTGTCGGCTCCCAGTTCCGTCTCGTGCTGCCGCGTGACCCGGAGGCCGGTTACACACAGGCGCCGCTCGAGCTGCGTGCTCCCGGCGCGCCCGAGGAAGAGGAAGCGCCTGAGCTCGTGCGCACCCAGCGCGACCTGCCTGCCCTGCCTTCTGGCACGTCTCGGCCGGAGGCGTCGACGTCGATGGACGCGTCCGATTTCGCCGCCCCCAAAGACTCCGCCGAGTCGGCCGAGGAGCGTGAGCAGTGATGCGCGCACAGGTGACGAAGAAGACTGGGTGGGTCCGAGGAGCACTCGGCGTCTGCTCGGCAGCAACGCTGTTCACGGTCGCGGGCTGTGCGACTCTGCCCACGAGTACAGAGCCGCACGTTCTCCACGCCTTCGAAGGGCGGCCGGACCCGCAGTTGGACATGGAGCCGACCCCGGATGCCGAACCGGACCTCTTGCTGCGCGAATTCTTCGCGGCCTCCGCCAACCCGTCCGGACAGTACGAGGCGGCGCGCCGCTACCTCACCGGGCCGATGGGGCAGGCGTGGGAGCCGCACGAGGAAACGCTCATCCTGGACACCTTCGAGCTCACCTCCCGGCCCATGACCGACCAGTCCAAGAGGTCGTATGTGGTGGAAGGACGCATCGTGGGCAGGCTTAGCCCCGGTGGAGTGTTCCGCCCGGATAACCAGCTATACGAAGCCACGATGGAACTGGCGCAAGAGGACGGCCAGTGGCGCATTGCGGGCCTGCCCAACGACGTGGTGGTGGACCGCATTGAATTGCGCAACCACTACGAGCCCCGGAACGTCTACTTCTACGACTCGACCGACCAGGGGCTCACCCCGGACCGTCGCTGGGTCTACGCCGGTGCTGCGTCGAAAGAGGACGCGTTGCTCAACCTGCTCGTCGGCGGCCCCTCCTCCGTGATCGCCCCGGCTGTGTCTACCGCCGTGGCAGACGATGTCGCCTACACCGGCTCCACCGACGGCGTGTACCGCTTCACCGGTCTGGCCGATGCGGAAGAAAAGACCCGCGCCCGCTTCGCTGCCCAAGTGGTGTGGACGCTCGCTGCCGCCGGTGTGCCCGGCCCGTACCCGGTCACCCTCAATGGCGTGCCGGTGGTGGGGGAGACCACGGAGCTGTCCACCGATCAGTTCCGGGACCTCAACCCGATCAAGCAGCTCGAGGGCGGGCCTGCCCTGTACACCCTGAGCGATGGGCGGGTGAGCAGCGTGGACACCGTCTCTGAGGAAGCAGAGCCGGAGGTGGAGCCCGTCGAATCGCTCAACAAGCTCGGTAGCGTGTCGTCGGTGGACATCGGCGACGAGGGCAATTTCGCCGCCGTGATCAACGTCAGCGACGACGAGCAAGCCCTCGTGGCTGGCGACGTCGACGGCACCAACAAAGAAGTGCAGCGCGCCGGCAGCTTCACCCGCCCGAGTTTGGAGCCCGACCACAATGCCGCCTGGGCGGTGGCCGACGGCAAGGGCGTGATCCGCGCTGAACGCTCCACCGCCACCGGCGAGGTGAGCGTGAACAGCGTGCAGGTGGAATTGCCCGAGAATGTGGACGGTGAAATCACCTACCTGCGCTTGTCTGGCAGTGGCTCCCGGGTGGCCATGATCGTCGACGGCCACCTCATCATCGGTGTGGTGGAGCGCCGCGACAACGGTCAGCGTGCCGTAGTCAACACCGCCAAATACGCCGAGGTGGAGCTCGACGGCTCCGCTGTCAGCGTGGATTGGCAGCCGGACGGTTCGCTTCTGGTGGGCACGTCCTCCAACCAGCGCCCCGTGGTGCGTGTCGAGCAGGACGGCTCTTCGCTCACCGCGCTGCCGTCCGGCAATGTCGGCGGTCCTGTCGTCGCCGTCGGCGCTACCGCGGAGATGATGTACATCACCGACTCGAAGGTTCTCATGCACATGCCGCTACCCACGAAAGATTCGTTGAACTGGCGTGAGGTTCCCGGCCAGCAAGGCGTGCGCGCCGCCCCGGTTGTGCCGCGGCCATGATCTTCGACCTGTTGTTTCCGCGCCAGTGCGCCGGATGCCGGACTCCCGGAGAAAAGCTGTGCCAGCGGTGCCAGAAGCAGCTTTTATCGCCGCCTTTCCGCGTCACACCGCGCGTTCCGGTTCACGTTCCGGTGTATGCGCTCGGCACATATTCCGACCCGCACCGCGGAGTGATCCTCGCGATGAAGGAGCGCAAGAATCTCGCGGTACGGCGCGAGATCGGCGCGGTGCTCGGTGCGATGCTGCTCCGGCTCGAAGCCAACGGGGAGTTGGCGGAGTGCTCAGCGCTCGTTCCCGCACCGACACGGCCGTCCTCGGCCCGCGACCGCGGTGGAGACCCGGTGGCCGGAGTCTGCCGCTTCAGCGGCCGGACCGTGCACAATGTGCTCCGCCTGGCGGAGGACACCCCCGACCAGGGCGCGCTCAGTGAAGCCGGGCGCCGGCGGAACCTGCAGGGCAATGTCTTCCTCGACTCTGTCCCATCCGGGCCCCTGGTCGTGGTGGACGATGTGGTGACCACGGGGGCGACGCTGCAAGCGAGTGTCGAGATACTGCTCGCCCACGGCGCGGATGTGCGTGGGTGCGTCGTTCTGGCAGCCGCCTGATTTCCGCGTTACAAACATGTGAACTCATGTAAACCGTGCGATGGCGGTAGGTATAATTCTAAGTAGAGCGAGCGATCGCGTTCGACGTGTCCGACTAGAAGGAGGAAAGCAGATGACCTCTGCAAACGAGAACAAGAACGAAGCCCTGAGCCCCGCCGCACAGGTGACCATCACGGGCCGCAACGTCGAAGTTCCGGAGCACTTCCAGGAGCGCGTGAATGGCAAGCTGGCCAAGATCGAAAAGCTCGATCCGACGTTGACCTTCTTCCACGTTGAGCTGCAGCACGAGCCGAACCCGCGCCGTGAAGCGCAGGCCAACCGTATCCAGATCACCGCGACGGGCAAGGGCCACCTTGCCCGCGCCGAGGCCAAGGAAGACAGCTTCTACGCTGCACTCGAATCCGCGATCGGCAAGATGGAGCGCTCCCTGCGCAAGGTGAAGGTCCGCCGCGAGATCTCCATGGGCGGCCACCGCAAGCCGAAGTCCACCGGCGAGATCGCAGCCGAGCTCGCCGCAGAGGCAGAGCAGGCACGCGCCAAGGAGAACCAGGAGCAGCCCGCCGACCCGTACGCAGCGCAGATCGAGGATCAGCTGCCGGGCCAGGTCGTGCGCACCAAGGAGCACCCGGCCACCCCGATGAGCGTGGATGCCGCGCTGTCCGAGATGGAGCTGGTGGGCCACGACTTCTACTTGTTCATCAATGAGGAGACCTCTCGCCCGTCCGTGGTGTACCGCCGCCACGCGTACGACTACGGCTTGATCACCCTCGTGCCTGAGGAGGGCGCGGACAACTAGTCCCAGCCCCGCTGACCGCTTGCCCGTTTCCCCGCACCAAGTGCTGGGGGAGCGGGCAGCAGCGTTTTCACAGCTTTCTGCCAGGACAACTGCACGCCTGAAAGTGGTTGCAAACATGCGCGTGCGTACAATGGCGGTTTGAATAACGAGCAGAGTTGTTGCGTTGACTAAGCGCCCTAGCTCTCGCTTACGCCCGATGTATCCAACCGAAAAAGGAAGCACAACGTGTTCGGACTGTCCAAGCTGCTGCGCGCCGGCGAAGGCCGCACAGTAAAGCGCCTTTCCAAGATCGCGGACGACGTTCTCGCTCTGGAGGACGATTACGCCGCGTTGACCGACGAAGAGCTCAAGGCTAAGACCGAGGAGTTCAAGGAAGCGCTTGCGGACGGCAAGTCCATGGATGACATCCTGCTCGACGCATTCGCTACCGCGCGTGAGGCGTCGTGGCGCGTGCTTGGCCAGAAGCACTACAAGGTTCAGGTCATGGGCGGTGCCGCTTTGCACTTCGGCTCCGTCGCCGAGATGAAGACCGGTGAGGGCAAGACCCTGACCTCCGTGCTCCCGGCGTACCTCAACGGCCTGGAGGGCAAGGGCGTCCACATCGTCACCGTCAACGACTACCTGGCCAAGCGCGACGCGGAGATGATGGGCCGTGTCCACCGCTTCTTAGGTCTCGAGGTCGGCGTGATCCTGTCTGAGATGCGCCCGCCGGAACGCAAGCAGGCCTATGCCGCTGACATCACCTACGGCACCAATAACGAGCTCGGCTTCGATTACCTGCGCGACAACATGACCAAGTCGGTGGATGACATGGTCCAGCGCGGCCACAACTTCGCCATCGTGGACGAGGTCGACTCGATTCTTATCGACGAAGCGCGTACCCCGCTGATCATTTCCGGACCGGTCGACGGTTCGAGCCAGTTCTACACCGTCTTCTCCCAGTTGGCGCCCCGCATGCGCGAGGGCATCCACTACGAAGTGGACCAGCGTAAGCGTACCGTCGGCGTTTCCGAGGAAGGCGTTGAGTTCGTCGAGGACCAGCTCGGCATCGACAACCTCTACGCACCGGAGAACTCCCAGCTGGTCAGCTACCTCAATAACGCGCTGAAGGCCAAGGAGCTCTTCGAGCGCGACAAGGACTACATCATCCGCAAGGGCGAGGTCCTCATCGTCGACTCGTTCACCGGCCGTATCCTGCCGGGCCGCCGCTACAACGAGGGCATGCACCAGGCCATCGAGGCCAAAGAGGGCGTGGAGATCAAGAACGAGAACCAGACCCTAGCCACGGTCACGCTGCAGAACTACTTCCGTCTCTACGACAAGCTCGCTGGCATGACCGGTACCGCCGAGACTGAGGCAGCGGAGCTCAACCAGATCTACAAGCTCGGTGTCGTGGCTATTCCGCCGAATAAGCCGAATATCCGCCAGGACAAGGATGACCTGATCTACAAGACGCAGGAAGCGAAGTTCGCTGCCGTCGCAGAGGACATCGCCGAGCACGTGGAGAACGGCCAGCCGGTCCTCGTGGGCACCACGTCCGTCGAGCGTTCCGAGTACCTCTCCCAGCTGCTGGCACGCAAGGGCATCAAGCACAACGTCCTCAACGCGAAGCACCACGAGGAAGAGGGCCGCATCATCGCCGAGGCGGGTTTGCCCGGCAATGTCACGGTGTCCACCAACATGGCTGGCCGCGGTACCGATATCGTGCTGGGCGGCAACCCGGAAGTCTTGCTAGATGCCAAGCTCAAGGAGCAGGGCCTCGACCCGTTCGAGGACGAAGAGGCGTACCAGGACGCGTGGGACGAGCAGCTTCCGGCGGCGAAGGAGCGCTCCAAGCAGCTTGGCGACGAGGTGCGTGAGGCCGGCGGCCTGTACGTCATCGGTACTGAGCGCCACGAGTCCCGCCGCATCGACAACCAGCTCCGCGGCCGTTCTGGCCGTCAGGGCGACCCGGGCGAGACCCGCTTCTACCTCTCCATGCGCGACGACCTGATGGTCCGCTTCGTTGGCGCGTCCATGGAGAACATGATGAACCGCCTCAACGTCCCGGACGATGTGCCGATCGAGGCTGGCATGGTCTCCCGCTCCATCAAGGGCGCGCAGTCCCAGGTGGAGAACCAGAACTTCGAGACCCGTAAGAACGTCCTCAAGTACGACGAGGTGCTCAACGAGCAGCGCAAGGTCGTCTACCGCGAGCGCCTGGAGATCCTCGAGTCGAAGGACATCAAGGACCAGATCCGCAGCATGATCGATGACACCATCGGCGCGTACGTCGACGGTGCCACGTACGACGGCTACGTCGAGGACTGGGACTTGGACGAGCTGTGGAATGCGCTCGATTCGCTGTACGGCCCGACGGTCACACCGCAGGAGCTTATCGACGGCTCTGAGTACGGCTCGCCCGGCGAGCTCACCTCTTCCCAGCTGCGTCAGGCAGTGCTCGATGATGCACACGAGTCCTACGACAAGCTCGAGGACAATGTCATCTCCATCGGCGGCGAAGACCAGATGCGCAATGTGGAGCGCATGGTGATCCTGCCGATCATCGACACCAAGTGGCGCGAGCACCTCTACGAGATGGATTACCTCAAGGAGGGCATCGGCCTGCGCGCGATGGCCCAGCGCGATCCTTTGGTCGAGTACCAGAAGGAGGGCGGCGACATGTTCAACGCCATGAACGACGGCGTGAAGGAAGAGACCGTCCGCCAGCTGTTCATGCTGCGCAAGCAGTTCGAGCAGCAGGAGCAGCAGCCGACGACCGAGCAGGCCTAGGCGGCGCCATCACAGCACTCGGAAGGACACGAGGCGTCCGGCGTTGACGCGCGCTACCCAGGCGTAGCGCGCGCCTGCGGCTTCGGCTGTCCCGTAGAATTCCTGGCCGCGCCGCCGGCTCGTGGATACTTTGACCACCCCGGGCGGCAGTCCGCCGATGCGGCGCGCCCGGACATACGTCCGCACCATCGGCGCGAAGGTGCGTGCTTGCAGCGCTTTGAGGTCCCGAATACCAAAGGCCGCATCGAGCGCGACCCGGATGAGCGGTGAGAATGTCGGTGACTCGCCGGCCATTGCGCCGGCTTTGCCGGATACAGGCGGCGGTGCTGCGCGTCTGCCTGGTGCAGGCAGCAGCACTTTCATGTGCGTGAGACCGGGAACGGGGTAATACATCTATCTAGCCTCCTAGTGTGTGTGCGTGCGCCAGCGAGAACAGATCTTTGAAAATTCAGTGTTCCGCGGCGCTTCACCCCAGGGGCAGACGCGGCGTGGGCTAGGTAGTATTGTGCCGGAATCCGGACCGGTTGTCTTTGAAAACCGGCCGTGTGATGTCTACTGAAGTAGACAATGAAGAACAAAGCGAGGAAACGAGGTCGTTGATGCAGGGTTTGATTATCGATTATGCCGGCGTGCTCGACGTGGACGGCGAGGACGTGAAGCGCTGGCAGACGCTGCTAGCAGAGCTCAAGGCCAACGAGATCAGCACCGCTATCCTGTCCAATGACCCGGGCGGCCCGGAGGCGGACGCCATCCGCGAATGGGAGTTCCGCGGCCACGTCGACGCTGTGATCCTCTCCGGCGAGGTCGGCGCGGAAAAGCCGGAAAAGGCCGCATTTCAGGCTGCCGCCGATGCAATCGGCATGCCGTTGGAGGATTGCACGATGATCGACGACGACATCCTCAACGTCCGTGGCGCTGTGGAAGCGGGCCTCATCGGCATCTTGCACACCGCATTCGACCGCACTGTGGTGGAAATTCAGTCCCTCTACGGCATCGAGGGCGAGTTCTAGTGCGCGTCTACATTCCCGCCACCTTCGCGATGCTCAAGGAGCTCGACGCTGAGGGCACCATTCATGCCCGTAGCGGCTGGGGTTTCGCCGCCACACCCGCGCTGGTCGAGTTCTTCACCTCCGGCGACGAGGAAGAGATCGAGGCCGTCGCATTCGACGATGCCGCGCTGGCCTCCCTGCGCCTGCTCGCCATCGGCGACGAGCCGGATTTCCCGCACCGCCGCGTGGTCATCTCCGCCGACGTCGAGGCCGTCCCGCAGCCCGATATGGGTGAGTCCGTGGTCAAACTGTCCGAGGCCATCAACCGCGAGGATGTCGCCGCAATCCATGTCGACATCGCCGCTGCCGAAGAAGCCACCAAAAAAGCCACTGAGCTTATCGACGCCGCCGATCTCGGCGACCATGATGCCGAACTCGCCGTGGGCGACGCTCAGGACAACTACCTGGCGTTCTACCACCCGGACGAGCTGTCCTTCTTGGTCGAGTTGCTCTAGCTCTGCTGACGGGGCACGTTGGTGAAACGCGAGAAGGGAACTTGGCTCCCGTAGACCGTGTGGGGCTGGTGGCGTTAGCTGAATGCGACGTTGGGATGCACGTCTACGACTCGGAATCCATGCGCTGCCGAGCAAGCTGGCAGAGCAGTGCGACCGCTGCAAGTGCCGCCGCGGAACCACACAGCATCGCCGGCGTCGCATGCGCAGCGACCAACAGTGAGCCAATGACCGCACCCAGCGCCGAGCCCAAATAGTTCGCCGACGCATTCGCAGCCACCGCCGTAGCGCCATCAGCAGGATTCGTCTGGAGCAGTACATGCTGCTGGGGTGCGAGAGAAGCCCAACCGCACAGTCCCCAGACGAAAAGACTGACCACCACGATCCCAGGGACCTGCCCCAGAGTCATACCGACTAGCGCACAGGTGAGGCCAATGAGGATGAGAGCGCTAAGCCGCAGCGGATTACACCTGTCCACGAAACGCCCGATGCCCAACGCTCCGACCGCTCCACCGAGCCCCCAAACCCAAATTGCCATGGTCTGATGCGACGCAAGGCTTCCCGCGGACAGTACGACGGTCAGGTAGGTGTAAAGCCCCAGAGAAGCGCAGCCGGTCAGTAGCGTTACCGTGACCGTGAGAAGATTCTTCGGGCGGGCGATGGACCTCAACCGGTCTGCAGCGCCAGAGGCCGCGATCGTTGGCAGTTCCCCGCCGCGCAGCGTTATTCCGGTCAGTGCAGCACCACCGATGACCACGATCAACAGGAACGCGGCACGCCAACCCCACTGTTGCGCCAGGGCCAGACCGATCGGCACTCCGAACACAGTACCTACTGCCAAGCCGGCAAGAACCAAAGCCAGTGCACGCCCCCGACGATGTTGCCCCACGAGCTCTGCGGCAACTGCGGACGACAGTGGTGAGTACACGCCCGCTGCCACGCCAGCCGCCACTCGAGACCCCAGGAAAAGCCACACTGTCGGCGACAGGGCCGTAGCCAAGTTCGCAACGGTGAACACAAGTATGGCGATGACCAGGCTACGCCGGGACTGCTGTCCGGCTCGCCCGGCCAGCAGAGGCCCAGCGATCGCGTAGGAGCCTGTGAAGGCCGCAACGCCCAGTCCGACAGTAGCTTCCCGTGCACCCAGCGATGAGGCGATGGCAGGAAGTAGACCTGCGACGACGTAGGCATCCAGGCCGAGCGCGACGCTCCCCAACACGAAGGGCCACAGCCTGTTCATCATTCCTTATCCACCTCGGAACCTGTGTTGGCGATAACAGCAGCGAGCACACCGGGGAACAACTGATCCAGATCGTCGCGCCGCAATCGGATCAGACACGCGCGTCCCTCACCCCGGGTCCACGTCACTCCAGCCTCACGCAGCATGCGTGTGTGGTAGGTCAGCGTCGATCGAGGCAGATCGTCTGCGAGCCCGCGACTGTCGTGTTCCTGCCCGTCGGCTAGCCGATGGATCATCTCTAGCCGAGTGGGGTCGCTCAAGGCAGCTAGCACCTTGGCCAAAGTGATTTCATCGGATTTCGGGTGCTGGTACTCGCGCGGTGACATTGAACCTCCAAAAATCATGCAGTAATTCCTGCATGATAACCGTGCAAGAATTACTGCACAAACTTAAAGGCTGTCTGAACCTCAACCAACGTCCACGATCAGTTCATCTAGCTGGCCTAATACCAGTCGTTAGTCATAGGTTGTTTCGTTGATCCGCAGCGCCACCAGCAGGCGACGCACGGCTTGGACACGCCGTCCGATGACGGAGTCCGGGTCGAAGTCATCCCACGCGCACTCGGGATCCGCCGGGGGGCCGGCGTGCGTGCAGCCGCGCGGGCAGCGCTCAGCCGCCTCCGCCAAATCCGGGAATGGCTCGATCACCTGGTCCGGTGAGACATGCGCCAGGCCGAAGGACCTGATGCCGGGGGTGTCGATGATCCAGCCGTGGCTATCCGGCAATTCCAGTGCCACCGACTGAGTGGACGTGTGACGGCCCTTGCCTACGCCGGAGACTTCGCCCGTCTCGCGGTTGGCATCCGGGACGATGCGGTTGACCAGCGTCGACTTACCCACGCCGGAATGGCCGATGACTGCGGAGAGGCGGCCGTCGATACGCCCCAGCAACGCTGCGATATCGTCGTCGATGCCTGTGCGCAGCACCTCCACGTCGAGGTCCGCGAGCTCTTTCTCGAACTCGCTGGGGTCCGCCAAATCCGATTTGGTCAGGCAGACCACGGGGGTGACACCGCCGACGAATGCGGCGACGAGCGCGCGCTCCACGAAGCCCGTGCGCGGCGGGGGATCGGCGACAGCGCAGACGATCAGCAGGATCTCCGCATTGGCCACGACGATCCGCTCGTACGGGTCCGTGTCGTCGGCGGTGCGGCGCAGCTCGGAGGTGCGCTCCTCGCGCTTGACGATGCGGGCGAGCGTGTCCTTCACCCCGCTGGTGTCGCCCACGACGCCGACGCGGTCGCCGACCTCGATCGACGTGCGCCCCAGCTCGCGGGCGCGCATGCACACCACGCGCGTGCCGTCCTCCAGCACGACGCCCCAGCGGCCGCGGTCCTTCGTGATCACCAAGCCCACGACTGCATCTTTGTGCTTCGGGCGGTCTTTCGACCGCGGGCGCGAGCCCTTGCCCGGCCGGACCTTCACATCCGATTCGTCGTAGCTGGAGAAGTCCCGTCCGCCGCGCCTAGCCATGCAGCATGTCCGTCCACATCGTCTCAAAGCCTGGCAGCGTCTTCGCCGTGGTGCCGATGTCCTCGACTTCCACGCCCTCGGTGGTCAGCCCGATGATCGCGCCGGCGGTGGCCATGCGGTGGTCGGCGTAGGAATGCCAGGTTCCCCCGTGCAAGGCAGCGGGGGTGATGCGCAGGCCGTCGTCAAGCTCTCCGCACTGGCCGCCGAGCGCCGTGATCTCCGCGGTGAGCGCCGCCAGCCGGTCCGTCTCGTGCCCGCGCAGGTGCGCGATGCCCGTCAGCTCGCTCGGTGTGGCTGCCTGCGTGGCCAGCGCCGCGACCGTCGGGGCGAGCTCGCCGATATCGCCCATATCCAGCTCAATGCCCTGCAGCTCACCGGGCTTCGGGCCCGTGACGGTGAGCGTCTTGTCCGTTTCTTCGCCACTCATGCGCACGTCGCAGCCCATGTTTGTCAGGATGTCCCGGATGACGTCGCCGGCCTGGTTCGTCGTGGTCGGCCAGTGCGGTACGCTCACCGTTCCGCCGGTGACAGCCGCCGCAGCCAAAAACGGCGTGGCATTGGACAGATCCGGTTCGATTACCCACGTGCCGCCCTTGATCGGGCCCGGGCGCACGAGCCACTCCGTCAGACTGGATTCGACCTCCACGCCGGCGGCGCGCACCATCTCCACAGTCATCTCGATGTGCGGTGTCGACGGCACCCGCTCGCCGGTGTGCACGATGTGGAGGCCTTCGTCGAAACGCGCGCCCGCGAGCAGGAGAGCCGAGACGAACTGCGAGCTTTTCGACGCATCCATCTCGATCCGTCCTCCCTTCGCCGACCCCGTTCCGTTGACGGTGTAGGGGAGGGCGGTGCCTTCAACGTCCACTCCCGCATCGCGGAGCGCGTCGAGCACTGTTGCTACCGGGCGGACCCGCGCTTGCTCATCGCCGTCGACGTGGACCGCGCCGTTCGCGAATGCTGCGACTGCCGGAATGAAACGCATGACCGTTCCCGCGAGACCGCAGTCGACTGTGCCGCCCGTGAGCGTGCCCGGCGTGGCCGTGAGCGTGTCGCCGTCGAGCGTGAATTTCACGCCCATGGCTTCGAGCGCACCCTGCATCAAATCCGTGTCGCGCGAACGCAGTGCGCCCACGAGCATGCTCGGTTCGCTGGCAAGAGCAGCGAGGACATACGCCCGGTTGGTGATCGACTTTGAGCCGGGCACCAGCACAGTGCTGGTGAACGGCTCGGGGTGAAACGGCGCTGGCCACAATTGCGTCATGCGGGCCATCCTACCGAGCTAGCCGCGGGCATAATGGGAAGGCATGTGCGGACGTTTCGTTCTCTTCACCACCGGCGACGACCTGATCGCGGCCGTCGGCACGCTGCCTGGCGTGACCGAAGTGCTCGCGCCGGACGGCACCCCGCCGCCGCGCTACAACATTGGGCCTACGCAGCAAGTGCCCCTGATCCGCGTCGACGGCGCTGAAGCCCAGATCGACTCTGCCCGTTGGGGCCTTCTCCCCACCTGGAAGAAGGATGAGACCGGCCCGCCGCTGTTCAATGCCCGCGGCGAGACCGTCGCCGAGAAACCGTCGTTCCGTTCCGCCTTCACATCACGCCGCGGCCTGATGGTGCTCGACGGGTACTACGAGTGGAAAGCCGATGCCAGTACGAAGACCGGCAAACAGCCGTATTTCGTACAGCCGGAGGAGGGGCTGCTCTACGCTGCCGCGCTGTGGGAGACCGGGCTGGACAAACTCTCCACCACGATGGTCACCACTGACGCCACCGATAATATGTCGTGGCTGCACCACCGCCTCCCGCTCTTCCTGCGGCCTGAGGAAATCGAGCAGTGGGTGCACGGTTCACCGGAGGAGGCACTCGAACTGGTCCACCCCTCCCGCGTCGCCGATCAGCTGCAGTGGCGCCCGGCCGCGCAGGAAGTGGGCAATATCCGCAATGAATACGCCGAGCTCACCGGCGACGGCCCGATGAGCACAGAGCCAGTGGGGCCAGTGGGGTAGGAGTGCTACTCAGCCGCGATATCCGCGAACTGAGCACTGCATAGTTCAGCCAGATCAGTCGGCGACATCGCGATGGACAAACCACGCTGGCCCGCCGAGACGGTGATGGTGTCGGTGCGGGCGACGGAGGCGTCGATAAGCGTGCTTAATTGCTGTTTCGTGCCGAGCGGCGAGATGCCTCCCACGATGTACCCCGTGAGGCGCTGCGCCACCTTCGGGTCCGCCATCTCCGCGTTCTTCCAGCCCAGCGCTTTCGCCGCATGCTTGAGCGACAGGTGGCCAGCGACCGGCACGCAACAGACCGCGTACTCGCGCTCGTGGTGGATGACCAGCGTCTTCAGCGTCTGCGCGGCATCGAGTCCCAGCTGCTCCACCGCATGCTCCCCGAAATGGTCCGTGCCCGCGGTGTAGTTGAGCACCTCGTGGTCCACTCCAGCTTGTTTGAGGGCTTCCAATGCCTGAGTCTTCGCTGCCATAGGCGCCAAGCCTAGCGCTCGCTGATCACCGCTAAGATGGCACCCATGGCCCACACCGATCTCGAACAGCGCTTCACCGAGGAGGCGATGCCGCTGCTGGACCAGCTCTACGGCGGCGCGCTGCGCATGACGCGCAACCCACAAGACGCTGAAGACCTGGTGCAAGAGACTTACCTCAAGGCCTACAAAGCGTTCGACTCCTTCAAAGAAGGTACGAACCTCAAAGCGTGGTTGTACCGGATCATGACGAACACGTACATCAACTCGTACCGGAAGAAGCAGCGCCGCCCGATCGAGACCTCCGCCGAGGATGTCACCGACCGCCAGCTGTACACCACCAGCTCGCACGACTCGACCGGTCTGCAATCCGCCGAGGTTGAGGCGCTGAAGAACCTGCCGGATGCGCAAATCGCCGAAGCCATGAACTCGCTGAGCGACGACTACCGCATGGTCGTCTATTACGCCGATGTCGAAGGCCTGGCGTACAAAGAAATCGCCGAAGTCATGGACATTCCGCTCGGCACAGTCATGTCGCGGCTCCACCGGGGAAGAAAACAGCTCCGCGAACTGTTGAAAGATGTGGCGAACGAACAAGGTATTGGTCTGGAGGAGCAGAAATAATGGGCGACTGCAATATCGAACCAGCACGCGCACACGCGCTACTCTGCGAATACTTCGATACCGACACCCCTGCGGCGCGAGTTACCGAGATCTGCGAGATCATCCAGACCTGCCCCGAAAGCTTTGCCTGGCTCAAATCCGAGACTGAGATCCGCCAGATCGTCCGCCGCTGCAACTGCCAGGACCAAGCACCTGAGGGCCTGCGTCAACGCATTGTGCAGTCCATTTCGATCACTTACCGGCGATACGAGTAGCTGCTAGGTGTAAAACCAAAGAACTCCTCCCCACCTTGTATTCGGTGGGGAGGAGATCTTGTATGCGCTCAACTCTTAGGAGTTGGGGCGCTTGCCGCGGTTAGCGCTCTTCTTGCGGCGGTCCTTGCGCTTACGACCACGCTTGCTCATAACGACCTCCTTGGGCCAAAGATACGGAACTGATCTAACTGTCAGTCCACTTTATCGGGCACCGGCCCGGCAGCGGTAATTGGTCCGCTTTTGGGCCGGTTCGCGCGTGGATTAAGCAGAGACGCGCTGACGGTTGCGCTGCTTGTTGCGACGCTTGAGGGCGCGGCGCTCCTCCTCGGACAGGCCGCCCCAGACGCCGGCATCCTGGCCGGTTTCCAGAGCCCACTTCAGGCACTGGGAGGTGACGGGGCAGCGGTGGCACACAAGCTTGGCCTGTGCGATCTGGGACAGTGCGGGGCCGGAGTTACCGACCGGGAAGAACAGTTCGGGGTCTTCGTCGCGGCAAATTGCTTCGTGGCGCCAATCCATGGTGATCAGTCTCCTTCTGGGTCTTCGGGTAGGTAGTGCGTCGGATGTCGAGAAATGTCATGAAGCGTGCACACCACTAACAAGCCCGTCGACAGGCGCAGGAATGAATGCGCGCACGGCGGCGCGACAATGAAACCTGGCTTGGGTCAGGGTTTGCGCAAGCAGATGATTTCCGGCGATGAGCGGGCGGTGTTCCCGGTGGCTTCGGGACCCCGTCTTCCGTTTACCGGAACTTAACTCCGTGGTGGCTTGGAGTTAGTGGCTAGGTAACTAGCTCTTTATTTTTGCTACCCGAGAATAATGACACGTTTACATACATCCCGCTAGGGGTAAACGCCAAATTGTGACCGGAATCATAATTTCTCCGCGGTTTTCATCTGTTTCGGGGGCTTGCGGGGCGGTGAGTGGGGGAGTTCTGTGTCTGCTGAAAATAGCGTGAACAGGGCATATCAAGCAATGCTGTGAGATGTGACCGGACGCACTACGTCAAATCGTCTGTTGTGTGGGGCTGGCCACAGGAGCGGGGTTTCGGGTGCGCGGCGGCCGTGGCTTTAGGATGAAGGCGTGAATGCGAACGCCCCGGAACCGAAGAAGAACCTGCCCAGCCCTGAAGCCGCCCGTGCGACGGCGGAAGCACCCGCGCTAATGAAGGCGGCGGCCGTGATGGCCGTGCTCGAAGGCATTGTGGCGATCGGCTACGGCATTTACCTGGCGTATGTGCAGATCACCAATGGTGCCGACGAATCCCTCGTCCAGTCCGAGACGTCCGCCTTCGCCTTGGTCGGCGTCGGCACTGCGCTGTTCATCCTGTGCACATTCGGGCCCATGGCCTACGGCGGCATCAATATCCTGCGCGGCAACCAGTGGGGGCGCAGCATCATCGTGTTCATGAACGTGCTGCTGCTCGGCATCGCCTTCTACATGTTCATGGGCGGTGCGACGTCGATCGGCGTGATCACCCTCCTCGCCGCCGCGATCACGCTCGTGTGCGCGCTGCACCCAGTGTCCACCCAGTGGGCCACCGCCGCTTTTGATGCGCGGCGCGGTAAGTAGGGCTGGTTGTGGGTGAGCGGGCGCTGGTGGATGGACGCTGGTGAATCTGTTTACATTCGCGATATGCGTGGCTGGCTATAGTTCCTGCTCACAGCGTTTTCGCTCCTGCGCTGATCGGGCGGATATGTAAACAGATTCACCGTCGGTTGCGCGAGGGCTCCTTGCTCCCGGCGGTGGCGCGAGGAGGGGGCTCGCGGTGGCGCCCGGCGCGCTGAGCGAAGCGCGGGGCAGCTACTGCACGAGGTCGAGGACCGCGATCTCGGTGCCGCGCTTTTCAACGACGGTGGCGCCCGCGGAGGCGATGGAGACCGGGCCGGTGTAGCCGTGGCGGTCGACGGGGATGACGTGGTCGACGGATTGGGTATCCCAGTTGGCCACGGCGATGCCTTCGGCGGTGGGGTAGACGAGGCGGTCGCCGGCGCCGAAGCCGGTGCCGAGAGCGTCGGAGAAGATGGTGGTGACTTCGAGGGTTTCGGGGTCGAGAAGCATGAGATTCTGGCCGTCGAAGTAGCTCATGTGGTGCGGCAGATCGGCGACTTGGACGGTGGCGATCCCGATCGGCGAGTCGCTGAGCAGGTCAGACTGGGGCACCTGGGAGCTGGCCAGTTGGGTGCCGTCCTGTTTATAGGACGTGACCTTCGAGGATCCCGGGTCGTAGACGGCGGCGGCTTCCTGGCCCACGGCGACGAGGTAGGCATTGTCGGCGATCTCGACGGACTCGTGAAGCTCAGGCTTGCGGGAGTCCTCCGGGGTGGCCTTTTGCATGCGCAGCCAGGAGCCGTCCTCGCACTTCTCGGTGACGGCGAAGAATTCGGTGCGGGTCAGAGCGGAGGTGAGGGTGCAGCCCTCGTTGGGCTGAAAGTCCGGCTCCTGTGGGGCCTCGACTTCGCCGTATTCAACGGTGCGGACAAGGTCGTTGCGCCAGATCTCGGAGCGCGACGGGGCGGCATAGCCGACGCGGTCGTTCGAGGAGATCATGGCGACCTGCTCGGGTGCGATCGCGGAGCGGGTGTGGGAGTACTGGCCGGTCGTGGCTTTGATGGCCACCACATCGCCGCAGCCGATATTGGTGCGGTAGACGGCCACGACTTCATCCCATGCAGAGGCCATGCCGCACAATTCGGGGCCGCGGGTGTAGCTCCACTTCTCGTCGCCGTCCGGGGTGGATGCGGTGATGGTGCCGCTGTCTTTGTTGTAGGTGGCGATCATGCCGGCGACGGTGACAGGGCGCGGGTTGGGGGCGTCGTCGTGCAGGGTAGGGCCCTCGGAAAGATCATGCGGGGCGATGGCGAGTATCCCGCCGTTGGGGACCTCCTCAGCGGCGGGGGTGAGCTCGTCCTTGCGGATCGGCGCGGTGAAAAACGCGATGAGCAGGGCAAGAACAGACACGGCGGTGATGACGCCAGTGGCGATGAGGTCGCCGCGGGTGCGGCGTAGTGGAGCTTTGCTCACCGTCGCCTCCTCTTAGATCGGGATCGGGGCCGGGATTGGTTCCGGTCGGGACGGGAATCGCCGCGCTTTTTGCGCACGCCGTGAACGGGGCGGGCCGGGCCGACGTTAGAGCGGGCGTCCTCGGGAATATCGAGGGTGTCGCGCAGCTCCGGGGAGGTGGAGAACCACGTCGGGGGTTCAGGCGTGTCCAGTGAGAGCTCGTCATTGATCAGCTTCCACTTCGCGCCCTCATCGAAACCGACGAGGGTGACGGCGGTGCCGGTGCGGCCAGCGCGACCGGTGCGGCCGATGCGGTGCACGTAGGTCATCGGGTCGTCAGGAGTCTGGTAGTTGATCACGTGAGTGACATCGTCGACGTCGATGCCGCGGGCGGCGACATCGGTGGCCACGAGGATCTCCACGGTGCCGTTGCGGAAAGCCTCGAGGGAGCGCTCGCGGGCTTCCTGGCCCAAATCACCGTGAACGGAGCCGACGGGGAAGCCGCGGCCGGCCAGATCTTCGGCGACATCGGCGGCGGTGCGCTTCGTGCGGGTGAAAATGATGGTCTTGCCGCGGCCGTCGGCCTGCAGAATGCGGGCGGTGACCTCGGGTTTGTCCATCTTGTGGGAGCAGAACACGACCTGCTTGGTGGTGTCGTGCACCTGGGAGGACTCGGTGGCCTCAGCACGGATGTGCAGCGGCTTATTCATCATCGACCGTGCCAGGGTGAGGATCTGCCCCGGCATGGTGGCGGAGAAGAGCATCGTCTGCAGCGGCTGGTGCAGCGCAGCCCACAGTTTCTGGATGTCGGGGAGGAAACCCAGGTCGAGCATCTCGTCGGCTTCGTCGAGAACCAGAATCGCCACGTGGCTTAAGTCCAGATCGCCGCGCTGGTGAAGATCCAGAAGGCGGCCGGGAGTGCCGACGACGACGTCGACACCGTCGTTGAGGGCGGCGAGTTGCTCGTCGTAGGGGCGGCCGCCATAGATCGTCGATAAGCGAATCGGCGTGTTTTTCGCTGCGAGCGTGAGGTCCTCGCCCACCTGGACGGCGAGCTCGCGCGTGGGCGTGACCACGAGTGCGCGCGGGGTGCCGTCGAGCTCCTCGATAGCGGCGTCGTCGAAGACACGGTCCAGCAACGGGACGCCGAAAGCGAAAGTCTTGCCCATGCCCGTGCGGGCCTGGCCGATCAAATCCCGGCCGGTCAAGGCGATGGGGAGGGTGAGCTCCTGGATGGAAAAGACTCGCTCGATCCCGTTGTCCGCGAGCGCCCCGACGATCTCCGCGGCGACGCCGAGCTCGGCGAATGTCGGCGGCTGCTGGGGCTGCTGTACAGAACGATCGGGCACGTGAACATCTTAACTGCCCCTCGTTACAATATGACCATCGCCGGCGACGGCACGAAGAATAGAGCGAAAAGTAAAGGACGAAAAACAGCATGGAAATCAAGATCGGACTGGCTGACTCCCACCGCGAACTCTCCATTTCCTCCCCGAAGGGGCAGGACGAGATCCTCGGCGAAGTTACGCAGGCGATCGAGTCCGGCGCTCCGACTGTCTCCTTCGACGACGAGCGCGGCATGAAGTACGTCGTGCGCACCGAGCGCATCCTGTACGTCGAATTGGGCAACTCCACCCCGCGTGCTGTCGGCTTTTCCGGCTAAATGCACGATAGATTGAACGTATGACCTACCACCCCGACGGCCGCATGGACGGCGCTTACGAACCCGCCGCTGGCCACAGTGGGGCGGAGAAATCCGCGTTCGCGCGATTCGCCGATGCTTACGGTTGGCGCGCTTATGCCATCCCGGTGCTGGTGGTGGTGACTGCGTTGGTGATCTGGAGCATCGTCAACACTCCTGCGGGGGAGACTGTCGGGACGACCTCGCGCGGGACGGAGGGGATTGAGGACACCACCGACGAGCCGCGCGTGACGGTGCCGGACATGCCGGAAGGCCAGGTCGCGATGACGGAGCTTCCGCCCGGCGGCCCGTTCACCGAGCAGGGCAAGGGCACGTACCGGCCCGTTGGCTCGCTCGGCATGAATCACGGGAAGGGCGAGGAGAAGGTCGTGCGCTTTTCCACCGAGGTGGAAGACGGCATTGACACCACCACCTTCGGCGGCGACGATTCTTTCGCTGCGATGGTGGACGCCACTTTGTCGGATCCGCGCGGCTGGACGAACGATCCGCGATTCCGTTTCGAGCATGTCTCCTCGTCCGATGATCCGGACCTGCGCATCCAGCTGACCTCCGTGGGCACGACTCGTGAGACCTGCGGAGTTGATATCGGGCTCGAGACGTCCTGCCGTATCTATACGGAAGCGGACGGTGACCGGGTGATCGTCAACGAGTCCCGTTGGGTCCGCGGTGCCGCGCCGTATAACGGCGATTTGGGCATGTACCGCCAGTACTTGATCAACCACGAAGTGGGGCACGCGCTGGGCTACGCGGAGCACGAGCCATGCGGCGAGGACGGCAAGCTCGCCCCAGTGATGATGCAGCAGACGCTGAGCTTGAATAACAGGGAACTGTTCCAGCTCGCGCCGGAAGAGGTCTACCCGGATAACGACGACACATGCCGCGCCAACCCGTGGCCGTACCCGCGTCCGGCGACGGTATAGGGAGAGGCGTGTCGATGACGATTCCGGGGCATGTTCTAACGTCGTTCCAGGTCGATGAGTCGCGACCGCTCCCGCTTGGCCCGGAGTGGGGCAACGGGGTGCGTTTCGGTCGCATCGTCATTTCCGAAGCGCCCGCGCACGCCGCATGGTCGTCGAAAGTGCGGGAGAAAGTCACGGTTCCCGGCGTCCGCGTCGCCCGCCCGGTCCGCTCCACTGACGGCCGCTTCACGGTCGCGGGTTTCCACGCCACCGATTACGTCGAGGGCGAGCCGGGGCACCGCGTTGACGAGGCGATTTCCGCGGCTCTTCGGTTCGACGACGCCGTGTCCTATTTCCCCGCCCCCAAGCTCGAGCGCAACGACGTGTGGGCGCGCGCCGACCGCGCCGCGTGGAAGGGGCACCTTCCGCAAGGCAAGAAATTGCAGGTCGTGCACACCGATTTCCTCGCGTGCTGCCTCTTTTCCGGCTCACTGCCGCCCGCGCTCACCGATTTCGTCCCCGCCGACAGCGCGCGGCCTCACGGTTACAGCGCAGCGCTGACGCTTATCGACGGCCTCTTGGCCGACGCCGTCGACGATGCCGTGCTGAGCAGGTGGTCCCATGTGCCCGACTTGATATTCATGTGTGAGCGCGCACTTGATTACCGAGAGATTCTGAACAGGGAATTCGGCGGATCATCGAACATGAGTTCGAAGATTGAGCGTGTTCGGGGGCTGCTCGTGTCCGGGGCGGATGCCACACTGTAGGGCATGACGCAGCCGAACGACGCCCACAACGCAGGCCTGAATCTCCCGCCGCACCCGCAGGCCTATTTGGTGGGCCGGGAACGGACTGTTCACCAGCGCGTCTGGCCGGTGGAGCTTCCTTCCCGCGGGGCGTTCAAGGTCACTGGTGCGGCCGGTGCGGGCGTGACCAGTTTCCTCATTGATACTGCGGTGGCGAAAATCCGCGGCGGGGCTGACCCAGCTGGCGTGGTGTTTCTCACCGCGTCCAAGGAGTCGGGTGCGCGGGTGCGTGCGGAGTTGTCTGACCGGCTCGCGGCCTCGGGTTTCGTCGCCGATGAACCGATTGTGCGCTCCATTCACTCGCTGGCCTTCGCGCTCGTGCGGCTGGGCGATGAAGATCAAAGTGCGGAGGCGGAGCCGATCCGTTTGATCTCGGGCGCGGAGCAAGACTTCGCCATCCGGGAGCTGCTGCAGGGCCATGCTGCCGACGGTGGTAGAACGTGGCCGGCGGAACTGCGCCCCGCGCTGCCGATGGTCGGTTTCGCCCGCCAATTGCGCGATTTCTTGCTCCGCGCCGTTGAGCGCACGCTCACGCCGGGCGACCTGCGCGACTTGGGGCAGCACCACGGGATTCCGGTCTGGTCGGCGGCGGGCGATTTTCTCGCTGAGTACCAGGACGTCATGGCTCTCTACGGTGCGCGCAGCTATTCGGCATCGGAACTAGTCGCCTCCGCCGTGCGTGCGCCCCTACCACGCACATGGCACACCGTCATCGTCGACGATGCTCAGCACCTTGATCCGGCTTCGGCTCAACTGGTACGCCAGCTCGCGCAGGAAGCAGAACTCACTGTCATCGGCGGTGACGAGGAGCAATCGGTCTTCCGTTTCCGCGGTGCGTCCCCGCTGTTCTTCCGGGACTTGGACGGCGCAGAAGTGATCGATCTGGGCGCGACTAAGCGCCATCCGGCAGCAGAGGCGGTGATCGCACCGAGTACGGCTGTCAACCACGCTGCGGTGGTGGACCGCCTTAGGCGTTGGCACCTCGAAGAGGGGGTGGCCTGGCGCGATATATCCGTGGTGGTGCGCTCGGTAGGGATGATCGAGTCGCTGCGCCGGGCGCTGCTGCAAGCCGGTGTTCCTGTGGCGGTGAACCCGACTGATGTGGTGCTGGCGGAACAGCGCATCGTTGCTGCGATGCTGTTGGGGCTAAAGGCGCTGACCGAACCGTTGAGCATGGCCCAATGGCGTGATCTGCTGCTCGGGCCCGTCGGCGGCACAGACCCAGTCACGCTGCGCCGTCTGCTGCGTGGTCTGCGCAGGTGGAAGCCGGACACCCGCGCTGAAGTGACGCTGTCGGAATTGCTCGCGGTGGACGAAGAGCTGCCCGATTTCGGCTCGGTGCTCACGGACCGGGAGCTTGCGATTCTGAACCGCATCCGCAGCGTGCTCGAGGCCGGGCGCACGGCTCTAGGAGAGGGCGGCAGTGTCGAGGATGTGCTGTGGGCGATCTGGTCGGCGACGAAACTGGCGGATAGCCTCATGGCGATCGCGCTGCGCGGCGGTGCCGCAGGCTCGCAGGCGGACCGCGACTTGGACGCGATGATGGCGCTGTTTGACGCCGCGGGCGATTTCACGGAGCGGCGCCCGAGTGCCACCGTGGAGTCTTTTATCGCGCACATCGAGGAGCAGGAATTGCCCACCGGCGTGCGTGACCGGCGCACCGCCACCCCAGATGCCGTGCCGCTGCTCACCGCGCACGGTGCGGCGGGGCGCGAATTCAAGCGCGTGATCGTCTCCGGGGTCCAGGAATTGTCATGGCCCACGCTCAGTGAGACCGGCACGCTCATGCGCCAGGAGGATCTGGTGGACCTGGTGGACGAGGGGATCGATCCAGCCACACCGGTCTCCCACATCGCCGACCGCCTGAAAGAGGAACGCCACCTGTTCCACCTCGCGGTCAGTCGCGCGACCGACCGGATCGTGGTCACTGCGGTGCATTCGGAGGACGGCGACGAGGTGGTGGAACCTTCGCGCTTCATCACCGAATTCGCCACGGAATTCGGGATTGTCCCGCAAGAGATCGCCGCGGCGCCCATAACTGCGCAGGAGCGCGTCGCCGCGGAGGGTGCGGAGGTGCCAGCGCTCTTCGACACCGTCGGCAGTGAGGTGCGCGCCGAGGCCGATGCAGTTCGGGTGCTGGCGGTCGAAGACATCGTGGCGGAATTGCGCCGTGCGCTCACCGACGAGGCATCCAGCGAACAAACGCGCTTGCAGGCGGCACGTCAGCTGGCGCGGTTGGCGGAGGCCGGTATCGCCGCGGCGGACCCGGGGCAGTGGTGGGGGACAACGGAGGCGTCGATAAGCGAGCCCTTGCCGCCCCCGAAGCAGCTGTCGCCCTCGCGCATTGAGGGGCTGCTGGAATGCCCGATGCGCGGTGTGCTGGAACGCGAGATCGCGCCCGCAGTCAACGATGCGATGACGCGCGGCACGCTCATTCACTATTTCTTCGAGGCGCTCGGAAACGGTGCGGATCCAGATCTCGCCCGCGCCGACACGATCGCCGCTTACCGCACACTCTTCAGCGTCCCGCCGTGGAAGGAAGCCAACGACCTAGCTGAATTCACTGCGGTGCTCGAGCGATGCGGGCAGTGGATCGACTCCACTCGCGGGACATTCTCCCAGCTCGGCGTGGAGGTGCCGGTTCATGTGGAGGTCGCTCCAGGCCTGGCCATCGGCGGGCGCATTGACCGGCTGGAGCGCGAGGGTGACGCGGACGGTGATGGCCCAGTGCAGGTCGTGGACCTGAAGACCGGGAAGAATGCGACGGCGCAGAAGAAGGTCGACGAGCACCCGCAGCTGCTCAGCTATCAGCTCGCACTGAGCCGCGGTGTGTGGCGTGATGGCGCAGTGGTCACCGCCGGCGCGGGCGAAAAACCGCTGGACGTCGGCGGCGGAACCCTGTTCTTCCCGGCGACGAACGCGAAGAAGCCCACCGTGCGCACGCAGGCGCCGAAGGATGCCGAACAGCTCGACGAATTCGCGGAACTGATCCGCCCGCTTGTCGATGAAATGACGGGCCCCACCCTGCGTGCTGTCACCGGCGACCACTGTTCGTTCTGCCAACTGAAATCGATCTGCCCGGCTCAGCCCGAAGGAGAGGTGACCACCCGTGGCTAGCGCTGTCGTCCCACCCACAACGCTGTGGCGCTACATGGGCGAGAAATTCATGCCCACCGACCAGCAGGCCGCCGTCATCGGCGCGGAACCGGGCCCGCTGCTCGTCGTCGCCGGTGCCGGTGCCGGCAAGACCGAGACCATGGCCTCGCGCGTGGTGTGGCTCGTAGCCAACGGTTATGTCCGCCCCGAGGAGGTTCTCGGCCTGACCTTCACCCGCAAGGCGGCGCAGGAGTTGGGCAAACGCATCCGCACGCGCCTGGAGAAGCTCGCCGCCGACGAACAGCTGGTGCGCCGACTCGACCCGACGGGGAAACTCGCGGAATCGCTCACAGCCATTGCGCCGACGGTGTCCACCTACGACTCGTACGCCGGCAACCTGATCCGCGAATACGGCCTGCTCGTTCCCGTCGAGCCCGATGCGCGCCTGATCACCGACGCGGAGCTTCACGCCATCGCGTGGGAGGTAGTGAGCAACCACGGCGGCGAATTGCTCTCCGGGGTGGGGGAGAACCCCGCCATGGACACTGTCGTGGAGACGCTGCTGCGGCTGGTCACCAATATGGGCAATGAGCTCTTCCCGCACGAGCGCATCGCGGAAGAATCCGATGCCTTCGTGGCCAACCTCGCGGGCCTGCCCCGCGGCAAACGCCAAGGGGAGGCATACAACCAGACGGTGCAAAAGTGGGTGGACCGGCAGAAGCTGCGCCGCGCGTATGCCGATATGGCGCTCGAGCTTGGCCGCGAGCTGCGAGAGCGCGGCGTGGTCACCTTCAACGAGCAGATGTCCGTGGCAGCCCAGATGGCGGCTGATCACCCGGCGGTGGGCGCCTCCCAGCGTGACCGTTTCCGCGTGGTCATGCTCGATGAATACCAGGACACCTCGCACGCCCAGCGCGTGCTGTTGCGCAGCCTCTTCGGAGAAAACCGCGACGACGCATCCCGGCACGCGCACCCGCTCACTGTCACTGCGGTGGGCGATCCGATGCAAGCGATCTATGGCTGGCGTGGGGCTACGGCGGCGAACCTGGCCGCCTTCGTCGACGATTTCCCGCTGCCGGACGGTTCACCCGCCCCGAAGGCGCAGCTGACCACATCGTGGCGCAATCCGCCGGAAGTACTCGCCACCGCGAATAATGTCTCCGCCGCGGTCCTGGGTACCCCGGAGGGCGGACAGCGTGCCGTCGAGCCGCTGACCTCTAAGCCGGACGCGCAGCCGGGCCGTGTGGAACTGGGCTTCTACGCCACGGAGGACGAAGAGATCGGCGTGGTCGCAGACATGCTCGCCTCCGATTACAGCGACCGTGTGAACGCGGGCAAACCGGTTTCTTCGGCTGTGCTCGTGCGCAAAAACAAGCACTCCCCGGCCATCGCGGAGGCCTTAGAAGAGCGCGGCGTGCCCTATGAGATCGTCGGCACCGCAGGTCTGCTCACTGTGCCGGAGGTGGCGGACACCGTCGCTGTGGCCCGCATGCTTGTCCACCCGCAGGATTCGGCCGCGGCGCTGCGCATTCTGGCCGGCCCGGCGTGCGGGCTGGGTCTGAGAGACATTTCGGCCTTGGCCAGCCGCGCCACCAATCTCGCCGGCGAGCGCCGGACGAGCGCCGTGGACGAGCTGCCCGCCGATACTGATCCGCGCGAGCGGCTTCGCGTACAGCTAGAGGAGCTGATCGAGAACGCGGAGAACGCAGTCGGCGAGAACGAACGCAGTGTGGGCTTGGGCGATGCGGTCGCCGACCTGGGCGAGGCGGAGCGATACTCGCCCGAAGGGCTGGTGCGCCTCCAAGCTCTCGCGGCGAAGCTGCGTGCCCTGCGGACCCGCAGCCTGGGCAAGCGCCTGCCGGACCTGTTCGACGACATCGTTTCCATCTTCGGCATTCGCATCGAAGTCCTGGCGCGCCCGTCCAACACCGGCACGGTTCACCTGGACAAATTCGCCGAGGTGATCGCGTCCTATCCGGGTGCGGACCTCGAAGGATTCTTGTCGTACCTGGATCTTGCCGCCGAGCACGAGGACGGCCTCGAGCCAGGTTCGGTGACCACCAGCGATGACCGTGTCCAGATCCTCACTGCCCACAAGGCAAAAGGCCTGGAGTGGGACACCGTCGCCGTCGTTCACGCGGACACCCAGACGTACAGCGTGACCACCGAGACCTTCCTCACCTTCGTCGAATACGTCCCCGATGACGCCTACGACGTTTTCGACGCGGCCGAAGACCGCAGCGAATTCCAGAAACTCACCGACGAGTACAGGAAGACCAAGAAGGCAGAGCTCGAAGAAGAATCGGCCCGCCTGTTCTACGTCGCTGTCACCCGCGCCGCTGAACGCCTCATGGTCACCGGTTCTGCGACGGTGCCGGACCGCGCGAAGCAAGCCGAGCCGTACCCGCACTTCCTCGCGCTCAAAGATGTGCTCATGCAGCCCGGCGACACCCCCGCCACACAGGTCCTTCACTGGTGGGAGGGCGGAGACACAGAGGAAGAGACCCCCAGCGCCACCCGCGAAGGCACGTGGCCGCACTATGCCGCCGACCCCGCGAGCGTCACCGCCGCGATGCAGGTCCGCACCGCGCGCGAGCAACTGCCCGAGCTGGCCGATGGCGAGCTCTACTCGCTGTGGGAGCGCGACACCGAAGCGCTCATCGAAGAACACGAAGCCGCCCAGCGTCCCGCCGTTCCCGTGGTCATGCCGGCGACGCTCACGGCGTCCGACATCGTCGCTCTGCGCGCCGACCCCGAGCAATTCGCCCGCCGCGCCCGCCGCCCCGTGCCGTTCAAGCCGAATGCCTACGCCAAGCGCGGCACAGCATTCCACGAATGGATCGAAGGCTTCTACGGAGCACGCCCCCTGCTTGACGACGATGAACTGCCCGGCAACCTCGAGCCCGACGTCGATGCCGCTACGTTGGTCCGCCTGAAGGAGAATTTCTCCGCCAGCCAGTGGGCCACGCGCGCCCCCGCGCACATCGAGCACCCCTTTGAAATCGACCTGGGCACTTCGACTGTCCGCGGTCGCATCGACGCGGTCTTCCAGGACGAAGACGGCGGGTGGACCATCGTCGACTGGAAGACGGGCAACAAGCCCCAGGCGGCGGAGATGCGCGCGGCGAAACTCCAATTGGCGGTCTACCGCGAAGCCTGGCGCCGGATCGCCGCGGATGGCAAGCCCATTCGCGCGGTGTTCTTCTACGTTCGCACTGGCGAGGACTTCTCGCCCAGTGACCTGCCGGAACGCGGGGAGCTGGAGGGCTTGCTGCGAATCGCGGCCCCGGCCGGTTTAGAGTCGTGATATGGCGTTTTCGTTTCAGCCGCGGATTTCCTTCCGCAGCCGATTGCGCGGTGAAGAACTCACCGCGCTGCCCGACCATGCGCTCATCAACGTCATCCGCCTGCCGCAGGAGGCGCGGACGACTCCGTGGACGCTGATCTTCAGGCGCTTTATCTACGCGATCATCCTGATGATCCTGGTCGCCGGAATCGTGTGGACGGACAAGGATGCCTATTCTGAGCCGCTGACATTCATCGATGCCGTGTATTACTCGGCGGTGTCGCTGTCCACCACCGGCTACGGCGACATCACTCCGGTGACGCAAACGTCCAGGCTGGTCAACATCTTCATCATCACTCCGTTGCGTGTAGCGTTCCTGATGCTGCTCGTCGGCACGACGCTGTCCGTGCTCACGGAGGATTCCCGCAAGACGCTGCAACTTCAACGGTGGAGGAAGAACGTGCGCAACCACACCATCATCATCGGTTACGGCACCAAGGGCCGGTCCGCTGTCGAGGCATTGCTTGCCGACGGCGCGTCGCCCTCCAATATCGTCGTCATCGACGGCGATAACGAAGCTCTCGTGCATGCGGAGAACCGCGGGTTGGTGTGCGTCCACGGCAACGCCACCAAGTCGGATGTGTTGAAGATCGCCGGCGTGAACCGCGCCCGCTCCGTGGTGGTCGCACCGTCCTCCGACGACACTGCCGTGCTGGTCACACTGTCCGTGCGCGAGATCAACCCGGGCGTGAATATCGTCGCCTCTGTCCGTGAGGCCGAAAACCAGCACCTGCTGGAGCAGTCCGGTGCGGATTCCGTAGTCATCTCTTCGGAGACCGCGGGTCGCCTCCTCGGCATCGCCACCAACACGCCGACCGTGGTGGAGATGATGGAAGACCTGCTGAGCCCCAATGCTGGCTTCACCGTGTCTGAGCGCCCGATCCTTGACGATGAGGTGGGTGCCAACCCGCGCCACCTCGCCGATATCGTGCTCGGCGTGGTCCGCTCCGGTGAGCTGTACCGCCTGGATTCGCCTGAGGCGGAGACGGTCGAGCCGGGCGATAAATTGCTGTATATCCGTTACGCGCCAGAGAATCCCGACGATCTCGACGAAGCTCGGCATGAGGAAGAGGATGATTAAAGCGTGATCGACCTCAGTCAGCTCGATGAGGATCAGCGCGTCGCCGCCACTGCGCCCCGTGGGCCGGTGTGCATTCTCGCGGGTGCCGGCACAGGCAAGACCCGCACCATCACGTACCGCATCGCGCATCTGATCGACCAGGGCTTCGTCGTCCCCCAGAAGGTCCTCGCCGTCACGTTCACCTCCCGCGCCGCCGGCGAGATGCGCGACCGCCTGCGCTTGATGGGAATCGGGGGAGTGCAGGCCCGCACCTTCCACGCCGCGGCGTTGCGCCAGCTGCGCTATTTCTGGCCGCAAGTGGCGGGCGATCTGCCGTGGACGCTCATCGACAACAAATTCCCGTTGGTCGCTCGCGCCACCCGCACGGTCGGACTCGAGCCGGACAAGGAACTCGTCCGCGACGTGCTCAGCGAGATTGAGTGGGCGAAGGCCTCCCTGGTCACGCCAGAAAGCTATGCGCAGGCCATCGAGAAAACCCACCGCGAGCCGCCGACCTCAGCCGAAAAGGTCGCCGCGGTGTACAAGCGCTACGAGGAGTCCAAGACCAGCCCGGATGGCATGGGCCTCGATTTCGACGACCTGCTTTTGCATGTCGCGGGAGCGCTCGAGAATGCGCCGGCGGTGGCGGAGGAGTTCCGCAACCAGTACCAGACCTTCGTGGTGGACGAGTACCAGGACGTCACGCCACTCCAGCAACGTGTGCTCGAGGGCTGGCTGGGCCAGCGAGACGATCTCACCGTCGTCGGCGACGCGAACCAGACCATTTATTCCTTCACTGGCGCGACCCCGGACTACCTGCTGAATTTCTCCCGCACCTACCCGCACGGCACCGTTGTCAAGCTCCAGCGCGACTACCGCTCCACGCCGGAGGTCACCGAGCTCGCCAACACGGTCATCTCGAAGGCTACCGGCAGGGAAGCGGGCACCCGCCTCGAGCTCGAGGGCATGCGTGCGCCTGGCCCGGAGCCGACATTCGCGTCCTATCCGGATGAGCCGTCGGAGGCGCGCGATATCGCCGGGGAGATCAAAAAGCTCATCGCGTCCGGCACGCCCGCCAGGGAGATCGCGGTGCTCTACCGCATCAATGCGCAATCGGCCGTGTTCGAGCAGGCGCTTTCCGACGCCGGGATTGTCTACCAGGTCCGCGGCGGCGAAGGATTTTTCACCCGCCCCGAGATCCGTGAAGCGATCAATGTCTTGGTCTCCGCCGTAAACCGCACTGATCTCCCGGACGACCCGGTGGTTGTTGCGAAAGCGGCCTTCGCACCGCTGGGGCTGTCTGCGACAGAACCTGAGGGTGCACGTCAGCGCGAGCGCTGGCAGACGCTCAATGCACTGGTAGAGCTCATTGGTGACATTGTCAGTACCGGCGAGGCCACCTCTATGCCGGGCGTGCTGGCCTCCCTGCGACAGCGTGCGGAATCGAAACAGCCGCCAGCTGTGGACGGCGTGACTCTGGCCAGCCTCCACGCCGCCAAAGGCCTGGAATGGGACGCCGTTTTCCTTGCCGGGCTGGTGGAGAAGACCCTGCCGATCTCGCACGCCATCAAGGCCGGCGACGCCCAGATCGAAGAGGAGCGCCGCCTGTTCTACGTGGGCATCACCCGTGCGCGCGAGCACCTGCACCTGTCGTGGTCCTTGGCCCGGCAGGAGGGCGGCCGCGCATCCCGCGAGCGTTCGCGCTTCCTCGACGGCATCGCCCCGCAGCTCGACGTCGAGCAGGCCCCCGAGCGCCTCAAGCGCGCGAAACGCTGCCGTGTGTGCGGCAACCAGCTGGGCACCCCGGCGGAGAAGAGCTTGGGCCGTCACGAGGACTGTGAGCCGACTTACAACGAATCAGCGTTCTTGGCGCTCAAGCAGTGGCGCCTCGATACCGCACGCGATGCCCAGATCCCGCCGTTCATGATCTTCACCGACGCGACGTTGCTCTCCGTCGTGGAAGCCATGCCCGCGAGTGAGAATGAGCTGCTGGACATCTCCGGCATCGGTCCCGCGAAACTGGAACAGTACGGCGACGATCTCTTAGACGTCCTCGAGGACTACCGCTAACTCCCGACGGAGATACACACCGGGCACCGCGGGTGCTGCTCCATGTCCAGCAGCGACACCGTCTGCGCGCCGAGCGGGTCGACCACCGCTGCCCACCCGGCGCTCGGCATCTCACCCACAATCCCTGGCGGGTCCGGGATGCCCGCCAATCTGCGCACGGTCAGTGCCGCTGCTGCTGCCCCGGCAGCCGCGATGACCGGATCGATCGTTCGCGGCTGGATCTCCAACTGATCGGCGGCCGCACGGAATTGGTCGTCGCGGTCGCTGACATGCATGTGCGCGCACATGCCGCACGCATGACTCGGGTGGCGGGCAACAGGTCCGATGATCACCCGCGAATCGAAGGACAACACCGGCACGACCCAGTTGCGGTGCTCTTTGAGGGGCCGGCTCCACTTCACGTATTCGCCTCCGCCATCAACCACGATGAGCGGTGCACCGGCCATCCGGTTCAGAAAGCTGCGGGTGTCCTCGCCCGCCAGCCGAATCCGCACTGTCGCACCAGAAGCTTCCAGCACCCGTCTGATCTCCTGAGCCAGGGGAGTGGCGCCCAGCAGCGCCACTGTGGTCCGGGCTGAGGGGATGAGGATGTTGTAGGCACACAAGTCGTCGATAAGCGAGCGTGCCGCGGTGGAATCGACGCTGCACTCGCCCACGAGCTGATCTTGCAATTGCTTGATTGTCAGCGGCCATTTCGTGCTGCGCAGCGACATGGCGAGCGCTGGTGCGACGCGCGTGTCCACGATTCCGCTGCGTGTCGCGTCGAGGCCGAATTGCACAGCCGTGTCCCCTCGCGTGACAACGTGCACCCCGTGGCCGAGCGTGACTAATGTTGAATCATCTAAACGCATGATTTTCCCCCCTGACACTCACTATTCCACTGCACGAGAGCCGACGCACCTATGAAACGTCTACTTCAGTCGACATCGGGCAGTGATGCGTGGCCGCCCGAAGGCGTGGATGTGATCCGATCGGCGCGCAGGAAACGGACCGTGCAGGCACGGCACGTGGGGGAGCGGATCGAAGTGCGGATCCCCGCGCGTTTCAGCGCGAAGGAGGAACGCGAGGCCGTCGAGGAGATTCTGGCGAAGCTGAAACGGCGCACTACCTCGAATGCCGTGTCCGACGACGAACTTCTCGCGCGCGCCAAGAAGCTGAATGCGCAGGTGCTCGACGGCAAAGCGCGCATCGGTTCCGTGCGGTGGGCGAGCAACCACAACACCCAGTGGGGATCGTGCACCGTGTCCACGGGCGATATCCGGATCAGCGACCGTCTACGCGATGTGCCGGATTATGTCGTCGACGCTGTCGTCGTGCATGAGCTGGTGCACACCTTCATTCCGGGCCACGGACCGGAGTTTTGGCAGTGGGCCGACCGAGCCCCTCGCGCTGAGCGCGCAAAGGGCTACCTTGAGGCCTACCAGCGGTTCGGCGCGCGCTAGTCGTCGTCCTTCTCGTTGCCGCGCTCGTCCTCGCTCGGGCCCTGCTCATTGGCGAGCATCTCCTCGAGCTTGGCGATCTCCTCGTCGAAATCGGCATCCGGCGCATCGTCGAGAAGCGTGTCGATGAAGGCCGCTGGATTATCCAAGTGCTCCGCCGTGGGCAGGAAGTCCGGGTGGTCCCAGACTTTGTCGCGGCGGTCCACACCGACGGCGGTGGTGGCCCGGCGCCACAGCTCGGCGGCCTCGTTGGTCTTCGGCGCGCCGAGCTCGATGCCGACGATGTTGTTGAACGCATGCTCAGCTGAACCGCCCGTTGCGCGGCGGCGTGCCCATGACTCGGTGAGAGCCGCCGTGGACGGAATGCGCTCTTTGAGCGCGTCCTCGACAACCACTTCGACCCAGCCCTCGACGAGCGCGAGCAGCGTTTCCAAGCGGGACGCAGCTGCGGCATTGCGCGAGGTGACGCGCGGGGACATGTCCATGTCCTGCATTCCCTGCATCGCTTCCTGCAGCTTGGCCGGGTCGCCCGATTCGAGGTCCAGGTTGCGGAGCTGCTCTTCGATGTGGGAGGTGTCCAACTCCAAGCCCATCGAGTACTCCTCGACGGAGGACACGATGCGTTCCACCAGCCACGGCACGTGGGTGAACAGGCGCTGGCGGGCGGCCTCGCGCGCGGAGATGTACACGAGCACTTCCTGGCCCGGCACCGACAGCTGGTCGGAAATCGGCTCGATATTCTTCGGCACGATGCCGATCACGCCGCTCGGGGCGACGGGCAAGCCGAAGTCGTTTCCGGTGAGAGCCTGGTTAGCCAAGTCGCCGAGCGCCTGGCCCAGCTTGGCACCGAAATTCATGGAGTTGAAGTGACCGAGCATCTGCGTGATCGGCCCGAAAATCTCGCGGGCCTGCTCCGGCATCGCATCCAGCTGCGCGCGGTCCATGTGCTCCGCGACAGGGCTGACCAAGCGCTTCCAGGTCGGCAGGGTGTTTGTCAGCCACTCGTCTGCGCTCCACGCCTCTGCCCGCGCACCGGAATCGGGCAGAGAAGAGGCATCATCGAGCCACAAGTTGGCCAAGCGGGTCGATTCCGTCACCGCAGTGCGGTCGTTTGCCGTCATGCCCTTCGGTTCCTTGATGGACCGGCGCGCGGTGCGCAGCGCCACGTCGTAATTCACCGGATCGCGCTTCGGCTTCTCAGCCTTCTGGCCCGGCTGGCCTTGCTGGCTCATGCCGGAGAGCATCTCGCCGAACTGGCCGAGGATGTCACCGAGGTTGCCGCTGAAATTCGCGTTGCCCCCGTTGCCGAAGGCGAAGCCGAACTGGCCGAACGGGTCGTCGCCGCGGTCATTGCGACCGTCGCCGTCATCACGGCCGCCGTCGCGGTCGTCATCGCGGTCGCGGTCGCGGTCGCGATCGTCGTCGTTGGGGAAAGAGAACCCGAATCCGTTAACCATGGTGGCAAGCCTACCGGCGGGTATCAGGGCCGGTCCACGATGGGAGGAACGCTGTCAGCGAACACGAGGGCACAATGTAGGCTTTACATCCGTGGAAAATCCCGCAGCAGACCAGACCGATGCCCAGCGTTCGACTCGCCGCGCCGCCATCTGGGGCGGCGTGCCCCTCGCGGTGATGGCGCTGATGCTCATGCTCGGCGGCATCCCGGGCACGCCGGTCAAGCTGACAGTGCCGTACGCTGCGGAAAGCGCCGGCCCGACGTTCAATACCCTGGCTGAAGTGGAGGGCACCCCGGTCATCGAGATCGAAGGTGGCGAGGTCGACGAGACCTCCGGCTCGCTGGATATGACCACCGTGTCCGTGCGCACCAACATGACGATGGGGCAGGCGATCGGCCGCTGGCTGTTCTCCAACGACACGCTCGTGCCCATCGGCCAGATCCTCCCCAAAGACATGACCGACGAGGAGATGCGCAAGCACAACGAGGCTTCCTTCGTCGCATCCGAGGCCGCCGCGACCGTCGCCGCAATGAAGCACCTGGGTGAGCCGACGAAGGTCATCGTCCACGACGTGCTGCCCGATACCGCCGCAGCGGATGCGCTCAAACCCGACGACACCATCACCGCGATCGACGGCGAGGAGGTCACCGAACCGCAGCAGATCCAAGACAAGGTCCGCGCGAAGAAGCCGGGCGATGACGTGACCGTCACTTTCATCCGCGGCGACGGCGATAAGCAAGACACCACGATCACCCTCGGCGAAAACCCGGAGGACAAGGAACAGCCGTTGCTCGGTGTCACGATGACGTCCGAACCCGCCGGCGACATCAACGTCACCTACAACCTCAACGACGTCGGCGGCCCGTCCGCCGGCATGATCTTCTCGCTCGCCGTCATCGACAAACTCTCGCCCGGCGAGCTCAACGGCGGCCGCAATGTTGCAGGCACCGGCACCATCCGGGAGGACGGCACCGTCGGCCCCATCGGCGGCATCACGCACAAGATCGAGGGCGCGCGCGATGGCGGCGCCGAGCTCTTCCTCGCGCCCGAAAAGAATTGCGCCGAAGCACGCAAGGTCGACAGCGGCGACATGGTCGTTGCCAAAGTAAGCACGCTTGACGACGCCATCAGCGCCATGCACGACTTCTCCACCGGCCAAGAAGTACAGACCTGCGAGGCTGAGTAGGGCCGGAGCGCTCACGATTGGGGAGTTAAGCCGCTCACGATTGGGGAGTTAAGCCGCTCACGATTGTGGAGTTAAGCCGCTCATGATTGGGGAGTATGGCATGATAGGTGCAGATCAAAGCACTAGGGGGATACTGATATGAGTGACCGCCTCGAGACAATAGTTTCACGCCGTATTTCTGACCTTTTGCGTGGCCTTTCCCTAGAGGAGCCTGTCGTCGCACTGCACGGCCCTCGTTCGGTAGGAAAGTCGACTGTTTTGAGAAGCTACTGCCGTGAAGCCAAAGGTGAGCTCCTCGATCTCGACGACATCAATGTGCTGGAAGCAGTGAGGGGTAATCTCTCCGCGACTGCGAAAGCGGGAACACCGCTCTGTGTCGACGAATATCAAAAGCTCCCGGCAATTCTCGACGCGATCAAAGCGCGCTTGAATGAAGAAGGGAGTCAGCCAGGCACCGCTGTGGTCACAGGGTCGACACGGCACGATGCCTTGCCTCAGACGGCGCAGGCTTTGACCGGACGAATTCATCCGATAACGATTTGGCCGTTGTCGCAGGGTGAGATCGCCGGCGTCAGAGAGGATCTGCTCGAATGTCTGTGGGAAAATCCCGAAGATGCCGTGCAGTCGGTGCTCACCTCGGATACGTTGCGCTCGGAATACGTGGAGCGTGTTTGCGCCGGGGGAATGCCACTGGCATTGCGGCGGTCAGCCTCGGCGCGTGGCCGTTGGTTCGACGATTTCGTGCACACCAGTGTGGAGCGGGATGCGACTGAACTGAGTCGCATCCGCGATAGGCAAGCGCTTGGTGATTTCCTGCGCTACCTGACCTCGCAGACAGGGCAATTGCTGAATATCACCTCGGCTGCTCAGCAGATGGGGGTCGATCGTAAAACGGTAGAATCACACCTTCGCTTACTGGAAGACCTCTTCCTCGTCTCCCGGCTTGGCGCCTGGGGAAAGACTCTACGGAGTCGAGTGACTAGCGCTCCTAAGATCCACGTCGTCGATTCAGGAGTCGCTGCTCGGTTGCTTCAGCTGACGCCGGCAAAGCTCACCGGACTAGACCCTCAGTCTTTGAGTAGCTTCGGGCATCTTCTTGAGACTTTCGTTGTCGGCGAGTTGCGGAAACAAGCGTCGTGGTTGGAAGAAGGGGCGACTCTCGGCCACTGGCGCACAAGCGACGGTGTCGAGGTCGATTTGGTCATGGAGCGTCCGGATGGAAGCATTCTCGCCTTCGAGGTCAAAGCCAACGAGCGTGCACCCGGATCTGATTTCAAGGGACTCCAGCAGCTGCGAGATCTGACGGGCGACAGGTTTGTCGCTGGTGTGGTGTTCACAACCGGGCCGAGGTCATACACCTATGAAGACCGGCTGCACGTGCTGCCGGTCGACAGGCTTTGGACATCGGTCCGCAACGGTGACTAGCTTGTTTTCTCCGATAATTCCTTGGCAGCAGAGGAGGGGGCAGTTTCGGACTCGTCCGCGCCCTTCTCGGCGAGGCCGAGCTCGTAGATCCGGTCGCGCGGGTCCTCCATCTCGGACGACATCATCTGCTGGAGGACCTTGCCCTCTTCAACATTGACGACGGTGATGACGGCTGTGCGGCCGATCATGCTCCAGCCAACGAGCTGGTTTTCGGTCTCCTCGACGATGGTGGAGCTCTTCAGCCCCTCCAAGACATTCGCGGTGTCCTTCGCCATGGCTTCGGATTCGAAGAACTGGAACTGGCCGATTTCTTTACCGCTGCAGTCATACGAGCTGCGAAGGCTTGTTTCGGTGCAGGTCTCCAAGGCGTCGAAAAGCGATTCTGGCGCGAGCGACGCGAACGTCTCGCGGACTTCCTCGAGCTTGTCCGCGCTGCCGCCGCCGTTCATCCAACGGCCCTTGCTGCTGGTTTCTGCCGCGGGCGATGTCGTCGAGGTTGTCGTCGTTTCCGAGTCCTCTTCGCTGCTCGTGGATTCTGTCGTTTCGGGTGCCTCTGACGATTCCGTGGTCGGCTCGGCGGGTTCTTCCTCATTCGACGAGCAGGCGGACAGCCCGAGAGCGAGCACGAGCGCGGCGGGGATGCACGCGCGGCGGGCGAACGTGCGGCGGGTGAGCGTGGGGGACAGCACGGCAGCGGACTCCTTTGATCGACGTGCTCTAGTCTATTTCCTCGTTGTCCAAGCTGTAGCGCAGCGCGCCCAGAACGGCGGGTGCGACGCCTGGGCCGCCGCGCAACTGAATCTCATCTTGCGCGAAGGGGCCTGCTTCCTCCAATTCCTCCTCTGTCGGGCGCAACTGCAGCAAGGTCTGCTCGATGCCTTCCTCGCGCAGCACACCGGAGAACAACCGCGCCGGGCGCGCGGAATCTGCTGAAGCGTCAGCGGTGTCTTTGAACATGATCTCCTGGGCGAGCACGAGCCCCTCGATCTCCGCGGGCCACACCAAACGGGTGAGGTAATCCCCCAATTCATCCGAGCCCGGTTGAATATGCTCCGGCATATCCTCTTGCACGATCAGCGTCAGCGGCGATGCTGTTTCCTCCTCCAACGAGGCGAGCTGATCCGCCACCAATTCCGTGGGCACCAGCGCGAAGAGGGTAGGGGAGGCATCCCACCCTTCGGCGTGGACGAATTCAACAGCTTCCATCATGGCCTTGTTCAGAGCCTGCTGGGGGCGTTGTAACTGGGGCAAGAGGGAACCCTTCTGGTCTTTTAGGCGTTGAACAATTTAGTGTTAGAGCTTAATAGAATGCCACAAGCCTGATAAGGAGCTGGATTTTGGCCACGCGCCTCAACCGCCCCCGCCCAAAGCCGGGGAAGTCCTCGAATAGACTCGCGATCATCCTCGGGCTCATCGCCCTGGTGCTCTTCCTCGTTCCGATGCTGGTCGGTGTGTACACCGACTTCCGCTGGTTCGGTGAGTTGGACTACCGCGGGGTGTTCACAAAGACCATCCTGGCGCGCGTCGCGCTGTTTGTGATCTTCGGCCTGGTCGGCGCCGCGATCACGTGGGCCGCAGCTTTTTTCGCATGGCGCGGACGCGAGCGTGATGACGATTTCTTGGGCGACCCGAATTCGCCGATGACGGTCAACCGTGCCGCCATCCAGTCCGGTCTTCGCCCGCTGCTGCGATGGGTGCCGCTCGCCGTTGGTCTGGTGTCCGGTCTTCTCGGCCAGAGCACGTGGCGCACCTTCATGCTGTGGCTCAATGGTGGCCAATTCGGTTCCACCGACGCGCAGTTCGGTCGCGACCTCGGCTTCTACGCTTTCGCTCTGCCGGCGCTCACCACGATCGTCAGCGTGCTGTCGATGCTGCTGGTCGTCGCCTTCCTGGTCGGCCTGGTCGGCCACTACCTGCTCGGCGGCATTCGTATTGCCAGTCAGGCCGCAGGCACCAAGGGCCATATTTCCCGTCCGGCGCTGATCCAGCTCGCCGTCACGGCTGGTCTGTGGATGCTGGTCAAGGCGCTCGATTACTGGCTGCAGCGCTACAGCCTCCTGTTCGACCGCAACGATATTTTCACCGGTGCCTCCTACACCGATATCAATGCACAGCTTCCGGCACGCATCATCCTCATGGTCATCGCGATCTTGGTCGCTGCCGCATTCTTCGCGTCCGTCGTGTTCAGGGACCTGCGTGTTCCCGTCATGGCGACCGTGCTGATGGTGTTGTCCTCCTTGGTCATCGGCCAGGCGTGGCCGGCTCTGCTTCAGCAGTTCTCCGTCAACCCGAACCGCCAGGAACGCGAGTCCGAGTACATCGCCCGCAATATCGAGGCCACCCGTGAGGCATACGGGCTTACCGACGACAAGGTCACTTACGAAAACAACTGGGGCGCGGAGAAGACCGACGACAGCGAGGTCGGCAACGAGTCCGCCACCATTTCGAATATCCGCCTGCTCGACCCGGACATCCTCGGTCCGACCTTCACCCAGAACCAGCAGCTGAAGAACTTCTACGGCTTCCCGGACAGCCTGGCCATGGACCGCTACACCGTCGACGGCGAACTGCGCGACTATGTCGTGGCCGCCCGCGAGCTCGATCCGAACGCCCTGCAGGAAAACCAGAAGGACTGGCTGAACCGCCACACCGTGTACACCCACGGCAACGGCTTCGTCGCCGCGCAGGCAAGCATTGTCGACGAAGCAGCCCAGGATGCCGGCTCCACCCGCGGCGGCCTCCCTGTCTTCACCGTCTCCGACCTGCAGGCCAACGAGAACGCCGCGGAGAAGAAGGACGCTGAGGACTTGGGCATCCGTGTGGACCAGCCGCGCGTGTACTACGGCCCGGTCATCTCTTCCGCCGAGGACGGCCTCGACTATGCCGTTGTCGGCGACGTGGGCCAGGGCCCGCTCGAGTACGACACCGACGGCACCCAGTTCACCTATGACGGTGAGGGCGGCGTCGGCATCGGCAACTGGATCGACCGCGTCGCCTACGCGATCAAGTACCAGGAGCTTAACCTCATCCTGTCCGACCGCGTCGGTGATAATTCCCGCATCCTCTACGACCGCGACCCGCGTGAGCGCGTGGAGCGCGTCGCGCCGTGGCTCACCACCGACCAGCAGACCTACCCCGCAGTTATCGACGGCCGCATCAAGTGGGTCGTCGACGGCTACACCACGCTGTCGGCGCTGCCGTATTCCACCCGCACCTCCTTGCAGTCCACCACGGTGGACGCACTGAACCCGGAGGGTACTGACCAGCGTCTGGTCAACAACGAGGTCGGCTACATCCGCAACTCCGTCAAGGCCACCGTCGACGCCTACGACGGAAGCGTGGACCTCTACGCCTTCGACGAGGAGGACCCCGTTCTCAAGGCGTGGATGGGTGTCTTCCCGGACACCGTCCACCCGTCGTCGGAGATCTCCGAGGACCTTCGCGAGCACCTCCGTTACCCGGAGGATCTGTTCAAGGTTCAGCGTGAGCTGCTGGCCCGCTACCACGTGTCCGACCCGGGCGTTTTCTTCAACAACGACGCCTTCTGGTCCGTCCCGAACGATCCGACCGCACCGGAAGGCCGCAACGAGCTGAACCAGCCGCCGTACTACGTCGTGGCAGCTGACCCTAAGACGAAGAACCCGTCCTTCCAGCTCATCACCCCGTACCGCGGCCTGGACCGCGAGTTCCTCGCCGCCCACATGGCTGTGTCCTCCGACCCGGAGAACTTCGGCCACATCACCGTCCGCGTTCTGCCGACCAATACGCAGACCCGCGGTCCGAAGCAGGCCCAGGACGCCCTGATGTCGTCCGACCAAGTCGCCCGCGACCGCACCCTGTGGGAGGGGTCCAACACCCTGAAGAACGGCAACCTGCTGACTCTCCCGGTCGGCGACGGCGAGATCCTCTACGTTGAACCGATCTACTCGCAGCGCAAGGACCAGGCATCCGCCTTCCCGAAGCTGCTTCGCGTGCTGGTCTTCTACAAGGACCGCGTGGGTTACGCCCCGACCGTCTCCCAGGCCCTAAGCCAGGTCGGCATCGACGCTAAGGAAGCCCAGGACATCAGCATCGCCGGCGAAGGCGTTCCCGACACCGAGGCCGAGCCGCAAGACGGCGAGGAGCAACCCGCCGACGAGAACAAGCCTGACGACGCCCCGTCCGGCGGCGACAAGGACAGCGCCCTCAAGGACATCGACGACGCCCTCCGCGGTATCGAGGATGCCCGCGACGGCTCCTTCGAGGAATACGGCCGTGCCCTGGACAAGCTCGACCGCGCCGTGGAGAACTACCAGAACATCCAGTAGTCCCACGGTGAACAAAGGGTGAACAATCCCCTGGCCGGAATCTGTCTGGCCAGGGGATTTGGCCTTTTATGGTGTCGTGCGTATAGTTAACGCCGTTGCCGATCACGGCAGCAGGCGAGTAGTCGCCCGACGCGGGGTGGAGCAGCTCGGTAGCTCGCTGGGCTCATAACCCAGAGGTCGTTGGTTCGAATCCAGCCCCCGCTACTAAGATAAGGCCCCTACCAGTGCAAATGTGAACTGGCCCCCGAAAGTTGGACTGGTTTAATTCTAGGCGGTTAGGGCTTCAAGGGTCTGATTCCGATATTGCATCGGGGTCAGGCCCTTGAGTCGTTGTTGGATGCGTTCGGTGTTGTACCACCCGATGTACTCGTCGATCGCTTGGTTGAACTCTGCGACCGTGTCGAAGACTTCACCGTGGTACATCTCTGTCTTCAAGTGTCCAAAGAAGTTCTCCATGACCGCGTTGTCGTAACAGTTGGCTTTACGCGACATAGACTGCACACCACCGTTGTCGCCGATCAGGTCACGCCAGGAGGCATGCTGGTACTGGAAGCCTTGGTCGGTGTGCATCATCCACCCGGGTTCAGGTGCACACGTCGCGATTGCCTTGGACAAAGAATCGGCGGTAAACGCTGTCGACGGCGATGTGGCAACGGTGTGGGCAACGATTGAACGGTCGAACAGGTCCATCACCGGTGACAGGTAGACCTTGCGGCCTGCGACCCTGAACTCGGTGACGTCGCTGACAAAGACGGTGTTTGGCTTATTTGGGGTGAACTTGCGGTCGAGCTTGTTGTCAGCGATGTGGCTGATCGTCCCAGCGTAGGAAACATAAGGTCTACGTTGGCGGATCTTGGCTCGAACGCCCATCTCACGCATGAGTTTGTAGACGAGTTTGTGGTTGACCACCCACCCCTGGTTACGCAGGTCCAGCAGCACCCGCCGGTAGCCGTAGCGATGCTTGTTACGTTCAAAACTTGCCCGGATCGCGTCTTTGAGCTCGGCGTGCTTATCTGGCTGGCCGAGGCGTTTCTGGTGGTAGAAGAACGTCGACCGTGGGATACCTGCTGCCTCTAGCAGGTGTTCCAGGCGGTGGTGCGACTTGAGGATGACAATCGCCTGGACTTTCAGGCGCGTCCCTGATTCCTCAAGTCCCGCAATTTTTTTAAATAAGCGTTCTCCGCTTCCAACCGCGCGATCTGACGGCGCAGCATCTCTTCTTCTGTAAGCCGCTTCGGTGTAGACGAGCCTTTGGGTCTGCCCTTCGGCTTCGGCTTCAACGCGACATCGCCACCGTTACGCCATTGCCGCGACCAATAACTGACCAGCTGATCTGACGACAGGCCAAACTCACGCGCAAGATCCATCTTTGTCTCGCCGGCCAGGTGGCGTTGGACAACTTCCTTTTTGATTTCGAACGAGTACTGCTGCTTTGTCGGCTTCTCCACAAGACATAGCCTGCCATGCAGCTGAAACCGCCGATAAAGTTTGCGCGTCACATCTCTCGAAACTCCAACGACCTTCGCAGCAGCTTGGCTCCCCATTCCCTGCTCGAAACACTCCACTAACTGCTCGCGCTGATATTCACTTAGCGAACTTCGTGCTCTCAATGAAAACTACTCCCCACTAGTCGGTAACTGATTTCTCAGTCCAACTAATGGGGAGCAGTTCAATGCTGGTAGGGGCCTTCTTTATTTTGTGCTCGGATCGCCATTTGGTGCACTACGTGGTGCACTAGGGTCAGAATCCTGCACCCGATGAGGCATCAGCGCTCCAGCAAAGCGGTGCGGGTTTCGCGGTTGTATGCGAGGGCGATTGCAACGAGGAATGCCACGGGAGCCGACAGTTCGGGGGAGATCTGTCTGTGTGTCGGGGGGGACACCGCTCAACCGTGGCGTTCGAGATGAGTATTACACGACTCGCGTCCTCTCGCATGTCGAGAGATGAAAGTGCACCTGACTTGGCTCACTGTGGTGTGACCGACTTAACTCTTGACGCGTACACCTGCTGGTTTGGTGTTGGGGTTGGGTATTTTTCCGCACTAAGGGGTGGGGTGTGGGGCGGACGGTAGTGTGATCTTTTGTGAGCCCGTCTATCCGCACTGTGACGACTGCTTCTGGGGCTACAGCTGTCCAGGTAGTCACGAGCGAACACGCGGGCAATCGGATGTCGAAATCCGATCTCAAGGCGCGACCAATTTATGCCCGAACCGAGGGCTCGATTAATGCGCACCTCAATATCGTCATGGCAACACTCGCAGTAAGTCGAATGATGGAATCAGCAACCGGACGAAGCATTAAACGACTCGTGCGAACTTTCAAAAAGTATCGCAGTTTTGAACTCAGAGTCGAAGACACAACAATCCACGCGGCCACGCCACTACCAGCCGAAGTGCAAAACCTCGTCCACGCCATCACCGAACCCTGACTTCCGCACTAAAATGATCCAACTCAGGAGAAGCGCACGCGGATTAACCTACGCCGGCCAGCAGAATTTCTACGAACTCCTTGCGCTTTTCTACATGGAAGTTGTGGCCCGAGTCAGCCTCGACTTTAACGGCACCGGCGGGAAGAGAATCCATGGCCCTGGCGGCGTCCTCATCACTGGCCGCAGCTTGAAGGACTTCCCCGTCGTATCGCGCTTGACAATGAATATAGGTAACTGGCGCTTGAATCGCCGCAAGTGTTGCTTCTTGATCAAACCCTTCGTTCCAAAGACCCGTAAAGAAGGCATCACCAAACGCTGGGTCATAATCCATGATGTACACCTGTGCCTCATTCATCTCGGGAGGCATGGTCCACAGAGCTATCGGGGCGCCCGGATGCCGAGAGTGATATGCGAGTCCATCACCGATGAACCCCTGAGCAGAGTCCCCAAAGTATTGCCACATTTTTTGGCTGCGCCACTGATAAGCCTGCCAGTCGGTCTCTCCTGAAGACAAGAACTCATGAGTGCTGACAGCTAGGTCCTGATAATTCCACGTATTGCGCGCCTCAGGCAGCTCTGTGGCAAATAGCGGCGGATCTTCTAACACCAGGAAGCTAACCAGTTCTGGATGACGCGCAGCAATCAACGCGGCCAATTGACCCCCAGACGAATGCCCACTTAATACGACGGGTTGGCCAATTGTCTCTATATAACGAGATAGGACGTCTGCGACCTCCACCGCTCGATAAGATTCAAGGCGATCAGACTTGCCATGCCCTGGAACGTCGATGGCATACACTTGGCGGTCCTTGCTGAGGTCACGTAAAGCGTAACCGTACTGGCGCCATCCGCTCGCTTGACCATGGATAAGGACAATAGGGGAACCGTCCCTTGGCTCGCTTACCCCTACATTGAGCTTCACATGATCCACGCTCACCCGGTGCTCTTGATAGCCAGCCTTTTCCAGGGATCTCACAAGACGCGAGTGATACGTGGTTGTGTACCATGCCCAACCGCCAGCACCGGCTGCCGCAAGTGCAACGATTGCCGTCACGATAAGTCCCGCCACCTTCAGGACCCTTTTCCCGACCAGGGCCATGAGCTATCACCTTACCAATACATTTGTATTATAACACCAATAGGTTTGCATTATAGCCTGGCTTGGCTCACTGTGGTGTGACCGACTTAAACACCCCGCTCGGTCATCATCTCTTCGAGATCGCGGTAGCTCACGCCGTAGCGGCAGTACCACCGCACCGCCCACAGGATGATTTCACGGGGGAAATGCCGACCGGAGAAGATGTCCATGGCCGTGATTATTTCACGCCGGTCTTTCTACTGCCCCAACTTTGCAACAGCACCGGTCATGAACCGATGAACCACAAGCGAGTTGCGCGGGTAATGCGTGAGCTCAAATTGTATGGTTACACCAAGAAACGCAAGGTCATCACCACCGTGTCGGATCATAAGAAGCCGGTGTTCCCTGATCTGGTGGGCCGGAAGTTCACCGCTGACAAGCCGAACCAGCTCTACGTTGGGGATATTACGTACCTGCCGATTGCGGATGGGTCGAATATGTGCCTGGCGACGGTCATTGATTGCTATTCCCGCCGGTTGATCGGCTTTTCCATCGCGGATCACATGCGCACCAGCCTGGTCCAAGACGCACTGCTCATGGCCAAAGGCCAGCGTGGAAGCCTGACTGGGGCGATTTTTCACTCGGATCACGGCAGCGTTTACACCGCGCACGCATTCCAGAACACCTGTAAGGAATTAGGGATCAGGCAGTCGATGGGATCAATCGGTACCAGTGCGGATAACGCCTTGGCGGAGTTGTTCAATGCCGCGATGAAGCGGGAGGTCCTTCAGGATTCCAAGACATTCATGAACCAGTTGATCTGCCGCCGAGATGTTTTCCGCTGGTGTACCCGTTACAACACGGTGCGTCGGCATTCCTGGTGTAAATATCTCGCCCCTGCGGTGTTTGAGGAGCGCGGTTCTGTTATCCTGAAATCTGCTTCCTGATTAAATCCTCCGTGTCTACTATCCGGGGGTCGGGCCCGCCTTCATCGAAGCTGACTACCACCCGAAGCTCACCACGCACATTCTCCGGATATGCAACGTCTCGCGGCCGACGATCTATCGCGCTCTCAAGCGCATTGACGCCGACACTTAGGCACAGGCTGCGTCGCTAGCGCTCGCACCCGGTAAGCCAAGCATCAGGCTGCGCTAGCGACGCTCAGCACGCTTCAGGTGCGGTGGTGCCGTGGCAGGGCGCGACCGGCAGAGCCGGACCGAATACGGGATTGACCACGTACACCCCGTATTCGTGCAAAGGAGCACTGCCATGTCCACCCATTCCCACACGCTCGCATCCCACGGCGAGATCCTCGCGAACCTCCCCGGCATCCTCGGGTTTTACCCGAACAACTCGCTGATCCTCGCGTTCTTCGTCGACGACGAGGGCGCCGACACCATCCGCCTCGGCCCGGTCGCACGGTTCGACCTGGACGAAGCCGTGGAGAAGCTCACCGAGAGCCGCGAGCGGTTCGCAGCGTGGGTCCACCACCTCGACCTCGACGCTGTTATCGCGTACATGATCAGCGATGACATTGCACAGCCGGTCTTCGACGAGACAGCTACGTACCTCACCAGCGAGGCAGTGCACCTACCGCCGCTGCTCGGGGTGGTGCAGGTGCCCGAGATCGTCACCGGGGCTGCGTGGTGGTCTGTGTACCAGCATCCGTTCATTGACGATGCCCGTGCGCGGGTGCGAGTCAGTCGTCTCCAGCTCGCAGGCAGTCACCGCAGCAGCATCGGCGTCGGTCCAGGTGCCCATGACGATGTAGGTGGCGTAGTCGTAGTGGCTCACGCCGTCTTCCTCGTGGGGGAGAGGCAGGTCGAACGGCTTCGAGATCTCGATCCCCAGTACGCTGAGCTGCTCCGCGAGTTCAGGGTGTGCGGCTGCGACCCTCTCGCGGAAGAAGGGGCAGTAGGGGCAGGGGCAATCGTCGATAAGCGATTGTGCGTAGTAGCTCCTCGTTGCGGCCCGGTCCATGGTTGAAAGACTAGCGCGACGGGAGATGTTTGCTCTGGTAAACATTGAGACCATGTCCACTTCCCGCGCTGACCTCAATAGACAGTCCCCATGGGAGGTCTTCCAGATCTTCCTGCGCCTCGGCTGCACGTCCTTTGGCGGGCCGACGGCACACCTGGGGTACTTCCGCGATGAATTCGTGGAGAAGCGGAAGTGGTTTAGCGACAAGCAGTACGCCGACCTCGTGGCGCTGTGCCAATTCCTGCCGGGACCGGCGTCGAGCCAGGTGGGCATGGCGATCGGCCTGCAGCGCGCCGGATATCTGGGCATGTTCTTGGCGTGGGTCGGCTTCACATTGCCGTCGGTCCTTGTCATGGTGGCATTCGCACTCGGCGTGGCGCAGTTGGGTGATATTAGCGAGGCTGGTTGGCTTCTCGGCCTGAAGGCTGCGGCTGTCGCGGTCGTCGCGCAGGCAGTCTATGGGATGGCGAAGAACCTGGTCACTGGCAAGATTCACGCCGCGATCGCGGTGGCGGCGCTCGTGCTCGTGCTGCTGGTGCCGCATCCGCTGATCCAGGTCGGCGCGATTGTGATCGGCATTGTGGCTGGTCTGGCGTTCCTGCGCGACAAGAAGGACGAGGACGACGAGCCGCAGGCGGAGAGCGGTTCACGCACGCTCGGCATCGTCTGTCTCGTGCTGTTCTTCGCGCTGCTGTTCGTTCTGCCGCTGGTGGCAAAGCTGATCGGCACGACGGGCGCGGACATCTTCGACACGTTCTACCGCGCCGGCGCGCTTGTGTTCGGCGGCGGCCACGTGGTGCTCCCGCTGCTCGAGACGGTCACAGTGGGCCCGGGGCTTGTTGACCATGACACCTTCCTCGCAGGCTACGGCGCAGCGCAGGCGATGCCAGGCCCGCTGTTCACGTTCGCGTCCTTCCTCGGTACCAGCGCGCAAGGCATCAACTGGGCGCTCGGCGCGACAATTGCGACCATCGCGATCTTCCTGCCCGCCGCGCTGCTGGTCCTCGGGGCCATGCCGTTCTGGGAACGCATCCGCCAGATGCCGCGCGCAGGTGCCGCCCTGGCTGGTGCCAATGCCGCGGTGGTGGGCATTCTCGGCGCCGCGCTGTACACCCCGGTCTTCACTGCCGGGGTCACGGGGGTGGCCACGCTGTCCATCGCTGTGGTCTGCTTTGCGGCGCTGACTTCCTGGAAGGTTCCGCCGTGGGCCGTGGTCATCGGCGCGGCGCTTGTCGGCTGGGCGGTGCTCTAGGCTGGCGGCATGAACCCGCTGTTTTCGCTTTCCGATACCCCACACTGGGAGCTTCCCGGCTTCCAGCAGACCTTCAAGCCGGGCGAACTCACAGTCGGCCTGACCCTCCCCATTGAGGAGGACGCGGAGGAGAACCCCGTCGACAGTCTGGACAACCAGCTGCGCCTCATCCGCAAAGCGGAGGCCGGGGGAGTGGCCGCGATCTGGGTGCGCGACATTCCGCTCCGCGTCGAAACCTTCGGCGATGTCGGCCAGGTCTACGACCCGTGGATGTATCTGAGCTATCTCGCCGCGCACACGGAGACCATCGCCCTGGGCACCGCGGCGATCGTCGTGCCGTTCCAGCACCCGCTGCTCATGGCCAAGCGCGCAGGCACCATCGACCGGCTCAGCGGTGGCCGCTTCCTCTTCGGCGTGGCCACGGGCGATCGCCCCGAGGAGTTCCCTGCGTTCGGCCAGGACAAAGGCAAGCGCGACGAAGAGTTCCGCGAAAGAATCGACACTTATCGACGAGCCACCCACACCTCCCACACCCCCATCCGCTGGTCCGGCGGAAAGATGGGTGGAGCCGATGTCGTGCCCAAACCCCAGGCCCGCGAGGTGCCTCTGCTCGCCACCGGTTCCTGCCAGCAGACCCTCGAGTGGCGTGCCGAGCACGCGCACGGCTGGCTGATGTACCACAAGGGCTTGGAGGTTCAGCGCCAGAACGTGCGCAACTGGAACGCCGCGGTGGCCGACTGGGCCACCCGCGAAGGTGTGGCCGGGACCCCGGCGGCGTTCAAGCCCTTCGCCGAATCGTTGTGGCTCGACCTGCACGAGGACCCGGACGCCCCCGCCAGCGGCGGTAGCTTCGGCTACCGTCTCGGCCGCAACGCCCTGGTCCAGCTGCTGCGCTCGCAGCGCGATGTGGGCATTAGCCACGTCATGGTCAATTTCCGCTCCAGTAAGCGTTCCGCCGAGGAGCAGATCGACGAGCTGATCGGGCACGTCATCCCCGCGCTCGAGGACGAGTGGATCTAGATTCAACCCGGCCGCGGCCTCGGACCTAAAACCCCAGGTCAGATTTGGTTCCCGCGGCAATTACGCAATCTAGATCCACCACCCCCGGCTACACCCGGCCCGGCTAGACCCGGTCCAGCGCCGCGGCGAACCGCGCGACGGTGCCGTCGACCTCGTGAGCGACGCTGGCCAGCTGGGAAATAAAGTCGGCAGGCAACTCGAGGCCCGCAGTGGTTTCCACGTGCGCCGCGAAGACGACGGAAGGGTGCTCAGGACGCACCTTCGGTTTCGGGCCATTACCAGAGCGCTTATCCGGAGAAGCCTTCTGCTCCCACTCCGGCGCGATGGTGATCGTCCCCTGAGTTACGGGGACTCCCCGGATTTACAGGCTGATTCACCGAGAAGATTGTTAACAACACCTGCGGATTCTTACGCCCATCCTTGATCTTCGTCCACGCGCCAATCAATGGTGTGCTGGTTTTGCGCGATCTCGGTTTCAGCAATGTCCATCAAACGTACGAGACGGGACTTGATCCAGATGATAGGTAAGGCTAACCTAATGTGAGAATGGTTATCATCTTTTGAGAGGGCAACACAGTGCCGCTTGTGACTGACGAACCCACCACAGCGACCGACGAGTCGACGAGTCGGCCGAGAGGGGGCGACGCGAACGCGGGGAACCCCGTTTGGCTCATCCTCCGGCCGGTGTCCGTCCCCTCCTGCACGGAATCGCCGGGCACACCCCGTATCCGCGGTCGGCGAGGCCGTCAACGGCACCGGAGCTACGGATTTGGTGGTCTGCGCGGCCTGGTTCTTAGGCATCGCCGTGCTCGCGGCGTGGGGCATCGCCGTGAAAACGAGGCCGGGGGAGTCTGCATGACAGGTACGTCCACGGGGGCGGCACCGCCGACGACGGCCCGCGAACCCGAGCATCTAACCCGAAACCGCCGCGTGGACGCGGCCCGCACACCCGGAGACAGAACCAGATGAAGTCGATCGCCCAGATCGTCCAGAACAACCGCAGGCTCCTCGCGGCCTACGAGGACAAGGTCCAGCCGAGGTTCCTAAGCCGCTATGCGCGTGAACCGATGGACGCCGCCGTCGAAGGGCTCGGGGCCGGACGGAATTCCACGTCGCCGACGTCCTCGCGCCGCTCGGCAGGGTCGCCGGGCTGCTAGCCGATGGAGGCATCGCTTACGTGCAGACGTTCGCCGAGGATCCCGACGTGAACGAGCATGTGGACATGGCCGTCGTTGCGAAGATGGGCCACCGGGTGTTCCCGGGCAGCGAGGTCGAGGACCTCGTCGAAGCCAACGGGCTGAAGCTGGGCGGAGCCTCACACGCCGGCATGGTGTATTTCTGCACTCTCACGAAGAAAAGCGCGATCGGGGAGGCGGGCAAGTGAGCGCCGTGGACGGGACCGTAGGCCCGTGGTCGCTGCTCGCCCCGATTCGGACCCGGATGCGTGCGGTGGTCGCGTTATCCGTCCTGTCGTCGGTGGCTACCGTCGCTTCGCTGGTCGGCATCATCGACATCGCGATGACGTACCCGGAGGCCCCGGAGCATCGGACGTGGTTGGCCGTGGCTGTCATCGTCGTCGCCGCAACGGTGCGCATGGCCGCGGACGGCACCGCCGGCATGCTCTCGCACCGGGCGGATAACGACCTGCAGCTCCACCTCCGGCGCCGGCTGGTCGCCCAAATCCGGAAGTTACCGCTGGGCTGGCTGGACGCCCGGCGCTCGTCGGGAATCATCGAGTCGGTTGAGAAGGACGTCGCGGCTGTCCACCAGCTCATGGGCCACACCGTCGGTGAGACCGTGGTGGCGGTGCTGGTTCCCCTGCTTTCCCTCATCGCGCTCGTCGCGGTGGATTGGCGGATCGCGGCGGTGGCGGTCGTCCCCGTGCTGGTCACCTTCGCCCTGATGGGCGTGATGATTTCGCGCGGAGCCCGTCTTCAGCGCGACTACGAGCGAGCCTCCGAAGGAGTGACGGCCGCGGTCATCGAGTTGGTGCGCGGTATCCCGGTGATGAAGTCCTTCGGACGCGCCAACCAGGGCGCGGGTCGCTACGATGCCGCGGCGTTGTCGTTCGTCCGCGCGTGGTCCGCCTGGTCCCGGCAGTCGAACATCTATCTCGGGCTCATCGACGTGGTGACGTCCCCGACCACAGTCCTCGCAGTGGTGTGCGGGGCCGGCCTCGCACTGAGGGACGCCGCGGGCGGCATACCGGAGGGTCTCGTCGCCGGGCTGGTTCTCAGCCTTGGACTCTCCGCGGCGATCGTGCGAGTGGCCATGAACTCCGAACCCATCATCGCGGGGATCGCCGCTCTGAAGTCCATCGCGGAGGTGCTGAGCACGCCGCCGATCGCCGAGCCCGCCGATCCGGTGCCCGCGCGCGGAGGCGCGCTCGAGGTCCGGAACCTGGTCTTCTCCTACGGCGATGGGCCGCGGGTCCTCGACGGGATGTGCGCGACGTTCGAACCAGGGACCCTCACTGCGCTGGTGGGGTCCTCCGGTTCCGGAAAGTCCACCGTCGCCCGGCTGTTGGCGCGTTTCCACGACCCCGTTGAAGGCTCGGTGCTACTGGGCGGCGTCGATCTTCGCGACATCGCCGTGCGCGACGTGCACCGCTCGGTGTCGGTGGTGTTCCAAGATCCACAGTTGTTCACGCTGCCGTTGCGGGAAAACATCCGGCTGGCCAGGAGAGACGCCACCGACGACGAAATCATGGCGGCCGCGAAGCTCGCGAACCTCGATGCGGTCATCGCGGCGCTGCCGAAGCGCCTGGATTCGGTGGTCAACGTCGACGTGACCTTTTCCGGTGGTGAGGCGCAGCGCGTGGCCATCGCGAGGTCGATCGTCACGGACGCGCCGGTGCTCATCTTCGACGAGGCAACCGCTTACGCGGATCCGGCTTCCGAGGCCCTCATCCAGTCCGCAATCGAGCGTTTGGCCCGTTCGCGGACGGTGATTGTGATCGCGCACAGGTTGAGCACGATCCGCAACGCCGACCGCATCCTCGTTCTCGATGGGGGAGCGGTCGCGGAGGTGGGTACCCACGACGAGTTGCTTGCGCGCGGTGGCCGCTACCGGGATTTGTGGCGCGCGTTCGTGCTCGACGACGAACCATCCGCCCCGCGGGGCACTGAATCAGACGATGAAAAGGCGGCAAACCGATGATTCGGGACTTGTGGTCGATGACGGATCGGCGCTCGAGAATGACGCTGGTGTGGCTCATTGCGTTGGCCACGCTTGCCGCGCTGGCCCAGGGAGCGGCGTTCGTCGCGCTGCTGCCGCTGCTGTCGGCTCTGGCCGAGGGAGATGATGCGACGGCGTGGCGTTTCACCGGCGTCATCGCCGGCCTCGCGGCCGCCCATGCGGTGCTGTCCCTCGCCGCGGGGACAGCTGGCAGGGCGAATTCCGCAGCGGTGCTGTCGTCCCTGCTGCGTTCCCTGGGCGAACGCGTGCTGACGTTGCCACTCGGGTACGTCACCAAGTCCACGGCCGGCCGCTTTTCGGAGATGGCGTCGTCGGGTATCGCGTTCGCGGCGTCCGTGCCGCACGTGATCCTGCGGCCCGTCATCGCCGCGGTGGTTACGCCGACCGTCATCGCCTTCGGAATTCTGGCGGTGGATTGGCGCGTCGGTTTGGTTCTTGTCGCGTCAGCGCCGGTGCTCTTCTTCGCCTACCGGGCCATTGGCCGGGTCGGCGGGGAGTCGGACAAAGCGCATGCTGAGGCCGTCGCTGCCGTCTCCGGCAGGCTGATCGAGTTCACCCGCGGCCAGCAGGCGATTCGCGCCGCGGGCGACGGTTCGGCGGCGGACGCGATGGTGGATGAGGCTATCCAGGCCCAACACGATGCGTTCGCGAAGGCGACGTCGACGCAGGGGGCAGCCATCGGACGGTTGGGTTCGATCGTCCATGCGGTGTTCACGGCGGCGGTGATCGTCGCCGTGGCAGTCGCCGCGACGGGCGGGATGGCGCCGGCGCATTTGGCGCCGACACTCATCGTGCTCGTCCAGTTCACCGGACCGATCACCACGGCGGGAGCGTTGTCCGGCGGTTTCGGTGCGGGCCGCAACACGTTAGCTGCGTTGCGTGACCTGCGGGCAATCCCCGCCCTTCCTGAACCTGCCGCACCGGAGCTGCCCGACGGGCATGACGTGGAGTTCCGCGGCGTGAGCTTCGGGTACGGGGATAAGAAGGTTCTCGACGACGTCAGCTTCCGTGCACCTCAGGGAGCGCTGGTCGCCATAGTGGGACCGTCGGGGGCGGGCAAGACGACGGTCATGCGGCTGCTGTCGCGTTTTCATGATCCGGACTCGGGGGAGATCCTCATCGGCGGGGTGCCCTTGCCTCGGATCGGCACCGACGGCGTGAACTCGCTGGTGACCCCGGTGTTCCAGGAGACGTTTCTTTTCGACGCGTCCGTGCGGGACAACGTGGTCTTCGCCGACCCCGGATTCGGTTCCAGGCCCGGTGACGGGGACCGCTTGCGCGAGGCCGCCCGGCGTTCCGGGGTGGACCGCATCGTGGAGCTGCTGCCTTCCGAGTGGGATACCCCGGTGGGGGAGGAGGGGACGCTGCTGTCGGGAGGCGAGCGGCAGCGCCTCGCCATCGCCCGGGCGCTTCTGAAGGATTCCCCGGTGGTGCTTCTCGACGAGCCGACGTCCTCGCTGGATGCGGCCACTGAGCGGGCGATCGTCGGCACGATTGAGGCGTTGCGCGGCGATCACACTGTGATCGTCGTCGCCCATCGCCTGCACACTATCCGCGATGCCGACCTCATCGTCGTGCTTTCGGAGGACGGGACGGTCGCAGAACGGGGCACGCACGATGAATTGCTGGCGAAGGGCGGCCGCTATGCCGAGTCGTGGGCGTGCCGGACGGGGAGTTCCCCGGGATCCAGATCCAGCTCGTCGTGGACCACCACGACGACGGCATCGGAGAAGCGCGGATAGCTAGTTCATCTCGCACCAGATTGGCTTAGTTCCCAGGAGCCAAAGCGCACCGCGCAGACACCCCAGTGGAGGAGCAAGAGCACGAGGAGCGCCAAGGAAAGTGCGTGCCAGCCTTCGTCCCAAGCACCCAAGCACAGACTGCCCACGGGGAAGGTAGAGCCCCACCAACCAGGGCCGTAGGGCACCCAGTGGAGGACAGCCTCGTAGAAGCAGTACATGGCATAGAGGACACACGGTACGGCGAGGGTGAACATGATGAGGCCGTACAGGTGAGTGTCGAAAAGCAATGTCGATGCTGCCGTCGACTGGCCGACAACACCGAGGGGAATCCACGCTGTACCCGCGGCTGCGCCACGTGGGCGCGTGCGGGACCAGTAGCAGTAGAGGAAGAGCGGGATCGCGGTGAAGAACGTGAGGAAGAAGCACAGCTCACCCGCGTAGTGATAAAACTCGCCGTGATGGGTGGCCAGCTGCCCGGCGGATGTCGCGGCGACCATCGGGGACACCAGCGCCAAGCCCCACGGGAACGCAGGCTCGGTGTAGTGAGCGGACTGCTTCCACAAACCCCAGAGTTGCCACAAGCACACGATGATGGCCAGTGGCGCGCCGATCCACCAGCTGATCAGCTGGAACGCATCGTTGCCCGTGAGTGCCGTCCACGCCGAGCCGCACGCGAGCAGCCCCATCGTACATGCCCCACGCCGCCATGTTCTGGCGCCGCGGCGGCTCATTGCGCACGCCGACCGTGAACACAACAAGGAGCCCCGCCGCGATGAGCGCAAAAACGACCTGGGCTACATGAAATCCATGTAACCCAGTCAAACTCGACGCAATCGAGGTTCCCATTAAAGCGCCGGCCCGAGCGGGACCGAACTTTGGCAACGTCATAGGACTAACGCTAGGCCTGCCACCTCGTCTCATCCACTTTGGGTCGGGGCTTTGTGGTTTTTAGGACGCGAATGGCCTGAAGCGCGCCAAGGGAGGCAGCCGGCACTAGAGCGTCACGTTGGCCAGCACCGCGCCGGTGGGCTGCGCCGAGCCTGCGGCGACTTCTTCGGTGACAAGAACTGAAGCGGTGCCACCTGGTAGAGGCATCCACACGTCATCGTGGGGCTCCTGGCCGATGACGCCGGCGGATTCCATGGCGCCGTCGTCCATGACTGCCCAGACTTGTGCCCCCATGCCGTCGTCGAGAGCTGGCTGGCCGTTGACCATGGCACCGCCCTTGCCCATGTCAGAGCTGATCACGATGTCGAGGCTCGCGCCCATCGCATCGGCCTGACCTTGACGCGCGTCGTCGGCCTCCATGACTGCGTGCATTTCGTCGACACCTTGGGCTGTCACGGATTCGCGTGACTCGTCGCCAGTGAATTGGGTGACCGTGAACCCGCCACCGGCGATGAGCACGACGGCGGCCGCTGCGGCGGCTGTGAGACGTCGCCCGGAGCGGTTCTTCCGCGCGGTGTCCAAGTCAGTGACCTGCTCGGTGGCGTCGATACGCTCCATGATTGAGCGTTTGAGCTCCGGTGGCGGGGTGACCGGCGTGGCCGCGGAATTGAAGAGGTCCTCGATATCTTTATCCATCACAGGCCTCCTTTCAACGACACGGCCTTGCGAAGCTTTTGCAACCCGTCGCGCACCCGGGTTTTCGCTGTTCCGAGAGCGACGCCAGTGGCATCGGCGATTTCTTGGTGGGTGAGTTCCCCGAAATACGCGAGCATGAGCGCACTTCGGTGGGGCTCTCCGATTGAATCAATGAGTTCTTGCAGCTCCTCAGACTCTAGTCGCTGTTGAGCTTCGTCTTCAGCGGCAGCGACCCACGAGGTCAGTTGACTGTTGAAATCGTCGGTGTCGCGGGCTTGGGAACTGCGCCAGCTGCGCAGCCGATCGATGGCGCGCGATTTGGCGAGCCGCAATACCCATGACTTGGCGCTGCCGCGGTGTGGGTCGAAGGTGTGGGCGCTCTGCCACACCTCCACGAAGACTTCTTGGGCGACCTCTTCCGCTTGGGCCCGGTCACGCAAGATGTGGGTGGTCAGACCTAGAACCTGTGGGGCCAGAACGTCGTAAAGCTTGGCGAAAGCGACTTTATCGCCCGCGCGCACGCTTTCTAAGAGACGGTCAGGATCCACAGATTCTAAATCTAACACCTGGGTCATGTGCTACTTGGATTCTTCCATCGTTTTGTCTTCGCTCATCATTGCCTCGGAGGACGGGGCCATGGAGTCTTCGCTCATCATGGCCTCGGAGGACGGTGCCATGGAATCTTCGCTCATCATCGCCTCGGAGGACGGAGCCATGGAGCCGTCCATCTTGCCGTCGGTCCCCTCAGTGTCGTTGCATGCGACGAGGCCGGTGGCGGCGATGACGATGGCGCTGGCGCTGGCGATTGCGCGGTTGATAGACATGGTGTCTCCTTCTCTTTTTCGGTTCGCAGGCGCAGTGTTTCTGGCCCGTCATTGAGTACTACGGAGCCGGGGGTTGATGCGGATTGGACCAATCCGGTGTGGGTGCTCACTCCGTAGTGCTGGGTGTAGGAAAGGCAACCGGAAAGTAGAGGAAACTCATGATCGGCGTGATTCTTGTCGGATTCATCGGAGGTGTGATCACGGCATTGTCACCGTGCATTTTGCCGGTGTTGCCGGTGGTGCTCGGTGTCAGTGTCGGGCGTAAACCGTCGCACGTGGTGGCAGGGTTGGTCGTGAGCTTCGCGGCGATCGCGCTGCTGGGTACGTTGCTGCTTAGCGCGTTGCATTTGCCGCAGTCGGTGTTGCGCTGGGCGGGCGTGGTGTTGCTGGCATGGGTGGGGCTGGGAATGATTTTCCCGTCGGTGGGGGAGGTGTTGCAGAAGCCCTTTGACGCGCTTCCGCGCCCCACGGCATTGCAGGAGAAAACACGCGGCAAGGGCGGTTTTCTCATCGGTCTGGCCCTTGGTGCGGTGTACGTCCCATGCGCAGGCCCGGTGCTTGCAGCGGTGACGGTGGCGGGTACGACGGGGCAGATCGGCTGGAACACGGTGGTGCTCACCGTCGCGTTCGCACTCGGGTCCGCGCTGCCGCTGTTCGTGTTCGCTCTGGCGGGCAACAAGATCGGTGACAAGGTAGACGCGGTGCAGCGTCACCGTAAGGCCATCGGCGTGCTCATCCTAGTGTTCACCGTGGCGTTGGCTCTCAACGCGCCGGCGGCGATCCAGCGTGCGCTGCCGAATTGGACGTCATCGCTGTCGAACCGCTTTGAGAATTCGGACTTGGCCAATGACGCTCTCAGCAAGGTCGGCCCGACCGGGAGCGGTTCGCTTCAGTCGTGCCGCCGCGCCGACCCCGCGCAGCTGCAGGATTGTGGCCCGGCACCGGAATTCGCGGGGCTGACGAACTGGATCAACGCCGGCCAACCGCCGAGCTCGCAGGACGGCGGTGTCATGCTCGTCGATTTCTGGGCATATGCCTGCATCAACTGTCAGCGTGCTGGGGAGCACATCACCAAGCTTTACGACGCTTATCGCGATGCCGGCCTCACCGTCGTCGGCGTCCATTCCCCTGAGTACGGCTTCGAGCACGACCTGGGCAATGTCCGCAACGCCGTAGAAAAGGAAGGTATCCACTACCCGGTGGCGCAGGACAACGACTTCGCTACGTGGAGGAATTTCAACAACCTCTACTGGCCAGCCCGCTACCTGGTGGACAAGCACGGCAATGTCCGCCAGATCGTGGAAGGGGAGGGAAGCTACGCCGAGACAGAAAAGCTCGTGCGTGAATTGCTTATCGACGCCAACCCCGACGTCGACCTCCCCGAACCGGTCGAAGGCGGCGAAGCAGCAGGCGGTACAAAGGGCCGCAACCCGGAAACTTATCTCGGTACTGCGCGTGCCGAGTACACCAAGCAGCCCGGTTACACCGACGGAGAGCACGACTTCGGTGAAGCACCCGCACCGGAGCGAGGAATGTTCGCGCTCAGCGGCGAGTGGGTTCTCGAAAAAGAATCTGTCCATTCCACCAGCGGCAGCGGCGGACACCTCGACATCAATGTCTTCGCGCAGTGGGTCCAGCTCGTGGTTTCGGGTGAAGGCGAGATCGAGGTCGAGTATCCGGATGGTTCGACAAAGACATTCCCGGCTACCGACGGCACCCTCGACCTCGTGAAAGCCGAAACGCCCACCGAGGGGATGCTGCGCATCCGGCCCTCGGCAGGCGTGAAGTTGTACTCGTTGACCTTCGGCTAGCCAGCGATGACCTTGTCCAGCGCCTCCGCGAACCGCGCGACGGTGCCGTCCACGTCGGCCCACTTGTCCAGGCCGAACAGGCCGATGCGGAAGGTGGAGAAGCTCCCGGGCTCGCCGATCTGCAGCGGCACACCGCCGGCGACCTGGATGCCGGCATGCTTGAAGGCGGCGCCCGCGGCTTGCTCGGGGCTATCGGCGTGCATGACCACGATGGAGGTGGCTTCGAACCCGGGGGCCGCGACGGAGGAGAAGCCCTTCTCGGCCAGCAGCTCGCGCACCTTGGTGCCCAGCTCGACCTGGCGCGAGGTCAGCTCGTCGAGGCCGATCTCCTTGGCTTCCTTCATCAGCTCGAGGTTGTGTGCGATCGCGTCGGTGGGGACCGTGGCGTGGTAGGCGGCGGAACCGTCGACGTAGCCCTCGGAGATGGCGGTCCACTTGGCCAGGTCCATCGCGAAGCTATCGGAGGTGGTGTTGTCCAGCTCGGCACGCGCGGCCTTCGAGAACATCACGTAGCCGGTAGCAGGGGAGCCGGACCAGCCCTTCTGAGGCGCGGAGATGAGAACGTCCACGCCGGTTTCTTCCATGTTGATCCACTTGGTGCCGGAAGCGACGCAGTCGAGGACCATGAGGGCGTCGACGTCGTGGGCGGCGTCGGCGAGCTTGGTGATGTAGTCGACCGGCAGCTCGAGGCCTGCGGCGGTCTCCACGTGCGCGGCGAAAACGACGGCGGGACGCTCGGCACGGATGCGCTCGACAGCAGCGTCGATGGCGGGCGGGGCGTAGGAGGTGCGCTCGTCGTCGGAGGTCGGTTCGGCGTTGAGCACCGTGACCTTCCCAGCGACACCGGAGGCGTCGAAGATCTGCGTCCAGCGGTGGGAGAAGTTGCCGGTGCAGATGACCAGCGCGTCTTTGCCACGGGCGAATTGGCGGGCGACGGATTCCATCGCGAAGGTGCCGCCGCCGGGCACCACAGCAACAGATTCAGCGTGGTACGTCTCGCGCAGGATCGCCTGGATTTCCTGCATGATGCCGATGAATTTTGCGGACAAGTGGTTCAGCGAGCGGTCGCTGAACACGGCTGAATATTCGAGGAGGCCGTCGGCATCGATATCGGGGCGGGGAAGGGTGATGTCAGTCATGCCCCAACGCTAGCCCGTTTCTCCTACGATGGTGGGCGCTTACCGTGAAAAGGAGAAAACAATGGGTCGTTGGATCGTCGCAATCGTCGGAGCCGTCATCGGTGCACTGCTCACCGGTTTCATTTTGAGCCAGCTCGGTGTCACAGGAATTCTGTACACCATCCTCGTGCTCGTCGGCTCGGCCGTCTGCTCGTCGCTCGCGGGCACGTTGTACTTCCGCGCGAAACGCTAGAGCGCGTTCACGCCGCCAGGCAGGCTCGTCAGCGTCACGTTCCGCGCGTCAGCATGAGCTGCGTGCTTATCGACGAACCCCTGCGACCTCTTCCCCGATGCGCAATACACCACCACATCGGTGCCTTCGGGGAGAGAGTCGATGAAGTCAACGCCGAGCTGCGGGTCAGCAGAGGTCGGGATGTGCTCGGCCCTGGCAGCTGAAATGTCCTTGATGGCCTTCTCGTGCTCTTCCCGCACGTCGAGTGCGACGGCGGCTCCCGTCGCGACGGCCTCCAGGAGCTCCTCGCTCCCGTTATCGGGCACAGCGCACGCCGCGCCTTCATAGTCGGCGAAAGCGGTGACCAGCTCGCGGCCGGGGTCGCGCCGGACATCGAAGCGGCGGATCTGGGTGGTCAGAGCGTCGTACATGTGGAGTGTGCCCACAGTCGCCTCACCGACCCCGGTCAGGAATTTGATCACCTCGGTGGACATGAGTCCGCCGACCACGCTCGTGGTCACGCCCAACACACCGGCGGTGGCGCAGTCGGGCACGGAATCCGCGTCGGGCTGGTCGGGGTAGAGGTCGCGCATGCCCACGCCGTCGTCCGGTGCGCCGGGGCCGGACCACCACAGCGCCACGTCGCCGCGGTAGCGCAGCACCGACCCCCACACGAGGGGAGTGCCGGTGATCTCGGCGGCGTCGGCTGCCATGAATTTGGTGGCGAAGGTGTCCGAGCCGTCAATGAGCACATCGATACCCTCGAGCAGCTCCACTGCATTCGAGGCATCCATTCGGCCGTCGATCGTGGTCACGTCGATGCCGGGCTGCAGCTCACGCAGTCGCTCTGCGGCCACTTCGGTCTTCTTCCTGCCCACATCGGAGGCCCCGAAGAGGATCTGGCGGTGAATATTAGTAAGGTCGACCACGTCGTCGTCGATAAGCGAAATATGCCCGACTCCTGTCGCCGCGAGCGTCTGCATGATCGGGCACCCGAGCCCTCCCGCTCCGATGACCAGCACTTTCGCGCTATGTAGCGCTTCTTGTTGCTCGGGCCCGAAGCCGGGCAGATTCATCTGGCGGGCGGTACGGCGCAATTCTTGCTCGGGAAGAGAAATCACACCCGTCCACTTTAATGGCCTAAGCTTTCTTGGGACACTAATGCCCGCCCACCTATGATTCGGGGCCGATTCCCATGCGCAAATTTCGCGCTGATCCACTGATCTTCTTTACCTCCGTCGGATTCATCGTCGCTTTCGTGGCGCTCACCATCGGTTTCGGTGAACGCGCCCGCGAACTGTATTCCACCGTGTCCACCTGGATGATGGACAATTTCGCGTGGCTGTACATCGGCGGCGTGTCCGCGGTGTTCATCTTCTTGATCGTCTTGTTTGTGTCTCGCTTCGGCAACTACCGCCTCGGCGACGACGATGACGAGCCCGAGTACTCCTTGCCCGTGTGGTTCTCCATGCTGTTCGCCGCCGGCATGGGTGCGACGCTGCTGTTCTGGGGTGCCGCGGAACCGTTGCACCACGCGTATAACCCGCCGCGCGGCGAGTATGAATCGATGAGCCGTGAGGCCATCCGTCAGGCGTTCGAGTTCACCTACTACCACTTCGGTATTCACATGTGGGTGATCTTCACGCTGCCGGGCCTGGCCATGGGGTACTTCATCTACAAGCGCAAGATGCCAGCGCGCTACTCGTCGATCTTCTCGCCGCTGCTCGGCTCGAAGGTGTACGAGTGGCCGGGCAAGCTTCTCGACGCCATCGGCATCATCGGCACCGTCTTCGGCCTCGCCGTCTCCGTCGGCCTGGGCGTGCTGCAGATCAGCGCGGGCCTGAACATTCTGTGGGATGTTCCGCTGGTGACCTGGGTGGAGCTGGCCGTGATCATCTTCATCACCGTCTGCGCTTCCGTGTCGGTGGCCACCGGCCTAGACAAGGGCGTGAAGCTCCTGTCGAACCTGAATATCATCGGCTCGATTGTGCTGCTGGTCTTCCTGTTCGTCGTGGGACCGACGCTGAAGATCATCGAGCACCTCACCGAGTCCTTCGGCATCTACGTGTCGTCGCTGCCGGAGCTGATGTTCTGGGTCGACTCCTACAACGACAACCCGGGCTGGCACGCCACCTGGACCGCGTTCTACTGGGCGTGGACAATCTGTTGGTCGCCGTACGTGGGCATGTTCTTTGCCCGCATTTCCCGCGGCCGCACCGTGCGCCAGTTCATTGCCGGCACGATCTTGCTTCCGGCGGTCTTTGACATCATCTGGTTCGCCACCTTCGGCCGCACGGCGATCGACGTCGAGACGAATGATCCGGGCGTGCTCACCGGCCCCGTCGTGGAAGACGGGGAGACCCCGCAGGCGTTGTTCACCCTGTTGGCGCAGTACCCGCTGTACTTCGTCAGCGGCGCGGTAGCGCTGGCGGTGATCATCTTCTACTTCGTCACGTCGATCGACTCTGCTGCCCTGGTGATGGACATGTTCACCACTGGTGAGGAAGAAGTCACGCCGAGGTATTACCGCGTCGCTTGGGCCGTCGCCGTCGGCGTGGTGACAGCCGCGCTGCTGTTCATCAACGATTCCGGCATCCAGGCGCTGCAGGAAGTGGTGATCATCATCGCCCTGCCGTTCTTCATCGTCTACTTCATCATGATGTTCTCGTTGGTGAAGGCGATGAGCGACGATTCCGCGGCTGCACGCCGCTTCCGTTCCCGCCAGTGGGAGAAGACCGACACTGCGGAGAAATACGAAGAGGCAGACGCCAAGCCTGCGCCGGGTTATGACGAAGAGGGCAACGAGATCGACCGTCCCGAGCTCGAGTACGACCACGAGGAAGGCTCATGGCGCCTCACCGAGAGCGTGCTCACCGAGGCAACGGACGAGGACGAGACGGAGAAGAACTAGAGCGAGAACAGAACCGCATTGACACCGCCGGCGCGAACCAGCGCCGGCTTTGCCATATCCAGGACGTACAGGTCGCCAGTGGGGCTGGCGAAGACGACCCGGTTGCCGTGGTTGTAGACCTGGAACGGCTGGAGACGGCTCGGCTGGCGCTCGAAGCCCTGGTTCCAGCACTTGGTGCCAACCCACTTGCGCTGGATGGACACGGCCGGGATCAGCTCGCCCTTGGGGTTGCACTGTGGCTGGGACTTGCGTGCGCGGTCGCTCACGCAGAGGGTCTCGCCGTCGTACAGGGCGCAACGGACGGAGTTGTCGGAATTGGCAACGAACTGCGGAGCAGCAGCCGCCTGCGGGGCGAGGGCGACGGTCGCCAGGGCCGCCGAGGCGAGGATGGAGGTGATGCGCTTCATGGTGTGGACTCCTTGAGGGAAGTAGTGACGGGTGTCACAGTCCACTACTAGCAGAATTACAGCACCTGGTCAGCCCAACTGGCCAATCCCTCAAAGCTTGACGACGCCACCGCGTGCTCCCTCTTCGGGATCCGCCCCGCACTGCGTGCGAGCATGCCGCCTTCCACAGCCAGACGCATTGCCCGTGCCATGGCTTCCGGGTCCTGGCAGCGGTTGACGGCGCTGGCCAGCAGCACACCGTCGCAGCCAAGCTCCATCGCCAGGGCAGCATCCGAGGCGGTGCCGACGCCCGCGTCGATGAGGATGGGCACTTCCGCGCGGGAGCAAATCAGCTCGATATTGTGCGGGTTTAGGATTCCCAGGCCGGTGCCAATGGGGGAGCCGAGCGGCATGACGGCGGCAGCACCCAAGTCCTCCAGTTTCTTCGCCGCCACCGGATCGTCGGAGGTGTAGGCGAGGACGGTGAATCCTTCGTCGATAAGCAGCTCGCACGCGTCGACCGTTTCCACGACGTCCGGTAGAAGCGTGTGGTCGTCGGCGATGACCTCGAGTTTCACCCAGTCCGTGCCCAGCGCCTCCCGCGCGAGTTTCGCCGTGATCACCGCATCGCGCGCGGTGCGGCAGCCTGCGGTATTCGGCAGTGGCGCGATATTCAGGCGGTTCAGCAAATCGAAGACGGATTCGCCGGCGCCGTCCTGCTTCGCGGCGAACCGGCGCATCGCCACCGTGGTCAGCTCCGTTCCCGATGCGACCAGCGCGCGCTCCAGCATGTCCTGCGAGCTCGCCCCGCCGGTGCCCATGATCAGGTGCGAGTTGAATTTCTTGCCAGCGATCTCCAGCATCGCTAGCCTCCCTGCACGGCGGTGAGGATGTCTACCTGGGCGCCGTCGTCAAGCTTTGTCGTCTCCCACTCGGAGCGCGGAACGACATCGCCGTCGACCGCGACGGCCGTGCCCGCGGGTACCTCGCCGAGACGCTCGCGCAGAAGCTTATCGACGCTTCCTGCCTCCGTCGTGATTTCTTCATCGTTGACGATCAGCTGCATTAGTTCCTCCTTGAATGACGCAGGGGATCACAGGCTTCCAACTCTACGGGTGGCTGTGCACCTTCGACCAGCGCGGCCCCGCACTTCGCGCCCATGGCGGCGAGCAGAATGCCGTGGCGGAAATAGCCGGTGGACACCACGACGCGGTCGCTGACCCGGCCGAGATACGGCAGGTCATCCGGCGAACCGGGGCGCGCGCCGACGTGCGTTTCGATGAAATCGCAATCCTCAATGCCGGGCACGATCTCGCTGGCGTCGCGCAGCAGTTGCAGCACGCCGCCCGCTTGAGGTTGCGCCCGATCGTCCTCGCGCGTCGTCGCCCCGATCGTGAGCGTGCCGTCCTCGCGCGGAATCAGATAAATCGGCCGGTCTTCGACGAAACCGCGAATCACATGGTCGATCAGCGGCCGCTGATGCTCCGGCACGCGCAGCTCCACCATGTCGCCGTAGACCGGGCGCAGCTTCAGCGGATTCTCGCCGTCGAACCAGCCCGTCGTCTCGCGCGCGCCGAGCCCGTTGGCCAGCACGACCTGCTCGGCGTCGACGTCGTTGACATCTTTCACGGCCTCCGCCACGAACTCGACACCGGCGTTGGCGCACGCATCCTGCAGGGCGTTAGCGAACAGCCGTGGACGGACCTGGTGGTCGCCGGGGATATGCACGGCACCGCTTATCGACGGCGCCAGCGCGCCCTCCAGCTTCCGCGCCTCCCGCGTAGTGACTCTCTCCGTGGTCATCCCGTGGAGCTCCTGGTAGGCCTGCAATTCCTCCAGGTGCGTCTTGTCAGCCCGGTCTTTCGCCACCACCAGCGTTCCGTCAGTGCGGTAGCCAGTGGGGGAGTCCGTGTACTTCTGTGTGAGCTCGATCAGCTCCGGGTACCACTTTCCGGCCGCGATCATCAGCGGAAACAGCGGGTCCTGCTTGTACACCACCTCTGCCGCCGGTGCGAGCATCCCGCCCGCGTGCCAGGTCGCGCCGCTGGCAGGCTCCGGGTCGTACACCGTGACGGAGTGGCCGCCGTCGGCGAGACGAAGCGCCGTCGATAAGCCGATAATGCCCCCGCCGATTACTGCAACCTTCATGCTTTCCTTCTTTGCTGCCATTTATCGATCGCCCACCAGAACAACGGAATGAAAGCGACCGCGATGATCCAGTAGATCAACCAGAAACTGCCCGCAAGACCCGTGAGCGTGATCATCGCCGCCAAAATCACGATCGTGATCACGCATGCGATGACACAACGGGTGAGGTCGAATCCCTTGCCGCTCACGTCCGAAGTGCCACGCCACTTGTGGTCCATTGCCTGGATGAGGTCCTTGCCAAAAGCGATGGCGAAAACCGCATAGAACGCGCCGAGCCCATGAAAGAAATTTGCCCAGCGCATGTCCGCGATGCTCCAAAACGTGTAGATGAGTAGCACGAAATTGATCGGGATGGTGGCTACCAGCAGGGCGTATCCCGTTTTTGGGAGCCTGAACACGTAGCGCAGGGCCATCCCGCCGAACAAGCAGAGCCAGTACGCGATCTCCGCGAGAATGATGGCAAGGATCATGATCCCGACCATACGCGCCTCGCCGTACACGAAATTCCTTTAGCGTGGATAGAGCAACCGATTTAGTTAAGGAGAGTTTATGTTTATTCGTTCCCGTGACGATGTCGAGACTGTTGAGTGGGGTGGCGGCACCTCCGAGCGCCTGCTGACCGCCAAGGACAATATGGGTTATGCCGTTGCTCACACCGTCGTGCGTGCCGGCACCGAGTCGAAGCTGCAGTACCGCAACCACCTCGAGGCCTGCTACTGCATCGGCGGCTCCGGCGAGGTTGAGGACACTGAGGGCAATGTCTACCCGATCACCCCGGGCACCTTTTACGTCCTCGACGAGCACGACGCCCACTACCTGCGCGGCGGTAAGGACGAGGACCTGATCCTGGTCTCCGTGTTCAACCCGGCGATCACCGGCGATGAGAAGCATTCCCTGTCTGAGGATGGCTTTAGCTCCTACTAAACATGACTGAACAGCGTATTCGCCGCGCCGTTCTGATCGTGGCGCTGCTGAACTTCGGCTATTTCTTCGTCGAGTTCGCAGCGGCCATCGCGATCGGATCGGCGTCTCTTTTTGCCGACTCGGCGGACTTCCTCGAGGACACCGCAATCAACATGCTGGTGTTCTTCGCGGTGGCGTGGTCGGCGGCGCGCCGTCGTAGAGCGGGCTCCGTGCTCGCCGCCCTGATCCTGATCCCCGCGATCGCCGCGATCGTGACCGTCGTGCTCAAGATCGTGAACCCGGAGCCACCCTCGCCTGAGGGGCTGACCGGTGTGGCTGTAGGCGCGCTCGCGGTGAACCTGATCTGCGCCGTGATCTTGCTGCGCCTGCGCAACGAAGGGTCCTCCCTGGCCACCGGCGCATGGCTCGCCGCGCGTAACGACGCGTTGGCCAACATCCTCATCATCGTCGCCGGCCTGCTCACTTTCGTGTGGGCGACTGGCTGGTTCGACATCATCGTCGGCGCGATTATTGCCGCCGTGAACTTGTCTGCCGCCAAGGAAGTGTGGGAAGAATCCCGCGAGGAGCACGACTCGGTCGAGGAAGCTTTCGCGGATATGGAGGACTGCTGACACTTTCTCACATAAAGTGATGTGGAGCACATGTCACTAGCGATAGGAGACAGGTCTCATGTCCACCGCCAAGAAACAACGCTCCGCATGGCTCGGCCCCGGGCTTCTCATCAGTGCCTCATTCATCGGGCCGGGCACCGTCACCACCGCCACAGTCACTGGCGCAAGTTTCGGCTTCGCGCTGAGCTGGGCGATCGTGTTTTCCATCATCGCCACGATCATCCTGCAGGAAATGTCCGCCCGCCTGGGATTGATGGGCAAAATAAGCACGGGCGAAGCGATGCGCGCGACCTTCGAATCGCCCGTGGCCAAGCTCTTCATGATCGTGCTCATTGTCACGGCCATCGGCATCGGCGGCGCGGCGTACGCGGGTGGCGACACGACGGGCACAGCACTCGCGCTTAGCGACGTGACCCACCTTCCAGTCCCCGTCCTCTCCGGCATCATCGCCGCTGTGCTCGTCCTGCTGCTGCTCACTGGCAGTTATAAATTCTTCGAGCGCTTCATGACTGCGCTGGTGATCATTCTTGTCGGCGTCTTCCTCGTCACCGCTGTGGCCGTGAAGCCCGATGTTGGCGCGCTTCTCCACGGCATCTTCGTTCCCGAAGTGCCCGCTGGGGCAGCCTTGACCGCCATCGCTCTGATTGGCACCACGGTCGTTCCGTACAACGTTTTCCTCCATTCCAACCTGGTGCAGGAGAAATGGGGCAATGAACCGCAGGACCTTGCTATGAAGAAGGCGCGCGTGGACAACGTCGTCTCGATCTCCATCGGCGGCCTGATCACGCTGGCCATTCTCACCACCGCCGCGACCGTGATGTTCAGCCAGGGTTTGGAGGCTGAGTCTGCCGCCGACCTCGCCGACCCCCTTCGCCCCATGCTTGGCGACGTCGCCCCCTGGGTCCTTGCCATCGGCCTCTTTGCCGCCGGCATGACCTCTGCCGTCGCCGGCCCCCTTGGCGCCGCCTACGCCATCTGCGGAGTCATGGGCTGGTCCCGTGACCTGACAGACAACAAATTCCGCGCCATCTACCTCACTGTTGTTATCGTCGGCGCCATCATTGCCATCACCGGCGTCAACCCAGTGCAGGTCATCATCCTTGCCCAGGCCGCCAACGGCATCCTCCTGCCCGTTGTCGCCTTCTTCCTGCTCTACACCATGAACAACAAGAAGCTCCTCGGCGATCACGTCAACGGCCTAGTGACCAACATCATCGGCGGCATCATTTTCGTGATTACCGTCGTCCTTGGAGGCATGACGCTTATCGACTTGTTCTAGTGCTCTAGGGGGTCTCAAATCCGCAGGGACTCCGCAGTGCGGAGTTTTAGGGGGTGCTGGCGTGGGTAGGCGTTTGTGAAACCGCAGGGACTCCGCAGTGCGGAGTTTTAGGGGGTGCTGGCGTCGATAGGCGTTTGTGAAACTGCAGGGACTCCGCAGTGCGGAGTCGGGGGCGGTGCCGCACGTCGGCGTTTTAAAGGGGTTGTTTGGGGCGTCGATAAGCGCTTTGCAAACGTGCAGGAACTCCGCACTGCGGAGTCTCTGACCAGGTATGTTCGAACGCTTGTGCGAGTGTGTCCAAGTCGTTTTGTATGGTTCGTTTAACAAAAGCAAACAACCATTGGGGGGAATCATGTTGGTGATGGAAGCAGGGTCCGAGCTGAGGGCTGAAGTGCTGGCCGAAGAGATTGTTGATAGGTATCGCTCGATGATGCGTTCGAAGGCTGGTCTCTTGGAGATGATCGGGGAGTTCGACCGTCGCAGTCTCGCACAGGAATGTGGGGCGTCCAGCACGGCGACGTGGCTGATGCGCCGTCTGGGGATCTCTGAGTCGTCGGCGCACGAGTATGTGTACGTGGCGCGGCAGCTGCTGAATTTTCCGTATCTGGCGGAGATGTTCGCAGCGGGGAACTTGAGCTACTCGGCGCTGCGGCTGTTGCTCAAGTATCTCACGCCTGAGAATGAGGTTGAGCTGGTGGAAAAGGGGATGGAGCTGGGACATAACGGCCTGGAATGCGCGCTGGCCGGACGTGAAAAGGCCGGAGGTGATAAGCCGAAAAAGGAGTACTACCTGCGGATGGCGAAGGAAGACGACGGGGACCTGACGCTTTGGGCGCGGCTCAATCACGTCGACGGGGATGCCTTCTGCGCCGCGCTGAAGATCGGGCATCTCGCATTCGCGGCGAACGAGGAGGAGCTGACCTCGCTCATCGGGGAGGACGGATACGTCGACCCGGCCAAGCTGGATGCCCTCATCAAGGCGAAGGAGGAGGAAGAGGAGAAGATGCAGGCCAAGAAGGACGTTTCGGGCTTCGGTTTGCCGACGGGGCGTGCGATGGTCCACGCGCTGATGGGCATGGTCAACGCGGTCAGGTCGCAACCGCAGAGCAAGCTCCGGGCGCCGGGCGCGCAGGTCAGCGTGATGGCGACACTGGATGGCCGAGCGTACCTTCCCAATAATGCAGGGGTGGCGTCGGAGGGGCTGGCGAACCTCGTCGCCAACGCGCTGGTGCGCCTGGACACGGTCGATGACCGCGGATTGATCATTAACGCGGGGCGTTCGACGCGTTTGGCAACGGATGGGCAGATCCGCTCCCTGCTGGCCATGTGGGGCGGGCAGTGCGCGATGCCGGGATGCACGCACACGCGCTTCATGGAATTCCACCACATGCAGGAATGGGCCAATGGTGGCCTGACGGACATGGACAACCTCATCCCGCTGTGCTCTGCGTGCCACTCGCTGGTCACGGAGGGCTATGCCGAAATCACCCGTCACGGAGACGAGATCGTCTTCGACTTCGGGGACGGCAGCCGCTACGTGTCCTACAACCACTCGCTGCCGGTCAGGAATGACTCCTACATGATGCCGAAGGTGGAGAAGCGCGGATGTGCCGACAGTTTCGCGAGTTAGCTGCGGCCGCGGTCGACGCTGGCCACCACGTGCTCAACGTAGTCGCGCGGATCCTCGGCGTTCATGATGCCGCGGACGATGGCGACGCCGTCGACGCCGGTGCGGGCGAGGTCCTCGGCATCGTCGACGGTGACATCGCCGATGGCGACGATGGGCAGCTCCGATGCTGCGACGAGGGCGGGGTAGCCGTCGAGGCCCAGGGGAGCGCGGCCCGAGTCCTTGGTCGGGGTGTCGCGGAAGGGCCCGGCACCGATGTAGTCGATGACATCGGAGAAGTCGTTGGCGGCTTCGACCAGCTCCAGGGTGCCAGTGGTCAGGCCGATGATGGCATCGGGGCCGAGCAGGTCGCGAGCAATGCGGGGGTTCAGGTCGTCCTGGCCGATGTGGACACCGGCGACACCGTGAGGGGCGAGGGCGAGGGCGACGTCAACGCGGTCGTCGATAAGCACGCGCGTGGCGGGGTTGACCTCGTGCACGGCGGTGACCACGGACAAACCGAGGTCGTACAGATCGCGTGCGCTGATGGGTTTGCTGCGCACCTGGATGATGCCGACACCGCCCTGGGCGGCGGCGCGGGCGGTCTCCACGATCTGGTCGGGGGCACCGGCGCCGGTAACGAAATAGCAGCGGAGGTCGAGTTCGGTCATGTGCGCCATTGTAGGGACACACCCGTACGGTACGGTTTGTCTATTCAGATCCTCTCGGAGAAGGGACGACCACATGAAGATCCGGGCTTTGGCGGCAGCGGCGTTAGCTGCGCTGGCTCTGGTAGCTGCACCACAGGCGAATGCGCAGGTCGACCCGAATTACCAGTGGCGAACGGACCCGGCGGCAAAGGTACTGGCGGGCAAGCCGTTCGCGCCGGGTGTGCTGCACCGCGTGCCGGGCTCGTGGTTCGACGCACAGCGGGCGAACCCGGGTGCGAAGCATGCGGCATCGCGCGGGCGTGCGCTGTACGGCCCGGGCGCGCCGATCTACGTCGGGCTGTACGGCATGTGCACGGTCGCGGCGGTCGGCACCGACGGTGCGGGGCGCAAGGTGGCGCTCACCGCGGGGCACTGCGGCAACGTCGGCGACCAGGTGGTCGCGTCAGATTCGTTCGCGGCGGGCCCGACGGGCCGGGTCGCGCGGAAGAACGGGGCGATGGACTACGCGGTGATCGAGCTCGGCCCGCGCGCGGACTTGACGGCGAGTTACAACGGCACGACGATCCGCTCGACGGGCGGGTCGGTGCGCACCGGCGACCAGCTGTGCAAGAACGGCTACGCGTCGGGTGTGACCTGCGGAATCAACTGGATGACGGACGGCGTGCGCCAGCAGTCGCAGGTCTGCGCGATGGCGGGCGATTCGGGCGCGCCGCTGTATTCCGGCACGCGCCTGGTCGGGCTGGTCAACGGCTCCTCGATCCCGCGGAATGCGAACCTGCAGTGCATGAGCCCGCTGCAGGGGCCGATCCACTCGCCGACGGTGTCCACGAGCATCGACGCGATCATCCGCGACCTCAACGCCGCGCCGGGAGTGGGCAACGGCTTCCGCCTCGCGCGCTAGCTGAGGCGGCCGAGTACCTCGTCGTGCAGCAGGCCGTTAGTGGCCACGGCACCGCCGCCGTGCGGGCCGTCCTCGCCAGCAAGCGAGGTGAAGCGGCCGCCGGCCTCAGTCACGAGGACGGACAGGGCGGCCAGGTCCCAGAGGGAAACCTCAGGTTCGGCGGCGATGTCCACGGCGCCTTCGGCGACGAGGCAGTAAGAGAAGAAATCGCCGTAGCCGCGCAGGCGCCACGCATCGTCGGTGAGCGAAATCAGCTGGTCACGCAACCCGCGGTCGCGCCAGCCGCTCAAGGAAGAGATGCTTATCGACGCATCCGCCAGCCCCGGAACCCCCGAGACCCCCAGCCGGGTGACGCTTCCGTCGGCGAATGTGCGCCACGCACCGGCGGCCTCACTGGCGTACCAGCGGCGTGCCAGGGCAGGGGCGCTGATGACGCCGACGACGGGCTTGCCGTCCTCAAGCAGGGAGATGAGTGTCGCCCACACGGGCACGCCGCGGACGAAATTCTTGGTGCCGTCGATCGGGTCGATGACCCATTGGCGGCCGGAGAACTGCACGTCGCCGCCGAATTCTTCGCCGAGGACGGCGTCGGCGGGGCGGGCGGTGCCGAGTTTGTCGCGCAGCGCGCTCTCGACTGCCACATCAGCGTCGGAAACGGGGGTCATGTCGGGCTTGGTATCCACCTTCAGGTCGGCGGATTCGAAGCGCTCGAGAGTTATTGCGTCGGCAAGCTCAGCCAGTTCGAGGGCGAGGGCGAGGTCGTCGGAGTAGTTAGCCATGCTGTTCAAGCTTAGCCAGCACTTCGTCGACGAGCTGGCGGTTTCCGGCAACGCACCATGTGACCCCGCCGGCATCGGCCTTCACTGCCTTGCCACCGGCAGCCTCAACGAGTGCTTTGCCGGGCAGCCAATCCCAGTCGGCGACAGAGTGCTGCAGCCAGCCGCCGATCCCGCCAGATGCGACGGTCGCCAGGTCGATGGAGCCGGCACCGAACATGCGCACGGTGGCAGCACAGTTGGTGGCGTCCAGCCACGCGTTCCGGATGGCTTCGTCTTTCATCGACGTGGGGTGGAGGTAGGTGGCGAGCGCCAGGTGGGGCAGCGGGGCGTCGATAAGCTGCTCGAGCGTGCGGCCGTTCCGTGTCGCGGTGCCGTTGTCTGCGACCCACGTCGTGGCAAGTGCGGGGCGGTGAATCGCGCTGGTCAGAATGCGCGAAGGGTCGCCGGCCTCGCCCTCGACGAGCGCGAGCGCGGAGCAGAAATAATCGGAGCCCGACGCGAAGTTGTAGGTGCCGTCCACCGGGTCGATCACCCACGTGCGCCCGCTTGTCGACGCCTTCGCCGCGCCCTCTTCGCCCACGATTCCGTCCTCGGGGCGCAGGGCCTCGAGTGCTCCCGCGACGAAGTCCTCGGCGGCCGTGTCGGCGTTGGTGACAACGTCGGACACGGAGGTCTTCTGGCCGGTCTCGAGGCCTTCGTCGCGCATGCTCAGCGCCAGGCCCCCGGCTGTCTCGACAAGGGCTCGGGCGAGCTCGGCGTCAGTGGAATTGCGGTGCGAATCAATGAAAGCTGCGGTAGACACAGCCGCCATTATTCCTGAACGTAGACATTCGAGCCGAGCTTGTGGAATTCCTTGGCCATTTCGCGCTCGCCGCGGCGGTAGTCGGTGCCGCCGGCGAAGCTCGGGATGCCCAGATCGGCGATGAGCTTCTTGTTCTTGTCGTCCAGGGCCTCGTCGATCGCATCGCCGAATTCGTCGCGGATGTCCTGGCTGATGCGCATCGAGCAGAACTTCGGGCCGCACATCGAGCAGAAGTGCGCGGTCTTGGCGGGCTCAGCGGGAAGCGTCTCGTCGTGGTACGCCTGCGCGGTCTCCGGGTCGAGGGAGAGCGCGAACTGGTCGTGCCAGCGGAACTCGAAGCGAGCCTTGCTCATCGCGTCGTCCCAGTCGCGCGCACCCGGGTGGCCCTTCGCCACATCGGCGGCGTGGGCGGCGATCTTGTAGGTGATCACGCCGGTTTTCACATCGTCCTTATTCGGCAGGCCGAGGTGCTCTTTCGGGGTGACGTAGCACAGCATTGCGGTGCCGCCCATGGCGATATTGGCAGCGCCGATCGCAGAGGTGATGTGGTCGTAGCCGGGAGCGATATCGGTGACCAAGGGGCCGAGAGTGTAGAAGGGGGCGCCGCCGCACCATTCTTCTTCCTTCTCGTTGTTCACCTGGATCATGTTCAGTGGGACGTGGCCGGGGCCCTCGATCATCACCTGGACATCGTGGTCCCAGGCGCGCTTGCACAGCTCGCCAATGGTCTTGAGCTCCGCGAACTGGGCGGCGTCGTTGGCGTCGGCGACGGAGCCGGGGCGCAGGCCGTCGCCAAGCGAGAATGCGATGTCGTACTGCGCGAAAATCTCGCACAGCTCGTCGAAATTCTCGTAGAGGAAGGACTCCTTGTGGTGGGCGAGGCACCAGCCGGCCATGATGGAGCCGCCGCGGGAGACGATGCCGGTGACGCGTTTCGACGTCAGCGGGACGTACGGCAAGCGCACACCCGCGTGGACGGTCATGTAGTCGACGCCCTGCTCAGCCTGCTCGATGACGGTGTCGCGGAAGATCTCCCACGTCAGGTCCTCGGCGACGCCGCCGACCTTCTCCAGCGCCTGGTAGATCGGCACGGTGCCGATCGGGACAGGGGAGTTACGCAGGATCCACTCGCGGGTGGTGTGGATGTCGTTGCCGGTGGACAGGTCCATCACGGTGTCCGCGCCCCAGCGGGTGGCCCAGCGCAGTTTGTCCACTTCCTCGCGGATCGAAGAGGTGACGGCCGAGTTGCCGATATTGGCGTTGATCTTGGTCAAAAACGCATTGCCGATGATCATCGGCTCGGACTCGGGGTGGTTGATGTTGTTCGGAATGATCGCGCGACCGGCAGCGACTTCCTCGCGGACCTTCTCCGGGTCGCAGTGCTCGCGCAGCGCGACAAAACGCATCTCCGGGGTGATCTCGCCGCGGCGTGCATACGCCATCTGCGTGACACGCTTGCCGTCCTTCGCGCGCAGGGTCGGGCGGGTCGCGCCACGCCATTCCTCGCTGGCCGCGCCGCGCTTCATTGCGCGGGTGCCGTCGTCCTCGAGGTTCCGTGCACGCCCCTCATATGCTTCCACGTCGTCGCGCTCGGCGATCCATTCGCTGCGCAGGTCCGGCAGGCCCTCCTCCGGCTCGGCCCACGGGCCGCGGGTGCGGTACACGCGGAACGGCTCATTCGGACCAGTCGGGGAATCGTCCAGCTCAATCGCGGTTTCCGGAACTTCAAGACCGTCTTCGACAATCGGGGCGTACGAGTGCTTCGGGTGGATTTCAGACGCGTAAATATCAGCCATCAGCTGCTCCTTACTTCCTTCGCTGGTGCTAACCAGACAGGTTCGGACGGTGCTCGCACGGCTCAATATCAGTGCGATCTCAGCCCGCTGCCACGGGCGCCCGTGTGGGTGCGCCACACAGTGTAGGTCGTCTGGCGGCGGTTCGAAGGCGATTTACGAAGTCCACTAGACTTCGCACCTATGCAGCCAGAGACCAGCAACCGGATCCAGTCCCTCGACTCCACCCTGACCACCATCGAGTCGGTCATGGACCTTGACGAGATGGATTCGCGCGCCCGCGAGCTGGAGCAGCAGGCCGCCGACCCGAGCCTGTGGGACGACCCCGACCACGCGCAGACGGTGACCACGGAGCTATCCAACGTGCAGGCCAAACTGCGCAAAGTCACGGGCCTCCGCCAGCGGCTCGACGATCTTCCGGTCATGTACGAACTCGCGGAAGAAGAAGGCGACGCATCGCTTGCCGACGACGAACTGGCCGATCTGGAAACCCAGATCTCCGCTCTGGAAGTGACCACGATGCTGTCCGGCGAATACGACGAGCGCGAGGCAGTGGTGAATATCCGCTCCGGCGCTGGCGGTGTCGATGCCGCTGACTGGGCGGAAATGCTCATGCGCATGTACACCCGCTGGGCGGAGAAGAACGGCCACAAGGTCGACGTCTACGACATCTCCTACGCCGAGGAAGCCGGCATCAAGTCCGCGACCTTCGTCGTCCACGGCGAATACATGTACGGCCAGCTCTCTGTGGAGCAGGGTGCGCACCGCCTCGTGCGCATCTCGCCCTTCGACAACCAGGGCCGCCGCCAGACCTCGTTCGCTGAGGTGGAGGTTCTGCCGGTGGTGGAGCAGACAGAGCACATCGACATCCCCGACTCCGATATCCGCGTGGACGTCTACCGCTCCTCCGGTCCCGGAGGCCAGTCAGTCAACACCACCGACTCCGCCGTCCGCATCACTCACGAGCCCACCGGCATCGTGGTGACCTGCCAGAACGAGAAGTCCCAGATTCAGAACAAGGCCTCGGCCCTGAACGTCTTGCAGTCCAAGCTCCTGGAACTCAAACGCCAAGAGGAAAAGGCCGAGCTCGACGCTCTCGGCGCCGGCGGCAACGCCAGCTGGGGCAACCAGATGCGCTCGTACGTCCTGCACCCGTACCAGATGGTCAAAGACCTGCGTACCAACTACGAAGTCGGCGACCCACAGAAGGTCCTCGACGGCGACCTCGACGGGTTCCTCGAGGCCGGTATCCGCTGGCGCATGGCGGAGCAGCAGGGCGAAGAATCCTAAAATCCTGAACGTCACCTGAATCACCTGCGGGTTCCGCGAGTGGGATTTCCGTGCGACCCGCGTCTGTCACTAGAGTGGCGCGTGTGATCACTTTCTCGAATGTGACAAAGGTCTACCCGACGTCGACGCGGCCGGCGCTGGACGATATCTCGCTGACGATTGAAAATGGCGAGTTCGTCTTTCTGATCGGCCCGTCGGGCTCGGGCAAGTCGTCGTTTTTGGAGTTGTTGATCCGCGAGGAGAACGTGACCAGCGGTGACATCCACTTCGGCGACTTCCACGTCAACGAGCTGAAGGGCAAGGAGGTGAACAAGCTCCGCCAGTCCATCGGCTATGTCTTCCAGGATTTCCGGCTGCTGCCGAAGCTGAACGTGTACGACAATGTGGCGTTCGCGCTCGAAGTCATCGGTAAGCCGAAGGCGAAGATCAAGAAGCTGGTGCCGGAGGCACTGGAGATCGTCGGCCTGGACGCGAAGGCGAACCGCATGCCGAACGAGTTGTCCGGCGGCGAGCAGCAGCGCGTGGCTATCGCGCGTGCGTTCGTGGACCGTCCGCATCTTTTGCTTGCCGACGAGCCGACGGGCAACCTCGACCCGTCTACCGCCGACGACATCATGGCGCTGCTGGCACGCATCAACCGCATGGGCACGACCGTGATCATGTCCACCCATAATGCGCGTGCAGTCAATGACATGCGCAAACGTGTGATCGAGCTGCACCTGGGCAAGCTTGTTCGCGACGAGAGCCACGGCGTGTACGGAACTGTGGGGGCATAACTATGAATTGGAATTTCATCTTCCGTGAGGGCTTCCGCGGGCTGGGCCGCAACCTCACCATGACGATCGCGCTCATCATCACCACTGCGCTGTCTTTGGCGCTGGTCGGTGCGGGCATTCTCATGTCCAAGGTCACCAGCGAGACGAAGGACCTCTATCTCGACCGTGTGGAAGTGATGGTGGAGCTGAACGAGGAGATCTCGGCGGGGGACAAGGATTGTTCGTCGACAAGCTGTGCGGAAGTGCGCGACAAGCTGCAGGCGGATGACCGCGTCGAGTCCGTGACCTTCCGTAACCGCGAGCAGTCGTACGAGCGTTTCGCGGAGCTGTTCCAGGAATCCGACCCGGTGCTGGTGCAGGAGACCTCGAAGGATTCGATGCCGGCGGCGCTGCACGTGCGGCTGGAGGATCCGACGAATACCGAGCCGATCGACGCCGTGCGCGACATGCCGCAGGTGGAATACGTCGCTGACCAGGCCAGCGATGTCCGAGGTGTCGCTGACTCGCTCGATTCCTTCCGCAATGCGACATTCATCATTGCTGCGGCGCAGGCGCTGGCAGCCGCGTTCTTGATCGCGAATATGGTGCAGCTCGCCGCGTACAGCCGCCGCGAAGAGATCGGCATCATGCGCATGGTGGGCGCGACCCGCTGGTTCACGCAGGCGCCGTTCATTCTCGAGGCGCTGATCTCCGTGTTCATCGGCGCGGTCATTGCCACGGTGGGCGTGTGGGCGATCAAATCGCAGATCGTCGACCCGATGCTGGCGGGTGTGTACGAGAATCTGCTCATCGCGAAGCTTTCCGACGGCGCCGTGTGGACCGTCATGCCGCTTGTCGGCCTCGTCGCGCTTCTTGCTTCAGGTCTGGTCGCTCAGGTAGCGTTGCGCTCTTACGTGCGAAAGTAGGAGGTCAGGCATGGCGAAGAAAAAGAAGAAGGACGGTCCGGGCGTCATCGCGTCCAACCGCAAAGCTCGCCATGACTACAACATCCTCGAGACCTACGAGGCCGGCGTCGTCCTAGTGGGGACGGAAATCAAGTCCCTGCGCGACGGCAAGGCATCCCTTGTCGAGGCATTCGCGACTATCGATGACGGCGAAGTCTGGCTCCGCAACCTCCACATCCCCGAATATTCGATGGGGTCGTGGACGAACCACTCGCCGCGCCGCACCCGCAAGCTGTTGCTGCACCGTCGCGAGATCGACACGCTTGAAGGCAAGGTCCGCGACGGCAACCGCACTTTGGTCCCACTGAAGCTCTACCTCAAAGACGGTCGCGTCAAGGTCGAGCTCGGCCTCGCGCAAGGCAAGCAGGACTATGATCGCCGCCAGGACATCAAGAAACGCACCGAGGACCGCGAAATCGCGCGCGAACTCGGCCGCAAATTCAAGGGGATCAAGGCATGAAAACAGCCCTCATCACCGGCGCTTCCCGCGGCATCGGCCGTGCCATTGCCGAGGAGCTGGGCAAAGACCACCACATTCTGGTGGGGGCGTCGAAGGACGCGAGCGCGGTCGTCGATAAGCTTCCCAGCGCTGAGCCGTTCGAGGTCGACCTGCGCGACGAGCAGGCGATCGTCGAGGCCGCGCGCAGGATCGAGAATGTCGATATCGTCGTCCACGCAGCGGGCGTACTGCACAAGGCACCGTTCGACGAGCTCGACGCCGAGCAGTGGCGCGAGACCATGGACATCAACGTGCTCGCGCCCGTCACTCTCACGCGCGAGCTTTTGCCCGCTTTACGACGATCGCGTGGTCTTATCATCACCATCAACTCCGGCGCTGGCTTCCACGGTGTCGAAGAAAACACTGCGTACTGCGCCTCCAAATTCGCGCTTCGCGGCTTCACCGATGCCCTCCGCCTGGAGGAAAAAGGGAAGATCCGCGTGACCTCGATCCACCCGGGCCGCACCGACACGGACATGCTCGCCGACCCGAAGCACGGCGATCGCCCGAAGATGGACCCGGTGAACGTCGCGCGCGCTGTCCGCCTCGCCGTGGATGTCGACCCCGACACGGTAGTCGAATTCTTGCGCGTCGCACCTGCTTGACGTGCGGTATTGATCAGCGCTATTGTTATCTCTCCTGCGGTCAATGCATGATCCCGCCGCAGGACGCGAAGGGGATGACTTGGTTTCGACTTCGCCGACTAAACCAGGGGAAGCGTGCCGGTGCAGGCTGGAGACCACCGATTTGAAGCGTCGCAGCACTTGATAAACGCAGAGAAGAACTCTCAGCGTGACTACGCCCTCGCTGCCTAAGTAGCGACCGCGTGTCTGTCAGGCCGGGCTCGCTCCCGACCCGGATCCTGGCATCGACTAGGGAGCTTGCCCTCTCGCCGTGCCGGTGAGGCGCGGAGGGGACACCTTTTCACCGGCTGGGCCCGTCATCCGGACATGTTCGCCTGATCCGGAGGGTCGAGCAGAGATTCTGTGCGAACTGCGCACGGAGAAGCCCTGGTGCAGTGGCGAAGGACCCGGGTTCAATTCCCGGCATCTCCACAAAGCGATGAAACCGCTGGTCAGTAACGGCCGGCGGTTTTGTCGTTTCCGATAAGCTGTGCAGCGATATGAACCGAGCAATCTTTCGGGGAGCGGTGCTCCTCACTGCAGGCGCGCTGCTTGCCGCCTGCACAACGCCTGCCGATGAAACTCCAGTGGCGGAAGAAAACACCACGACCGCCACTGAAGCAAACACCGAATCCGTCGAGATCGAGGACAACGAGGGGGGCAAGACCGTGCCCGCTGCGCCAAAACGCGTTGTCGCGCAAGACGCCCGCTCCCGTGAGCTGCTCGAAGCGCTCGGCGTTGAGGTGCAGGATCCGCGCAGCGATGCCGACCTCGTCGTTGCCGGAACTGCTGATGGTGCTGCTGCCGAACGTCCGGATGCGGCGTTTGTCGATCTCACGCCCCGCGACGGCATCCCCCTCGACTGGGAGATGGTTCGGCAGATCCAGGTGCTGGGCACGATCTTCGGCAAAGAAGATGAAGCTGCCGAACTGGACAAGGAGTTCTCCGAAGCGCGTGGCCGTGCCATCGAAGCGCGTTCCGAGAAGTGGACCTTCTCAGCGCTGACCGTCAACGGGGAAGAGATGACTGTTCAACCAGCCGACGGCGATACGCTCTGGCAGCCGCTATTCGAGATGCTCGAACTCACACCCGCGTTGAAGCCGGAGGATCCCGCGGATATTCCTGCACTGGTGGAAGCAGAGCCGACGTTCCTCTTTGTAACGGAGACTCAGAAAGACATTGCTGCCGACGGGTATGTGCCGGCAATGCGCGCATTCGCCGGAACCGAAGAGTTGAAAGACATCTCCGCATTAGAAACGGGCCGTGTCTACATTGCACCACTGAACGTGCAGGACACAGCCTCGATCATCGCCTACACGCAGATATTCAACGAACTTGCGGATCATTGGTCCGACATGGGTTAAGACGTTTCAGCTATCGCATCATTCGTGCAGTTCAAAGGCCGCATTTGCATTCTGTAACCACTTAGGGTTAATGTTTTGATCCGTCGCCGCGAGACGTTAAGAACCGGTTAACGGGTCTGAACAGAAGGTGGCGGCGAGAAAAAATTGATATTGCGACAGAGTTGACATCAAATGTCAGCCTAAAGTAATGTCAGACAAGCCGCTAAGGCAGAGGGGCGAAAGTTCCGAAGCCGAGTGTGCGTGTGTTGTGTGAGAACTCGATAGTGTGCCAATGATTTTGTTTGGTTGGTTTGTGTGACTGTTTCATGCCCTTTTTTGTGGTGTGTGCTGGTCGGACGATGCCTGAACCATTGATGGGGTGTTGTTCGTCTGGTTGGTCGCATGGCTGATTGGATTTTTTGTTGTTGTCTTTTCTCCTCGTCGGAGGGGCAGCAATGTTTGATGGACCCTTTGTTGGGTTTGTTTAGTAATTTTTGGATTGCCAGGCCACGCTTTGTTGTGTGGTGTGGTTTGTTTTGGTTGGGTTTTGGGCTTTTCACGGCTCAGTAATCTTTTACTGATTGATGCTCACTTTAGGTGGGTGTTTTTTGTGGAGAGTTTGATCCTGGCTCAGGATGAACGCTGGCGGCGTGCTTAACACATGCAAGTCGAACGGAAAGGCTCCTGCTTGCAGGGGTACTCGAGTGGCGAACGGGTGAGTAACACGTGGG